>NZ_NWUT01000001.1:0-1233853 GCF_023337635.1 Parasaccharibacter sp. TMW2.1882 | reverse complement strand
TCGCCGCCAGGTCCCCTCGCTCACCCACCCCCATAAAAACCACCCACCAACGCGGGGTGGAGCAGCCCGGTAGCTCGTCAGGCTCATAACCTGAAGGTCGTAGGTTCAAATCCTACCCCCGCATCCATACCCACAAAATCAGAAATAACCAGATAGCCATGCTCCTCCCGTGGGTCCACACGTTCCCCAACCATCTGTCATGAATAAAGGGAACTTGTAATCTCCCTAGAATGGCTGATTTGGCGATTGCTTGCTATCATGCGCATATAAGGGCCATTCAACGCCATTTGAGAGAAGTGTAAGCTTTTCTGAGGTAGGCTGTCGGATAAGACTATGATCTGCGTAGGTCTGGAACTAAAATAGTTAATGCTTGGCAGCTTGTTCCTGTCATCAAGGAATTGAATGAAATGGGATTTCAGGATTAGGCCGCAGATCGAAACAGTGGGTTTTTCTTGTGATCCATGGCCTATTTCCTTTTAGAAAACCATGAACAGTGTCAGCCGTTCTAACTAGATTGAACCGTGTCGTGTATGAAATCTTCCCTTAGGGAAGATGCTGTTCGGTTATTCTTTTCACCATCATTTCTGGAAAATGCTTTTCCTGTCAGGGATCGGATTGGAACTCTAAGGCGTATTCTTCTTTTGCCTTGAAGGCTCCGTTGAAAACAGGGATATCGCCATAGATTGCGCTTCGGTGCCAGCCAATGTCATGGCTGTGTAGCCGAAAAACTGTGTCTTTTTCATGTCCAGGCTTTCGTAACTTTCGGCCAGTGGGCTGATTGGTTGCCCAAATCAGAGTTGCCTAGGGAGATACTCTCTCCGTGTTCTTTCTGAATATGGAGGAACGGTATGAAAGGGGGGCACCGGCTTCCGTCGCAAGGATGCCCTCGCCGTAGTGGGTTGTCACTGTTCTTTATTCTTTCAGACTTGTCCAGAGAATTTCTTTCAAGTGTCTGATTCTGCATTTAACCTTCTATTTGAGTCAAAATATAAAATTTTGTGTTAACATAAAACAATGATAGCATGATGCTGTACCTGATATTTCAGGAACATTAAAGAAGGATTTCAGAGTATGCGTCGTTCTATTTTTGCGATAACAGCATGTGCCGTTTTTGCGTTTTCGACACAGAGTAGTTATGCAGGATTCTTGAGTGATATCGAAAATGCAGGGACTGCATCCAACGGTGCCGCCATTGGAGGAGTTGCCGGGGGGAAGAAAGGTGCCTTGATTGGTGCCGGTGCTGGCCTGGCTTTTCAGACGTTGCATGCTCAAGCCAAGGGAAATAATGAGCAGCAGAAGGCTGTGGAAAATGGTTTGAACGCTGAAATTGCCACGACCAAGAAAAAGCTGCGTATTGCTCAGGCGAATGTGCAGAAAGCCCAGAAGGCTTATGATGAAGCAGTCGCCAAGAAAAATGGTCTTGAAGGCGATGCTGCGAAAGCCCAGGATCAGGTTATTGCTCGTAAAAATGCTGTTTTGGAAAATGAGAAGCAGCGTGTAGCGGAATATAAGGCAATGGCTAACAAACTGCAGCAGACCAAGAGCGATGCGCTTGCAAAGTCTAATGCTCAGAATAATGGCGATTAATATTTGAAATTATATATCTTGAAGGGAGCATATATTTATATGCTCCCTTTCTTGATAGGACGCCTAGTATATTATTTTTACTAGGCGTTTTTCTGTATGAAAGGGGGTATGTTATGATTGTTAAGGTATTAAAGAGACGCTCATTGTATGTATCTCTCTCAACAGCATCTCTTATGCTGTTTTTGGCTGGTTGCTCAGCAGCAGATTGTGACCCGAATAAACAGGATGAAATGTTTACCCAGATGGCTTGTTCGTTTGGGGGAGGCTACCAGAAAAGAACAAAGGCTTTGACAAATGAGCGTAGCGTGCAGGAACAGGCTGTTCAGATACAAGATGCTCATCTAATGTCCATCAATCAGCAGATTGCCGTACTACGTCAGGAAATGGCGCAGCTACAACAGAAGATTGCTAAGGAAAAAGCGCAGCGTGATGATCTTCTTAGACAGGAGGCTTCCCTGCAGCAGCAGTATGATCAGGCAAAAGCTGATGGCGATTCCGATAAAATGAAAGAGTTGATTGAAAAAATCAGGAATGTGTCTCAGATAAAGAGTCATTTCGATTATAGCATTAAAATAGATAATGCAGCATATGCTTCTAAAGTTGACGAACTCAACAAGAAATCTGCTGAAACTCATTCACTTTAAAATATTTTAAATTGTTTTTGCTAGTTTTATGGAAGCACAGGGATATGAAGTATCCCTGTGCTTTTTCCTTATCTGTTATAATAATGCATATGAGCCGCCTGTTCTATTTTTGCAATAATATCCCGCTCAGCATCGAGGGATTTACCGGAGGATATGTCTTTTGTATTTTGTATGGCTATGTCTAGCCAGTCGAGGCGCCTGGAAAGGGGAAGGTCTTTATAATTATTTTTGAGATTGTTTACTATGATGGTCTTGGCATCCTCCAGACGGGTATCCCTTTGACTATTGCGGGATACTGTTTTTAACAGGCCGAGGTAAGCGTTCACTGTATCATCAAGCGAAACCTGTTCTGTCGAGATGGAGGTTTTATAGATGCTCAGATTGGGGTTACGGGCATTGTCAGGATCATTGACGAAAGCCGTATAATTGACAATGTCAATCCTGTTCGAGGCGATCTGCTTGCTGAGTGTCAACAGAGTAGTCAGGTTGGCGACAGCGCTATCCAGGTCAGCTTGGTTACGTTCTGCATTGGCCTGATTTTGTGCCTCCCGTGCAGCCTCCATAGCCTGGTTCAATTGGGTAAGACGGGCTTGTAGCTCAGCTTTGTTCTGGTCACTTTGGCTCAGGGCAGACTGGAGGTTTTTGAGAGCATCGTTTTCGTTGGCATGCTCTTCTTTGACCTTGCTGGTATCAGCGTTGGCAGCATCATTGACCAGCGCAGCGAACCCTTTTTGTGCTTTCAAAGCTTCCTGTAGGCTATTCATTGTCATGGCACCGATGACAACACGGAACCCGACCTCAGGAGCACGCTTTGCGTCTCCATTGTCGTCATAAGGGGCAAATTCCGCACGATAAGCGCTGGAAATGTCTCTGGCGGAATTCAGGACACTGCCTCCGAAAACTTGCGTCCCGCCTGTAAGTCCCTGGTTCCAGTAATGCAGGTAAGCCCTCATCTGGTAGGGTGTAAGAACCATCTCACTGACATTGCCGACTATATCGTACAGGGAGAGGGGATTGGCTATATTGAGTGATCCAATCGGTTTGGGGATGACGCCATGATCGGTAGAAATCCCCTGACTGCTGCCAACAATGCAATCATCAATCTGATTCTGGCAATCGCTGCCCGGTTGTGGCCAAGGGGCAGGTTGTGTGTTCAGGGAACTGTTCTTGATCCCTCCACTAGCGGCAAAAACCCATTCAGCATCAGTTGGCAGGCGAATAAAGCCGGGCTTGTCTCCTCGCTTCGGCAGACGGTCAGGAGCATTCTTCATGAGCCAGCTCGTCCATTTCTCTGCAAACTGCTGTGCTTCCAGGAAGGAGATATTGCTGGCAGGAAAATTCCTGCGCTGAGGGGGAGGAGCCCCCTGACCTTCCATGACAAGTTTATATTGCGCCGCGGTTACCTCATATTTTCCGATATAGTAGACAGGATGCTGATTTTTATCAGTAAAGGGAGCGGCAAGATTGGCTTCATGTATGAAAAGGTTATAGCCATTGCTATGGGAGGCCTGAGTACTTTTCAAATCCATGGCCTGGCCAATTGTGATCCGCCGGTTTGCCATGAAAGCGGCATCTCCTGTGCTGGCTGATGTAGGTTGTACTTCAACACGGCGAAAAACCATGGCCCCTCCGCAGGGCATGGGAAGAACCAGTTCCTCGGCATCGGAATCTGGTGAAGGCTTGGGGTCATAGATGGCTTTGTTCCAGCTGACCTGTGCTGGAGTGGAGGTTGTGCACTGTGCCCGTGCTGTGTGGCTGGAGAGACCTGTACAGAGCAGGGCTGACAAGACAAAGACGGGCGCTGATGGGCGAAGTTGAGGCATGATGCGCAGGGATGGTTTCCGTAATGCTAAAAATTCTGTTGCTGTAGTGAAATGTAAATAAGACATTGGTGGTCCTTTGCTTATAAAGGCATGTCAATCATGATGACAGGCTGTCAGGAGTTGCATATGCCTTGCCATGGTGAAACCCGGTGCAGGGAGCGTGTTGTTGCCCAGGCCATGATGGTCGATCCTGGGATGATATAAGCAACTAGCTGCAAGGCAAAGGCGATTGTAATATTTATGGAGGAGGCTGACGTTTCGTCTTGTAGAAACGTGTTGTGAAGTATGCGATTCATGGGCCAGCTTAATCCCCAGGCTATGCAAAAGGCGAGGCAGGTTCCTCCAGTGGCCAGGAGAATGGTCTGCACGACAGGGATGATACGAGCGTTATTCAGTCCAAGAAATGTCAGGCTTGCGAGATGGAATTTCTTTCGTTCAGTTTCCGCTGCGATGGCCGTACCCAAAGTAACGGCAAAGCCTATGGCCCCGATATAAGCCATGAGATGAAAAAGATGTGTTGTTTGCTGATTGATATTAAGAATGGTTTTAACACGGGGAAGCTCGCTGGTTATGCTTAACCCCTGATGTGTCAGATCTCTGTCCAATGTGATGACGTCAGATAGTGAACGCGCATAAAGTCTGAAGCCGGGCCATGTTGCCTTTGGTGTACGTGCTTTCAGGAAATCAGCTGCTTTTTGTTCGCCCAGGGTCAGGGCTTCCTGCCAGGAGGAGAGGTTGGTGTTCTCGCGCCATTCTTCGGCCGCTTGCGCTACAGGAAGTGACACGAATAGCTGGAAGCGGGATGTAACGGTCTCGTCTGCGATAGCAGCAACGTTTAATTGTATGCGAGCCATTTTTGCAGCGCCTGCGGCATGTCGGTCAATGAGCATGACGAAGGTGTCCCCGGGTTGAAGGTGCATGTGTTCTGCCAGATGGGCGGACATGACAACAGGGATATCTGGAGATGAAATCTGCGCATGTAATTTTGCCAGGCGTATTTCAATTCTCTTTCCCAGAAGAGGATCTCCGGGAGAGGATGGAAGAAGTTCGGCGTCTGTTCCCTCGAATACTGACGTTGTGTTGGTTGCCTGTAACCGTACGCTTGCGGCGAGTGTGCGTGTTTTGGGAAGGAGAAAGGTCACTCTCTTGTCGGTTCTCAAGGCCTCCAGTTGTTGTTCGGAGTAAGGATAATTTCGGGCGCTTGAAATTTCCAATGCCGAGGGGTCGTGCAGCAGAGTCTGTTGCATATGATCAACGAGACCTGCCTTCAATCCTGCAAGGAGCAACATGGGCAGCAGAGTACTGGCAAGACCACTTACAATACACAGGGCAAGTATTTTATTGGAAAAAAGGTCCTGCCAGGCTAGATGACAGGCAAGAAGAAGGTGACGAAAGTGCGTGTGACCCCGGGACGGCATGAGCGTTTCCTTTAGAGAAAGTTATATATGAAAATTGTTAATTGTGGATGATAGTTTTATTCCCTTTCATCTGAGCCTGAACCAGTGAAAATTCGGCCTTCTGTAGGGCGTCTATGTCATGACTTACTACAATGACGCCGGCGTTTTGTGTTTCTGCATAATTGCGTAGCAGATCCAGGACGATCGCAGCCTGGGAAGGGTGAAGGGGAGCTGTTGGTTCATCAGCCAGAAGGATAGGGGGTGTGTGAATTAAGGCACGTGCGATGGCAACACGCTGCCTTTGACCGACAGATAATTGAGAGGGCAGTTTTTCAAGGCAGGATATGATCCCGAGCCGCTCGGCAAGCATGTCGATGTGCCCAGCACTCTGCCCGGAGGGGGGAGTTTCCAGCACATTCAAAGCGAGGGCAATATTTTCGCGCGCTGTCAGGAACGGCAGAAGGCCGCCGGTTTGCGGAATGAAACCGACATGCTTGGCCCGTAATGTAGTGAATAGCCGTTCACGCTTGCGGTTTGTGGTGTGTGACCCGGGTGAAAGATAAGGGGCGAGCTGCCTCTCGAGCAAAGAGAGGCAACGAACTTTTGTTGGAAGAAGGGCGAGCGAAAGTAGACCAAGCAGTGTACTTTTCCCGCATCCTGATGGTCCGATAACCCCGAGGCATGTTCTCTTGTGCAGTGTCAATGAGGGGATCTCGAGCGTAAAATCCCCCCCCGGTGCCTGCCAGGTCAAGGCTTCGGCGTGGAGAAGGGGGGGATCGGCAGGACAGCTTTCACTCTGAACCATGGTTGGGGCTGTGTTCAAGGCAAGTCATCCAACCCTACGGAATAAACTTTTTCATCCTCATCATTGCCCCCGTTGATGGAATGCCAGCCGTCCGTATCACTTTCATAAAGCTTGTAGCGTTCAATAAGCGCACGCAGGTCGCTGAGTATGGCGTCCTGTTCCCCGGCGCTCAGGCTATTCCAGCGCTCCTGGGTGAGTTGGGCAATCCGAGACCGATAGGGAAGGCCATTCAGATATTCCGGCAGCAGGCTGCCCAGTGTTCCATGGGCGGCATCGCCATCATGTGAGAGGGCATCCGGATTACGGGCCGAGGCTGCGAAGGCAAATTGCAGCCGCTGGAAAAATTGCTCGGGAGCCAGCTGGCTTTGTTCACCCTGGTCCAGAATGGTTTCAAGCGAAGAGGCGAGATTGCTCATTTCATTTCGCTTCATCAACAAATTGACGCGCAAGGCAGTTTTATTGCTGACAGGATCGGTGCTTGCAACATAGCCTTCGATCATGGGCGGAAGGCTGGCATTGTCACGTTGGCCTATGTAGCGCAGACGCATGGCCTGCTCTACAATGGCCATGCGGTCATTGGAGGGGCCCTCAGGTGTCGTTTGGCTGCCATGTTGACCGGAAATGTGACTTGCCTGAGTCAGAATCGCCTGTGTCAGTTGTCGGACAACGAGGTTGAAATCATTCGTCAGATTATCGGATGTACCATTACCGACGGGATAATAGAGACTGGACGTATTCGGGAATGCCGAGAGAGTTCGGTATTGCGCTTCTGCCCGGTCAGTATCGTTGAACTTTTTCCCGGCGGGTGTGTGAAGATGGATCACGAAGAGGGCAATATCGTGTTTTTCGGCCAAACGGTTGAGGTCGGTGATGCCAAGGTGGGTTGAACTTAGAGGGTTGTGTTCATCGCGGGCACCGGCATCGGTTACCAGAATGATATAGCGGCCTTGCATGGAGGACCAGTCAATATCCGTTATGGCAGTTTTCAGGCCAGCGATGGGGTCTTCGTCGAAGCCGAAGGAGGAGACATGTGCTTCGTTGACGGAAGCGATCTGACTGGTGATGGCATCGCTCGATTGGGTGAAATCGGGAGTTGCAAAAATTTTTGAGGCATATTCAAGTCTGGGATCATCCTTTCTGGACTGATCCCTGAAGCCTACAAGCCCGAAACGGAAATTGTGTCCCAGGGGAGCGTTGTTGATCTGTGAGACAATGTCATTGATGGCATTGCGAGTTTGCTCGATGTAAGGCTGCATGCTCTGTGTCGTATCAATGACAAAGACCAGACCTGCGCGGAATGGGGGTGCTGCGTCGCTTTTCTGTTCGTGGGGGGGAGGCAAGGTGGCCCCGGCGACGTGCATCAGCATGGCACCGGTATAATCGGGCTCGCTATTATGTGCGTCCAGGATGGGCAGCAGATAAAAATGTTTTTTCTGATCAATCCAGGCATCAGGTTCCAGTGCGGCAGCCTGGCTGTTGGGAGGCTGGTGATCTCCGGCGCTGAGGATGGCCCGGGCATCGGCGGCAGGGTCATTCCCATTCAGCAGATTCTCTTCGGCCTGCCGGGTGCTCATGAAGATGGCGCGCGATCGACCTGCCAGCGGAGCAAACTGGGCATTCAGGCGATGATTCCAGCTGAGTGTCTGGGATGCCTTGATCCAGCCATTGGGATGATCTTTCGTACTGCCAATCTGAAGTTTGTCATTCGCCCTGGCAAAGACGTAATAGGCCAGAAATCCTGGAGAAGGGGTGCCCTGTTCGGTGTGTTCATCTGGCGTGATGATGGCCCCAGGCTGTGTAAGTATTTGCTGATAAAGAGTGCCCCCTGCCCTTTGCAGCAAAGGAGCGGCAAAGCCGTGCTGCCCGGTGAGGGCGATTATTCCGCACAGGGTGGACCCCATCAGTCTTGTGATGATCCTGGCTTTTTTGGAAGAAAAGGAGAACAGCGTGCTGGCAGAAAGAAATGTTGGGGTCATCGTGCGTATTCCTGAAGGGTGAAAGCGGCCTCCTGGTCGCCATTTTCGGCTTTCTTGCGAAGGGCTGCGAGCAGGCTGTCCCGTTCACTGCGAACGTCCTGATTTCCTGCGAGAAGGGCCTCGCGGTAGTAGCGTGCTGCCTCCCGGGGATTGGGCTGAGGAATGGGGCCGTCGGTACGGAACCTGGCAGGATCATACAGCTCTCCCATTCTCTGGAGGGAGACCGGGTCATGTTTGGTTGCTGCATACCCAAGCAGCCGCAGTCCTGCGTCACCCTGGCCTGCACGGATACGTCGCCACCCCTCCTGACCAATGGCAGCCGGGGTGACCAGCTGCTTGACGGCATCTGCCGGACTCATGTTTTGGTAAGCAGGCGTTGCGAGAAAAGATGGTTTGTGAAACCAGAACCATCCTCCTGCCGTGGCAAGACAGAGTGCGATCACTGCCCCCCCTGCCGGGATGAGCAGTCCCTTCTTCCTGGAGGAGGAAGGCGTTTTATCCATCGCTTGCGTTGTCTCGGGTGCATCCTCCGGCTTTTTGTCTTCAGGCGTCCCGTCGGCAGGATGCTGGGTGGTCGTTGCATCAGGTGGTGGAAAAGGCACGGCTTCGGGGGGGGCGGCAGGAGGCGGAGAGAAGGCTGCCTGTTGTTGGGATTGCTCTTCTTCTGTCTCCGATGCCATTTGCAGGATTTGTGAAGCCGTCTGGGGCTGTCTGTTCGCAGGGAAGCCAACCCAGTCGATTTCTGCTTCTGTTATGCCGAGCGCCGGAATACTGACAGCGGAAGCGGCCAGCGGGTCAATGCAGGCTTCGGCCTGCTTGCGCGGAAGAAGGGCAATGACCATATGCCCGTCATGCGAGATTATTGCGCAATCCGGCAGGAATGTGTCGTCAACCTGCACAGTGACGTTCTGTTGCGTCGAGACGTCACCCGATGCAATGACCAGGCCAAGAGTCATCTCTGCTTGTAATGGAATGGCTTTGTCGGCAAGGGTAATCTGATTCATCTGTTTATGTCTTTCCCGTTATCATGTGCATTGTCGAGCCTGCTCAGTGTCTCCAGGTACTGGCCCAGCTTGGCATTCTCCTCCACGTCATACTGCGGACCGGCTTCCCGGAAACGGGCCTTCAATGCGGTGACCCAGTCCAGGAGGAAAAGTACGCCGCTATTGCCTATGTTCGGAAGATCTGGATAGAGCTTCCCGGCTGGATCTTCGGGAAGAAGGAAGATTGGCATACCCGTTTCTTTACGAACCGGCCGGTTTGCTGGGGCGTCCTTTTTGTCAACGGGGGGATATCCGAGCCATGTCACAAAATTGCTGATGGTCTCGGCTGTAAGGATTCCAGGTTTTTCGCCATTCTGGACAAGCTTGCTGACATTTTTACATGTGTTGCGCAAAATGTTGGCAATGTCTCCAGCCAGATTGTTCGTTTCAGCCAACTTGAAAAGTTGTGCCAGGAAAGGCGAGAAGGCATCGTTGTTGACATGAAGCCAGTTTCGTTCCCTTTCGGTACTCATGTTGTCAGAAGAGAATTTCTCCCGGCAATGGTCTTCCCAATATTTTAGGATATGTGCGGCGAAACGGTCAAAATCATCTTCCTCTGGTGCAGCGTCAGCGGACACGTTTTTCTCGGCTGGAGAGGGTGAGAGGAGACTTTCAAGTAACTGAATTTCCTGGTGAGTGGTCTGCGGTTTGGTTTTGTTGAAGGCAATCCATTCCCGAGTAACAAGCTCTGCACTGAGGGAGAGTTGCTGGAGCAGTACGCCAAACCGTCCTTTCTGGGCGAGAGGGAGGCAGGTTGCCCTGATGAAATTATCCACGGAGCGCTCTGCTTCGGCGTGAACGGCTTCCTGCGAATTGTCAAAGTAGAATTTCTTCCCTGTCTCCTGCAGGTTCTGGAGTATCCTGCGCAGCTTCAGATACAGCTTGCTGGTCTTGATATCTTTTTCTGCGAGAGGAAGGAGACGCTCGGCAAGATAGCTGACACCGCCATCATTGGGCTTGAGTACGGCATCGAAGGCTTTGTCATGGTTCCTGATGTAGGTTCTGACTTTTGCTGAACTGTCGTACCCTGTTTTGAGGCTTGGCAGCCGGCTCTTGAAGCCAGGGAGCATGGTAGTTTCATTTTTCTGGGCATCGCGATCGTAGATCGTATCCCCATAGGAGGGGGAGCGCAGCCATTGGATGTTATTGAATATTGGCTGGGCGGGTTCCCACGCATTAAGCCAGGGAGAGTTTTTGAAATAATTGATGATAGAAGCGTCGAGCCGCGTGTCCCAGCGTTCAACTCCATCATCTGGCCGTCCTGGCGTGGAGGCTAATGCCGTGTCGAATTTGGTCAGGATGATAAATAAGGAGTTATCCTGGGTGCTGCGCTCTTCTGGCGTAGCGCCAATGGTCGTGTTGACCCAACCATCAATCATCGCCGGCAGGCTAACGACCTCCTGGTTACTGTCGCCAATACATAACAGGACAGATGTCAGGTCATTGTTGCTCTTATAGAGGTGGAACAGATAGTCGACCTTCCCGCGGAGAAAAAGCTCGGGGATGTTCGTGGCCTTGCTGAGTGATGGATATTCCCCACGGGATCGCGCTCCGGGGAAGTCAAGTAAATCGATCCGCTTTTTCTGGAACTCCCACCGTGCTGCCTTCAAGGGGAGAATAAGCTCTGAGATGAGGGCCGCTGCAACGTCACGCCCCATTCCAACCAGTTTTCCACTGGGGGATTTCAGGGCGGTATTCATGCTGGCTCCCGGACCCCACAGGGTTTCAACATTCAGTATGCTGCCATTATTGGGGGCGTTCAGGGCATCGGGATTACAAAAAGCCAGTTCATCCCTGTCGAGACTGAAGCGGGCTTTGAGCAGTTTGTGCGCATAATCGGTGAAAGGCGAGCTCGGACCACCCCATAATGGAGAAAGAGCTTTTATGGCTGTATCGAGATCAAATGAAGATATGTTCTCTGCGAGAAAAGCCCAATATTCATTATCAGTCCCGTCTGATGAAAATGGCGTATAGCTTTTTTCAGAGAGGAACGAGCTGTTAAAATAATCCTGCAATGCTTCAACATCATTTTTCGTAAAAAATGGTTCCTGCTGCGGATCGTTTTTTTCGCGTGGGATGATGTTTTTTATGGTTTCAAGTATGTCAGTGGTTTTAACAGCATCTTCGGTAAGCTTGAAGTCCCTGAAATAGGTATTCCCTAAAATACAGACCACATCTCTTGCCGAGAGCAGTTTGACGCAAATCGGTGTGTCCGCACCCACGTTTGTGGGGAGGGAGGGAGGGGTTACGGTAAAGCGGGAGACAAGACCGGAGGATTCCTTACCGCCTGGCGGGTTGATTTCCCTCAGAAAGTCCAGCTGGTGGTCAGTTGAAAAGTCGATGATGAGGGGGCCGGTCTCGGGAGAGGTCAGGGCGCCGGTCAGGAAGGATTTTCCCGCCTGGGAGGCTCCATAAACGGCAATTGTCTGGGGTGCATCAGCGGTGTGATCGATTGCCTGCGCAGCACGCAGGCAAGCACGCACCTCTCTCCCTTCCCTTGCATGAGGCTTGTTGTGCTCCATCCAGGCAGAAAGGGTTTCTGCAGTGGTGGCAAGTGCTGAAGATACGCGCTTCAGGGCGTCGGGAGATATGGCATCCATGGCGTAGACTTTCTTGGGGCGGTGAGGGAGGCTGGGAGATAGGGCGGATCAGACTTTTGATTGGTCTTGGATGGTTGTCAGGTGTATGGCGCCGGTGTCACGCCAGTGTCCCTGGGGGGTAAGGGTTGTCTGTAGTGTTGCGCTGATGAAGTCTCTGGCTGGCACTTTTATGGGAGGGCCATCATGAGTGATGGGTTGGCCTTCAATTTCCGTGATGACCAGATTTTCACAGAGCTCTTTCCGTTCAGCTTCGCTGGTGGAGGGGGTTCTGGTGCGGGAGAGCGTAAGGGACAGGGGGCTGTTAAGGTCAATGCGCCGCTGCTGAAGGAAATCCCGTCCTGCGGATGTCAGGGCAAGATTGTAGAATGGACTGCTGGGAAAGTCCTTGTTGGGGAGCTGTTTTGTCCCGAGTATCATGCTGCCTTCGAATGTATCGATCTTTATTTCCAGCTTGTCTTCCGCTGTGACATTCGAGAGGTCGTAAGCGATAGGGGATCCGTTTTCCTCTTGAGGGTTGAAGAGACGGATGATTGTTCCTTCGTTGATTTTCATGTTGCCAATGAAATGCGCCGTTGATTTTTCATATCTGGTTTTGGAGGCCAATTTGAAATTGCCAATCTCCGCACGGCAAGCCTTCTTCCAGATGACGGCGCCCATCACGACAGTACTTTTGGGATCTCCAATCCGGTTGCTGCTGTCAGAGAAAGGATAGTCACCAGTAATCACATAGTTATGCATGGGAATGACACGCTGCGGAGCCACGGGCAGAGCGCTCAGGATCAGGCTGCAGACATGTGGCAGTTTGGAAGGTCTGCCGGAAAGCAGGAGGGCATCGCAGCCATAGGCCTGAACAATACTGCACAGTATCTGCAGGGGTTGGCCCAGCCTTCTGGTAATAATACCTTCCATGTCATCGGTTGTTACATGTATGTTGGCATCCAGAGGGTCGAAAATATCTTCGTTGGCAGCTTGCGTGTCATCGTTCTGGTCAAGAAATCTGGTCAGAGCGGAAGAGGAAGGCGTGCCGTGAATGGAAAGGTGTTTTTTGAGGGCTGCCCTGAAATAATCACGTGTGCGTTCGGCGGCTTTCGGAGAAATCTGGTGAAGCTCGTGCAAGCGGCCTGTTATCAGCTCTCCTGAGAAGAACGTTTCCACATTTTCGTAGGCATTAATGATGCTCAGTGCGACAGGTTCAAGAATTGTGGAAATGAAAAGCTGTCGCTGCGTTGCCTCCTGAATGGTTGAGTCTGCGGCACCCAGTTTGAACAGGGTATTAAAAAAAGCTCGTGGCTCAGGAATATGATATGTTCTGAAATGATTCATGAAGGCCGTGATAATTGGCCCTGAAATTATGTCTTCAAGCAGGTCATCACCCGCAATGCGCAGACTCTCGCGGAAGAGCTGATGCGGGTGGAGCATTTCTTCATGTTTGTTGCGCCGATAATCGCACACCATGAGGTCTGTTGTCCCTCCGCCGATATCAAGGCTGGCGATGCGGAGGCGTTCTTTGCCATCGGAGGAGGCAGCATGGCCATAGAGATGGAAAAATTCGTCAACACTGCCGCCCATCTTGTTGTTTATTTCATTCTCCAACCAGACAAGCTGAGTGGCTGTTGCCTCATCTATGCTGCATTCAAGCTCAGGTGGCTGTGTGTAGGCGTCCCCAAATTGTTTCCATGTTTCCTGCTGCCTGGTGCTCTCCCAGGCCATGGTGAGGGCCGTCCGGGCACGTTTGGTAAGGATGCGGCGCTCAGCCAGAGGCATGCCGGGCGGGAAAGCCAGTACAAGGGAACGCAGCCGGCGTGGTGTCCGGCTTTGCTCGCGACTTTCGCGTTCCTGCGGGGAGTTCATGAAGGCTATGGCCTGCAGGATGAGCTCATTGAGCATGAGGATGGAAATCTCGCTTTTGGATAGCTGACAGACTTTCACCTTTCTGGCGGCTGTTATGTCCGGTCCCGCATTGGCACCATCGTATAGCTCTTCCTTCAAATCAGTGCTGAATGTTGTGATGCCCCGTTCGTTCTGCCGCATCAGGATTTCATGAAGTTTGCTTCGGAATGAGCCTGATACCCGTGGGTTTTGGGCGGGATGGGGGGGAATGGCTTCCGCGCTGGTGAGAGCATCATTGAAATACCATCCCTGAGATGTAGGAGTGCGATCCCAAAGGTAGCGTTTGGGGGAAGCGAGGCCGGAAAAGCCTTCGGTTCCTTCCCGAGCGGCCATCATTTCTTCGGCCTCTCCGCCTACCCGGACAGGAGAGGGCCAGAGGAATGCATCATCGCGCCCAGATTCCCGGGAAAGCCGGACATCTCCGAATGTTATGTTGCTGAATTCGATCCGGCTTGAGAAAAGCCCGGAATGGATGGTCTGTGGAGCACGCAAATCCCGGAGGCCAAGCACACGGCAGTTGCCGAACCGGCCATTTTTGGAGAGTGCCTGATCGGCGTTCTGCTCGATAAGGATACCGCTGCTTCTGGAGTTCCCCAGGTCCAGGACGAGATCGACATCGATTGGTTTTGTTGCATTGTCAACAAACTTGATGACAGGCAGGTCTTTATCGGCGGTAAGCCCCTGCAGCAAGGCCAGATAGGCAGCAAGAGCTGTAAGGCGGTGATCCAGATCTCCAGGCCGTGGAGGCGGCGGTGTATCATCATCAAAGGAAGGCAGATACGCTTTCACGCTCTCAGCCTGGGCGGCAAAGATGATATTCTGGACCCAGTGATTGACACTCAGCCAATCTTTGATCCTGGTGAGGGGGGGCAGTGCGTAGGTTGCTGCTCCGTTGTCATCCGGCTTGGGGCCGTTGTAGATGGGATTGCCTTCTGGGTCCTTGGAGGGGGTACGCTCCATCGTGGTATCGATGACAATTTCCATGAAGAATTGTTTTGTTATCGAATCTTTTTTGAGACGACCACGAATCCAGTTGGAAGGGCCGCCCTGGAGGTCAACTATGTCTGTTGGATCTTCTGTGCTGGAAGGTCTCTTCTGGGAGTTACTGTCGCTGAACGTGTTCAGCCAGGGCAGTGGAATCCAGCGCCCCTCAAAGAGTTTTGCAACGGTTCCTTCGAGGTTCAGGAAAATTTCTTCGCCTTCAACCCGTTTTCCTGCCGAGTTGCGAGTGATGACCAGAGTTTCCTGCTCTTTTGAGGCAGGGTTGGAGACAAGACTGAAGATATAGTCCTGTTCTACCCGCTCACGGAATGAAGCCAAGTCGAAATGAAGGGTAGTAAACTGCAACAGGCTGTCAGGAACGAGAAGAAGTTCTGTCATGATAAAAACCCAAAATCGGATAAGGAATGGACGGGTTTGGAAGGGAGTGCCTTTTACAACGAGGTAGCAGGAGGAGGAGAGCTGCCGCCATCAGGCAAAGACTGCGTTCCTGGGTGGGGTGCATGATCCCCGTCGATTGGTGCCTGCGGGGCCTGATCGGGGGCAGGGGAAGGAGCCTGACCAGCACCCTGGTCCTGCGTACCGGCCGGGGGTTCGGGCAGGGTGAAATTGAAGCTCTGCCGGTCGTTATCGGTGCGGGCTTCTGCGTTGTATTCCTGGACGGGCTGCCCGTCTTCATAGACGGTCACATGGTATGGGACAGGCTCGCCGTTGGAGCGCATGTGATAAGGGATGACCCTGATGCTGTACGTACCGGGCTGTGGACGGACCGGCCAGGTGATATGCTCGATGGGATGCTGTACGATGGGAGAGGTCGGCGTTCCCACGTTGGCGTCCACGTCCAGCACGCCTCCCTGTGATGCACGCTTGGAGAAGCTGATTTCCTGACCGGCAGGAGGTTGGACATGCAGGTCCAGGTCGCTGGGGTCGTTCCAGGCCAGAGAGATTTCCAGAGCTCCCTTGTTGCCTCCCCGGCTGCGTGCTGTCTGAAGGTCATTCATGGCAGTCTGTCTGTGTGGTGCGTCAAGGGGCACTGCTGTGTGAACAGGGGCGGCAGGGGGTGCCAAAGGAGTGTGGACAGGGAGCTGACCGTTACTGCAAGCACCTCCGATGGAGGAGGATACTCCATTAATGCTGCCAAGGCCGGGAGGGGCAGACAGGTGCCGTGCAGAAAAGAGCCCCATGAGCAAGGTGCCCAGAAGCCATAAGAGCAGGAGGAGGCCCAGCAGAACGAACCCCCACCGCCAGAAACGTCGCACCCAGAGCCCCAGGCCGATAAGAAGTGACGCAAGAAGCGCCCAGCCCAGTCCGACTCCCCACAAGGCAGGCCCCAGAGATGTGCTCAGGGCAAGGAGGAGGAGGAGAAAAAGGGGAAGACCGAATGTCAGGGCGGGGAACCAGTGCCAGGCCGGAAAGAGGGCCAGCCATCGTGTGTACCACATGCGGTACCATGGAAGGATGACAAGTCTTTCTTGCGTAAAAGTGTGGCTGCTGGTGAACCTCTGGGAGGTTCTTTGCTGACTGGTGGTCTGGTCATTGGATGCTGATGCATGGGGGGAAGAGGGCCGGGATGCCGGCTCTTCGGAAGTGGTTTTTTCTTCTGGTTCAGGGCGGGGCTCGGGGTCGGGCGCTGCTGAGGGAACGTCGGGAAGGGTTTTACCCTGCAGGTTGCCTTTGGCCAGCATGCCGGAAATTGCACGATGCCCCCAAGCCGTAAGAATGAGCCCATGGGGGTTATAATACAGGTTGTCGATGTTGGGGATTGTTAGGGCTGTTGGAAGTAGGGATACGATATCCGGGTCGATGTTGCGGCCACTATTCTGTTTCGCCCATTGGATGATGTAGTCGCGGGTCTGTGTATAAATCTGGTTGATCTGGCTCTGTTTTTCCGGGGGGATGGGAGAGCATGCAGGGCCATACCAATCTATGGTGCCATCGGCAGGGTTGCCAAAAGGTTGTGCCAGAGAAAGATGCTGGGCTTTGGGAAACTGTTGAGCATATGCCTGCAGAACATCCTGGATATCTTCCCAGAGCTCCGTGACGGGCTGGCCTTGCACCCGCAAGGTTTCAAATTGGCCATTTCGTGTAGTTTTAATGCGTGAAAAAGGCATATGGAGGGGCTTCTCGGTGTAGGGACGTTGATAATCTTCCAAGACAGATCATGTCATAATATTGTTGTGTTGTTAACTTTGCAATGGATGGCATGAGTTTCCCCTGTGGAGAAAGTGGTCATGACGAGATTGACATGTTCTGTTTTTTTACAAAAAGTGAAGTTATTTTATATTTTCTTTATGAGACCTTCTATGCTCTTGGAGCTGTCAAGTCCTTAGAGAGGAAGAGACGTACCTGTCTGGCACTGCATTTTTGACATGTCCTGATGGAACTACCATTTGTGCCCATCACAAGGCAGCTGGAGCTGTCAGGAGGGGGCTGCAGGATATGTCAGAGGGGGAAGCAAGGTCACGGAACGCCTTGTATTCATGCGTCTTCCCAGTCAGTTTCAGCCCAACATGATCAAAACCGCCCGGAATAATGCTGGTGTTTGTCTGGCGACCCCAAAGTTCATTTGAACTTCTCCAATCGCCTGTTACGCTCGACATGGTCGATAGTTGTATGTCCAGGGGAGAGAAATCAGATGAAAGAATGGCTTGATTGGCCCGCCAAGAGTGCTCATCCTCCTGAAACTATTGAACATCCGGCAATTTATCATATGCTCGATGTAGCGGCTGTCGCTGAGCAGCTGCTTGCGGAATCGCCTTGGCCATCTGCATTGAAACAGGCTTTTATTGCACTGGCAGGCCTGCATGATTTAGGAAAATTCAGTGAAACATTTCGAGGAATGTTACGTGAGGGGGCATATCAACCATTCACGCACTGGGAACTGACTGAAATTCTTCTGCTGACTGAAGATGACTGGTTGGCGGAGTGGCTGGGCGGTACCGAAGACGTTCGGGAAGTTTTATATGCGGCTGTGGCCGGGCATCATGGCCGCCCTCCTCAGACAAACTTGCAGAGACGGGAGCTGAGGAAGTGCCTGCGGGCTGTCGGAGATGGCCATGAAGCAGCACAACGTTTGTTGGAGATTTTCAGGCAGCTCTGGCCAGAGGCTTCTCTTGATTCCCTAGATGAAGAAGCAGCGACAAGTTTTTCCTGGTGGCTGCCTGGGTTCTGTACGGCAGCCGATTGGATAGGGTCCAATACGACATGGTTCTCTCCAAAGGAATTGGAGCTGGAACCGGAGGCGTACCTGAAAGAGGCACGTGCAATTGCCCAAAAAGCCGTGAAAGAAGCTGGCTTGAGTGGAACAACAGCCCGTGAAGGGGAGTTGTTTGATTTTGCACTGAGGCCACTGCAAGAGGCATGCGTTTCTCTGGCCTTGCCAGAAGGCCCCGCACTGGTTGTGCTGGAAGCCGAAACCGGGGTTGGTAAAACGGAAGCCGCTCTTATTCTGGTGCAGCGTATGATACTGGCAGGGAAGGGGCGGGGATTGTTTTTTGCTCTGCCTACTATGGCCACAGCTGATGCCATGTTTGGGCGGGCCAGGCGGGTCATGGAGACGATGTTTACAAACCCGTCCTTGACCCTCGCTCACGGTCGGGCCGGTCTGTCCGTGCCGTTCCGTGACCTTGTCAATGAAGGAAGCAGGACGGGTAAATCTGATGATCAGTCCGGCGTGACAAGTGCTGAGTGGCTGGCTTCAGATAATAGACGGGCCCTGTTGGCTGATGTTGGGATCGGCACGATTGATCAGGCTTTGCTGTCCGTTCTGCCGGTACGGTTTCAGACATTGCGGCATTATGGCCTTGCTTCCAAGATACTGGTGGTTGATGAGGTTCATGAAATGGGTGAGCCCTATATTGCGGAAGAGTTGGTGGCTCTGTTGCAGATGCACAGGGCCATGGGGGGCTCAGCTATATTGCTGACAGCGACTCTGCCACTCAAATTACGGGCCCGCCTTCTGGAGACGTACGGCGGCATTTCTGAATCTCACGCCTATCCGGCCATAACCGTCGCCGGGGGTGAGACCGTAACACAGTTTGATGATGATGCCCGGCCCCAGAAAGGGCCTGTCATGGTGGAGCGGCTTTCCACGATGGATGAGGCGGTGCGATATATTGCCCAATCTGCAGCAGGTGGAGCTGCCTGTGTATGGGTTCGCAACGCCGTGGATGATGCCATTGCTGCGGTTGATGCGTTGCGGGCTGAGGGGGTGCAGGCCCATCTGCTACATGCCCGTTTTGCTTTGTGTGATCGCAAAAAGCTGGAACAGGAAGTGCTGGATCGTGTGGGGCGGAATGGGACTGGCCGCAAGGGATTTGTTCTGGTTGCGACACAAATTGTTGAAGCCTCGCTGGATTTGGACTTTGATGTCATGGTGTCCGATCTGGCCCCGATTGGCTCCCTGATACAGCGTGTTGGCCGTCTATGGCGGCATATGGACGTGCGTCCTGCCACACAGCGTCCCGTCCCGGCACCTGTTTTGAAGGTCCTGTCACCAGACCCTGCCGAAGTGCAGGATGACCGCTGGTTGCAGAAAGTTTTGGAGAGAGGGGCTTGGGTTTACTCATTGCCGGATATGTGGCGGACGGCTTCGGTTCTGTTCAAGGCTGGCCAGATCAGGACCCCAGATGGTTTGCGCTCCCTGATAGAAGCTGTACATGGCGATGAGGTGGAAAACCTGCCCTCCGTACTGGATGGGGCGGAGGCAGAAGGGTGCGGAAAGGCCATGGCTGCGCGGCATCGTGCTCTTCAGAATCTTGCCACTATTGAAGATGGCTACCGGAAGGGCGGCTGCGGTGCGGATGATACGACCTATCCTACCCGGCTTGGGGATGAAACCCGGATTCTTGCTTTGGCCCGCCAGACGGACCATGGCCTTGTCCCATGGGCACAGGCCGAAGGAGTTCCTTCGGATGAGTTGGGCAGGAGTGAGCTGGCAGCTCTATGGGCATTGTCGGAAGTTTCTGTGAGGAGCAAGCGGCTTGTGGGGCTGGACCTTCCAGATCAGGACAGGGCCGATATTCAGGAAGCTCAAAGATATTGGCCACAATGGAAGAAGAAAGCCGTCACGATCTGCCCGGTTCATGAAATAGATGGAGCTATCTGTCAGGGTGTTTGTTATAGGAGTGATATAGGACTGCTTATATACCATTCTTCCTGATCTGGTAATTTCATTGATTTTTCCAGCCCATTATTCCTCATCTGTTTTGATTTGTGACTTGTTAATGGGCTGGAAATGACACAGAGTGATGTCGGAGTGCTGTATTTTTCTGCTGGTGCATGAAGACGCAGCAGATGGTTGATCTTGTAACCCCTAGAGGTTTCTGGTGTCTCTAAATCTGATAACAGACCCGTGGATCCCTGTACGATGTGACGATGGTAGCAGGCGGATTATTGCACCATGGCAGATGGCAGAAGAGGGTATGCTCTTCCCGGACTGGGTCCGTCCTGACCTGAATGTTGCCTGTCTGGAGCTGCTGGTTGGGCTTGTCTATCTGGCAGATCCACCAGCGAACAAGAAGGATTGGCGGGCCCGGAGGCGGGCTGATCCAGAGCGTTTGAAAACGAAATTGGCTGCTTATGAGCCGGCCTTTCATCTTCTGGGTGATGGTCCCCGCTTTCTTCAGGACATGGAGAAGCTTTCAGGCTCCCCTAATCCGGTTGACATGCTGTTCATCGATAGTGCGGGTGGGCAGACCATGCGCAATAACATTGACGTCATGGTACATCGCAGCCGTTATTCATGTCTTTCTCTGCCGGAAGCGGCGATGGCGCTTTACACATTGCAGGACTTCGCTCCATCTGGTGGAGCTGGAAACCGCACCTCCATGCGTGGTGGTGGGCCACTCGTGACACTTCTCGATCCCGGCGAAGAATTATGGGACCTCGTCTGGCTCAATGTTCCGTTCGGTCAGCCATCCGACATGAAAGACCTGCCGTGGATGAGGCCGACACGGACATCGGAGCCTGGGCGGGCATCCGTCTATCCGTCTGATGAAAAAAGACACTTTGACGTGGAAGCGTTTTTTGGCATGCCCCGCCGTCTGCGCCTTGTAGGGGATGACGAGGGTATAACAGGTGTCATACAGAGGCCCTATGGCACGAACTATGCCGGGTGGCGGCATCCTTTAAGCCCTTATTACCGGCTCAAGGTCACGGAGGACTGGCTTCCACGCCATCCACGGGCTGGACGGTTTGGCTATCGTAACTGGCTGGGTATCATTGCTGAAGGTGAGCCCAAGAAAGCGCATGAAGAGCGTTTGGCCAGTTTGGCACTGATCGTGAGAGAGTGGTGTGGACGAGAGAGAGGGGATGAGGCGTCCGTAATTGTAGCGGGCTGGGCCATGAACAACATGAGTCCGAGAGATTTTGTCTATTCCCGTCAGCCGCTTTCTCGCCTGTCCGAGGATGCTGAAGAGGTTTTGCGAGGTTTTATTGAAGCTGCCGAGATGGTGGCGGCAATGTTGAACTGGGCATTGTCATCCGTTCTGGATACCGGTGAAGCACGGGAAGCGCAACGTGAAGAGTTTTACCTGAAAACTGAACCCGCTTTTTATCATTGCTTCCATCAGATAGCCGCCGGCGAGAGACCCTCTGAAGAGTGGCTGAATGCGTTGCGAAAGCAGGCTCTGGGTCAGTTTGAAGCTGTTGCTCTGCCGGGGCTTTCCGAGCGTGACATGCAGAGCATGAAGAAAATTGCCGAAGCCCGGAAGCTTCTGAACATAGAGTTGTGGGGATACGGCAAGAAGGCAGGTCCGGCCCTGTTTACAGCATTGGGTCTCCCCGTCCCGCAGAAGAAGAGGAAGGCCGCATGAGTGAAAAAACAGACATTGGCGTGAAGGTCTTTGAGTGGTGGCAGAAAAATCTTGCTCCACGCACGCAGTCTGCGTCGAGGGGTGCAGAAGAAAGCGGGAAGAGCGAAACGGAAAAGATGCCGGGCCAAACAGCGGCACGCACGCTCAGTGCGAAGTTGCGTCGTGGGGGTTTCCCTGATCTTCTGTTTGAACCGGAAGTGCATCATCTGGTGCGTACGCTGAATGTGCGGGAGCATGAGCTGAAACGTTTTTGTCGGCTGGTTGAGATACTGGGCAGTGTGCGGACCAATAGCCACAGCACATTGGCAGAGCGGTTGAGAGGGGCAGATAAGGAGCCATTATTGTCTCCTCTAAGGTTCAAGCAGTTAATGACAGCGGAAGATGAAGAGCTGGCTGCGTTATTGCGGCGTGCTGTGCAGATGGCAGAGTATCGCTGCAACGTTGCAGCCCTCGCACGGGATGTCATGTTCTGGAATGATCGGACCAAGACCCGCTGGTGTCTCGATTATTTTGGTGCTGCGAATTCGGGAGACAAGACAGAATAGCACATGTGTTGCTGGTCTCGTTTTTATCCATTTATCAAGTAGGTTTTTGTGTCATGACAAATTTTGTCCAGTTCCATGTTCTGACAACTTATGGTCTCTCCAATCCCAATCGTGACGATATGGGCCGCCCCAAACAGGCCGTGATTGGTGGGGAGGTGCGTATGCGCCATTCCTCACAGTCGGTCAAACGGGCCTTGCGGGAAAGCACGTTCTTCAGCAACGACCTTGCAGACCATATGGGGACAAGAACTAAACGCCTGCATGGTGGGCTGGTGCAGCATCTTTTGAGTAAAGGCGTTGCCGAGAAAAAGGCTCAGGAGAGTGCAAGCACTGTTGCTGGCATTTTCGGCAAACTGGAAGCGGCTGACAAGGAAACGGGCGAACAGATCGCCACGACACTCGCTTTTATTTCACCAGATGAATGGAAACTGGCAAAAGAGCTGGCCGAAAAAGTCGCTGCCGGGGAGAAACTGCCCAAAGACAAAGACCTGAAGAAAGAGGTCCTGCGTCAGGCTGATGGGGCGGTGGATATTGCCATGTTCGGGCGTATGCTGGCCTCCGATGCCGACTTCAACCGGGATGCCGCCGTGCAGGTGGCTCATGCGTTCACGACCCATCGTTCAGTAGCGCAGGAAGACTGGTTCTCCGCTGTGGATGATCTGAACAAGGATGATGAGCGTGGTGCTGGCCATATCGGTGAAAGCGCCTTCGGTACGGGGGTGTTCTACCAGTATGTCTGCGTCAATCTGGACCTGCTGGTTGAGAATCTGGCCGGTGACAGGGAACTTGCAGCCAAGGCCATGGAAGCATTGGCTCGGGCGCTGTCTCAGGCCACGCCTCGTGGCAAGCAGAACAGTTATGCCCATCGGCCACGGGCACATTACATGCTGGCAGAACAGGGTGAGCAGGCACCCCGTGATCTCTCAGGTGCGTTCTTCCATGCTGTAAAAGGTGAGAATCTGCTGGAAAGCTCCATTAAAAAGCTGGAAGAGACCCGGAAGGCCATTGATGATGCCTACGGGCCGTGCTGGGCTGCCGAAGCTAAATTGTGTGTGGGCAAAACCGGAACACTGGATGAACTGGTCGCCTTTGCAGGTAAAGCCGTGCGGGGTGAGTGATGGCTTCCCCTTATCTGGTGTTTTCGCTCTCGGCCTCCCTGGGGTCGATGGGCGAGCTGGCCGGGCATGAGCGGCGAGGGTCGCTGCTCTGGCCGGGCCATTCCGCACTGATCGGATTGATGGGAGCTGCGTTAGGCATACGGCGTGATGGCGATTTCTCTGGGCTGGACAGTCTGAAGATTGACGTGGCGGTGTTTGACAGCGGCACGGCTCTGCGTGACTTCCATACCATTCAGTCCGTCCCTGCGGCGGCGGTGAAGAAGCCAAATTCCCGTCCGGAGGCAATTCGGAAAGCGGGAGGACGGCTGACAACCAGCATCACTCTGCGCGATTATCGGGCGGGCGTGTTCTATGGCGTGGCCGTGCAGGGTGAAGGGCTGGAGGAGATAGCGGCAGCGTTACGCAAACCGCATTTTACGCTCTATCTGGGGCGTAAATCCTGCCCGCTTTCATCCCCTCTGAATCCTCAGGTCGTACAGGCCGATACGGTCGAGGAGGCCTTGGGGCAGGTGAAAGTGCCTTTCTGGCTTTCCAGACATGTTGATCTTTCTGAAAAGGTCATGGTTGTCGGCGAGCAGGGCAGCCAGCGGGATTACGTGCATGATGTCCCACTGGACCGGCAACGCTGGCACTTTGCTGCACGGGATGTCGGAATACGGCATGTTGAACTGCCAGGGAAGACGATGAAATGAGCTGGTATCTAAGTAGAATCCGCCTCTCCCGCAGCCCTGCCGTCCGTGTTCTGGAAGCCGCCCTGAGAGAGCCGGATACGGGGCTGAGGCGGTCATCGCAGCATCATATGCTCTGGTCTGCCTTTGCGACTGATCCCAACCAGAAGCGGGATTTTCTCTGGCGTGCAGAAAGTGACGGGAGCTTTCTTACCCTCTCTCCACGCCTTCCACGGGATGATAACGAGCTGTTTGAGCCTCCTCAGTGCAAGCTTTTTGCCCCTGAACTGAAGGCAGGGGACAGGCTCGAGTTTCAGCTTCAGGTCAATGCGACACGGATGAAGCGTGATACGGGCAAGCGTGTGGATGTCGTTCTGGATGCGATTCACGCTATTCCGAAGGAGGAACGGGCAGAGAAACGCATGGACCTTGCCCAAGAAGCAGGTCTTGCCTGGCTGACACGACAGGGTGAGAAAGCGGGTTTTGTGCCGCATCATGTGTCTGTCGATGATTATCATACCGAGACGCTCCCACGTTTTGGAAACGAACGGAAGAGGAGCAACCGGCCTGATTTCGGTATTCTGGACCTCTCAGGCCAGCTGGAGGTGACAGACCCGGAGGCGTTTCTGGCCCAGCTGGTCCGGGGCTTTGGCCGGGCCAAGGCCTTTGGTTGCGGCCTCATGCTGATCCGGCGGGCTTCATGAGCGGGGCGGGGAAAGGCGGGTTACCCGGTCTGGCCCCGCCAAAACCCATCCCTCTGAAAGATCGGGCTTCCCTGATTTTTGTCGAACGGGCGCAGCTGGATGTGCTGGATGGTGCCTTCGTAGCGGTGAACGCTGATGGTACGAGAACCCAGATTCCCGTTGGCGGTCTGGCGGGCATCATGCTGGAGCCGGGTGCCCGTATCTCTCATGCAGCCGTGTCGCTGGCCGCCCGTGTAGGCACGTTGATCACATGGGTAGGGGAAGCTGGCGTGCGGTTATATTCTTCCGGTCAGCCTGGTGGAGCACGGGCGGACCGTCTGTTATGGCAGGCCAGTCTGGCTTTGAATGATGAGGCCCGGTTGCGTGTCGTGCGAGAGATGTACAAGCGGCGTTTCAAGGAGGAGCCACCTGCCCGGCGGTCGGTGGATCAGCTGCGTGGTATTGAGGGAGCCCGTGTAAGGGAAAGCTACGCCCTGCTGGCTGCTCAATATGGTGTCAGCTGGAAACGCCGCTCTTACGACCGGAAGGACTGGGACGGCTCGGACATTCCCAACCGTTGCCTCTCAGCGGCCACGGCCTGCCTGCATGGTTTGTCCGAGGCTGCTGTGCTGGCAGCAGGTTATGCCCCGGCAGTGGGGTTCTTGCATAGCGGGAAGCCTCTTTCTTTCGTGTATGATGTGGCAGACATCTTCAAGATGGAAACCGTTGTGCCAGAAGCTTTCCGTATTGCAGGCAAGGCGGAAAAGGGGCGGCTGGATATGTCCCCAGACCGGGCCGTGCGCCTGGCCTGCCGGGACAGGTTCCGCAAGGAAAAGCTGTTGGAGAGAATCATTCCGACCATTGAGCAGGTTCTTTCGGCTGGCGGTCTGCCTCGCCCCGAGCCCCCACCGGAGGCCGTGCCCGTCGCTTTTGAAGATGAAACCTTTGGCGATCCGGGGCACCGTTGATGCTGGTTGTGGTGGTCACCAATGCGCCACCCCGCCTGCGTGGCCGTCTGGCAGCATGGCTGGTGGAAATACGGGCTGGGGTCTATGTGGGCAGCTACTCCAGACGGACAAGGGAGATGGTCTGGGAGCAGGTACTGCTTGGCCTTGGGCCTGAGGGTGATGCTGTCATGGTTTGGCATGTTCCCAACGATCAGGGATATGAGTTCCGTACAGCTGGTCACAATCGCCGGATGCCGGTTGATTTCGATGGATTGAAACTGGTTGCTTTTCGACCGGAATAAAGCGAAGGAGTGAGGTATTAAATTCTGGTTTAAGTTGGTACGGTCTTTGACAATAAAAAAAGTCATGTCTTACAGTACGTTGCAGGACTGTTCCCCGCCCATGCGGGGATGAACCGGCTGGCGTGCCGGACATCCTGACGATTTACCGCTGTTCCCCGCCCATGCGGGGATGAACCGCCGAGATGCTGTGGCGGCGTCTCTATGAAAGACTGTTCCCCGCCCATGCGGGGATGAACCGCAGATGATGAGAGGCTCGGTGAAAATGAGGCCCTGTTCCCCGCCCATGCGGGGATGAGCTGTCTTCATGAAAGACTCCCTGGGAACAGCTGGGGACCAGGGGAAAGTCCTTAAAAAGCTGGAAGAGCAACGTAGAGAGGCCAGCAGACTCATATTGAGGATGCCGGGGTATAAATCAAGCGAAGTCACCCTATCCGGCTATGAGTTCGACCGCACATCTCAATCAGGGTGCGACCTTCTTATCGTCAGAATGACTTTGCAGGAGGTGCGTTTCAATGCAAAGCGCAAGGTCATCATGAAAAGTGGGAAGCCCGCAGAACCAGAGGATATGGGAGGAAAAATACCTCAGAAAATTAGTGGGTAATCCACTCATCGCCAAGAGAGAACGTAAGTATTGTTGTACCAATGCCATTCTTGTCTAGTTCGGTATGAAAATTATCTTTCTCCCAACAAGCAGATGAAAGATACCGTTTTGAGGCATCCATAACCTCTTGGGATGTTCCTTTTTTGGGGACAAGGTGGCATCCCTTCACTCGCCAGTAGTTGTCATCGCCGAGTGCGAATGAGCAGGTAGCTCTCACTTCGCCCTCCCCCGCCTCATTTGCTTCCTCAATAGAGTCAAAACCTAGCTTCACAAATCGGCATTGATCTACAAAATACTTACTATCAGGAGCGGTAAGGTATGCAGGAGGGCGCAGATTTTTCCCGTACTCTCTGGCGTCCTGCTTCTGCTGCTTCTTCTGCCTCTCCAATATGGCGGCTATCACCTTGTTCCTTGCAGTGCTGGTCACGCCCCATTGCAGGCGTTCATTTTCTCCCTCGATGGCTGAAAATGGTGGGATCGTGAGAGCATCATGCTTCAACGCTTCTGGCTCGCAGATATGGTCGACCACCATGCCTTCCCCCTCGCCGGGGAAGAGACTCATTCCTCCCTCTACGGCGTGGACAACAGGACGTGCAGACATGGCGCATCGTGATGATGGCTGATACTTCATCGCCCATGCTGCCCATCGTGCCGTTTCTGGATCAGCGCCGAACTGCTGAAGGATAAACCGTGTGTGCGATTCTTCGTAGGCGGTCCACTCAGCGTCTGTCATTGGCGGTGCGGCATGGGCAGAACATGACACGGCACAAGCCGCCATGGCGGCATACAGCACACGTCTTTTCAGCATTTCTCCAGCCTCATCAGGTCATCGTCATGTCTCAGTATGCCATCCCTCTCACCAGTTCTGCTAGCCAGACTTTCGGGGTCACTCTTTCCGGCCAGTCATATACCGCACTTCTTGAATGGCGGAGCGGGTATGGGTTGTTTCTGTCTCCAGCAGCAGGCGGCATACTATCTATCCTTCGCCCATGCGGGGTCTCACCATTATTGAATGTCTTGATGAAGGCTGTGGCTTTACCTATTATCGGTGGTGCAGCGTATGGTGATCAGGCGATATTCTGCCGGCCTGGGCCGCCCGTTAGGGTAGTTGCGTTATTGTGGGGTTTGCGGCAGGCCCCACCCATACGCTGTCTTGGTTTTTTGTGTTCGGGAAGCTTCGCCCGGTGATGCGGTGGCGGGGCCTGCAATGAACCCCGCAAAGCGCCACGTGGCGGGTTGCCACAGCTGCGGCCTGCAGATTGTCACCGTGTCGCACCGCATCGGCAGCAGTTGATGTTAATGGGAACGTGACGTCAAGAGCTGTTATCCTGTACGGCAAGACAGATTTCCTGTAGTTTTTCTGCTTTGTTTCACCATCGATATGAGAGATCACCAAACAGGGCACGGCCAGGAGCGTAGGAGCAGTTGGTCGTGCTGGTACATACGGAAACATATTTCGAGTTGGCAATGTTTGTGCCATTCAGCTGGAGGTGCCATCTCCGGTAATCAAGATGGGCCTCAATATCGCCAACCAGCTGGGAGGGTACGATGATGGTGGCTGGCAGGGCACCGGCCGTTGTGCCCGTATAGCGGACGCCCCCACCAATTCCGGCACTGAAGGTGCGTGTGATGATGAAGTTGCGCCGCATGAAGAAGGAAGCCATGCGGGAGGGGACCGTCACGGGGCGTTGGCCCACCTGGTTTTGTGTGGCGGCACTGCCTTTGGTGATGCGTGGGTCCTGCACCGTGAAGGAGGCGAGGAGGTCGATCCTGTAGGGGAGACGCCCGACAAATTCCGCTTCAAAACCACGGGTCCGCTGGGCACCGAGCTGTATCTTGTCGCTGGAATGGAGAGGGTCCTGCACCAGGTCATTCCGTTCTTTTAGGGTGAAGACATCCAGTGTGAGCAGGAAACGGTCGCCAAAGATGGAGTCTTTGCGGGGCCTGTATTTTATTCCGGCCTCCAGCAGCCGTCCCCGTGTCGGGGAGAAGGCGGTGCCATCATAGGTCGTGCCAAGCTGCGGACTGAAGGACGTGGCGTAGGAGACATAGGGAGCCACACCCCAGACCGATTGATAGAGCAGGGCCGCCCGGCCGGTGAAGGCGTTGTCCTTCTGGGGTGTGCGCTTGCCCGTATTGTTGTTGACCTGCACGCTCTGGGTGAAGTCGCCACGACCGGAGAGGGTGAGGAAAAAACGGTGCCAGTCAGCCTGCTCCTGCCCGTAAAGGCCCGTCTGTGTCCCAGTCGTGTTGTAATTTCGTTTGGACGCATAGGCGGGCATGGCGATGGCCCGATAGACTGGCTGATAGAGGGACAGGTTGGGCGCTTTCCTTTCGCCACGCCGTTCCGCCATGAAGTCGCTGCGGAAATCGACACCGGTAAGCAGAATGCTGTGGAGGGAACCGAAATGGTCTTTCCATTCCGATCGTGTATCAAGCGTTGTGGTGTTGTAATTGCCGGACTGCAAAAGGGCCGTGCGGGATATCGTGTCCGTGTTGACCAGCTTTGGCTGGGCAACCGTGCGGTACAGTACGTCCATGTGGGCAAAACGCATGTTCTGCGAGAGCGTCCAGCCCGGCAGCAGTTCCTGTCTCAGCGCATAGCCGACTGAAAGCTGACGTTTGGAATAGACATCAAAATTCCGGTCGCCGGACAGGAAGTTGCGGGGCAGATAGCCATGCCGGGTGGGCACGACCGTGCCGACATAGGGCAGGAACTGCGAGCTGGACCCCGCATCCAGCTGCTCATAGCTGCTCAGGAAGGTGAAGTCCGTACGGGAGGAAGGCTGCCAGCGCAGGGAGGGAGCCACATAGATTTCATTGTTCTTGATGTGGCGGGCAAAGGTGCCCGATTTGCGGATCAGCCCGTTGAACCGCCACAGCCAGTGGCCCTGCCTGTCAAGGCTGCCTCCAATGTCCACGGCTCCCTGCCGCCGGGCATAGCTGCCTCCCTGTACGGAGATGATGTTGGTCTGGTGCTGTGTGGGACGCTTGCTGACGGCATTGATGATGCCGCCAAGCTGGCCGGACCCGTACAGTGCGGAGCTGCTGCCACGGATGATGTCCATCTCCTCCAGCCCCCAGGGTTCTATGGAGAAGGACTGCGACGTGGCGGCGTTGGGCGTGCGTGTGCCATCAAGATAGATGTCGGGTGTGAAGCCACGGATGGTGCCAAAATAGCCCCGTGGGTCATCTTTCCCGCCATAGTCGGAGACACCCGCACTGTAGCGGATGGCCTCCGTCAGGGTGCGGCTGTTGAGCATGTCCATTCTGGCCCGGGAAATGACCGTCAGGTTCTGGGGTGTGGTTTCCAGCGGCGTGGCCGTTTTCAGGGCCGCCTGTCCCGTACCGGCAAGGAGGGCACGGGCCCTGCCACGGACAAGGATTGATTCGACAGGTGGTTTGGGGGGCGTGGACGCTTTGTGTGTCGTGTTTTTCCGTGTTTCTGGCGGGAGCGGTGCCTCGGCTGCCATGACGCATGATGGAAGGATGAAACCTCCCAGAATGAGAAGCCCCCGGAATGATCTGGATGAAACGGGACGGAGCAAAACGGCCTCTTTAACATGAGAATGATTATCATCATCAAATATAAAAAGTAGTTTAATTTCGCAAGCGCTTTCACATTCCTGTGATGAGATGACAGGGCTGTAAGATAAAGCGGGACAGGCAGCCATCCATTATGGGCAGAATGGCGGTTGTTCCCCCTGTGAGCTTGGGAATTTATTAAAACTAAAAAACATAGTGATTTATAAAAACAACAAAATAAAAAGTTGATTTTTATCCCAGATTTGACATGCTCCCTGCATGACGACGAAGCCCTTTTCCTATCTGCCCATCGTTCTGCGGACGGACCAGCGTGACGCCCTCCTTGTGGGGGGCGGGCAGGTGGCCGTGCAGAAGATGCGTCTGCTGAAGGGGCGATGCCGGATGATCCACATCTGGGCAGAAACACTGCATCCCGAGCTGGCAGCTCTGGTGGAGCAGGGGCAGGCCGTGTTCCGTCAGGGCAGGGTGGCAGAAGACGCCCTTCAGGCCGTTCTGCCAGACATGGCACTGGTCTTTGCCGCCACGGATGATGAGGCCGTCAATGAGATGGTGGCCCGTCAGGCCCATGCGCTGCGGGTACCTGTCTGTGTGGTGGATGCCCCGGCTCTTTCAAGCTTCATAACTCCGGCTCTGGTAGACCGGTCCCCCGTGCAGGTGGCCATCACGACTGGCGGGGCCTCTCCGGTTCTGGCCCGTCGTGTCCGGCAGATGGTCGAGGCCATGCTCCCGGCCAGAATGGGCGAGGCCGCCCGTTTCATGCAGAAGCAGCGGGGCTGGCTGAAGGACCGCCTGCCGGGGATGAAGCAGCGGCAGCGTGTCTGGGAATCTTTCGTGGATGGTCCGGCCTATGAGGCTGCCCTGGCTGGGGAGGAAGACCGGGCACGGGAGCAGCTGGAGCAGCTCGTGGCGGAGGCCGAAGGCGAGGCGGACTGCCCGCAGGGTGAGGTCTGGCTCGTGGGGGCTGGACCGGGAAACCCGGACTGGCTTACCCTTGCGGCCCTGCGCCTGATGCAGAATGCGGACAGTGTCCTGTACGACAATCTCGTGGCGCCGGACGTGCTGGACCGTGTGCGGCGTGATGCCGAGCGTGTCTATGTCGGCAAGAAGCGGAGCCATCACACCCTGCCGCAGAGCGACATAGAGGCCGAGATGCTGCGCCGGGCCAGGCGGGGTGAACGTGTCCTGCGGCTGAAGGGGGGTGACCCTTTCGTGTTCGGCCGTGGGGGGGAAGAGATGGAAACCCTGCTGGCTGCCGGCGTGCCGGTACGGGTCGTGCCCGGCATCACGGCGGCCAATGGCTGTGCCGCCGCCGCCGGGATGCCGTTGACCCATCGGGACTGCGCCCAGAGCTGCGTGGTGGTGACAGGCCATGCCCGGGCTGATGGAACGCTGAACCTGCACTGGCCCAGCCTTGCCCGCAGAGGGCAGACGGTCGTCATTTACATGGGGCTGGGCTCGATGGCGGAGCTGTGCCGGAAGATGCAGGATCATGGCCTGCCGGAAAGCTGGCCGGTGGCGGTCGTCCATCGGGGGTCCTGTGCAGACCAGCGTTGCGTGACGGGCACGCTGGGCACGATTGCTGAAGATGTCCGTCGTCAGGGGCTTCAGAGTCCCGTACTGATCATTGTGGGAGAAGTGGTGCATCACCGTGGCGAGGTGGTGCAGGCTGTGCCCGGTTACAGCACATCGAAGGAGAGTGCCTGATGAAACGTCTTTCCCGCCCGGGAGAAGGGGAAATCCTGCTGCTGACGGCCAGCCGTCTGCTGGATGGCCGTATTGTCTGGCTTGGCGAGGGGGATCACTGGCATGAATCCATCGCCGAGGCTGTCCGCTTCACCTATGAGGAGGCCGGTCCGGCTCTGGAGCGTGCCCTGGCCGAGGCGGAACAGAAAGAGGTCGTGGCCGTATATGAGGTCGTGGCCAAGGATACCCGGCCTCCCGAGCCTGTCACGACACGGGAAGCCATCCGGGCCCACGGGCCGAGCGTTCACCCGGATTTTTCTTACGATCATGCCCCGGTGCGGGAAAAGGAGAAGGTAGGATGACACAGCCTGCGTCACGGTCTGTCGGGCATTACCAGTATGAGGAGCGGGACCGGACCTTCCTTCAGGAGCGCATCAACGAGTTCGAAGGGCAGGTCCGCCGTCGTCTCTCCGGCGAGTTGAGCGAGGAAGAGTTCAAGCCCCTGCGGCTGATGAACGGGGTCTATCTCCAGCTTCATGCCTACATGCTGCGGGTGGCCATTCCCTATGGCGTGCTGGACAGCCGCCAGCTGCACAGGCTGGCCGACATTGCGGCCAGGTATGACCGGAATTACGGCCATTTCACCACCCGGCAGAACATCCAGTTCAACTGGATTGCGCTGAAGGACGTTCCGACCATCCTGCGGGAGCTGGCCGAGGTGGACATGCACGCCATCCAGACCAGCGGCAACTGCATCCGTAATGTCACGTCGGACGAGTTTGCCGGGGCCGCAAAGGATGAGCTGATGGACCCCCGCATCCATGCCGAGATCGTGCGGCAGTGGTCCACCCTTCATCCCGAGTTCACCTTTCTGCCCCGCAAGTTCAAGATCGCCATTTCCGGCAGCCCGGAAGACCGGGTGGCGGCCCGCTTCCATGACATCGGCCTGCTGGCCCGTCCTGGTGAGAATGGTCCGCTGTTCCGTCTTTTCGTGGGCGGTGGACTGGGGCGGACGCCGGTCGTCGGGCAGGAACTCTTCGATTCCGTGAAGGAAGAAGACCTGATTGCCACGCTGGAGGCCGTTCTGCGTGTCTATAATGCGTTCGGACGGCGGGACAATCTCTACAAGGCCCGCATCAAGATTCTGGTGCAGACCATCGGTCTGGAGGCCTTCCGCAAGGCCGTGGAGGAAGAGCTGGCCCGCATGGACCGTGCCGCCTACCGGTTGACACCGGAGCATGTGGCGCAGATCCGTGCCCGTTTCGCCCTGCCGGACCTCAAGGCCCCGGCAGATGCGGCCGACGTGCTGGAGCAGCACAGGAAGGCTGATCCCGTCTTTGCCCGCTGGGTGGCCAGCAATACCCATCCTCATCAGGATGAAGGCCATATCTGTGCCGTCATCTCCCTGAAGACACCGGGGGCCATTCCCGGTGATGTGACGGCCGAGCAGATGCACGGTCTGGCTGATCTGTCCGAGCGTCATTCATTTGGTGAGGTACGGGTCACGCATCTTCAGAATCTGGTGTTCGGGCATGTCCGCAAGGACCAGCTGCATGAACTGTGGCAGGGCCTGAAGGCACTGGGCCTTGCCGCACCGAATGTCGGTCTCATCAGCGACATTGTGAGCTGCCCGGGGCTGGATTACTGCAATCTGGCCAATGCCCGCTCCCTGCCACTGGCGCAGAAGCTGGGGGCCCGTTTCGGCGATGCCGACCTGCAGGCCGAGATCGGGGCCTTGAGCATCCACATGTCGGGCTGCATCAATGCCTGCGGGCATCATCACGTGGGTAATATCGGTCTTCTGGGGGTCGACAAGCGGGGGGCCGAGACCTACCAGATTCTTCTCGGCGGGGATGCCGGGGAGAATGCGGCCATTGGCGGGATTCTGGGCCCGTCCTTTGCAGAGGATGAAGCCGTGGATGCCGTGGCCCGCATCGTGGAGTTCTATCTCGGGCAGCGTCAGAAGGGGGAGACCTTCGCTGCGATGCTCAAGCGGTGTGGCCTGAAGGCTTTCAAGGAGGTGGCTTATGAAACTGTTTGATCTCAGCGGGCGTAAAACGCTGGAGGCGGCCTCTCCCGTTCCTTTCGAGGAGTGGAAGGAAACCCGGCAGGGCACGGCCATCTCTCTGGCACCGGATGTCGAGGTGGAGGAGCTGCGCTCCCATCTTGGCAGCCTGACACTGATCGTGCTGGAGTTCCCCGTCTTCCGGGACGGGCGGGCATTCACGCAGGCCCGGTCCCTGCGGGAATATGAGGGGTATGAAGGGGAAATCCGGGCGTCCGGCCATCTTCTGCCGGATCAGGCCATCCATTTCAGACGTTGCGGGTTTGACAGCGTGGTTCTGCCGGATGGGGCCAACGTGAAGGACTGGGAAGACCAGCTGGGACGCTATCAGTTCTACTATCAGAATACCGCCGTCAGCCCCGCCTGAGGGGGGCGGCTTCTGGGAGAGCCTACAGAAACGGGCCGGAAGGGACTGTCCTTTCCGGCCCGTTCTTGCAGGTGGGGTGTCTCAGAACTCCGCCTTGACGGAGCCGAAGAACTGGCGGGGTGCGCCAAGAAGGATGGACTGGTTGTTGTAGGCTGCTCCGCCCTGGTTATCCATCGTGAAGCCGTTCTGGCCCACGGTGGAGGCGTATCTGGTGTTGGCCAGATTGTAGATGTTGAAGGCGAAGACCAGATTCCTCACGGCCGTAGGGTTGCGCATTCCGAGACGGGTCATGTCCAGCGTGTAGATCAGGCCGAAATTGGCCAGCCAGTAGGTTGGCAGCTTGTAGTCGCCCACATAGTCATAGCTGCGTTTCCCATAATACTGGGTATCGACATAGGCCTGCAGATGCCGCCACTCATAGGAGAGGCGGGCCTTGTACATGAAGCGGGGATACGCCACCACCTGCCGACCTTTCGTGGCATAGAGCGTTCCGCCGCTGCGTATGTTCTGGTCGTACGTTGCCTTGTCGTAGCTGATGCTGTTGAGCAGGGCGAGGCCGGGCAGCGGCGTGATGGTGATGGCCCCATCCACGCCATTCATGGTCACGCCCCCCACATTCTGCACGGTGGAGGTGTTGTTGGTGAGGATGGACCCGGCACCCGCGCTGCCCAGAATTTGCTGGAGGCGGTTATGGAAGTTGGTGCGGTACAGGTACAGGCTGCTCTGGATGAGATGGTCGGTGTAGCGGTAGCCTCCGGCGAAGGTCCAGGCCGTTTCCGGCTTCAGGCTGTTCTTCGTGGCGTTGTAGGCAAGCTGGGACACTGCAAAAGGTGAGTTGCTGGAGTTGTAGCCGGACTGGCTGTAGGCATGGGCATTCTCGGAAATGTCGAAGAAGAGCTCATGATGGTGGAGGAAGTGCCAGTCCCCGCTGATATGGGGCAGGAAGGCCTTGGCGGTCGTCAGGCTTTCTCCGCTGGCCAGAGCCGGGAAGCGGGGTTCCCAGTTGGTGGCATGGCCCACACGGGTCGTATTGAGAATGGACTTGAAGCCAAAATGCAGCGCAACGGACCTGATGGGGTGATAGGTGTCCTGCACGTAGGCCGTGAAGCTGTTGGTGTTGTAACGCTGCCCCCAGAGGGTCCGGCCGGGAACGTTCCTGAAGCTTTTGAATGGATTCAGGGGTGTGCCGTTGGGGCTGTCGGGCTGCTGGTAGGCATAGGCGTAGGAATCATACCGGTTGTTCTCGTACCAGAACCCCACGGAGAGATCATGCCGCTTCAGGCGGTAATCGAAGGAAGTCAGCCCGCCGAACCGTTCGATGGAAGGATGGCGGACCTGCTCGAAAATGGGGCCACCATTGAGTTGAACGGTATTGATACCGTTCTGGTACGCATAGGGGCTGGCATAGGTGCCGTGGCCGGTCTCGCTATGGCCATAGAGGCTGCTTTTCCATGTCAGGCGGTCGGTCAGGGCAAGGTCAGCCTTGATGCCTCCGAACAGGTCGGACGAGCTGGCCGTACTGTCGTAGTAGGAAACATCCTTGGGGTCTGACAGCCGGTCATAGGCGGCAGGGTACTGCCCCCGTGCGGCCCGGTAGGCTCTGGCCCATGCGCCGGGCCGCCCGTAGAAATTGTCCAGCCGGGACCCAGCCTGGTCCAGCCAGCTGGGAGCGTAATCCTGATAGTTCACCATCTGGAGGGCATCCCAGTTGAAGAAGGCGGAAACCTGGCTCCGTTCCCCGATGGGCTGGACCAGCTTGGCATTGACCTGCTGCATGAACTGGTCTCCGCCGCCCTTCCATTTGTCGCCCTGATTGCGCATGTAGGAGACGTAGAACTTCGTGCCGCTTTCATTCAGCCTGCCGGAGTCGAACCGGAAGAAGGAATGGAACAGCGCATTGCTGCCGAAGGTTTGGGCAACCAGCCCTCCCGTTCTGTTCTTGGGGTTGCTGGAGACGTAATTGATGCTGCCCCCCAGATTGTTGGTGCTGGCCGTGCTTTCCGCCCCGGCACTCTGGGTGACCTCCAGCCGTTCCACATTCTCCGAGGAAATGGCCTGTAGCGGGTTCAGCCCGTTATAGTTGCGGAAGGTCGGCTCCCCGAGGGGCAGGCCATCCAGCGTCATGCCGATCTCGTTCTGGATGAAGCCATGCATGTAAATCTGGGTCGAGTAGGTGTCCACACCCTGCGGGTCGTCGGACTGGAACTGCACGCCCGGCATCTGGGCCAGCGTGCGGAGGGGGTTGGTGCCGGGTACCTGCTGTTCCAGCTGCTTGTGCCCCAGCACGAGCTGCGTGCCCTGAACGATATGGCGGGTGCGGACGGACAGGGTCTCATACCCGCCATGAACGGCCTTGCGGGCATGGCGTTTCGTGCTGGCCCCAGCTGTGGCGGCGCCCCCCGGATGAGGGGCTGATGATCGGAGACGACCCGTCTTGCCGTCTGCATGGCGAGACGTGAGATGCTGGGTGTGATGGTCAGTTTCCGGGCTGTTATGGAGACCGGCGGCCTGGAGTGAAGCAGGCACGACAAAGGGTGCGGACAGGCCGGTGAGGCCCATCCAGAACAGATGGCGATATGATGGCATGACGGATCCGTTGAGACGGTGAAAGGGCAGGTGCCGGAGTCGTGCCCCATCTTTGGGGCACCCCGGTTTTATGAGAGAGGTATCAGGCCCTGTTCAGACATCGCCGGGTGATGAAAGTCAGGCTGGTCAGCGTCAGAAGCAGAATGACGGCGAGTGACAGCAGGGCATCCCCGCGTGCGGAGGGCAGAATGAGCAGGATGGCTCCAAGAACTGGGATGAGCACGGCCAGTCCCTTGGCCAGCGGCAGGGCCGTGGCTGTCTGTGACTGCCGGGCCCAGAGCCAGTAGGCGATGGCGATCATGAAATAGATGAACAGGATCAGCCCGCCTGATGAGCCGAGAAGAACGGGATAGAGTGTTTCCGGCGAGCCGATGGCAGCAGCGATGACAGCCAGCTCCAGCAGGGTAGTCAGGCGCAGGGACCAGATGGGGACCTGCCGGTCTGTTTCTTCTGTCAGCTTCTGCGGGGCGAGGCGCAAATCGGCCAGTTCCCGCAAGGTGCGGGACACGACATAGACAGCTGAATTGAGGCAGGAGAGGACAGCGACCAGTGTTACGGCAATGGCGGCGTAGCGGGCCAGCGGAACACGGAGATATTCCAGCACGCTCAGGAAGGGGGACTGCCCTACATGCACACCATTCCACGGCAACAGGGAGATGATGACCAGTACCGACCCGGCATAGAAGAACAGGACCTGCAAAGGGAGGCGCCGCATGGTATGGGCGATGGCCCGCAGGGGGCGGTCACTGTCCGTGGCGGCGATGATGGCAATCTCGCAGCCGGTGAAGGTCTGCACGATCATGGGGACAGCCCCGATGACAGCCCAGCTTCCTTTGGGGAAGATGCCTCCATGTGCGGTGATGTTGTCGAGCGCTATGGCGAAGGGATGACCGGAGAGAGCCAGCCAGCCCAGGCCGAGGGCGATGAAACCGCCCAGAAAGAGCAGTTTGAAAATGGAGAGACCTGTTTCTGCCTGCCCGTAATGGCGCAGGGAGAGACGGTTTATCGTCCAGGCAATGGCAACAAGGACAAGCGCTCCCCAGAGGGGGGCAACGCCTGCCAGCCGTCCGATGATCATGCCACCGGCAACGGCCTGTGCTCCGGCCGTCACGGCCCAGAGGAAGGCATAGCTCCAGCCTGTAATGAAGGCTGCCCTGGGGCCGTTATGGGTGGCGATGTGGGTGATGAAGGACCCCTGCCCCCGTGCGTTGATGGCCAGCCCTCCCAGCAGACGCATCACCAGCCAGACGACGATTCCCGCTGCCAGATAGGACAGCAGGACAGCAGGACCGGCTGCGGCGATGGTGGCGGACGTTCCGACGAACAGCCCCGCCCCGATGATGCCGCCAATGGAGATCATGGCGACATGCAGCCCTTTGAAACGGCTTGCGGCAGGGGCACCGGACGAGGATGACGGTGACGCAGGAGGCTGGCTCATCGGGTACGTTATCCTTTCTGACCGGGGCCATAGGGGCGGTCCCCGATGATGGTGATGCGGTTCATGATCCGCCGGGCGGGGAGATAGTCATTCACGGCATAATGCTGCGTGATGCGGTTGTCCCAGAAGGCAACGTCACCCTCTTCCCACCGCCAGCGGACGGAGAACTCAGGTTTTGTGGCATGACGGGTCAGATAAGCCAACAGGGCAGCGCTTTCTTCGGGGTCCACATCGTTGATTTCGGTCGTGAAGCCTTCACTGACAAACAGCCCCTTTGCTCCCGTTTCCGGGTGGATGCGGACGACAGGATGGGTCACGGGTGGGAAATTGTTGCGTGTTTCAGCCCATTTTTTCCGCTCTTCATCCGTGCGGCCATAACGGGAGACAGGAAAGGAGCGGAGAAAGTCGTGCTGGGCTGTCAGCGTGTCGATGCGCTGTTTTATGCCGTCGGAAAGGGCATCATAGGCAGCGGTACCACTGGCCCAGATCGTATCTCCCCCGCCTGTTTCCGGGAGGAGGCGGCTGGTCAGCACGGCAGCTTTTGGCGGTTCCTGCTGGAAGGTGACATCCGTATGCCACAGGGCATTGTCCCGCAGGTCGTTCTTGGCGGTATCCAGCACGATGGCTTCCGGCACGTCGGGGACGGTCGGGAATATGGGGTGGAGATGCAGCTTGCCAAAGTTGCGGGCAAAGTCCCGCTGCTGTTTGGGTGTGATGGTCTGTTTACGGAAGAAGAGGACCTGATGGCGCAGAAGCAGCTCGTGGATGTCGTTCTTCTGCGACGGAGACAGGGGTTGTGAAATATCCACATCTTCTACGATGGCGCCGATGGCCGGGCTGAGGGGGATGGCCTTCAGGGTGACCGGGGCATGGTGTAGCGGAGCGAAAGCAGCAGCGGTGGAAGCCATGGTAGGAACTCCATAAAACGAATTATGATAGTTATTTTATAAAACAACATATCCGAATGTCATAATGGGGTATTTCATCTTATTTGAAAGTGAAAAATGTCATTTTGAGTAAATTTTTTCATAACATACTGTTTTATATATATTTTTGTGAAGTGATCCTGCTGAGTGAAAGGCCTGGTAGCGTGCTTTTTCCAGCTCTCTATAAACAACTATATTATTTCGTATTAATTGATGGCCCGGTTATTGTGGCATGCGATGGGGGACCGGCTCCCCATCGGGCCATGTGGGAGTGCTGTAAGGGCATGGATGATATGCATTAATGGATGCTGAATGAAAAAGCGCTGAAGACTGCGGAGCATGATGGAGTCGATGACGGGAAACAGTAATGGAGTGGCAGAGGGCAGTAGTTAATTTGATATAAATCAAAGACCTTTCATGCAAAGAGAGTAGCGTGACAACAGACACCTTTATCTGAGGAGATGACAGATGGGACGGATTGCTGGAAAGATTGCACTCGTGACAGGCGCCGGCAGCGGCATTGGCAAGGGGATTGCCAAGGTTCTGGCCAAGGAAGGTGCCAAGGTCATCGTGGCTGACCTCAACCCGAAGGGTGGTGAAGAGGTTGTGGAAGAAATCCGCAAGGCTGGCGGCAAGGCCTGCTTCCTGCCCCTGAACGTGGCCAAGGAAGACGAGTGGAAGAAGACGATGGCTGCCATCAAGGAACATGATGGCCGTCTGGACATTGTCGTCAACAACGCTGGCATCGCCTATGACGGGACCATCGAGAGCACGTCTCTGGAGGATTGGCGCCGTGTGCAGTCCATCAATCTGGATGGTGTGTTCCTCGGCACCAAATATGCCGTCGAGATCATGCGGGAGCTGAATGGCGGTGAGGGCGGTTCCATCGTCAACATGTGTTCCAGCTCTGCACTGGTTGGTATTCCGAATCTGGCTGCCTATGGGTCCTCCAAGGGCGGCGTGAAGATGCTCACCAAGTCTGCTGCCCTGCATTGTGCCCGCAGCGGGTACAAGATCCGCATCAACAGCGTCTGCCCGGGTTACATCCAGACACCGCTGGTTGATGAGCTGACCCGTACCGACAAGGCTGCCTATCAGCATCTGGTGGACATCCATCCGGTCGGTCATCTGGGCACGCCGGAAGACGTGGCCTACGGTGTTCTGTACCTGGCCTCTGACGAATCCAAGTTCGTCACGGCAACCGAGCTGGTGATCGACGGTGGTTATACCGCCGAGTAAGGCGCAGGGCCGGAGCAGGCCCGCGAGTCTTTAAAAAAAAGCCTCCGTTCCCATGCCAGGAACGGGGGCTTTTTTCATCGCTACATGTCTGCCAGCCGGAGAGTAGCCTACGGTCTGGCAGGCGGGATCAGGTCTCTCAAAGGCCGGAGAACAGAGCCGTTGAAAGGTAACGCTCGGCAAAGTCAGGCACGATGGCTACGATGGTCTTGCCAGCCCATTCGTCTTTTTTGGCGAGCTCCATGGCGGCAAACAGGGCTGCCCCAGCGGAAATGCCAATGGGCAGACCTTCCGTGCGGGCGCAGAGGCGGGCTGTCGTCAGGGCATCATGCTCGGTAACGGGGATGACCTTGTCCAGCGCACGGATGTCCAGCGTATCGGGCTTGAAGCCCGGGCCAAGCCCCTGGATGCCATGCGGGCCAGGATCGTCACCATTGAGGACGGCACTTTCGGAGGGCTCAAGACCAAACACTTTCAGCCCTTCCTTGCGTGGCTTGAGAGCATGGGCAATGCCGGACGCCGTTCCCCCAGTACCCAGACCTGCCACGACGGCATCTACGGCACCGGCCGTGTCTGTCCAGATTTCTTCAGCGGTTGTCTCGGCATGAACCTTCGGATTGGCTGGATTCGTGAACTGGCTGGGCATCCAGGCATTTTCAGTTTTTTCAAGGATCTCCTGTGCCTTGCTGATGGCCCCTTTCATGCCCTGCGGGGCGGGGGTCAGCTCCAGGGTCACTCCCATCAGGGCCAGCATTTTACGCCGCTCCATCGAGGCGCTTTCCGGCATGGTGACAATCATCCGGTAGCCCATGGAGGCTGCCGCAAAAGCGAGGCCGATGCCGGTATTGCCGGATGTCGGCTCCACGAGAACGGACTTGCCCGGTGTGATCAGTCCCTTTTCCTGTGCTTCCCGCAGCATGGCCACGCCGATCCTGTCCTTGACGGAGGCCAGAGGGTTGAAGAACTCCAGCTTGAGCAGCAGGTTGGCTTTCAACCCTTCCTTTTCTGTCAGCCGGGGAACGGCCACCAGCGGAGTGCCGCCCACGACTTCCATGAAAGAAGGATAGACATGCCCACGGGGGGCTGCGAACGGGGTCGTGGAAAGAGGGAAAGGAAAATCTGATGAGCGAGGTTCTGTCATCGTTGGTACTCCCTGCCATGATGAATGTAAGAACAAGACTAGCAGGTCTGCCCGGTATTCGTCATGTCGCTTTGGAAAGACTGGAGAAGAAACGGTAAAGGATCGCGAAACATTCGCATAATTTTCTTTCTTATAACGCGAGATGGGCTAAAAGGAGGCTGACGCTTTGATGGCTGAAGAGTGAATGATGTATCTGAAAAACGATCGTATCCTGACGGCCCTGTCCATCATGCTTGATGTGGCCTTTTATGCCGGACGGTCCGGGGTCGTGAGTGGCGCGGACATAGCCAGGCGCAGCGGTCTGTTGAGGCGTGGAATCGAGCCGGTGCTCCAGGCTCTTTCACGGGCGGAGCTTCTGGACAGTGTTCGTGGGCCAAAAGGGGGATACCGGCTGGGACGGTCCCCACGGGTGGTTAGCCTGCACGAGATTGTCTGTGCTGTTGGTGTGCGGGACCAGGTGGCTGCCTTGCAGGAGCGGGATGGCAGTCCCCTCCAGTCTTTGGTGATTGCACCATTGTGGGCTGATCTGAATGAAGGAATCAAGGATCGGCTTTCAGCGATCACCTTGGCTGATCTTCTCCAGAAGGCCGAGCGTGAAGGGCTGGAGCGGCCCAGACAGGCGCCCATTTCCTTCACCATATAAGATCCCTCTCTTTTTTGATGAGACTGCTTCTCCATGTCCGGACAGCATTTCTGCTGATTCCGGAGGGGCTCTGTCATGTCGGCATCACGAGCTCGCTCGATCATAATAGAGTGAAAATATGGTTTCATTATGGTTATTATTGGCTTAACAAAAAACTTGTATTAATTTTAATTTTATATTACTTTTCGATGAACATAGTCGCTCTTCTCATTGGACTGTGCCCTTCCGGGGGGCAGTCTGTTTTCTGGCATTGTTGGGAGGAGAGGACTGCAATGGAGTACGGGTGCGGGGAAAGTCATGCGGAATAAACTTTTCTTTACAGCAGCTTTGTTCTGTGTGGAGGTAACGCCTTTCGGGCCTGTCCTTACGCCTGCCCAGGCTGCGGACGCGGTCTCGGCGGCCACGCCGGTATCGATCAATGGTCAGGAGCCGTCCGTCAAGGAAGTGACGAACCTGTCCGATCAGGGGAGCGTCATCAATACGGGCAGCGATATCTATCGTGTCAAAGGAGATGGAACGGATCAGACCTTCTCGGGTTCCATCCGTGGGAGTGCTGATCAGACAGCCGCCATCGACCAGGCCGGTGGTGTTGATGTCAATACGGGCGAGACTGTCAATCAGACGCAGCAGACCCAGCCCAACAACGTGACGTTCACGGGGCAGAATGTCTATAATGGGCGTACGTTTGTCCGTGGTAATGGATCTTTGACCCTGACAGGCAGTGATGGCAAGGTTGGTGGCATCACTTCCGGGGGGGCAACGATAGTTGGTCTGGCCGCCAACGATTCTGGTACGCTGACAGTGGACAAGGATGGCATCCTGCTGCTGCGTGGCCAGACAGACAGTGATGGCAAGGTCATGCAGCCTTATGGTCAGCTGATTGTTGGCAATGGCGATCAGAGCTACGGTGCCAGCGATACGAGGCAGGAAAACCGTCTGATTGTCCAGAATGGTGGCCAGGTGGGTGCCATGACTGTCGCTATCGGCAACCAGGCCTCCGGCAAGGGTGATGTGTCTGTTACCGGGGCAGGCAGCGGTCTGACCGTTGGTGCTGGTGGCATGTTTGTTGGGGCTGATGGCGAGGGCAACCTGTCTGTCACGCAGGGCGGCAAGGCCGTTGTGGGTGGCGATGTGGTTGTCGGTGGCAGTGCTGGCTCCCAGGGCAGCGTGACGGTTGATGGCTCCGGTTCGTCCCTGACAGCCAAGAAGGATGGGGACCAAGCCGTACAGATGGTTGTCGGTGACCAGGGCCAGGGGGCGCTGAATGTCCGAAATGGCGGTACGGTCACCACGGATGGCAATGTCACCCTCGGGAATCAGGCTGGGTCCGTTGGGTATGTGACGGTCGGTGACGGGCAGAATGCCAGTGGCAATGTCCAGTCCAGAATGGATCTGACGGGTAGCGGCGACACGGGGAACCTCGTTGTTGGCCAGCAGGGGACCGGTCATCTGAGCATCCAGAAGGGTGGTGAGGTGACAGCCTATGGCGTGGCCGTTAGTGGCGAGGACACGGACGGGCACCTGGCCTCCAACAGCTCTCTGACTGTTGGTTCTGCCGAAGGTGGTGTGACCCAGCCCGGTGGTCAGCTGAATGTTGGTCAGGGTGGCATGGTCATTGGTGAGGGCAATGGTACAGCACCCCGCTATTATGCCGGTGTGACTGCTGGTGGTACCATCAACAATGCTGGCAATGTTCATATCATGAGCGATGGTCAGCTGCGGGTTGGTGGTGATGATCAGTCCAATGCCGGGGCAGCAACCGGTACTCTGGTTGCTGGCGACACGAACGGCAGCAGTGGTATCAGCAGTGATGCCACCCAGACGAATGGGACGTCTGCCAAGGAGAATGGTGGCGTGGTCCTGTATGGTAACGGTGTCATCCAGAACCGTCAGGGCAGCGACCTGCATGTGGATTCCAATGTCTATCTGTCCGATGGGACTCCCTCCGGGGAGGCTGTCCGGCATGGGACATTCGATACAAACCAGCAGAGCACCTATCTGACAGGCAAGTTGACGGGGACTGGCGGTCTGACGGCAACAGGCGGCGGTACGCTGTATGTGGCCAATCATGACAACAGCTACCAGGGTGAGACGGTCGTGTCGGGCAAGGACACGACGCTGGCCGTTGCTTCCGGGTATGGTCAGGCGTCTGACAGCAACAATTCTTCTTCTTCCGGGATCACGGTTGAGGATGGTGCCCGTCTGACAGGTAACACAACAGATAATGGGGCTGCTGCCGTCACGACAGTTGCGGCAGGTGGTACCGTTGAGGCTAACTGGAACCAGAGCAGCGGAACCCTGAATATCGGTGCTGCCGGGCATCAGGGGACGGCTCTGGCAATGAATGGCACTGCGGGTCACCAGTCTGTGTTGTCCGTGGGCGCAAGCTCCACACCGGTTTCGTCCAACTCCTACATCACGCTGAACAACGTTCAGGGGTATAGCCGCCAGAATGGTACGATCGATACGACCGGCCGTTCGCTGACAGGCTCCTACCGTCAGCTCAATAGTGGCCTGATCCATGTGAATGGTGATGCCCAGCTGAACAGTGCGACCCTCAATATTGTGAAGAACGACAATGACCGTATCTATGCGGGGGATGGTTATCGTATCCTCACAGCAACAGGGACGGTCAGTGCCAATCATGACAACGCCCTGACAGGCAATCTGCCAGATGGCCTGTTCGTGTCGCCTTATCTGGCGTTCGAGAATCAGGCCGTGGACGTGGTCTATGCCCGTAATAATGTCTCCTTCAGCAGCGTGGCGGGGAACCAGAACGAGCGTGAAGTTGGCCATGCACTTGATGGCATGGCCAGTGGCAGTAGCGTGGTGCAGGCCATGACAGGCGTCAGTTCCGCTGGTGAGGCCCGTCGTGCACTGGGTAATCTCTCTGGTGACATCCACGCATCTGCCCGGACTGCCCTGATCCAGGACAGCTATCTGCTGGAACAGGCCGTGCTGGACCGTCTGGTTGAGGCAGGCTGTGAGGGTGATGGAAAAATGTCCGCCCAGGGGCATTACAATTTCTACACACGGCGCAAGGAATCCCAGTGCCACAGCGACCACACCATCATGTGGGGTCAGGCTTATGGCAGCCTGGGGCATAATGGTGGCGGCGGGAACGCAAGCCTGCTGCACCATCAGACAGCCGGATTCGTCATGGGTGTGGATACACCAGTTGATGACCGGTGGCGTGTGGGTGGCATGATTGCCTACGGGCATTCCATGTTCAATGCCAATGGGACGAGCAACTCGTCTGGTAACAGCAACAACATCAGCTTGGGCAGTTATGCCGGGTCTCATTGGGGACGCTTCAATCTGCGTCTGGGGGCCTTCTACACCTGGAACCTGATGAACATGCGTCGGCATGTGCAGGTGGCTGATTTTGGTGGCCGGCAGACCAGCAATTACCGTAACGGGACGGCCCGTGCCTTTACGGAGCTGAGCTACAAGTTTGACTTTGACAAGTTCCAGTTTGAACCTTTCTTCGAGGGGTCCTACGTCAACCAGTACGCAGGCCGTTTCCAGGAGCATGGCGTGGCTGCCCTGTATGGTCAGTCCAAGGATCGTAGCGTGGGCTTCACCAGCTTTGGTTTCCGTGTGGCACGCAGCTTCCAGATTGGAGAGATGTGGCTGCGGGCCCATGCCATGGGGGCTTACCGCCGTGCCTATGGCAGCCTCGGCTCCAGCAGGACGGAACGTTTCATGGGTGATGGCAGTGGCATGAATGTCAATGGCGTGCTGCTGTCCCGTGATGCTGCTGTGATCAAGGCGGGTGTAGCTGCCCGGGTCACGGATTCTGTGGATCTCGACCTGTCCTACACGGGGCAGTATGGCGAGCATGCCATGGACAGTGGTGCTACAGGGTCCGTCAAAGTGCAGTTCTGACAGGCGTCAGGAATGGATCAGGAAAAAGGCCGTCCATCATGGGCGGCCTTTTTTGTGTCTGCCGTGTCAGGGGGGCGCAGGCTTACCCTGCCAGGCCAGCGTGATAGAGCAGTGTTCCTGCCAGGGTGAGCATGATGGCGGCAGTTACCCCATCCAGAATTCGCCATGAGAGTGGATTGCTGAAAAAGGGACGCAGCACTCTGGCTCCGTAACCCAACAGGGGGAACCAGACAAAACTGGCCAGTACGGCACCAAGTCCGAACCATGAACGGCTGCCTTCAGGCTGGGTGAGGCTGACAGACCCCATGAGAAGCACCGTATCCAGATACAGATGAGGATTCAGCAGTGTGAAGCCGCAGGTCATGGCGATGACTTTGCGCAGGCTCTGCGGAGGCTGGTCTTCCAGTGTGACAGAGCTGCTGGTTGTCATGTGGCGTAAGGCAGAGAGGCCCTGCCAGATGAGGAAAGCAGCGCCAGCATAGGTCAGGATGTCCGTAAAGAACGGCATGGCGGCGACAATTTTTCCAACGCCGTGGACGGAGGCTGTGATGAAGACCGCATCCACACTGGCGCAGAGCAGGATGATGGGCAGGACATGCTCCCGCTTCAGGCCCTGTCGCAGAATGAAAAGATTCTGGGCTCCAACAGCGATGATGGCAGAGGCGCCAAGGCAGAAACCGGTCATGATGGGGGTGATGATCGTGTGCATGGCCCGTCTATGACAGGCAGGGTATATACAGAACAGCTTATTTTATTTCATTGAATGAAGGAAAACTTCATCATGTTCGATTACGCTGCCCTGACAGCCGTTAGTGCTGTCGTGCGGGAAGGTAGTTTCGAGAGGGCAGCCGCTGTACTCGGGCTGACACCGTCTGCCGTTTCACAGCGTGTCCGTGGGTTTGAGGAACGTCTGGGGGGTGTTCTGGTCATTCGTGGGCAGCCATGTCGGCTGACAGAACTCGGGACGATGCTCTGCCGTCATTTCGACTGTGTCAGGGTGCTGGAGAGTGATCTGGCCGCCCGGCTGGCCTGGCAGGACAGAGGGGCCACACTTCCGGCTACGGTGAAACTTGCTGTCAACGCAGACAGCATCACGACGTGGTTTTCTCATGCCATGATGGCCTTTGCCCGGCAGGACCCTGCCATAACACTGGATATTTCCATTGATGATGAGAGCTGTACGGCGGAGCGTCTGCGGTCCGGGGATGTCATGGCTGCTGTGACGGCATCGTCCGATCCGCTCCCGTGGTGCAGAACGGTCTCGCTGGGGCGTATGGTTTATGTGGCCTGCGCCAGCCCGTCCTTCATGGGGGTGCATTTTTCTCAGGGTGTGACGGCCGAAACCGTGCAGAAGGCTCCCTATCTGCGGTTCGATCGGCGGGATATGTTTCAGGCCCGGTGGGCAGAGGCAGTGTATGGCGTCACGCTGGGTGCTCCCGCCTGCTGGATACGTTCTTCCACAGCGTTTCTGGACCTCTGCCTTCATGGTCTTGGTTGGGCCATGCATCCTCTGCCGCTTGTGGAGCATCATCTGCGCAGCGGTGCCCTGGTGGAACTGCCCCCAGCGCACCGGCCTTCCATGCCGCTTTTCTGGTCAGTCCCCCGCCTTTATGGTTCGGCATTGAACCGGCTGAGCCAGAACGTGCAGCGTGTGGCGGCAGAGTGGTTGACTGATTGATCCGGTCTGATCAGGCGTTTTTCCCCTGCTGGCGGCCGAAGCGCTTGGCAAAAGCGAAAATGGCCGTGAAGGCCCGGAAGGGGAGCATGATCCGCCATGAGGGCGAGAAGTTGCCTGCAAGAAGCGAGATGATGGCATCCCGCATCCGGAGCGGACTGTTCTTTGGCCGCATGAAGAAGTAGCGCAGCAGCGGGTCGTTGATGCGATAGACGAGCCAGCCGATCAGCCGCATTTCCTGTCTTGTTTTACGTTCAGCCTTGCGGGCCGCCCTGCGCCCCCGGGCTGGATCAAGCAGCCAGGCGCTGGCAACATCGGCGCCGCGGAGTGCTCCCTGCATGGCCAGCATGATTCCTGATGAGAAAACGGGGTCCAGAAAGCCGAAAGCATCACCGATGATGAAATAGCGCTCTCCCCAGGCCTTGTTCCCCTTGTAAGAGTAGTTGCCGGTCGTGGTGAGTGGTGCCAGTGCTTCCGCCTGGCTCATGCGCTCCCGTACGCTGGGGCTGGACTGTACGGTCTTCCAGAAGAGAGTATCCAGCGAGCCACCGTGATTTTTAAAGCTGTCATGGTCCCCCACGAAGCCGACACTCATGATGTCATCCGGCAGGGGAATCATCCAGAACCACCCACCCTTGACGAGATGGACGGAAATATAGCCCTCCATTCCTTCGCCTTCTGCCCGGGGGACATTGCGGAAGTGGCTGAAAATGGCGGCCTTGTTGTTGCGGAGGTCGCTGTATTTCTTTCCATGCTGGCGGAGCATGAGCGTATCCCGGCCGGACGCATCCAGAATGAATCGTGGGGTGAAGAAACGGGGATTTTCTCCATCCGTTTTTGCTTCCACGAGGGGAGCATCCGGTGTCGGGAAGGTGACCTTCGTGACACGGGTTTTTTCAAAGGTCTTTGCGCCTGCTTTGGCGGCATTGCGGAAGAGCAGCTCATCAAATTCTGACCGGCGAACCTGATAGGCATGATCTGCCTGCGGGTCGATGGCGTAACGGAAGGGGAATGAAAGCCGTCCTTCCCCGGTATCTGTCACGAATTCGGCTCCGGGTTTGTAGACCCCCATGGCTGCGACATCGTCCAGCACACCGAGCGTCTCCAGTATGGGCAGGTTGCAGGCCAGCAGGGATTCACCGATGTGGAAGCGGGGATGCTGGTTTTTTTCCAGCATGATGACATCCAGCCCGCGTCGGGCCAGAACGGTGGCAGCCGTGCTGCCAGCGGGGCCACCGCCGATGATCAGGACATCACAGGGGAGAGGGGACTGGGTCATGGTGGTTTATTCCGTTGGGAGCATGACGGTACCCGTTCCGGCCATCAGCAGTCTGGCAGAGGGGGTCCGCAGGGTGAAATCGTAGATCATGCCGCCATGGGCCTGGTGCTTCTGGATGACGGTGATGATGAGGTGCGGCCAGTCGGGATTGTCCAGCCGGTCACAGTGGATCTGGACATCCCGGATACTGGTCAGCCACCCCTGCCGTGCCTCATGGGCTGTCAGCGCGCCATGCAGGGCAGCCGCCTGCATGGCCATTTCCACGCCGGTGACGGGGGGCAGCTGGCCCGCCACCCGGTAGGGGTTGGCCGGGTCGTTATGGAGGTGGGTCGTGGCCTCAAGCTGTGTTTCATCCCAATGGTTCGCAGCATCCAGCAGGCAGCTGGCTCCCTGGTGGGGGATATGGCGGAGGATGGCATCACGGTTGAGCATGGGTCAGCGCAATTGTCATATGGTTGGCCCCGTAGGGCAGGGAAATGGACTGATCCTGCCCGCAGGCAATGGCCTGCAGCAGGGGCAGTATCTGGCCCGCAGGATTGTGGCGGGCCATGTCTGCCAGGCTTTCAGGCAGGGAGGAAAAAGGGTCACGCACATCCCTGCCATTTTTCAGGGACAGTGCAAGCTGGAGTGACGTGTCCCGGCCTGGTGTCAGGATGAGAGCACAGCCAAAGGAGCCCCTGGTCCGCCTGACCGTGCCGAGTGACCCGGGAATGGGCGCATCATACAGGCAGAAGAGAACGGGCTTTTCCTCTGCATGGGCTTCGGCAGCCGCTTTCAGCAGGGCGGCGGGCAGGGTTTCGTCATGCAGCCCCAGTGAGACGGCAGGCTGGTGGCTCTTGTGGCTTATCATCCAGTATCCGGCAGGCGCATTATGGACGGAGTTGTGAAAAAGAGAGGGTGAGACAGCTCCTGCCGGGCTGGCGAGAGACTCCAGAATACGGTTGATGATGAAACCATCGCCGTTGGAGCTGGCAAAGATGGCAGGCAGGTCCCCGGCATGGCACCCAGCCTGCTGGCAGGCTTCCTCGGCACAGAGCATGGCCAGCCGGATGACCTGGCTGGCTCTCCGGCGCTCATTGGCGGGCAGACTGGCGGGTGGGGGCAGTGTCAGGCTGGTTCTGTCATGGGGGGTGTCCCCTCGCAGGACAGGTTTCGCTTCCGCCCAACCATGCAGGCCGTCCCCCCAGCATCCGATACCTGCGATGGAAATGATCATGTCAGTGGTCCGAAGATGAGACTGCTGTTCGTGCCACCAAAACCAAAAGAATTGTTCATGACGAAGTTCAGCTTGCCGTGGCGGGGTGCAAGGAGAATATCACTCTGGAAGAGAGGATCAACCGTCTGACTGTTCATGCAATGTGGTAGATACTGGTCCTGTATGGCTATGGCACAGATCATGCTCTCCAGAATTCCGGAGGCCCCCAATGTGTGTCCGGACCAGCCTTTGGTGGAGGAACAGGGAACGGCCCGGCCGAAGATGGAAGCCATGGCCCTGTCTTCCATCTGGTCATTGGCCGGTGTCCCCGTGCCATGCATGTTGATGTACCCTATGGCCTCTGGTGGCAGGCTGGCCCGGGCCAGGGCTTTCTGTATGGCGAGAGCGGCGCCGCTGCCTGTCGGGTCGGGTGAGGACATGTGGTGGCCATCACTGCTGGCTCCATATCCCAGAAGGCGGAGACGGTAACCGGCTGGCCGGGCAGGGCGTGGCCGGCCATCGGCCCGTTCCAGCAGGGCAAAGCCTGCGGCTTCGCCGATGGAAATACCGCTGCGCCCGGCATCGCAGGGGCGGGTGGGATGGGCCGAGACCAGCCCGAGAGAGGCAAAGCCCTGGAGTGTCATGCGGCAGAGGCTGTCCGCCCCGCCGACAATGGCCGCATCGCAGAGACCGGTAGCCAGCAGGTGGGCGGCATCAATGAAAGCACGGGTAGAGGAGGCGCAGGCGTTGGAGACTGTCAGCATCGGCCCGGTGACATCCAGCCGGGCTGCCACATAGCGTGGCAGGGAGGAGAGGTCCTGCGTGCCGTCATAGGGGAAATCCGGCGGCAGGGCTTCATCCCGGTCTTTGCGGGCAGCATAGGCTTTTTCCGTTGTCAGGATGCCGGATGTGCTGGTGCCCATGACAACGGCAAGGCGATGGCGGCCATAATGGGCCCGGGCATCGGCGACAGCCTCCATGAAATCATCGGTCATCAGGGCCATGTCGGCCAGCCTGTTGTTGCGGCAGTCAAACCGGTGCAGGGATCCTGGCAGCTGATGGTCTTCCACACCGGCAACGCGCCCGATATAGCCATGCCCCGGAGACTGGAACGTGTCAGGCTGGAGGGTCTGGCGCTGTTCCAGCAGACAGGTCCGGGTGGCTTCCATGCCCCGCCCCATGGCGCTGATGGCTGTTCCGGCCGTGATGATCAGTGCGGTCATGCGTGGTCTCCCTGCTGGGAGGAAGTTGGGATGGTGCCCATCAGCAGGAAGCTGAAGATCATGGCGAACAAGGCTCCAGAAGAAATGGTGAGACCCAGCTCCCGCAGGAGAGGGGTTTGACAGCTTGCCAGAATGGCAAAGGAGAGAACGGTCATCATGTTGCAGGTCAGCAGGGTGCGGAGTGTCCGGGTCCGCTCAGCGGCATCAAGCTGGGGGCGGCCGAAAAAGAGGGCGTAATCTATGCCAACACCCAGCACGAAGGCCAGTGCCACGATATGGATGATGGAAAAGACAGGGCCGTGAAGGCGCAGCAGGGCCAGCACGCTCAGGCCTGTCAGGCCAAGGGTGAGGGCAAGACGCCCCGTGCAGGCCGGGCTGCGTTGGCAGACGAGCAGCGTAAGCAGGGCAACGGCAATCCCTGTGGCCAGCCAGAAAGCCGCTTTTCGGACATAGGGGCGCAGCAGGTCTCCCACGGCTGTTTTCATGTTGACGAGCAGCAGGTCAGGCTTTTGCTGGTGAAGCCGCTCGAGAGAGGCAGATGCCGCAGGTGAGCGGGGCAGGATGAGGCCATACCACAGACCATGCCGGGCCATGAGCAGCAGATCGATGCGGTGGCCCACGGCTGTATGGGCGATGTCGTCCAGCCCGAGAGGTGGTAGATGGCGGGCCTGTTCCACATCCTCTGGCAGGTTGGCAAAAGCCTCGGGCTGGAAGGGGGAGGCCTGAAGGGCTGTCTGGAGGTTGGCCCGGATGCTGTCCGCTGCGGGCAGGGTGGCCAGCCGCTGCTGCTGGCGGGCTCTGCTGGGCAGCAGGCGGGCCGCATCGTCCATGTCCTGGCTGGCGGGCAGGTGGCCGAGCAGCTCTTCCTCCTGTTGCAGGATGTGTTCACTGTCCGGGGCGTGGACAACGGCAATCAGACCAGGTTGGGGGGAGCCGAGCTGCTCGTGCAGCTGATGGTCCACTTCCAGCAGGGCTGGTGGGATGGGGTTGAGGATTTCCCCCTGTCTTTCGATCCTGAAGGGATGGAGCAGAAGCACGGCCATGGCGGGAGGTGCTACCATAAGGCAGAGCACACGGTAACGGCGGAGTGCCTCCCAGCGCAGCAGCGAGGGGGATATACCCTGATGATGGGCGGCCAGGTCAGCCTGTGTGACCAGATGGGGCAGAATCCAGATGGTGATGCAGGCGGCGGTCAGAATCCCGGTGGCGGAGAAAAGGCCAAGTTCCATGAGGCCGGGCAGACCACAGAAGATCATGCTCAGCAGCCCGACAATGGCCGTGAGGGTGGCCAGTTTCAGGCTGGTGCCAATGCGGCCCAGAACGACAGGAATGGCTTCCCCCCTGTCCCGGTGCCCCAGCAGAAGGACAGGGTAGTCCAGCGACACACCCAGCATGGTCATGCCGAAGCCGACTGCAATGCCATGAACCCAGCCGAAACAGAGCTGGACTACCAGCATGGAGAGGGACAGGGAGAGCAGGAAAGGTACGCCCAGTGTGGCCAGCACCCAGAGAGAGCGGAAGCGCCAGTAAAGGATGCCGACCACAACGAGAAGGGAGAGAAGGGCGAGGCGGTCCATGTCCTGGCGGAGGGACTGGGCGGCGATGAAGGAGAAAGCCGGGGAGCCTGTCAGAAGCAGCTGGCAGTCCCCGCCATGGGGTGGCCTGCTGTTCTCGAAAGCCTGCCGGATGGCCTGGTGCAGGTGTTTCAGCTGTGCGGGGTCGAGTGTCGGCTGGCGAAGCTGGAGCAGCATGAGCGTGGCATGGTGGTCTGCTGTCAGCCAGAGGCCATCCAGGCTGGCGGGGGGTGTGCTGCTTTCCAGACTGGCCAGATAGTCGGCATAGGCGCCGGTTGGGTCTTTCAGTCCGATATCCTCCACCAGCGGAGCCGCCATGGACTGGAGGAGGTCATAAAGCCGGGCAGTATCGGCTTTCAGGGCGTCCGGGGAGAAAAGGCGTGTCCGGTCATGAGGGGCCAGTCCATAACGGTGGGCGAAAAAAAGCGGCTGGTCCTTCTGCCATGAGAGGGAGGCCGGGCCATCCAGAATGAGGCTGAACTGCCCCGTTGCGGCCAGAGCCTCATGGAATCTGTGCCCGGTCTGGAGCAGGCTGGCCGTATCGTTGCCCCTGATGGAGGCGATCATGATGGACTGGGTAGGCCCGTGGTTCAGCTCATCCAGCAGGAACTGGGACGCTGCGTCATGGGGGCGGGGCAGGAAGGCCTGCATCCCCATGCGGAGGGGGATGGCAGAGAATGTTGCCGCCGCCACCATGATGGCACCGAGCAGGGCCAGCAGAAGAGGGAGACGGCGTTTCATGGTGAGGTGATGGCTGTATCGGTCACATCGCCATTGGCCAGGACAAGATGAAGGCTGTCCAGCGAGTTGTTGCGGCCCTGTATCTGGACGAGCCGGACGATCTGGCCGGTGTCGTGTGTGCGGGGTGTCATTGTCAGGGTCCAGCGTCCCATGTCACCCGTGGCGGAGAGCGTGTAATACTGCTGGAGCAGTGCGACATCTCCCTGCAACGGCCCCCGGATTGTGGCGGCCATGACCTGCAGCGCCGGGCTCATGTGTAGTGGTACGGCCCGCGCGGGGGTCTGGCCATGGCGGAGCCATGCCGTGTCCCCCTGCATGATGAAACTGTCCTGCACAGGGGTGAGGGTGAGTTTTTCCACCCGATCGGGGGGAATGAAACGGAGTGTTCCCTCGCTGTGAAGTGGCACTTTGAGAGCGTGCAGCTGGCGTGTCTCCGTGAAGTGGTTTTCCCTCTGCGAGACCAGACCAATGTGGTGCAGGATGTTGACAGCCAGAGCCTCCTCCTCTGCGGTGGGCGAGGTGATGGCACTGGCGGCAGGAGGCGACATGGCCGCAGTGTCTGCCTGTGCCTCCCGCCAGAAGAGGGGCAGCACAAGGAGGAAGAGGGGCAGGCATTTCATGATGTCAGAGGCCTTTTTCCCAGAAATCAAAGAAATTGAACCATGCGTAGGGATGGCGCTGGCACAGCTCTTCCATCCAGCGGACATAAGCCTGCATGGGGGAGAGCAGCGCCTCCCGTGCGGGGGCTGGCTCTGTTTCCGGGAGAAGAGTATCAGCCAGACTTGTGCAGGCAATATGGTAGGTGCCATTTTTTTGCCTTATGGCGGAGACGAGCACAACCGGTGCGCCGGTCAGTCTGGCCAGATGGAATGGACCTGCGGGAATGGGAGCTTCCTCGCCCAGAAAGCGGATGGGTATGGAGCGGCCACCATCATGGGCCCTGTCTGCCAGAATTCCGATGAATTCACCGTTCCGCAGGGCCTTGAGGGTTGCCAGCATGCTGTCTGGCTGCCCCAGCTCGATGATGTCGGCATTGAAGCCCGGTGCCAGGGCCTCAATGAAACGGGATGTGGCCCCGATGAAGCGGCGATACATCAGCATGCGGAACGGAACAGAGGCATTCAGGCCGCATTGGCGCAGGGCATCGAATGATCCGATATGCGCCCCCATGATGATGCATCCCCTGTTCTGGTGCAGGGCTTCATGGAGGATGTCCTGCCCGGTGATGTGGATGTTTTCCCGTGGGAAGCGGCCACTGAGCAGGTATATGCGGTCCAGAGTATTGGTGCTGTAAGCGTGGATATGGCGCAGCACCATGCCCCAGTGAGGACGGCGCAGTGCGCCGGCACGGTGCAGGTGGGACAGGTACTGCCACGAGGCCTGGCGGACCGAGGAATAGACAGCTGCATAATAGAGTGTGGCTGGCCAGCGTAGCAGGGCGGTGACCCGGTATCCCAGATTCAGGGCAACCCATATCAGCAGCCGGATGGTCAGGCTGTTGCCTTTCTCCGGGCGGAGCCATGTGTTGCGCTGCATCAGGGCTGGCTCCCGGCCTGCCCCCGGAGAATGACGGTTCCTTTCAGGGGGCCGGAAAGGTGATGGAGGGTGAAGCGTATCTGTCCATTGCCCAGAGCGCTGGAAAGCAGTTGCATGGGGTCGCCCGGCCGGACGACGGAGAGAAATTTCACGGTGCTGATCGTACGGACGTCCAGCTCCAGCAGGGTGAATATCCGTTCCAGCAGGGTAATGCCCGGTACGGTGGGGTTACCGGGAAAATGGCCGGGCAGGGCCGGATGGCTGGCCGGGATGGAAAAAGGTGGATGGGCCCGTTTCTCCGCATGGTCCCGGATGAGACCTTCCAGTGCCTGCCGTGTCAGTTTGCCGACAGGGTTGCGGGGCAGGCGGGAGAGGCGGACAAGCCGTCGTGGCATGAAGACCGGGTCCACATGCTGGCGGAGGGCCCGCATGATGGCTGTGGTGGTCACCTCGGTTCCCGCAACGATGAAGGCCTGCAGGCGTGTCGGTTCGGGCTGGTCTTCCTTCAGGTCTTCCTCGCTGAACAGGGGAGCAAAGCAGCCGTCCAGGAGGCCATCCGTCTGGAGCAGGGCCTTGTTGAGTGCTCCGTAGGAGGTTCGTTTGCCAGCGATCTTGAGCAGGTCCCCCTTGCGGTCGACCAGATGGAAATGGCGGTCCCCCTGCATGGTGATGACATCATTCAGAGGATGTGGCGTGGCATGGGGAGCCATGCAGATATGGGTCTGGTCATCAGTCGGGTCGGCTGTCAGGGTCAGCCCGTCATAGAGCTGCCACGGATCGGGGCTGACAGTCCGGCGGCTGGCGATGGAACCAGTCTCGGTGGCACCATAAATTTCCATGACCGGCGCATGGAAGCGTTCTTCAGCTTCCAGAGCCAGTTCCCGGGGGAGTGGAGCAGATGCCGAGATGATGCGTTCCAGCCCAGGCAGTCTGGCTCTGGCCGTCGTGAGAGAGCGCAGATGGATGGGGGTGGTGATGAGCGTGTGGGGAGATGGCGTGCTGTCCAGCAGCTTTTCCACATCCCCGGGGAAGAAGCAGGGGCCGCTGGCTGTGGCGGTTGGTGTATGCAGGCTTTGCAGGATGAGTGTCTCAAAACCGTACATGTGGTAGGGGGGTACGGTACCCAGCAGGGTTGTCCCGTCTGGACGGGATGGTGCCAGAAGGGGCAGGGCAGCATGGCTGCGGGCAACCAGTTCTCCCCAGCGTTTTTTATGGACTTTGGCCTGCCCGGTACTGCCGGATGTAAAGACATGCGCTGCCTCGTGCCCCGCAGGCAGCTGGATGTTGTCCTGACGGGATGATGTCAGTTCGGCAAGGGGGGGCAGGGTCAGGCTGGCCAGGGATTCAGGCAGGGACGGCCCCGTGCAGAGGGCTCCATGGGCCTGTTGCAGGGCCATGAGCTGGGAAACGGCATGATTGCTGGAGAGCAGGCAATACTGTCCCTTCATCATGGCGGCCAGAAAGACGAGCGTGAACTGGACCAGATTGGTGTGCAGGTTGATGATGGGGCGCTCTGGCAGCCGCTCGGCCAATGCCCAGGCATGGGACAGAAGCTGCGTGCCGCACAGAGGCCCCGCAGCCGTATGGAAGACGGGGCGGCCCGGCGTCGTGATGAGGGACAGATCAGGCAGGGCAGGCATCAGCCCGGACGGTGTGTGCTGATATGGTGTGCAAGAGACCGGAGGGAGTGAAAGATCTTGCGGTTGTCATCATCATGTGATTCCAGCTTGATCCCGTATTGTGTGTTGACCATGAGGGCTATTTCCAGCACATCGATGGAATCCAGCCCCAGCCCTTCACCAAAGAGGGGCATTTCGGGATCAATGTCCAGGGGATCCATGTCCAGCTGGACGGCCTCTGTCAAATGGGCAGCCAATTCACGTTCCAGAGGCGTCTGATCGTGAGAAGCGGAAACTGTCGTCACTAAGAGGTTAATCCATTGATGATAGGGAAGGTCTATCACAGTCTAGCATCGGGTTTATCCTTCAGCAAGAGGTGGGCAACCCGGTCATGGCGGCTGGTCCTGCTGCTCGGGGGTGTTGGGCTGGTCAGTCTGGTGCCGGAAAGTGCTGGCTGGTCCGCAGGCTGTGTCTGTCTTGGCCTGATGATGCAGCTGGCCGCTCTGCTGTCCGGACGGCATCCGGGCTGGTTCGTGTTCGTACCTGTTGCAGGGGTACTGGGGTGGTATGCTCCGGCCCTGTCCAGAGTGTGTGACCAGCTGGCCATTTACGGGTTGATGTTGTGGGGGATGCTGTGGCTGTTTGTCCGCTCTCTCAGGCGGGGGCAGGTCCCATTGGTGACCCGGCTGGCCGGGGCCGTGCATGGGACTCCCCTGCGGGCGGATGTGCAGCGTTATACGGTGGGTGTGACATGGGCATGGAGCATTTTTTTCACTCTTGCCCTGCTGGCCCCTCTCATGTTGTGGCTCTGGGCACCACATGAGAGGGCATGGCGTTGGCCTCTTGAGGGAGGAACAGGCCTTGCAGCGGTCGTTTTCTTTGCTGTGGAGATGATCATCCGCCGTCTCGTCATCCGGCATTATGACCATTCCACCCTGAAGCAGAATTTCATGGCTGGCCGTGCCGTTTTCATGCGGAAGGACCTGAAATGAATGGCAGGTTTCTGGCTGGCCATTAAGGCCTGTCATCTGGCTGGGCTTTCGCTTAAGACACGGGCAGATGGGTGAATTTGCAGGGGATGGCCTGAAACATGATGGTATTGCTGCCAGTCTATCATTCTGAACCAGAGAGAGCGGGGCCATCCCCCTTGGCCACGATCTGCTATGGAGGGGCCAGTGGTGGGCTGGATGTGCGGAATGGTCGTGTCTACATGACATTGCCCGGGCCTTTGCCGGCGACCTGCGAACAGTGGTGTCCAGCATCCCTATCGGGTGAGACCCGGCACGAACAGGCTGCCAGAGGCCGGCAGGCAGGGCTGGAACAGGGGATCGGCTGGAGTGCAGAAGGTGATCTGCTTTTCGCTGCCTTCTGGGTGGAAGACCAGCCGGAGCTCTGCGAGGCGGTGCAGACCAGTTACGAACGGCTGATCGGCCTGGCGCGGGGCAAGGGTTTTGGCCACATCTATCGGATGTGGAATTATCTGGGGGCCATCAATCAGGACAATGCCCGGGGTGAGGAACGGTATCGGGATTTCTGTAGTGGTCGTTCCCAGGCGTTTGAAGCCATGAGCATCGGTTTGGGTGAGCTGCCTGCGGCCACGGGCATTGGCCTCTCTTCCGGTGGTGTGGCTGTCTTCCTGATCGCCCATCGTCATGTGGGTGGTGTCAATCTGGAGAATCCCAGCCAGCTTCCTGCCTATCATTACCCGCCCCGTTATGGGCGGCGTTCACCGTCCTTTGCCCGTGCCACCGTCATGGAAGGACCAGATCGGACAGCTCTGTATCTCTCCGGCACGGCGAGCATCCGGGGACATGAATCCGTCGGGACGACGGTGGAGGAGCAGCTCTCTGTCACGATTGAAACAATCAATTCATTGCTTGATGCGGCCCGGAAACGTTTTCCCCGTCTTGAAGCAGGGCGCTTTGAGAGCATGAAGCTCTATGTCCGTCATCCTGAAGATGCAGCGGTCGTGCGGGAGGGTATTTCACGGGCCTTCCAGTGCCCGCTGGAGCAGTCCCCGCTCTTCATTGCCGACATCTGCCGGGCAGAGCTGCTGCTGGAGGTCGAGGGGGTGTTTCTGGGGTGAGGGGGACGGCTGATCCGTATCGGCACAAAGGCTGATGGGAGGGTGTCCCCGCCTCATGGCGGCTCAACTGGTCCGGAGAGCTTGGCCCCCGGCAACGTAATCCGTTATTTATGGGAGATAGCCCATGAAAGGCCACATTGTTCTCTTCTCATGTGGAAGAAGATGTGGCGTCCCGTACGGGATGCGAACCCGTGTTGCCGCCGTGAAAGGGCGGAAGGAATGCTATGACTTACCTTGGAATTTTGCAGAAAATCCCTGACTTCCGCCACTTTTATATAACTGGATGTCACTGCTTGTCACGGGGTATCTCCCTCCATTTGGCTCAAAATTGGCTCAATGGCTCAGGCCGAAACAATGACATTTCTGGCTGCCTCGCCCAGAAATTTCGTTGATAATTTTGTAGCAGAGTGATGGCGTCCGAACTTCCTGAAGGTATGAGGCCCGCTGTCCTGACATACGTGCAGGCGGCAGAATATCTGGGCATCAGTCCGGGTCGGTTGCGGAATTTGAAATGGATGGGCCGAGGGCCCCGTTCTGTTACATATGGGATTCGCGACGTAAGGTTCCGAATCGCTGACCTTGATGCTTGGCTGGATCAGAAAGCTGGTATTCAGCCTGTCCCACAACCTGCACGGAAGCGTGCACCACGGCCCAGACGTCGCGGCATCGGTATGTTGGCTACATTGATTCTGCTCGGTGGCATGACGCTACTCGCAATGCTGATTAAGTTTATTTTTTCTTAGCATGCCATGCGTCTAAGGTTATGTGATTAACCAAGGCAGCATACACAATTTCCAGTTTTTTCTTTTGTTTTTGATCTAACTGTGGCATTGACATTTAGTCGGCTATGGACCTCTTGGTCTGATTCCGTCGTATGTGGCGATGGCTTAGTTTGAAGATTGCCGAGGTTAGCGGATGTGGAAGCGCCAGAAACGGCAAAGCCGATCCGTCTCGCCAGTCTGATGGCAAGGCGTCCGAGGTCAATGATGGTCGAAAACCATCTGGCAGACGGGTTAATCGCAAGCTCCTGAAGCCCTCCGATTTAACAGTCGGTCAAAAAGGAGCTGGTAAGCATATGCACGGGTACAGGATCAGGGCGCGGGGAACCCATAGGGTGTCTGGTAGGCACCGTCGATTTGGGCTTGTACTTGCCGCCCTCTTGGGGTATATTATATTGGGGGTGAATGGTCTTGCGCCAACCACGAGTGATGGGATGACAGCCGAACTTAGCTGGAATTCTGTTGCCGGGAAGGATGCCGAGGTTAGCGGATGTGGAAGCGCCAGAAACGGCAAAGCCGATCCGTCTCGCCAGTCTGATGGCAAGGCGTCCGTGGTCAATGATGGTCGAAAACCATCTGGCAGCAGTCGCCTCGCTTGCTGGGGCTATATGAAGCAAGCGAGGCAGTGCCCTTTCCTTTTGATGGGAAGTGATTTTGAGTCAGTCAGCTCGGCAAGAATTGGCATCTCTCTCCAGACTTGAATTCGCATGGAAGCAAATTTGGAGAAAAAAGGGGGCGAAGACTACTCCTGGGGTTGATGGGGTATCTGCTACTACTTTCAAAAATGAACGTATGAATCGTCTGCGTGAAATTCAAAGTAATATTCGCGACGGATATAAATTTAGTCTGTTGCGGGGGGTGGCAATACCCAAAACTGATCCTAAAAAATTGAGATTAATCTGTATTCCTACGTTATCTGATCGGATAGTGCAGCGTGCCCTCGTCAATAAAATCGAGGAGCAGGCGGAAAAATTGGGACTTATTAATCCTGTCAGTTATGGCTTTATAAGAAATACAGAAAATCAGAACCGTGGCGTTAGAGGGGCGCAAAAAGCTGCCTGTGCGCTTCGTGAGAAAAAGCCGTGGGTTTTTAAAGCAGATATAGCTAAATTTTTTGACCGCATTAATCGCAAAGAATTAGCTGAAAAATTTTCGCGGCAATTTAAATTAAGATCTTTGACACCCTTGGTTTTGGGTGCAATCCAGTGCGAAGTCGCTGAAAGTAGTGAAAAAATCCGAAAAGCCACTATTCAGAATGGCATTCAGAGAGGGAGAGGTCTTCGACAAGGGATGCCGTTATCTCCCATACTCAGCAATTTTGTTTTAAAAGATTTTGATAGAGTTGTTGGAGCGCAATACTCAATGGTGCGCTATGCGGATGACCTACTTATTTTCACTGACACCGAATCTCAATGTATAGAAGCAAGGAAAAAAGTTGAAGAAGAATTAAAAATTATTGGTCATGAATTGAGTGAAGAAAAGAGTCATATATATTCTCCATCACAACCAGTAGATTTTCTTGGGATGGCATTGGCTAGGCAGGAGAATGGGAAGTGTTATTTTTATGTGTCTCCTGAGCAAATAAGGGAGATAAAAAAATCCATTTCAGAATATCATGACATTTCATGGTTAATATCACAAGATAAAGATATTGGGTATGTATTGAGGAGAATAAATTTTATGAAAAATGGATATTTATCTGCATATGATTACGCTTCAAACAGTAAGGATTTAAAAAATCAATTGGAGCAAGCGGTACAAAAATGTGTCAATGTTCTTTATGGAACAATTTTTGGACGCGATGCAGTTCAAAATCTTTCAAATAAATATCGTAAGTTCCTTATGCTTCCTTAATGTTTAGTTAAATAATAAAGGAAGGAGGGATAGAAATCATCCCAGTCTGGCTATTCCTGCAATTCCTCCCATAACCCCCCCTGTTTTACGATGGCGGCAATAACTGTGCGCAGTAGGGCATTATCATTGAGCATCTGTTTGCCCATCTTCTCATGTGCGTCCATCAACTCGATGGTCGCATTCATCCCTTCTTCCTGGAGATCAGGTGAATTGGCGAACTGATCCTTGGTATTGGCCTGAGCCTGTTCGCGCAATTTTTTCGATTCTACCAGTTTGGTTTCCAGTCCCGTAACAAATGCCACCTTATCTCCGTCCGTCAGATCACCTTCGAACAGATTATTGATGGCTTCGATAATACGAGAGAGTTGAACCTTCGCCTTGTCCTGCGGTTGCCCTGAACCCGCCTCCTTTATGGGTTCTAGCCCCTCTCCGGCTTCGTTCTTCAGCCCCAGCTTCTGCTTGCCAAGATCCTTCATACGATGATGCGTCAGGCGCAGGGTGGTTGTATCGACCGTCTCGCGCTCACGGTCGAATTTCAGCAGTGGCCAGAGCATTTTTGCAAAAAGATACAGCTTTTCATAATCCGGATTGCCGTAATTCAGCATCTGGCTGAAGAACTCGTACATCCGCATATAGGATGCCAGATCGCTCCGGAACTGGATCAGATCATCAATCCGTTCCTTTGCCTCCTGCCGGTCATGCGAACCTTCCGGCTCGTCCTGAAAGAGCTTCCGGGCTTCGCGATACCGGCCCAACACGCGGGAGCTGACCGGTACAATGGCCGCATCAAGCTGCTGCTGCGTTGCTTTCGGATTTGTCAGGATATGGGCTACGCGATCTACTTCCGGCTGATCGTATAACCCGGCATCATCCAGCTTGTGGCGCAGGTTTACCACGCAGTTCGGATCACTGAGGTCGGCCAGTTCGGCCTTGGTGTAATATTGCTGGAATGCCTTGAGGATATCTTCGGGGTCGTTCTCGAAATCCACCACAAAGGTCATGTCCTTGTCGGGATAGCAACGGTTCAGCCGCGAGAGCGTCTGGATAGCCTGAATGCCACCGAGCTTCCGGTCGACATACATGCCGCACAGCAAAGGCTGATCGAACCCGGTCTGGAACTTGTTGGCCACGATCAGAATTCGCCACGGGTCTTTGGCAAAAACCCCCCGCAGGTCGCGCCCCTTCAGGGCAGGATTGATGTTGCTTTCCGTAAATGGCTCCGGGCCACTTTCTGGGTCATCCACCTCGCCCGAGAACGCGGCCAGAAGCCCGAACGGATAATGTTTTTCCTTAACGTAGCGATCCATCGCCAACTTCCAGCGCACTGCTTCCTTGCGGCTGGCTGTTACCACCATGGCCCGTGCCTTGCCGCCAAGTAGCGGCTGCACATTTTGGCGGAAATGCTCCACCACGATCTGAACACGCGCGGCGATATTGGTCGGGTGCAGCCGCACCCACTTCATCAGCACCTTCTTGGCTTCCGAAGCCTCGACTTCCGTCTCATCCAGAATTTGACCGTTCTGGCTCAGGCGAAAGGCCTGTTTCCATGATACATAATTCTGCAAGACATCAAGGATGAAGCCCTCCTCAATCGCCTGGCGCATGGAATAGATGTGGAATGCTTCGGGCTTGTTATTCTCCTCCTTGGGCTGGTCGGGGTGCGGCAGACGCCCGAACAGTTCCAGCGTTTTGGCCTTGGGCGTGGCGGTGAAGGCGATAAAGGAAATGCCCGCATCCGCAGCAGGCCGCTGTGCCATTTCCGCTGCCAGCAGGTCTTCCGTGCTGACCTCCCCGCCATCGGCAAGTTCTGCCAGCTCTCCTGCTGAAAGGGCGGCCTTCAGTTTGCTGGCTGATGTGCCGGTCTGGGAAGAATGGGCTTCATCCGCGATTACGGCGAAATGCTTGCTCTCGGTTGCTGCAAGCTGGCGGATTTCCTCCAGCGCAAAGGGAAAGGTCTGGATCGTGCAGATGATGATTTTCTTGCCCGCATGCAGGGCTTCGGCAAGTTCCTGGCTTTTGCTGCCACCATTGCCGGAAATGGAGGCCACCACGCCGCGCGTGCGTTCAAAACTCTCGATTGTTTCCGAAAGCTGCCGGTCCAGCACCGTCCGGTCCGACACCACAACCACGGTATCGAACAGCTTGTGATTATGCCGGTCATGCAGATCGGACAGGAAATGCGCTGTCCAGGCAATGGAGTTCGTCTTGCCCGAACCGGCGGAATGCTGGATCAGATAACGCTGACCCGGACCTTCCGCCAGAATGGTGGAAACCAGAAGCCGTGTGACGGCAAGCTGGTGATAACGTGGAAAGATCCAACCCGTGATCTTTCCCTTCTTCTTCACCGGGATGATGTAGCGGCCCAGAATGTCCAGCCATGAGGCTGGCTGCCATACCTCACGCCACAGATAGGCCGTGGTGCTGGGGTTGCCTGCCCCGCCATCGTTCCCCTGATTGAACGGCAGAAAACGGCTGTGCGCACCATCCAGATGCGTGCACATCATCACGTCGCTGTTGCTGACCGCAAAATGCACCACAGCCCCACCGGGGACCGAGAGCAACGGTTCTGCCGGTTTGCCCGGTGGTTTGGGCAAGCGGTCGGTGGAGTACTGCTCCACCGCATCCTGAACCGACTGGGTATAGTTTGACTTCAGTTCCGCCGTGGCCACGGGCACGCCGTTCAGAAATAGCACCAGATCCAGTTCGTTGCCATTACTGGCTGAATAGCGCACCTGGCGCACCACGCGCAGGCGATTGGCATCGTAACAATGTTGCAGATGCGGGTCCATCGTCAGCGCCGGGCAGAACTGGCAGATTTTCAGCGTTTTTGTCAGCCCGATAATGTCCAGCCCGTCACGCAGGACAACCAGCGCGCCCCGCGTGTTCAGGGCATCGCGCACACGCTGGCACAGCACGGTCCCTGCTGCTGCGCCGTGTGTCTTTTCCAGTGTCTGCCACGCATCCGGTTCGCACTCACGCACCCATGCCAGCAGATCTTCGGGGAACAGGGACAGGCCGACATCGTAGCGGCTGGCAGACCCTTCCTCATACAGCCAGCCGGAACGGCCGAGATAGTCGCAGATTGCGGATTCCAGATGGTGTTCCTTGTGAAGGTCGGTCATGTTTCAGTCATCCTCTGACACGACAGTCGCCAGTTGTCGGGCTTCCCACTCACGATATGTGATATTGTGAGTAACCTCGTGCCAACATTCCGGACCATTCGCGGCTCTTCCATACACCATTGCTGCCGCTGCACTTGGACTGGAGAAAGCATAGTCTTTAACAAATTTCGCTATATCGCCGTCCGGCGCAATCACACCGCCACGCAGGAGTTCTTCAAATAATGGACGATAACTATGATTTTCTGTGCCTTGCCATTGCCGGAAGGCACCAGAACCAGCCTGTACAATAAATTCGCCATTCTGAAGCATGGCATGTGCCTGGATATTATATTTCGGATAATTCAGAACAAATTGTGAAGACAAGTTTTGCTCAGCGGGAGCGGATTCAGGTCTTGGCATTAAAGAAGCCGCTGCTGTAGAACCGGCAGGTCGACTCCTTTGAATAAACATATCAACACGAATTGCTGGTAAAACGACCATAAGATTGGCAAGGAAAGCTTCCATTTTTGCCACATCTGCTTCGGTCAATCCTGGTAAAGACGGGGTTGTGCTATTTTGCAGCGGCGTATGCCCGATCTCCTTCGCTATGGAAATCATACGTGCTTCAAGATATTTTACATGTGCTTTGTTCAAACGGTTTGCGCTAGCAGATACTAAAACAGCAGTTTCCCACCAATCCTTGTTTTCTGAACTGGCGTGAGTTTTCATACGTGCTCGAAGGTCTTCTGCTTCGCCTATGTAAGCAAACGCCCCTCCATCATATTCGCCAAGCAAAAGGTACACACCCGCATATCCAGCTTCTTCACGCTGCAAAGCTTCAGCTAGTCGAGTACGGGGCGTAACGAACACATGCCCCGTCCAGTTGAACAGTTCGGCCGTCACCATACCATCTGGATGACCGTCGATATAGAAAAGTTCCAGAGAGCGGCCTTTTGTATCGATCATGCTGCGTTGTCCTTGTTCTGGTTGCGGACGTCAATTTTGCCGGTGACGGCGGCTGAAATGAGGGCTGCGCGGCGTTCTTTGAGAAGAGAAAACATATTTTTTTGCTCAGAAATCAGAGCGTCAATCTTCCCACATTCGTGCTGCACCCAGTTGGCAATTGCCTGCTGTTCAGGAAGGGGGGGAAGAGGAATTGTGAAATTTCGAACAAATTGTTCAGAAACTCGTTTTTGACCACCAGCCCCATACATTGAAGCTTCAGTTGGTTGTCTGAAAACATATGATTGAAAAAAGAGAAAGAGATAGTCTGGTATAACATACGAAGAGATAGCACGAGCTACTACAAGTTCTGTTGTCCCAAAACCAATACCCTTTAGTAGTCCTTTTACTAACGCCCCTTTTCCATTTTCAAAGCAGGGGGTAATTTTTGCAAAAATAACATCCTCATCTCTGAAATAAGTATAACCATTTAGCACATCAGAAATTTTTCGCTGTTGGCTTAGATCAATCGAACCGTCATTACCAATGGACTCCATTGGGAGAAATGATACTTCCTCTGTAAATGGGAAATTAGATATTTCAGTTTTTGAAGGATTAAATTCAGCCACAAAACGTAGGCGACAGCATTTCCACCTGTTTGGTACCATCCCAATCAATGGAGTGCCTGAGTCCTTCATGGGGGCATTGGGATTCAGGCCCTTTGTGACAGCGTGGGAGATGACGGCCTGACGCTTTTCCGCAAGGAGGGCAATCAGCCGTTCCTGTTCGGCAATCAGGGTATCAATCTTCCCACACTCACGGTCCAGAAAGCTGGCTATTTCCTGCTGCTCAGAGAGGGGTGGAAGTGGAAACACAGTATTGGAAATGTAATCAAATTCTAGACTCTCCACTGTCGCTCCCTGTTTTGACCACAGAGGCAAAAGTGCCGAATTCGCTCCTTGAATTAATCTAAAAATATAATGAACATCGTATAGTTTATGATTTATTATTATGCATTTCATATCCTGATTTAATGCAACTTCCATCGCGTTGATTGCAACCGGTATTGTATGTCTCAAAATGCCTGATCGTACAACAAGCAGCACATTCCCTGAGGGGACTATCTGAGTGGCAGTTTCAGAAATTGCTTTGTCAGTAATATGATCTTCTGTATCGACAATTACGTCGCTTTTCATGTCTTTTGGTGATACCCATGGAATCGAACCGTTCCAATACTGTAGATTATCTTTTGAAGGCGTTCCACCGCCTACAAAGCGTGCCGCTGATTTTAATGGAACAAGGCGCCATTTAGTCGGGATTTCCCCAATCCACTCAACCCCACTATCCTTATACGCTAGATACTTCGGAAAACTCATACCGAAAGCTCCCCAAGCATCGCCATGATTTTCGCGGTCACATCCTTCAGGTCCGCATCAATCTCCGTAAGCGGACGCGGCGGCTCGAACACATAAAAATACCGGTTGAACGGGATTTCGTAGCCGATCTTTGTCCTAGCCTCGTCAATCCATGCATCCGGGGCATGGGGCAGGACTTCACGTTTAAAATAGGCGTGGATATCCTCATTCAGCGGCACGTTTTCTGTATCGCGTAGGCTGCTGTCAGGCACGGGCTTGCCCTTCGCCTTGCCGCGCTGACCAAGGACGATATTGCCATCCTCGTCACGCTGTGGGCGCTCCACCGTGATGGTCTGGTAGCCAAAATCTTCATTGCGTAAGATACGGCTCAGCGGGGCCAGTTTGACCTTGCCGCCTTCGGGGGCTTGGGGCGGTTCCGCACCCTTGGCCACGACTTCGTGCATCTGCGTGTCATCGGCGGCAGTAATGGTGGCAAGCTGCGCGTCCTGCGCATCACGGAACAGGCGGGTGACAAGGGTAATATCATCCTCCCCCATTTCCTTGCGCTTGGAACCAAGGCTTTTGCGCATTTTCTGCCAGAAGGAAGACGCGTCGATCAACTGCACCTTGCCCTTGCGGTTCTTCGGCTTGCGGTTGGTCAGCACCCATACATAGGTGGCGATCCCGGTATTGAAGAACATGTCGGTCGGCAGCGCGATGATGGCTTCCACCAGATCTTCTTCCAGCACGAAACGCCGAATTTCAGATTCACCGGAGCCAGCAGCGCCGGTGAACAGGGGCGAGCCGTTCAGGACAATACCAAAGCGCGCGCCGCCATCCTTTGCAGGACGCATCTTGTGCACGAGATGGAGCAGGAACAGCATGGAACCGTCCGAGATACGGGGCAGGCCGGGACCGAAGCGTCCGTCGTAACCCAGCTTTTCATGTTCGGCCCGGACCGCTTTCTCAACCTTCTTCCATTCCACGCCAAAGGGCGGGTTGGAAAGCATGTAGTCGAATTTGTAATCCGCCAGTTCGTCATCAGAAAGCGTATTGCTAAGCCGGATATTGCTGACATCCTGATTGCGGATCAGCATGTCAGCCTTGCAGATGGCATAGGATTCCGAGTTCAGTTCCTGCCCGAACATGGTCAGGCGCGCATCCGGGTTATGGTCAAGCAGGAATTCTTCCGCAACCGAGAGCATGCCGCCGGTGCCTGCAGTGGGGTCATAGATGGTGCGCACGGCCGGGTTGCCGGGGGTCAGCAGGTCGTCATCCTCGGCAAAGATCAGGTTCACCATCAGCTTGATGACTTCGCGCGGGGTGAAGTGCTCCCCCGCCGTCTCATTGGAGGCTTCGGAGAACTTGCGGATCAGTTCCTCGAACACCTGCCCCATCTGGTGGTTATCGACAGCCTTGTCGCTGAGGTCGAAGCTTACGAATTTTTCCAGAACCAGATAGAGCAGATTGGCCTTTGCCAGGCGGTCTGTCTGCTCGGTGAAGCGGAAATGATCGAAGATGTCGCGCGCGGCAGGCGAAAAGGCATTGATGTAGGCAGAAAGGTTCTGGGTCAGGTTGTCCGGGTCGCCCAGCACGTCTTTCAGGGTAAAGTCAGACGTGTTCACGAATTTCAAACCGGCGGCTTTTTCCATGAACGGCATCGGATCGATGCCTTTGCTTTCCCACTTCGCCTTTTCCTTTAGCACTTTGTCCCGAGTGGGGATCAATACGGCGTCGAGGCGGCGGAGGACGGTGAAAGGCAGAATGACGCGCCCATATTCTGCGGGTTTGAAATCCCCGCGTAGAAGATCAGCTACCTGCCAGATCATGGAGGACAGGGAGGTCGTGCGGGGGGGGATGCTCATGGGGAAATCTGGTCCGGTATCGAAAACATGTAATTTTTTAGTCTTGAAAGTGCTGCCTAAGCCAGACTGCGAACGCGTTTTCCTCCATTGCGCCAGATGCAAGGGCAACCATGGTTTCGACGGCTTCCGGGGCGCTAACCTGCACAAGCGTCCATTCAGCCGAAGAAAAAGGATGCAGCAGCTCCAGGCTGTTCGCTTGTTGGCGTCATTGAAGGGATGATTACGGGCGATACCATAAGCATATGCGGCCGCTAAAGTCGCGGTGTCCGGCAGATCGGATTCCGCATAGTGCCAGCGGTTTTCTGGACGGGCCAACGCACTGTGCAGCAGGTCTTCACTTTTGATTCCATGGGTTCCGCCGTATTCCTTCAGGGCCTGATCGTGCATGAACAGCACCACATCAGGCTCTAGAAATTCGGGCGTATCCGCCATTACCGCTTGGCCAGTTCCTGAAGGACATCAGCCTGCTCACGCAACGTTTCACGCGCCATCTGCATCTGGCGTTCCAGTTTGAGATTGCGCTTCACCAGCTTGATGCCGTCAGCCATTTCAACAAGTGTCAGTTCCTGCCCGACCTCCAGACCCAGCCGGATACGCGTTTCGGCAGGCAGGGTGACACCGACAGAGTTTCCCTGTTTGCGAATAATGACCGTTTCCACTGGCTTCACTCCGTATTACATAAAGTAGTACGTATCAGGACCGGTTGGGACACGGCAAGCTAAAACAAATTGTCACTGGGCCCGCTATCACACTGATCCCCCTGCAACCTGACCATCCGCTTTCTGCCAAATCATCTGATCGTCAGGTTACGCTCTCTGGAAACATGGCATAAAATTATGCTGGCCCGGTAAGGGAGGGGGTCAACGGGGGAGGTCACTCCCCCTTGTCAGGCAGGGAATGAGGACAGGGAGCGCAGCGAAATGTGCTCCATTCCCGATGCCTGGCTCTATCCCAATCCCAGCCTGTTTCCCGTTTTCGGAATCATGCACCGAAAGGTGGTATGATGGGCTGTCATCATGGGGAGTGATGACAATGACCAGCACCCGAAAAACATATAACGCCCATATCCGCCTGACGCGACAGGAGCATGAGCAGATTGCTGCCGCCAGCGGTGGGAACATGTCCCGCTGGTTCCGTGCTGTCGCCCTTGACGCCATGGCGAATGGTGGCCCCCATCTTCATGCCGATATGCTGGATATCCGCAACCAGTTGGCAGCACTTGGCAATAACCTGAACCAGTTGGCCCGACGGGTGAACGCAGGGGTGGCGGTAACAGGGCTTCAGGAGGCTGCGGATGAAGTCAGGGCCACGGCGCTCCGGGTGACAAAGGTGCTCCGGAAGGTCCGTTGACATGATCGTCAAGTCAACGCGCATCCGGGCGACCGCACGCAGCATGACTCAAATTGTCCGCCACCTTCTGGACAAGCCCGATGAAAATGAGGTCATCTACACGATTCGGGGATCACGGGCGGATGTAAGAATGGCGTTCGATGACGCCCGTGATTTTGGCCGGAAGAACGCGGTGGCCCACTTCATCCTTGCCAGTCAGGAAAAACTGGACCCACGGCAGGTTCGGGATGCCATTGCGATGATTGGCGAGGAATTCGGCTTTTCACGTGACGATGTGAAGCTGTGTGTCCGCCATCAGAAAAGCTGCCATGATGGGGAAAGCTGGAACCAGCATTTTTATCTTCTGGTGCAAATGGTGAATCCGGAGAATGGTCGTGTCATGGACATGTCGCACAGCTATGCGCGACAGGAAAAAATCGAACGCATTTTCGAGGTGAAGAACGGCCTGCGCCTGCTGAAAGGACGACATAACCGGGCCGTTCTGCAAGCCATTACCGACCCGACGATCCGGGACCGTCTGGCTGGTTTGGCCCAAGGCGGTCTGGATGGACATGCCTATACCGCGACGGCCAAGGAAACCGGCAAACGACTCGGTGTGAACAGGGCTGCGATCCGGCAGGAAGTCCGGACACTCTGGTCCCGGACAGATGGCTGGAAAGCCTTTCGCACCGCCATCGAGGAGCGGGGATGGCGCATCGGGCCGGGGATACGAAAACCGGCCTTCATCATCCTGACGGACGGTGAAGGCCGGATGCTGGGTTCCCTGTGCAGGCTACTGGGAATAAAAAAAGCGGAACTGGCATGGCGTATGTTGCCCGATGGCATCACTCCAGAAGCATCCGGCCCATCTTCCGGGAAACAACTGCCTGCGAAGGTGACGCGATCATCATCGGGAAGCAATCAGGCTGAAACGTTTGGCAGGCAGGGAACAACCACCCCGGTTACCCCACCATCAAAAGGGCACTGGCTCGACCCGGTCCGTGAGCAGATCATCTCCACCATGACTCTGAACCTGCAAGGCAAGTCAGAGGAATTCCGGCGTGCGGAAATTGCGACGGCGGAACGTGCAAAGGCGCAGGCAGATGCGATCACCCAGCAGCTGGCCGAGCAGAAGAAATTTTACAGGGATTTCTGCCGTATGATTGATGGACTGTTGGCATCGAAGCAGGCGGTCCTGCCACCAGCACCACAGATCAGGGCCATCGATGAGATTGCAGCGGAATGCGAGTCTAAAATCACCGGCGCATACACGGCATACCAGAAGGCGGATGAGTGGGGCTTCCTGAACCCATGGCGGATTCTACGCCGGCGGCAGTTGGATGCAGCGCTGAAGGCGTTGGGCTTTGACGCTCATGATATGAATGCCGCTACCGTCATCCGTAAAGGCCTGCCAGCGGCGATGACGTAAGTGGCGCAAGCCATACAGAGGCAGGAACGCAAGAAGCATCGGGAATGGGAACGGCATCCCGATGTCCAGGCGTATGAGGCTTTCAGGACTGATCTTCGCCAGCTTCAAAACAGGCTTCATGACGTTCCCGACAGCCGCCTTATGGAAATGGCGCTGAAAGACCCATCCGCCGCTATACGGGAAATGAAGCGGCAAGGCGTCACTAGGGCACAAAAACCAGATTACGGGGAATGAATATCTACCAGTCCAGCCCCGCAACCGTCGCCTAAACGGTCAAGGAAACCAAAGAACGGGATTTCGGACATTGAAATATGAAAGCCATGCAAGCACAGCTTTCATATCCCTTTTTTAGCGGGTTTGTTTTGCGGCTCGATCAGCCAGATCGGAAAGGTCAGGCTGGTAATACCGATCCAATGATTTCAAGTCGCGATGGCCCGTGATCCGCTTGAGGTCCATTGGGTTGGGAAACAGTTTTGCGAGGCGGGATGTCGCTTCATGGCGGAGGTCATGGAATGTCAGGTCATGAACTCCGAATTTTTTTATCTGTCGTCCGAACCGAAGGGAAAACGAGTCTTCTGATCCCACACCAAATACATGCGCCTCAGGATCAGGAACGGATGACCGCATCGCCAGCTTTTCCAGCAGGATCGATTTTGCACCGGGCATGAGGGGACGGATTTCCGGCCCCTGTACCTTGGCAGTTCGCATGTTCTTCGTTTGCAGCAGGCTGAGCAGGTTGCGCTTCATGTCAATATCACGCCAGCGCAAAGCCATGGCCTCTCCCCGCCGCGTGCCCTGTTCAATTGCAAAGCGCACAATCAGGACATCATCGGGATATTCCGTCTTGGACATGGCTTCCAGGATTAGGTCATATTCTTTCCCGATCAGGCGGCGATTGCGTTTTTTATCCGCGCCTTCCGGGCGTTTGACGATTTTGGCAGAGGCATTGTTGTCCATGTGGATATCCCACTCGGACACTGCGTGGCGAATGATGCTCGCGAGCAGGTTGAGGCGTTTGACGACCGTGCCTTTTGCAAAGCCCGTCTCAATCATCCGGTTACGAAATCCACGTACGTCAGCAGGTTTCCATTTGCCTGCCATGCAGGATGCCACAGGATTATCAAGGAGGGCAGGGATATGACCGATGCGGTCATTCTCCCTGTGGGCCATGCACTCATCCCGATAGCGCTCGATCAACTGACGGATCGGGATGCGGTCAATGGCAGAGGTATCACGAAACTGGCCCAGATCGATCTCGGCCCGTTTTTCATTGAGCCAGCGTCGAGCCAAAGCGGCTGAGGCGAATGTTTTGCGGATACGTTTGCCGTCCACCATTTTCCGGGCTTGGTACTGGCTGGGGCCACGATACCAGACACCTTTTGGCAGCGCTCTGCCCGTAGTGGGGTCGATATTCGTCTTTTGTGATTCGCTCACGAGAATCCCTGATATCACTGAGCCATCCCTGAGTGACGGAAACCGGTTTGGCTCAAAGTCCAACTAATTGGAAATCAGGAAAGTGTCTGTAATCAGCCAAGACCCGCAGTAAACTGCGGTAAAGTAGCTGGCGTCCCGTACGGGATTCGAACCCGTGTTGCCGCCGTGAAAGGGCGGTGTCCTAGGCCTCTAGACGAACGGGACTAAAGGCGTGAGGCGGTTAATAGGCAGGAACGGGGGTGGCGTCAAGCCCGTGCGGCATCAAAAATGAAAAAAGTAAGATTTTCCCGTTCCTGCCATGTTTCCAGACGCAGCTGCCCGGCTACATGCAGCAGGGGGCGGCTGCGATCTTCCAGAAGATCGGTGAAGTGTTTGTCCCCAGCCCGAAAGACCAGCCCCTTGATCCGGCTGTAGCCATCAGCATCCTGAAGAATGACACGCAGTGTGTTGCCATCCTGCCCGATCCGATCGGCCTTCACGCAGCGGACATCCCGTATGGCCAGCAGGGGTTCCTCATTGCCCGGCCCAAAGGGGGCCAGCAGGGCGATCTGTTGGGCCAGTGTGGGGGTAGCCCCCCTGATGGTGACGACACCATCCAGCAGCAGGTCATCCTGGGGGGGGAGGTGACGGGCCTCATCAAGGGCTTCATCCAGTCGGGCATGGAGGGCGGCGCAGTTTTCTTCTTTTACGGAGAATCCTGCCGCCATGGCGTGTCCTCCCCCCGTCAGGAGCAGGCCGGACTGATGGGCCTGGATGATGGCTGCTCCGATATCCAGACCCGTGACGGAACGGGCAGAGCCTTTCACCACACCATCCTTCAGGGCACCGACCAGAGCAGGACGGTTGAATCGTTCCTTCAGCCGCCCGGCCACGATGCCAACCACACCGGGGTGCCAGTCATCACCATGCAGGAAAATGACCGCATGACCGGCCTCAACCTGTTCCCGGGCCTGCTCGACAGCGGCATCCAGAATGTGGCTTTCCACGGTCTGGCGTTTGCGGTTGATGTCATCCAGTTCTTCAGCAATGGCCTGTGCTTCATGCTCGGACTGGCTGAGGAGCAGCCGCAGGCCCTGGTCAGCCCTGGCAATGCGTCCACCAGCATTGATGCGCGGCCCAAGGGCGAAGCCGCAGCTCATGGCGCTGGCATTGGCCTTGACCCCGGCCACATTGGCCAGGGCGGCCAGCCCGATCCGTTCACGGCGGTTCATGACCTTCAGCCCCTGTGCCACAAGAGCACGGTTGAGGCCCTGCAACGGCATGACATCGCAGATGGTGGCCAGAGCAGTGAGGTCCAGCAGGGCCATGGGGTCTGGGGCGTGATGGGTTTCAAACCATCCCTGCTGGCGCAGGGTGCGCTGGAGGGCCACGACTGTCAGGAAGGCAACGGCCGTGGCGCAGAGATGGCCCAGACCGGACTCGCAGTCCAGCCGGTTCGGATTCACGACCAGCCCTTTGGGCAGGCGCCGTCCATCCGGTTTGTGATGATCCAGAACGATCCGGTCGGCCTGCCCTTCAAAATGGTCCAGAACATCAATGGCCGCTGTGCCGCAGTCCACGCAGACAAGCAGGCTGGCGCCTTGATCCAGCAGGGATTGTAGCGCCGGAATATTGGGGCCATACCCTTCAGCCAGCCGGTCGGGGATGTGGGTGACGACATGGCAGCCCAGAGCCGTGAGTGTGGAGCTGAGCAGCGCCGTACCACAGGCCCCATCCACGTCATAATCGCCCAGAATGCCTATGGTTGCCCGAGCCTGTACGGCAGCTGCCAGCCGCAGGGCTGTGGCATCCATGTCCCGCAGGATGGAGGGGTTGGGCAAGGCATCACGCAGGCGGGGCCGCAGATAGGATTCCACCATTTCAGCCGAAATGCCCCGCCCGGCCAGAATGCGGGCAGCCAGTTCGGAGACGTCCATCTTCTGGGCGAGGGCCAGCGCAAGCCGGTTGTCCGTTTCAGCTAGGACAGGATGCCGCCAGACCCAGCGGCGCAGCCCCGCACTGCGCTGGACATTCAGGACAAGGGCGGGAGTGACCCGGGTATCAGGTTCTGGCTGGGACGTCGTCTGGAGCATAAGGGCGGAGGAGTGGCTCAAACCTTGTGGGGGTCGAAATGGTGGTAAGTCTCCATGTAACGGATTGTACCGCTTTCTGAGCGCATCATGACGGAATGGGTACGGATGTAATTGTCGGAGGGATATTCAATGCCCCGTAGCAGGTCGCCTGCTGTCACGCCCGTAGCGCAGAAGAAGACCGGTCCGGCCGCCATGTCTGTCAGGCTGAGGGCCTGTGTGGGGTCGAGGTCGGGGCGGATCATGCGGCGGGTGCGGGTAATCTGCGCTTCATTCTCGAAGAGCAGACGGCCCTGCATCTGTCCGTTCATGCAGCGTATGGCGGCAGCGGCCAGAACGCCTTCCGGTGCGCCTCCGCTACCGGCGTAGATGTCCACGCCACTGCCAGGCAGGCAGGTGGCAATCACGGCGGCCACGTCACCATCGCTGAGCAGGCGGACACGGGCACCGGCTTCCCGTGCCTTGGCAACGAGCTCCTCATGGCGCTCACGTTCCAGCGCACAGAGGACCAGATCGCTGACATCACATTTTTTTGCCTGCGCAAGGCTGGCAAGATTCTGGCCTATGGAGGCGTCAATATCCACCACGCCTTCTGGCAGGCCGGGACCTACGGCAATTTTCTGCATGTAGATGTCAGGAGCATGGAGGAAGCAGCCTTTTTGTGCCAGAGCCACCACCGTGATGGCATTGGGCAGACTGCGGGCGCAGAGATTGGTGCCCTCCAGTGGATCCACGGCAATGTCCATTTCCGGTCCGCCACAGCCCACTTTTTCACCGATATACAGCATGGGGGCTTCATCCATTTCCCCCTCGCCAATGGTGACGGTGCCATCGATGGCAACCGTATCAAAGGCTTTCCGCATGGCCTCAACAGCGGCACCATCTGCCGCATTCTTGTTGCCACGACCGGTCCAGCGGGCGGAGGCAATGGCGGCGGCCTCGGTCACACGGGCCAGGTCCAGCCCCAGATTGCGGCCCGTGACCCGATATTCATGGGGAACGTGATGGGGCTGTTTGGCTGTCATGGCAGGTCTTCCACTTTCAGGGCCAGTGGAGTGCCTTTTATCAGGGGCATTTCCTCAAGGAGGGGCAGGATGCGGTTGATCCCGCCCAGCGTGACAGGCCCTGTCAGCAGGATGAGCTGTGCGTCGCCCTTCTGTGATGTGTGATGGTGTCCTTTCTCCACGGCAACATCTTCATTGCCGAGGACGGTGCGGATGTCTTCCAGAGCCGTTTCTGCCTCCACGGAGCCCTCCAGCGTGATGCGGAGATAGAAGCGGCTGACCAGGCCCTCCACCGGTTCGCAGGGAATGGGAGCCTGTTCATCCACCCGGCCCCAGAGAGGCAGGCCATGACCACGGGCCAGGTCGATCACGTCGGCCATGACGGCATCGGCCGTGGGGCCTTCCCCGGCACCCTGCCCGGAGATGGTGATGGGACCACTGAAGGGGCCTTCTGTCGTCAGGGCGTTATAGACGCCATTGACCTGCGCCAGCCCGGACCGTGCCGGGATGAGGCAGGGCTGCACCCAGGCTTCCACACGGTCTTCCGGCAGGCGTCGGGCCACGCCCAGCATCTTGATGGCATAGCCCAGCTTGCGGGCCTGATGGATGTCATCTGTGGTGATGCGCCGCATCCCGCTGACAGCCAGACTGTCAAAAACGATCGGGCGGAAGGCGATGGCTGTCAGGATGCTCAGCTTGTGGGCAGCGTCCCAGCCATCAATGTCGGCAGAGGGATCGGCCTCGGCATAACCCTTGTCCTGGGCCTCTTTCAGCACATCCTCGAAGGCACGGCCTGTTTCGGCCATTTCGGTGAGGATGAAGTTGCTTGTCCCATTGAGGATACCGCCCAGACGGGTCAGGGCATCAGCCGCCACACCTTCCCGGACTACCTTGATGGCCGGGATGCCACCTGCCACGGCGGCCTCGAACAGGAGAGGAGCTCCATGCTGGTGGCTGAGATGGGCCAGCTCTTCTGCATGGCGGGCGACCAGCGCCTTGTTGGCCGTCACGACGGCCTTGCCTGCCTTCAGGGCTTCTGTCACCAGCGTGTGGGCTGTTCCTTCGGCCCCGCCCATCAGTTCGACAACAACGTCCACATTCGGGTCATTGGCCAGAGCCACGGGGTCGTCATGCCAGTGGAGGCCGGAAAGGTCGATCCCACGGTCCCGCGTACGGTTACGGGCGCTGACGGCCACGACCTCGATGCTGCGGCCGGTGCGGTGGCGCAGCAGGTCTGCATGTTCACGCAGCAGACGGATGACGCCCGTACCCACTGTCCCGAGGCCGGCAATGCCCAGCCGGAGCGGGGATGTGACGGAGGATGAGGCAGTGTTGCGATGTACGGAAGTCATGAGAGGCGGTTTCCTGTCAGGCTGTGGCCCTGCATGGAGGCAGGGCCGGGTGTGGCATTATGGTTTGAGGGCGCTGTGCTGGTTCATGAAGTTTTTGATGGACCGTGTGGCCTGGCGGAGGCGCTGGTTGTTCTCCACCAGCCCGATACGGACAAAGCCATCCCCGTGTTCCCCGAAGCCCAGCCCCGGCGCCACGGCAACCTTGGCTTCCTTCAGAAGGAGCTTGGAAAATTCCACGCTGCCCATGTGGGCGAACTGGGGAGGAATCGGAGCCCAGGCGAACATGGAGCCTTCCGGTGTCGGAACATTCCACCCTGCTGCATGGAGGCCACGTATGAGCACGTCACGCCGGTCCTTGTAGAGCAGACGCATGTTCTCCACATAATCCTGCGGACCGTTCAGGGCGGCGGTGGCTGCAACCTGCACCGGTGTGAACGCTCCATAATCCAGATAGGACTTGATGCGTGTCAGCGCCTGGATGAGGCGGGGATTGCCAGCCGCAAAGCCGATTCGCCACCCCGCCATGGAATAGGTCTTGGACATGGAGGTGAACTCCACGGCAATGTCCTTGGCCCCTTCAATGGAGAGAATGGAGGGCGGGGGCTCATCCCCGAAGTAGAGCTCTGAATAGGCGAGATCGGACAAGACCCAGATGTTTTCTCTCCGGGTGAATTTGACAATCTCCCTGTAGAACTCCTTCGAGGCGAGATAGGCCGTCGGGTTGGAGGGGAAATTGATGATGAGCGCCGTCGGCTTGGGGACAGAGTGGCGCACGGCCCGGTACAGGGCCTCCAGCATGGCATCATCTGGCGAGGCCGGAACGGAGCGGACAGAGGCCCCGGCAATGATGAAGCCGAACTGGTGGATGGGGTAGGACGGGTTGGGGACCAGAATGGTATCGCCGGGGCTCGTGATGGCGGAGGCCAGATTGGCCAGCCCTTCCTTGGAGCCGAGCGTGGCGATGATTTCCGTTTCCGGGTCCAGCTTCACGCCAAAGCGGCGTTCGTAATAGGCGGCCTGCGCTTTTCGGAGGCCGGGAATCCCACGGCTGACGGAGTAGCCATGCACACGGGGATTGCGCAGCGTTTCTGCCAGCTTGTCGATGACATGCTGGGGGGGCGGGCTGTCCGGGTTGCCCATGCCGAGGTCCACAATATCCTCTCCGGCGGCACGCGCGGCGGCCTTGGCCTTGTTGACTTCGGCAAAGACATAAGGCGGCAGGCGGCGGATCTTGTGGAACTCTTCGGTCATGATACTCAATCAGTCAGATGGAAGGGAGCCGGGCTGGCTCCCGGGAAACGGGCATCCCATGTTTCATGAGGCTGGTCAGTCCGGCAAGGGGGGACCAGCAGAAAAGACGGAATTTTTACCTGGTTCGTGCCTCTATGGTCCTGCGGCCTTCAGTGGGCGGGGGCAGTTCCGGCCCTGATGTTCTTTTCGTAAGAGACACGCACGCCATCGCCGATGGCCTCCCCTGTCAGGCGCATGTCGTCATGCGGCACGCCGAGGCTGGCCAGACGCTGGGCAACGGCCCGGGCCCGGAGCAGGGCCAGACCGATTTCATGCGTCTGTTCATCAGGAGAAAGGCCGCTTTGGGCGCTCAGGGTCGTGCCGAAGCCCCGGATGAGCAGGAGATGACGGTGTCGCTGGGCTACGATCTGGTTGAACGTGTCTGTCTGGTCTCCATCCAGATGGTCGGTATCGGCCTGGAAACGCACCAGAGCCCCGACCGGTGTGGCGGTATCGAAATCCGGTATGACGGGCAGAACCGTGCTGGGGAGTGAAAAGCCGGGGAAAAGCAGAGGCTTTGGCGGCTGGCCGGGGTCCGGCAGGTGGATGGGCAGCGCATGGGTGACGGGCTGGTAGATCAGGCTGGAGCCACTGCCTGCCGGGCCGGTGGACCTGTCCTGACGGATGATGGCCGGATGGCTGGCAGCAAGCCCGTTGCTCTGGCTTTCCAGCGTCATGGAACCGCCATTCTGGGGCTGGGGTGGTGGCGGGTTCATCATGCCGATGGGCAGGGCCCCGCCAGCAGCGGAAATGCGCTGGGAGTAGTTGCGATCCCGCTCCAGACGAGTCGTGATCATCGCCCGGGCATCGGCACTTGGGAATTCCGGCCGGGTGGTGGGGATGAGGGCGATGTTGGGGGCGGGCCTGTCATAACCCGGCGTGGGGGGGCGCAGCCGTCTGATCTCCCCGCCCATGATGTCGTGTGCGATGTCCCGTGTGGTGTCGATGGCATCACGGTGCTGGCAGCCTGCGGTGAAGGCAGGCAGGGCCAGCAGGCAGAGCCCGAACTGGAAGAGGCCGGCACCCCGTGTGAGGGTGGTGGAAATGGAACGGAAAGAACGGGTGAAAAGGCTGGGTGTCATGGTCCGGCGTGCAACAGGGCGGAAGGGGCAGGGCCAAAACAGGAAAGCCCCGGAATGAAAGGGTGGGGAGGCAGGATATGTGTCTCTTCCCTCGGACGCAATTCCTTACTGGGGAAGAAAGGGAGAAAAAGGGTCCTGATTCGATCATGGGAAATGATGAAAAAGCTGCAAGAAAGCGTCGTTTTAAGGCTTGGCAGAGAGGTCAAGCAGGGGCAGGATAGCGGCATGATGACATATGATGAATGCCACACCCATGATGTTGCCCGCCTGCGGGCTTCTGCCTCTTCTGGAGAGGATGTCCGCCATGGCACCGCCACGGTGCGTCCCCGCATGGAGGACGAGCCGGATGGGCCTCCGGAGGACGAGAAAAAGTCCGGTCCGGCCCCGGAGGTGGAGCGCCACCTCTTCGAGCAGCGCAAGGTGCTGATCTTCGGTGGAGTGAATGACCGCATGGCCCGTGACATTACGGGCAGGCTGCTGGCTCTGGCTGGGGAATCGGACAGGCCGATTGATGTTTACGTCAATTCTCCCGGCGGCCACGTGGAGAGTGGCGATACCATCCATGACATGATCCGCTTTGTGGATTCTGTTGCTCCGGTCAACATCATCGGTACGGGCTGGGTGGCGTCTGCCGGTGCGCTGATTTTTGCGGCGGGGCGTCCGGAGCGGCGTCTGTGTCTTCCCAATACCCGGTTCCTGCTGCACCAGCCGATGGGCGGCGTGCGGGGCCCGGCGACCGATATTGATATCGAGGCCCGCGAGATCATCAAGATGCGTGAACGTCTGAACAGGCTTTTCGCGCGTGAAACGGGACAGCCCTACGAGAAAGTGGCCCGTGATACGGACCGCAACTACTGGATGTCGGCGAAGGAGGCGGTTGAGTACGGGCTTGTTGGCCGCATCATTTCTTCGGCAGCCGATCTCGAACAGGCCTGAGTCCCAGCAAGGAAAGGAGCCTTATCGTGAGCGATGCATATAAAGCGGACGGGAAGAGCTCTCTGGCGGATATTTATTCCCATCTGCCGGACAGCCCATCCGAAAAAACGCTGGAGCAGGTGGACTACGATGCCCGCCACTGGAGCAGCCCGGTCAAAGGGCCGCTGAAGCCGGGTACCCCGGAGCACAAGAAGGCCATGGCCGACATGTTCCGGGAGACGTTCAACCCCTACAAGCCGTCAGTCATCCCCTGGCCGAAGCTGGACCCGGAGACGCTGCACCGCATCACCTCCCTGCCGATCTGGGATATCGCCGTGCAGACCGAAGGCAAGGCCCGCCTGCGCATGGCTGCCTATGCCGACATGCTGGACGACCCGGATGTGAAGGACGCCATTGCCCGTAATGCATGGGAAGAGAACCGCCACAAGGAGGTTCTGGCCCGCATGGTGGAGCATTACGGTATTCCGCTTGCCCCGGAAGACCCTTACATTGAGCCGCGGGACACGGAATGGGCCTATCTGGTGACGGGTTTCTCCGAGTGCTGGGACAGCTTCTTCGCCTTCGGTCTGTTTTCTCTGGCCGAGAAGGCCGGCCTGTTCCCGATGGAGCTGATCGAGACATTCGAGCCTGTCATGCAGGAGGAGTGTCGCCACATCCTGCTGTTTGCCAACTGGCTGGCTTATCATCGTGCCGTCATGCCGCTCTGGCGCCGTCCGTGGTTCGAGATGCGGGTGATCGGTGTGCTGTTCTTCCTGCTTTATGAGCGTCTGAGCCTCGTCCGCAGCTTTGATGATGATGGTGTGGAGCATACGCAGGACAACAATTTCACCGTGACCGGTGCCCAGAGCATGACGGACAAGAAGGTGGATTTTGTTGAGCTGATGGAGCTGTGCCTCAAGGAGAACGAGCGCCGCTTTGCAGGGTATGACCCCCGCCTGCTGCGCCCGCAGATGGCACCGTTTGCGGCCCGCATGGCCCTGCGCGGTGTCAAGCTGTGGCGTCGCCTGCGTGGTCAGAAGGATGGTGATGCCCATCAGGCTGCCTGAGGGGTAGTGCCAGTTCTTGGGACTGGATGGAAAAAAGCCCCGCTCCAATATGCTGGAGCGGGGCTTTTTGCATGAGGCGTTCTTTTGTCCCCCGCTGCTGGGGGACAAAAGGACCTTCCGTCAGCTTTTGCGGCGGTTGCCGGTGCTGGTGCTGTCCAGCGGCAGCTCGTTGGATGAATCCGTATCATCCTCTGCCGACTCACCAACCATCATGTCTTCAGCGATGATGCCAGCATCCTGCCGGACTCGTTTTTCAATTTCCGCAGCCATTTCAGGATGCTCACGCAGATACTGCTTTGCATTTTCCCGGCCCTGGCCGATGCGGGTGCTGTCGTAAGAGAACCAGGCGCCAGATTTCTCCACCACATTGGCCTTTACGCCAAGGTCCAGCAGCTCGCCCATTTTGCTGACGCCTTCGCCATACATGATGTCGAATTCCACCTGCCGGAAAGGGGGGGCCATCTTGTTCTTGACGACCTTCACCCGTGTCTGGTTGCCCACGACCTCGTCCTTGTCCTTCACGGAGCCGATGCGGCGGATGTCCAGGCGGATGGAGGAATAGAATTTCAGGGCGTTGCCGCCTGTCGTGGTTTCCGGATTGCCGAACATCACGCCAATCTTCATGCGGATCTGGTTCAGGAAGATGATGGTGGTGTTGGAGCGGGAAACGGAGCCTGTCAGCTTGCGCAGGGCCTGGCTCATCAGGCGGGCATGGAGGCCGACATGGCTGTCCCCCATTTCCCCTTCCAGCTCGGCCTTGGGCACGAGGGCAGCGACAGAGTCCACGACCAGAATGTCGATGGCCCCGGAGCGGACGAGCGTATCAGCAATTTCCAGAGCCTGTTCCCCGGCATCTGGCTGGCTGAGCAGCAGATTGTCGATGTCCACCCCCAGCTTGCGGGCATAAATGGGGTCCAGCGCATGTTCAGCATCAATGAAGGCAGCCGTACCGCCCTTTTTTTGCGCCTCAGCCACGGCGTGGAGAGCCAGCGTGGTCTTGCCGGAGCTCTCCGGGCCATAAATCTCGATGATGCGGCCCCGTGGCAGCCCACCGATGCCCAGCCCGATATCCAGTCCCAGCGACCCGGTGGAAATGACATCCACCTGCTCCTTGGGCCGCTGGCCCAGCCGCATGATGGACCCTTTGCCGAAGGAGCGTTCGATCTGGCTGAGAGCGCCATCCAGCGCTTTGCTTCTTTCTGCGTTCTTGTCTGCTGACATGAAGACCTCGTGACTGACAGGCCCCGGATGATGGGGCAGGGAGTGGTGGCGGGGCATGTGCCTGCCCCATCAGATGGCGTTCAGAAGGGCTCTGGACAAGCCCTTGGGGCGTATCTGTCCAGAGTGATGTTCCCTGCTGGTTCAGTGGGTGATGGTGTGGGCGGTCAGACCGTTCCCGTTGGGGGCGGCCCGTCCGACACAGTCATCACCGGAGCAGACGATGCTGTTGAGCTGCCCTGTCCCTGTAGAGGGAGCAATGGCCTGCCCCTGTGCGAGCTGCCGCAGGGCATCAGCAACGCTCTGGGCGGCGTCGTTCTGCCCCGAGGCTGCAAGGACGGCCTGCATCCGTTTGTGGGGGGCTTCCAGTATGGCAGCGCTGAGGAGCGGGCGGGGGTAGTCATGCGGGGCTCCAGCGAGGACAACCCCCGTACTGCCGGCCAGACGCCCCGTGCCAAACAGGTTGTTGTCTGTCAGCACGCAGCCAACGCTCAGGCCATGGCCATCCCGTACGACAAAGGAGGTGGAGGCCGGCAGAGGGGGCAGGCCGGTGGCATCGCTCTGGCCAGAGGCCATGAATATCTGGCCTTCCTGGAGGCTTGTCCGGCCGGAACGGCGCCATGCGCTGATGACATTTTCAGCCCGCAGGTTCTGGCGGAAGGCTGCAGCACTGCCCAGTCCACCATCAGCTGGTGGCGCAAGGAAGCTGAGGCGATACGGCCCGCTGGTAAAATGCAGGGCAGATGTCTGTCCGGGCAGGGAGCGGCGCAGGTCGTCGCGTGTCAGGCCTGCACCAGCCTTGTTGGCCTGTGTGACAAAAACATCGGACAGGGCACCGGTATAGAGGTCTCCCACCCCAACCAGTTTCAGGCGGGAGAGGAATGACGTCAGGCGGGGCTGGGTCAGCTGGTCCCCTTCCCGGATGGCCACACCGGAATCCCCCCGGCTGAAGAGGGCCTTCATTCCTTCGTTGGAAAGGAGAGGCCCCTGCACGGCGGCGATGTCATTGGCCAGCTGGCGGCTGACCGTGATGCCCTGCTGGCCAAGTGTTATGGCCGGGTCGATCGTATCACCCAGCTGGACTGACCCGTACCGGAGATTCAGCAGGAACAGTCCACGGGCCATCATGGGTACGGCAGCGGGGCGGTCTCCGCCCGTGCCGGTGCCGTCAACAGGCAGGAAGGAAATGCTCTCGGCGGGCTGGCCCGGGCGGGCAACCAGGCAGGCCCCGCCACCTCCCAGAGAGGCACGGGAGGGGAGTGTGACGGACAGGGCGAAGGCCGTTGCCGTGGCAGCATCGGCGGCATTGCCCCCACGGGCGAGGACATCACGGCCGACCAGTGCTGCCTGCGGTTCATCAGCTACCACAATGCCTGTGTTGGCTCTGGCGGATGGGGCTGTATGGCCGAAGAGATGATGCTTGAGGCTCCTGCCACCAGAACAGGCGACAAGGCTGCTGCCCAGAAGGCTCAGGCAGGCCAGCAGACCAAGCCCGCGCGCCCACCGGGGAGTGGGACGGTCAGACAGGCAGGGGGGATGAGGGGTCCGGCTGTCAGGCTTTACCACGGTGGCGGCTCTCCAGTGTTGCGGGTCACGATCAGGGCTGTTTGCAGGGACTGTCTGCCATCATGGCGGTCCCGGATTGAGGTATGATAGCGTTAAACTGCCGGGATTGGGAGGGCAACCCCGCAGGGGGTGGTTTTAACGGGTCTTACATGCTTCGGCTGTAGGCTGGGGAGCAGCATCATCGTTCCTCATGAAGGGATGGGGCTTCAAAAACAGACCGGTTTGCTGTTTAACAGGGCTGGTCATCGGGGCGGTTCTACCTGCATGGTCAGGTGGGGGGCCCTCTCTTTCTCAAGCGCCCATGAAATGCTGCATAACCCCATGGAGGGCACGACCATGAAACAGCGTGTGAAGTCATTTTCCCTGGCCCTGCTGGCTGGCCTCCCTCTCATGGGGCTGTCCCTTGCGGGGACGTCCCATGCGGCGGATGAAGCGGTTTTTACCGCAAAGCAGCGGGCGGCGATCGTGCAGATTGTCCGTGAGGCCCTGAAGAATGATCCGAGCATCCTGTCCGATGCCATCCGGTCCATCCAGCAGCAGGCCAGCTCCCAGCAGGAAGCTCACGTGAAGGCGGCCGTGCGGGCCAACTGGCAGGCTCTTTCCACGGCGCCATCCTACGCCGTACGCGGCAACCCGCAGGGGCAGGTCACGGTCGTGGAATTTCTGGACCCGCGCTGCACCTACTGCCGCCACATGGCCCCGGTGGTGGACCAGTTCCTTGCCAGACACCCGGATGTCCGGCTGGTGGAGAAGGTCATTCCCGTTCTGGGTGATGCCAGCCTGCTGGATGCACAGGCCATCTATGCGGCGGCCTTCCAGGGGCAGTATGACGCCATGCGCCGCCGCCTGATGGAGGAGACGGCCAAACCCGGCATGGAGCATCTCCGTGATGTGGCAAAGAGCCTGAAGCTGGACGTGGCCCGCTTCGAGAAGGACATGAAGGGGCAGGCCGTCATGGGGCTGCTGACAGCCAACCTTGGTCAGGCCCAGAGTGTGGGCGTGCAGGGGACGCCGACCTTCCTGTTCGGTCAGGCTGCCGTGGCACCCGGTGCGCTGGGCATGGAGCAGATGGAGCAGTTTCTCGAGGCAGCCCGCAAGGGGTGATCCTCCCCCTGCTGGTGAAAGGCTGAGATGATGACCCTTGCGGAGCAGATGGCCGTCTGGCTGGCAGCACGTCCTTCCCCTTCATGGAGGCAGCCCCTGCTGATGGGGATCGTCAATGTCACGCCGGATTCCTTCTCGGATGGCGGGCAGTTCTTTACGCCGGAGGCCGCCCTGAAGCAGGCCCATGCCCTTCTGGCCGAGGGGGCGGACCTGCTGGATGTCGGTGCGGAATCCACGAGGCCGGGTTTCACGCCCGTGGATGCGGAAGAGGAATGGCGGCGTCTGGAACCGGTCCTGACGCCTCTGGCCCGGGAGGGGGCGGTCCTGTCCGTCGATACCACGAAGGCCTCCGTGGCCCGGAAGGCCCTGGTGGCTGGCGTGCAGATGGTCAATGACGTGTGGGGGTTGCAGGCCGACCCGGACATGGCTTCCGTCGTGGCCTCCGCCGGTGCCGTGGTGGCCATCATGCACAACCGTGAGGTGGTTGATGCCAGCGTTGATCTCTGGGATGACTGGCGGCGTTTCTTTGACAGGTCCCTGAAGCTGGCCGACCGGGCAGGCATCGCCCGTGAGACCATCCTTCTGGACCCCGGCGTCGGGTTCGGCAAGACGGTGATGCAGAATCTCTGGGCTGTGCAGAACATGCGGCGGCTGGAGGCCTATTACGGCCTGCCCGTGCTGCTGGGCGTGTCCCGCAAATCCATGTTCGGCAGGCTGCTGGGGCGGGAAGTGCATGACCGTCTGCCAGCGACGCTGGCGGTCAATCTTTACGGGGCGACGCAGGGGGCCTGCATGGTGCGGGTGCATGACGTGCAGGCACACAGGGACATGCTGGACATGACCGCCCTGCTGGCCGTGAATGGAATGGTGAAGGGAGATGTCGAGTGATCATTCCGTCCCTGACCCATGTGCGGGTGCATGATCTCTGCCTGTTCGGGCATCATGGCGTACATGAGGAAGAAACCCGTCTCGGTCAGCGTTTCTATGTGTCGCTGGAGGTTCGGGCTGACCTGTCGGTAGCGATTGCGGGGGATGATTATACACAGGCCGTCTGTTACGGGCAGCTCTGCCAGAGTGCCGAGCGGGTCTTTCAGGCTGGTCCCTGCAAGCTGATCGAAACTCTGGCCGGGCGGATAGGCACTGCCGTGCTGGCGGACTGCCCCGCCGTGCAGGATGTGTCCGTCACGGTGCGCAAGCCTTCAGCCCCTGTGCCCCATGCGGTGGAGGATGTATCCGTCACGGTGACGCAGCAGCGGGAATACCGGGTCGGTTTTTCGCTCGGGGCCAATCTGGGCGAGCGGGAGGCCGTGCTGCGGGCTGCCGTGGAGGCTCTGGGCCATCAGCCGGGGCTGGAGATAGAGGCGGTTTCCTCTTTTTACGACAGTGCTCCGTGGGGTGTGGAAGATCAGCCTCCCTTCGTGAATATCGCCGCCCTGGGGCGGACGGTCCTGCCCCCGCAGGCCGTTCTGGGTCTCTGCAAGGAGATCGAGCGGTCGCTGGGCCGTGTGCCCGGGCGACGCTGGGGCGAGCGGGCGGTGGATGTGGACCTGCTTTTTCATGGGGATGGCACCGTGTGCCATCCTCTTCTGACGCTCCCCCATCGTCATCTTTTTGACCGTGCCTTCGTGCTGGAACCCCTTGCCGAGCTGGAGCCGGAGCTTGAGATCGCTGGACGTTCCGTGAAGGAAGCGTTAGCAGGGTTGGATCGTATAGCTGGGGATGTCACACGGCGCAGGCCGGGGCAGGGTGGATGAACTTTGGGGGATGCTGAATGTCAGCCAATGAGACAGGGATTCCGGGGAAACAGGCCCCGACACCGGAGGGTGCCGCCGGAGCGATCACCCGGCCGGAGGACGCCATCAGCCGCATTGCCGGAGGCGTGCGGGAGCTTCTGCTGGCCATAGGGGAAGACCCCTCCCGTGAAGGGTTGCGGGATACGCCGGACCGTGTGGCGAAGATGTATCTGGAGATTTTCTCCGGCCTGTATGAGGACCCGCGGGACCACCTGAAAAAGCAGTTCAGTGCCGACCAGCATGGCGGCATGGTGCTGGTGAAGGACATACGCTTCCAGTCCACCTGCGAGCATCATCTCCTGCCGGTTCTGGGGCGTGCCCATGTGGCCTATCTGCCGGAAGGTGGCCGCCTGACGGGGCTGAGCAAGCTGGCCCGTGTCGTGGAAGGCTATGCCCGCCGCCCGCAGCTTCAGGAACGTCTGACAGACCAGATCGTGCAGGCGATGGTTGAGGTGCTGGAGCCGAAAGCCGTTCTGGTCGTGGTGGAAGCCGAGCATATGTGCATGAGCCTGCGGGGGGTCCGCAGCCCCGGTGCCACGACCGTGACGACAGGTTCTTACGGTCTCTGGGCCGATGATGCTCAGGCCCGGCAGGAAGTTATGGCTCTGATGCGGGACTGAGACCGCTTTGCGGGGCGGTGTCAGTCCCGTGTGGTATCGTCGGCCCGGTGCCACCAGCACCGGTCTGCCGGGCGGTCCACCAGCGGGAGATAGAGGGACGGGTCGCCATGCAGGCGCACCGTGTTGGTGGGCGTCTCCTTGATCTCGAGCGAGGCGGGGGACAGCAGCCCGCCCTGGGCGGTCAGGAACGCCTGAAGTTTGCTCATCAGCAGGGCGGCGAGCAGTTCCGTCGTCGGGTCGCCGGGCGTGACGACAAGGCGGTCCAGCCGCTGGGGTTCATGCTCGGCAAACCAGCCCAGAAGCGGGTCAGACTCGGAAAGCTGGAAACTGTGGTCCATCCGTTCGTCGATGAAGCGGTGCCAGCTGCCCTTGGCCTCGGCAAAGGGCAGCAGCATGTTGCCGTGCCCATCCAGCCGCCGGTCCTGCGGAGCGTTGGGGCCGGGCACCAGCGTGACGGTGACATATTCGTTATGCCCGTGCGGGATGGCACAACGCTCGCTGCTGCCTGAGATGAGCCGGTGCCCCATGCAGAAACGCCGTGTGAAAACCAGTTCTGTCCGGGTGATGTCGCTCATGCCCCCTCCTGATACTGCCGCCACCCTTCGGCACGCAGGGCACAGGCGGGGCAGTCTCCACAGCCGAATCCCCATGCATGCTCATGGGTACGGTCTCCCTTATAGCAGGAATGGCTCTCATGGCGGATGGTTTCTGTCAGGTCAGCTCCGCCCAGATCGTGGCAGAGCTGCCATGTCTGTGCCTTGTTGATCCACATGAGCGGCGTGTGGAGGACGAAACGCTGCTCCATGCCCAGATTGAGGGCAACCTGAAGGGCCTTGATGGTGTCGTCCCGGCAGTCGGGATAGCCGGAATAGTCCGTCTCGCACACACCGGTGATGATGTGGCGGATGCTGCGGCGGAAGGCGAGGGCAGCGGCGAAGGTCAGGAAGATCAGGTTCCGGCCCGGCACGAAGGTGTTGGGCAGCCCGTTCTCCCCCATGCTGATCTCGGCATCCCGTGTCAGGGCGGTATCAGAGAGGGCGCCGAGGCTGGCCAGGTCGATCGTGTGATCCTCTCCCAGCTTTTCTGCCCATGCGGGATTCTGGGCACTGATGCTCTGCCGCAGGGTGGTGCGGCACTCCAGCTCCACGGCGTGACGCTGCCCGTAGGCGAAGCCGACCGTCTCCACATGGTCGAAATGATGCAGGGCCCAAGCCAGACAGGTGGCGGAATCCTGCCCACCGGAGAAGAGGACGAGCGCACGGCGGTTCCGGGCGGCCTGATGGCTGGCGGAGGGGGAAGCGGGTGTCGTCATCAGGGGATTCCGATCAGTTTGTGGGTTTGCAGGCTCAGCCGCCATTGCGGGTGGGTCTGGCAGTAGCGCACGGCCTTTTCCGTATTGGCAGGGCGGTCCGGTCCATCCATGGGTTGTAGCCAGAAATGCTGGAAGTCGCACGCCGCAAACTGTTCCGGCGTCAGGGTGTCCTGTGGATAGACGAGCTTCAGCTCATGGCCATGTGTCTGTTTCAGCGGCTGGCCGGGTTTGGGGCTGACGCAGACCCAGTCGATTCCTTCAGGGGCAGGAAGACTGCCATTGGTTTCCACGGCGATGGTGAAACCACGGGCCCTTGTGGCGGCGATCAGGGCTGCATCAAGCTGGAGCAGGGGTTCCCCACCGGTGAAGACGACATAACGTCGGGTCCCGTCCGCGGTGTGGGCCTGCCAGCAGTCATCCAGCGCAGCGGCCAGAGCTTCAGCCGTGGCAAAGCGGCCTCCGCCGGGGCCGTCCGTCCCGATGAAGTCCGTGTCGCAGAAGGTGCACTGGGCCTTGTGGCGGTCCTCTTCCCGGCCGGACCAGAGATTGCAGCCGGTGAACCGGCAGAATATGGCCGCACGCCCGGAATGGGCACCCTCACCCTGCAATGTGGCGAATAGTTCCTTGACGATATAAGGCATGGGCAGAGATGTCGGGCAGCTGCGTTCAGGATGCAAGGATTTTCTTGCCTGAAAGGGCCGAAACGATCTTTCCGCAGCAGAAGGCGGATCATGATATCAAGGAGGAGAGGAGGGAATAAAAAACGCCACCCTTTTGAAAAAGAGTGGCGCGAGTGACGGGGCTCGAACCCGCGACCTCCGGCGTGACAGGCCGGCGCTCTAACCAACTGAGCTACACCCGCAGTCTTCAGCTTTTCTGGAAAAGCGTCGTTCCCTTGGGATGGCGTCTATCTAGCGGGATACGGTGTTGTTGGCAATAGAGAAATATCACTTTTTTACGTTTTTCTTCATGAAAATTCCATTTCAGGGGGCGTGTATGAAAACGGCCCCCTCCGGCCCTGCCGAGAGCCAGAGCTGATGATGGATCAGCCAGTCGGCTCCGAGGAGCATGTCGGCCTGTTCATGCAGGGAAGTGACGGTGAGGACCGGGTGCAGCTGGGTCTGCCCGCCAAGGGTGAGGCGGTTGAAACGGTGCCAGTGATAGCGGTGCTCCCTGTCGCCAATGCCTGCGCTGGTCCCGCCGGGGTCCCGGTCCAGCTGCTCTTTCGTGATGCCGAGCCTGTGGACGAAGTCCCGGCTGATGATGTGGGAGCGGGCCCCGCTGTCGATCAGCGCCAGCCCTTTCTGACCATCCAGCGTGAAGGGGATGAAGAACCGGTTGCGGATGCGTTGGGCGACAAGCCGCTGCCCCGGTATGGACCAGAAAGGCGGCTGGCGGCAGAGGAGGGACCCGGTATGGATGTCCCACAGGCTGAGCCGGTGATGGGGCAGGTCGAGGTCCAGATCATAATGGCCGAGCAGGTCCATGCCGATCAGCCCCAGCACGGGGGGCTGTATGGCGGGGAATCCCGGCAGGGTGCCCAAAGGCAGGACAGGATGGTGATAGGTGAGCTGTCCAAGCGTGATGGTCGCCAGCTGGATGGTCGGCGCTACATGCCCCCGTCCGTCCGGCCCGGAGATGATGGTGGCATCTTCCTCATTGGGGGTGAGATGCAGGTGGGTGATGGCATCTGGTGTCAGCAGGCTGCCCTCGGACCCTGTATCCACGATCATGGAGAGGGAATGGCCATGAATCTGCGCCACGGTCGTCAGGTAATAGCCTGTTTCCTTGAGGGGCAGCGTGGTGATGTGGGTCTGGCGGCAGGCCGGTTCGGGGCTGGAGGCCAGAGCCGCAGAAGACGCCATGAAGGAACTGCCAAATGCCAGAATGATGCCGGTGAGGAAAGGGAGGAAACGGGAAGCGTGCGTCGTCATGGGATGATGGGTCTGTCCGAAGAGGTCGGCAATGAAAGGTCAGTCTGGATCAGGAAGGAGCTGTCAACGGTCGGCCCGGGGATGGGCCTTCTGCCAGACCTCCATGAGGTGATGCTCGTCTGCCAGCGTGTATATCTGTGTGCTGGACAGGCTGGCATGACCCAGAAGTTCCTGAATCGCCCGCAGGTCTGCTCCATTCTGGAGCAGGTGGGAGGCGAAGGCATGGCGCAGGGCGTGGGGGGTGGCAGAATCGGGCAGTCCTTCCATCAGGCGCCATTGCCGCATGGCCCGTTGGGCCACACCCGGATTGAGGCGTCCACCCCGTACGCCGCAGAAAAGCGGTGCACTGGCATGGGGTGAGGGATGGACGGCCAGCCAGCGTCCCAGAGCATCCCGGACGGCGGGCAGGACAGGCACGGCTCTTTCCTTCCCTCCCTTGCCTGTGACAAACAGAATGTCATCGCTGATCCGCTCCACGTCACCGACATTGAGGGACAGTCCCTCGCTGATGCGCAGGCCCGTGCCATATAGCAGGGTGAACAGGGCGGCATCCCGCAGGGCAAAATGGCCATCGGCTGTCTGGTCGGCAATACCGTCCGGGGCCGTGCGTGCCGTTTCCGGCGTCAGAGGGCGGGGGAGGCGGGTTTTCAGCCGGGGGCTGCGCAGGAGGGTGAGGGCCGGATTGGTGATGCGGTGTTCTTTTTCCAGATAGCGGTAAAAGGCCCGCAGAGCGGAGATGCGGCGGGCCCGGCTGCGGGCGTGGCCATCTGGCGTGTGACGGCTGCCGGGATGGAGGCGGGCCATCTTTTCGGCCCGGTTCGTTTCATGGGCCAGCCATGAGCGGAAATCAGCCAGTGTCAGCTTGCCCAGTGCTTCCAGCGGCAGGTCCCCACCAAAGTGGCGGCTGAAGAAACCGAGAGCGAGGGAGACATCGTGCAGATAGGCTGTCCGTGTGGCCTTGCTGGCTCTTTTCTCATGGGTCAGCCAGTCCTGCCAGGCCGTGAGGGCCTCATGGGCCGTATGAATGGTCATGGCGCTGGAGGGGGGGCTTCCAAATGGAAGGCGCATGGTATTTCCCTGCCGGAGAGGTTAGGATGAAGACATGGCAGAAAACAGCCTCCCTCCCCATAGCAGGAGAATGGAAGCCGGTCATCGTCTTTCCGTTCTGGTGCCCCGTCCCTTCGATGGCCCGCTGGATTATCGGTCCGACAGGCTTCTGGCACCGGGAACGCTGGTGCGTGTGCCGCTGGGGCGGCAGGAGCTGACAGGTTGTGTGTGGGACGGCGAGCCAGCCCATCTTCCTGTCGATTTCCGTCCGGTCTCCAGAGGGAAAACGTTCGCTTTTGCAAAACTGCGTCCCATCTCGGCCGTGCTGGAACATGTACCGCCCCTCCCGGATGATCTCCGCCAGTTCATCGACTGGGTGGCGGCCTATGGCCTGAGTGCGCCGGGCATGGTGCTGGCCATTGCCCTGCGGGTTCCGGCGCAGGCGGGCAGCATGAAACCCCTCATGGGCTGGATGCGGAAACCCGGCCCCCTGCCGGACACGCTGCGTCTGACCCCGGCCCGCAGGGCCGTTCTGGAGGCTCTGGAACAGGGTGGTCCCGGCACCACGGCGATGCTGGCGGCGCAGAGCGGGGCCAGTGCGGCGGTGATCCGGGGTCTGGCCAATGCAGGGGTGCTGGAAGAGTGCCTCATGGAGGTACCATCCCCTGCCGGACAGGCGGACCCGGACCATGCCCCGCCGACCCTTTCCGCAGAGCAGGCCGAGGCGGCGGAGGCGCTGGTGGCCGGCGTGGAGGAGCGGACCTTCAATGTCACGCTGCTGGAGGGGGTGACGGGGTCCGGCAAGACGGAGGTCTATTTCGAGGCTGTGGCAGCGTGCCTGAGGCAGGGCAGGCAGGTACTGGTGCTGCTGCCGGAGATCGTCCTGACGGCCCAGTGGACGGACCGTTTTGAACGGCGCTTCGGCATCCGGCCTGCCGTCTGGCATTCCGAGCTGGGGCAGAAGACACGGCGGGAGACATGGTGCGCCATTGCCGAGGGGCGGCAGCAGGTTGTCGTGGGGGCACGCTCTGCCCTGTTCCTGCCTTTTGCCCGTCTCGGGCTTGTGGTGGTCGATGAGGAACACGAGAACACCTACAAGCAGGAAGAAGGTGTTCTCTATCACGGGCGGGACATGGCCATCGTGCGGGCGAGGCTGGTGCAGGGGGCGGTCATTCTCGTCTCCGCCACACCGTCCATGGAGACGCTCGTCAATGTGCAGAAGGGGCGCTTCCGTCATGAGGTGCTGGAGGCCCGGCATGGAACGGCCCAGATGCCGGAGATCACCCTGATCGACATGAAGGAGCATGGCCCGGAGCGGGGGCAGTTTCTATCTCCTCTGCTCTGTGAGAGCATTGAAGAGCGGATGAAGGCCGGGGAGCAGAGCATGCTGTTTCTGAACCGGCGTGGCTATGCACCGATGACGTTGTGCCGTGCCTGTGGGCACCGCCTGCAATGTCCTCATTGTTCGGCGTGGATGGTGGAGCACAGGCGCCGCCGGATTCTGGCCTGTCATCACTGTGAATACACCCAGCCACTTGTCAGTGCCTGTCCATCCTGCGGGGCGCAGGACAGTCTCGTGCCGATCGGCCCGGGGGTGGAGCGCATTCATGAGGAGGCACAGGCCCGCTTCCCGGATGCACGGCTGCTGAGCATGGCCTCCGACACGCTGACCTCGCCCACGGCCATGGAAGAAGCCGTGCGGAAAATCGCCAGCAGGGAGGTGGACCTCATCATTGGCACGCAGGTCGTGGCCAAGGGATGGCACTTCCCGGACCTGACGCTGGTCGGGGTGGTGGATGCGGACCTCGGGCTGGGTGGGGGTGACTTGCGGGCGGCGGAACGGACCATGCAGCTGCTTCATCAGGTGGCGGGGCGTGCAGGGCGTGGCACGAAGCCGGGGCAGGTGATGCTGCAAAGTTATGCGGGCGATCACCCGGTGATGAAGGCCCTGCTGGCCAATGACTTCATCAGCTTCATGGAGCAGGAGGCCGCCCAGCGTCGTCCGGGATTCTGGCCTCCTTACGGGCGTCTTGCTGCTGTGATCGTCAGTGCGCCGAAGGAGCGGCAGGCGGAGGAGCTGGCCCGCCTGCTGGCCATGCACGCCCCACGGGGGGAGGGGATTCAGGTTCTGGGGCCGGCTCCGGCCCCTCTGGCCCTGTTGCGGGACCGGTACCGGTACCGTCTTCTCCTGCGGACCCGGCGGGACATCGCCCTTCAGCCCCTGCTGAGGCGGTGGCTGGACGGTGCGCCCCGCAAGAATGATGCCCGCATCGACGTGGACGTGGACCCGGTGTCTTTCATGTAACCGGGAAAGGTCAGTCCGGGATGCCGTTGGCCTGCTGTTCCAGCTGCCGGTAGCGTTTCTGTCCGTCCGGGAGCAGGGGGGCGTGTGTCAGGGCCTCGGTATAGGCATGGAGGGCCTGATGGGGATGATGGAGATGTTCCTGCGTGTGGGCCAGAATGTCCCAGCTCTGGGCATCGCCAGGGTCATGCACCAGCGCCACCTGAAGGTCCTGCACGGCTCCTGTCAGATCATTGCCGAGAAAGCGGACGGCAGCCCGCTGGCGGCGGAGGAAGGCGTTGTCGGGCTGGAGGGTCAGAGCCGCAGAGAGGTCTTTTTCAGCGTCACCTGTATGGCCCTGTTTGAGTTCATCCTGTGCCTCGCTGAGCAGGATGCGGCCACTGTTCTTGACACTGTAGAGGCGCAGCGTGTCAGCCTTTTTCATCAGGCTGTGGGCCTTCTGGTCATCCTGTTCGCTGGCAATGGCCTGCTCGGTCTGTTCCAGCTTTTCTTTCAGGCTCGGGCTGTGCGGCTTTGGGGGCGGTGGAACATGAAGGCTGTTTTTGGAGTCGGGTGCGGGTATTGCTGCATGGGGCTGGCCCTGCACTGGCTTGTGGGCCGGAGCGGTGGCTGCCATGGCCGCTGGCCCTGCACTGTAGAACAGACAGGCCGCCGCCATAAAAAAAGCCCCCAGCCGAAAAGCGGGAGGCTTCAGCCCCCCGGAGGGGGCTTCACGCTTCAGAGCATGAAAGACAGGGTGGCGCAGCGGAGCCGTGGACATGCCGCACCGTCCCATCCGTCTGTCAGCTCAGCCCTGACGGGCCTTCATGCGCGGGTTCTGCTTGTTGATGACATACACGCGGCCGCGACGACGCACGACACGGCAGTTCTTGTCACGAACCTTGGCGGACTTCAGGCTGTTACGGATCTTCATGATGTTCAGGCTCCCCGACAGAAAAGACAGGCCTGCCTGCCCTTCCGGACAGCGGCTCTCATAATGCAGGGCTGAGACGCCCGCGAAACTTGGCGTCCGCATACCCTGTCCTTTGGGGGTGAGTCAAGGTTGTGGCGGCCAAAACCCCATTTCTTCCTGATCCTTTTCAGATTATGCTGCCCGGCATGAGCCAGTTTCCATCTTTTCGTCCTTCATGTTTCCGCAAGCTCGTGCCGGTTCTTTTCCTGGGGAGCCTCTGTCTGGCCAGCCAGGCCTGGGCAGGGGGTGCGGCCCGAACGGATGATGACGACCCAGCCGTGAATGCCAAGGGCGTCGTGGTGAACAATATCCTTGCTGTTCTGCGGGTCAGCCCGAATTCGGCGGGCAACCAGTGCCTGAAGACCCTGGATGAGATGCGCAAGGTGCAGAAGCAGCTGGATGACGAGGAAACGGCCCAGCGCAGCTTCGATGTCGGTCTTCTGCGGGATGTGCTGGAATCGGACATGGAGAGCGTGATTGCCAGCTGCGGCCGGGATGCACGCACGGCCTGTGGGGGTGGGGTTGCCGGGCAGAATGCACGGCTGGGCAAGATATGTAACCAGCTCTCTGAACTCGATTCGGAAGATCAGGGCGACGATCTCCAGTAAGTGGGCGGGACCGCCAGAAAAAGCCCCTGTTCCGTAAAAGGAGCAGGGGCTTTTCTTTCAGGAGGTCAGTTTTCTGCCTGTTTCAGGCTCCAGAGGGCGAAGGCCTGCACGAGAGCCACTTCCTTCAGGCGGGCAAAGCGCCCCGAAGACCCACCATGCCCTGCCTCCATGTTGATCTGGCAGAGGAAGGGCCCCCCCCGTGCCTCTTCCCGCAGGCGGGCGATCCATTTGGCCGGCTCCCAGTAGGTCACCCGTGGGTCGGACAACCCTCCCAGGGCCAGAATGGCCGGGTAGGAGACGGGGCGGATATTGTCATAGGGAGAATAGCTGGCGATGAGGTCGTAAGCCTCCGGGTCCGTCAGCGGGTTACCCCATTCCGGCCATTCCGGCGGCGTAAGCGGCAGGGAGACGTCCGACATGGTGTTCAGCATGTCCACGAACGGTACCTGTGCGGCGATACCGGCAAACAGCTCCGGTGCCATGTTGGCAACGGCTCCCATCAGCAGCCCGCCTGCCGAGCCCCCATGCGCCACGATGCGGCGGGGGGCGGTGTAGCCTTCGGCAATCAGGTGCCGGGCACAGCTGATGAAGTCGGTGAAGCTGTTGGTCTTTTTGGTTGCCCGCCCTTCAAGGAACCAGTTCCAGCCTTTTTCACTGCCACCCCGCACGTGGGCCGTGGCATGGATCACGCCACGGTCCACGAGGCTGAGGGCGGTGGTGGAGAAGCTGGCCTCCATGGAGATGCCGTAGGAACCATAGCCGTACAGCAGCATGGGATTCTGCCCATCCAGCTTCGTCCCTTTCTTCATCAGGAGGGTGACGGGCACCATGGCGCCATCATCAGCCCGGGCGAACAGGCGGCGTGTCTCATAGGCGGCAGGGTCGTGGCCCGAGGGAACCTCCCGTATCTTGCGGAGGTTTTTCTCCCCTGTCCGCATGTCATAATCATACCAGTGCGCCGGGGTCGTGGGGGACTGGTAGATGTAGCGCAGGAAGGGCTGGTCATATTCCAGCACGCCCAGCAGGCTGAGCGTATAGGCGGGTTCGTCCATGCTGATGTGGCGGGCATGGCGGCGGATGTCGCCCCTGTCGGCGTCCTCACGGCTGAGGGTGAAGATTTCCGTATTGCCGTTGCGCCGCTCCAGCCAGGCCAGATGGTCCTTCCCGGCACTGACACCGAGGAGGAAATGGCCTTCCTCATGGGGCAGGAACTCCTGCCAGTGGGCACGGTCCGGCGTGGCTTCCGGGGCCGTCATCAGCTTGAAGTCCACGGCCCCGCCTGCGTTGGTCAGGACGATGAAGCGGTCCTGCCAGTGGGTCAGGCTGTAGCGTTCCCCCCGCACCAGCGGTGCAGCGACTTTGGGCATGGCCGTCGGGTCTGAGGCAGGGATGAGCAGGGTCTCGTTCGTGTCATGGTCGCCCCTTTCAATGGCGATCCATTTCCGGGAGGCACTGACACCGATGCTGAGGAAGAAGCCGGGGTCGGTTTCGTCAAAGATGAGCGTGTCCTCACCACCCAGAAGCGGGCGGCGATAGATGCGGGAGGGGCGACCATTGTCGTCCCGGTAGATCCAGAAGAGATGCTGGCTGTCCGGGGAGAGGGTGAAGCTGCCCGTGCTGCTTTCCACGGCGGGGGCGCAGAGTTCACCCGTGGCAAGGTCCTTGACCTGAATCCGGTAGACTTCCGACCCCTGCACGTCCTCGGCATAGACGTAATAACGGTGGTCCTCTGTGTGGGCGGCCTGGGCGAGGCTGTAGAAGCTGTGCCGGGCGGCCAGTTCGTTCACGTCCAGCAGGATTTCTTCCGGTCCGTCGGCCTCGCTGGCCCCGGCCTTGCGGGGGCGGCGGACATGGAGCGGGTACTGGGCATCCTTCTCGAAGCGCAGGCCGTACAGCCACGGCCCGTCAGGCAGCGGCACGGACTCTTCTGCCGGAGGAATGCGGCCGACCATCTCCTTGAAGAGGTCTTCCTGAAGCGGCACCGTTCCGGCGAGGACGGCCTCCGTATAGGCGTTTTCCTGTTTCAGATGGGAGCGTATGTCATCCCGCAGGACGGACGGGTCCCGCAGGACCTTCTGCCAGTTTTCGTCCTTCATCCATGCGTAGGAATCCGTACGGGTGCGGCCGAGCTGTTCCAGCACGACGGGATTGCGCCGGGCCACGGGGGCCTTGGGCAGGGCGGGAGTGGTGTGTTTGTCAGCAGTCATGGGGGAGATGTGGCGGTTGATCGGGAGGGATTCAATGGTCCAGATGGAGACGTCATGAGGCGTCATAAAGAAAATGCCGCAGCCGGCCCGTCTGTTCCGGCTGAAGTGGCAGCGCCTGCGTCCCTATGGCGGCGATCGGGGTCAGGCTCAGGGCCGTGATGAGCCAGGCCCCCTGGAACTTGGGAATGTCGGCTTCCGTCAGGAGGCGTTCCGTGCAGAGACCGGCAGAGAGCAGGCGGCTCCGGGAGATTCCGGGCAGGATTCCGGCGGAGAGGGGTGGCGTGACGATCTGCCCATCCAGCAGGGCCAGAAAGCTGGCGGCTGTGGCTTCGGCAATCTCACCCTCGTGGGTGAGCCAGAGGGCATCATCGGCCCCTTTTTCCCGTGCTTCCATGCGGGCAAGGATGGCGGGCAGGGCGTTGAGGGACTTCACCCGGTTCAGCACGGCCTGCCTGTCCCGTCGCTGCGTGCTGACATGCAGCCGGACGGGGGTGGCGGACTGTTCTGACGGTGGGGCTGTCGTGATGAGCAGCGTGGTGTGTGGTCTGACAGGCGGAGCCAGCCCTCTTGGGCCGGGGCCTCGTGTGAGGGTCAGGCGGGCGGAACCATCTGTCAGGCTGTTGGCAGCCATCAGGTGGGGCAGGGCCTGCCGGATCGTGTCCCGTCCGGGAAAGGGCAGGCGCAGGGTATGGCAGCCATCTTCCAGCCGTGCCAGATGGGCTTCCAGCCGGGGGGCAGCCCCGTGGCGAAGCTGCATGGTTTCAAAAAGCCCATCACCCAGCAGAAAACCACGGTCCTGTGCCATGATGGCTGGACTGTCCGCCGGGAGCAGCTGGTCATTGAGCCAGAGAAAGGGGCAGGGTGTGGGTGCCATGCATCAGGCTCCATGGTCACGCAGGACGGCCAGCAGGGGAGCGGCCTTGAGGCACATTTCCTCATATTCCCGCTCTGGATGTGAAGGGTAGGTGATGCCCCCACCGGCTCCTACCTGCAAATGGCTGGCTGTGGCGCTGATGCTGCGGATGATGACGGAACTGTCCAGCGCACCATCCCAGCCCAGCCGGAAAAGCGTGCCGCAATAGGCTCCTCTGGCAGAAGACTCGACCTCATCAATGATCTGCATGGCCCGGTATTTCGGGGCTCCGGTGACGGAACCGGGGGGAATCGTGGCTGCCAGAAGGTCGGTGGCATCATGGTCCCTTTGAAGCTGCCCCGTCACGCTGGAGACGAGATGGTGAACGTGAGCGAACCGTTCCACGGCAAAAAGCTGCGGAACATCCACACTGCCCAGCTGACAGACCCTGCCGATGTCGTGGCGCATGAGGTCGGTGATCATCAGGTTCTCGGCCAGCTCTTTCTCATCCCTGTGGAGGGCCTCTTTCAGGGCGCCATTCTGCTGGGGATCATCACTGACGGGGCAGGTGCCCTTGATGGGCCGTGTCTCGATGCGTCCCTGACGGTCCAGTGAAAGAAAGCGTTCGACCGAGGCACTGAGCAGCGTGAAGTCCGGCGTGTGGAACCAGGCCCCGAAGGGGGCCGGGCAGCGAGTGCGGAGCTGATTGTAGAGGGCGTGCAGATCGAGCGTCTCCGGGCGGGGGGCGACCCAGCGCATTGTCAGGTTGGCCTGAAAGATGTCTCCGGCCGCAATGTACTCCTGCACGGTCCGGACGGCAGCCTGCCACGTGGCGGCATCCTGTTCGGCCACGGGGGTGAGAGACGGCCCCGGGCGGTCCGGTCTGGCCGTGGTGGCGGGCTGGTCCGGTGGTGGGGTGCCGTCCGCACTGACCCACCAGAGTCTTTGCTCCAGCCTGTCGAAAATGAACAGGTCCCGGCAGGCCAGTGCTGTGAAGGCGGGGCAACCCGTTGCGTGGCGGGAGGTGAGGCCCTCACGGGCCATGCCGGCCTCATAGCTGAGCAGGCCGATCACGCCGCCGGTGAAGGGAAGTTCCGGCAGATGGGGGGAAGGGCGGCCCGCCGGTGCATGGGCGGCCCGAAAGGCCCGCAGATGCTGCGGGAGATGGTGCATCTCCGCCAGGGGCAGGGTGAGCCGTCCGGCCGGACGGGGACAGAGGAAGCTCCAGCGATGCCGTTCCTGTTCTGCCGGGCCGCCGCTATCGAGAAAGACGGATGCGCCTCCCTCCCGGCAGAGGGGGAAGAGCCGCTCCGGGGGGCACCATGGCAGTTCCGTGATGTGGGGGGCAGGAAGAGGAGGAGAAAAAGGCATGGGGGAGGGGCGGGGTATCCGGTCACGTTGCAGCAGGGCGGGTGGGGAGGAACTAGGCACCTGAGGTAGAATGGGTTATGCTTGATCACTGACCATTTACAGAAAACTGGTGGACCTGTCTTGAGCGAGCCGCACGATATTTTGCCTTCCGACCGCCTCCCGGTGACGATTGAAGAGGAAATGCGTTCCTCCTATCTGGCCTATGCGATGTCGGTGATTGTTTCCCGTGCGCTGCCAGATGTGCGTGACGGCCTCAAGCCCGTGCACCGGCGTATCTTGTACGCCATGCGGGAGAGTGGTTTCACGGCGGACAAGCCCTACCGCAAGTCGGCCCGTGCGGTCGGTGACGTGATGGGTAAATATCACCCGCATGGTGACAGTTCCATTTACGACGCCATGGTGCGCATGGCGCAGTCCTGGTCCATGCGTGTGCGGCTGGTGGATGGGCAGGGCAATTTCGGGTCTGTCGATGGCGACAGTCCGGCGGCCATGCGCTACACCGAGGCCCGGCTGGCCAAATCTGCCTCCTTCCTGCTGGATGACATTGACCGGGATACGGTCGCCTTCCAGCCCAACTATGACGAGAGCGAGCAGGAGCCGCAGGTTCTTCCGGCTGCCTTCCCGAATCTTCTGGTCAATGGGGCGTCCGGCATTGCGGTGGGCATGGCCACCAACATCCCGCCCCACAATCCGGGCGAGGTGATCGATGCCGTTCTGGCCCTGATCGCCAACCCGGACATGACGCTGGAAGAGCTGATGCAGATCGTCCCGGGGCCGGATTTCCCGACCGGCGGGATCATCATGGGCCGTCGGGGCATCCGGCAGGCCTATGAGACGGGCCGTGGCTCCATCCCTGTCCGTGCCCGTGCCGAGATCGAGGAGATCCGCAAGGACCGCTTCGCCATCGTGGTGACGGAGATTCCATATCAGGTCAACAAGGCCACACTGCAGGAGAAGATTGCCGATCTCGTCCGCTCCAAGGACATTGAAGGCATTTCCGACATCCGGGATGAAAGTGACCGTTCCGGCATGCGGGTGGTGATCGAGCTGAAGCGTGACGCCACGCCGGAAGTGGTGCTGAACCAGCTTTACCGTTTCACCCAGCTTCAGACGAGCTTCAGCGTCAACATGCTGGCACTGGATGAAGGCCGCCCCCGCACCATGGGGCTGCGGGACGTGCTGGAGGCCTTCATCCGCTTCCGTGAGGATGTGATTCTCCGCCGTGCCCGTTTCGACCTGAACAAGGCGAGGGATCGGGGGCATCTGCTGGTCGGTCTGGTGCTGGCCGTGGCCAACATTGACGAGGTGATCGCCCTCATCCGTTCCGCCCCGGATGCCGCCACGGCCCGTGAGCAGCTCATGACACGCACATGGCCTGCCGCCGACGTGGAGCCGCTGCTGGAGCTGATCCATGATGAAGGCAATGTGATCATCGATGGCCGTGTCCATCTGACAGAAGCGCAGGCCCGTGGGATTCTGGAGCTGCGCCTCCAGCGTCTGACCGGTCTGGAGCGTGAGAAGATTCAGGCGGAGCTGGCAGAGGTCAGTGCCCGCATCACGGAGCTTCTGGAGATCATTGGCAGCCATGTGCGCCGCATGGAGGTCATGCGGGACGAGCTTCAGGCCGCCCGTGCTGCTCTGGCTGACCCACGCTGCACGGAAATCTCCGATGCGCTGGGTGACCAGTCCGATGAGAGCCTGATCGAGCCGGGACAGATGGTGGTGACCATCACACGGGACGGTTTCATCAAGCGGACGCCGCTGGAGCTGTTCCGTTCGCAGAACCGTGGTGGCCGTGGCCGCACGGCAGCGGGGCGGCGAGGCGATGACATCGTCATCCGCAGCTTCAATGCCCATACCCACCAGTGGGTGCTGTTCTTCTCCTCGGGCGGGAAGGCCTACCGCATGAAGGTCTGGCACCTGCCGGAGGCGGCCCCGACGGCCAAGGGGCGGGCACTGGTCAACCTGCTGCCGGAGCTGGGCGAGGATACCATCACGGCCGTTCTGCCGCTGCCGCAGGATGAGGAGCTGTGGGATGACCTGCATCTCGTCTTTGCCACGGCGAGCGGGAACGTGCGGCGCAACCGCCTGAGCGACTTCCGCAACATCCGTTCTTCCGGTCTGATCGCCATGAAGCTGGATGAGAATGACCAGCTGATCGGCGTGGCAACATGCCGGGAGGGGCAGGACGTGTTCCTCGCCACCCGTAATGCCCGGGCCATCCGCTTCCAGATCACGGATGACGTGCTGCGTGTTTTCGCTGGCCGTGGCAGCACTGGCGTGCGGGGCATCCGCCTTGCTGACGGTGACCGGGTCGTTTCCCTTGCCGTGCTGAACCATGTCGAGGCCAGCGTGGAGGAGCGGGCTGCTTACCTCCGGGCTGCCAATGCCCATCGCCGTGTTCTGGCGGCCCAGCCCGGGGATGAGGGGCTGGAGGAAGAGATCGAGGATGGCAGCGAGCTGGCTTTCGATGAGGAAGGGCTTGAGGAGATTCTGGCTGACAGCCCGCTGAGCGAAGACCGTTATGCCGAGCTTGAGGCGCAGGAGCAGATCCTGCTCACCGTGACGGACACGGGCTTCGGGCGGCGGTCCTCGGCCTATGACTATCGTGTCTCCGGCCGTGGCGGGCAGGGCATCAACAACATGACCTTCTCCAACGCCCGCCGTGGGCGTGAGGTCGTGGGTACGCTCGTGACGCTGGATGGCACGGACGTGATGATGGTGACGGATACGGGCCGTCTCATCCGTCTGCCGGTCGAGCAGGTGCGTGTGATGTCCCGTCAGGCAGGGGGGGTGACGCTCTTCCGTGTGGATGGTGACGAGCGAATCATCAGCGTTTTCCCCGTGATGGAAGATGATGCGGACGATACCGCCGAGGGTGAGACCGAGGCTGATGGGGCGGACGGTGGAGACACCGGAGCTGCCCCGGCGGCTGATGCCGGTGGGACGGATGACTGACCGGCGCATCGGCTTCTATCCCGGCACGTTCGACCCGGTCACGTTCGGTCATCTGGACGTGATCGACCGGGCCGCGGCCCTGTTCGACCATGTCGTGGTCGGTGTGGCGATCAATGATGCCAAGGGGCCCCTTCTGGGTTTCGAGGAGCGACGGGAGCTGCTGGAGCAGGAAGTGGCCGCCCTGCCGCATAAGGACCGCATTTCTGTCACCGGGTTTGACACGCTTCTGGTGGATGCCGTGAGGCAGGCCGGGGCGGGCACGGTGATCCGTGGTCTGCGTTCTGCCGGGGATTTCGATTTCGAGACCCAGCTTTCCGGTGCGCTGCGGCGTCTGGCCCCGGAGATTGAAACGGTTTTTCTTCTGGCATCCGAGAGCCACCGTACGACGGCGAGCCGGATCGTGAAGGAAATTGCCCGTCTTGGGGGGGATATTTCCCCATTTGTCAGCCCCATGACCGCCCGCCTCGTGCGGGCAAAACTGACAGGAGAACAGACATGAGACGGCGACATTTCATGGCCGGTCTTGCAGCAGTTTCTGCCTTGACCGGTGGAACCCTGACACAGGCATGGGCCGGTGGTCAGGATGGTAACGATCAGCTCAGGGAGAGCACGACAATGACAGGTACGACAACAGGCAAGAAGCTGGTTCTGGAGCTGAAGGATGGCAAGGTGGTCATCGCCCTGCGTCCCGATCTGGCCCCCAAGGCTGTCGAGCGTCTGGAGACGCTGGCCAATGAGGGTTTCTATAACGGCGTGAAGTTCCATCGTGTGATCGAGGGCTTCATGGCACAGGGTGGTGACCCGACAGGCACGGGGACGGGCGGCAGCTCCTATCCTGACCTGCCGGCCGAGTTCAGCCAGACGGCCACCTTCGACCGTGGCACGCTGGGCATGGCCCGCACGATGGACCCGAACTCCGCCAACAGCCAGTTCTTCATCATGTTCGACCGTGTGCCGTCCCTGGATGGCCAGTACACCATTGCCGGTCAGGTGATCGAGGGCATGGAGCATGTGGACAAGATCAAGCGTGGCTCCGGGGCTTCTGGCATGGTCCAGAATCCGGATCATATCATCAAGGCTTACATCGAGAACTGACATAACTGTCTGAAACCTGATGATTCTCCGTCCGCATGGTGGCGTGCCGTCCGGCGGATGAAGAAAATCGTGAGGGTGGTGTTTTCTGCGGCCTCCGGGGTTGACGCTCCCCGGGGGAGCAGGTAGATAGCCTCCTCAAGTGAACCGGTAGCTCAGTTGGTAGAGCATTCGACTTTTAATCGAATGGTCCTGGGTTCGAGTCCCAGCCGGTTCACCATGCTCGCAAGAGAGTGTGCCCAGATGGCGGAATTGGTAGACGCGCAGGCTTCAGGTGCCTGTGTCCGCAAGGACGTGGAAGTTCGAGTCTTCTTCTGGGCACCAGTCTTTTTTCCAGAAAATATAATATCCGGTAACAGAGTGCTTGATATGAAGCAGAATTACTGGTGTGGGCTGTTGTGAATATTTAACAGCTGATAAAAGGGCGGCCCCTTTATTTCATGCCCCTGCCTGTGTGCTGGTAGCGTGTGGGGCGGAAACACAAGCTGTCAGGCCAGGTTCCACATTGTAAGAGATGGCCCGAAAATGGCAGGAAACTGGCAAAAAAAGATAACAAAGGTATCGTGAGGGGCTTGCAATAATAGTTTTCCTTGTATATATGCTAGGTTTCCTTTATGAGGAAGGGTTTCTCTGAAAAGAGTTAACTTATAAGAGTTATTAAAAATAACGATTTACTTGTTTTACCCCCCATCGATAATATAACTCCTGCGATGTGTAGTAGTGGCGTGTGGGACGGCTCCAATCGTGCTCCGGCTCGTTGTTGCTATACAATCTGTCGAGATCTTATCCATGAATGGGGAACTGATCAGGATGAAACTGAAGAATTTCGGGGCTGCTCTGCTGATCGCCAGCACGACCCTGACATCTTTCGCCTCTGCAGCCATGGCTGCCGATGTTCCGAGCCCGAACCAGTACTACTGGCCGAAGGGCATGAACCTGGCCAAGCTGCGTGCTCACGATTCAGAGTCTGATCCGTACGGTGCGGATTATTATACGAACTATCACAAGAAGTTTGAGCAGCTGAACCTTCAGGAAGTCCGCAAGGACATCGAGAAGGTCATGCTGACCTCTCAGCCCTGGTGGCCGGCTGACTACGGCAACTATGGTCCGTTCTTCATCCGTATGGCCTGGCACAATGCCGGTACGTACCGTGCCATCGATGGCCGTGGTGGTGAAGAGGGTGCCCAGCAGCGTTTCGCCCAGCTGAACGACTGGCCGGACAATGCCAGCCTCGACAAGGCCAAGCGCCTCCTGTGGCCCGTCAAGAAGAAGTATGGTGAGAAGCTCTCCTGGGGTGACCTTATCGTCCTGACCGGTGACGTCGCCCTGAACCAGATGGGCTTCAAGACCCTCGGCTTCGTCGGTGGTCGTCCGGATGACTGGCAGTCCGAGCTGATCTACTGGGGGCCGGGCACGACGTTCTTCCCGAACAAGAGCTCCTTCCAGGTCGGTCAGAACGGTACTCTGAAGCACCCGCTGGCTGCCACGCACATGGGCCTGATCTACGTGAACCCGGAAGGGCCGAACGGCGATCCTGATCCGGTCAAGTCCGCTGCCATGATCCGTCTGGCATTCGGCCGCATGGCCATGAATGACGAAGAAACCGTGGCCCTGATCGCCGGTGGTCATACCTTCGGCAAGGCTCATGGTGCCCATCCGAACTCCTGCCTGAGCGGCCCGCCGGTTGCCAACGGTGTGGAACATCAGGGTCTGGGCTGGGCCGACCACTGCATCAAGGGCAAGCAGACGGCTGACGATGCGTCCACCAGCGGTCTGGAAGGCTCCTGGTCTGCCGATCCGATCCACTTCACCACGCAGTACATTGACAACCTGCTGAACAATGACTGGGTGCTGGGCACAAGCCCGACCGGTGCTCATCAGTGGCACACCAAGACGGATGACAAGATTGCTCCGGATCCGGCAAACCCGAACGATCCGTCCAAGATGCGTCCGATCATGATGTTCACCACGGACATCGCCCTGAAGACCGATCCGGCCTACCACAAGATCCTTGCCCGCTGGGCCGAGCATCCGAACGAGTTCGCCGATGCCTTCGCCCGTGCATGGTTCAAGCTGGTCGTTCGTGACATGGGTCCGAAGAGCCGCTACTTCGGCAGCGAAGTTCCGAAGGAAACCTTCGTGTGGCAGGACCCGGTCAACATGCCGGCCAAGCCGATCAACCAGGCTGACGTCCGTGAGCTGCGCAAGCTGATCGCTGCAACCGGTCTGTCCGACCGTGAGCTGATCAAGACAGCATGGGCTGCTGCTTCTTCCCACCGCGTGACCGATCACCGTGGCGGTGCCAACGGTGGCCGTCTGGCCCTGATGCCGCAGAACGGCTGGGCCGTGAACGATCCGGAAGAGCTGAAGACCGTCCTGCCGAAGCTGGAGCAGGTCCGCGACAAGTTCAACGCTCACAGCGCCCGCAAGGTTGCTCTGGCTGACATCATCGTTCTCGGCGGTAGCGTCGGTATCGAGGATGCTGCCAAGAAGGCTGGTGTGAATATCCAGGTGCCGTTCGCTCCGGGCCGTGGCGATGCCACACAGGACCAGACGGACGTCAACTCCTTCAACCTGCTGGAGCCGACGGCTGATGCCTTCCGCAACTACTACCGTGCGGATGCGGACAACACGCCGCCTCTGAACGCTCTGGTGGACAAGGCTGACACGCTGGGTCTGACCATCCCTGAGATGACAGTCCTGCTGGGTGGTCTGCGTACTCTGGACATCAACACGGGTCACTCCGCCAACGGTGTGCTGACGAAGAACCCGGGTGTGCTGAGCACGGACTTCTTCACCAACGTGCTGACGATGGACACACGCTGGCAGAAGGTTGAGGGTCAGGAAGACCTTTACGAGGGCTTTGACCGTGCAACCGGGCAGAAGCAGTGGACAGCCACGGACGTGGACCTGGTCTTCGGTGCCAACCCCGAGCTGCGTGCCGTTGCTGAGGTTTACGCCTCCAACGATGGCAAGGCGAAGTTCTACAATGACTTCGTGAAGGTCTGGACGAAGGTGATGAACCTCGACCGCTTCGACCTGCAGCGCTAAGATCCGTCTCTTCCTGCGGGAAGATCAGACGATACATTCCGTCGGGGAGACATCTCCCCGGCGGTCTGTCCAAACGTGGAGGATAGCATGTTGAAATTTGCTGGTGGTGCACTCGCCCTGTTTATGGCAACAGCCTTTTCTGCCACGGCGGCTACGGTTGATGTGCAGATGCTGAGCCATGGCAGTCACGGTTTCTCTTTTGAGCCAGCTGTCGTTTACATCCATTCTGGTGACAGTGTTCATTTCATTCCGACGGACAAGGGTCATAACGCCCAGTCCATCCCCGGCATGACACCTGATGGCGCACAGCCCATCAATGTTCCTTTCAGCCAGGAAAAGACGGTACAGTTCACCAAGCCGGGTCTGTATGGCTATAAGTGCCTGCCCCATTTTGCGCTGGGCATGGTAGGGCTGGTTGTTGTCGATAATGCCAACAATGAAGCAGAGGCCCGCAAGGCGCCGCTTTATGGCGCTGCCAAGCGTCGCTTCAATGAGCTGTTCCAGGATGTGGACAGCAAGAACGGCAAGTAAGAGGGGTCTGGCCCAAGGGCTGGAGACTGTTTACTGCTGGGTCGGCCCTGTTTCCGTTCTCAGGAACGGAGGGGCCGTTTTTTTATTCCATGGTCTATGGAGGCAGAGTGTGTCAGAGAAAGTGGAAACAGGAACCGGCAGACCGGAACGTTATGGTTCGGTGGCCATCATCCTGCATTGGGTGATTGCGGTATTGATCCTCTTCATGATCGGCCTGGGGCTGTATATGGATCATGTACCCCTCAATGATCCGACACCCCTGCATCAGCTGCACAAGTCTGTCGGCATCGTGACCATGCTGCTGATCGTGGTGCGTGTCCTCTGGCGCCTGACACATAGGGCCCCGGCCTTGCCGCAGGACCTGTCGGCAGGGCAGCGTGTGGTGGCAGGTGGGATGGAAGGGCTCCTCTACCTGTATCAGATCATCCTGCCCGTGACGGGCTGGCTCATGGTCTCTGCCATGGCCATGCCGATCGTGCTGTTCGGGCTGGTATCGTGGCCGCTGATCCCTCTGCCGCAGAGCGTGATGGATAGCGGCTATCTGGCGGAAATCATGCCAGATGTTCATAACTGGCTTGCATGGACTTTCGGTGGATTCATAGTCCTGCATGTGCTGGCAGCTCTTTATCACCGTTTCATCCGGAAAGATCAGGTGGTGGATCGCATCCTGCCCCGCCATGGGGGGGGACGGTAAGCGGTTCCTTTTTGCCGGGTCAGCCAGCAAGCACCCTCATCGGTCCGATGGGGGTGTTTTTTTATGTTGGCTGCCAATGGGGGGCACAGCTTTATCCGCTCTGGGGGATGTGGTATCAGTCGATGGATCAGGCAGGATATAAGGAAAACAACATATCCTTGTTCTGCTCTCCAGACTGGCTGCCCTGGTGCCGTATTGGCACTGTCCGGCAGTCCTGAAGCTGGGTGATGGATCATATACAGGCTAGGTACCTGCTGAAGGAAATTCCCAATGGCGTCAGATCACAAGAAGACCCATATTGGCAGCCATAAGCTGCATCCCGAGACACAGATGCTCAATTACGGTTATGACCCGGCCCTTTCGGAAGGAGCCGTGAAACCGCCCGTGTTTCTGACGTCGACCTTCGTTTTTCCCACGGCAGAAGATGGCCGGGATTTTTTTGATTATGTTTCCGGCCGGAAAGAACCGCCGGAAGGCAAGGGGCAGGGGCTGGTTTATTCCCGCTTCAACCATCCGAACAGTGAGATTGTTGAAGACCGTCTGGCTGTTTACGAAGAAGCAGAGCGTGGGGTGCTGTTTTCTTCTGGCATGTCGGCCATTGCCACCACTCTGCTGGCCTATGCCCGCCCCGGTGATGTGATTCTTCATTCCCAGCCGCTCTATGGTGGGACGGAAACCCTGCTGACCAAGACCATGGCTTCTTTGGGAATCAAGTCCGTGGGGCTGGGAAGCTGCGGAGTGGATGAGGCCATCATGCGTGAGGCTGCCGAAAAGGCCATCGCAGAAGGGCGTGTCTCCCTGATCCTGATCGAGACACCGGCCAATCCGACCAATGGTCTGGTGGACCTGAAGCTGGTGCGCCGCATTGCCGAGGAGATCGAGGCCAGACAGGGCAGCCGTCCCATCATCGTCTGTGACAACACGCTGCTCGGGCCGCTTTATCAGCATCCGCTGAAGCATGGGGCCGATCTGTCACTGTATTCCCTGACAAAATATGTCGGCGGCCATTCCGATCTCGTGGCCGGGGCCGTTCTGGGCAGTGATGCCATGACACGCCCGGTGCGTCAGCTCCGTGGGGCCATTGGAACCCATCTGGACCCGCATAGCTGCTGGATGCTGGGCCGCTCTCTGGAGACGCTGGGGCTGCGCATGGAGCGTGCCACCCTCAATGCCCAGCGTGTGGCGGAGCTGCTGCGGGATCATGCCAAGGTGAACAAGGTGCATTTCCCACCGTTCTACGAGGCTGATTCGGCGGAGGGGAAAGTCTATGCCCGCCAGTGCAGTGGTGCTGGCTCGACCTTCTCCTTTGATATTGAAGGGGGTGAGGCTGCGGCTTTCCGCTTCCTTAATGCGCTGAAGATCATGAAGCTGGCTGTCAGCCTGGGAGGCACGGAGTCTCTGGCCAGCCATCCGGCGACGATGACACATTCCGGCGTGCCGAAAGAGGTACGGGAGCGCATTGGCGTCACGTCATCCACCGTGCGGCTCTCCATCGGTGTGGAGCATGTGGATGATCTGCTGGTGGACGTGAAGCAGGCGCTGGACGCCGCCTGAAGGTCACGGTGTCAGCCCTGATACGGAAAAGCCCGCCTCTCTGAAGGGGCGGGCTTTTTTTTAATGGCGATAGAAAGAAGGCGGATGCTTCAGTGTTTCAGCCAGCGGGCCAGACTGTTGCCGATGAGCTGCATCAGGCTGACCATGATGATGAGAACCACCACCACCCCGAACATGACGGTGGTGTTGAAACGCTGATACCCGTAACGGATGGCAAGGTCACCCAGGCCCCCCGCCCCGATGACGCCCGCCATGGCAGAGGCCCCGACCATGGTGATGAGCGTGACCGTCACGCCGGTGACAAGTCCCGGTAGGGCCTCGGCAATCAGGACGGAGCGGATGATGGTCATGCGTGTGCCACCCATGGCCCGGACGGCATCCACAAGGCCGGAATCAACCTCCCGCAGGGCCATTTCGGCAATGCGGGCAAAATAGGGAATCCCGGCGATGGATAGCGGCACGATGGCCGCTTCCGTCCCCAGAGACGTCCCGGCGATGAAGCGCGTGACAGGGATGAGCAGCACCAGCAGGATGATGAATGGCACGGCACGGACGGCATCCACCACCATGCCCATCAGTCGGGCGGCAAAAGGCAGCCGGTACAGCCCCTGCGGGCCGGTGGCGATCATGAACAGGGCCAGCGGCAGTCCGAACAGGACGGAAAGGGCCGTGGAGGCCACGACCATTTCCAGCGTCTGCCATGTGGAATGGAGGATCAGCTTAAGAATGAGAGGGGACATATCCCAGGACCTCCATGTTCTGCGCTGCCGTCTTCAGGTGATTCAGAGCCTGTTCCGTCCTGTCTCCTTCAAGGCTGAGGATCATGTCACCACTCAGATGGTCCCCGACGGTGGTCACGCCGCCCTGTAGCAGGGCCGTCTGCACGCCGAACCGTTCATGCAGTGCACTGAAGAGCGGCTCGCTGGCATCAGTCCCGCTGAGGACGAGCCGTACGATGGCCTTGTGTGGTCCTGCTGACGGTGTGGCAGCCATTGTCTGTGCCAGAAAGGCAGGGAGGGAGGGACGGATATCTGCCAGAAGGGTCTGGAGGGTCCGGTTGTTCTGTCCATCCCGGAGGAAGTCCAGCAGGGTTCCATCTTCGACGAGGCGGCCATGATCGAGGACCAGGATCCGCTGGGCAAAGCGGCGGACCACATCCATCTCATGGGTGATGAGAACGATGGTCAGCCCCAGCTTCCTGTTGATGTCGGCCAGCAGGTTGAGGATGGAGCTGGTGGATTCCGGGTCCAGAGCAGAGGTGGCTTCATCGCAGAGGAGCAGCGTCGGGTTGGCTGCCAGAGCACGGGCAATGCCGACACGCTGTTTCTGCCCGCCGGAAAGCTGGGAGGGGTATTTCTTTTCAAAGCCCTTCAGCCCGACAAGCTCCAGCAGTTCCGCAATGCGGTTGGCCTGTTCTTTGCGGGGGCACCCGGCGATCTGGAGGGGCAGGGCAATGTTGCCTGCCACGGTGCGGGAAGTCAGCAGATTGAAATGCTGGAAGACCAGACCGATCTTGCGGCGGATGCGGACAAGCTGCCGCTCTGGTTGTGTGGTGAGGTCCACACCATCCAGCAGGATGTGGCCCTGCTGGGGGCGTTCCAGCGCACAGAGGCAGCGGAGCAGGGTGGACTTCCCTGCTCCAGAGCGGCCGATCAGCCCCACAACTTCCCCCTGCTTTACCGAGAAGGAGATGTCCTGAAGAGCCGTATGCTGCCCAAAACTGTGGGTGACGTGCTGGATATCGAGAATGGGCTTCATGGCCACGCAGGTGTGACTGTGCCGTGATAGATGTCCAGAATGAGCTTGTGGACATTCGGCTGGTGATAGCTTTCCACCAGCGGCTTGACCCATTCAGCGTTGGCATCACCCTCATTGACGGAGATGAAATTGACGTACGGGTTGTTCTTCAGCCCCTCCACGCCAATGCGTTCCTGCTCGGTGATGCCTGCCTTGCGGGCCCAGTCCATGTTGACAACGGCAGCATCCAGATCAGGCAGGGAGCGGCCAACCACACCGGCATCCAGCTCTTCGATGGAGATGTTGCGGGGGTTGTCGGTGACATCCAGCGCCGTGGGGAAAAGGCCGGAATCAGCAGGCAGACGGATCAGCCCCAGTGTTTCCAGCACATGGAGGGCACGACCCTCGTTGCTGGGGTCGTTGGGGATGCCAATACGGGCATTCTGCGGAATTTCGGCCACGGAGTGCCATTTGTGGGAATACAGGCCAATCGGCTGGAAGTATGTGTCGCCGACAGGGACGATCCTGTAGCCGTGGGCCTTGATCTGGGCATCGAGGAAGGGCCGGTGCTGGAAGGCATTGGCGTCCACGTCATGCTCTGACAGGGCCTCATTGGGCGTGTTGTAGTCGGAGAATGGGATGATCTTCAGCGTCAGGCCACGCTGGGCAGCATTCTGGCTGACGAGCCGCCAGATATCCTCGTCCTCGCCAGACATGATGCCGATTTTCAGCGTACGGCCATCGGCACGGGCGATTCCCGGATGGGCCAGGCCAAGGGCGGCAGCACCAGCCAGCCCTGCTGAAAGGCCAAGAAAACGGCGCCGGGGAAGGTGGGAAAACCGGGACATGGTGGTACCTTTCAACATTAAGGGGTGGATCAGTACGGTATCATGGACAGTTCCACAGGGGTGGAAAAGTCCTGCCAAGGCTGCACCATTACATCCCGCTTGTGCGGAATGATTTTTCTGGCCGGGGAAGGCCGTGCGTAGAGAGTGTTTTTAGCGGGTCGCTCTATTCTGTCAAGGTAAAGAGATGACCATATGAACAGTTAATGATAAAGGAATATAAAGCCTGATGAATATGTGCGGGACTTTATGAAAGGCCTTTCACCGTGTCTGTTCGGGGGCAGGTGTTCCTACCCCCTGTAGAGGAGGTCAGTCTTCCTGTACCACCAAACAGAGACCTGTTGTTGGTGCCTGTTTGGTGATGAGTCTGGCCTGTCCGGTTTCGAGAATGACTTCCCGGATGGATCCGCCAAGGTCACTGACAAAGGCCAGGGTACCTTCGGCATCGACCGCCAGACCGATGGCCTCATCCAGGTCCCGCAGGATGACCTGCTGGTCATGCAGCCCGTGTTCATCCACCCGGGCGACATTGAGGCTGTTGCCATCGGGCGCAGCGCCACGGTCCGTCCACCAGAGCTTGCCCAGAGCAGGCGAGACATGCAGGTCGATCGGCTCTGGCAGATGGTCGGCCAGAAGCTCGATGTCATGACGGTCTGCGGGGTCCGTACCGGCAGGGAGGTCCAGAGACATGCGGAAAATGCGGCCACGCCCCCCTTTGGGAGGGCCTTTCTGCGACCAGTAGAGATGGCCGTTGCTGGTATCAAGGGTGATGCCTACACAGTGGCGTGTGGCATCCTTCATGTGCTCCGGGTAGGTGCCGGTCTGAAGAAGCACCTCCACGTCGGAGCCATCACGGCGGCACCGCATGATGCGCATTCCTTCACGGTCGCACCAGTAGAGATGCTCGCCTCCCGGGGTGGATGTCAGCTGTTTGGGGGTGACGACCAGTCCGTTGGCCACAAGCACCTTGTGGTCGCTGCCATCCAGTCGGGCGGATTCGATGGTGCCATCGGCATCACTGGGGTTGGCGCCCATGTTCGTCCAGTATATCCGGCCTTCCGTGGGGTCGATCCACACCCCGTCCGGGCAGCCCCAGCCGATGTCGATATGGGACAGTGGGCAGCCATCCTGTACGGAGAGGGCAGTGATCCGGGCAGGTTCGATCTCGAGTGAATGAAGAATGATGTTTCGGGTCATGAGGTGGCCTTGCTGTAATCATAGAAACCACGCCCGCTTTTCACGCCCAGCCTGTGTTCGGCAATCATCCTGCGGAGCAGCGTGCGGGGCGCTTCGGGCAGGTGGGGGAAGGCTGCGGCATAATGTTCCTCGATCTGGAGGACGATATCGAGTCCGACCTGGTCCATGAGGCGGAATGGCCCGGCAGTCGTGCCCTGTGTCTCGCAGTAGAGGCGGTCTATGGTTTCGGGGTCGGCCACACCTTCTGCGGCGACACAGAGGGCTTCACGCTTGATGGCGGCCCAGATGCGGTTCTCGATGAATCCGATGCTCTCTTTCCGGGCAATGTAGGGGGACAGTCCCACCTCGCTGAAATAGCGGGCCAGATCCTCCATGAGGGCCGTGTCAGTCTCTCCACAGGACATGAGTTCCACGGCCCGTTTTTCAGGTGGCATCATGAAGTGGGTGTTGAGGACCCGGTTCTTCTTCGTCACCTTGCCGACGATCTGGCTGGAAGGGAATGAGGAGGAGTTGGTGGCGAGGATGGCATCGGCAGGTGCCAGCTGGTCCAGCTGGCCAAAGATGTCCGTCTTGAGGTCCTGCTTTTCAGGCAGGGCCTCGATGACAAGCCAGGCGTCTTTCACGGCGTCTTCCAGTGTGGTGGCGATGTCCACATGGCCGGCTTTTCCACCTTCGACAGAGGCGACAACGTCAGGCAAGTGCTGCCCGACATAGGCGATGGCCTTCCGGGTGGTTTCTTCCTGCCTGTCAAAAAGGCGGACGGTGCCGCCGCGTGTTGCCAGCATCAGGGCGATACGGGAGCCCATCGTGCCAGCGCCAAGGATGGCGGCAGGGTGTTCAGGCACCTTTTCCGTCAGAAAATCTGCCATGGCATGTTCCTTTGCTGAAAGGGGCTGGCGGGGGCCAGACCTCACGGCTCATCTTATTGAATGAATGGCTAACATTTACTTTATCATTACGTGTCGCCTGCTGCGATCATCTTTGGATAACGGAGACGTCATCTGGCAGGCCATGCTCCTTGTGGCGTGGCCTGCCGGGCTCATGGTCAGCGGGTCTCTGTCAGTTCGGGGGCAAGTTGCGCCGTTCTGAACTCGGTGAAGTCGTATTGCCCCACGCCAGAGGTGATGAAAGGGTCTTCCGCCAGAAGGGTTTCAATTTCCTCTCTGGTGATCCCATCCCGGACAATGAGAATGCCCCCATCCCCCGATAGTTTGGGGCCGGATGCCAGCAGGATGCGCCGCTCGAAAAGCGTTGCAAGGAAGGCACGGTGTGCAGGGCGTTGGGCCTGAACCTCATCCGGGGAGGCGAGATAGGACACTGAGGCGATGATCATGGCAGACACTCTTCTGATTCATGGTGCCGTTTTGGGGGAGAGGAGCCCCCGGGGCGGGTGGAAGTTCCGGTTTTCTGGCAGTGTCATTCCAGCGGACAGAATAACACTTTCATAATAATGGCATTTTTTTTAAGGATGAAGGAGATGGTTTTCCGTACTGGGAACCCACTATTTTTGCAGTCATGCCCGTATTGCATGGAGGAATAGCCATGATTCGTATTCTGATCGCCTTTTTCATCCCCTGGCTGACGTTCTTTACCATTGGCCGTCCGATTGCAGGGATCATCTGCCTGGTGTTGCAGATCACCATTCTGGGTTGGATTCCGGCAACCATCTGGGCGCTTCTGGCTCTGCGCTCCTATGATGAGGCTCGCTGAGCTTTCAGTCTGGCCGGAAAAAAGCCCCTGTCCGTAAAGGCAGGGGCTTTTCTGTATCAGCCCCCCTTGCCTGTCATGGCGGAAGGGGGGGGAAGGGCAGAGGCCGGTCAGGCCTTGTTCTGCCCGGTGGTTGTATCGGGCACGCCCCTGCTGTTGATGAAATGCTCCAGCGCCGGGCCCTGGATGTCCACCACATCACGGGGATACTGGATGCCCGCCTGTTCGAACCGTTTTTTCATGCGGCGGTTGAATTCCCATTCCACCGTCCAGCGTCCGGCATTCGTGGTGGGATAGACACCCTTCACGGAGACGGAGGATGTGCCGATGGCAGACACGCCCCAAAGGTCGAAATCTGCCAGGATGAGGTCTCTGTAGGCCTCTTCATTCCGCATTTCCTTGCCAATTTCCACAAGGATGGCAGCGACCTGGTCCGTATCGCTGTCGATGTCCACCGTGGCGAGAATCATCGCACGGGAGAAGTCACGGTTGTAGTTGGTCACCTGGCTGAGCGAGCTGAACGAGAAAATGTTCATCGATCCGTCATTGGCCCGGACATGAACGGAGCGCAGGGAGAGCCGTTCGATCACGCCATAGGTGCCGTTCAGCGTTACGGAGTCGCCGACAGTCAGGGCATTTTCCAGCAGGAGGAAAATTCCGCTGATGAAGTCCTGCACCAGCTTCTGGGAGCCGAAACCCAGCGCCACACCAAAGATGGAAGCACTGGCGATGAGCGGGCCTGTATCAATTCCAAGCTGGGAGAGGACCGTCAGCCCGATGATGACAGCCAGAACCAGCAGGAACAGGATGCGGAACATCGGTGTCAGTGTCTGCAGGCGGGCAATGCGGATCTGCACATCCCGGCTGTCCTGTTCGCCCAGACGGCGGATATGATGCTCGATGGTCACATTGGCGACCTCCCAAGCCAGAATCCCGATGACCAGAGCCACCAGAATGGTCAAGGCTGCCTGGAAGATGCGGGGACCAAGCGTGTCATGGCCGAGCAGGATGTAAACCGGAGCGCCCCACGCCAGAGCAAGGGCCAGAATGGTCAGGACGGCCATGACGAGACGGATGACCGTCGTGGCAGCCGGGTAGTAACGGCGGATGCGGAACAGCGTCTCTTCATTGAGATTCCAGCTGTCCAGTGCCCGCATGAAGCGCTCCAGTCCGCCATAGGCCAGAATGCTGACAATGCGGACAGCTACCAGCGCCACCAGGGTACGGACGAATATCTGGAGGATGAGCTGGTATCCGCCATCAATGTCGGCTGCCCAGACAAGCCACAGGGCGAAGTCGAAGAACAGGGCCACAATCCACCAGCTGCCGGAGACCAGCGCCATGATGGACTGGAGGCGGCGGTTGGCTGCACCGATATGCTGGCAGGCATGCTGCACCCGCTTGCGGGAGCGGATGATCATGACGGCGAGGAAGAGGTGGACGGCCAGCAGCAGGAGCTTCTGGAGACCGCTGGAAACAGCCATAGGCATGGCCATGGCGTGCAGCATGGCCAGCAGTGAGAAGCCCCAGGCCAGAATGACACCAATCTGGCGGAAATAGCGGAAGATGAAGGTTGAGGAACTGTCCCGCAGGATGCTCAGCCGCAGCCATGGGGTCTGTGGGGCGAGGAAGATGCGCAGGACCAGGGTCCACACGCCCAGCCCGATGCCGATCAGCCAGGAGATGCTCCAGATTGCATGGGCCGCTTCGGTGGAAGGTGCAGGGTCCAGCACGCCCATCAGCAGGGCGATCAGGGGAAAGGTGCAGATGGTGATCAGCTCCAGCAGGGCGCAGGCCAGCGTATAGGGAGCGCGGCGCAGGCAGAGCATGAGCTGTGTCAGTGCCCCCTGATGGCGGAGACTGTCCTCAAGGCTGGCCTGGGTGGCGGCGGCCTCCTCTTTGGTCTGCTCATTATGGGTGGCTGCCGTGCGGGCTGTATCCGTGGCGGCTTCCGTTGCTTCGGCACGGGTCTTGTGCAGTTTTTCAGCTTCCTGCTGGAAAACCATGTGGTCGTGCTTTTTCGCCATGCTGCTGATGCGCCGGTAGAGAGGGCGCAGGATGATGCGCACGCCGAAGAAAAGCAGGTAGCTGCACACCAGCATGATGACCACACGCAGGGCGATGTGGCCGACACGGGCCTGTAGGGCCGGGTCATGCACAAGGGCCTGAACCCACGGGGCAATGGCGCCGAAATCGATGATGCTCTGATGCAGGATGTGCAGCTGCTGGAGGGCACGGTCACCGAAAAGGGCAATGTTTTCCCGGGCCAGATCAATGACGGAGGCATGTTTCGCCTGTGGCGCGGCCTGGGTCAGGTTCTGGAGGGTCGTCAGGAATTTCTGACGCTGGGCATCATCGCTCAGGACAGAAATGAGCTGGCGGGCCTGGTCAGCGGAGAGACCTGTCGTGGTGGCTGGTGCCGGGGCGTCTGCGGCCAGTGCCCGGGCGGGCAGGGACCCGAACAGGGCCAGACAGGCCACCAGCAGGGCTGGCAACAGGCTGCGTACGAACAGACCGGTAAAATGCCGGTACGGAGCGGCCCCCGTGTTGGGGTGCGGTATTCTGTCAGTCATGTAGATACGCATCTCCTTTTTTGGTGTGAGGCGGCAGCATGCCTTCTGTCCGGGCCGTTTTCGCAGAACAGTGTCAGGATTTTAAGGCACGCTCTGGTGAAAGGAGGATTAATTTTCTGAAATCCCCTGTTTCAGGCAGGAGGGGTGCCGCCATCCCGTCCCGGTATCGGAGATGGAATGGCGGAGTATGCAAGGCCTTATGGCCCGTTTTTCAGTGGGATGGACGTGCGGAGAGCTGAACGGCCCATAGCTGGGCCAGATTGTTGGCAGTCCCCTCGCCATCCATGCTGCTGAAGAGCTGGAGGGCTTCTGTCCGGCGTCCGGCGTCCATCATGGCCATGCCTAGGGAGAGGCGGGCGAGGTCCGGCTGGTGGGGCTGTTTCCCCAGTCCCTGCTGCATGAGGGCCAGACCCTGATCCACCTGTCCGTTGAGGACAAGGTTGTATCCGGCTGTCAGGGAGGGGCCCGCCTCGGTGGAGGTTTTGGCTTTTTCTACCATGGCGGGGAGGCTGGTGCGGGCTTCTGCGGCACGTTGAGCCACGAAAGCCCGGAAATGCGCCTGGGCTTCTGCCCCGGTGCCAGTTCCCAGCAGGTGGCGGGCATAGCCTTCATCCAGAAGGTTCAGGGCCAGCTGGGGCAGCTCCATCTGCACGGCCCGCTCTGCCATGTCCTGAAACTCGGCCGGGCTGGTCAGCAGGCCAGTGGCTAGGCGCAGACGCTGGAGATTGAAGACCATGCGTGGCGTGAGGGAATGGTCGGTTGTCAGGTCATGGATCAGCATCTGCCAGTACTGGGGTCGGGCATGATATTTCACCAGTTTGACATAGATGCCTGTCTTGCCCGCCGTGTCATGCAGCTGGTCGTAAGCGGCGGCGAGCATCTGGAGCTGGTTTTCCGCCGGAATCTGTCCAGCCTTCCGGTCGGCGGCCAGCATGGCCCGGCCTGCCTCCACCGTGCCCTTCCAGTCCTGCTGGAGATAGTGGCACTGGAGGAGAAGGGTCTGCATCTGCTGGTTCGGGCCGACTTCCTTCAGATAACGGCTGGCTGCGTTGGCGGCACTGGCATAGTCACGGGCTCCATAGGCCAGACTGGCCTGCGCCATGAGCATCTGCTGCCGTGCGGCTGGAGTGGTGCGGCTGTTCCTGATGAGGGTTTCATAGGCCTTCAGTGCGACAGGGACATTGCCCGCCTGGCTGGCCGCCGCTGCCCGCATCTGGGCGATGACGTAGCTTTCATAGTCGCTCTTTCCTGCCACGGCATCAGCAGCATTGACGAACTCCAGGGCTTTGGCTGGCTGATGGCTGGACAGAGCCGACTGTGCATTCTGGAGCTGCGTGCCGACCTCCCGGCCCAGCTCATCCTCTGCCTGCGCTGCCCCGATGAGCAGGCGGGTGGGAGCCTGCCCGGAGATGGGGGACAGGCAGGAGAGGGCAGACAGGCCAAACATGCCAGCCAGCAGCCAGCCGTGCGGGTGTTTCGGGTTTGGCAGGCTCATGGGTTACTGTCCTTCCACAAACTGGTCCAGACCAACAATGCCCAGCTTCGTCACGCCAAGGCGCTGGGCGTCCGCCATCACATGGGCCACGGTCTTGTAGGTGGCAAGACGGTCGGGACGGATATGGATCTCCGGCTGCTCACCTGTCACGGGATGGACGGCCCCGTTCAGATGGGCCTGAAGGTCCTCCTCCGAGGTGATGGGCGTGTCATTCCAGCTCAGCGTATTGTCATAGCTGATGCCAATTGTTGCAACCTGCGGCTGTATTGCAGAGGGTGGTGGATCGCCCTGGGGGAGGTCGATCGCTACGGAATGGGTCTGAAGCGGGATGGTGATGATGAGCATGATGAGCAGCACCAGCATCACGTCGATCAACGGTGTCGTGTTGATGTCGACAATGGCTTCATCTTCATGAGTGCTGCCCGTACCAACGTTCATGGCCATGAGGAATCTCCAAAAACTGTCTGCCTCGGGCGTCATGCCCCGGTGAACCGGGCCGGGGAGAACCGGCAGGAAGGGCCCCACCCGGCAGGGCAGGGGCCGGAAAGACCACAGGTCAGTCGTGCGGCTGCTCTGTGATGAAGTCAACGTGCTGGATGCCTGCCTCCTGGCAAGCCGCCACGATCTTGCCAATGGGCATGTACTGGGCCGAACCGTCCCCGCGGATCTGTATCTGCGGCTGGGGCTGCTGGCGTGCTGCTTCCATGAGACGGCTGACAAGCACCTTGTGGTCCCCGATGGGCTGTGTGTTCCAGTAGGTCTGCCCATCCGCCGTGACAGCCAGCACGATGTTGCCAGGCTTGGTCTGGGTTGGCTGGTTGCGGTCTACCGGCAGCTTGACCTTTACGGTGTGCGTGGCCACCGGGATGGTGATGAGGAAGATGATGAGCAGCACCAGCATGACGTCAACCAGCGGTGTCGTGTTGATGGCTGATACCACCTCGCCATCATCACCCATGTCTCCGGTGTTGAATGCCATGGTTCAGATCCGCTCGTTCGTGGTTGTCGTGGTCGGGCTGTTATCCTTCGTGCTGTTGAACACGGCGTCATGACGGTAACCGCCGATCAGGACGGAATGAAGGTCGGACCCGAAGTTGCGGACACGGTCCATCGCACCCTTGTTGCGACGGACGAGCAGGTTGTAGCCCAGCACGGCCGGCACGGCCGTGGCCAGACCGATGGCTGTCATGATCAGGGATTCACCGACAGGACCGGCCACCTTGTCGATGGAGGCCTGGCCGGCAATGCCAATGGCTGTCAGGGCATGATAGATACCCCAGACCGTACCGAACAGCCCGATGAAGGGGGAGGTGGAGCCGACCGTACCAAGGAAGGCCAGCCCGCCCTGAAGACGTGTGTTGATGGTCTCCAGCGCCCGCTGGATGGACATGCTCGTCCATGACTGGAGGTCGATGGAATCCCGCATGGAGCCTTCATGGTGGCGTGCTGCCACGATGCCGGTCTCGGCAATGTAGCGGAAGGGGGAATCCGCCTTCAGTGTCTGTGCCCCTTCCTGGATGGTCTTCTGTGTCCAGAAGGTCTGGTTGACGGCCCTGGAGGCCCGGAAGAGGCGGGATTGTTCAAGGAATTTGCTAATCATGATGATCCATGTCCCCAGAGACATGATGGCCATGATGAGGAGGACGCCACGGGCGATGATGTCACCGTTTTTCCAGAGTGCACCCAGCCCGTAGGGGTTTTCCTTCGGTGCTTCCTCGGTCGGTTTTTCACTGACCGGCGTAGCGGTGACCGGGGTGCCGCTTTCAGCACCAGCTGGCGGAGCAGCGGGTGTGGCCCCTGCTGGTGCCGTGGCCGGTGCAGCCCCGGCGGGGGGAACTGCGGGTGTGGTGCCTGCGGGAGGCTGGGCTGTCATCGTGGTCCCGGCGGGCGGAGCGGCCGGGGCAGCGTCCTGCGCAAAAGCGGTGGAGGCCAGCGGCATGGCAGCCAGAGTCAGGGCCAGGGCCGTGCCATAGACAGCGTGCGCCCGGGGCGCAGCAACAGTTACGGGGAGGCGGAACAGTCTGGTCATGAATCCCATATCCTTGTCTAAAAAAGCACCAGTCTGGAGGTGCTGCACCGGTGGGAGAAACCTCCCGTATCGGTCTCCCTGTCATTCCTGCCATCCATGGCAGGTCGGGACAATGTGAAAACGTCTGCTACCCTGCCCCCGCAGGGGTGGCCCGTTTGGGGCAGGGCAGCTTCATGCTGGTCTGTGCTGGCTCAGAATGGCTTCATTCATCACCAAGGGTAAAGTCCACATGCAGGACGTGGTTGTGTTCCACGACTGGCTGCCCACCCACCACGGCTGGCTGGTAGCGGACTGGTGAACGCTCGAGGAAGTCCAGCGCACTTTCGGCAAAATCGTGCCCGCCCTTGACGCTCAGCAGCTTGCAGTTGGCCGGTTTGCCGTTGGTGAGGATGTCGCAGGAGGCCGTCACGGAGCCTTCACGGCTTTCCTCCTGCGCTTCCTCTGGATATTCCGGCCGCACATTGTTGATGGGCATGGCACCAGCGGAGTGGTCACTTTCAGACGAGCTGTTGCTGGAGCTTGCCGACGGTGCCGCTGCTGAAGACTGGGCCGGGGCCGATGGTGCAGGCTGGGGTGCCGCCGCCTTCGGTTTGGGGGCCTTCTGGTGGCTGTGCTGGATCGGCGGTTTTGGGGGGGGTGCCACCCTGATCTTGGGAGGGGGGATATAAGGTGGCGGCGGTTGCACCATCACCGGCTGCGGTGGTGGTGGAGGCGGCGGTGGTGGGGGAGCCTCCGCAATGACACGTGTCTGGATGGGGGGATGCGAGGGTTCCTGCTTTTCCATCCTGGTAAGTGTCAAGGCATAGACCACCAGCCCGATGGCCAGAAAAGCCACGACAACAGCGACGATGTAATCCGTCGGTTTGCGTTGCTGGGCGGCATAGCTTCTCATTCCAAAACCTTCTTACCCTTTTCCACGCCGCAGGTCCGGCGCTTCTTCCCGGCAGGGCAGGCCTGCCAGCATGACTGGTACCCTCACAAGACGGGACATGCCCGTACGGGGGAGGGGAAAAACCTTGTGCCGCATCACGGGCACGGCCCCATGCCGATTCCTTCTCCTCGTCCCTGGCGGTCAGGCCCTGCCCGGTAAGGGGAGACAGCAAAGCAGCACGGGAACGTTCCCGTATCGGTTCCTTTACCAATGGCCCAAGCCGCCCCTTTGATGCAAGGGCTCTCATGCGACTCTTTCGCAGGATCGCCTGTGCATAAACAGGGGCACATCTGTGGATATTTTTTGAGGAAATCGGAAAAACGGCAGTTTATGGACGATTTTGAAAGGTTTTTCGTGGCTGTGATGATGCCCGGCCTGTGAATTGTTTTGGTTGGTCCTTCTTATGAAAAAAACATATTTTTTTGATGATTGATATTAAATACGATATTTAATCGTTTTATTGGCGAAAAAAGCTACCATTAAGAGAGGGGACATGAACCAGAATGTCATGCCCCCTCTCTTGCGGTCTGCTCCGGGTGAGTGCCCCCGTGTCAGACGGGTTTACTGTGCCGTGGCGCTGGCCTCGGAGCGTGTGGCGCTCACACGCTGGGCCAGAGATGCTGCCATGAACTCATCCAGATCGCCATCGAGCACAGCATCAGGGTTGCCCTTCTCGATGTTGGTCCGCAGGTCCTTGACGAGCTGATACGGCGCCAGAACGTAGGACCGTATCTGGTGCCCCCAGCCGATGTCCGTCTTGGCGGCCTCGGCGGCGGAGGCCTCGGCCTCCCGCTTCTGAAGTTCGGCCTCATAGAGGCGGGCCTTCAGCATTTCCATGGCCGTAGCCCGGTTGCGGTGCTGGGACCGGTCCGTCTGGCAGGCCACGACGATACCTGTCGGGATGTGGGTGATGCGGATGGCGGAGTCCGTCTTGTTGACGTGCTGCCCACCAGCCCCGGAGGCCCGGAACGTATCCACACGCAGGTCGGAATCGATGATCTCGATTTCGATGGAATCATCCACAACAGGTGAGATGTAGATGGAGGCAAAGGAGGTCTGCCGCCGTGCAGCGGAGTCGAAGGGGGAGATGCGCACGAGGCGATGCACCCCGGCTTCCGTCTTCAGCCAGCCATAGGCATTGGGACCGCTGACGAGGATCGTGGCGGATTTCAGCCCGGCCTGTTCCCCTTCACTGCTTTCCATCAGAGAGACCTTGTAGCCATGCTTTTCGGACCAGCGGGTATACATCCGCAGCAGCATCTCGGCCCAGTCCTGCGCTTCCGTACCGCCAGCACCGGCATTGACCTCAAGATAGCAGTCATTGCTATCGGCTTCACCGGAGAGGAGGCTTTCCGTCTCACGCTGCTGGGCCTGGGCGGCGAGGCTGCGCAGGGTGGCGAGGCCTTCCTGCACCACGGTGTCGTCATTTTCCATCTCGGCCAGCTCGACAAGGTCCAGCGTGTCCTGCACGTCGGCCTCCAGAGCCTCGACCCCTTCGATCTGGTTGGCGAGCATCGTGCGCTCACGCATCAGTTTCTGGGCGGCGTCCGGGTTGTTCCAGAGGTCCGGGTCTTCAGAGAGATGGTTCAGTTCGGCAAGGCGTGTTTTGGCGACATCCCAGTCAAAGATGCCTCCTCAGCAGTGCCACCGACTGCTTGATCTGTTCGGAGAGGGCTTCGGTCTCAGCCGACATCAGGCGTTCTCCTGCTTTCTTCAGGTTGATGTTGCTGCCTTAGTATAGACCACCGACGCCAATGTCACCTCCCTCTGCCGGGTTTGCTTTCTCCTGGGGCGGTGCCGCAGGCAGGGAAGCAGGGGCATGTGAGGGCATGGTTCCATCCAGCGGGTCGGTGATGGTACCACTGCTGGACGGGCTGGAGCTGGGCATGTCCGTCTCGGAATCAGGAATCATGTCCGCACCGGTGTCAGCAGCGGTAAGGGCCTGTGTCCCGGCTCCGAAACCATGCAGCGGCACGGAGGCTCCCGGAATCTGGTTCGGTTTGAAGGCATCCGTGGCACGGATGCGCCCTGTATCATATTCCGCCAGCGTGATGCCGTCCGGTGCGGGGAACTCCAGCCGGGGCCGGGTGGCGAAGACGGCCTTCATGATGCCGTTCCAGATCGGCCCGGCCAGATGGCCGCCTGTTTCATTCTTGCCCAGGCTGCGGGGCGCATCATAGCCGATCCATACCACGGTGACGGTGTCGGGAGAGAACCCGGCGAACCAGGCATCATGATAGTCCTGACTGGTACCGGTCTTCCCGGCGATGGGGCGGTCGATTCCCACGCCAGCCCGTACGCCCGTGCCCCGGGCGATGACATCCCGCATCATGGTGGTGATCTGGAAGGCACTCTGCGGCGAGGCCAGGACCGGACGGCCATCATGGATGACGGGCATCCCGTTTTCTGTTGTCACGGTACGCCGGTTGGCCTGGTTGCGCCAGATGATGGTGCCATCAGGATTCTGGATGTAGTCGATCAGGCTGGGGGTGATGCTGTGGCCACCATTGGCGATGGCCGCATAGGCCCCGGCCTCCCGCAGGACGGTGGTCTCCACGGCTCCGAGGGCAGCGGGCAGGTAGGGTGGCATGTTGTCCACCATGCCGGACCGTACGGCCATGTCGCTGACGGCCTTCATGCCCAGATGGGCCGCCACACGGATGGTCACGAGGTTGCGGCTTTCCCGCAGGGCATCATGCAGGGTGGTGGGGCCCCAGTTGTCGTGTTCGTAATTCTGCGGCTTCCAGTCTCCGAAACTGATGGGAGAATCATCGAATGTTTCGGAGGGGGAAATGTCCCGTTCCATCGCTGCCAGATAGACCAGCGGCTTGAAAGAAGACCCCGGCTGGCGCTGCGCCTGCGTGACACGGTTGAACTGGCTCTGCTGGAAGGACCAGCCCCCCACGAGGGCCAGGACACGCCCCGTATGGGCATCCAGCGTAACGGTCGCCCCTTCCACCTGCGGAATCTGCTCCAGGGCGGCGGAGCCGTCATCCTGCGGCTCGATCATCACGAGGTCACCCGTCTGAAGCGGATGGGTGCGGCGGCTCCATGTTTCGTCTGTCTTGCGAAGCGTGGCAGTGTGGGCCTCATGCGCCTTCACCCAGCCGACACGGGGTGCTGGTGTTGTGGAGAGGACGACGGCCAGACGCCATGTGGACAGCATGCCAGCCGGATTTTTCTGCCGGGCCATGCTGCCCTGCCAGTCTGCCATGGCGTCACCGTCCAGATGGCCGACAGCCCCGTGCCAGCCCTCATGGGTGTGGGCATAGGCCATCAGCCCTTCCCGCAGCAGTTTCGTGCTGACCTGCTGGAGGTGCGGGTCGAGGCTGGTATGGACGTCCAGCCCGCCTTCCGTTGTCTGTTCCTCATTATAGAGGGATGTCAGCTGGCGGCGGACTTCCGCAGCGAACCATTCGGACCCTGCAAGCGGACCGAAGCGCACCTGCCCTTGCGGCACGAGCGGGTCCTGCTTGGCCTGCTGGGCTTCATCGGCAGGGATGGCGTGGGTTTCGCCCATCCGGTCCAGCACCCAGTTGCGCCGCCACATGGCCGCTTTGGGGTGGAGGAACGGATTATAGTTGCTGGGGGATTTGGGCATGCTGGCGAGCATCGCCGCCTCGGCATCGCTCAGCTGGTCCAGCGTCTTGTTGAAGTAGGTCTGCGCCGCCGCCTCGACCCCGTAGGCTCCGTTCCCCAGATAGATGCCGTTCAGGTAGATTTCCAGAATCCGGTCCTTGGAAAGCGTGTGCTCGATCCGCATGGCGAGCAGGGCTTCCCGCACCTTCCGTTCGATGGTCAGGCTGTTGTTGTTCAGCAGCATGACCTTGGCCACCTGCTGGGTGATGGTCGAGGCCCCCAGAGGCCGTTTGCCCTGATGGGTGAGGATGCTGAAGATGTCCGTCACGCCCGCCCGCAGCATGGCCAGCGGGTCCACGCCGCCATGGGAATAGAAATTCTGGTCCTCCGCCGCAATGAAGGCATTGCGGACGAGCGGGGGAATGGCCCGGATGGGCACATAGATGCGCCGCTCGTGGGACAGCTCCGCCATGAGCTGGTCATCGGCCGTGTACAGTCGGCTGACCACGGGCGGCTTGTAATGCTGGAGAGCGTCCACGCTGGGCAGATTGGCGCTGAGATGGGCATACAGTCCCACCCCTGTGAGAATGACGGCAGAAACGCCAAACGTACCGATGCCAAGGGCAGCCCCCAGCAGAAACCGCCAGCGGCGGAAACGGGGCTTCTGGGATGGTGAGGGCGGGCTGTCTGGCAGCATGGGGGAACGCTTCATGCCCTCCCTATAACATGGCCTGCAAAAGAACGGGAAGAAGCAGAGTGTTGCCTGTTTTTTATGGGTGGGTATGGCCGAGGGGACGGGGGCTGCCTATGGTGGTGCCCTGTCATGGGGTGGCTGGTCCAGTCCCGCCCATGTGGATTTTCTGAAGAGATTCGAGGAAGCTGTTTCATGTTCGAACGTCCCTCCGGCCGTACTGACGACGCCCTTCGCCCGGTTACCATCGAGACCGGTTTTTCCACTCATGCGGAAGGGTCCGCCCTGATCCGTGTCGGCGGGACGGAGGTGCTCTGCACCGCTTCCGTCGAGACACGGGTCCCGCCGTTCCTGCGGGGGCAGGGCCAGGGCTGGGTCACGGCGGAATATGGGATGCTGCCCCGTGCCACCCACACCCGTGGCTCCCGCGAGGCCGCCCGTGGCAAGCAGTCCGGCCGCACGCAGGAGATCCAGCGTCTCATCGGCCGTTCCCTGCGGGCCTGTGTGGACCTCAAGGCTCTGGGCGAGTGCATGATCACGCTGGACTGTGACGTGCTGAACGCTGATGGCGGCACACGCTGTGCCTCCATTACCGGGGCGTGGGTGGCTCTGGCCATCGCTCTGGAAGGCATGGGCAAGTCGAAGGTGCTGACGGGACAGGTGGCTGCCGTGTCCTGCGGGCTGACGGATGCCGGGCCGGTGCTGGACCTTGATTATGCGGAAGACAGCACGGCACAGGCTGATACCAATTTCGTTCTGACCGCTGATGGCGGCATCGTGGAAATTCAGGGTACGGCAGAAGAACGACCCTTCCGGCCTGAAGAATTCCAGATTCTGTTTGGTCTGGCCCAGAAAGGGACGAAGGAGCTGTTTGCCGTGCAGAAAGAGGCTCTGGCCCGCAGGAAGGAAGGTGCATGATGAGCGGGCAGGATTCTGGCCGCCGTCTGGAGCGTGGCAGCGAGATTGTTCTGGCAAGTCACAATGAAGGCAAGCTGCGGGAATTTGCTCTCCTGCTGGCAGAGAGCGGCATCACGGTCCGCTCGGCTGCCGAACTGAACTTGCCAGAGCCTGAAGAGACGGCTGCCGACTTTGAGGGCAATGCGCTCATCAAGGCGGAAGCCGCTGCCAGGGCAACGGGCCTGCCGGCACTGGCCGATGATTCCGGCTTCTGCGTGGCGGCATTGGATGGCAGACCGGGCGTCTATTCTGCCCGCTGGGCAGGCCCGCAGCGGGACATGACACTGGCGATGAACCGTGTGCATGAGGAGATGCAGGCCAGCGGGTCGGCTGACAAGGCAGCGTCGTTTGTGGTGGTGCTGTGTCTGGCATGGCCGGATGGGACGCATCGCTTCGTACGGGGTGAGTGTCGGGGGCAGGTCTCATGGCCACCGAGAGGGACGCATGGGCATGGTTATGACCCCATCTTCATTCCTGAAGGAGAAAGCCGCACGTTTGCCGAGATGGCCGAAACGGAGAAAAACCGCTTCAGCCATCGTGGGCAGGCGATGCAGCAGTTTCTGAAAGAGTGCGTAGCCTGACTGTAATAGTGGCTGTGTAGGGGATGGGTACGGCACCATTGATGGCTGTGCCCATCTTTTTTTTGGCCATGGGAAACGTGATGGATGAGAGAAAAGTTAATTCACGTCTTCACATGGGTAATAAAATGAGATTTAATAAAAATAACTATTATTTAAAGTAATAAGTGAGCCGCTCATGCAGACAGGCAGGCCATCGTGGCGAGTGACGATGCAGGAAAGACCGGACCTGTCTCTGAGGTGTGTCAGCCTGTTGGGGCGGACGGGCAGGTTTTTGCGGTCCCCGGTAGTTCTTGCCGTACTGTCTGTTGCTGCAGGGCTGGGACAGGCGGAAGCGCAGGTCACTGAAAAGGTTCCCCCTGCCGTGGAGACCATGCCGGGAGCCGGGGTGATCGGCCAGCCACGCCGTGTCACGCTGGAGGAGAACCGGTCCCGCAAGCGGCATCAGGGAGACTGGGGAGCCTTCAACTGGGGGAATGGTGAATTTGCCGGGTTCGGGCCGGTTGGTGTCTACGGGGTCGCCCCCTGGGCCGAGGACTGGAGCAGCAAGAAAGACCCCAGGAATTACACGGATTTTCTTGATCCCCTGAAGGCCATCCGCCTCAATGAGTCGGGCAGCATCTGGCTGTCGCTTTCCGGTGAATCCCGGATACGCAACTGGTATGAGTCGAGCCCCATGCTGGGGACGGTGAACAGGCGTCATTCCGGCCGGTTTACGGTACGCAACCTGCTGGGGGCGGACCTTCACCTTGGCCCGCACTGGCGGATATTCGGGCAGCTGAACAATGGTGAGGCGGCCGGATGGAACTATTACGGCTATAATGCGACATGGCGGCGCAGGCTGGGGGTGCAGCAGCTCTTTGTCGGGTATGAGCGTAAACTGTTTGGTGCAAAGACCGGCGTGATGGTCGGGCGGCAGCAGTTTCTCGATGCTCCTTCATGGCTCGTCTACATGCGGGAAACTCCTAACGTCCCGCTTTCGTGGAATGGTGTCCGTGGCTATGCGCTGTGGAACCGGATCAGGCTGGACCTGTACAATTTTGTCGCTACACAGGTGACGAGGGATACCATCATGGGGGGCGGGTTTGATGATGGCACCCGCCTTTATGGGGGGAATGTCGGGATCGCCCTGCGGCCCTTTTCCATTGGGGGGGAGCAGGTCCATTCCTTTCTGGACCTCTTCTGGATGGGTTTCCGTGATGAGGGGAAAACGGCAGCCGTGGCCCGTTACAAAGGGTCGGAGGCGGGAACGCAGACACGACAGAATGGTGGCTTCCGCTGGTATGGTTCGGCACCGTCCTTCGAATATGAGCTGGGGGGCGTGTATCAGGGGGGACGGTTCCATCCCGGCACGTCATCCATTGCCAGCCGCCCCGTGAGTGCCTGGGCCGTGCGGGGCGTGCTGGGCTGGCGTCATTCCTCATCCTTTCTGCATCCCTTTCTGGGCGTGCAGGCGGAGGCTTACAGCGGAGGAGACAATCGCCGGAAAGAGGGAACCGTGGGCACGTTCTCGGCTCCGTTCTCACCCCGTAATGGAACGTTCGACCTGACACGCACCATTGCGAGGGCCAACATCGTGAGTGCCGGCCCGCTGGCCAGCATCGCACCCCGGCCTTTCATGAACATCCGCATCCGGGTGCCTTACCTCTGGAGGGAGAGCATGAATGACGGGCTGTATAATTCATCATCGCCTTTTTCTTTCCTTTCAGGGCCGAAGCTGCGGCAGGCCGGGCGGGCCGTGGGGTTGCAGCCGCAGGGGCAGGTGCAGTTCCAGCTTCAGCAGCACGTCAACTGGCAGATTGATGGGGGAGCGATTCTGCTGACACATCGCATGAGGCAGGCCGGGGGGAAGAACGGGACCTACATGCTCTCGACCCTCACGCTGCGTTTCTGAGCCTTCTGATAAATACGATTTAGTATTGTGAAAAAGAATGGCGGTCTCAGAGGCGATTTTCCGCCGTTTCCTGCCGGAGGTCAGGCTTCCTGATTCTTTGGAAAGCTCATAATGACATTCTTATATCCTGAAAAATTGATGATTTATCAAAAATCATCATTGAAGCCCGTTAAATATGTAATTAGTTTCTTTCTTATCGTATTTTCCGAAGGGAGCAGATCACATGGCAATATCGGACGATGAGTTCCAGGCCCTGCCCCGGCAGGAAGACGTGGCTGCCTCGGAGGAGGAAACGGGCCGTGTGCTGTCCTCCGTTCTGGCCCGTTTTCCGGGCCGTGTGGCGGTGATTTCTTCCTTCGGTGCCGAGTCTGCCGTGCTGCTGGCGCAGGTGGCGGCACAGGACAGAGCCGTGCCTGTCTTTTTTCTCGATACGGAGCGGCATTTCCCGGAAACGCTGGCCTATCGGGATGAGCTGACCCGTCATCTGGGGCTGGAGGATGTCCGCACCCTGCGCCCTGCCCGTGCCGAGGTAGAGTATCGGGACCCGGAGGGTCAGCTTGTGGCTTTCGACCCCGATGCCTGCTGCGCCCTGCGGAAGGTGGAACCGCTGGAGGTGGTTCTGCCGGAGTTCGACATCTGGGTGACAGGCCGCAAGCGGATGCAGGCGGCCACCCGGGCGGCCCTGCCCGTGGCGGAACGGCAGGAGGATGGCAGTGTGAAGCTGAATCCTCTGGCTGGCTGGAGCGAGGCGCAGATCGCCCGTTTCATGGAGGAGAAAGCCCTCCCGCCGCATCCGCTGGTGGCGCAGGGTTACCGCTCCATCGGCTGTGAACCCTGTACGAGGCCCGTGGGAGCGGGAGAGGACAGCCGTGCCGGACGTTGGGCCGGACTGGCCAAGACGGAATGTGGCCTGCATCGGCCCGTTTCCACACCGCCCGACGCCAATGTGGAAGAAATCTCAGCCGCTGCCCTGATTGCAGAGCGGCCCGCACGATAAGACCGGGCCGCATGGCCCATCAGGAAGGAAAGGGAGCAGTCATGGCTCTGGAAGACGCACATATCATGGATGGTCTGGACCAGCTTGAGGCCCAGAGCATCTTCATCCTGCGGGAGGCCTACCGCAAGCTGAAGCCCCTGGCCCTGCTCTGGTCACTGGGCAAGGACAGCAACGTGATGGTCTGGCTGGCCCGCAAGGCCTTCATGGGGCATGTGCCTTTTCCTGTCATGCATGTGGATACGGGCAAGAAATTCCCGGAGATGTATGCCTTCCGGGATGAGTACGTCAAAAAGTGGAATCTGGACCTTGTTCTCGGGGAGTGTCCCCCGGTCGAGGACATGGACCCCTCCCTGCCACCGGCGGCCCGGTCTGCGGCCCGCAAGACGGCTGGTCTGGCAAACCTGATCGACCAGCACAAATTCCGGGGTGTTGTTGCGGGCATCCGGCGTGATGAGCAGGCCACCCGTGCCAAGGAGCGTGTCTTCAGTCCCCGTGGTGCCGGTCACCAGTGGGATGTCCGCAACCAGCCACCGGAATTCTGGGACCAGTACGCCACGCCTTACGAGGAGGGGATGCATGTCCGTGTCCATCCGCTGCTGGCGTGGCGGGAGCTGGACATCTGGCGGTACATCGAGCGTGAGAAGATTCCGCTCGTGGACCTCTATTTTGCAAAGGATGGCAAGCGTTATCGCTCACTGGGCGATCAGGACATCACCAGCCCGATCGAGAGCAATGCCTCCACCGTGGCGGAAGTGATTGCCGAGCTGGAGACAAGCCGTACCTCCGAGCGTGCGGGCCGTGCCATGGATCATGAATCGGAAGATGCCTTCGAGCGTCTCCGTGTTGCCGGTTATCTGTGAGGGGACTTTTTCGATGACACAGACTCATTCACCATCATCGCAGGTCCGTCACGGTGTCAGCACGCCGATCGTGATCGTGGGCCATGTGGATCACGGCAAATCCACCCTGATTGGCCGCCTCCTGTATGATACGGACAGTCTGCCGGATGGCCGCCTCGTCCAGATCGTGGAAAGCAGCCGGAAGCGTGGTCTGGCCGTGGAGTGGAGCTTCCTGCTCGATTCCCTCCAGATCGAGCGGGATCAGGGTGTGACGGTGGATTCCACCCGCATTCCGTTCCAGCTGGATGGCCGGGATTTCGTCATCGTGGATGCGCCGGGCCATCGGCAGTTCCTGCGCAACATGATTACCGGTGCTGCCGATGCCGAGGCCGCCGTGCTGGTGGTGGATGCCGCCGAGGGTGTGCGGGAGCAGACACGCCGCCACGCCATGCTGCTGCGGCTCATCGGCATCAATCATGTGATCGTCCTGCTGAACAAGGCCGACAGCATCGGGTTTGATGAAGCCAGACTGAAGCAGGTGGAAGGTGACATCCGCCAGCTGCTGGGGCGGCTGGAGATCAACGTCAACCAGGTCATTCCGGCCTCGGCACGGGATGGCGACAATATCGCCACACGTTCTGAAAAGGCCGACTGGTACAGGGGGCCGACCCTGCTGGAGGCCCTGTCTCTCATCCAGCCTCCGGCATCCCGTCATGCCCTGCCATTCCGTATGCCGGTGCAGGACGTGTATCGTTTCGAGGGCATCCGCTATGTGGCGGGACGCATCGAGCGTGGCACGGTGCGGGAAGGAGACCGGCTGGAAATTGGCGGGCAGGGGCAGGAGGCCACCGTGGCCGAGGTCTGCCGCTGGCATGCTCCGCATCATCCTGTGGCCGGAGCTGGTGAATCCATCGCCCTGCGGCTGGAGCCTGATCTGGTGCCGGATCGTGGGGACCTGCTGTTCCCTGCCGGTGATGAAGCCGCAGCCCCGCTGAAGGCCGCCCGTCTCAGGACACGGCTGTTCTGGCTGCGTGGTGAGCCGCTGCGTGTGGGGGAGAGTTTCCGGCTGCGTCTGGCCACGGCAGAACATGATGTCACTGTGGCTTCCATTGATGCCGTGGTGGACCTTGATGATCTCAGCCTGAGTCCGGCGGATGAGGTGCCACCGGATGGCTTTGCCGAGATCACCCTCGCCGTGGCCCGCAACATCCTCTTCGATCCCTTTGCGCCGGGAATGCCGGACGGGCGTGGTGTTCTGGTGGACCGCCATCAGAAGATCGTTGGCGGTGCCCCGCTGATCGGTCCGGCGGCCCTGCCGGAGGGGGCCAATGCCATCCATCCGACAGCCAGCGGCGTGAGTGATGCCGTCCGGGCTGGTTTGCGGGGGCATGGTCGGGCCGTGTTCTGGATGACCGGTCTGCCCGGTGCCGGAAAGAGCACCATCGCCCGCCATGCCGAGGAGGCCCTCAGCCGTGAGGGGCTGCATGTCACCGTGCTGGATGGCGATACGGTTCGCTCCGGCCTGTGCAGCGATCTTGGCTTCTCGCCGGAAGACCGGCGGGAGAATATCCGCCGTGTGGCCCATGTGGCCCGTATTCTGGCGGATGCCGGGCAGATCGTGCTGGTGGCTCTGGTCTCTCCGCTCATCCGGGACCGGGCGATGGCCAAGGCGATCATCGGGGAAGACTGGCACGAGGTCTTTGTGGATACGGCCCCCGAGCTGTGCCGCCGCCGTGACCCGAAGGGCCTGTATGCTCAGGCGGAAGAAGGCCGGATTGCCGAGTTTACGGGTGTGTCTTCGGCTTATGAAGCACCGGAAAAGCCGGATGTTGTCGTCCCCGGTGATGGTGACGTGGCCCGGAGCGTACGGCACCTGACGGACGCCGTTCATAAGGTCGTGCGCTGACAGACGGTTCTGCCGGGCCTTCCTCCATGAGGTGAGGCCCGGCGGGTCCCGGTTTCTGAAAGAACATGGAACAGGAACCCGGTTTTTCCAGCAGGAAAATGCCGGTGGGGGAGGCTTTGTCTGAAAAAGGCTCTTTCCGTTCTGGGAGAAGGATAAGGTGATGGGGCATCTGGCTTATGTCATCTCCGGCGCACTGGTCGGGTTTCTGGTCGGCATGACAGGCGTGGGTGGCGGATCGCTGATGACGCCGCTGCTCATCCTGCTGTGTGGGATCCACCCCAAGGCTGCCGTGGGGACGGACCTCGTCTATGCCGCCGTGACGAAACTGTTCGGGACAGTCCTGCACAGGCGGTGTGGGCCGGTACGCTGGTCCATCGTGCTGTGGATGATGGCAGGCAGCCTCCCCGGTGTGGCGGTGGCTCTGCTCTGGCTGCGGCATCTGGGGTCGCCGCAGGAGATGGCGCATGTCATCCGCCTGTCGCTGGGCATCTGCCTGCTGGTGACGGCCCCGGCCATCCTGTTCCGTCCGACGCTTAAAGCGTGGGTGCTGCGGCATCAGCTGGGGGGACCGGTACAGTCACGGGTTCTGACGGTCGTGCTGGGTTTCGTGCTGGGCTGCATGGTCAGCCTGTCCTCCGTCGGGGCCGGGGCCATCGGCATGGCCGTGCTGGTGATGCTGTATCCGACCCTGCCCCTGCGTGAACTCGTGGCCATCGACATTGCCCATGCCATCCCCCTGACACTGATTGCCGGTGCAGGCCACTGGGTGGAAGGGGACGTCATGGTGCCGACCCTGCTGCTCCTGCTGAGTGGCTCCCTGCCGGGCATCTGGCTTGGTACCCATTGCGCCGGGCGATGCCCGGAACGCTGGCAGCGGCTCATTCTGGGAACTCTGTTGTTGCTGATTGGCGTGAAGATGATCTGAGGAAAGGCCGGGACATGTCCCGGCCTTTTTTATGGGCACCGGAAAAGAATGGCTTCACATATGTTATGTTATAACATAACTTGCGATGAACAATCAGACCAGCATGACGAGGACTGGAGAACATCATGGTGATGATGGGACGGGGTGGAGCCATTTATGCGGTGTTGGCCCTGGTGGCGTCTGGCACGCTGTCTCAGGCAGCCCAGGCTGGTGATGTGGAGACGGGCGGGAAGCCGTCAGTCACATCCACGGGAGACCAGCCCCAGAATGGGGGGGATGGGTCTGTCCGTAAGGTGGACAGCAGGGAGGAGCATATTCACGTCACGGCCCGGCGGCTGGATCAGGCCCGTGCGGCTCTTCAGCCTGCCATCGGGGCCACGCAGACGAATTTTTCCCGCAAGGCCATCGAGGCCAATCCCGGTGCCGACAATGCCCCGCTGAACAGCATCCTGTTGCAGGCTCCCGGCGTGGCGCAGGACAGTTACGGGCAGATTCACATCCGGGGAGATCATAATGATGTCCAGTTTCGGCTGGATGGTGTGGCCCTGCCGGAAGGTGTGAGCGTTTTCGGGCAGGCTCTGATGACCCGCTTTGCCCATTCCATGAGCCTGACGACCGGTGTCCTGCCAGCGGAGTACGGCTTCCGGCAGGCCGGTGTGATCGACATCCAGACGAAGAACGGCGTGTCGGATGAAGGCGGAACCCTCTCCGGTTATGGTGGCGTGCGGGACTATGTGCAGCCTGCCATCCAGTATGGCGGGCATTGGGGGCAGTGGGATGGCTTCATCACGGCAGATGCCGTTCACAATCGGGTGGGGATCGAGAACACGACCCCCAGTTACAATGCCATTCACGACCTCTCCAACCAGTATCATGTTCTGGGGCATCTGCGGTATACTCTCCGGCCAGAGACACGCTTCAGCCTGACGGCGGGGCTTTCCAATGCCTGGTACCAGCTGCCCAACAATCCCGGCCAGCAGCACCAGTTTGCCACGCCGCTTTTCAAGGCGGACAATCGGCCTGTGCAGGAGGATGCGCCAGACAGCAGCCATCTGGATGAACACCAGCAGCAGATCACGGATTTCGCCATCCTCTCCTGGCAGGAAGACCATGAGAAGGTCAGTGCCCAGACATCCGCCATCCTGCGGTATAGTTCCATGCGCTACTCACCCGACTGGGTGGGGGACCTTGTCTATAACGGTCTTGCCCAGCAGGCAGCCCGGTCGGTGTTTTCCAGCGGTGTGCAGAGTGATGTGACATGGCACGTCAATCGCACGCATACCGTGCGGGGAGGTGTGCAGGCTTATGGCGAGCGTGCTGTGAGCAAGAGCAGCTCACTGGTCTACCCAGTTGATGAAGAAGGGACTGTCAGCCCCCAGACCGTGAAAGTGCATGATTCATCGGGCAAGACGGGTGCTTTGTACGGGGTCTATCTCCAGGATGAATGGCACCTTGCACGGTCTCTTGTCTTCAATGGAGGGGTACGGTTTGATGGTGTGGAGGAATATGTTCATGCCCACCAGCTCAGCCCCCGTGTGTCGCTGGTCTGGACACCATGGCATGGCGGGCGGTTTCATGTGGGATATGCACGTTATCTGACACCTCCGCCTTTCGAGACGATTGGCACGACATCTCTGGACCGTTTTGAGGGGACATCCGCCGCACCGGCCAACTATCAGAATGATCGTGTGAAGGCGGAGCGGGCCAATTATTATGATGTCGGCTTCATGCAGCAGCTGACACGCCATTGGCATGTCGGGCTGGATGCGTACTGGAAGCAGGCGAAAAACCTGATTGATGAAGGGCAGTTCGGCGCCCCTGTCATTCTGACAGCGTTCAATTATCACCGGGGCCGTGTCCGTGGTGTGGAGCTGACGACTGATTACAGCACGGGCCCCCTGACCCTCTACGGCAATCTGGCGGTGTCACGGGCCACGGGCAAGGAGATTACGTCAGCCCAGTGGAATTTTGACAGTGACGACCTCCATTATATGAGGAATCACTGGGTCCATCTGGATCATGACCAGCTGATCACGGCCTCTGCCGGTGGCTCCTATGCTTTTTTCCACGGGACGAATCATCCCCTCCAGTTTTCGGGCACCATGATTTATGGCAGCGGCCTGCGGAAGGACAGGGAAACAGCCGAAGGTACCATCCCCAATGGGGCGCATGTGCCGCAATATGTCACCTTCAATCTGGGGCTGGTGCAGGCGTTACGGCATATGCCCTGGCTGGGCGGACACACCATGCAGCTGCGGCTGGATGTCATCAACCTGTTCGACCGGCGATACATGTTGCGTGATGGCAGTGGGGTCGGTGTTGGTGCCCCGCAATATGGTCTGCGGCGCAGCGTGATGGGGGGCGTTGCCTTGTCCCTGTGACGATGGAACATCATCACAGGGCTGCCATCCTGTAGAGATATGGTTGGGTGGTTTCTTTTTGGTGGGTTAGCCCTTACCCTTGGCCTGACGCCATAGCGGCCGGAGTGTCAGGGACAGGGATTGCATGAGGAAGATACTTTTTACATCGGGCATCGTACTGGCCTTTCTGGGGTATGCGTTTTTTTCCATCAGTGATGCCTGTTCCAAGGGGTTGGCCGGGCGGCTGGACCCGTTCGAGGTAGCGTTTTTCGGCGGTGTGTTCGGCCTGTTGATCGTTCCGCTGCTGAAGCGCCCGAATGAGTCTTATCGGGCGCTGGTGTTGTCCAGTCATCCGTGGCTCTGGCTTGTGCGGGCGGCGGCGGTCTTCGTGGCCACGGCAGGAAGTGTGGAGGCCTTCATGCTTCTGCCCATGCCAGAAGCCCTCTCCCTGATGTTCCTGATGCCGTTTTTCGTCACCATCGTCTCCGTGCTGTTCCTCAAGGAACAGGTGACGGGATGGGCGTGGCTGTCTGTCCTGCTGGGTTTTGCAGGTGTGATGATCGTGCTGCGCCCCGGTGTGAAGGCGCTTCAGTTCGGGCATCTCTGTGCCATTGTGGTGGCCATGGCTTCGGCTGTCAGCGTGATTGCCTACCGTTTTGCGGGCAAGGAAACATCCCGCCTGACGCTGTACGGCTCCAGCCTGTGCGGGCCGCTGGTGGGGGATGGCATCCTGATGGTGCAGCATTTTGTCGTGCCACATGGGGTGAATGAATGGCTGCTGCTGTTTGGCTACGGGTTTCTGGCCGCAGCCGGGCAGCTGCTGCTCATGCTGGCCGCCTCCATTGCTCCGGCCAATCGTGTGGCCCTGCCGCAATACAGCCAGATGGCCTGGATCGTGGCTTTCAGCTACTTCATTTTCAACCAGCCCGTGGACATGTGGGATGGTATAGGCATTGCCGTCGTCACCCTGTCCGGAATGTTGAACTGGCTGCGGCAGAAGATCCGTTTCGAGAAGATGCTGCATCGTGGCTGGTGGTGGCGGCGCAAGCCTACACCGGAGGTCATTGCCGCCACTCCTGCCGCCGTCATCACCCCGCCGCTTGAGGACAAGCCCCACGAGTGAGGGGAAGCGGGGCCTCGTGACAGGCCCCGGTGACCGGGATTACTCGTGGAAGGTATCCAGGTCTCCAAAGCGGGTGAATTCACCTTCAAAGTAGAGATGGACAGTGCCGGTCGGCCCGTGGCGCTGCTTCTCCAGAATCAGCTCGGCCTTGTTGTGGACGAGCGACATCTTCCGCTGCCATTCTTCCAGGGCGATCTGGTATTTGTCCGGACTGGGGAAGGAGGCTTCCTTGGGTTTGCGCTGTTGCAGGTAATATTCGTCACGATAGACGAACATGACAGCATCGGCATCCTGCTCGATGGAGCCGGATTCACGCAGGTCGGAGAGCATCGGGCGCTTGTCGTCACGGGATTCGACCTGACGGGAGAGCTGGGAGAGCGCAATGACGGGCACTTCCAGCTCTTTGGCGATGGCTTTGAGGCCCTGCGTGATCATCGAGATTTCCAGCACGCGACTGTCCGGTCTTGTGCCAATGGCCGGGCGCATGAGCTGGAGATAGTCCACCACCACGAGGTTCAGCCCATGTGTGCGGGCCAGCCGGCGGCAGCGTGTCCGCATGGCGGAGAGGGAGATGGCTGGTGTGTCGTCAATATGCAGGGGCAGGCGTTGCAGCTCCGTGGCAACACGGACGAACCGGTCGAACTCCTTCGGCCCCACGTCGCCACGGCGGATGCGCTCGCCTGAGACCTCGGCCTGTTCGGAGAGGATACGGGCGGCCAGCTGTTCGGAGGACATTTCCAGTGAGAAAATGGCCACACTGCCACGGGGTGGCTCACCTTTTTCTTCTGCCTCCCGCAAGAGGGACTGCGCTGCGGAGAAGGCGATTTTCGTAGCAAGGGCGGTCTTGCCCATGGCAGGACGGCCAGCGAGGATCAGCAGGTCGGACGGGTGCAGGCCACCGGTTTTCTTGTCGAAATCCCGCAGGCCAGAGGTCAGCCCGACAATGTCGCCCGTATGCTGGTAGGCCTGGTCGGCAATGTCGAGAGCCTTCTTCAGGGCCTGGGAAAATACGAGAAAGCCGCCTTCCTGTCCCTTGTCCGTTGCCAGGTTGAAGAGGGCTTCTTCCGAAGCGGAAATCTGTTCCTGCCCGTCCAGATCAGGTCGGGCACCGTGAGCGTTATTGACGATGTCCGTGCCGATGCCGATCAGCTGGCGGCGGACCCAGCAGTCATGGATGACCTTGCCATAATCACGGGCATTGACGATGCCCACCATGGCATTGAGCAGTTTGGCCACATAGTCGGCCCCTCCGGCCGCAGCCAGAATGGGGCTGGCCTCGAAGTCGCCCCGCATCGTGATGATGTCGACGCCTCCCTTGCCGCCATTACGCTCGATGCGTTGCGTGATCATCTCATAGATGTGGGCATTGACGGCATCGGCAAAATGGGAGGGGTGCAGGAAGTCCGAGACGCTCTCATAAGCCTTGTTGTTGGTCAGGATGGCCCCCAGAAGGGCCTGCTCCGCTGGCAGGTTGGCAGGTGGAACACGCTGGAGCATTTCATGGAGGCTTCCGCCGGGTTCCGCTGCGGGGCTGGGCTGGGGGGCAGGGGACTGGTCGCTCATGCTGGTCCGTTTCGCTCTGTCATTGGGGTGTGTCCACACAGTGGCAGGGTGCGGACGGGGAAGGGGAAAAGTGTGATCCCCTTTCAGTGTGGGGAGGCGCCATCCAGCGCCAGGGCGCAGCCTGCCAGATAGAGGCTGCCGCAGATCAGGACTCGGGCTGGTCTGTCCGTGGGGCTGGCGCTGTCACGCAGGCGTTTCAGGGCGGTGCGTATGTCCGGCCCGGGCAGGGCTGTGCCGCCTGCCGCCGCTGCGGCTTCCAGAATGGTCTGGACAGGCATGGCCAGGTGCTGTCCGTCTTCCGCCACGGCCTGTATGGAGGTGGCATGGGGGATCAGGGGGCGCAGGAACCCCTGCACGTCCTTGCTGTCCTTCAGCCCGACGATGAGATGCAGGGGCCGGTCCTGCCATGTTTTGAGAACATCGGCCAGAACGGTACCGGCCCCGGGGTTGTGGCCACCATCCAGCAGCAGTTCCCAGCCTGGGGGCATGTCATGGGTAAGGGTGCCATGCAGCGTCTGGAGGCGGGCAGGCCAGCATGTGCTGGCAATACCGGCAAAGGCCGTGTCTGGCAGGTTCAGGCCGGCATGGCGGAGGGCTGCCACGGCCAGGGCCGAATTCTGTGCCTGATGGGGACCATGCAGGGCTGGAGCAGGCAGTGTCAGCTTTCCGGCCTCGTCCTGATAGAGCAGGCCGTCCTGTCGCGGCGTGATGGTGAATTCATGGCCCAGCCGGTAAAGTGGGGCTTCGTGGGTTCTGGCAATCTCTGCGATGGCTGCCATGACATCATCCGGCTGTGGAGCCACGAAGACCGGCACGCCCCGCTTGATGATTCCGGCCTTTTCCCGGGCAATGCCTGCCAGATCATCGCCCAGAAAGGCCTGATGGTCCAGGCTGATGGAGGTAATGATGCAGGCCCGGGCCGTGGGGATCACGTTCGTGGCATCAAACCGGCCACCAAGCCCGACCTCCAGAACCAGAAGGTCAGCCGGAACACGGGAAAAGAGGAGGAACCCGGCGGCTGTCAGTACCTCGAAGACGGTGATGGGGGCTCCATCATTGACCTGTTCAATTTCTTCCAGAGTGGCCACGAGCTGATCTTCACTGACAAGCTGTCCGGCCAGACGGAAGCGCTCCGTCACGTCCAGCAGGTGCGGGCTGGTCATGACATGGACCTTCAGTCCCGCAGCTTCTCCAATGGCTCGCAGATTGGCACAGGTGCTGCCTTTGCCGTTGGTCCCGGCAACATGGATGGTCGGTGGCAGGGACCGTTCAGGATGGCCGAGGCGGGCGAGCAGGACTTCCAGCCGGTCCAGAGAGAGGTCGATCAGCTTGGGGTGCAGTTCCTGGAGGCGGCGTACTACCGCCCCGGTCCGCCCGTGGAATTCACTTTGCGGGGTGCTGGTCTGCTGGCCTGTTGCCATGATTGCGTAATCCGGTTGTCTCAGGGGAGGACGGCAGGAGAGAGGCATCGTCCCACCCTGCTGTCAGTCGCAGGGCAGCAGGGCAGGGACACGTTCAGGAAGCCCGGGCAGCCTTGGCGTCCCCGTTGGCGGCGGGGGACAGCATCCCGATCAGACGCCCCAGAAGGGCGGGGAGTTCGGCACGGCTGGCAATGATGTCCACCATGCCGTGGTCTTTCAGATATTCGGAACGCTGGAAGCCTTCCGGCAGTTCTTCACGCACCGTGTCACGGATGACACGGGGGCCGGCGAAGGCGATCAGGGCATTGGGTTCAGCGATGTGGATGTCGCCCAGCATGGCGAAGGAGGCGGACACGCCACCCGTCGTCGGGTTGGTGAGGACTACCAGATAGGGCAGCCCGGCCTCACGCAGCATTTCCACGCCGATGGTGGTACGGGGCATCTGCATCAGGCTGACAACCCCCTCCTGCATCCGGGCCCCACCGGAGGCCGTGAAGATGATGAGCGGTGCCTTGCGCTGGATGGCCTCCCGGCAGGCTGTCAGGAAAGCCTCCCCAAGGGCGCTGCCCATCGTCCCTGCCATGAACTCGAAGGCCATGACAGCCACGACGGCTTCCCGCCCGTCGATCCTGCCATGGGCGACAAGCAGGGAATCATCAAGACCCGCCTTGGAGCGGGCAGTTTTCAGGCGGTCCGTATAGCGTTTGGAGTCCCGGAAATGCAGCGGGTCGGCCGGGACGGCGGGCAGGTCGATGGTGGTATACTGGCCATCATCGAAGGTCCATTTCATCCGCTCATGGGCTGTGGCACGCATATGGTGCCCGCAATGGGGGCAGACCTTCTTCTTGCGGACCAGCTCCTTGGTGAGCATCATCTGCGAGCAGGATTCACAGTTGGTCCAGAGATTGTCTGGCACATCCCTCTGTAACAGGCTCCGCAGTTTGGGACGGACATGTTCGGTCAGCCAGCTCATGGTGTTCTGTTCACTCTCCAGCAGTGGTGCATCATCAGGTGGACCCGGGCCTGCCGGAGGGCCATCGGAGTGGTGCATCCCGGTACGGGGGCACCATGGCACTGGCCGGAAGGGGGGCTTCATGGTCGGGCGACTTTATCCGGGCTTGCCTGAAGATGCCAGCTTTCTCTTCACCGGCTGCGTGACTTCCTGCCCAGCGGGAGGGTTTTCAGGGCTGGAATGGCGGTAGAGGGCTGTCTGTCTTCAGGGGGCGGAGGGCGATGTAGGATTTCACGTGGCCGATCGTGTCATGCGCCAGCAACTGGTCTGTAACGAAAGTGGAGAGGCTCGGCAGGTCTTTCGTCACGACCTTGAGGATGTAATCGGCATCACCGCTGACGGCATGGGCTTCCTGGATCATGGAGGTACTGTTTATGAGGGCCTGGAAGCGTTCGAAGGCCCCGGCAGCATGGCCCTTCATGATGACCTGGACGAAGGCCATCACGCCCAGCCCCATGGCCTGCTGGTCCAGCGTGACACTGTACCCCCGGATGACACCGGCCTTCTCCAGCAGGAGTCGGCGGCGGGAACACTGGGACGGTGAGAGGCCGATGGCCTCGCCCAGCTCCCGGTTGGTCAGACGCCCGTTGCGGTGCAGGGCGGACAGGAGCTTCCAGTCAAGATGGTCCATGATGTGCGCTTTCATGCGTGATCCGTGCGGAGAAGGGGGCATGATAGATCATATTTGCACACAGATTGCATATATATTGCAGTATGATCGAGGGCCGAACGGGGTTTCGTGCGAGGCGGGTATTCTGCCTGTACGGGAGTACGCCCTCTTCACAGGTTTTAGGAATTTGTTCATGCGCATGCAGATCGGGGCCTATCTGGCCCGCCGCCTCGTCGAGGCAGGAATCAGCCATCTTTTCGGTGTTCCGGGGGATTTCAACCTTTCTTTTCTGGAGCAGGTGGAGGCTGATGCGTCCCTGACCTTCGTGGGGAACTGCAACGAGCTGAATGCCGCCTATGCCGCCGATGGCTATGCCCGCACCTCCGGCCTGTGCGGCCTGGTGACGACCTTTGGCGTGGGTGACCTCGGGGCCATCAGTGGCATTGCCGGGGCCTATGCCGAGCGTGTTCCGTTCGTGCACATCACCGGGATTCCACCGCTTCATGCGGTCGAGGGGCGTGCCCTGCTGCATCATACGCTGGGTGATGGCGGGTATGGCAACATCGGGCGGTGCATGGCGGAATATACGGTCGCCCAGGCCCGCCTGACGCCGGAAAATGCCGTGGAAGAAATCGACCGTGTCCTCCAGACCTGCTGGCGGGAGCGGCGGCCTGTCCATCTCCAGCTGCCATCCGACATCACCCATCTGAACATCGAGGTGCCCGAAGAACCGTTCCGTTTTGCCCTTCCGCAGGGTGATGCGGAACAGGTGGCCCTGGCGGCCGGGCACATCGCCACACGTCTGGCTGCGGCCCGCTCGCCGGTGATGATTCTCGATTCCGATGCCGACCGCTTCGGCGTGGCCGGGCAGATTGCCGTGCTGGCGGAACGCTGTGCAATCCCCTGTGTGGCGGCGGCTCCGGCCAAGGCCGTGCTGGATGAGACAGCCCCCTACTATCTGGGTGGCTATGTGGGTGGGGCCAGCCGCCCGGACATCAGGGAGCTGGTCAGCCAGTCAGACTGCGTGATCGGGGTCGGCCTGCGTTTCACGGAGCTCAACACGGGCTTCTTCACGCATGAGATCCGCCCGGAGGCGTTCATCAATCTTCAGGCCCATGATGTGAGCCTTGCAGGCCGGTCCATTCCGGCTGCCCCTGTCGGGGCCGTGCTGGAGGCCCTGCTGGCGCAAGTGACGCCGTCTTCCCGTACGCTGCCTGCCCGTCCGGCGGATTCTGCTGCGTCCCTGCCCGGTGAGGCGGCGGACCGGCTGACCCATGCGACCCTCTGGCCCCGTGTGGCCCGTTTCCTGAAGGAAGGGGATGTCGTGGTCGGTGAGGCGGGGACGAGCAACACAGCCCTGCTGGGCACGCCTTTCCCCCGGAACAGCCATTACATTTCCCAGCCCATCTGGGGGGCCATCGGCTATACCCTGCCAGCCCTGTTCGGCTCCCAGCTTGGCAGCCCGGACCGGCGGCACCTGCTCTTCATCGGTGATGGTTCCTTCCAGCTGACAGCGCAGGAGCTCTCCACCATCCTGCGGCATGACCAGAAGCCCATCATCTTCCTGCTCAACAACAGGGGCTATACGATCGAGCGCCTGATTCTGGGGGAACATTCCCGGTACAACGACATTGCCAACTGGCGTTATGCTGACCTGCCCCGGGCGTTCGACCGGGAGGACAGGGCCCTGTCCCTCGTGGTGGAAACGGTCAGCGATCTGGAGCAGGCCCTGAAACAGGCAGAACAGGCCGACCGTGCCGTGTTCATCGAGGTCCTTCTGCCGGAGATGGATGCTCCGGATGCCCTGAAGAGATTTGGCATGGTCGTGGCGGATTATGATTACGGCCCGCAGGGCCCGCGTAATGCCAGCATGAAGACCAGTGCGAAAAAAGGATGAAGCAGTCCATGTTCCAGTCTGTTGAACTGTCTCCGGGGGATCCCATCCTGTCGCTGGTGGAGGACTTCAAGCGGGATGATCGGGCGAAGAAGGTCAATCTCAGCATTGGCCTGTATTATGATGAGGCAGGTCATGTCCCGCAGCTGGCCTGCATCCGCAAGGCGCATGAAAGGCTGGCCACCCAGCAGGACAGGCCGGACCTCTACCTGCCGATGGAAGGTCTGGCTTCCTACAGGCAGGCTGTCCAGCACCTGCTGTTTGGCTGTGGCAGCGAGCCGGTGCAGACCGGCCGCATCGCCACGGTCCAGAGTCTTGGTGGGTCTGGCGCGCTGAAGGTCGGGGCAGATTTCCTGCACCGCTATTTTCCGCAGGCCGAACTGTGGGTCAGTGATCCGACATGGGAAAATCACATTTCCATTTTTGCCGGGGCCGGTTTCAGGACACAGGCCTATCCCTATTTTGACCCGGCAACGGGTGGTGTGAATTTTGAGGCCATGATGGCCTGCATCCGCCAGATTCCGGAACATCATGTCGTCCTGCTTCATCCCTGCTGCCATAATCCGACAGGGGCCGATCTGACGGCTGACCAGTGGGATGAGCTGATCCCTGTCCTGAAGGACCGGAAGCTGATCCCGTTTCTGGACCTTGCCTATCAGGGGCTGGGTCATGGGCTGGAGGCAGACGTGTATGCCGTGCGGGCCATGGTGGATGCGGGGCTGGAGTTCCTGCTCAGCAATTCGTTTTCCAAGATATTTTCCCTGTATGGGGACCGCATCGGGGCCCTGTCGGTCGTCTGTCGGGATGGTGATGCGGCAGAGCGGGTGCTGAGCCAGCTCAAGGTCACGGTGCGGCGGAATTATTCCAGTCCGCCCGTCCGTGGGGCGCAGCTTGTGGATGCCGTTCTGGGAGATCAGGCCTTGGCGCAGCTCTGGCGGGAGGAAGTGGCAGCCATGGGGGCCCGCATCCGTGTGATGCGCCAGAGGCTTCATGAGCAGCTTTCCGCCCGTTTGCCGGGGCAGGATTTCCGGTACCTGCTGAAGCAGCGTGGCATGTTCAGCATGATGAAGCTGTCACCCGCTCAGGTGGACCGCCTGCGGGAGGAGCATGGTGTCTATGTTCTTCGCAGTGGCCGTGTCTGCATGGCGGGGCTGAATGAGCACAACCTGCCGCCTGTTGTGGAGGCTCTGGCCGCCGTTCTGGCTGGTGTGTGAGGAGGAGAGGCCGGGGGCAGGGCATGAAGGCCCGTCCCCGGCCAGGGTCTCAGACTTCCGTGCTGGTCTCGGTTTCCACGACCGTGCGGAGGCGTCGCAGCCGTAGCGTGTTGCAGAGCACGAAGATGCTGGAGAGCGCCATGGCCCCTGCGGCGAAAGGGGGGGACAGCAGCGTGCCAGTGAACGGGTAGAGCACCCCTGCGGCAATCGGCAGCAGCACGATGTTGTAGGCGAAAGCCCAGAAGAGATTCTGCCGTATGATGGTCATCGTGGCCCGGGACAGGGCAAGGGCATTGGGCACGGTCATCAGGCTCTCGCCCGTCAGGACGAGGTCTGCGGCCTCTATGGCGATATCTGTTCCATGGCTGATGGCAAGCCCGGTGTCAGCCTGTGCCAATGCCGGGGCGTCATTGATGCCATCGCCCACGAAGGCCACGGAACCGTGTGTCTTCTGAAGGGTCCGTATGGCCTCACCTTTTTCATGCGGCAGGACCTGGGCGATGACTTCCTCGATTCCGGCCAGGCGGGCGATATGCCGGGCTGTAGGTTCGATGTCCCCGGTAATCATGGCTGTCCGTATATTCTGGGCCCGCAGGGCTGCAACGGCTTTCATGGCGGAGGGGCGGATGGGGTCCGCCACGCCCATGAGGGCCACGATCTGCCCCCCATGGGCCATGAAGAGGGGGGACGTGCCTTTCTGGCTCAGCTCTGCAGCAAGCCGGTTGGCTTCTGCATTATGGAAGCCCAGAGCCCTCATGCAGGCCTGGCTGCCAAGATGGATGCTCTGCCCGTCTTCATCCTGCGCTTCTATGCCCAGTCCGGGCATGATGCGGGCATGACGGGTCTTTACGGAAGGCAGGTCCCGTTCCTGCGCAGCTGTGACGATGGCCCGGCTGACAGGGTGGTCGGACTGCGTTTCGACCGAGGCGGCAAGGGTCAGCAGGGTGTTCTCGGCCTGCTCAGGATGGTCGGAGGTGTTCTTGTCCAGCAGGTAGAATTCTGTCATCCGGGGCTGGCCGGCCGTCAGGGTGCCGGTCTTGTCGAAGGCAACCAGAGTGGTGGATTCCAGCGTCTGGAGGGCTTCGCCCTTGCGGAAGAGGATGCCCATTTCCGCCGCTTTGCCCGTACCGACCATGATGGCTGTTGGCGTGGCGAGGCCCATGGCACAGGGACAGGCGGCGATCAGTACGGCAATGGCATTGACGAGAGCATGGCCCAGCGCCGGGGCAGGGCCCAGAAACAGCCAGATGAGGAATGTCAGCACGGCCAGCAGAATGATGGCTGGGACAAACCACAGGGTCACTTTGTCCACGAGGGACTGGATGGGCAGTTTGTCACCCTGGGCCTGTGCGACCATGCTGATAATGCGGGCTAGCATGGTGTCGGCTCCAGTGGCCGTGGCCTGGACCGTCAGTGTTCCTTCCTGGTTGATGGTCCCGCCGATGACGGTATCGCCGACCTGCCGGAGGGCTGGCATGGGCTCGCCTGTCAGCAGGGATTCATCCAGATGGCTTTCCCCTTCCAGTACGATTCCATCCAGCGGAACCCGCTCGCCGGGGCGGACAAGAAGCCTGTCGCCCGTCTGTATCTGGGCGACAGGGACAATGCGGCATGTTCCTTCAGTCAGCAGATGGGCATGCTGCGGTTGCAGATGGGTCAGTTTTTCCAGCGCTGCGGATGTGCGGCCTTTTGCTCTGGCCTCCATCATGCGTCCCAGAAGAACGAGCGTCAGGATGGCCAGGATGGTGTCAAAGTAGAGATGCTGTGTACCGGCTGGCATCAGGGTGGGGCAGAACACCACGAGGCTGGAGTACAGATAGGCGGCCCCGGTCCCCAGTGCGACCAGTGAGTTCATGTTTGGTGCCCGGCGCAGCAGGGCCGGTATCCCGGCCTGGTAGAAGCGCCGGCCCGGCCCCAGCAGGGCGACACTGGCCAGTGCCCATTGCAGCAGGGGCTGTATGGCAGGTGGAATGAGACCAAACCCGTGTCCCATAGTCATGAACAGGATGGCCAGCCACAGCAGGGCAGACATCATCAGGTCCCGCCACTGGGTTTTCATGGCCTGCTTCATGCGTTGTTTCTGTGTCAGGGCATTTTCCAGCCCTGTCTCTCCCTCCAGCAGCGAGGCGGCGAATCCCATTTTCTGGATGGCGCTGATGAGCGCCTGATGTGTGGCTGTCCCGGTTACCTGTGCGGTGGCGGTTGCCAGATTGACGCTGGCCATCCTGACGCCGATGACGTCCTGAAGGCTCTTCTCCACCCGTGTGGAACAGGCAGCGCAGCTCATCCCTTCAATGCGTAATGTGATGGGCGGGGACGGGACATCATACCCGGCCTGTTCGACAGCCTGGATGAGAGCCGTGCGGGAGGCCGTGCCTGTGACATGGGCCGTGGCAGTTGCCAGATTGACGCTGGCCTGTTCAACGCCTGGAACGGCCCGGAGGGCTTTCTCCACCCGTGCGGAGCAGGAGGCGCAGCTCATCCCTTCTATGGGAAGCGTCTGGGATGATGGTGAAGCAGGCATGGGGCTCCCCTGTATGGTGGTGTCAGGCTGGTATATCGTGCAGTAGCATGTGGAACAAAAGTAGCATTTGCTGGGCATGGGTGAAGAAAAAACGTTTTTCTGCATGGGAGTTAGACAGACATATGCAGAAAAGACGAGGCTCCCATGAGAGAAATTTGCTGAATGGTAAAATGATCAGTGGTATGTTTACCGGCAGTCAGTAATTTTCTGGCGCAAATGCAAGATTTGATCCGCCAGACCGGTTGTTCCGGTACAGTGGCGGATTCAGGGAGGAATATCCATGGCGGACGCTATCAATGTTGATGAGCTCAAGTCCAAGGCTGAGGAAATCGTCAACCCCGATGAACTGAAAGCCAAGGCTGAGGAATATGCCAGCCGTGCCCAGGAGGCATTCCAGTCCATCAGCAAGGACCTGAAGCCCAAGAGCCGTTGCCAGTGTGTTGGTCAGACGCTGCTGTGGAGTGGTGCCATTGTGGCCGCTCTGGCTGGCCTGTGTGCCATTGGCCGCTGGCTGAAGAAGTAAGCCTTCAGAGCCAGTTCTGCAAAAAGATGAAATCGAAAAACCCCCAGTCCTGTGGCTGGGGGTTTTTCGTGTCCGGTTTCAGTTGCGCACCGCCCTGGCAAGGGAGCGGATTTTCTCCAGTGCCGTGGGGATGCTTCTGGCTGTGGCGTGGCCGTGTTCATCATAGGTGGCGGCCATCTCCTTGATGATGGCGGATGCCACGACGGCCCCGTCGCTGATGCGGGAGGCCGTGCGGGCCTGCTCCGGCGTGCTGATGCCAAAACCGGCCACGACGGGAAGGTCCGTGGCGGCCCGAAGGCGGGTCATGGCGGCTTTCAGCTGCTCTTCCGTGGCGCTGCGTGTGCCTGTGATGCCCGTGATGCTCACATGATAGACGAACCCGCTGGCCTTCCTGAGGATGGTCTTCAGCCGGTCATCCGGGGTGGTGGGGGCGGTCAGGGTGATCATGTCCAGTCCTTCCGCTCTGGCGTGGGGGGCCAGCTCCTCGGACTCCTCAGGCGGCAGGTCCACCACGATCAGCCCGTCCACACCGGCGGAGCGGGCATCCTTGCAGAATCGCTCCACACCGTAACTGTCGATCGGGTTGTAATAGCCCATCAGGATGATCGGCGTATGGTCATTCTCCTTGCGGAAGTCCCGGATGAGCTCCAGCGTTCCCTTCAGGGTGGCCCCGGCCTTCAGGCCACGCCGTGCGGCTAGCTGGATGGTCGGGCCATCGGCGGAGGGGTCGGAGAAGGGCACGCCGACTTCGATGAGATCGGCCCCGGCCTCGGGCATCTGGCGCATTAGGGCCAGGGATGTCTCCCTGTCCGGGTCGAAGGCTTCCAGATAGGGCAGCAGGGCACCACGGCCCTCTTTTTTCAGGCGGTCGAAACAGGTCTTGATGCGGCTCATGGTGGCTCTCCTTACAGTTTCACGCCCAGATGGGCCGCAACGGTGGGTACGTCCTTGTCACCCCGGCCGGACAGGTTGACGATGATGGTCTGGTCTCTGGTCATGGTCGGGGCCATGACGATGGCATGGGCCACGGCATGGGCACTTTCCAGCGCCGGGATGATGCCCTCCAGCCTCGTGAGGGTCTGGAAGGCGTCGAGGGCCTGATCGTCCGTGGCGCTGACGTAGTTCACCCGGCCAATATCCTTGAGCCATGAATGTTCCGGCCCGATGCCGGGATAGTCCAGCCCCGCACTGATGGAGTGGGCCTCCGTGATCTGCCCGTGTTCGTCCTGTAGCAGGTAGGTGCGGTTGCCATGCAGGACGCCGGGCCTGCCACGGGCGATGGACGCTGCCGTCTTGCCGCTGTCCAGCCCCAGCCCGGCGGCCTCCACGCCGTAAAGCGGGACATCGGCATCATCGAGGAAGGGGTGAAAAATCCCCATGGCGTTGGACCCGCCCCCGATGGCGGCGATGACGGCATCCGGCAGGCGGCCTGTCTGTTCCTGTATCTGCTCACGGGCTTCCGTCCCGATGACGGACTGGAAGTCCCGCACCATGGCCGGGTAGGGATGTGGCCCTGCCACCGTGCCGACAAGGAAGTAGGTGTTCTCCACATTGGCCACCCAGTCCCGCATGGCCTCGTTCATGGCATCCTTCAGCGTGCCGGCTCCCGCCGTGACGGGATGGACCTTGGCTCCCAGCAGGTGCATGCGGAAGACATTGGGCTTCTGCCGCTCCACATCGGTGGCCCCCATGTAGATTTCGCAGTCCAGCCCGAAGAGGGCACAGACGGTGGCCGTGGCCACGCCGTGCTGTCCGGCCCCGGTCTCGGCCACGATGCGGGTCTTGCCCATGCGGCGGGCCAGAAGAATCTGGCCCATCACGTTGTTCAGCTTGTGGGAGCCCGTGTGGTTCAGCTCTTCCCGCTTGAGGTAGATCTGCGCTCCGCCGAGCGTCTCGCTCAGCCGTCTGGCGTGCCAGAGCGGGCTGGGACGGCCCACATAGTGGCGGAGGTAATAATCCAGCTCTTCCTGAAACTGCGGGTCAGTCTTGGCGTGGTTGTAGGCTTTTTCCAGTTCCAGCATCAGGGGCATGAGGGTTTCGGCCACGAAACGCCCGCCGTGGATTCCGAAATGCCCCCGTTCATCCGGTCCGGTGCGAAGGGAATTGAGCTGGCTGGTGATGGGTTTGTCTACTGGCATGATGTGTGTCTTTACGTCTTGAATGAAGGATCAGTCGATGGATGGGGAGGCGGCCTCCAGCCCCAGGGCCTGCCGGATGAGCGTTTCCTGCTCGGCCTGGTGGATGCCGGGCAGCCCGGTGGCGGGTGAGGCGGAGGCCTTGCGCCCGGCATAATGCGGGCGGGTGCAGGCATGGCCGATCTCCCGCAGGCAGGCTTCGATGCGCCGGTCCACGAACTGCCAGGCCCCGCCATTTTCCGGCTCTTCCTGACACCAGATGACGTCTTCTGCCTGGGGGTGATGACCCAGCTCTTCGGCCAGGGCATGATGGGGGAAAGGATAGAGCTGCTCCAGCCGGATGATGGCGCAGTGTTTCAGTCCGGCGTCTTCCCTTTGCTGGAGGAGGTCGTAATAGACCTTGCCACTGCATAGGATGACCCGCCGTGCGCCACCGGCGCAGGTGGCATCGGCGATGACGGGCGCAAAGCGTGTCTGCGGTCCCATCTCGCTGAGCAGGGAGACGGCCTGCTTGTGCCGCAGGAGCGACTTGGGGCTGAACACGACCAGCGGCTTGCGACAGCGGCGGGCGATCTGCCGCCGGAGCAGATGGAAGAAGCTCGCCGGGCTGGAGGGCATGCAGACCCGCATGTTGTTCTCGGCACAGAGCTGGAGGAAGCGCTCCGGGCGGGCGGAGGAATGTTCCGGCCCGGCTCCCTCATAGCCGTGGGGCAGGAGCAGGGTCAGGCCGGATGTCCGCAGCCATTTCGTTTCTCCGGCTGCAAGGAACTGGTCGATGATGATCTGCGCCCCGTTGGCGAAGTCGCCAAACTGGCCTTCCCACAGCACCAGCGCATCCGGGTTGCCCAGAGAATAGCCATACTCGAACCCCATCACGCCATATTCGGAGAGGGGGGAGTTCCACACGTTCACGGGAGCCTGCCGGGGGGCGATATGGGCCAGCGGCGTGTAGTGATGGCCCGTATGCTGGTCCGTCAGCACGGCATGGCGCTGGCTGAAGGTTCCCCGGCCGCAATCCTGCCCGGAGAGGCGTATGGCGTGGCCATCAAGGGCCAGCGTGCCAAAGGCAAGGGCCTCTGCCGTGGCCCAGTCCACCGGGCCGCCCTCGGCCAGCGTGGCCTGCTTCGCCCGAAGCTGCCGGGCCAGACGGGGATGGACGGTGAAATCCGCCGGAATGGCTGTCATCGCTTCCCCAACCTGCTGGAGCCGGGGCAGGGGCACGCCCGTCATGGGCTGGATGCGTTCGGGCGTGTCCAGCAGGCGGGTGGGGTCCTGCGGGCTGTAATCCAGCCAGTCGGTCGGGTCCGGCTGGTAGGTGTCGGCATCCTCGAAGGCCTGATGGAGCTGGGCCTGCACATCATCCCACAGGGCCTCCACCTCGGCAGGGTGGATGTCCGTCTCGGCCAGAACCTTCTCGGCATAGAGGCGGCGGAGTGTCGGGTGCTGGCTGATGGTCTGTACCATCGCAGGCTGCGTGAAGGCGGGGTCGTCCGTCTCGTTATGGCCGTGGCGGCGGTAGCTGATGATGTCCACCACGATGTCGCTGGCAAAGGTCTTCCGCCATTCATGGGCAAGGGCGGCACAGCGGGCTACGGCCTCGGGGTTGTCGCCATTCACGTGCAGGATGGGGGCCTGCACGGTCTTGGCGATGTCGGTGTTCCAGATGCCGGAATGGGCCGAGGCCGGGCTGGTGGTGAAGCCCACCTGATTGTTGATGATGAGATGCACCGTGCCGCCGGTACGGTATCCTTCCAGCCGGGACAGCTGGAGTGTTTCATACACCACGCCCTGCCCGGCGAAGGCGGCGTCCCCGTGGACGAGAATTCCCAGATGCTTCTGGCGGTCCTCATCCCTGTCCCTGTCCTGGTCGGCCCGGACACGGCCCAGCACGACCGGGTCCACCGCCTCCAGATGGGACGGGTTGGGGAGGAGGGAGATGCGGATCTCGTGGCGGCCCTGCCGGATGGTGGTCGTGGTGCCCAGATGGTACTTCACGTCCCCGGAGACCCGGATGCCTTCCGGGTAGAAGGCCTTGCCTGCGAATTCGCTGAAGATGGCGGCATAAGGCTTGCGCAGGATGTTGGCCATGACATTCAGCCGCCCCCGATGGGGCATGCCGAGCGAGATGGAGCGCACGCCGTCCCGTGCCGCCTCATTCAGCAGGGCCTGAAGGGCGACGATGAGGCTTTCTCCGCCTTCAAGGCCGAAACGGCGCATCCCGGTGAAACGCTGCTGGCAGAAGGTCTCGAAGCCTTCGGCACGGGTGAGCAGGCTCAGGATGCGCTCCTGCGAGAGGGGCAGGGCGGTGGCCGGTTTTTCTTCCAGATGGTCGATCCACCACTGCCGCTGCTGGCTGTCCTGAAGATGCATGAACTCCGCCCCGATCGGCCCGCAATAGGTCCGTTTCAGGCGGGCCAACAGGGTGGGGTCGGTCTGGCTGTCGGGGGTGAGGGCATCGATCTGGCGGGCAGGGCGCAGGCCCAGCGGGTCCAGCTCTGCCTGGAGATGCCCGCAGAGGCGGAAGGCCTCCTTCAGCCGTTCATCCCGCAGGCTGACGTCCGGGACCGTGGCGTGCGGGCCTGTCTCATGTCTGGCAGGGTCGCCCATGGTGGCGAACAGCGTGTCATAGTCGGAAGGGACGGAGGCCGGGTCCTCCAGCCACTGGGTGTACAGCTCACCGAGATAGGCGATGTTTTCGCCATTGATCGCATTCTGGTGGTTCGGTGAGCCCGTCATGATGGCATCTTTCCTTCTTGCCTCGCTGGGAGGGTATTTTTAACCGATCGTGCCGGGAAGGCAAAATCTTCCCTCACCTTGTCGTCAGAGGGGCCGGGACGGCTTGCCTGCCCTGTCGGAGGGCGGTAGCGTGACTGTCACCATGAGTACGATTTCTATCAATTACGAGGCTGTCAGGCGGGCCGTGGTCAGCCGGGTGCCATGTCCGCACATTGTGGTGCCGGATTTCCTTGCGGGGCCGTCGCTGGCCCGGGCCGTGTCCCTGCTGCCGGAGATACGGGCGGGCGGGTCTTTCCCCATCGGGGCGCTGGAGCTCCATCCCGAGCTCAAGGCCATGATGGAAGACTTTGCCGGGCCCCGGCTGAAAGAGATCGTCTCTGAGAAATTCGGGCTGGATGTCCGTTCTGCGCCCAGCATGGTGACCATGCGGGGCCAGACACGGGCCAAGGATGGCCGCATACACAGGGACAGTGCCTCCAAGCGTGTGACCATCCTGCTCTATCTCAATGACCCGGAAAAGGATTGGGATCACAAGGGGGGGTGCCTGCGTTTTCTCAACGGGCCTGACGATGTGGAGGATTATGCCAGCGAGATTCCGCCTGTTGGTGGCACGCTGGTCATTTTCCCCAATGGGCCGGACACATGGCACGGCCACCGCCCCTATGTGGGGGCACGCCACACGGTCCAGCTCAATTACATGGCGCAGGATGGCCGTGCCCGGTATGAGCTGGTGCGCCATCATGTGTCCGCCTTCTGCAAGCGGTTGCCTTTTTTCGGGTAGAGACAGCTCTTATAATGAGGCCCGGATGGGTTTCTGAATGAAACGGGGCGGGGTTGGGCCCTGCCCGAGGGAGAATGAGAGAATGGGTTACAGGGTTGCCGTCGTTGGAGCGACAGGGGCTGTTGGGCGTGAGATTCTGAAGACACTGGCGGAGCGTCAGTTCCCGGTGGATGACATCGTGGCACTGGCCTCCGCCCGGTCTGCCGGGCGTGAGGTGTCCTTTGGTGAGAAGAAGGTCCTGAAGGTCCAGAATCTGGAGACGTTCGATTTCACGGGCTGGGATATCGCCCTGTTTTCTCCCGGTGGGGCGGTATCTGCAAAGTATGCCCCCAAGGCTGCGGCAGCGAAATGTCTGGTCGTGGACAACACGTCCCATTTCCGCATGGAGCCGGGCGTGCCGCTCGTGGTGCCGGAGGTCAATGCAGCTGCCCTGAAGAAGGCCCGCAAGGGCATCATCGCCAACCCCAACTGCTCCACCGCCCAGATGATGGTGGCCCTGAAGCCGCTGCATGACCTGTTCCGCATCAGGCGTGTGGTGGTGTCCACCTATCAGGCCGTGTCGGGAGCCGGGAAGTCTGGCATGGATGAGCTGTTCAGCCAGACGAAGGGCAGCTTCGTGAATGACGCACCGACCATTGCCCAGTTCACCAAGCAGATCGCCTTCAACCTGATCCCGCATATCGACCGCTTCATGGAGGATGGTTCCACCAAGGAAGAATGGAAGATGGCGGTCGAGACCCGCAAGATTCTGGACCCGGACATCAAGGTTCTGGCCACCTGCGTGCGTGTGCCGGTCTTCATCGGTCATTCCGAGGCCATCAGCATCGAGTGTGAGAAGCCGGTCGATCTGGAGAAGGCCCGTGCCGCCCTGCGGAAGGCTCCGGGCGTCGTGCTGCGGGACGAGCGGGAAGATGGCGGTTACGTCACTCCGATCGAATGTGTGGGTGAAGATGACACCTATGTGTCCCGCCTGCGCATTGACCCGACCGTGGAGAATGGTCTGGCCTTCTGGTGCGTGTCGGACAATCTCCGCAAGGGAGCAGCCCTCAATGCCGTGCAGATTGCCGAAAGCCTGCATGAGCAGCATCTGATCGGCAAGGACTCGCCGCTCTGGCAGCCGGTTGCCCGCCCGGAAGAGCCGGCGTAAAAGGCGTTACTTTCTGGAAAAGGTTCTGCCTTTCTGGTGGAACCTTTTCATAAGTTATGCCTGTAAAAGAGTGTAAGTGAAATCCTCTTCCCAAAAGGTGGTGCTGTCTCCATAGTGGATGAGCTATGTCTTATTTCACTTACACGCCTCCTCGCACGCCTGTTCCCTCCGGGGGGCGGGTTGGTGTTCTTCTCGTCAATCTCGGCACGCCGGATGATACGGGGTATTTCTCCGTCCGCCGCTATCTGAGGGAGTTTCTTTCAGACAGGCGGGTGATCGAGGCCCATCCCCTCATCTGGCAGCCGATCCTCAACACGCTGGTGCTGGCCCGTCGGCCCTCGGCCAGTGGGGCCAACTATGCCCGCATCTGGGACAGGGAGGAGAATGCCTCCCCTCTGCGTGTCTTCACCCGCAAGCAGGCGGAAGGGCTGGCCGAGCGTCTGGCCCCGGATGGAATCCCGGTGGCCTGGGGGATGCGCTATGGCCAGCCCTCTGTGAAGCAGGCCGTGGCGGAGCTGATGGACCAGGGTTGTGACCGTATCGTCAGCATTCCTCTCTATCCGCAATATTCCGCCACGACGACCGCAACGGCCAATGACCAGCTGTTCCGTGCCCTGATGCGCCTGCGGCGTCAGCCTTCCGTGCTGACGGTTCCTTCCTTCCCGGATCATCCACAGTTCATTGAGGCCCTGGTGGCTTCCGTGCGCCGGGTTTATGAGGGACTGTCTTTCACGCCGCAGCGTCTGGTGGCCTCCTATCATGGCCTGCCGAAAGAGTTCGTGGAGAAGGGCGACTCCTACCGGGATGAATGTGTCCGCACGACGAAAGCTCTGGCGGCGGCTCTGGGTCTGAGCGAGGAGGAGGTTCCGCTGACCTTCCAGTCACGCTTCGGCCCCATGGAATGGTTGCAGCCTTATACGGCCCCTTACATCTCGGCCCTGCCGAAACAGGGGATCACGAAGATTGCCGTCATCATGCCCGGTTTCATGGCGGACTGCATCGAAACGCTGGATGAAATTGGTCGTGAGGTGCGTGAGGAATTCATGGAAGCGGGGGGTGAGGAATTTGCTTTCATCCCCTGCCTGAATGATGCGCCAGAGGCTGTCACGTTGCTGGAGACCCTCTCCCGGCAGGCCATGAAAGGGTTCCAGTTCTGACTGGGTGAAGGAACATTCCGTTCAGGCATGAAAAAACCCGGCCATTTCTGGCCGGGTTTTTCTGTTCACACAGGAACGGTCAGGCATCAGTGAGCCGCAGGCTGTGCGTCACTTTCCGGATGTTCGGCATCGTACCACTGGGCCTTCTGGTTTGTCGCAGCAGCAGAATGGTTGTTCTGCCACCAGCCGGAACCATTCTGCTTGCTGTCGACAGGATGTTCCTTCTCCCACAGGGCAGCTTTCTCGGCGATGCTCTTGCGGTATTTGTGGCGCTGATACATGCCGACGGCGCAGCCGCCTACAGCACCGATTACGCCATGCTTATGGGCAACATGGCCAGCTACGGCCCCGGCGGCACCATATTTCAGGCAACCACCCGGCTCGGCCATGGCTGGAGCAGCAGAACCGGCCAGCACGGCAGCAGCGATGAGAGAGTAAATCTTGCGGGTCATGATCTGATCCTTGCAGAAAAATGAGACTGGCCTGTTGGTCATGGATGAGTGGCGTCCGGTTTCGGCCATCATGATGAAAGGCACGCCCTCTTATTGCTCATAATGGAGAGAGCGTCCATTGCCCCTTCATGATATGGGGTGAGGGACAGGGCTGGAAAGGATGCTAAAGGTTAATCTTTACTTTAATGATACGATCACACTATGGGGAGCGCCAACATGACAAAGGGACCACGCCGGGAAAGACAACCTGCCTGGCCAACGAAAGAAAATGGAATTGTCAGGGGATGAAATGGTCGGAGTGAGAGGATTCGAACCTCCGGCCCCTGCGTCCCGAACACAGTGCTCTACCAGGCTGAGCTACACTCCGACTTTGTGGGGCTATTCCTACCCTTCATCAGGGAAAGGCGCAAGGGGCAAACGGACTGTTTTTATAGAAAAATGAAGCCTTCTTTACAGAAATGGGCATGACACGCAAAAAAACCCGCCTCCCAGAAGGAAGAGCGGGTTTTTTGCAAAGAACCGGGCAAAGGGGCGTGTCTGCCTCGCCTGCCGGGTGCCTCAGAGGGCTTTTTCCAGAGCGGGGAGAAGCTCGAAGAGATCCCCGACCATGCCATAATCGGCCACTTTGAAGATCGGTGCTTCAGGGTCGATGTTGATGGCAACGATCACACGGCTGTCCTTCATCCCGGCGAGATGCTGGATGGCCCCAGAGAGGCCGGTGGCGATATAGAGTTCGGGGGCCACTACCTTGCCGGTCTGTCCGACCTGCATCTCATTGGGCGCAAAGCCGGAATCAACAGCCGCACGGGAGGCCCCGATGGCAGCGCCCAGCTTGTCGGCCACTGGTTCCAGCAGGGTATGGAAGTTGCTGGCATCCTTGAGGCCTTTGCCGCCAGAGATGACCACACGGGCCACTTCCAGCTCCGGCCGGTCAGACTGGCTCTGCTCCAGTTTTACGAAGCCGCTTTTGCCGTCATCTGCCGGAGCGTCCAGCACGTCGATGGGGGCACTGCCACCTTCTTCTTCCACGGGGTCGAAGCTGGAGGAGCGGACAGTCATGATTTTGATGCTGTCGCTGGACTGCACGGTAGCCAGTGCATTGCCCGCATAGATGGGCCGCACAAAGGTGGCATCATCCTTGATGGCCACGACGTCGGAGATCGGCTGGGCGTCCAGCAGACCAGCGAGGCGGGGCAGGATGTTTTTGCCAGTGGAGGACGCTGCGGAGAGGATATGGCTGTAAGACTCTGCCAGGCTGGCCAGCAGGGCAGCCGCAGGTTCGGCCAGAGCATGGTCCAGTGCGGGGACATGCAGGACCTTGCGGATGCCCGGCAGTTTGCTGGCGGCCTCTGTTCCTGCCTTGCCCAGAAGCAGGGCATCGACATCGCCAAAGCGGGAGGCAGCGGCAACGGCGGAGCGGGAGCCCTGACGGATCCTGCCGTTTTCGGCTTCAATCAGAACAAGTGCGGTCATCAGATCACCTTCGCTTCCGTCTTGAGCTTTTCGACCAGCTCTTCCACCGTTTCCACAATGACACCGGCCTTGCGTTCCGGCGGCTCCGCCACGCTGACGACCTTCAGGTGCGGCGTCAGGTCCACGCCGAGGGAACCGGCCTCGATCGTTTCCAGCGGTTTCTTGCGGGCCTTCATGATGTTGGGCAGGGAAGCATAGCGTGGCTCGTTGAGGCGCAGGTCCGCCGTGATGACGGCTGGCAGGCTCAGGGAGACGGTTTCCGTTCCGCCATCGACCTCACGGGCGACCTCGACCCTGCCATCGGCAATTTCCACCTTGCTGGCGAAGGTCCCCTGCGGCCAGCCCAGACGGGCGGCCAGCATCTGGCCTGTGGCGTTCATGTCGTCATCAATGGCCTGTTTGCCCATGGAGACAAGACCCGGCTGTTCTTTCTCCACAACGGCCTTGAGAAGGCTGGAGACGGCACGGGGTTCGACTTCGGCATCGGTCTGGATGAGGATGGCCCTGTCGGCACCCATGGCCATGGCCGTGCGCAGAACATCCTGAGCGACCTGTGCCCCGATGGTAACAGCAACCACCTCGTCAGCCTGGCCTTTCTCACGAAGGCGGAGGGCCTCCTCCAGTGCAATTTCGTCGAACGGATTCATGGACATTTTCACGCCCTGCGTTTCGACACCACTACCATCAGCCGCGACACGCGGCTTGATGTTGTAATCAACAACCCTTTTGACGGGGACAAGAACCTTCATGGTCATCCTTTGTTGCTGTCGCGGCTCAAAGTGAAACTGTCTTCAGACTATCCCCTTTTGTCTCAAAAGTCACATCCCGGAAGGATAGTTGGGCCCGCTGCTGCCCTCTGGCGTGCACCAGGTGATGTTCTGGTCCGGGTCTTTGATGTCGCAGCTCTTGCAGTGCACACAGTTCTGGGCATTGATGACCAGCTCGTCCGTTTCGCTGGTCTCATAGACACCAGCCGGGCAGTAGCGGCTCTCCGGTGCGGCGAAGCGGGTCAGGTTGACCTCTTTCCATGTGGCCATGTCCTGCACTTTCAGGTGTACGGGCTGGTCCTCATCATGGCTCAGATTGCTGAGGAAGACGGACTCGGCCCGGTTGAAGGTCAGTGTCCCGTCCGCCTTGGGGTAGCTGATTTTTGGGGCCTTTTCTGCCGGGATCATCGTCTCGTTGTCGGCATGGCGATGGCGCAGCGTCCACGGGGCCTGCCCGCGGAAGATCATGCTGTCGATTCCGCTATAGAGGGCCCCGCCCAGCATCCCCCAGTGCGAGAAGGCCGGACGGATGTTGCGGGCGGCGTGCAGTTCTTTCCACAGCCACGAGCTTTTGAGGCGGTCCATGTAGGAAGACGCTTCGGCCCGCTCATTCTGGATGGCGTCCATCACCGCCTCGGCAGCGATGATGCCGGATTTCATGGAGGTATGGATGCCCTTGATCTTGGGCATGTTGAGGAAGCCGGCACAATCGCCTGTCAGCACCCCTCCGGGGAAGACCGGATGGGGCAGGGACTGCACGCCTCCCTCAGAGATGGCCCGTGCCCCGTAGATGATGCGCCGGCCACCCTCGAAATGCTCCCGGAAGGCCGGGTGCTGCTTGGTGCGCTGCATTTCCTCGAACGGTGACAGCCACGGGTTGCGGTAATCCAGGGCCGTGATGAAGCCGTAGGAGACGAGATTTTTCCCGAAATGGTAGAGGAAGGCCCCGCCGTAGGTGTGTGTGTCCAGCGGCCAGCCGAAGCTGTGCTGCACGAAGCCGGGGCGGTGTTTTTCTGCCGGAATTTCCCAGACTTCCTTGATGCCAAGGCCGAAGGTCTGCGGGTCGGCCCCCTTGCGGAGGTCGAAGGTGTTCATGGCCTTCTTGCTCAGGGAGCCACGGGCACCTTCGGCCAGAATGGTCTGGCTGGCCCGCAGGATCATGCCCGGCATGTAGTCCGGTTTTTCTTCTCCCTTCCGGTTCACGCCCATGTCCCCGGTGATGATACCGCAGACCCTGCCATTCTCGATGAAGAGGTCAGCTCCGGCGAAACCGGGATAGATTTCGACTCCCAGAGCCTCGGCCTGTTCTCCCAGCCAGCGGCAGAAGGCTCCGAGAGAGATGACGTAATTTCCCCGGTTGTCCATCTGCGGCATGAGCAGATGCAGGGCCGGGACGGGGAGAGCGGCCTTTCTGGTCAGGAACAGCAGCTTTTCACTGCTGACGGGTGTATCCAGCGGGGCCCCCCGTTCTTTCCAGTCCGGGAAGAGTTCGGCCAGCGTTGTGGGCTCCAGTACGGCGCCAGAGACGATATGGGCGCCGACTTCGCTGCCCTTTTCCAGCAGACAGACGGAGAGGTCCGGATTTTCCTGTTTCAGCCGGATGGCCGCCGTCAGTCCGGCAGGCCCCCCACCCACGATGACAACATCAAAAGCCATTTCTTCCCGTTCAATGGCGGTGTTATCGCTCTGTGGCTGCGTCATGGCGTACTCCTGCTGGCTGCCTGAAACATGAAGCTGTACGGGGGACGTATCTCACCCTTTCCGTGTGAAGGTCCAGTAAAAAGGCTGCCGTCCTTCACGGAAGGCCTTGGCCTCATAACGGGTGGGGGACCAGCCCTCAGGTCGTTCCAGTGCAGGGGCTGGAGCCTCGAAGAGGTCCTGCTGGCCCATCACTTCTGTGACCCACTCCTGATAGACGGGATGGTCGCTGGCCACTCGCCAGTGGGCACCGGGCTTGAGGAGTCTGGCCATCTGCCGGATGTTTTCGGGATGGATGAAACGCCGTTTGGCATGGCGTGCTTTCGGCCACGGGTCCGGGAACATGAGGTAGGCCCGGTCCAGGCAGCCATCGGGCAGGCCCTTCAGCAGCTGGCGGCCATCTTCCGCCCAGAGGCGCAGGTTGTCAGGACCGGTGGCCGTGGCCTCTTCGCCTTCGGGAATGATGCGGGAGAGGAGGGAGCAGACGCCGTTATCGAACACTTCCGAGGCGATGTAGCCTGTCTCGGGGTTCCGGGCCGCCTGATCGAAGGCATGTTCACCGCCACCGAATCCGATTTCCAGATAGAGCTTTGAAACCGGCTTCCCGAAGCCCTTCAGCGGGTCGGCCATGTTGCGGAAATGCACACGGGGCAGGGCCTCATCCAGCAGGCGCTGCTGGCGGGGGCGGAGAGGATGGCCACGCTGGCGGCCATAGAGACGTTCGGGCTGGGGTTTGATGTCGTCAGGCAACGGTCGATACACAGTCTGAAAATGGCAAAAAGCCCCCACCCTCAACGCATGGTCCATGCGGGTCGGGAGAAGGGGCCTGAAGGGTGGAGGGGGACAGCCCCCTCCATGGAGACAGACTCAGCGGTTGAGCGCGCTCTTGAGCTGCTCGGCCAGGTCGGTGTTCTCCCATGTGAAGTTGTCCAGAGCGGGGTCTGGAATACGGCCAAAATGCCCGTAGGCGGCCGTCTTGGCGTAGATGGGGCGGTTCAGGCGCAGGCGTTCACGGATGCCACGGGGAGAAAGGTCCACCATCTCGTTCAGCAGGGAGCCGAGGCGGACCTCATCCACATCCTTGCCGGAGCCGTCGAGATCGACATAGACGGAAAGCGGGCGGGAGACGCCGATGGCGTAGCTGAGCTGGATGGTGCAGCGGTCGGCCAGACCGGCAGCTACCACGTTCTTGGCGAGGTAGCGGGCGGCATAGGCGGCGGAACGGTCCACCTTGGTGGGGTCCTTGCCGGAGAAAGCCCCGCCACCGTGAGGGGCGGCACCGCCATAGGTGTCCACGATGATCTTGCGGCCTGTCAGACCGGCATCACCATCCGGCCCACCGATGACGAAGTTGCCCGTCGGGTTGACGTAGAATTCGTGTTCCGGGCACATCCAGCCTTCCGGCAGGACTTCACGCACGGTCTCACGCACCATCTCACGGATGGTGTTCTGCCGCATTCCTTCGACATGCTGCGTGGAAACGACGACGGAAGTTGCGCCGACCGGCTTGCCATCCACATAGCGCAGCGTGACCTGGCTCTTGGCATCTGGCAGCAGGCCGACGCCACGGGCATCACCCTGCTTGCGGTAGTCCCGGATGCGCTCGAGGATGTTCTGGGCATAGAACAGGGGAGCAGGCATCAGCTCTTCTGTTTCACGTGTAGCGAAACCGAACATGATGCCCTGGTCACCGGCCCCTTCATCCTTGTCGCCTGCGCTGTCCACGCCGACGGCAATGTCAGCGGACTGGGCATGGAGGAAGGAGGTGATCTCGGCCTTTTTCCAGGAGAAGCCTTCCTGGTCGTAGCCGATGTCTTTGATGGCCTGACGGGCACGGTCGATCAGGGTGTCCTCCACGGCCTTGGGGCCACGGACTTCACCGGCCAGAATGACACGGTTGGTGGTAACCAGCGTTTCACAGGCTACACGGGCTTCCGGGTCGGCCTCAAGGTAAGCATCGAGGACGGTATCGGAGATACGGTCTGCCACCTTGTCGGGATGACCTTCGGAAACGGATTCAGACGTAAAGAGAAAATCGCCGTGATTGCGCACTCAGGGACCTCACAGGGAATGAGTGGTGAAAAGAGGCTGCCCCTGCCCCCCGAAAGGCACAAGTGACAGGAAGTAAGAGTTCTATCGCTTGGCTGAAAATACCCTCGAGGTCAAGAGCGGGCTTACTGCATGGCCGGGATGTGCTGTATGGGAGGGGCATGGTGAATATGAGAGGATAGGTTTCAGAGTGACTGGATGTGCAGGGGAAAATGAAATCCTGTTTCGGGAAGAAGAGGATTTTCTCAGAACCCAGCTGATTACCTATCTGGGAAATAAAAGGGCGCTTCTGGATTTCATCGAGGCAGCCATCGTCGATGTGAAAACAAGGCTTGGCAAGGATCACATTGATTTTCTTGACCTTTTTTCAGGAACAGGCGTCGTGGCCCGCATGGCCAGACGCCATGCCAGATGTATCCACTGCAATGATCTTGAAGAGTACAGCTTCGTTACGAATACCTGCTACCAGACGAACAGGGGGGCTCTTGATATTCATGAGCTGGATCATGAAATCCGGCGGATCAGACGGGATGTTGAAACGAATTTCGAGCCGGGCTTCATTGCGGAATTATATGCTCCGCAGGATGATCGTACCATAAAATACGGAGAAAGAGTTTTTTACACGAGACGGAATGCCATTTTTCTGGACAGTTTTTGTAGAGCTCTTGCCCAGACACCGGATCATCTGAAACCGTATGTTCTTGCTCCGGTCATTGCCCAAGCTTCCGTGCACACGAATACATCTGGTGTTTTCAAGGGATTTTACAAGAATCGGGCCGGATTTGGTCAGTTTGGAGGAGATTCCCGCAATGCCTTGTCCCGCATCATGCGGAATATTGAGGTGGTTGCGCCGGTTCTGAGCCATTTTTCCTGTGAGTCGTTCATTCATAAGGGCGATGCGAATGACGTTGTAAGGGATGTTGGGAAGGTGGACATTGCCTATTTTGATCCCCCTTACAATCAGCATCCTTATGGATCGAACTATTTCATGCTGAATATCTTATGTGATTACAGGAGACCGCTTGATATCAGTCGGGTTTCCGGCATCCCGAAGGAGTGGAACAGATCTTTCTACAACAAGGCACGACATGCAGAGACACGTCTCTTTGATGCCATTGACAATGTGAAAGCCGATTTCGTGCTTATTTCCTATAATTCCGAAGGGTTCATCAAGCGTGACCGTTTCATATCGGAACTCTGGTCCTTGGGGAAGGTGAGTGTCATGGATACGTGTTACAACACGTTCCGTGGCTGCCGGAATCTGTCTGACAGGGACAGATATGTAACAGAGAATCTGTATCTGGTGGACAAAAGGTAAGGATACACGACCAGAAAGGACGGGATGGCATGCGGGACCTGCCTGTTGGCAGCTCCCACATGATGCAGGGGGCTCAGGGTGTGTTCAGTACGTCCTGCATCCCGTAAAGGCCGGGGGTGCGGCGGGGATCAGCCAGCCAGAGGGCGGCTTTCAGTGCCCCACGGGCGAAGACACGGCGGTCCAGCGCCCGGTGGGAGAGGGAGATTTCCTCATCAGCGGCAAAGAAGCGCAGATCATGCTCGCCAACAACCTGCCCGCCTCGCAGGGAGGCAAAGCCGATGGCACCATCAGGCCGTTTCCCGTTCTGATCCAGCCGCCTGACAGCCTCGAAGTCATCATCCCGGCCTGCGGCTACGGCTCGACCGATGGCCAGTGCCGTGCCAGAAGGTGCATCCAGCTTCTGGCGGTGATGGACTTCCAGAATTTCAGCATCGTAGTCCGGCAGGGCGGCACCGAGCTGACGGGCCAGGGAAAGCAGCATCGTCAGGGCCGGGGAGAAATTGGCCGCCTGTAGAACGGCTACCTGTCCGGCGGCTTCATGCACGGCCTGCTGGGCTGCTCCGTCCAGCCCTGTTGTGCCCAGAACCCAGGCACAGCCTGCCGCAGCGAAGGCTTTGGCATGGGCGGGGACAAGACTGGCATGGCTGACATCAATGATGACATCGCATCGGCTGGCCAGTTCTGATGCGCTGGAGACGATGTTGCGGGCAGGGTCTGCCGTGCGGGACAGGCCGCCAGCCAGAAGGGCCCCGGCCTCCTCGGCGCAGAGATGGCCAAGACGCCCCGTGATGCCAGCAATGCCGATGCGGGGGGAGGTGTTGCTCATCGTTGGTGTCCTTTACCGGTCAAGGAGCTTTTTGACACGGGCAAAGAAGCCGGTATGTTCCGGGCTGCCTTTGCTGTGGTCACCGCTTTCGGCCTCAAACTCCTCCAGCAGCTCACGCTGGCGCTTGGTCAGATGGCTGGGTGTTTCCACGGTGATGCGGATATACATGTCACCTCGTGCCTTGGAGTGCAGGACGGAGAAGCCCTTGCCACGAAGGCGGAAATTGTCGCCTGTCTGTGTCCCGGCAGGGATTTTCACCATTGTCCGGCCACCATCAATCAGCGGCACTTCGATCTCGTCGCCCAGAGCGGCCTGTGTCATGCGCAGGGGCACACGGCAGTGGATATTGGCTCCTTCACGCTCGAAGATGCTGTGACTGTCCACTGTGACCAGAACATAAAGGTCCCCGGGCTGGACACCTTCACCTCCGGCTTCGCCCTTGCCTGCCACACGGATGCGGGTGCCATCTTCGATCCCAGCCGGGATGTCGATTTTTACGGTCTCTCTGGCGGCTTCCGTACCGCTGCCGTGGCAGCTGTGGCATGGATTGCTGACAGTCTGGCCTGCGCCGTTACAGGTGGGGCAGGGGCGCTCCACCACGAAGAAGCCCTGCTGTACCCGCACGGCACCCTGCCCGTGACAGGTCTGGCAGGTCTGCCGGCTGGCGTTGGGATCGGCCGAACCTGAACCATGACAGCTGGAACATGCCTTGCGTGTGGCGATCTCGATCTCCCTGCTGATGCCTGAGAAGGCTTCCGTCAGGGAAATGTCGACCTGGACCTGTACATCCTCGGCCTGACGCTGCTGGCGGCCACGACGTCCGCCCATATTGAACATCTGCTCGAAAATGTCGCCCAGACCGCCAGCATCAAAACCGCCGAAGCCGCCACCAAAACCACCGGCTCCACCGCCGCCGCCCATACCGTTCTGGAAGGCATCATGGCCGAAACGGTCATAGGCGGCCCGTTTCTGGTCGTCTTTCAGCACTTCGTAAGCGGCATTGACTTCCTTGAATTTCAGCTCGGCCTTTTCGTCCCCCGGATTGCGGTCGGGATGGTAGCGCATGGCCAGCTTGCGATAGGCCTTTTTGATCTCTTCACCGCTTGCGGAGCGGGAGACACTGAGTGTCTCGTAATAATCCATCTGTGTAGCCATAGTGATCCTCAGTCACGCAGGAGAGCGGACACCCGGACAAGGCGTGCGGGGTGTGGCCTGCCGGAGCCGGACAGGTGCAAGGCCCTCAATGTAAAAAGGGCGCCTGTTCCCCGCAGAGAGAGGGAAACAAGACGCCAACCGCAGGAAAGGAGCCCGGCCTGCCGGCACGGACTCCGTCCCTTTTCAGCGATTATTTCTTTTTCTTGTCGTCAACATCTTCGAATTCAGCATCGACGACATCTTCGTCAGTCTTGCCACCGGCCTGATGTTCCTCACCGGCGGAGGCACCGGCCTGATGGACGGCCTGACCAACCTTCATGGCAACCTGTGTCAGATGCTCGCTGGCGCTCTTGATGGTCTCGGCATTGTCGCCTTCCAGAGCCTCGCGGGCCTTCTTGATGGCTTCCTCGGCTTCGGTCTTGTCAGCGGCCGGAACCTTGTCACCATTTTCGGAGAGGGTCTTCTCCGTCTGATGGATCATGGCTTCGGTGCTGTTACGCAGGTCCACCAGCTCACGGCGGGCCTTGTCAGCAGAGGCGTTCTCCTCAGCTTCCTTGACCATGCGATCAATGTCGGCATCGGAGAGACCACCATCGCTCTTGATGGAGATGTTCTGCTCCTTGCCTGTGGCCTTGTCCTTGGCGGAGACGTTCACGATACCGTTGGCGTCAATGTCGAAGGTCACTTCAATCTGCGGCACACCACGGGGAGCCGGAGCGATGCCTGTCAGGTCGAAGTTGCCGAGCAGCTTGTTGTCCGCAGCCATTTCGCGCTCACCCTGGAAGACCTTGATGGTCACGGCAGGCTGGTTGTCTTCGGCTGTGGAGAAGGTCTGGCTCTTCTTGGTCGGGATCGTCGTGTTGCGGTCGATCAGACGGGTGAAGACACCACCCAGCGTCTCGATACCGAGGGACAGCGGGGTCACGTCCAGCAGCAGCACGTCCTTCACGTCACCCTGGAGCACGCCACCCTGCACGGCGGCACCGATGGCAACCACTTCGTCCGGGTTCACGTTGCGGGCGGGTTCCTTGCCGAAGAACTCCTTCACGCTTTCCACGACCTTCGGCATACGGGTCTGGCCACCGACAAGGATGACTTCCTTGATGTCAGCCGGTGTCAGATCAGCATCCTTGAGGGCCTTGCGGCAGGGCTCCAGAGAGCGCTTGATGAGGTCTTCAACGAGGCTTTCCAGCTTCGCACGGGTCACCTTGACGACCAGATGCTTCGGACCGGAGGCATCTGCCGTGATGAAGGGCAGGTTGACTTCCGTTTCCTTGGCGGAGGACAGCTCGATCTTGGCCTTCTCGGCGGCTTCCTTCAGGCGCTGGAGGGCCATCTTGTCCGTACGCAGGTCCAGACCCTGCTCACGCTTGAACTCGTCAGCCAGATAGTCGATCAGCTTGTTGTCGAAGTCTTCACCACCGAGGAAGGTATCACCATTGGTGGACTTCACCTCGATCACGCCATCGGAGATTTCGAGGATGGAGATGTCGAACGTACCACCACCAAGGTCATACACGGCCACGTTGCCGGAATCGCCCTTCTCAAGCCCGTAAGCGAGAGCGGCGGCGGTCGGCTCGTTGATGATGCGCTTGACGTCCAGACCAGCGATGCGGCCCGCATCACGGGTGGCCTGACGCTGTGCATCGTTGAAGTAGGCCGGAACGGTGATGACGGCTTCGGTCACCTTCTCGCCCAGATAGGCCTCTGCCGTCTCTTTCATCTTGCCGAGAACGAAGGCGGAAATCTGGGACGGAGCGTAGTTCTCACCACGGGCACGCACCCATGCATCGCCGTTGTCGCCCTTCACGATTTCGTAGGGAACGGTCTTCTGGTCCTTGGCGACGGTCGGGTCATCGTAGCGGCGACCGATCAGACGCTTGACGGCATAAAGCGTGTTGGTGGGGTTGGTGACGGCCTGACGCTTGGCGGCCTGACCGACCAGACGCTCACCGCTATCTGTAAAGGCAACGACAGACGGCGTGGTGCGGGCACCTTCGCTGTTCTCGATCACCCTGTTCTCGTTACCCTCGCGGACTGCAACGCAGGAGTTGGTGGTCCCGAGGTCAATACCAATAATCTTGCCCATGGATATCTGTCCCTTTTCAGCGGCTTCCCACAACCCCTCAAGGCATTGGGAGAAGCCCTATTGCGACGTTATCAGGTCTGGGGGCAGGTCAAGGCCTGCAACACCCTTGCTGTTCGATCTGGGGAGGGGTGTCTTGTGTTTCAAGAGCAGGAATGGAAAAGATTTACAGTGTCCTGCTGGAGGTGTGAGGAGTTTCTTTTTGGTCAAGGTCTTCTTTTTCGGGTAAGGTCCCACCTTTACCCTGCAACCGGTTTCATCCGTGGGAGCCTGTCTTCTGTCCTGTCTGTTTTCCCTGTTCCGCAAGGCGGGCCGTCTTCTGCCCCTGTTTTCCGAGCCGGGGCGGGGCCCGACCTGGTGTTCGGTTCTTTTTCTGCCGTCTGCTGCTTTTCTGCTGCTGTGTGCCTGCCAGCCCATAGGGCCGGAACATCTCCAGAATGATCAGCTGGCTTATTCCCGGGCACTGGGGGAAGTGCAGAAGCGTGAGATGCTGCTCAATATCGTGCGGCTGCGTTATGGCGAGCCGCCTGCGTTTCTTGACACGACACAGGTGATTGCCGGTTACAACTTCTCCCGCAGTGTTTCGGGGGGGTACTATGGTTATCCGGCTTCTGCTGTCAGCAATTACCTGTTTGGAACGGGGACACTTTCCCAGGCGGAAAATCCGACCATCACCTATCAGCCTCTGACAGGTGAGCAGTATGCGGAAAATGTGGTGCGTCCCATTTCGCCCACGGCCATCATGCCGCTCAGTCTTGGTGGCATGGCCATCGACACTCTCCTGCGGCTGACGGCACAGTCCATTGATGGATTGTCCAATGTGCGGGGTGTCGGGCCATTCGGGGGTGGGTCCGTGCGGTTCTACCTGCTTCTGCATGACCTGCGCCAGCTTCAGCTGGCCGGGGCGATGACGGTACGTATTTCTACCGATGACCCGGCTGCCTCCGGCAAGGGGGGGAAATCGGGTGCCAGCAGTGCAACCGGTCAGGGGAATGGCAATGCCGGGTCCGGCAATGGTGGCGGGGGATCAGGCAATACGTCTGGCGAGCATATCTATCTTGTGCTGACAACCACGGCGGACAGCAATCTTCAGGCCATACAGGGGGAGGTACGCCGCCTGCTGCATCTGGAGCCCAATACGGCGGAGGCGGAGATCGTCTATGGGCCATATCCGAAGAAACAGGGGCAGATCGCCATTCTCACACGGTCCATGCTCGCCATGCTGACCCAGCTTTCCTACGAGATGGAAGTGCCGGAGAAGGATGTCCGCTCCGGCAGGACCCTGCCGACCATCGGGCAGGTTGGCATCGAGAGCCGCCCTGAGGTTGCCATTCATTCCGGCAGGAATGAACCTGGGGAAAGCTATGTTTCCGTTTTCTATAAAAAGTGCTGGTACTGGATTTCCGATACGGATTTCCGTAGCAAGGAGGCATTCACCATGGTGCAGGTCCTCAGTACCCTTGCGGCAACCAGTCATGGCGGCGGTGCCGTCGTGACGATTCCGGCAGGGTGACCGGGCACGGGATGGGTGTGGACATAGCGGAAAAATGGTCATGAAGCAGAAACCGGTGATCCTTCAGATTCTGCCGGCATTGGGTATTGGCGGCCTTGAGCGTGGCGCCATCGACATGGCCGAAGCCATAAGTCAGGCCGGTGGCCGGGCGCTCGTGGCGGCGGAGAGTGGAGCTCTGCTGTCCCGTCTGCGGTATGTCGGTGGTGAGCATGTGGAGCTGGCGTTTCGCAAGAGGATGTCCCTGCGGTATTTTTTCAGCCGGGTGAAGGCCTTGCAGACGCTGATCCGGCAGGAGGGGGTCGATCTTGTCCATGCCCGGTCCCGGTATCCGGCTCTTGTGGCGGTTGTGGCCTGCCGCCGGGAGAAAGTGCCGTTGGTGACGACCTGGCACGGTGACCACCAGACGAATTTCTGGCTCAAGAAGTTCTATAATTCCGCTCTGGTACGGGGGCAGCGTGTCATTGCCGTTTCCGAGCATATCGGCGAGAGACTGCGGCATGATTACAGGGTTGGGGAGGACAGGCTGCGCATCATCCCCCGTGGCAGTGATCCGGAGATTTTTTCCCCGGGGGCGGTGAAAGGCCTCCAGATGCAGACGCTGCTGGAGCGCTGGCGAATTGGTGAGGAAAGCCGCATCATTCTCATGCCCGGCCGCATGACCCGCTGGAAAGGACAGGAATGTCTGATCGAGGCTCTTGGCTATCTGGCCACCCATCATCCGGGGCTGGACTGGGTCTGCGTCATGGTCGGGCCAGGGGAGGACAGCAGCTATGCCCGGATGCTGCACAGGATGGCCGAGGAGCGGGGCATAGCGACTCGTCTGCGTTTTGCTGGTCCCTGCCGGGACATGGCAGCGGCCTACCGGCTGGCGCATGTTGTGACGGTGCCTTCTCTCCGGCCTGAGCCCTTCGGGCGGGTGCCGGTGGAAGCACAGATGATGGGCTGCTGGGTGATCGGCTCGGCCCGTGGCGGCCTGAAGGAAACCATACAGCATGGTGAAAGCGGGACGCTTGTTCCGGCGGGGGACCATCGGGCGCTGGCCGGTGCCCTGAGGGAAGTGCTGGACGTGCCACCAGAACTTATGGCAGAGCGGCAGGACGAGATCCGTGCCCATGCTCTTGCCCATTATACCAAGCAGCACATGCAGCGGGCGACGCTGGGCGTGTATGATGAGCTGCTTCCTGCTGGCTTGCGGGAAGCGTTTGTGCGCTTTCATGAGGAGAGGGATGCAGGTTCATGAAGCCTGAACAGGAGAGAAAGACCGGCGAAGCCCCCATGACAGCACGGCAGGAGCGCCAGCTGCGGGAAGCCCAGGCCCTGCGGGCCAACCTTCTGCGTCGCAAACAGCAGCAGCGCAGCCGTCCGGCCGTGTCTGGGCGTGTAACAGCCTCTGCCAGCCAGGGGGATCGCTGAGTGACCAGCCCGCGTCTGCCACTGCCATCGCGGCAGGAGGTTGCCCTCGGCATCATCACGGTGTTGTGGGGGGGGACCTACTACATCATCCAGATGGCGCTGAAGACTAGCGGTCCTCTGTTTTTCATCGGGGTCCGGTTCCTCATCGCTGCCCTGTTTGTGGTCTGTTTTGTCGGGCGCAAGCATATCATGCAGGGGATTCCACGTTCGGAGATATGGCGTGGCGGGTTGATCGGTATCGTGCTGGCTTTCGGTTACATCTGTCAGACGATCGGGCTGATGAGCATCACCAGCAGCCGTTCTGCCTTTCTGACAGCTCTCTATGTGCCGTTGGTGCCGCTGCTTCAGTGGATCATCCTGCGCAAGGCTCCGAGCAGGAGTGGGATTGCCGGCATTTTTCTTGCCTTCGTTGGGCTGGTTCTGCTGGCCGAGCCGTGGAAGACCGGCCTGACCATGAGCACGGGTGACGGCCTGACCCTGCTGGGGACTTTTTCTTACGCTTTTGAGATCATCTGCGTCGGGCTGTTCGCTCTTCACACGGATAGCCGCCGCATGGCGTTTGTCCAGCTTGTGGCGGGTGGACTTTTTGCTTTCTGTGCCATGCCGGTAATGGGAGAGCATGTGCCCGCCTTCAGCTGGGGCTGGATGGGGTGTGCGCTGGTGATGGGCATTGTGAGTGCGGCTACCCAGCTGGTGCTCAACTGGGCGCAGAAAACGGTCTCTCCCACCAAGGCGACCCTCATCTATTCCAGTGAGCCGATCTGGGGGGGGCTGGTTGGCTGGGTGACGGGTGACGTGTTGACGATGACCACGCTCATTGGGGCTGGTTTCATTGTGGCTGGTGTGCTGGCCAGTGAGGTAAAACCCCGCTGGCCCCGCTTCCGTCGGACGTTGCGTGGTGGTGCCGTGCGTGAACTGCCTTCGGAGAGGAAGCGTCGCCGTCGGCTCAGCATGTCTGAGCTGGTGATCCGTGGTTCATCGGGGGATTGACCCCCTCCGGGCCGTTCCTCCGCTTTGCGCCGGGGCAGACAGATGATATGACAGGGCAGGCCCGGCTGGTCGGGTCTGTCTCTGTCCGGGGGCGGTCTGTCCCTGTCAGGTTTTTGTCGATTTTCAGTAAGACATCACCATCCACAAGGGAGAACGGCCATGTCGATCATGCCTGACCACTGGATACGCCACATGGCGCAGGAACACGGCATGATAGAGCCGTTTGTCGAGGCGCAGAAGCGTGAGAAGGTCATTTCCTACGGGTTGTCCTCCTATGGGTATGATGCTCGTGTCGCTGATGAATTTCACATCTTCACAGATGTTGACAGTGCCGTGGTGGACCCCAAGAATTTCTCTGCTGACAGTTTCGTGACACGCCGCGGGGACATCATCATCCCGCCCAACAGTTTTGCACTGGCCCATACGGTGGAATATTTCCGCATCCCCCGTGATACGCTGGTCGTGTGCCTTGGCAAGTCCACCTATGCCCGCTGTGGGATCATCGTCAATGTCACACCGCTGGAGCCGGAATGGGAGGGGCAGGTGACCATCGAGATCAGCAATACCACCCCCCTGCCAGCCCGTATCTATGCCAATGAGGGCATCTGCCAGTTTCTGTTTTTTCAGGGAGCCAGTCCTTGTGAAGTCAGCTATGCTGACCGTGCCGGAAAGTATATGCGCCAGTCCGGTGTAACGCCCCCGCGGCTTTAAAATTCAGACAAGCAGAGAACCTCATCCAGCCTGTGAGGCACGGTGATGGGATGAGGTATGGAGAGAGACAGATGGATTATTTCCTGATCGAAGGTGGCCACCGTCTTGAGGGGCGCATTTCTGTTGGTGGGGCCAAGAATTCGGGCCTGAAACTGATGGTGGCCGCCCTGCTTTCCGAAGGGCCTCTCATCCTTTCCAATATTCCCGATATTGCGGATATCCGTACCATGCGGACCCTGCTGGGGCAGCTGGGTTATGACGTGGTGGAGATTGATGGTCCCCGGCAGCTCAGCCTTGGTGGAACCATCCAGTCGGTAGAGGCTCCTTACGACATCGTGTCCCGGATGCGGGCCTCCATTCTTGTTCTGGGACCTCTGCTGACCCGTATGGGAGAAGCCCGTGTCTCCCTGCCGGGTGGGTGTGCCATCGGGACACGCCCGGTGGACCTTCATCTCAAAGGACTGGAGGCCCTGGGCGCCGAGATCACGCTGGAGGGGGGTTACATCAATGCCAGAGCGCCCAATGGCCTGAAGGGCGGGCGTGTCGTGCTGCCATTCCCCAGTGTGGGGGCGACGGAGAATGTTCTCATGGCAGCCACGCTGGCCCGTGGCACGACGGAGATCGTCAATGCTGCCCGGGAGCCGGAAATTCTGGACCTTGCCAACTGCCTCAATGCCATGGGGGCGAAGATCACCGGGGCGCATTCCGGCACCATCATGGTAGAGGGGGTGGAGCAGCTTCATGGTGCTCGTTACTCCGTCATGCCAGACCGCATCGAGTGTGGCACCTATGCCTGCGCCGTGGGCATGACGGGTGGGGATGTCCTGCTGGAAGGTGGCCGCATGGTAGATCAGGAAGCGGTTGTCTATGCGCTCCAGCAGGTTGGCGTGGATGTTACGGAAGAGGCTGATGGCTTGCGGATACGGAGTGAGGGAAAGCTGCGGGGGCTGGACCTGACAACCGAACCTTACCCCGGTTTTCCGACCGACATGCAGGCGCAGTTCATGGCCATGCTCTCTGTAGCGGAGGGAGCGTCCATGATCACGGAAACGATCTTCGAGAACCGTTTCATGCATGTGCCGGAACTGAACCGCATGGGGGCCAACATCACCATCCAGGGGCGGTCAGCCGTGATCCGTGGGGTGGAACGCCTCTCTGGTGCCAAGGTGATGGCCACGGATCTGAGGGCATCTTTTTCACTGATCCTGGCTGGCCTCGTGGCCGAGGGTGAGACGGAACTGAGCCGTGTCTATCATCTCGACCGTGGGTATGAGCATGTGGAGAAGAAGCTCTCCGCCTGCGGGGCCAAGATCAGGCGTGTGAAGGTTTCTTCAGACGCCGCATGACGCTGGGCACGTCCGTTACGACCTCGTAGAGGGTTTCTGCCCCTGCATCGGCGAAACCCTGTGCCTGCGTGGCCTGCAGCAGGGCGATGAGCGGGTCGGCCCAGCCGTTGGTGTTGAGAATGATGATGGGCCGCTGGCTCAGCCCCAGCTGGCGGTGCACGAGAACCTCCATGAATTCGTCGAATGTGCCAAACCCTCCGGGGAGGATGACATAAGCGTCAGCTTCTTCGAATAGCCGGGCTTTCCGGCTGGGCATGTCTTCTGTCACTTCCAGGTCTGTGACGCCTTCATGCAGGATTTCCTGCGCTTCCAGAAAGCGGGGAATGATGCCTTTTACGGTACCGCCGGCCAGCAGGGTAGCATCGGCCACGGCGCCCATCAGGCCAGCAGTCCCGCCCCCATAGACGAGAGTGAGACCCGCTTCCCCCAGGGCTGTTCCGAGGGCACGGGCTACCTGCATGTGAGCCGGATCGTGCCCGGGGCGTGACCCGCAGAAGACGGAGCAGGAGCGGATGGTCATGATGGACTGTTTCCTCCGAACAGAAAAATGCCGGGCAGAGAAGACTGTACCCGGCATTCTGGCAACTGGCAGGCCCCCGCTGGGGGAGGAACCGGGAAAGGCCCCACCCAGCAGGCGGCTGTTGGTCAGGCAGCGTTTTTCGGCACACCACATCCCGGAATACGGGAGAAGATGGCACTGAAGGCGATACCACTGATGCAGAGCACACCAGCCACGGCAAACATGACACCCCAGCCCATGTGGTCACGCAGACCGCCCATGAACCAGCTGGAAATCACGATGGTCAGGTCGGTGAAGATGGAGTAGGCGGCGATCAGGATACCGTGGAACTCCGGCCCATCGGTACGGACGGCCATGGTGCCCATGGCGGGGAAGAGCAGGGAGAAGCCCGCACCCGTCAGTGCAGCACCGATCAGGCCACCCGTGGGGTTGTGCACCAGGCAGAAGACGGCCATGGCAATGGCTTCCGTCACCAGGGACATGTAAGCGATCGGCACACCGCCATGCTTGTCGATCTGGCCGGAGACGAAAATACGCATGAAGATGAAGCAGGCAGCGAAAACGCCGAAGGCCACACCCAGGCCAGTCCAGTGGTTATCCGTGTAATACAGGGCCAGGAAGCTGTTGACCGTACCAAAGCCGACAGACCCGGCAGCCAGAGCGGCACCATACGGCAGCACTTTCTTGACGGCGAGGGCGAAGGACATCGGCTTGCCTTTGCTCGGCAGCGGCTTGATGGCTTTGTAGAAGGTCAGCAGGATGATGCCGCCAATACCCAGCAGGGTGGCAAAAATGCCGACGGGCAGCAGCCGGATGTTCGGCAGGAGGCCGCTGAGGAACTGGCCGACGGTCACGCCAACGGCGATACCACCGTAGGAGGTGACACCGTTCCAGGAAATGGCGACGGAGGAGTGCGCAGGGCCGACGCGGCGCAGGTTCCATGTCGTGACGGAGGTGGAGGTGCAGCTCTCGGACCAGCCGATGAAGAGACGGCTGATGAGGGCAATGCCCAGGGCCACATAGCGGGACGTGTCATTCAGGCCCATGAAGCTGGGGATCAGAGCTGCAAGGCACATCAGCAGGCCGGAGATGGTGCAGAAGATGAGACCATACCGCAGAATGGCCTTGGGGCCATGCACGTCAATGCGATGACCGACGATCACACGCCCCATGGCGGTACCGATGTACTGCAGGGAGATGGTGCTGGCGGCAATGGCTGTGCTGAAACCCAGCGTGTTGTGCACGAACTGGGCACCAATGATGGCATTGGGCAGCCCGATGACAAAATAGACAAGGAGGTTGAACAGGACTACGGGCATGACCCGCATGGTCGGCGAGCACGTATAGGTTGCGTCTTCATCAGACATGGGCGTCCCCTTTGCAGTTTCCGCAAGCCGTGCCCACCTGGTAACTGTAACCGGCACAGCCTTTCTTGGTTATCGACCATAGGTGAGAAAGCCTTTTGCGTCACGGGGCAATGATTTGCTCAGCTTGCATAGTTATGAATGGCTGCCATGCAGGGATATCAGTAGGATGATATCTGGCTGATTGGGGTAAAGCGTTTCACTTTTTCTTCTTCACCATGATACAGGGCGGCCTGATCACGATGATGAGCGACCGGCCATTGCTGCGAAGGAGCCGATGATGATTGATGATGCGGTAAAGAAAGCCTGTGAGGATGCAGGCTACCAGATTCTTTCTTCCGAGATGGTTTATGAAAACCCATGGACTGCGGTGCGGGAAGACAGGATCATCCATCCTGGTGGCAGGAAGGGTCTGTACGGCGTTGTCGAACGGGGGACGTTTGCCGTCATCATGCCCATGCATGCTGATGGTCGCCTGACACTGGTCCAGCAGTTCCGCTACCCGGTGGGAAAGCGGCTCTGGGAGTTTCCCATGGGCATGTGGGAGACACGGCCGGATGCAGATGCCACGGAGCTTGCCCTTGGTGAGCTGCGGGAGGAAACGGGCCTGCGTGCCGGTGAGTTGATCCATGCAGGGACACTGTATCAGGGAGCTGGATACTCCACGCAGATGGGGCATGTTTTTCTGGCCCGGAATCTTGTCCGTGGTGAGGCCGAGCGGGAAGCGACGGAAGCCGACATGAAGGTGAAAGACATCCCGCTTGCCGAGTTTGAGCGCATGATTGTGGAAGGGGAGATGACTTGCATGGTTACGCTGGCCGCCTATGCCCAGATACGGGCCCGGGGTTTGCTCTGAGGAGTCCCGTTCCGTTGCGGGCGGCAGTCCGCCCCGCTCTTCTGGTCCTGCTTCTGGTGGGAGGGCCGCTGCTTTTGTGGCGGATTCCGGCCATCCAGCATGGGCTGGGACTGATGCGGGAGTGGGCCGGGCAGCCTTATGCGGCCCTGCGGGTCCTGCCGCTGGCCGTGCTGTATTGTGCTTTTGGTCTGCCCCGGCAGGCACTCTGTTTCGTGCTGGGAGCGGGGTTTGGCATTGGCATCGGGGTGGTGGAGGCCAGCCTGGCCTATGGGGCCGGTGCCCTGCTGGGCTATGGCTGGGGGCGGCTCTGGCGGTGGAAATGCCCGGTCAGGGCGGTTTACGTGCCGTGGTTCATCCGGGCTGGACAGCGGGCTCCATTCCGCATGGTGGCCTGTGCCCGGCTGCTGCCGGTCGGGTCTGCCCTCCTGGTATCAGTCTCGTCTGGCATGGCGGGGCTTGCAGTTGGCCGGTTCCTGCTGGCGACCATGCTGGGAGGGTTGCCCCAGAATCTGGTTTTTCTTCTGGCTGGCAGGGGTGTAGAACTACGCCATGGCTGGGCACTGGTTACCGCCGCCGTGCTGGCACTTCTTTCCGCCGTGTTGGGAGGCTGGGTATTACGCGGGTTTCACAAAGAGATGAGATGGGAAAGGCAGGATAGCGGAGCATGAAGACGTCACAGCATGGCTTTTTTGAACATGCCCTGATTGGCAAACCGCTTATCAAGGGTGGGAAGATGCCTTTCTGGCTGCCGATCCTTCTGGGAACGCTGACGGCGGTTGGCCCTGTCTCGACAGATATCTATCTGCCGGCCCTGCCAGAGATGGAGCAGCAGCTTGGTTCCGCACCGGGAACGGGCAGCCTGACGATGGCGGCCTGGGTGGCGGGGCTGGCCATCGGGCAGATCATTGTCGGGCCGGTGACGGACCGCTTTGGTCGTCGTCGTCCGCTGCTTGTGGGTACCCTGTTCTATGCTCTGGCCGCAGCAGGCTGTGCCCTTTCGACCTCCATGCCCATGCTCTGTTTCTTCCGGGCTTTTGCCGCCCTGATGGGGGCTGCCAGCCTCGTGGTGCCCAATGCCTGCGTCAGGGACCTGACAGTCGGTGACGCCACGGCGAAGATGATGTCCCGCCTTATTCTCATACAGGGTGTCGTGCCCATTCTGGCGCCGGCTCTGGGTGGTTTTGCTCTCCAGTTCATCAGCTGGCGGGACATTTTCTGGGCAACGTCCCTTTATGGTGTAGTGGGGCTGCTGGCGGTCTTCCTTTTCCTGCCAGAAACACTGGATGGCGAAGACCGTCACCCCATGCGTCTCTGGCCTATTATCGTCCGGTATGGGCAGACCCTGAAGGACAGGAACTACCGCTTCAATGCGCTCATCTGGATGGTGCAGGGATTCGTCATTTTCACCTATCTGACGGCTGCACCCTTCCTCTTCGAGAGCGTGTATGCGTTCACGCCGTTCCAGTATGGCGTGCTGTTTGGTGTGATGGCGGTGTGCATGATCGGTTCGTCCCAGATCAATGCCTGGTTGCTGAACTACTATCACAGCCGGACCCTGCTTCGGGCCGGGCTTGCCATCAGCTGCGTCGGGGCGGTTGTACTGCTGGGGCTGGCCATCTGGTCTGCACTGGATGTCGATGCGGCAGGGCATCTCAGGCACATCTATCTCTGGCCACTGTTCGGGGCGATGCTCTGTGCGCTGGGGCCGGGGGGATGCATTGGCCCCAATGCCATGGCCGGTGCCCTGCTGACACAGGGGCGCAATGCCGGTGTCGCTACCGCTCTGGCGGGGACGGGGCAGTATGTGTTCGGTATTCTGGCCAGTGTCATGTTCTCATGGCTGCCGGTGGGTACGGCGATCCCAATGGGGGGAATGCTGCTGGCGGCTTTCCTCCTCATGATCCTGTTTGCCCGCATGGCTCCCTGATGGCAGCAAGGAGAGCCTTCCCTTTCAAAAGGACGGCACAAGGGCCTATAAGGGGGGCTTCGTGCATATCATGACCTGCAATGTGAAGGCCTGCCATGTCCTTTGAAGACCCTGCTCCGCTGGATTTGAAACAGTATATCCGTGAAGTTCCGGATTTTCCGAAACCGGGCATCCTGTTTTATGACATTTCCACCCTGATCCGGAATCCGGAAGCGTGGCAGGTGGCTACGGGGCGTCTGGCGCAGGCGGTGGCCCGCTTCCAGCCAGACCTTCTGGCAGGGATCGAGAGCCGTGGCTTCCTCACGGCAGCTCCGCTGGCAACCCGCCTCGGCTGTGGTTTCACCATGCTGCGCAAGCCGGGCAAGCTGCCGGGCAAGACCATTTCCCACAGATACAGCCTCGAATATGGTGAGGATGAGCTGCACATCCAGGCGGATGCCGTCCGTCCCGGCCAGCGTGTGGTGGTGCTGGATGATCTTCTGGCAACCGGCGGTACGCTGGCTGCCTCCATCGACCTTCTGCGCAAGGCTGGGGCCGAGGTTGTCGGGGCTTCCGTGATGATCGAGCTGCTGGCTCTGGGAGGCCGTGGAAAGGTTGACGTGCCGGTTACGTCCCTTCTGACATACGAGGACTGAGCCGGGACAGGGCCTACAGGAGGCAGCATGATGTCGGATTCCCTGCCCGTGACGGCGGTCCTGCCGGCTTTGCTGGAGGCACTGGCCGCTGGCTCCAATGCTGTGCTTGTGGCGCCGCCGGGTGCCGGAAAGACTACGGCCGTGCCGCCTTTTCTGCTGGAGGCTGCGCCTGGCTGGCTGGGGGATGGCCGTATCCTGCTTGTGGAGCCACGGCGTGTGGCCGTACGGGGAGCGGCCCAGCGCATGGCGGCCTTGCGGGGTGAAGCCCCCGGCGGGGTGATCGGCTATCGCACCCGCATCGACAGTGCCGTTTCGGCCCGGACCCGCATTGAAGTCGTCACGGAGGGTCTGCTGGTCCGCCGCCTGCTGGCAGACCCCCTGCTGGATGGCGTATCTGCCGTCCTGTTTGATGAAGTGCATGAGCGGTCACTGGATGGCGACACGGCTCTGGGGTTCTGCCGGGACATGCAGCAGAGCCTGCGGCCGGAGCTGCGGCTCGTGGCCATGTCCGCCACGCTGGATGCGGGCATTTTCACGACCGCCCTTCAGGCCCCGCTGATCGAGAGTGACGGACGGCAGCACCCGGTGGAGGTCCGCTACCGGCGGGACATTGCCCATCTGCGTGATCTGCCGGAGAGCTGTGTCCAGGCCGTGGCACAGGCCTGGCGGGAGGAAGAGGGCTCCATTCTGGCGTTCCTGCCCGGGGTGGGAGAAATCCGCAGGGCGCAGGCCAGTCTTCAGGGACTTCTTGGGGACCGGGTGCCTGTCCATCCTCTGTACGGGGAGCAGTCGGTGGAGGATCAGGCCCGTGCGCTGGCTCCGGAGTCCGGGCGGCGTATCGTGCTGGCGACATCCATTGCTGAAACGTCCGTGACGGTTCCCGGTGTGCGTGTGGTGGTGGATGGTGGCTGGCGGCGTCTGCCCCAGCGTGATGCCGGTACGGGCCTGCCCCGCCTTCATACACGGCGCATTTCCCGGGCAACGGCGGAACAGAGGGCAGGCCGTGCGGGGCGTCAGGCTCCCGGTATTGCCATCCGTCTCTGGTCTGAAATGACCCAGCGTAGCCTGATCGTGCAGGAAGTCCCCGCCATAAGGGAGGCGGACCTGTGTGATTTTGCCCTCGTGACGGCAGCCTGGCAGCAGGCGATGGGCACGGCCCCGGCGGCTCTGCCGCTCATCGAGCCAGCCCCGGAGGGGGGACTGGCCGCAGCGCAGTCCCTTCTCCAGTTTCTGGGGGCTCTGGATGGTCAGCGGGAGCTGACGGCTCTGGGGCAGCGGATGGTCGGGTTTGGTACGCATCCCCGGCTGGCTGCGATGCTCTGCGCTGCCCGGACGGTGGAGGAGATGGCCGTGGCGGCCTGTCTGGCGGCCCTTCTGGAAGAACGTGATCCGCTGGGCGGTCGTGGGGGCCGGGGAGGAGAGGCCTCCGCTGACCTCCGGCTGCGTCTGAAACTCTTCATGCAGGATGATGCCCGTGTTCCCAGGCATGTGTTGCGGCAGCTCCGCCATGCTGCGGGGCGGTTCCTGCGCCGGGCCGGGCAGGGGACAGGGCAGGATGGTCTTGCGGACCTCGTGAGCGATGGGCTGACGGGTCACGTCGCGGGACGTCTGGTGGCGGCGGGGTTCCCTGACCGTCTGGCACAGCGGACCAGTGCCGATGGACGGTACCGTCTGGCAGGAGGTGGCAGTGCCCGCTTGGGGGCGACAGACCCGCTGGTGCGGGAGGACCTTCTGGCTGGGGCGGCCTTCCATGTCCGCAAGGGGACGGACATGACCCTTGCGGCTCCGGTCACGCTGGAGACCCTGCCCGATTCCGTACAGGCCAGCCTGAAGGAACAGCGGGAACCGGCCCTTGATGGTACATCGGGCAAGGTTATTGTCCGGCAGAGGCTGCGGCTGGGCAATCTGGTGCTGAAGGATCGTAATGTCCCCCCCGAGGCGGAAGACATCACGGTGGCCCTTCTGGCGAAGGTGCGGTCTGATCTGGCCCGGCATCTGGACTGGTCGGCGGCGGCCCGCCAGTTTCAGGCCCGTGTTGCTCTGGCCCGGACGCATTATGCGCCCCATCTGCCTGATCTGTCTGACGAGGCTCTGGCCGAGGACATGGAGTGGCTGGAACCGTGGCTTGCGGGACTGGACCGGCTCACACAGATTCAGGAGCTGGACCTTGTGGCCATTCTGGCCAGCCGTCTGTCCTACGAGGACAGGCAGGAGCTGGACCGCCAGCTTCCGTCCCATGTGGCTCTGAAGGTCGGGCGCCGGCGCATTGATTACACGACGGTCGTGCCATCCCTTTCTGCCCGGGCGCAGGACTTTTATGGCACCACGGCCCTGCCGAAGCTGGCAGGTGGCCGGGTGCCGCTCCATGCTACCCTGCTGTCCCCTGCCGGACGGCCACAGGCCGTGACGGCGGACCTTGCCCAGTTCTGGACGTCAGGCTGGCTGGACATGCGGCGGGACATGCGGGGGCGCTACCCCAGACATAAATGGCCCGAAAATCCCGCCGAGGAGGCTTGAGGCCGTTCAGTCTCCGGTTTTCTGTCCCCGGTGGTTCGAGCATGTGCTGCTTCGGGGAGGAGAGGCCATCATATGGTATCGCCCACACGGGTGGATTGTATGACGAGGGGCAGGACCTGCTCGTGATATTGGTCCTTGCGGTAAATGTTCTTCACCATGTGGGGATTGAGGCCCTTCGCCAGAATGTTTTCCATCCTGATGTCGAATTTGTTCAGGTTGTTGAAGACGACTCTTGTGAACAGGATGGGGCCGGTCACTTTCAGTGTTGCCACGCTGCCCGTGCTGTGCAGGTTGGGCGTGTAAAGGAAGATGTTGGCGATCAGCTGGTTGATGACCTTGGCCATAAGAGGATGGCCCGGCGCACAGATGAGACACCATATAGGGAATTCGCCCCCTTCAATGTGGGACAGTTCGGCTTTTTTGCCCCATTCGAAGTATTGGGGCAGGCTCCAGTCCCATTGTGAAATGATGAACTGGTCGTCATCACGGATAATGGAGGATAATGGCCGGCTGCTGCCCGATTTCATGTCCAGATAGACACCGCCATGCTGATACAGGCAGAGATATCTGAAAAAATCCGCCTGTGCTGCGCCATAGAGGCGGTTCAGCCGCAGATAGACACTCAGCACGTCCCATCCATAATGGGTATGGATGAAGTCAATGCGGTCTTTTTCTGAATAATACCGGTACTCCCAGTCCTTATTCATTGTTTTCAGGGACGTTATGTTTTCAAGATAGCCTGTTTCCGGGTGAAGGGCATTGTCTGTCTGGTGGATGATGTGCGGTATATGGGGAGAAAAAGGTTTTTCCTGAACGAATTTGAATGGAATGCTCGAGAGGCGTCTGAACTCTTCCCACCAGTTGGCCTTGTTGGCGAAGCCGAAGGTGCCTTCGGGGCGGGCGGACAGGAAATTGCCGTCTTTCAGCAGGACGAACGTATCATCCTTCGGGTTCAGGACGGTGATGCCATGTGCCGTCAGCTGTTCATGGGTGGGGAGGCAGGCCCTGTAATGTTCGATGTCGCAGAAATCGACATGCCTGAACTCATCATTCTGGATGATGAGAACCGTAAAGAAATACGTCACGAAAATCGGGTGATGCAGGGTAATTGCATTACGTTCGCTGTGGGCTGTCATGTATCCGTCCTTCTGGCGCATCCGGCATGTCTTTTTCAGGTCTTCAGGAGGTAGGGGGCATGGTTGTTTTCAGCCCGTGCTGTCTGAATGCTGGGTCTTTCCTGACCTGCCCTGCCTGCCCTGAAAATGAAAGAAAAGTAAACTGCCACGGAGACCGGGTCCCTGCAAGTATTTTGCAAGGTGGAGATGGGGTGTTTTCTGCTGGGGCGGGCTGATATGTGGTACAGCCTGAAGGTCAGGAAGGTGCTTTCAAACGGGATGGAGTGTGGTAGGGAGTGGAAGACTTGAAGAGACATTGCGGCAGCCGTGCCGCAGTGAGGGGAGCGCATGTGAATGCAGCCGGTTATGAGGCACTTGGTCTGGTCTGTCCTGCTGCCGGCGGCCGTGGGGAGCATGGTGGCTGCGGGCGTATGCCTGTGGTGGGTGCCTGGTGGGGAAAAGGTTCCCGAGCCGATAAAGAATACGAGCCTGTATAAGGCGGTCCGTCATCCGCCTGTTCCGGTATCGTCTCCGCTTGTGCTGCCGCCTGCTGCCACGCCGGTGGGGGCCCTGCCCGTGGGTGTGAACCATGAAGCGCCCGCTTTGCGGGAGGCGTTGAATCTGCCCAGTTTTGCGCCGCTGGTCCATCAGGTCATTCCGGCGGTGGTGAATATTTCAATCTCTCATGCGTCATCCTCGGCGGATGAGGATGATGAGGGAGAGCCTGATACGGCCTCTCCGCCTGCCAGCCAGGAGCAGCGCCGCGCTTCACCGGCCCCCCGGAAGAAGCATCGTCTCCGGCATCATGTGACGGGCAGGGGGCATCACATGCTGCATCCGGCTGATGACGAGCTGACAGGGGCGGGATCCGGTTTCGTGGTGGATGCTTCTGGCATCATCGTGACGAACCGGCATGTCATCGGCCACGCCACGAGGATCATGGTGTCCCTGTCTGACGGCCGCTCCCTGCCCGCCCACAGCCTGGGGGATGACCCGATGACGGATATTGCCGTCATCAAGGTGGATAGCCCGACACCGCTGCCCTGCGTTTCCTGGGGGGACAGCCGGCAGGTGGAAATCGGGGACTGGATACTTGTGGCAGGCAATCCGTTCGGGTTCGGGTCGTCAGTGACGGCAGGCATTGTTTCTGCTGTCGGGCGTGATCTGGGTAGTGGGGCGCTGGATGACTTCATGCAGCTGGATGCCCCCATCAATCCGGGCAATTCTGGTGGGCCTGCTTTCAATCTCCAGGGGCAGGTCGTGGCAATGAACGCCGCCATTGCGTCCCCCAGTGATGGTTCCGTGGGGATTGGCTTTGGTATTCCGTCGGAAATCGTGGCGCCTGTCGTGGAGGCCATCCGCCAGACGGGCCATGTGGAACATGGCTGGCTGGGTGTGACGCTCAACGATTCCAGTTTCCCCATGTGGGTGGAGGATGTGGATCCTCACGGAGCGGCATGGCGGGGAGGCCTGCGGAAGAAGGATGCCATCCTGGCGATTGGCAACATCCCGGTGCATGATGCCCGGACGGTGTTGCGCAGTGTTGCGGCAGCCCATCCCGGGACGGTTTTCAATTTCACCATAAGGCGGGAGGGCAAGATCATCACCCTCCCGGTTGCGCTGGGCAAGCGCCCCACGACGGTTTTCTAGGGCTGGCTGCCCCTCCATCAGGGTGCAGTCGGGGGTTCCCTGTCTGCCAGACGGGCCTGGGCGCTGACGGTGACACGGACGGTCTGCATTTCTGCCGTGCTCTCCGGTGCTGCGGCAGCGCTGCGGGCTTCGGCCATCATGAGCATTGGGCCTGCGGGGTGGAGCGGTTCAAAACCATCTGCGCCGTGGCTCCCGATACGCACACGTTCCAGACCAATCAGGGTCTGGCCCAGAGCGGCGGCATCTTCCTCGGCCTGTTGGCGGAGTTTTTTCAGGGCCCCCAGACGGGCCTGCTTTTCCAGCTTTTCACGGGTCTCGGGGTTGAGAGTCCATTGCATGTCCTCAAGGCCCAGCCCCAGTTTCTGAAGTTTTTCGGCCAGAGCAAGCAGGCCGTCACGGTTCTGGCTGCTCAGGGTCAGGCTCTGGCGGGCAACCCAGCTGCGTTTGTCATGAGGACCATATTCCTGCCCGACCGTGTAAGTCTCCGCCGTACTTTTCACGTCCGGCTGATCTTTCAGGATGGCCATGGCACTGCTGACAAGCTGGTTGAGGTGCTGCTGGGTGCCGGTGGGAGAACTGCCCTCCGTTCTGGCTGAAAAGCGTATGGAGAGCGTATCTGCCTTTGCCTGTGCTTCATCAGAAACGGCAAAGGCGAGCAGCGTACCATGTGGGTGTGGCGGCTCTGGCGGGATCATGGCAGGGGGTTCGCCATCGGGGATGGTTGGTGCTGGGGGAGCTGCCATGGCCACGCTGCCTAGCAGACATCCGGTGGCCAGTGCAGTCAGGCCCGTGAATTTCAGCGAACGATGGAGGGTCATTGGTGGGAGCCTTCCTGATTTTTCAGCAGAACAAGTGCGCGCCGCAGGCGGCCTATGCCTGCCCGTATGTGGTTCTGCTGGCAGAGTTCCTGCCCTTCTTCCTGAAGATGCCGTGCATCATCCATGGCCCCGACGGGAACATCATGAGGCATGCGCATCTTTTCTGCCAGATGCTCGCTGAGCTGGGCGCAGTAAGCCTGGCTGTCGCTGGTGATGACAAGGTCCTGCGCAGGGGTGGAGGGTTCGTCTTCCGGCAGCAGTGACCCCCAGGCGTGCCCCGGCCGGAGCGGCATCTGGGCCAGCAGGAGAAGGACAGTGAGGAAGAAAACGGTGCGCATGGTCATCAGACTATCACAGCTTGTTTGCCCGGAAGATGGGCGAGGAATGAAGATTTGGTAACAGGCCTGACGGGACGGTGTCTCATGGTGTGGTTTCCGCCGGAGTGGTGCTTCTGCCGGTCCGTTCTGCTTCTGGCAGAAGGGGCAGGAAGAGTGTGACTTTCAGGCCGGGATTGGCCTGGGTAAGGGTCAGACGGCCATGATGCAGGCTGGTGACGGCCTGTACCAGAGAGAGGCCAAGGCCGGAGCCTGGCGTGTTGCGGGCGCTTTCAGCCCGGAAGAAGCGCTCGTGGGCGCGCAGTATGTCGGCATCATTCATTCCCGGCCCCTGATCCCGGACGCTGATCTCGAGTCCCTGTGGTTTTTTCTCCGCGCCGCTGCCCGGGGCTGTTCCGGCCATGACGGGATGGGCGCTGAGGGTCAGCATACTGTTTGGTGGGGAGAATTTTATGGCATTGTCCAGCAGGTTGGCCAGTGCCTGCTGGAGCATTCTTTCATCACCAAACAGGGAGGGCAGAGGGGTGACATCCAGTGCCAGGCTCAGCCCGGCATCCTCTGCCGAGGCTTCGTAGAGTTCAGCCATGTTGGACAGGAGCTGGTTGAGGTTGACGGTCGTGAAGGCCGAGCGGCGTGCTCCTGCTTCTATCTGGGCGATCCGAAGGAGGGCCTCGAAGATGCCGGTAATGTGGTCCAGGTCCCCGATGGCTCTGTCCACGGCCGTGCGCAGTTCATCGGGTGAGGTGGCAGAGAAGAAAGCTTCTTCCAGCTGGTTGCGGGCCCGGGTTATGGGGGTGCGCAGGTCATGCGCAATGGCGTTGGAGACCTGGCGGACGCCCTCCATCAGCCGGTTGATCCTGTCCAGCATGGTATTGACCGTTTCGGCGACGAGATCGGTTTCACTGCCTGTCAGGGCGATGCGGTGGTTGAGGTCGCCATTGGCTACGGCAGAGGCTGTACGGGCGATGGAGCCAACCATGCGGCGGAAGAGGTCCCGTACCACCAGGGCGCCGCCCACGGCCAGCAGGGAGATCATGACGGCACACCAGATGAGCGTGCGGGTGATGACAGTGCTGAGGAGGGTGCGGCCCCGTATGTCGTGCCCGACAATCAGCTTGAAGCCATGCGGCAGGGTATAGGCCTTGAACTGGGCAGGCGTCGTGAAGGTGTAGCGGCGGATGGTCAGCTCGTAAAAGTGGTTCATCTTTTTGACGGCCACCGGCCAGCCCGGCAGGTTGCCCGCCATTCGCCGCCCATGGCGGTCTATCAGCAGATAGAGGGCGTCATCATCAATGTTCTGTTCCAGCCTGTCATTGATGGCCTCACTCAGGGCGGGGGCTCCGCCGTGCCCCCAGCGGTGCCTGAGTTCCTGCGCATCCGTCTCGATGAAGGCACGGACATGGTCGTTCAGCAGGTTTGTGCTGCTCCACCAGATGAAGGAGAGAAACAGCGTGGCCGAAATGAGAAACAGGACACCATAGCCCAGAGCAAAATTGATGCCCGCCGAGCGGATGGGCCAGCGCCGTTTTCCGTTCCGGTTGTGGAGGAGAGGGAGTCGGAACAGGTGGCGGCGGGACAGACGGCGGTATAGGGGTGTCCTTTCCTCTGCCATGGTGTTGGCTGTCAGTCCTGCGTGGGGCGAAGGATATAGCCTGCATTGCGGACCGTGTGGATGATGGCCGTCTCAAACGGCTTGTCCACTTTCTGGCGCAGGCGGGAGACATGGACATCAATCACGTTCGTCTGCGGGTCGAAGTGATAGTCCCAGACTTTCTCCAGCAGCATCGTCCGGGTGACAACCTGCCCCGCATGGCGGACGAGAAACTCCAGAAGGCGGAATTCACGGGGCTGGAGATCGATTTTCTGCCCATCACGGCGGACTTCGCGGGAGAGGAGGTCCAGCGTCAGGTCGCCTACGGTCAGGGATGTTTCCGGGGCGGATTCATTGTGGCCCCGGCGCCCCAGGGCTTCCACACGGGCCAGAAGCTCGGAGAAGGCGAAAGGCTTCGTGACATAATCATCCCCGCCGGCCCGCAGCCCATCCACCCTGTCATCCACGTCGGAAAGAGCGGAGAGCAGCAGCACGGGGGTGTTGTTCTTCTGGCCACGCAGGGTTTCAAGGATGTTCAGCCCGTCAATGCCACCGGGGAGCATCCTGTCGAGGATGATGATGTCGTATTTCTCGCCAATGGCCAGATACAGCCCATCCTTGCCGTTGTCGGCCTGGTCCACGTTATGGCCAGCTTCTTTCAGCCCCTTGAGGACAAAGGAGCGGACAGTCGGATCATCCTCAACCAGTAGAATACGCATTGGTCCTGCCTGTTTTCCTGATATGCTGCGTGGTGTATCGTTGTGGGGCAGGATAGCGGCAAGCCGGGGCAAAAGGGAAGCAGGCCCTTGCCTGGTGGTCGGGCCCTACATTACGGGCATGTCAGGATGCCCGCCATATAGTGACCATGACAGGAAGGAATGCCCATGCAGTACAGAACACTGGGACGGACTGGCCTGAAGGTGAGTGAGCTCTGCCTTGGCACCATGACGTTCGGCCAGCAGAATACCGAGGCAGAGGGTCATGCCCAGCTCGATATGGCGCTTGAACATGGCGTAAATTTCATCGACACGGCTGAACTTTATTCGATTCCACCGCGTGCGGAGACGCAGGGTTCGACCGAGCGGATCGTGGGAAGCTGGCTGAAGGCCCGTGGCAACCGGGACAAGGTCATCCTTGCCAGCAAGGTTGTTGGACGCAGCCAGAATGACTGGTTTCGCCCCGATGGTGAAAAGCCACGTCTGACACCGGCACAGATACGTTATGCCATTGATGAGTCCCTGAAGCGGCTGAACACTGATTATCTGGACCTTTACCAGCTGCACTGGCCGGACCGGGTGGTGAACATCTTTGGTGAGGGCGGCACGACCTTCCGCACGCTCTCCGATGCTGATGAGGTACCGATTGCCGAGACACTGGGCGCTCTGGGTGAGCTGGTGAAGGAAGGCAAGGTCCGTCATGTCGGTCTCTCCAATGAGACCGCCTGGGGCGTGTCCGAGTTCCTGCGTGTTTCCCGGGAGGAAAAGCAGCCTCGCATTGCTTCCATCCAGAATGCCTACAATCTGCTGAACCGGACCTATGAGATCGGTCTGGCCGAGATGGGTCTGCGGGAAGATGTCGGCCTGCTGGCCTATTCCCCTCTGGCGCAGGGCTATCTGACCGGCAAATATCTGGATGGTGCCCGCCCGCCGGGAGCCCGGACGACCCTGTTCAACCGGGGCCAGCGTTATGAAAAGCCGGGTGTGGATGATGCCATCCGGGCCTATCAGGCTCTGGCGAAGGAATCCGGGCTTGATTTCGCCCAGATGGCCATTGCGTTCGTCACGTCACGCCCGTTCGTGACATCCAACATCATCGGTGCCACGACGATGGAACAGCTTGAGACGGCTCTGACCTCCATTCAGGTGGAGATCACGCCGGAGCTGGAAGAGAAGATCAACGCCATCCACCAGCTGAACGCCAACCCGGCTCCCTGAGGCCGGATGTCGTTCCGAGGTTGGCCCCGTCCCGGTTTCTGGGGCGGGGCTTTTCCGTTTCAGGCTTCTTTTTTCAGCAGCCGCCAGAGCGCAAGCAGTATTCCGCCCAGCAGGGCGAGATAGAGCAGGACGGCCGTGCCGATGAAATGGCGGGTGCTGCGGTGGGAATCATCAGCCCACTGGAGAAAGGCCGTCACGTCGCTGGCCATCCGGGGAATGGTGGCCTGTGTACCGTCCGGGAAGGCGATCATGCCCTCATGCAGTGGGGGGCGCATCTTGAACCTGTGATGATGCGTCAGGGCGATGGGGTTGTAATAGGTATTCGGTGCCAGGGTGACGCCGGGCGGAACGGGGCGGTAACCTGCCAGCATCTGGCGGATATAGTCCGGGCCGCCCCGGATGGTGCGGGCAATGTGGGAGAGGTCCGGTGGATAGTCCCCGCCATTATTGGCCTTGCCTACAGCCACACTGGGATAGGGGGAGGCGATGGGGCTTTCCAGCCCGGCATGACGCTGCTGTGCCCAGTGTTGCAGGGCCGTGACGGAGGGCTGGAGGTCAATCATGTCCCCATAATGGGCACGCTCCATGCTGTGGCAGGAGCTGCATACCTGCTGGAAGATCATCAGTCCCCGTTCTTCCGGGCGCATGGTGGTTGGCGGGACTGTCGCAGGGGTCGCCACCTGCGCAGCGGCAGGGGCCTGTGTTGGGGCAGGGTCATCCGCTCTGGCCGTGGCGGGGAGATGGGCCAGGGACAGGGCGGCCAGAAAAACCATGCCCGTTGGGCGGAGGCATGAACGCATCATGGTGCATCTCCCTGTGTGGAGGCGTCACTGGCTCGTCGTTCCCTGTAGGCTGCCAGAGGGAGCAGCCCCAGAAAGGTGAGGAACCAGACCAGCATGGCGCCCCGGCTGAGCCAGACCCAGAGGGGGGTAGCTCTGTTCATTCCTGCCAGAATGAGGATGATGAAGGCGATGAAGAACAGTCCCAGCCCCATCCGGGCCAGCGGGCGGTAGGTAGCGTTATGGCGGGGGGACTGGTCCAGCCAGGGCAGGATGAAGAGGAGAAGCAGGCTGGTGGCTGCTGCAATCAGCCCCCCCAGACGGGAAGGGACAGCCCGCAGCATGGCAAACCACGGGGCCAGATACCATTCCGGTGTGATGTCTGTCGGTGTTTTGAGGGGATTGGCTGGGATGATGTTGTCCAGTTTGCCCAGCAGCCCCGGCAGGAAAAAGATCAGCCCGGCAAACAGGGCCAGAAACACGCAGACGGCCAGACAGTCCTTCACCACATAAAATGGAGCAAAGGGGCGGGTCGTGCGGTCCGGGTGGGGGCTGTCCAGCGTGGGGTTGCTGGAGCCTGTACCATGCAGGCAGAGTATATGGAGCCCGACCACCGCAGCGATGATGAAGCCAAGGGTGAAATGCAGGATGAAGAAGCGGTGCAGGGCCACACCGCCCAGCGTGTCTTCTCCCAGAAGATAGACGAGCAGCCCGTGACCGATGCCGGGTATGGCCTCCACGGCATGGGTGATGACGGTGGCCCCCCAATAGGACATCTGCCCCCATGGCAGGACATAACCTGCAAAGGCGGTCGTCATGAACAGAAGCATCAGGAACAGGCCGGAGAGCCAGACAAGTTCCCGTGGGGCTTTGTAAGACCCGTACCAGAGGCCTCGGCCGACATGGAGATAGAGCGCAGCAAAGAGCAGGCTGACCCCGCCTGTATGGATGCTGCGGATGAGCCAGCCGGAGGGGACCCGCCGTTCCATGGCTTCCACACTGTCGAAAGCCTGGGCGAGATCGGGTTGGTAATGCAGGGAGAGGAACAGACCGCTTACGACCATCAGCCCGAAAGCAACCATCAGACAGGCACCAAGTGTCCAGAGCAGATTGACCGGCGGCATGGGGAAGCGGGTCATGTGCTGGCAGAAAGGCCGCAGGAAGGGCAGGCGGGAGTCGAGCCAGCTTCTGGTCGGGTGTGTGTTGTCGTTCATCGTGTGGACCGTCCCTCAGAGCTGCTGGATGCTGTTCATGCCGTAATGGGGTGAGAGAAGGCTTTCTCCCAGCCTGATTGTATGGTCATCCACGAAATGGAGTGGGGGAACCGGGAGATTGTAGGGGGCGGGCATGTTGCGAAGGACCCGGCCAGCTCCATCAAACTGCGACCCATGGCAGGGGCAGAAGAATCCGCCAGAGGCGGGCAGGCTGGTGATGTTCTGATAGTCCGGTACGCAGCCCAGATGGGTGCAGATGGTGACATACACGCCATAGTCGGGCCGGAGGGACCGGTGGGCATTTTCAGCCTCACGGGGCTGCTGCCGGATGCGGGATTGCGGGTCCAGCAGCTGGGCGAGCAGGGCGGGGTCCTCCAGCGCACGGATCATCTCTGGTGTGCGGCGCTGGATGGCAACGGGCATCCCCTGCCAGACGACGATCTTGTGCGCACCGGGCTCCAGGTCCTGTACGGAAATATCCAGGACCGTTTCTTCCTGTGTGCTGGCAGCAGAGCTTGCCCGGGTGCGGCGGAGACTGTCCAGAAAGGGTGCGGCCAGCGTACAGGCCCCGGCCCCTCCCAGCGCCACGGACCCAGCCGTCAGGACCGTGCGGCGTGTCGGGCGGGGCAGGAGGGACTTTTCATCAAGGGATGGATGGGGCGTGCTGGCATCATGGTTCCGGGTCATGGGCGGGCGTTCTCCTCAGGCCCTTTTTATAGAAAGAGCCGCAGCGCGGTGCAATTGGCCCGTGGAGGGTCCGGCTGACCGTTTTTTCCTGTCGGGTTCATAAGGGGCAGGCTTACAGGGCGGCCCGGACCCGCCTCATCAGGGACAGACTGTGGTGTTTCAGCTTTTCCATCAGCAGATAGACAGCTGGTGTGGTGTAGAAGGTGAGCAGCTGGCTGATGGCCATGCCGCCCAGAATGGCCACGCCCAGAGGGCGGCGCAGTTCGCAGCCATACCCCTGGCTAATCAGCAGCGGGATACCGCCGAGGGCTGCGGCCAGTGTTGTCATAAGGATGGGGCGGAAGCGGGTGACAGAGGCATGGCGGATGGTCTCCTCGGCTGTCATGTCTGGATGATGGTGGTGGATGTGCAGGGCAAAGTCGATCACCAGGATGGCATTCTTCTTCACGAGGCCCGTCAGCAGGATGACGCCGATGATGGCCACAAGGCTGAACTGCTCACCGGAGGCCCACAGCCCCAGCACGCCCCCCACGCCAGCGGACGGCAGGGTGGAAAGGATGGTGATGGGGTGGAGGAGACTTTCGTAGAGAACGCCGAGGGCAATGTACATGATGGTGATGGCTGCCAGGAAGGCCAGCAGGGCATTGAGCATGAGGTCCGTCGTTTCTCCGGTTGTCCCCGTGAACTCCCCATGAATGCTGTCTGAAGCATGAAGGTTCACCAGTGCCCTGTGTATCAGCGAGATGGCATCATCATAGCTGGTGCCTTCGGCCAGATCGAAGGAGAGTGTCGTGGCATAATAGCCATTATGGTGGGTGATGCTGAGCGGCATGGGCGTTTTGACAATGCTGGCAACATTATCCAGCGGGATCATCGTTTCCTGGGATGAGGAGACGGCGGCCCCGTTCGAGCTGTTGCCCGAGAGCTTGTTGGCCAGGGAGTTGGTGACGGAATCCCGGGAGAGGGAGGCCTGGGTACTGAGCGTGCCTTTGGTCCTGACCCGGATGAGGTTGGAGGCAATGCCCCCTGCTGCCGTACCAGCCGAGGTGGACAGCCAGAGATGGTGCAGTGTGTTGGAATATTCCCGGAACGGTTCCGCCACCACCATGACCACCCGGTGATTGGTCAGGGGAAGGTGGATGGTGGAGACGATGCTCTGCCCGTAGGCATCGAAGAGCGCATTCTGCACGAGCTGGGGCGTGATGTTGTAGCGGGCTTCCAGGTCACGGTGGATGAGGACATTGGCAAAAAAGCTCAGATCCTCTGCATCGGTGGAGAGGTTGCGGAACTTCCCGCTGGCCCGCAGCTGGGCCAGCAGGGGAGGCATGGTGGCGTAAAGGGGGCCGTTGCTGTCGCTCTGGAGAACATAACGGTAATTGCCCGTGGTGTTGCTGTCGCCCCCTCCCTGGCGGCCATTGTTCAGAGCCCAGAAAAAGGCCTCCGCCCCGGCCTGCTGGGGAATGGCCTTGCGTAGCCGGGCCAGGATGACGGGGATGCTGTCACGCACGCTCTTGTCCTTGAGCGTGACGAAGATGCGCCCCGTATGGCTCGTGCGGTTGAAGGTCACGACGGTCTGCACGGCCGGGTCTTTCTGGATGATGCTTTCCACCTGATGCATCCGGCGTGTCAGGGCCTTGAAGGAGAGGCTTGGTTCGCCATTGATGCTGCCCTGAAGAATGGCAAGGTCCATGGAGGGTATGGCCGTCTTGGGCATGAGAATGATGATGCCGACCATGAGCAGGAAGCTCCCCGGCAGGGTCAGCCCGATGATGATGGGGTGGCGGAGGCTCCAGTGCATTGAACGGTCATAGAGCGACGTCAGGTGGTAAAGTCCCGTTTCCACGGCGCGGACAGTCCTCATGGCACCATAGAGAAGCCAGGAGACAGGGTCTGCCAGGGGAGAATAGCGGGGCCTTTCGGGAATGGCCGGCGTGCTGCCTGCTGGTTCTATCGTCAGGAAATGGGCGCAGAGCATGGGCGTCAGGGTCAGGGACAGGACCATGGAGATGGCAATGGTCGCAGCCATTGTCAGCGCAAATTCATGAAGGGCCGAACCAAGCGTACCGGGGATGCAGAGCAGCGGGATGAAAACGGCGATGAGGGACAGGCTGATGGAGATGATGGTGAAGGCGATCTCGGAGGTGCCGACGATGCTGGCCTGATAGCGGTTCATCCCGTTTTCCATGTGGCGGGCAATGTTCTCCAGCACGACAATGGCATCATCAATGACAAACCCGACTGCAATGGTCAGAGCCATGAGGGAAAGGATGTTCAGCGAGAAATTGAACCACGCCATGGCTGTCAGCGTCCCCGAGAGAGCGACAGGGATGGTGATGGCCGGGATGAGCGTGCTGGCCATGTGGCGGAAGAAGAGGGCAATGACCAGCACGACCAGAAAGATGGAAATGACCAGTGTCTGTTTGGCATCTGCCAGCGAGGCCCGGATGGTCAGGGACAGGTCCAGGCCGGTGCGGAGTTCCGCACTGGCAGGCAGGGCCTGCTGGAGCCGGGGAAGACGCCTGACGATGTCGTTGACAATCTCCACCGCATTGGCGTGTGGCTGGGGGATGACAGCGATTGTGATGGCTGTTTTCCCGTTCAGTGTACTGTTCTGGTACACGTCCTGCACGTCATCCCGTACGGTGGCGATGTCTTTGAGGTAGATGGGATTTTTCCCGTTGCGGTAGGCCACGATGAGGTCCCTGTAATGGGCGGCCTCGGTAGCCTGGTCATTCGTCTGGAGCTGGATGCGCTGGTTGCCCGACGTGATGAAGCCCTTTGGCGTGAAGGCATTGGCCGAGGCCAGCGCCGCCCGGACATCCTCGGGGTTCAGCCCCCAGCGGTAGAGAGGATAGGGGTTCAGTTCGACCCGGACAGCCGGGTTGGAGGCCCCGAACAGCTCGACACGCCCCACACCGGCTATCTGTGCCAGTATGGGGCGGACCCTTATGGTGGCGAGGTCATAAAGCTGTGCCCTGGGGAGCTGGTCTGATGTCAGATGGAGCAGATAGATCGGTTTGTCGCCATCCAGCTTGAAGGCCTGCGGGTCTGCTTCCAGCGTGCTGGTGGGCAGGTCGCTTCGGGCGGCATGGAGGGCTGCCTGCACATCCCGCAGGGCGCCATTGATGTTGCGGGATGAGGAAAAATCCAGAAAGATGGACGTCTGCCCTCTGGTCGTGACGGATTCCAGCGTCTGGATGTCTGCAATGGTCGCCAGCCGCCGCTCCAGTGGAGTGGAGACGGAGGTGGCCATCTGCTGCGGGTCCGACCCCGGCTGGTTGGCGATCACCATGATGGAGGTCGCCGTCATGTCCGGCATGGTGGAAATGGGCAGGAAAGGCAGGGCAATCATGCCGGACAGAAAGATGGCGAGTGCCAGAAGTGTTGTCGCCACGGGGCGGTCAATGAAAAGACGACAGAAGACCATCCCTGACTATTAACTCTTTCTTATCGTGTTATTGCAGAACCTGTGCCTCCATAGAGATATTATCCCACTCAAATCAACCAGTTTTTACTGGTTATTCAAGCAATACCAGTTTGGGAAGAAAAGGTTAAAATCCTCCCCTTTCGTCTGGCCTGCTCAGGGTGTCACGGGCTGGGGCTGTGCTGGAACATAGCCATAGCCCTGTACGTATGTGGTCGTCTGGGCGACATATCCCTGACCGGGCTGAAAATGGGTGTAGCCGGGCACGGGGTAGGGGTAGCCGGGTACAGGCGGAGGAGCCGCAGGCTGCTGGATGACAATGACATTCGTGCTCTGTGGTGGCGGTGGCGGCGGGGCATAGCTCGGGGCCATGTAGGGCATGGCGTAGCCACCACCGTAATAGCCGCCTCCGCCATAGCCGTTGAAGACACGGTCAACCACGTTGTACCCCACACCGGACCCTACGCCGAAGCCAAGCCCCCGGGCGAAGCTGTGGCCGAAACTGTGGTGATGGTGTGCCTCGGCTGGCGTGATGGCCAGACCGCAGGCCAGAGCTGCCAGAGCAAGGCCTGCGGCTGCCCGCTTCATCAGTAGTCCGGAGACATGGATCATCTTGCGTTTCCTTGTACCAGTTCTGTCAGGCTGCCTGCCTGTCCAGCCTCTCTCATGTGGGGCTGTCCGCATGGGAAGATACAGGAGCAGGGTGATAAAATGTTAGTGAAATCACTGTCATGAAATGGTCATGTCTGTGGGGGGTGAAGACCGGTCATTCGGCAATGCTGGCAAAAATCCCCTGCGTCACCATCTGCACATCCTGGGGTGTCAGGCAGGCCAGAAATCCCCGGTCCCCGGCATTGATCCAGATTGTCCTGTGTTTCTGTGCGCTGCGGTCGATGACGGTGGGCAGGGTTTCACGGGAGCCGAAAGGCGTTGTTCCACCCGAGACGAATCCCGTGCGGTCATGGGCCTCATCGGGCTGCATCATCTTGGCATTCCGGCCACCCAGAGCCGCTGCCAGTGCCTTGAAGTTGACCCGTCTGTCCACCGGGATGACTGCAAAAGCGGGCTGCTTCCTGTCGATCTTGACGGCAAGGGTTTTGAAGACGGCGGAAGGCTCTGCCCCAATGGCGCTGGCGGCCTGCTCGCCGATATGGCCTTTCTGTGGGGCATAGTCGTAGCGGCATGTCCTGTATGAAATGGCGGCACTGTCGAGAAACCGGGTGGCGGCGGTATCCTGCCTGTCTGTCATGGGGTGTCTCCTGTTGGATATGCAGGGGTGGATGAGGCTCCAGTCAGGAAACCTTGCGACTCTTCGTCTGGCAAGCCGTCATGATACAGCCCTGCCCTGCTTTGGCCTCACGGCCGGGATGGTTGCGTCTGGTCCGGTTGCGGGCCATTCTGCCAGAAGGGTGGGTCGGTCTTCATCCATCCGTCATGCAGGAGACGTTCCATGTGCGGACCACTTGTCGTTCTGGCAGAATTCGAGGCCAGAGAAGATACTCTGGAGGCATTCCTTGAAGTCTGCCGTCATGATGCGGCCCGTTCCAGGGCTGATGAGCCGGGCTGTCTGGAATTTACCATTCAGTGCAGTGAGGATGATCCCATGCTTGTTGTGCTGCACGAGGTGTATGAGAGCCGGGCTGCCTTCCGGGCGCATGAGGCTGCTCCGCATTTTGCCGTTTTTTCCAGAGCGTTGCAGGATATGAAGATTGTCACGAGGCAGATACGGTTCTTTCATCGGCAATGAGAGGGGAGTGACTGGCCCTTGATGGATGATCTTTTCCCGGAGACCCGGGAGCAGCTTGTCCTGTCGCCCGGGGCGGTTCTGCTGGGTGGCTTTGCCCGTGCGGAGGCGCAGGCGCTGCTTCAGGCTGTGGAATCCATCAGCCAGAAGGCTCCTTTCCGTCATTACAGGACGGCTGGTGGAGGGGTGATGGCAGCGGGCATGACGGCCTGTGGTCCATATGGTTGGGTGAGTGACGGGCAGGGCTACCGTTACATGCAGACCGACCCGCTGACGGGCCAGCCCTGGCCGGCCATGCCTGCCCTTTTTGCAGATATGGCAGGGCGTGCTGCACGGGCGGCAGGTTACGAGGGGTTTGTCCCACAATGCGGGCTTGTCAATCGGTATGCCGTCGGAGCGGGAATGGGGCTGCATCAGGATCGTGACGAACGCACCATGCAGGCCCCCGTCGTTTCGGTCTCGCTGGGGCTTTCAGCCCTGTTCCTGTGGGGTGGTGCCCTGCGGGGTTCCCCCTGCCGCAAGGTGCCGCTGCATCATGGGGATGTGGTGGTCTGGGGTGGCCCAAGCCGATATCATTTTCACGGTGTGGCACCGATACGGGCCGCACCAGCCGTCGCCGGGCTGGACTGTCGGTACAACCTTACCTTCCGGGTGGTGGACCGCCCCTTCAGCGGGACGGGGCTACATTATCCAGATTGATGAGGCTTGTTGCAGGCTGGAACCGCCGGGGAGAATGGGCGGCCTTGTCCATGTTGTTTTCTTCTGCCGTTACGGGGGGCACGTGTGTAAAGCTCAGCTTTACCGTGACGGCCCGGTTGTGCAGGAAGACATTCCCGACTGTTTCATCCTGTGCCCGGCTGATGCCATGGGCAGGCTGGGTCCCCCGCCATGGAACGATGAGACGGGATGACCAGGCGTCTTCACTGGACACGGCATCAGGCTGGTCGGTCTGCTCATCCGAGAAATAGGGCGTCAGCTGGCTGTCGGAGAAACAGGCATGGCCCATGTAGGCAGCTACGGCCTCCCGGTAGGGGCGGGCGCCATGATGGCGGGGCATGTAAAATCCGTTCCATCTGGAGTCGTATCGGCACGCCTTGGCCCGCCAGAGATCGTCCTGCCCTTTTTCCATGCTGCACTGCACACGGACATGCAGCGAGTCGTCACTGCCTGTGGAGGCATAGGTGAGAGGTGTACTGGCCAGCGTCTGGCAGGGAAGGGTGGGAATGAGAAGAGCCGGTGCTGCAGGGCGCTTGTCCACAGGGAGAGGATCACCCGGTTCTGCCCGGGCGGTGGACACGACCGCCATCATGGAGGCGGCAAGCAGAAGAGCGGGCATGTGATGGAGTGTCATGAGGCAAGGATACCGCAGCACGGGGAGAAAAAGGACTCACGATATCGTATGAGCTGTGGTGTGTTCAGGCAAGCGGTTCCAGCAACCATCAGCAGGCCGGGACGTTGACAGCCAGACCGCCCAGGGCGGTTTCCTTGTAACGGTGGTTCATGTCACGTCCGGTTTCGGCCATGGTCTTGATGACGTGGTCCAGCGAGACATAATGCGCCCCGCTGTCATCACTCATGGCCAGAGATGAAGCATTGATGGCCTTGACGGCTCCAAAGGCGTTTCTCTCGATGCAGGGGATCTGCACAAGCCCGGCCACCGGGTCGCATGTCATGCCCAGATGGTGTTCCATGGCGATTTCCGCAGCATGTTCGCACTGTTCCGGCGTACCACCCAGGGCGGCCGTCAGCCCTGCTGCTGCCATGGATGACGCCACGCCGACCTCGCCCTGGCAGCCTACTTCCGCCCCGGAAATGGAGGCATTGAGCTTGAACAGCCCGCCAATGGCTGCTGCTGTCAGGAGGAAGGTCCGCAGCCCGTTGGTCGTATATTCGGGGCAGAAGTCCCGATAATAGCGCATGACAGCCGGGATGACGCCCGCAGCGCCATTCGTGGGGGCGGTCACGACCCGTCCACCAGCAGCATTTTCCTCGTTGACGGCAATGGCGAAGAGGCTGATCCAGTTCATTACGCCATGGGGGGACGGGGCAGCATTGGTTTTGGCCTGGAGGCGTGCATACAGTTTGGCCGCCCGTCGCTGGACTTTCAGGGGACCGGGCAGGGTGTCTGTATTGTGCAGCCCGGCTTCAATACAGGCCAGCATCGTGTCGGCAATCCTGTCCATGCCGCGTTCCACGTCCCAGAGAGGGCGGGTGGCGGTCTCGTTGGCCATCATGATGCTGGCAATATCGGTGTTCTGTCGTTTTGTGTGGGCGAGGAGGTCTGCACCACTGCGGAAAGGGAAGGGGACATCCGGCAGGGAGTAGGACATCGTCCGTGCCTGTTCCTCTGGTGTAATGAATCCCCCGCCAACGGAGCAGAAACGCTGGCGGGTTATCAGCGTGCCATCCCGCCCGAAGGCTTCAAACTGCATGGTGTTGGGATGGATGGGCGGGATGGTGGCCGTGTCCAGGCAGATGTCGGTCTGATAATCAAAGGAAAAGCTCGTGCCATTGAGGTTCAGCAGATGCGTGCTTTCAATGTGCTGGACCAGCTTTTTTGCTGCGTCAGGGTCGACATGTTCCGGTGTTTCGCCAGCAAGGCCAAGCAGGACGGCCTTTATGGTGCCGTGTCCTTCGGCTGTCAGGGCCAGGGAGCCATAAAGGGTGACGACAATGCGGGCCGGACTTTTTTCCAGCGGGCCGTCAGGCAGGTCCGCCAAGACATCGGCAAAGCGTTGTGCCGCCCGCATGGGGCCGACCGTATGGGACGACGAGGGACCGATCCCGATCTTGAACAGGTCAAACAGGCTGAGCATGGAAACGGACCCTCATTGCGTAAGACACTCCATCTTTATGGGATAGAATTGTGCCGGAGATAAGCCTTAAAAAATAAATTATTCTGATTATGAAACAAATATCAGACGCTGTTATGAAGGAAACTGTCCGGAGTGCCTGCCATGCACACAGGGCCACGGCAGGAGGGTCTTCCCATGGCCTTGATGGCAGGCTCATCCGGCGCCGGGATGGGTCCAGATATGCTCCAGTGCGGCCCGGCACTGGGTGATCAGGGCAGAGAGGTCGCCCTCATAGAGGCTGTCCGGCACGTCGGAAGAGAAAATCTCCACGGCACAGGCGCCCCGGAATCCGGCATCCCATGTGGCGTGGAGAAGCTCATGGAGGGGGATGCATCCTTTGCCGGGTATGCGCCTGTCTGCGGCGGAACGTGGCGTGCGCCAGTCGCTTATCTGTACGACATTGATGAGTGCCCCTGCACGGCGGATGGCGGCACAGGCCTCTGGCTGCTGCCAGATGTTCCAGTAATCCAGACACAGCCCCAGAGCGGGATGGTCCACGGTCTTGATGATGTCCAGAGCCTGATCGATGGTCCAGATGGCCGTCTCGTAATTGATGGAGGTCGGGTTCAGTGGCTCCAGTGAGAGGGTGATGCCCAGCTCCGCTGCCAGAGGGCAGAGGCGGCGCAGGGCATCGATCGTGCGGGTGATGCACCCTAGAACATCGCCATTCTCAGGGGCCCCGGTATTGACGACAAACGGCACCCCCTGGGTGTAGGGAGCGTAACGGCGCATGCTTTCTTCCAGCCGGGCAAGGCGGCGCTCAGGCTCCTGGGGGTAGGGCATCATTTTGCTGGCCCCAAAGGTACGGACGGCAGGCTGGAAGGAGCTGACCTTCAGGCCGCTTGTTTTCAGCAGCGCCATCTGTTCCTCCACCCGCTGCGGATCCAGCTTGCTTTCACACAGCTCAACTGTCTCCACGCCCAAGGCGGCATAGCGCTGGATGTCTTCCTCAAAGGGCCATGGCTGGGTTGTGAATTCGTTCATTCCGAAGGCGAAGGGGAAACCACTCATGCTGCTGCTCCTTCTTTCATGAAGGTGAGAACCGTCTGATTGAATTTTTCCGTCTCATCGAGAAAGACCATGTGGGAGCTGTTTTCAAACTCCACGGCCTGACAGTGCGGCATGTGCTCGGCGACCCAGCGGGGCCCCGCAGCCGGAAGAACCTTGTCTTTGCCGGCAATCATCATCAGGCAGGGCAGGTCAAGATGGGGCAGGACGTCTCGCCAGTCCTGGGTCGTGTGGTCGGCCATCATGAGAGAGGCTGCCTGGCTGGGACATTTGGCCATTTCTTCCAGAAGCATGGCCTTTTCGTCTTCGGGAAGACTGGTGCTGAGGCAGTCCGAGAGGTTCTGCCTGTCGAAAGCGGACCGGTTGAAAACCAGCTGCTGCTGGAGGAAGGTCAGCCCGGCCCCGTCGTAGCAGGTGGCGTGGCCCAGCTTCCAGTCCGGGGCGAAGAACTGCTTTGGTGTCTGCTGCACGAAGATGGCGCTGCGGAGCCGGTGCCGGCCGAACAGCTCCAGATAGGACCATATGATGGGGGAGCCGATGGACCAGCCCAGCACGGTGGCGTCTTCAATCTCCAGTGCTTCCAGCAGGTCCCGGAGGTCTGCTGCCAGACGGGCGATACGGTAGCCGTGGTCCGGTTTCCCGGATTCTCCATGCCCTCGCAGGTCCAGCGTGATGACACGATACTGTTTTGCGAATGACCCGACATTGCGGTGGAAGAAGCGGCTGGAAAAGGTCCAGCCATGGATCATGATCAGGGGGCGTCCCTGGCCGTGATCCTCGTAATGCAGTTTCACATGGTCGCTGGTGGTGATGTAGGGCACGCAGGGTCTCCCTGTTTCATGGGCCTGTGCAGGCGGTTGCTGCCTTGTCTTCCAACTTGGGGCTGGCCAGCGTCCGTCTGCAAGGGGGGCTGTCATTTTCCTGCTGCCTGGTCCTGTGGGAGTGGGGCGGCCGGGAGCCAGACGTGGCAGGTTGTTCCCTGCCCAACCGTGCTGGTGAAGTGCAGTTGCCCACCATGTCTCTCCAGAATCTGTCGGACGATGGCCAGCCCCAGCCCCGTACCCTGTCCGGCCTCCGCATGGCTGGAGTCGGATGGCGGCGTGATGCGGTAGAAGCGTTCTGTAAGGCGGGGGAGATGGTGGGCGGCAATGCCAGGGCCGTTATCTTCCACCGTGATCAGGAGTCCCGGCAGGGAGGAGGTCGGTCCTTCGGCCGGGGTGGCCCGTCTGGCGTGAAGGCGGACGTGCAGGGTCCGTTCCGGCATTGTGCCGTACCGGATGGCATTTTCGATGAGGTTGAGGAGAACCTGCACCATTTCATCCCGGTTGGCCAGCAGGGTCAGGCTGTCTTCCTGCGTTACGGTCAGCCTGCGGCTGTCGTGCTGGAAACGTGGGGTGACTTCGCCCAGCACAAGGGCGAACAGTTCTTCTGCTTCCAGCTCTTCCCGGGGGTGGTGGTGGCCTTTCATCTCAAGCTGGGACAGATAGAGCAGCCGGTCGATCAGCCGCTGCATCCGTGTTGCCTGCTGGCTCATGATCTCCAGATACAGGGTGCGGGATGTCTGATCGGTCTGGTCGCCTCCCTCTTTCATCAGGTCGATGAAGCCAGTGAGGGAGGCCAGAGGTGTGCGGAGCTCGTGGCTGGCGTGGGCCACGAAGTCGGCTCTCATGCGGTCTACAGCCTGAATGAGACTGCGGTCATGCAGCAGGACGAGGACAAGGCTGTTCCGTCCTGCTGCACCGGGCAGTCTGCGCATGGCGAGATGGACGGAGCATTTTACGGGAACATCCAGCCTGATGGTGGTTGAACAGGGTGCAGGAAGGCCATCATCCATTGGGGGAGCATGAAGGGCGCTATGCAGGGTGCTGTGTGCCGTGGGGTGGCGAAGGAGCGCCCCGAGGCTGTTGCCATAATGGGTCCGTGCCGCCTCGTTGCAGGCCATGATCTGTCCGACGGAGCCGAGAATGAGGGCCATGCCCGGGATGGTATCTACCAGCAGGGTGGCCTCATGGAAGGGCAGAACGCTGCCCGGGGGTGGGGCAGATGGTCTGGGGCTGTCGGGGCGGGTGGTGCCGTGGGGGCGCCGGGACAGGTGCCAGACCATGGCCCAGCCCGTCAGGGCAAGGCAGGCACAGGTTGCCGTGATGATCTCTGGCAGGAGCGGAGAGGCCATGAGACGGATCAGCCGGAGGATGGGCCGTGCTGGCTGATGGTGCCATCATCCAGCGCATAACCGGCGGCCCGTACGGTCCTGATGAGGTCGGCTTCCCCCGTTTCATTCAGCGCCTTGCGGAGGCGGCGGATATGAACGTCCACCGTGCGTATCTCCACATGGACGTTGGGGCCCCACAGACGTTCCAGCAGGGTTTCCCGGGAGAAGACCTTGCGGGGATGGTGGATGAAGAGTTCCAGCAGGCGGTATTCGGTTGGCCCCAGGGCGATGGGACGCCCGGCCCGTGTGACCTGATGATTCTCCGGTTCCAGCGTAAGGGGGCCGAATGTCACGATGTCCTGTACGGGGCGTGTGCGGCGAAGCAGGGCCCGCAGGCGGGCATCCAGCCTGTCGGTACTGCATGGTTTGGTCAGATAGTCATCAGCGCCGTTGTCCAGCCCGGCGATGACGTCCTGCTCGTCCGTCCGGGCCGTGAGGAAGAGGACGGGCAGGTCCTTCAGCCCCGGTTTCTGCCGGATGATGCGGCAGAGTTCCAGCCCGGAGAGACCGGGCATCATCCAGTCCAGCAGGGCGACGTCCGGTCGTTCTGTTTCGAGGAAGGCCAGTGCCTGTTCGCCATCCATGACGGTGCTGACTTGATAGCCCCGCTGCCTCAGGCTGTGTTCCAGAAGGACCCGCAGGGTGGGTTCATCCTCCACGACAAGAACAGAGCCTTTCTGGGGGCTGGCAGGGGGTTTCATGGGCTGGGGGACTCCTGTCCGGGTGGGAGTGGCTGGCTGTCATGGCCATGCGGGCGGGTCGGGGGCAGCGTAGCCCCCGTGACCATGAAGACCACACGTTCGGCCATGTTGGTGGTGTGGTCGCCGATCCGTTCCAGATTCCTGATGATGAAAAGCAGGGAGATATGGAGGCGGATGGTATGGGGATGACGGGTCATCTGTTCCAGGGAATCTGCCGTCATGGCTTCACAGTATTTGTCCACGAGCTGGTCGGCGGCCCAGATGGCATGGGCGGCACTGTCATCCTTGTGGGCCAGGGCATCCATGATGCGGCGGAGATGCTCCAGCACCAGCCGTCCCATTTCGCTCAGGGCGAGGCGGGCGGGGCGGGGAAGGGGCTGTTCCATCTGGCTGAGGCGCCGGGCGATGGAGCTGGCATAATCGCCCATGCGTTCCAGGGCGCCAGCCATGGGGATGCAGGCGACGATCTCCCGCAGATCTGCCGCCATGGGGCTGCGCAGGGCCAGCAGACGGATGGCGAGTGTTTCCACCTTTTGTTCCAGTGCATCCACTTCATCATCCTGCCGTGCTGCCTGAAGGGCTGTCCGGCCATCATTCTCGGCAATGCCTGCAAGGATGAGGGAGAGCTGATGCTCTACCAGTCCCCCCATCTGCTCCATCAGGGACCGTAAATGGAGCAGCTCATCTTCATAACGCTGCACGATATGCTGCTTCTGGCGCATCATGTGTCTGTCCCCTTTCAGGCGGGCTAACCTACCGTAATTCACGGGGAGCGGAAACAGCACCGCCAATCGGGTCACAAGCGGCGGAAGAGTAGGGTTCTTGCCGGGTTCAGGAGAGGTTTCAGCTCTCTTTTACGGAGATGTCATGAATATTTCATGTTTCCGCACGGTGGGGGTGCAGGTAGGGTTTCCGTGTCGTCGTCAGAAGGAAAAGAGGCCGACAGATGAGCACCCGCCGCCAGTTTCTGCAAGGCTGTTCCGCTCTTTCCCTGGCGGTCTCTGCGGGAGGGGGCAGGCGTGGTCTGGCCCGAGGGACATGCCCTGTGAAGGCCATGCTGCATGATGAGTCTGGCTTTTATCCTCTCTGGCCGGAGGTTGGTACCATGGAGCAGCCCCGTGTTGCGCGGGGAGGGCGTGTTTACGGTATTCATGTGCCGGGTCTGCATGTCATGCGGCCCGTCCATCCGAATGGATCGGCTGTCATCATCGCAGCAGGTGGTGGTTATGGGCATATTGCCGTAGGACATGAAGCCTTGCCTGCGGCCCGGTGGCTGGTCTCGTTGGGTGTGACTGTTGCCATTCTTCTGTATCGTCTGCCAGGCGAGGGATGGGCTGAAGGCATGGGGGCCCCACTGGCGGATGCCAGACAGGCCCTGCATCTGTTACGGTCCGGGCAGGTTGGTGGAAGTGGTAATGTGCGGCGTGTGGGTTTCATGGGTTTTTCTGCCGGGGGGCACCTGCTGGGTCTGACAGCTTTGCAGGACCATGATGCGCCACCGGTCCTGCTGATGCTGCTTTATCCGGTTGTCAGTGTTGCGCCTCCTTTTACCGGGAGTCGTACCAGTCGGGTGTGTCTGGGGGATAATCCGACAGTGGAACGGGCTGTCCGCTGGTCTCTGCCATCGCATGTCCGGGATGATGCGCCGCCTTTGTTCATGGCTCATGCGCTGGATGATCCGATCGTGTCACCTGAGCAGGAGACGTTGCTGTTGCAGGCCTATCAGCGGCATGGGCGACCTTGTGAAGACCACCGTTTTGCAACTGGGGGTCATGGCTTTGGTCTGGGGCGCAGGAATGGATCAACAGGGCAGTGGCCCATTCTGGCCGAATTCTGGATGAGACGGCAGGGGTTCCTGTGAACAGCCATACCGTCCCGTTGGGGCTGGTGACATTCCTGCGCAGGGTTTCGAATTTGTGCTGCCGTTATCTGTGGGGAGGGAATGGCGTTGCTTTCTTCACGGGGGCCGGCAGCCTCATCGGGAATCGTATGATTTTTGTCCGTAGTGGCCCCCGTGCAGGATTCGGGTGGCTGTTGGCAACATTGACCAGCTGGCGTCAGGAGAGACTGAATCGCTTCGGGCCGATGGTTCAGAAGACTGTATGTGGAGACTTTTGGGGTGTTGAAGAGGAGAGCATGACAATGGTCTGCTGTTTCTTCATCTTTTTCATGAGCGTGTATGAACAGTCATATATATTACCATTCATTAATTGTAGGGTGTGATGTGGGTCTGTTTATTGGATGTTCCAAGGAATTTTAGCAAAATTTTTCATAATTCAACTTTAAATTTTTGTATTTTAATTTTAATTATTAAAATAAAATGTATATAAATACGAATATATGATCAAAATGTTAAAAAAAATACAAAGTAAAATTATAAAATAAATTGTGCATTTAAAGTTATTACAAAGTTAAACTGGAAGAATTCATCATTTTCCTGTTGACTGTATTTCGTGAATATGGATTTATGACATCGGAAGACGCATATGGGGCTTCCAACTCCTTAATAGAAAGTGTGTGGAGACTTGACATGAGAGCTCTCAGCAACCGCGAGCTGGACAGCGTTTCTGGTGGTTTTGGTCTGGGCAACCTGATTGGTGGTCTGGTTGGTGGTCTTGGTAGTCTTGGTGGCGGCGCACAGAACCCGCTGGCCGCTCTGGCCCCGGCTGCCAATACCAATACGATCCCGGCCGTTAGCTACCCGCAGGGGGCTGCTGCTCCTGCTGCCGGTTTCAATCTTGGTGGCCTTGGTGGTCTTGGGCAGCTGCTGTCTCCTATCCAGAGCTTTACCTCTGCTTTTAGCAATTTCCTGCAGCATCCTCTGCGTACGATCCTGTCTCTCGTAGGGACGGGCATTCAGCAGGCTGTGAACTTCGTCACACGTCTGATCTGATCCCTGTCATCCCGCAAGGGATGGCCGTGGGTAGGGTCTCTGTCCAGTCAGGGCAGGCTCTCTGTGAGGGGATGGTCCGTATGGGCCATCCCCTTATGTGTTTTCAGTGGGTTGTCAGGCAAGAGCATAGGGGCCTGCACTGAGTATCTCGAGCTTCAGCAGGCAGCCATTCTGCTGTTTCATGTCAGGCAGTGGCAGATGGGCTGCCCCGGTGGTCCAGCGGCATGGAACAGGCTCTGTAACATCCCATCCTGTGTTCGGGGCGGCTGTCAGGTGTGATGTCAGGGGGATGTCGGTTCCATCAGGCTGAACGAGCGTTATCTCGCCGACAAGAACGCCCAGGGTTCGTCTGTCATCCACGAAAGGGCCAATCTGTCTGTCCGGCCGGCTTGTCCGGGACTTGATGGTGAGAAAGGATGGACTGTTTTTCAGCCAGAACAGGTAGTGTCCGCCATTGCGCTGATACAGGGCGAGTTCGGTCCCCTGTGGGTCCAGCAGGGTCAGGGCCGGGTCGTCCGTGGTAGCTGGTCTGGCGGTTTCCGGTGGGAATCCCAGCCGGGTTGCCCGTTCTGCCAGTGCAGCATGCAGGGGCTCGACAAAGGCCCGATCCACGTTCAGCGGGGCGGCGGCGTCCTGTTGCCAGTCTTTGGGGCGGGAGTGGAAGGACGCTGGGGAGGGAATGGACAGGGCTGCTTCAGGCGTCGTGAAACTGTGGCGGTTGCCCGTGTCCAGATATGTTTCGGACAGGACACCATTGGCACTGATGATGCGATGCTCATAGGTCTCGATGTGGTAAATGTCGTAGCTGTCCCGTTCTTCCCGCAGGATCGTCCTGCCATTGACGAGCATACGGGCGGGAATGAAGCTGCCTTTCAGCAGCAGGCAGTGCTCTTCGGTAATGTAGAGGTCACGGAAGGGACAGTTCTCCCCGAATGTGTGGCGTCTGATGCGTATTGGCCAGTCGTCAGACGAGGTGGGTGTGACGGATTTCCAGCCACTCCAGCGGAGATGTTCGATGTGTTTGTGACCATTCCGGAAGACATGGATGGCATCACCGGCCCTCAGCTCCTCAATGGGTCTGGGGCCCTGGGGGGTGTCTATCAATGTGCCTGCGAGGTAGCAGACAACATCCGCACTGGTTTGTGGTGGTGCCGGAGGTGTGAACGGGGACCAGCGTCCATCCTGCGGGAGGCCATATGGATTGCCGGGAATGAAGATGTTTGCATGGACCGTGCTGTAGAAGCTGTAATCCTCGTTCATCTGGATGATGGTCTGGTTGGCCGAGGCATCGTAGCGCTGCCGTGTTGTTGTTCTGGATGTCGTCTGGCCGGAAAATGTGAACTGGAATGTGAAGCCGGATGGTGGTGGGCTGACCAGATGGAGGTCCAGGGAAAGATTGGTCTGGAGGGAGGCACCGCTCAGCCCTCCGTAATCAAGAGCAAGCTGTCCACCTGTTCCGGGGTCTATGGTCAGGGAATGGGGGGCAGCCATGAGAGAAGAGCTGACGGTGCCATTCCATGATGCCGGTGAGATGACCAGTGACCCTCCCTGAAAGGCGAAAAACGTATCCTCCTGTGGCAACGACAGGTTGTCAGGCATGAAAAGCGTGGTGTTGATGACAGCTTTACGGGATTGGGGAGTGTACGTGATGGTCTGGTTCTGTGCGACAATCATGAGCAGCTATCTTGGGTGGTATCCGGTTTTTTCGTGGAAACCGTCTGAAGATAGGGGCTGTTCCCTTATCAGAGATTAAGCCAGTCCTTCATAATTACCTGCACAGGTCCAGTCTGTTACGGTCTGTTCTGTACTGTGGGCAGGCGTATCCCCAGGGGGCAGCTGGTAGGAGCCACACCCAACAAAAAGGGCGGACCATGGTGGTCCGCCCTTTTCTGTCTGCGATACCGGAGATACGGGATCAGAACTTCATCTTGAAGGTTCCCGTTGCACCGCTTTCGGTCGACTGGTTGCCGTACTGGCCAATGTAGGACAGATCCAGATCAATACGATCAGTCAGGCGGGCCGTCATGCCAGCATTCACGACAGCCGCATTGCTGGAGAGCAGAACACCGGCGACGTCCATGTCGCTGGTCCCGCCTGTCGTGGCAAAGGCCTCATGCTGGCGGGACCCCAGGCGACCGAAGCCATGGCGGTAGGCTGCCGTGAGGTGCGGCATGAAGATCGTCCGGCCGATATTCAGCGTCGTGGCGGCACGGAAACCGAAGGTTGAGAAGGTGACCCCCGTATCCGTCCCACGGCTGCGCAGGGCGGCCTCGTTGCCATGCTCATGATAGCTGTTGGTCTGCATGTTCACATACGCCACGTTCATGAACGGCTCGAAGACGCCGCGCCCGGTGCGCATCTTGTAGCCCAGTTCAGCGAATGTCTGTGCAGTTCCACCCAGATAGCCACTGCTGAGGCGCCCGCCATAATCACCAACGGCGACATGCCGACGGGTGTTGATGACATTCCAGCTATAGGCAGCGCCCAGCCGCAGGTTCAGGCGGCCCCAGTGTGTCCCGGCATAGGCCCCAACAGTGATGTTGTTGCTGTTGCCGGAGGAGGAGCGCCCCCGCTGGATGTTGAACTGGGAGTGACCATAGGACAGCAGCCCGCCGACACGCCAGTTGCTGCGGTTGATCGGCGCATCCGCCCCCATGATGAACCCGGCCGTGTTGTGGTGCATGAGGGCAGCATTGCCATCCCCGCTGTTATGGCCGAGGGCTCCGTAAGCCTGCCCCCACAGGACAGCATGGTCGGAATAGCAGGCGCCATTCTTTTTATGCGTCTTCAGGTCATAGAGGCTCTGGCCATTATGGCCATAATCGCAGTCGCTGTTTGCCAGACGGTCCATCACCGCATTGCGGATGTAGAAGCTGTCCTGAATCAGCGCCGTACGGATGGAGGCGTGCAGCTCACCGGAGAGATTGTCCAGCGCCCGCCGTGCCTGGTCCCGTGTCAGGCCTGTCATGGCCTGGCTGAGCGCCGAGCTGGGAGCGAGATGGTCCAGCCCCTGGCCGGTGGTAATCTGGTTGCGGGTTTCACCTACCGTGCTGAACGAGCTGGCATTGCGGCGCAGGACGATGTCAACAGCATCGGCACTGTAGGCAAAGGCTGGGTCCAGATAGGCATACTGGGGTGCCAGATTGCTCGACAGTTTTTCGTCAAACTGGCCGTTGACACCGCCGGATGCCGTCAGGACACGGTAAGCCTGCCCATATGTCAGGCCTGCGCCTGCATTCTTCAGCTGGAGGTCCAGAGTCCCGCCCTGCAGATAAGCCGTGCCCGTGACAGCCAGACGGTCGGAGGTGAGTTCATGGAACCCGTTGCCTTTTGCCGTGTCAATGGTCTGGCCCGTCGTATCGCTCGTCCCGCGGATCCGCAGGACAGAGCCCTTGGCCATGGTCAGGTTACCACTGACATGCAGGGTGGAGAGCGCATCAGAGCCGATCGCACCGGGGGCGACCGTAGCACCGGAGACAGTCTGGGTTGAGCCGACGGTGCCGGTACCACGCAGAGTTGCGCCATTGCCGACGGAAACCGGGCTGGAACCATTACGACCATCCACTTCCAGAGTTGCCTGGTTCTGGATCATCGTCGGGCCTGAATAGGTGCTGTCACCTGTCAGGATTTCCGTCCCGCCATCGATGGTCAGGCCACCATTGCCGGAAAGAGACCCGGCGTAGGTGTCACTGGCCTTTGTCAGGATGAGCGTGCCATCCAGCGTGCCGTTGCTGTTTCCTGCGAGGGACCCGGCGGAGGCATTGTTGCTGGTGACGGTCAGGTTCTGGCCATCATGGGTGAGGGTACCGTCGATGGTGCTGTTGTCGAGTATCAGGGACCCGTTGCCAGTATTGGTGACATCTCTTGAAACTGTACTGAAGGCCCCCAGTGTCATGGAGCCTTGGTTGTCGGCAGAGCTGATCGTTCCGCTGTTCTGGAGGGTGAAGCTGGCCCCAGCAGCATTGATGACATGGCCAGCGGTAGTTCCGCTATCCAGCGTGGCTGTTCCGGCGTTGTTACTGACATCACCCAGCCTTGAGTTGTAGGTGGTGAGTGTGCCGGAATTCGTGGTCTGCCCGTTTATCGTGGTGTGGTCGAGTTTCATCGTGCCCGCATTGTCGGCGGAAGCGAGACTGTTGTTGACTGTCGTGCCGTCGGAATGCTGGCTCTGCTGGGTTGTGAAGGTGGCTCCCTTGGCGTTGGTGATGGCCCCTGCCGTCGTGCCGGTGAGGACCGTCTCCCCGGCATTGTTGTCAATGTCCTTGGTCTGGCTTTCATTCAGCGTGGTGGTGCCATCATTGTTGATGACCTTGCCCAGAATGGCATTCTGCGACGTGAAAAGGTGTGTATTGGTCGTCGTCCCGCCGATGCTGACTTGGCCTGCGGTGTTGGCATTGGGGTTGACGTAGGTATCACCCTCGTTTCTGAGGTCCCCGGTGATGCTGCCTTTCAGGGTGAAGGAGCTGTTCTGGCCGATATGGGTTTCACCTGTATAGGTGTTGTGGCCATTGAGATACTCACCCGTGCTCTGGATGTCGTTTTTGCCGCCCCCGAGGATGGTCAGGCCACCCGTGCCGGTGATGGTACCGTTATAGCCATCATGCCCACCGGTGAGTGTCAGGGTGTCATTGAGCGTGATTTTGGCGTCACTGTTCGTGCCTGCAAGCGATTCAGCACTGGCGCCGCCTTGACCGATGGTAATCTGGCCACCATCAGAAGCAAGGGTGTGGGCAATGGTTGTTCCCTGGTCGAGCAGCAGCGTCCCGGCCGTACTGGTATTTGTGGCAGCCCCCAAGGCAGCACCATGTGCTTCCAGAGAGCCCTGATTGGTGTTTGTGACCACTCCGTTGACAGCGGAACCGTTCTGGAGAGTGGAGTGGCCGCCATTGACAAGTGCCCCGGCAAGGGAGCCTGTCAGGGTCAGGTCACCACTCTGCCCGACGGTTGTGTCGCCGGTATAGGCCTGATGGTTCGTGAGGGTTTCTTTCCCCCCGTCAAGAGCCAGCCCGCCCTTGCCGGAGAGGATACCGTTATAGGTGTCATGGGCATTGGTGAGATGCAGGGCACCATCCAGCGTGCCGTTGCCGTTTCCTGCGAGAGAACCGACAGAGGCGTTTTTGTCCGTGACGGTCAGACTCTGGCCATTATGGGTGAGGGTACCGTTGATGGTGCTGTTGTCGAGCGTCAGGGACCCGTTGCCAGTATTGGTGACATCTCTTGAAACTGTACTGAAGGCCCCCAGTGTCATGGAGCCCTGGTTGTCGGCAGAGCTGATCGTTCCGCTGTTCTGGAGGGTGAAGCTGGCTCCAGCAGCATTGGTGACATGCCCGGCAGTGCTGTTGCCATCCAGCGTGGCTGTTCCGGCGTTGTTGCTGATGTCACCCAGTTTTGAGGCAGAGGTGGTGAGTGTGCCGGAATTCGTAGTCTGCCCGTTTACCGTGGTGCGGTCGAGTGTTGTTGTGCCGGCCTCGTTGGTAAGGTCCTGCGTGGTGCTCTGATGCAGGGTTGTGGTGCCACTCTTGTTGCTGACATTGCCCAGGATGGCACTCTGTGCGGTGAGCTGGTTCGTGTTGGTTGTTTTCCCGCCGACACTGGCCCTGCCTGCCGTTGTTGCGTTGGGGTTGATGTAGGTCTGCCCATCGTTGTTGAGGTCCCCGGCGATGCTTCCCTGCAGGGTGAGGTTGGCATTGGGGCCGACATGGGTTTTCCCGGCATAGGTGTTCTGGCCGTTGAGATATTCGCCACTTCCCCCGGTGATGTTCAGGCCACCATTGCCGGAGAGGGTGCCGTTATAGCCGTCATGACCATTGGTGATGGTCAGGGTGTCATTGAGGGTACCCGTGCTTTTACTGCTGCCAGAGAGAGAGCCGACACTGGCCCCACCTTCACCAATGGTGAACTGGCCATCAGAAGCAGCCAGCGTGCCAGAGGCGGTTGTCCCCCTGTCGAGCAGGATCTGCCCGGCCGTACTGCCGTTGGTGATGTCCGCCAGTTTTGCGTCATGTGCCGTCAGCGTGCCGCCATGGTCGTTCGTTACTGTCTTCGTTATCTCGGCACCGTTCTGGAGAACGGACGTGCCGTTATTGAACAGCTGGCTGTCGAGCTTTCCGCCATCCAGGGTCAGGCCTGCCTGCTGGGCGACGACCGTATCACCTGTGTAGGTATTCTGCCCGGTGAGTGTTTTTTCCCCGGCAAGGATTTTCAGGCCGCCGGTTCCAGAGATGACACCATCATAGCTGTGCTGTGAATCAGCCTGCGTCAGGGACAGGGAGTGGTCACCAAGAGCCACATCACCGCCACCCCGGATGTCGGTCAGATTCTGGTCATTGGCGGACTGGCTGATGTCCAGCTTTGCCCCCTTGTTGACATCAACAAAGGAGGAGTTGGTAATGGTACCCTGGCCAGCGAGGGCAAGGGTACCGTTGTTGACGGTCGTGGAGCCGGTGTAGCTGTTGTTGCCTGTCAGTGTCTGGGTGCCCGTTCCCGTTTTGACAACGGATCCCTTGTGGTTGCCAGCATCCCATATGATGGCGGAAAGAGTGTCGTCCTTGTTGAGGGCACCGACTGTCAGTGTCTGGTCGCCCAGAGACACGTTGCCATTGCCGGACAGGGAGCCGATGGACACACCATTGGTCGCTTTCGTGATATCAACAGTGGCCCCATCGCTGTTGTTCTGGACTGTGGCCTGGTCTGCTGTTGCATTGTCCGCAAAGAACACATGCCCGGCATTGCTGATGGTGGATTGAGAGGCCGAGCTGTCGTTCCTGAAGGTGACGCTGGCGTTGTTCGTGTTCGTGATGTTGGCCGTGTCGGCAACGCTCCTGTTGTTGAAATACAGGGCGCTGTTGTCATTGATGACGACATTGCGGTTGCCCATGGAGGCAGATTTGTCCTGCCCGCCATTCATGTTGACGATGGCCCCTGCCGTGATGTTCAGGTCGCCACCTTTTGTTGTGCTGTCAGAGGTGCCAAATGGGGTTTTGTCATTGGCATTGACAACGACATTGGACCCACCAATACCCCAGTTGCCCTGGATGTCCGTCCTGCCCAGATAGGTGTTGTCGGCATTGAGGTTGAGCACCGGCACAGTGCCGCTCTGGGGGCCGCCAGCATTCTGCAGGGCCGTGCTGAGCCCGGAATTGTCCGTGGTGCTCCTGATGGCTATGTTGGCCCCCCGGGGACCAACGATGGAGCCATTGTTGTCGTAAGTATGACCATTGAGGTCAATGGTGGCGCCGTTATATCCCAGAACAGTATTGCGGTTGGCGTTGGTGGCGAGGTCCTGGCCGATCCGCAGCGTCCCCCCGCTGATGCCCAGAGTGCCGTTCTGGGCGCCCAGGCTGGCATCGGAGGTGATTTCCAGCACACCATTGGTGATGACGGTTCCGCCATTGTAGCTGTTGTTGCCGTCCAGAACGAGCGTACCCGTATCCGTTTTTACGAGGGTCGTCGGGTTGCTGGGATCATCCTTGATGGGTGTCTTGATGATGGCAAGGTTGGTGTCACCATAGCCTGAACCATCCCCCACACGGATTGTGGAGACAAGTCCTGACTTGTTGACCAGGGTACCGTTGTTCTGCTCGTACTGCTTGATGTCAGCATCAGTCTGGGTGCCAGACTGGCCTGTGCTGTCGGTGATGTAGAAATACCGGTTGAGCTTGTCCGGGTGCTCCTTGTCCGTATAGCGGTTGCCATACAGTGTGATGGAGCTGTTTCCATCCTTGGGGATGACGGAATAGGAGGACGGGCGGGCATTCTGGCTGAACTGCATGCCAGCCACATCGACATTGCCATCCACCGTCACGTTCTGGGCAGCGTTTTTGCTCTGTTGGATGGCATCATCGGAAGGCTGGCCAAAAATGGCGTATTCCTTGCCCTGCCAGGCGGAACTCTGGCTGCCGTTGGCCGTGGTCCAGTTGGTGGCGCTGTTTGCCCCCTGGGACCAGGTACCATCGCCTGCCCGTATCTGGCCATCAGCAGTTGTCTTGCTGCCATTCCAGAACGCCAGATTGTCCCCGGCATTGGCCGTGACCAGATTGACCTGATGGTTGCCTGTCTGAAGGTAGCTCGTACCCTTGGTGTCTGGTGACAGGAAGGGCTTGCCAGTCTCATCTCCCGTGAACTGATATACATTCAGGGTTGGATTGCTGGTTGTCAGCTGCTTTGCGTAGCGGAAGAGAGTCTGGACACCGGAGCCCTGCTGTGAGGAGAGGTCAACCGCATTGACTGTTCCGCCCAGATCCAGGTTGCCACCGACAGAGATGGATCCATTGGAAAGTCTGCTGGAGCCATTGTCCTGGAGACCGCTGAAATCGGATGTGCCCCGGGTTGTGAGATCATTGCCGATGGACAGGGTCTGCCGGTAGGCAGCAGGCGTGCCGGGGTTGATGCTCCCACCCTGTTCGATTGTTGTCGTGCTGCCTGAGGAACCGATGGTGCCCGTGCCATCCAGCTTGCCACCGTTGCTGACAGTGACCTGCGGCGTACCGATGACAGCACCGTACACATGCAGCGAGCTGCCATTGTTGACGGTCGTGCTGCCTGTGTAGTCGAACTGCTTGCTGCCATACATGTCAACGATACTGGCATTGGCGACGAGGCTGGTATTGCCGGTGATGGTGCCGTTGAAGCCCTGTTTCTGACCCGAAACATTTAGGGTTGCTCCATCCCCCTTGAAGGTCGCTCCATTTGTATCATTGGAGCCACTGTTGGTGATGTTGAGCGTGTTGCTGCCCAGATTGACGACAGCGCCATTGTTGCCCCACATGATGGACTGGACATCAACCGGGTGTGAGGCCTGCGAAATGTCAAAGGTTGAAGGGCCGGAAACATCCCGGTTGTTCAGCTGGACACGGGTGTTGGCGAGGTTGCCATTGCCCGTCAGGGCAAGGGTGGCCCCGTTGTTGATGCTGGTATCACCGCTGTAGGTCTGGGCATTTGTCAAGGTCTTGGACCCGCCGTCAACGGTCAGGCCGCCCGTCCCGGAGATGACGCCGTCATAGGGGCTGCCAGCCTTGGCTGATGAGAGGGTGAGTCCGTTCTGGCCGAGAGTGACATTGCCTGCACCGGACAGGTCCTGCACCGTGACGTTGGAGCTGCTCCCGCTGATGTCGAACGTGGTGTTCTTGTCCACGGTGACACCGCTGGAATTGGCGATGCTGCCATTGCCGGAGAGAGCCAGCGTCCCCTGCGTGATGTCTGTTGCCCCGGTATAGCTGTTGGCGGCGGAAAGGACAGTCGTCCCCGCACCAGCCTGCTCTACGGAGAGGGGGGTGTTTCCTTTACCATCCGTAATGGTGTCTGTGACTGTATCAGTCTCTCCAGCAGCAGGGGAAAAGGTGCGGACAGTACCGCCTTGCTGGGACTGTGCCGTATCATCCGAACGTGCAGGTGTGCTGATGATGGAGAAGGACGATACGCTTGCCAGAAGCAGCGCAATCCTGGCCGATACCTTCATGGAAGAAGATGCCTTCCGCCCATAGGCTGGCACCTGTTCTGAGGGGGCCAGTGTGACAGATGTCGTTTTCCCGTACGAAAAGTTGAGGTCTGTCATTGTGATCGCACCTTCCTGTAGATGTTGCACACGCTGCTCTGTCCGTCTGATGAGATGTACGGACGGGACGTACAGATCATGACTGAAGTAGACTGGGTTTACTCTTGCTTAAGGAACACTTTAAAGAAATTCAAGATACATTTTTGTTAAATCCAAACAACTTGTTGGGATAAGTAATTTTATAGTGGATGCAATATGTGGTTGTAGTGAAGAAGTTTTTGTAAAATTTGCATTGAAGAGAATATATACATTGCTAATTAAAAATTTTATTTGATATTTAGCCTTCATAAAGTCTTCATGAATGGTTTTCAATGGATATTTTTCGTTATTTGTAAGGAGTATCGAGCAGAGCGACCCGGCACTCGGGCTCATGGGTTCTTTTGTGCGTTTTTCCACGGAGACTCCATCATTCTACAGAGATAGTATTCTGATACCAGCAGGAAGGCAGTCAGAGACCATGCGACTGCAGGTCGTGATGTAGGTGGAATGTTTGTCTTTTTCATGGCTTTTATAAACCATGCGTTGGAAAATTGTCCTTGTGCCGGGGAGAGCCGAATGGAGGCCGGGGCATGTTGGTGCTTGCAGGCGTCTCGGGCAGGGGGTCAGGGCAAGCTGGTCTGCAACCAGGCTTCTTCGGCTTTGTTCAGGGGGCTGTTGCGGCGGACAGCGAGTGAAATGGTGATGCGGATGGTCGGGTCCTGCAACGGGCAGCAGTACAGCCCGTCATTCTGGGCCGGATTGTGGAAGGCCGCCGGAATGATGGTGACGCCGACACCCGCCTGAACCATGGTCAGCAGGAGGGTTGTGTCACCCGTGCGCCCGGTGACATGGGGTGCGGCCCCGTGACTGGCAAAGGCCTCCGAGATGAAACGGTTTATCTTGAAGTTCTCATTCATGAGGACGATCTTCTCATCCAGAATGTCCGTGAAGGAGCAGCTCTCCCGGCCTGCGAGCCGGTGTGAGTCGGCCATCAGCAGGCAGAGTTCTGCCTCTGCAAAGGGGATGGTGCGCAGCTGCCTGTTCTGGACAGGCCCTATGAGGGCGGCGATGTTCGTGTGATGGCCGAGAAGCTGGGCCACCAGCCTGTCGGAGGGATGTTCCTCGATGTTCAGCACGACATCGGGATAGAGGCTGCAGAACTGCCGGATGATGGGACGGAAATAGATCGCCCCCAATATGGGTGGGAGTGCCAGATGGACCGTCCCCTTCAGGGGGCCTGAATCATCCGCCATCGCCCGGTGAAGATTCTGTTCGGCCTCAAGCAGACGTTCAGCATGAAGAAAGAAGGTCTTGCCCTTTTCCGTCAGGGTGATGGTCTTGTGGGACCGCTCGAAAAGGCGGACGTCCAGTTTGTTTTCCAGAGAGCGGATGCCCATGCTCAGGGAAGGCTGGCTGATGTGCAGCTGGTCACTCGCACGGCTGAAGCTGCCCTGTGTGGCAACGGCCATGAAGTAGTGGAGTTCCCGGAGGGTCAGTTGGGGGTATGGCATAGGGAAAAGGCTATAGTCTGTATAGAAATATAATATTATCATATTGAAGATGGGCTGGATAGGCTTTCCTCAGAGGCACGGACTGACGTGCCAATGATGAAAGGAACGTACGATGGCAAAGGTTGTCGATTATCTTCTGGACCAGCTCTCCCGGCTGGGTGTGGAGCATGTCTTCGGTGTCCCGGGTGACTATGCCTTCCCGATCAATGACGCCATCACGGCCAGGGCGGACATGCGCTGGATTGGGTGCTCCAACGAACTGAATGCCGCCTATGCGGCCGATGGCTACGCCCGCATACGGGGGATTGCGGCCCTGAACACGACCTATGGCGTTGGCGAGCTGAGTGCCATGAACGGCGTTGCCGGGGCATATGCGGAGCATCTGCCGGTCATCCATCTGGTTGGCCTGCCCAAGCGGGCCGTGCTGGATGAAAAGCGGCTTGTGCATCATACCCTGGGCAACGGGCAGACCACGGCCTTTTATGATGCTGCCGGTCATGTCGTCTGTGCCCGTACCATTCTGGATGGCCAGAACTGCGTGCAGGAGCTGGAACGTGTTCTGGCCACGCTGCGCCGGGAGCGGCGGCCGGTCTATATTGGCATCCCGTTCGATGCAGCTCATGATGATGTGGTCATGCCTGATGGTGACATGGCCCTTCCGGAAGTGCGGAGCGGGAAACAGGCCGCCATCGTGGCACGGCGCATCATGGCCGAGCTGGAGCGCAGCACGTCTCCCTGTGTCCTGCCGGGTATCCTGACGGCCCGGTTTGGCTGCCGGGAGGCGATGAGACGGTTCCTCAGCCGGTCCGGTCTGCCCCATGCCACCATGTTCATGGACAAGGGCGTGGTGGATGAACAGGCTGAAGGGTTTGTGGGGATGTATGGCGGGCATCTCGTGCAGGAAGATGTCGCCGACTTTGTGGAGCAGGCCGATCTCGTCCTGACGCTGGGTGCTGAAATGACGGATTTCAACACCGGGCTTTTCACCCAGAATCTGGACCCGGAACGCATCATCAGTGTCATGGCGCATGAGGTGCGCTTTGGTGATGGTGCCGTTCATGCCGTTGATCTGGCCGATGTGATCGAAGCCTTGGCCGATCTGGCCGATACCGTATCCTGCCCCGCCGGTCCCGGCTATCTGGGGATGGAACTGCCCCCTCGGCAGGCTGACGAAGGGGATGCTGGGGTGATCAGAACCCATACCTTCTATGCCGCCATACGGGATCATCTCCGGGCCGGGGATATCGTCGTGAGTGAGACGGGGACGGTCGCCATGGGCATGGGCTTCATCCGTCTGCCTGAAGGGGTCGACTATGAGGAGCAGAGCCTGTGGGGGTCCATCGGCTGGGCCACGCCGGCGGCGTTCGGCATGGCCATCGCAGCCCCTCACAAGCGGATCATCCTGCTGACTGGTGAAGGGTCACATCAGCTGACGGTACAGGCTCTCGGTGAATTTGCCCGTTTTGACTGTCATCCGCTCATCCTTGTCCTGAACAATGATGGCTATCTGATCGAGCGTCTGCTCTGTGATGACGGGGAACGTTATTACAATGACATTGCCAGCTGGGATTACACGGCTCTGGCCCGTGGGTTCGGCGGCAAGGACTGGCAGTGCGAGCGCATCAGCACACCCAGGGCTCTGCGTCAGGCTCTGGACGCTGTCAGGCCGGGGCAGGGTACCTATCTGGAGGTCGCCGCACCACGTTATGATGCTCCCGTCATGGCCGAGGTTCTGGGCGAGATGCAGTAAGGTCTCGTTCTGAAACCGGGTGGGCAGGCGCACTCCGTGTCTGCCCACCAAGGGGAAGAATGGTACGTCAGGATGATGTCCAAGAGATGCCTGTCAGGCCAGATTGTTCAGAGTTTTCATGAAATGTCTGGCGTCCCGTACGGGATTCGAACCCGTGTTGCCGCCGTGAGAGGGCGGTGTCCTAGGCCTCTAGACGAACGGGACTAAAGGCGTGAGCCCTCTCTAGAGGGAACGGCGGGGAAGTGCAAGAGGGAAAGATACTTTTTGTAAAAAAAGGTTTTCCAACCAGTCCCGAAAGGGGGGGAAGCCGCCCAGAGGCGGCTTTCCCGGATGGGGCGGTGCCGTTACTGGTCAGCCGCCAGGATGGGGCCGAGCGGGCGCCCACCCAGAAGATGGACGTGGAAGTGCGGCACTTCCTGTCCACTGTCACGACCCACATTGCTGATGAGGCGGAACCCGCTGGGGATGAGGGACTGCTCGGCGGAAATTTTGTCCACCAGTTTCCAGAAATCCAGAATCTCTTCATCGCTGGCACGGGAGATGAAGTCGTGCAGGTCCGTGTAGGCGCCACGGGGGATCACCAGAACATGGATCGGGGCGAGGGGAGAGATGTCGTAGAAAGCGAAAGAATGTTTGCTGTCGCAGACACGTTCAGCGGGAATCTCTCCCCGCAGTATCTTGGCGAAGACATTGTTGGGATCGTAAGCGGGGGTAGCGGTCGGCATAAGATGGGTTCCTCCTCTTCCTCCATGATTGGGGAGTGAGGTGGGGGGAAGTCAAGGGAGGGGGAGGCAACCCACCTATGAGCCGTGCCTTCAGAAGGCCGGTTTCGGCCGGGAGGCTTTTTCCTCGATGCCGCTCGTGCCTTCACGGCGTTCCAGCTCGGCCCAGACATCCGCCGGATCAATGCCCGCATCAACCCACATCACGATCAGATGATAGAGGACATCCGCACTTTCGCTGATGAGGCCCTGCCTGTCGCCCTTGATGGCCTCGATGACACATTCGACGGCTTCTTCGCCAAATTTCTGGGCAATCTTGCTCCGCCCCCGGGCCATGAGACGGGCCGAATGGCTGACGGATGGTGAGGCTCCCTTGCGGGCCAGAACCGTATGGTAAAGTCGTTCCAGAACCTCTTTGCGGCCTGTCTCACGGGAGGGGGTATTATTCTGGGCCATATGTTTCCTGTCCTTTGTCATGCCAGTCCCTAGCGGCCCAGCCTGACGGGCAGCCGGGCATCGTGCAGGGCCTGTTTGACCTCACCGATCCTGAACTGGCCGAAATGGAACACGCTGGCGGCCAGCAGACCGCTGGCACCCGCCCGGGCTCCTTCCACGAAATGGGCCAGTTCCCCCACACCACCGGAGGCGATGACGGGAATGGAAACACGTTTGCAGATGGTTCCCAGCAGATCAAGGTCAAAGCCGGACCGTGTACCGTCACGGTCCATGCTGGTGAGCAGGATTTCTCCGGCTCCCCGTGTGGCCATCTGCTCGGCCCAGGCGACGGCATCCAGTCCGGTTGGTTCCCGTCCGCCCTTGGCGTAGACCTCCCATCCGCCATGGCCATCGGAGCGGGCATCTATCGCCACGACGATGCACTGGCTGCCAAACCGTTCTGCTGCTTCATTGATGAGCTCTGGCGTGCGGATGGCGGCGGAGTTGATGGCACACTTGTCGGCACCGCTCAGCAGAAGTCTGCGGATGTCCGCACAGCGTCGCACGCCACCACCAACGGTGAGGGGCAGGCGGACTTCGGCGGCGGTACGTTCGACAACGTCAAGAATGGTGTCCCGATTGTCCGAGCTGGCCGTGATGTCCAGAAAGGTCAGCTCGTCCGCTCCGGCGGCATCATAGAGGCGGGCCTGTTCCACCGGGTCTCCGGCGTCCCGCAGGGAGACGAAATTGACTCCTTTGACGACCCGCCCGTCATGGACGTCGAGACAGGGGATGACACGTAGCTTCAGCATGATCCCTCCAGTACGGACAGGGCTTCCGGCAGATTGATGCGGCCATCATACAGGGCGCGCCCCACGATCACGCCGGTGATGCCGGGCGTTTCATCGGCCGCCTGTCGCAGGGCCCGGAGATGGTCCAGCGTGCCCACGCCGCCGCTGGCGATGACGGGGATGGAGACATGGCGGGCCAGCTCGACCGTCTGATCAATGTCCAGACCTTCCAGCATGCCGTCCCGGGTGATCTCGGTGAAGATGATTCCGGCGACGCCTGCCTCTTCCATCCGGCGGGCGAGGTCGGTGGTGGTCAGCTCGGAGACTTCGGCCCAGCCTTCGGTGGCAACACGGCCCTGCCGGGCGTCGATCCCGGCGATCACGCGGCCCGGCCAGGCACGGGCGGCCTGCCGGACAAGGCCGGGGTCTTTCACGGCGGCAGAACCAAGGATGACCCGGCTGACACCGGCTTCCAGCCAGCGTTCAATGGCTTTCATGTCCCGCAGCCCTCCGCCGAGCTGGACAGGAAGAGATGTGGTGGCGATGATGTCCTCCACAGCCTTCACATTGGCCGACCGGCCCGCAAAGGCGCCGTCCAGATCGACAATGTGGAGGTGGCGGCACCCGGCCTGTTCGAACAGCTTGGCCTGGGCAGGAGGATTGTCGGAATAATGGGTGGCAGCATTCATGTCCCCCTGCCGCAGGCGGACACAGGCCCCGCCCTTGAGGTCGATGGCCGGGTAGAGGGTCAACGGTTTGCGGAGGGTTCCGCCCGGTGCGGGGCCATGGTGTGGCACGGAGAGCGGTGTGCCGGCAGGTTGCCACTGCATGGCTCTTTCTTCAGGGACGAGGAGTTTTGAGAAGAATAGTCCGCGCACTGTCCGGTCTCCGATTCGTGCAAAATAGGGGTGTGTGCCCCAGTGGGTGAAGTTGAATGAGGTGAGCAGTGTTATGGCGTCGTGCAGTGTTTCACGCACACGGCAGTCCAGTACCTTGGCGCCCCGGGTCAGTGCCCTGTTGATGATGGCCTCCATGAGGAGGGCGCCCAGACCTTTTCCCCGCTCGTAAGGAACGATGAAAAAGGCGGTGATGGTGGCGCTGGCACCGTATATTTCGGACCGGGACGTGGCATGAGCGAGAACAGCCGCCCCGCAGATGCTGCCATCCGGTGCCCGGACGATGAAGACGTCCCGGTCCGGTACCAGCAGGAGGCCCTCGAAGAAACGCCTCAGGACGGCACTTTCAGGGGGCGTGTGCCAGTCGAACACGCCCTCGGCCAGAATGGCGGCCACGGTGCTTTCCATCAGGCTTTCGAGGTCATCCTCGCTGATGGTGTGGCCCAGCCGTTCGGCCCGGTAACTGTCTGGAGGCTGGTTCCATGGCCGTCCCTGCATCAGCCAGGCTGCCATGTCAGGAAATTGCCCAGGATGGTCAGACCTACATCCTGGCTTTTTTCCACGTGGAACTGTGTGCCGCAGCGGTTGCCCCTGGCCACGATGGCCGGAATGGTCATGCCGTAATCCGCCGTGGCGATGGTTTCTTCTGCCCGGGCGTCCACCAGGGCATAGGAATGGACAAAATAGCCGTGATTTCCCGGCTCAAGCCCTTCTGTCAGCGGATGGGCACCGGGTGTGAAAGAGAGAGTGTTCCACCCCATGTGCGGCAGCCGGAATCCCTGTCGGGTACTGTCATCCATGGGAGCGATGTGGCCATCAATCCAGCCCAGCCCTTCCGTGCGGCCATGTTCCAGCCCGTACTGGGCCATGAGCTGCATCCCCACGCATATGCCGAGAAAGGGCGTGCCTTCTGCTGTTGCCTTTTCCAGCAGGGGGCGGAGAGCGCCCTCGTCCAGCCCTTTCGCACAGTCGGCAAAGGCACCCTGGCCAGGCAGGATGAGACGGTCGGCAGCAAGGATGTCAGCCTCGTTGCGGGAGATGGCGATGTCGGCTTCCAGCCCTCGCAGGGCTGCGGCCCTTCGTGCTGCCTGTGCAGCAGAAGCCAGGTTGCCGCCATTGTAGTCGATTACAACAACACGCATGAACACTCTCCATACTGCAAGCTGCCCGGTCCTGTTTCAGGCAGGTGGGGGAGACAAATCAAGGAAAAACCGTGAGGGAGCCTTACAGCACCCCTTTGGTGGATGGAATCTGCCCGGCGCTGCGGGGGTCGCGGGAGAGCGCCATGCGCAGGGCCCGGGCGAAGGATTTGAAGGCACTTTCGGCAATGTGGTGGGCATTGGTTCCGGCACGGCCATTCATGTGCACGGTGATGCGGGCGGACATGCAGAGAGCACGGAAAAACTCTTCCACCATTTCCGTGGCCATGGCGCCGATCATCTCACGGGGGAAGGTGATGTTCCAGGCCAGGAAGGGGCGGCCTGAAATGTCCACAACCGCTTCACAGAGCGCTTCATCCAGAGGGACAAGGGCAGAGCCGAAACGTTCGATGCCCCGCTTGTCGCCGATGGCCTTGTGGAGGGCCTCTCCCAGCGTGATGCCCACATCCTCGATGGTGTGGTGGTCATCAATATGGAGGTCGCCTTTCACCTGTACGGTGAGGTCCAGCCCGCCATGCCGGGCCAGGGCATCCAGCATGTGGTCGAAGAAGCCGATGCCTGTCTGGATGCTGTTCTTCCCGTGTCCGTCAATGGCGAGGGAAAGGGCGATGTCGGTCTCGCCTGTCTGGCGATTCAATGTGGCGGTTCGTGATGTCTGAGTCGTCATGTCTTTCTGCTATACCAATATGGGCTGCTTTCCAAACTTGCTTATTGTGACGCTGTGGGTGAGACTGTCCAGTTAACAGACCATGACAAGATTTTCAGGAGAGCCGTCATCATGGCGCAGGCTTCATCCGTTTCCCCGCTTGATGTGTTGCTGGAGCGTTCCTCGACAGGCGATCTGGTCGCTCCGGCTCCGCAGGGAGAGGTGCTGGCCCGCATCCTCTCCGCCGGGCTGAGGGCTCCGGATCATGGGCATCTCTGCCCGTGGCGGTATGTGGTGATTGCTGGCGATGCCCGCCCGGCCTTTGCCGGACATGTTGTTGCCGCCGTGGCCCGGCAGGAGCCTGATGCCCCGGAGAAGAAGCGTGAGAAGCGGCGCAGGCGTTTTTCCGAGACGCCGATGGTCATTGCACTGGGGATGCATCTCCGGCCGGAGCACAAGGTTCCTGTCATGGAGCAGGAAATGGCTGTGGCCGCCGGGGCCATGAATGTCCTCAATGCCCTGCACATGGAAGGATTCGGAGGGGTATGGATCAGCGGGAGGTTCTGTGAGGACCGGTCCCTGCTTAGCCAGCTGGGGCTGGAGGCCCCGCACCGGCTTGCGGGGTTCCTGCTTGTCGGTACGCCAGAAAAGCCGGAACGGGCCCATGGCCGCCCGGATGTGGGTGATCATGTGGCTTTCTGGGATGGGCAGACACCTGTCACATTCGGTGCGGATGACAGGCAACGCTGAGGACGGGGACGGGCTGCTTGCCGGGGCATGCCTGGTAGGTTAAAGCCGTGACCAGGGAGAACTGGGGGACAGGGGCTGCATCATGACACGACATGGTAATGAGCATCAGGCAGAGGGGCCAGAGCAGAAGGGGGGGGCCGCCTGTGATGTGGTGATCGCTGGTGGTGGTCCTGCCGGTCTGGCGGCCGCCCTGTCTTTTGCCCGGGAAGGCTGGCAGGTGAGCGTGGTGGAAAAAGCTCCCTGCAGCGTGCTGGAGGCTCCGTCCTTCGATGGGCGGGAAATTGCCCTGACCCACCATACCGTGCATTGGCTGAAACAGCATGGCGTTTGGGACGAGATTCCGGCAGAGGCCATCTGCCCCCTTGATGTCGCCCGGGTAGAGAGTGGCAGTCTGGGCGGCCCTCCTCTCATTTTCCATGCGCCGGATGGGGGAGGGGCTGCCTCGTCCGATGCGGGGCCAGAAGGTGAACCGCTGGGCTTTCTGGTGGCCAATCATCTCATCCGTCGTGCCCTTCATCGTGTCGTGAGCCGGACAGAGGGCATCACCCTGTTCTGCCAGACAGGCGTGACAGGGTATCAGACCGGGCGGGATGCCGTGCAGGTCCGGCTGTCGGATGGGCGGGCCATGCAGGCCCGTCTTCTGGTCGGGGCGGATGGCCGCTTCTCCCAGATACGGGAGCTGGCCGGGATCGGGGCCATCGTGCATGATTTCGGCATGAGCATCCTTGTCTGCCGGATGCGGCACCTTACACCGCATGACAATACGGCCCTGCAATGGTTTGATGAACGCCAGACGATCGCCCTCCTGCCGGTCGCCCCGGATGGGGGTATGGGCGATATTTCGTCTCTGGTGCTGACCCTGCCGCCGGATGATATTGCCCGACTTCGTGTAGCGGCCCCGGATGATTTCAATGCCGAGATCACCCGTCGGACGGATGAACGGCTCGGCCTCCTGCGGGTGATGAGCGACCGTATCACCTACCCGCTCAAGGCCGTCTATGCCCATCGCTTTCAGGCTCCCCGTGTGGCCCTGATTGGTGATGCTGCCGTGGGTATGCACCCCATTACGGCACATGGTTTCAATTTCGGCATCCGGGGGCAGGAAACACTGGTGCAGGAGTTGAGCGCTGGACCTGGGGACCCGGGTGATGCGGCGTCGCTCCAGCGTTTTGAGCGGCGACATCGCAAGGCAACTTTCCCGCTCTTTACGGCGACCAATGCCATTGCTGTGGCCTACACCCGGGATGATGGACCATTCCCTCTGGCCCGCCGGGCCGGACTTATGCTGGCCAACCGTCTGGCCCCTTTCAAGAAGGCCGTGACGCGGATGCTGATGGACCCCGTGTGAGGTTCATGCCTGTTCAGGGGATCAGATTCCCTCTGTGGGAATGGTTTATTTTTAATTAACAAAATGACTTGCCTGATATGGCTTTCCACGGTGATACTGGTCGTGGGAGCAATCCGGTGAAGGAAGCTGTCCCATATGACAATGTGGGATGAACGGATCGGGACAGCCCAGTGTATCTGATTGTCAGGTTCCAGAAGCTGGCAGTTGCGTCATGTGTGGAGTACAGGGTGAGTTGTGATGTATGACGTCCTTATTATTGGTGCGGGATTTGCTGGACTGACACTGGCCTATCAGCTCAGGAAAAAGTCCAGTGACCTGCGCATTGCCATTGTGCATGATTCTTCCTTTCCCCTCGATGACATATCAGACAAGGTCGGTGAGTCCTTCAATGAAATAGGGGCTGTTTATTTTGATCAGATGCTCGGGCTGAAGGAATTCATGAAGGAGCGTTACCCGCGGAAGCTGGGAATGCGTTTTTTCAAGATCAATGAATCATCCTATCAGGAAATGGGTTACAATAATTTCACTCCCAACCATGCCTTTCATTTCGAGCGTGGGAAGCTTGAGAATGATCTTTTTGACCTTGTCAAAGACAAGGTGGATTTTTACCTGAACCATAAATATCTTGATTTCGAAACGGTTGATGGTGAAAAGCACGTTCATGTTCTGGACAGGAATGATAAAAGTTCCAGAACGTTGAAAGCGCACTGGCTTGTTGATGCTGCCGGGCTGAAGAAGCTGCTGGCCCGTAAATTCGACCTCACACACAGGTTGCCACTCAACCATTCGTCTGTCTGGTTCCGGGTTGGGGGTGGTGTCAATGTGGATGATTTTCTGCCACTGACCAGCGACAACCCTTTCACGACGGAGAATCGGTCATGGAGCTCCATTCATCTGGAAGGTGTAGGGTACTGGGTATGGATCCTGCGTCTTTCCGAGAACGTGACAAGTGTCGGCATCATTTTTGATGAGAACATGTACGAGTTCCAGGATCTCGCCACATGGGAGAAGACAAAGCTCTGGTTGAGAGACAATGTCCGGGTCCTGATGGATTATCTTGATGAGGAACAGTTTCCCATCATGGACTTCAGGATCTTGAGGCGGTTTGCTACCCAGTCTGATTATTGGGTGAGTGATGAGCGCTGGGCTCTGGTGGGGGATGCCTACGGAATATGGGACCCCTACTATTCCAATGGATTTGACCTGATTGGCATGCAGAATACGATCCTGACAGAGCTGATCCTCGCAGAACGTGCTGGCCAGGAGATCCATCAGCGCATCCAGGGGGCCAACCGGTTCATAAGCGATGTCATGAGGGGGTTTGCCGCCACCTTCACGGATTTCTACTCACGGAAAGACCGCTGGTACTACATCTGTTCAAAATATAACGTCGACATGGCCGTCTATTTCCCGATATTGGCCACCATCGTGCATAACTCCTTGGAGTCCATGTTTGTGGATGAAGACCCGGTATTCCGGGACAGGGTCCTGTTTTATCTTGAGGAGGGTGGAGGTATCTATTTTCAGCTGATCCAGCTCCTGGCGTCTGACGAGTTCAAGAACAATGGGGTGGACGGGTACGATTACATGCCGCTCAATGCGGATACATATCATGCCTTCGTCCCGGAAATGGATATCCCCTATCATGAGAAAGAGCGGGTATTTCCCATTCTGGAAAAGAACTGCAATCTGCTCTGGTGCGTTTTCCATTATCTGAAATCAGGCCGCAACTATATGGATTTCATAAAGAACGGGGCCTATTTTGCCATTACGGAACAGACGGACCCCGAGCGTTACAGGGATAACCCGGACCAGCTGGAAGCTGATCTGTTCCATTCTGCCTGAGGATATTACGGTCTGGCTGGGATGGCGTGGGCCTGGAGGAACCGCTCCAGTTCCACGTCTCCTGCTGTGGCCTTTATGCGGCATGAGCTGGCGAGCCGGGGGACGGTTCTGTCCGTTTCCGGTGGAGAGACCAGCCTGACGGGCACTTCCAGGGAGCGGGCGAGCAGACGCATCCGGCCTGCATCATGGCGGCTGCCATAAAGACCATCCCCGATGATGGGCGTGCCCAGTGCGGCGCAATGGACACGGGCCTGGTGGGTCCGTCCTGTATGGAGGGTCAGCTCCAGCAGGCTGGATGTTCCGTCACTGGCCAGAACACGCCATGATGTCCGGGCCAGACGGCCCTGGTCAGTCTGGGAAGGGTGTACTGTTTCGGGCATGGGGTCGGAGACCATTTTCCATCCCTGCCGGACTGAGGAAACACGTCGTAGCAGGGTTGTGAGGGTGCCCTGCTGTCTGGTGGGATGTCCTTCAACCAGTGCCCAGTACCGTTTGATGGTTTCATGTGTGGCAAAGGCCTTCTGTGCAGCAACAAGGGCTGATTTGCGTCGGGCTATGAGAAGGCACCCTGCCGTATCAGCATCCAGCCGGTGGACCAGCCACGGGCCGCCCCGCTTCTGGGGGAGCAGACGGCTCTCGACACTGTCCTGGACTTTGGGGCCGGGATGGGCGGCAAGTCCTGCCGGCTTGTTGATGACGACAAAATGACGGTCCTCCCAGAGGAGGGGCAGCTTCTTTCCGGGCTGGAAGAGGGGAGGGGGCGCCACGGGTCAGTCCTCGTCATCAGGATCGTGCCGGTCCAGCCCCAGAGAGGCCTTTGTTGCCAGAACATCCCGTTTTCCCACATGGTTGGCAGCGCTGATGATACCTTCCCTCTCCATCTGGTCGATGATGTTGGCAGCCCTGTTATAGCCTATGCGGAGATGGCGCTGCACGAAGCTGGTGGATGCCCTCTGGGCCCGGACGACAAGTTCTGTTGCCTGTTCATAAAGGGCACTGTCCTGATCTTCATCAGAACCTTTGCCGCTCCCTTTGCTGCTGGAGGATGCCTCTTCCTCTTCCTGTTCGTCAGCCAGCACCTCGGTGTTGTAGACAGGGGAGCCTTTGGAGCGCAGGTCGGCCACCACGGCTTCGACCTCTTCATCACTGATGAACGGCCCATGCACACGGGTGATGCGGGCACCACCCTGCATGAAGAGCATGTCACCCCGGCCAAGAAGCTGTTCGGCCCCCTGCTCACCCAGAATGGTGCGGCTGTCGTATTTGTTGGTGACCTGGAAGGAAATGCGGGTTGGGAAGTTGGCCTTGATCGTTCCGGTGATCACATCAACAGAAGGACGCTGCGTGGCCATGATGACATGCACGCCAGCGGCACGGGCTTTCTGGGCCAGACGCAGCACGGAAGCTTCAATCTCTTTACCGGCCACCATCATCAGGTCAGCCATCTCATCAATGACGATGACGATGTAGGGGAGGTGTTCCAATGGCAGGCGATGTTCGTCAAAAACGGGGCGGCCCGTTTCCGGGTCGTAGCCTGTCTGGATGCGGCGGGTAGGTGTTTCACCGGAGGCTTTCAGGTGGCGTATCCGGTCATTGTAACTGCTGATATTCCGCACACCATGATCCGCCATCAGGCGATAACGGCGGTCCATTTCTTGTACGGCCCATTTCAGAGCACTGACAGCCTTGGGTGGTTCGGTCACCACCGGGGTCATCAGATGCGGGATGCCGTCATAGATGGACAACTCCAGAATCTTCGGGTCGATCATGATGAGGCGGCAGTCTTCCGGGCTGAGCCGGTAGAGCAGCGAGAGGATCATGGCGTTGATCCCGACTGACTTGCCGGACCCGGTCGTTCCGGCCACGAGCAGATGCGGCATCCGTGCCAGATCGGCCATGATGGGCTCCCCGGCAATGTCCTTGCCAAGGGCCAGTGGCAGCTTGCTGCGGTTTTCTTTCCAGGCCGGTGAGAGCAGAAGCTCAGGGAAATAGACTGTCTCACGGGTCTTGTTGGGGACCTCAATCCCGATGACATTCCGGCCCGGCACTGTGGCGATGCGGACGCTCAGCACGGCAAGGGTGCGGGCGATGTCATCAGCCAGTCCGATCACCCGGGAGGAGCGCACGCCAGGGGCTGGCTCCAGTTCATAGAGTGTGACGACTGGCCCGGCCCGGTAATCGGTAATGGTTCCCTGTACGCCGTAATCATCCAGCACTTTTTCCAGCATCTGGGCATTGGCCTGGAGAGCCTCTTCGGAAGGACCAGTTTCGTTCTGGTCTGGCAGCGGGTTGAGCAGGCCAATGGAAGGTGGCAGCCAAGCGGAAGGGGCTGTCATGCCGGGCAGTGGTCCCGGAGCCATACCGGGTGGTGGCGGAACAGGGCGTGGTGGCATGACAGATGCCCCGCCCGGTTGCATGGAGCCTTCATGGGCCGGAGCCCCGTTCATGCCGACTGCATGATCCGTAGCTGCCTGCATGGTGGGAGCAGCATTGTAGGCTGTTTCTTCCACCATGCCGGAAGAGCCCGACCCGGCACCAGTCGCCGGGCTGGTGGCGGCCATGAAGCGCTTCAGGAAGCCGGGCTGCTGTGCCGGACCGGAAAGTTCCTGTGGCTGGATATCCAAGGGGGCGCCGGAGATGTCGTCATGGGTCTCTTCCGCATGGCGGCGCTGGACCGTGCTTGTCCGCCCGGGGTCGTGGCGGATATGGGCCAGCATACGGGCATAGGGATTGTCGGCCTCGTCTTCCGGCTGTGTGGCCTGAAGGGCGTCTTCTTCCTGGACAGGGACCGGGTCAGGCCGGGGAGGGGGTTGTGTCTGGGCGGAAGAGGGCTTCTGCCAGGGGGCCGCCCCCTGCTGCATGGGGGACCATGGCGTGGTGCCGGTGGGGGCTGGTGCTGTCCGCTCTGCCTGTCGGCTGAGGTTGCGCATGATGAAACCGGATGGAAGAGGGGCATTTCCCATGGCCGGGCGTCCATGGCGGATGGGACCGCCAGAGCCTGAAGGATAAGCGACATGCCGTTCTGCCTCGGGGGTTGCTCTGCGGGAGCGGAGCAGGGCCCTGACAGGGAGGCGCACCAGGGCGCTGAGGCCGCGGCCAACGGAGCGCCACTCCCGCCCCTGCAGCCCCATGGACAGGGGACAGAAGACGGCCAGTATGGCAAGGCTGATCAGGATGGAGAGAATGCCCCCCATGCTGCCAGTTTCACCCGAGACAAGATTCAACAGCTTCTGGGCAAAGAAAACGCCGGTTTCCCCTCCCAGCCCGCTGCTGGTGGGCCAGGCAATGCCCAGCCCGGGAACGGTCAGCTGTAACAGGCCGATCGTCATTGCGGCGGCCGGACAGAACAGTGCCGCAGCTACGAGGCGGAGCAGAGGCAGGCCAAGATGGTGATGGCGCAGGAGCTGCCACGTCCATGCCAGCAGGACGAGGACAGGGACAATGCCTGCCAGGCCGAGCAGCTGCATCAGCCCATCGGCAATGGTGGCTCCGAAACGTCCGAGCAGATTGGTTGGTTCAGTGCCTGTGGCGGTGTTGAAGGAGGGATCATGCGGGTTGAAGCTGAAAAGGGAAGCCGCAATCGCCAGTGCCATGATGAGGAGAATGACAGCCAGTATTTCCATCATCCGTGCCGAGAGGATGCGGGAAAAGGGGGAGTCATGCCATGCGGGAATGTCCAGGGTGTCGTCCGCCATGTCATGCCCGGGAAATGGGTCAACGGTGCTGGCATGGCTGCGCCGTGAGGCAGGCAGGATGGCACGCAGCTTGGCGGGAAGGCGAAAGCGGGAAAGCACAGGGGCAGATCCTCTGGCGGGTCAGGAAGGCATGATCGGCCCGCAATATAGCCTGTCCGGACTGATTCTGGAAAGCGGAACCACCCGTTCGCCCGGATCAGGGCACAGGGCGGCTGCCTTTGACACTGCCATCATGGCGCCAGACATGCAGTGTGGCAGCGCCGAAACTGCGCTGTGCCAGCAGTTCTGGCGGGGGAGCCGCAAGGCTGGGCAGGAGATGGGCATGGAAGGGCTGGAAGGGCTCTTCAGGGTCCCGGCCATCATTCTGGAGAGGCGTGGTTTCCGTTTCTGCAACAATCAGGGCTCCGTCAGCCACCCAGCCTGCACGCCACAATGTGCGCAGGCCCTTCTGCACCAGCCCTTTGTGATAGGGAGGGTCGAGAAAAATGAGCGTATGAGGCTGAGGCGCCTTGGGGGGATGGGTTACGTCACAATGGCGCAGGCGGGCACGGTCCGCCATGCCGCAGCTGCGGAGATTGGCCTGGAGGGCGGCAATGCCGGGACGGCTTCCTTCCATGAAGGTGGCAAACCGTGCCCCACGGGAGAGGGCCTCCAGCCCTAGGGCACCCGTACCGGCGAAGGCATCCAGTACCAGCGCTTTTTCCAGCTCATCCCGGCCAAACCAGGGAGCATGCATGAGCATGTCAAAGAGGGTCTGCCGGGCGCGCTGGGCTGTCGGGCGGGTGGTCATCCCTGCGGGGACCTGAAGGCGACGGTTGCGGGCTGTACCGGCAATGATCCTCATGGTGTCAGGACCGTGTCCTGCCGGGCCTGCCGGACTTCAGGCCCGGAATCTGCTCCAGCAGGGTCTTGTGCGAGACCTCTTCCAGCTCATGGGGTTTGAGAGTGCCAAGGCTGAAGGGGCCGTAGGAGAGGCGGATGAGGCGGCTGACATGGAGGTTCATGCCCATCATGACCTTGCGGATTTCGCGGTTCTTGCCCTCCCGCAGGCTGACGGTCAGCCATGAATTGTCCCCTTTGGAGGAATCCAGCGTTGCCTCGATGGGACCATACTGCACACCATCCAGCACACAGCCTTTTGCAAGCTCTTTCAGCCGCCGTTCATCCACAAGACCGAAAACACGGACACGGTAACGGCGGATCCACTGGCGGGAGGGCAGTTCCAGCTCACGGGCCAGGCCGCCATCATTGGTCAGCAGCAGCAGTCCCTCGGAGTTCAGGTCCAGCCGTCCCACGCTGACAACACGGGGCATGGCGGCGGGCAGGGAGTCGAAAACCGTGCGGCGTTCTTCCGGGTCGTGATGGGTCGTGACCAGCCCGGCGGGCTTGTGATAGCGCCAGAGGCGGGTCCGCTGGGGCGGGTCCACGGGCTTGCCATCCACGCAGACAACATCACCCGGCTGGATGAAAGTGGCTGGATGGGTGACCGGGCTGCCACCAAGGGTGATGCGGCCTTCCCCTATCATCCGTTCGATGTCACGGCGGCTGGCCACCCCGCGGCGGGCCAGAGCCTTGGCAATGCGTTCACCACGCTGTGTTTCGGAGGAAGGGGATGCAACATCTTTCATAACCTGCGGACATACAGTGTCCGGCCTTTCCTTGGCAATCCATTTACGGCTCTATAAAGCAGTCAGGGAGGGATTTTGTGGTTGGTTTTCCAGTATCAGGGGTGCGTGTGCATGTCTTTTCCCGCCGTCATGACAACACAGCAGGCCATGCAGCAGGCCCTGGCCCTGGCGGATGAGGCTGCCCGCATGGGGGAGGTGCCTGTCGGGGCCGTAGTGCTGGATGGGCAGGGGCATGTTCTGGCCATGGCCCGCAACCATGTTGAGGATCATCACGATGCCAGCGCTCATGCCGAGCTGCTGGCCATGAGGCAGGCAGCACGCCATTGTGGCACGGCCCGGCTGGAAGGCTGCACGCTGGTCGTGACGCTGGAACCCTGCCCGATGTGTGCTGCGGCCATCACCCATTTCCGGCTCAGTCGCGTGATCTATGGCGCTTACGACCCCAAGGGGGGAGGGGTGGACCATGGGCCCCGTCTTTTTGCCCGGCCGGGCTGCCTGCACCGGCCCGGGGAGATCATCAGTGGTGTGCGGGAACGTGAGGCCGGAGCGCAGCTTCGGCGTTTCTTCCGGGTGCTGCGGCAGAGGGACTGATTACCCCAGTACGGCCCGGAGCAGCCCCGTCGTGATGATTCCGCAGAGCATGGTGGGCAGGAGGGAGAAACGTGTGGCGGCCAGAATGGTGGCGAGCAGTCCCAGAATGTCCGCCGGGCGGCCTGTGGCAAAGTCCGGGGCAATGACGGCTACCAGCACGCAGCCGGGCACGATGTCCATGATGGCCTGCATGCGGGGCGAGAGGCAGCGGCCTGCGAGCAGCAGATAGCCGCTGATGCGTGTCAGGTACGTCACCAGAGCCATGACGATAATGGCCAGCAGGGCAGGGAGATGGAGGATCATGCGCCCCTCACCACCAGCAGGGCCGTGATGATTCCGGCCAGCGTTCCAGCCGGGACATACCAGGCTCCGGGCAGCAGGTGATAGACCAGCACGGCAACGCCAAGGCTGACACACCATGGCAGGGCATTGCGGGCCCCTTTCCACATGCCCTTCAGCAGCATGATGAAGACGGCGGGAAAGGCCATGTCCACGCCGTAGCGGGTCATGTCACCCAGCAGGTTGCCTGTATAGCCGCCCATGAAGGTGAAAATGAGCCAGCAGAAATACAGGCAGACCGTGATGCCGCCATAGAAGCCGGTGCTGAAGCGGCATCCCGGCCTGTCATGCAGGTCAGCCAGCGTGAGCGCCCAGACCTCGTCACACATGAAGAAGAGCAGCAGAAAGATCTTCCAGCGAGGCAGATGGCGCAGATGCGGGGCCAGCGTTGCCCCCATGAGAATGTGACGGCTGTTGATGAGGAAGGTCACCCCGGCCAGCAGCAGGATGGCAGGGGGAATGGACCAGAGGCCGACAGCGGCGAATTCTGACCCACCAGCAAAGTTGAGGCCTGTCAGCAGGGGAACTTCCACAATGGAGAACCCCTTCTGTACGGCTCTGCTGCCCAGAAGGAGGCCGAACGGCACGAAGGCGATGAGCAGCGGCAGGGATGTCTTCATGCCCCGGAGAAATTCCGGCCAGAATGTGCCCTGCCTGATGGGGGGGGATGTGGTCTGCATGGTGCCTGTTGTAAAATCATGCCGCCCTGTCAGCAAGAGCCTTGGGAAAGGGCCGGAGAGGGGCATGGCTGGCCATGCCTTACATTTCTTTTATGTGGCACTTGCTTGCAGAGCGGCCTGCCCTGTTCCTATCTAGTAGGACAGTTCCAGTTGATAAGAGTTTAACATCTAGCGTCAGGAAATCTCTGCGATGAAATCGCCTTCCCGTCTGTCTCTGGCATGCATGGCCATGCTGCCCGTGTTGGGTCTGGCCAGCCTTCCGCTGCCTGCCGTGGCCCAGAATGCTCCCATCCGTCCGCAGATGTCGGGCGGGCAGGGGATTCCCGACTTTGTGCAGATCGTAAAACAGGTCAAACCGGCAGTCGTGTCCATCACGGCCCATATCCGCGAGGGCGCTGATGATGAAGAAGGGGGACCATCCGGAGGGAATGGCGGGCCGCAGGGGTTTTCATTCCCGTTCCCGTCCTTTCCCTTCCCGTTCCAGATGATGCCGGGTATGCCGTCCAACCGCATGGTGGAGGCTCGGGGGTCGGGTTTCATCATTTCGGCTGATGGCTACATCGTGACCAACAACCATGTCATTAATGGTGCCACGAAGGTCAGCGTGAAGCTGGATGACGGGACGACCATGCCAGCAAAGGTCATCGGTCATGACGCCAAGACGGACATTGCCCTGCTGCGTGTGAAGGCCGACCATCTGCCTTATGTCGAGCTGGGCAATTCTGACGACGTGCAGCCGGGGCAGTGGGTCGTGGCCGTCGGCAATCCGTACGGTCTGGGCGGTACGGTGACGGCGGGCATCATTTCCGCTCTGGGGCGTGACCTCCATTCCGGTGCCTATAACGACTTCATACAGGTGGATGCGCCCATCAATCACGGCAACTCCGGTGGCCCGCTCATCACGCTGGATGGCAAGGTGATTGGTGTCAATTCCATGATCATGTCGCCCAATGGTGGCGGGTCCATCGGGATTGGTTTTGCCATTCCGTCCGCCACGGTGCGCTCGGTGGTGGATCAGCTGCGGGCTACTGGCCATGTGGTGCGTGGCTTCATCGGTGTGGAGACGCAGGACATCACCCCGACCATGGCCCGTGCCCTTGGGCTGGTCAGCAGCGACCATCCCGGTGCCCCGTCCCATGGGGCGCTGGTGGCCAATCTCATCAAGGGAGGACCGGCAGACAGGGCCGGGCTGAAGAGTGGCGATGTGGTCCTGTCGCTGGATGGTCATGATGTCCGCAGTGCGCACGACCTCGCCGTGAAGGTCGTGTCCATGGCGCCGGGTTCCAAGGGGACATTTACCGTGCTGCGGGATGGCAAGACGGTGTCCCTGACCGTTACGGTCGGCAATCAGGCGCGTAGCGGGCAGGAAGGGGCCGGTACGGATGGCAGCACGGCAGAAGCGCCGTCTGGCAAGCTCGGGCTGGCTCTTGGCGTGCTCACGCCCAAGATCCGTCAGGAGCTGGGGCTGGATGACAGCGTGCAGGGCTGTGTTGTGGCCGATGTGGGGCAGGGCAGCCCTGCCGACCATGCGGGCATCCGCCCCGGGGACATCATCGTGGCGGTAGGTAACCAGATGACAGCCAATCCCCATGCCGTGGTCGCGCTGGTGCAGAAGGCGCTCAGGCAGCATCAGCCTCCGCTGCTGCGGATCCTGCGGGATGGCCAGCAGCTCTTTGTGGCCGTTTCTCCGGATGGTTCGGGGGATGGTGATGAAGATGGCGAGGACAGCCAGTAAGATACCGGCCCGGTTTCTGCTGTCTTTCTGAGACTGCCGTGCAAATCCTGCTCTTCCGTAACGGGAAGGGCAGGATTTTCCGTATGGTCTGCTCCAGTCCCGGCAGCGGGGACCATTTACCAGAATGGATGGCCATGTGGCCCTCTGGCTGGACTTCCCGTAAATCCAGCGACCCAGTGCCGTGATGGCCTGTCAGGGCGCTGCTGCTTCCGGGCTCTGGTTCATGGTCGTGCTGTCTGGCGGCCTGTCAGCTGATGAGACTTTCCAGCAGGGCATCCACATCTTCAGGGCGTGTGTAGAAGCTGGTGACAAACCGGACCAGCTGCCCCGGGACTCCTTGGGGAGTGGGGTAGGTGTAGAATGCGTAGCCCTCGGAGTGGAGCTGCTTTACCTGTGCTTCTGGCAGGACAGCAAAGATTTCGTTGCTCTCCGTGGCAAAGGGCAGGTTTACGGCAGGGTGTTTGTACAGCCCGTGGCGCAGACGCTGGCACATGGCATTGGCGTGGCGGCAGTTTCCCAGCCAGAGGCCGTCATGCAGCAGGGCCAGAAGCTGGGCTGAGAGAAACCGCTGTTTGGACCATAGATGCCCTCCCCGTTTGATGCGGCGGGTCATGGTATCCACCATTGGGCGGGTCCGGTCATTGAGGAAGAAGACAATGGCTTCAGCGGCCATGGCTCCTGCCTTGGTGCCGCCAAAGCTCAGGACATCGATGCCCGCCTTCCAGGTGGTGTCGGCGGGGCTGCATTCCAGATGGGCAATGGCATTGCCCAGCCGGGCACCATCCATGTGAACGGTCAGCCCGTGGTCATGGGCACTTTCCGACAGGGCGGCAATGGTCTCGCAGGAATAGGTCGTACCCCATTCCGTGGCCTGTGTCAGGGAGAGGGCCGTAAAAGGGGGGGCCAGAACACCCTTGCTGCGGTTCAGCTGGAGAGTGGGGGGCAGACTGGCCGGGTCCATCCGTCCCTCTGGAGAGGGAAGGCCGACCAGCTTGGCCCCCTGCATGAAGAATTCCGGCGCACCACCTTCCTCGGTGTTGATGTGGGCGCTCTGGTCGCAGAGGACACTGCCATAGGGTGGCACCATGGCCGAGAGGGCCAGTGAATTGGCCGCCGTCCCTGTCGTGACGGGGAAAACGGCAACCTCTGCCTCGAAGACATCTCCGAAACGCTGGTTCAGGGCCAGGGAAAGATCGTCGTGACCGTAGGAAGGAACATTGCCGGTATTGGCTTCAGCGATGGCCTGCATGACAGCCGGGCAGGCAGGGGTCACATTATCGCTGGCAAAATTCTTGCGTAGATCGTCACGCACGGGGTGAGTTCCTTCGTCTTTGGCTGGAGAGGCTGTCCATTTCCGTTTTCCAGTCTCTAGCGGAAAGATCGGGTCTTGTCATGTCTTGTCCAATGGGCATAGAGAGGCGGGAATACGGGTTTGGCAGAGGGTTACTGAGCATGACGGCAGCATCCAGCGTACACGCAGATGGCGGGGCGGCACTGATTGATGGCAAGGCCATGGCCGCCAGCATGACGGCCGGGATCCGGGAGCAGGTTGAACATCTGGTCGAGCAGGGGCATGAGCTGCCCGGTCTGGCCGTTGTTCTGGTTGGCAATGACCCGGCCTCGGAGGTGTATGTCAAGAACAAGGCGATCCAGACACATCGGGCGGGGATGAAGTCTTTTATGCAGATGATGCCGGAAAGCACTTCGCAGGAGGAGCTTCTGGCCCTGATCGAGGAGCTGAATGCCAATCCCAAGGTGGACGGGATTCTCGTCCAGCTGCCGCTGCCACCGCAGATTGATGCTGCTGCCGTGACCAACGCCATCCATCCTGACAAGGACGTGGATGGTCTGGGTGAGGTCAATACGGGCCGTCTGGCGCTGGGAATGGAGAATGGCATCGTGCCCTGCACACCGCTGGGCTGTCTCAAGCTGTTGCAGTCCGTCCATGAGGACATGACCGGGATGCATGCGGTTGTCATCGGTGCCTCCAATCTGGTTGGCAAGCCGATGGCGCAGCTTCTTCTCCGGGCCAACTGTACGGTCACGGTGGCGCACATCCATACCCGCAATATCGAGGTATTGGCCCGGGAGGCGGACATTCTCGTCGTGGCTACCGGCAAGGCGGGGCTGGTGAAGGGAAGCTGGATCAAACCCGGTGCCACGGTCATTGATGTGGGCATCACCCGTGTGCAGACCCCGGAGGGCAAGAGCCGTCTCGTCGGGGATGTGGTGTTTGAGGAGGCAAGCCAGATTGCCGGGCATATCACGCCTGTTCCGGGTGGGGTCGGGCCGATGACCATTGCCTGCCTGCTGCACAATACCTTTCAGGCAGCGAGTCGTCGCAGGGCTTCTTCAGAGGGCTGAACAGGTTCTGCTGGCCTGGCTGCCGCATGGTCTTTTCGCCCTGCGCAAGGCAGCCATGGCTGGGCAGATGATGGCACTGTCGTGGCAATTGCCCAACAATTGCTTGATTGTTCCACATGGATGGGATATCGCCTGTTCATGCACAGAATGACCGACTGGTCATTTTTCTCCCACAGCATTGCTGGTCCCATCATGCCACGAGGTTTCTGGCCGGGCAGGACGGGGGACGGATGATTTTCATATTCCAGAGGTGACCATGGCACAGTCCGCTACACAGTCTGATACGCAGTCTGCCACACAGGGTGGACAGGAGCAGCAGGCGGGCAGGCCGTTCAGGGACCGTGGGGCACGGAAGCTCATTCTGGTCCTTATTCTGGTCATGGTCGTGCTGGGGATCGGGCTGTATCTCTTTTTCAACCGGAACAAGGTCGAGACGGATGATGCCTATGTGACAGGCCGCAAGATTTCCATTGCGGCGCATGTCAGCGGGTATGTTTCCCGCCTGCTGGTGGATGACAACCAGTTTGTGCACAAGGGTGATCTCCTCGTGCAGATTGATGGCCGGGACTATCTGGCACAACTGCATCGGGCTGAGGCTGCCGTGGCACAGGCCGAGGCGGACATGGTGTCCTACAACCTTTCTTACGCCGTGGCGCAGAAGAATTATCCCGGCCAGTTGATGGCTGCCCAGGGTGCCCTGAAAGAAGCCAAGGCCCGCCTCTTCCGGGCGCAGACGGATTATGTCCGGCAGCATCGTGTGGAACGTGCTGCTACGACCCAGCAGAATATCGACTATGCCCGTGCTGCGCTGGATGAGGCGACAGCCTCCGTTCTTCAGGCACAGGGGCAGCTGACACAGGCTGAGCCGGTGGATGCGAACATTGGCAATGCCTATGCCCATTACACACAGGCACAGGCCACGCTGAAATCAGCCCAGGCCGAGCTGGAGCTGGCCCGCCAGAATGTGGACTGGATGGACATCCGGGCCCCACGGGATGGCTGGGTGTCGCAGCGTACGGTGGAGCAGGGCAATTTCGTGCAGACAGGGCAGGAGATGTTCTCCATCGTGGCCAGGGATGTCTGGATCGTCGCCAATTACAAGGAGACCCAGCTTGCCCACATGCGGCCGGGCCAGAAGGCCGAGATTGAGGTGGATGCTTACCCCCAGCTGCATCTGAAGGGCCATGTGGACACCATACAGAAGGGGTCCGGTGAATCTTTCAGCGCTTTTCCGCCTGAGAATGCAACGGGGAACTTCGTGAAGACCGTGCAGCGCATTCCCGTGAAAATCCTGATCGACAGCGGGCTTGATGATGAACGGCCTCTTTCCTTGGGCATGTCGGTCGAGCCAACCGTCCATGTGGATGAGTGAGGCCGGCGATGGCTGACACATCGACAGAGGAGCATCACAACTGGAAGCCCAGGCACAACCCCTGGCTTGTGGCGGTTGTCGTGACGCTGGCAGCCTTCATGGAAGTGCTGGATACCACAATTGTCAACGTGGCTCTGCCGCATATCGCAGGTTCGCTGGGCAGCTCTTACGATGATGCCACATGGGCGCTGACCTCCTACCTCGTGGCCAATGGGATCGTGCTGACGATCTCGAGCTGGCTGGCGAAGCGGTTTGGAAGGAAACGGTATTTCCTCATCTGCGTGGCGATGTTCACCATGTCCTCCTTCCTCTGCGGTCTCTCCACTTCTCTTCCCATGCTGGTAATTTTCCGCCTGATGCAGGGTTTTTTTGGCGGTGGATTGCAGCCGGTGCAGCAGGCCATCATTCTGGACATCTTCCCGCCAGAGAAACGTGGCGCAGCCTTCGGTCTGACGGCCCTGGCCATCGTGGTGGGGCCGGTCCTGGGGCCGCTGGTAGGAGGATGGCTCACGGACACCTATTCATGGCGATGGATTTTTTACGTCAACGTGCCCTTCGGCATCATGACGGTCATGGCCGTGATTGCACTGGTGGAAGATCCGCCATGGGTGAAGGCCGTGAAGGAGAGGGTGGATGTTGTCGGCATCAGTCTGATCTCGCTGGGTCTTGGCTGCCTGGAGATCATGGCGGACCGTGGTGAGGATGACGACTGGTTCGGCTCGTCTTTCATTACGACCATGGCCATTATCGGGGGGCTGTGCACTCTTGGGGCCATCATCTGGCTGCTCAAGGCCAAGAATCCTCTTCTGCGGCTCAGCGTGCTGAAGGATCGCAATTTTGCCCTCGGAACATTCATGATCGGGGCTGTGGGTGTGCTGCTCTATGCGTCCGCCGTGATCGTGCCGCAGTTCGCCCAGCAGGTGCAGGGTTACACGGCCACCATTGCAGGGCAGCTCATGGCACCGGGTGGCATGGCTGTGATGGTGCTGATTCCCTTTGTGGGAATGCTGATGAAGCATGTGCAGGTCCGGTATCTCATCGGGCTGGGTTTCTTCTTCATGGCCCTGTCCTGCTTCTTCGCAGCCACGCTCTATTCCGATGTGGACTTCTGGTATCTGGTACTTTGCCGCATGAGACAGACAGCCCCACTGGCTTTTCTGTTCGTGCCCATTTCCACCATTGCCTATGCGACCTTGCCGAGGGAGCTGAACGGCGATGCTTCGGCCCTGTTCAGTATGGTAAGGAACTATTTCGGGTCACAGGCCATTTCGCTCTCTACAGCGGCGTTGACGGAAATGCGTCAGGTTCAGCAGACGGATGTGTCCTCACACGCCATTGCCTCACGGCCAGAGTTCCGAAACTATCTTTTCCATGTCCAGCAGCTGGCGGAAGCGCATGGTCTGGCCCCGCTGCGTGCGCATGCTTTTGCCGTTGCCCATATGTATCAGGAGTTTCTGCGGCAGGTGGCCATGCTGGCCTATAATCAGCTCTTCAATGTCCTGGGGATCATGGCTCTCTGTATCGTGCCGTTCTGCTTCCTCATGTCCCCGATGAAGGGCGGTGGCCAGGGGGGAGGTGGCCATTGAGAGCGGAGCAGCCCCGCCGGATGATTGTTTCAGGGAGCGTACATCCTGAGAAAACTTTCCGCCACCATGGTAGCCACGCCGTCTATGCTGTTCTGGCTGGTGTCCACGGGCAGGGAGAGGCGGCACCGGTGGATGATACGGGTCTGGCACATCGTGAGAAACTGCTCGGCAGCAAGGTCGATGTCAGAAATGACCAGTTGGCCGCCTGCATGTTTCTCTGCAAACCAGTCGGCAAGGCCGGTCAGTGTCCGGGAGACACCGTAATGCCAGAGCGTGTCTGCCAGATTGGGGAACTCGTTGGCCTCTGCCACGACGATGCGGTAGAGGCCTATGGCCTCTGGGTCGATCATCAGGGTGATGATGGTGGCTGCTGCCTGCCTGAGGGCCGTGCGCAGGTCAGGCTGAGGTGCCCGGGATACGGATTTCAGCGTGTTGAGGCGTGTGCGGCTGCGTTCTTCGAAAAAAGCCGTGAACAGATCAGCCTTGTTCTCGAAATGGTTGTAGAGCGACCCTTTGGAGACACCTGCCAGATGAGCGATCTGCGACATGGAGGTTCGCTCATAGCCCTGTTGGAGGAAAAGCTGTCCAGCACTCTGGAGTATCTGCTCGCATTTGCGGGAAGCCGCTTTGCTGTTGCGGGGTGGACAGGGGGCCGGGTGTTCGGTCTGGGTCATCGGTTTGTGGAAGGGTTGCTCCTGCGTATGGAGGGGCATGATAGGCTGCTGGGGCGGCATGGTCCATATGGGCGATCTGTTTCTGGCCCGTTTTATGTTGATAATTCTACAGGAGCTTCACAGTGAAAGACGCTCATTTGTTCCGTTCCGTCCGTAAGGGAGTGGGAAACCTGTCTTCACGCGGTTTCAGCTGGCAGCTTCTGTCTGGGGTGGCTCTGCTGGGGCTGGGGGGGTGCCTTATGGTCGGCCCTAAATATCATCAGCCGAAGGATTGGGCCCCGCCGCATTATGACCTGCATAATGGTAGCAACCAGCCGTCCGGCAAGGGGGCATCTGCTAAAGGAAATGGCCCTCATGGGGCCAATGCAGCGCCGGAGGACAGGACCAGTAAACAGGCCTCTCCCGCTTCTGTCGTGACAGAGCTGCCCATGGCGGATGCCTGGTGGAAGAGTTTTCACGACCCTGAGCTGACATCTCTGGAAGACCGTGTGGCCACGCAGAACCTGTCTTTCCTTCTGGCTACCCAGAATCTGGCGCAGAGCCGGGCCCAGATGATCATTGCCGGGGCGGAGCGGTTCCCCAGTCTTTCAGCGTACGGAACCTATGTGCGCTCGCAGCACAGCTCCAAGCAGCTTCAGGAAATCTTCAAGCGTGTAGGCAAGGGGTTCCCAGACCTGCCAGCGCAGGAGGCCAATTTTCTTCAGGGCTCCCAAGAGGCCCAGGTCCCGCTGCTGAACCAGTGGCAGGACAAGATTGATGCAACCTATGAGATCGATCTTTGGGGGCGTGTGGCCTACCAGTATCAGGCGGCAAAATATCTGATGAAGATGAGCGAGGAGGAACGGCGCAGCATTCTCATTGCCCGTCAGGCCGACATGGCCCGTGATTATCTCCAGCTGCGGGGTGATCAGAAACGTCAGCGCATTCTGGCAGATAGCCATGCCACCGTGCAGAATCTGCTTTCGTTGGCGCAGAGCCGCTATAAGAGCGGGCTGGTTACGGAGCTGGATGTGGACAGCATGAAGGCCCGTCTTCATGGAATTGAGGCCCAGCAGGCCAATCTGGATGAGACGGTGGCGCGGGAGCAGAATGCCATAGCCCTGTTATTGGGCATGCCACCGCAAAGCCTGAATGAGGAGCTTGGACAGACGGCGGGTGTGCCGACTGTTCCCCCCTTCGTTCCGGCTGGTCTGCCATCGGAACTGGCCCATCGTCGCCCGGATATCCGGGAGGCGGAAGAGCATCTGCGGGAAACGGTAGCAGAAGTTGGTGAGGCCACAGCGGATTTCTATCCCAAGGTGACCGTGACGGCAGATTTCGGGTTCCAGACCCTGTCTTTCCGGGACCTTGGGTTCTGGAATGCCCGTGCCTGGAATGTCGGGCCCAGCATCTCTCTCCCCATTTTCCAGGGCGGGCGGCTTTATGGTCAGCTTCGTCTGAAAAAGGCAGCACAGCGTGCTGCAGCCGTGGAATATCGGCAGACGGTTCTTCAGGCCTGGAATGAGGTGGATAATGCCTTGCAGGCCTATCATGATGAGCAGATTCATCATGAAGGATTGGCAAAGACCGTGGATGATGAGAAGCGGGCTCTGTCTCTGGCAACCAGCCAGTATCGGGCTGGTCTGGCGACTTACCTGTCCGTTCTGGAAGCACAGGAGAAACTGCAGGAAGCCCAGCTTGATCTGGCTGCCAGTGACAGTGCGTTCGCAACGGATCTTGCCCGTCTCTACAATGCGTTGGGTGGGGGCTGGTCTGATACCCTGCCTGATAAGGAGCAGGTCAGCCAGGCAGCGCAGCCAACGACACACTGAAAAAGGGCGGGGAAACAGCCATGCAGGCGGGGAGGTTGTGCTGGCCTGCCAGCAGTGGCTGTGCATGGTTTTTTCCTCATGATCCTGCGACTCCACGGTCTTGCTGATGAGACTCGCTGTCAAGGGGAGCCATCTCTTGCCCACAGAGTTTTCCACAGGTGCGAGGGCGCAGAAAATGGCCACCTTCACTGTATTGTGTGAGTGATTATCCACACCTCTTTTCGGGGGTGTGGACTACGTGGATACCTTGTTGTGGGGCAGGATCAGGGGGGATGAATACAAGAAAACCGGCATGAATACATGCCGGTTTTCTTTTGGGGCAATCCCGTCTCCAGCAGAAACAGGAGAAAGCCTTATTTGGTTTTCTGGGCTGCAGCAGTGGCTTCGGTCACGACATTTTCGGAGACGAAGACCAGCGTGTTCAGGGCATCGTTCAGGGCCACGTTGGCAGCCTGGGGATTGTGACCCTGTGCAAAGATCAGGGCACGGTTCACAAAACCCTGGAGCTGGTTCAGCGGAGCCAGAGCAATGATGAAGTCGATGTCCTGCCCGACGAGTTGAAGGGTCTGGGCGGCCTGATCGGTCTGTCCGGCCTTCAGCTGGGCATTAGCCGTTGCCACGGCACTCTTTTTGCTGGGTTCCAGCATGTCTGTTGCGATGACCTCACCCCCGACCGGGACCCAGTCCGTCGGACCGTTCTGGGGTGTGTGGCTGCTGGAGACAGGATGCTGGGGAGCGGGGTGCAGGTCGGCTTCGGCGGCTGTGAACTGTTCACGGGCCTTGGCGGCTGCCTGGAGGTGGGTCACGGCGGCGTTGAGAGCCGGCAGGGCCTGCTCGCTCTGCCCGGCTGCGAGAAACTGCTGGGCCTGCACGATGCTCGCCATGGCCTTCTGGCCGTGTTCGGAGAGATGATGGAAGGCGCGATGCTCTTTTTTGCGCACGCTTTTCACATGCTTGCTGGAGACGGCGGCAGGGGCATTGTTGCTGGCCGGTGCGGCATCATCGGCGAAAGCGGATGTGGTCAGGGCGCTCAGGCCGAAAAGGGAAAGGGCTAGGCCCTTGTGCAGTGTATTGAAGCGCATGGAAATATCCTTGTTCATAGGATGGAGGATGCCCTCCCATGCAGATGGTTGCAGCCCTCTGCGCAGGATGCAGGTCATCCCGATCACAGTGATAACAGCTTAAAAACAGCTCATGTGCAACTGTTATGATCGGGCTGAAAATTCTCAGAAAATCTCGATATGGCTTTTGAAGCCAAGCAGAGCCGCATCCCGGAGATTGCCCTGGCCATTGGGGCGGAAGAAATATTCCAGCAGTGGCTGAAAAATGACACCCCGATAGACATGGATGGCGTAGTTGACTTCAAACACGGCGGCATGACGCTGTACGCCAGTTGCATGGTCCGGGAGGCGGCTGAACTGCTGTGTGTCCAGCATCATCGTCTCGGTGGCTTGCACACCGGGGGCAATTTTCTCGTAGGTGAAGGAAAGACCAAACGTGTCAAAGGGGCGGGAGCGGAAAATTCCACGGTCTATGAGAGCCCCATAGGCTTCCCATTCCCGCAGGGCGATCCGTTTATCATTATAGAGGAATCCGCCCAGCAGCGTGATGCCCCGTTTGCTGCTGTGGTAATGGTTCAGGATATGCTGGTCGGCCATGAACCAGGCGCCGTAACCGTCATGCCGTGTGCGGGGTCTGCCATGGGTCAGGGCGTAGGGACGCCCCTGCTCATCAAGATAATTGTCGGGGCTGGGGGCGGTCATCATCACGCCGCCGATCTTGTAATGCCCGGGATGGTTTTTGCCGAAGAGGGGCTCCCATCCCATTTCAAAGGGGAGGCGGAACCCGTTGATGTTGCCGCCATTGAACTTGAAGCCGGTACGGTGCTGCTCGTTCTTGTAGATGCCGTTTTCTCCGGCATAGAGGCCGCTCTGTATATAAAGGAAGCGGGAGGGACGGACCCGGATGCGCCCAGCCCAGACAGCTGCAGGATAACCGCTGACAAAGCTGCTGTCCGTGGCGGCCTTGGGCCGTCCGCAGATGCTGCCATTCTGGAAGTTGCAGAAGAGGGGGCTGTTCTGGAAGTCCGACATTTCCGCCATGCGGCCGGCAGCGATGGCAAGGCGGCCATTGAACAGGTCTTCTTCACCATAGGCCATGACGAGATGGACAACCACATTGCCGCCACCGCCGTAATCTTCCGATGCATGGTTCAGCCAGTCACCAAACATGCGGTTGGCTGTTGTTCCATAGCGGCCGACAACAATGCTGTGTGTGGAAAAACCCCGCAGCCCGATGAGCTGTTCCCAGTTTATGTTGAGTGAGGCGGCATATTGCCCGGCATTGCTGGCGCCCTGTTTGTAGGGTGCGAAATGCTGGGAGTTGGGATAGTTTTTCTTGGGCGGCGTGATGGCCCCGGCAAATTCATTCGTATTGTCGAGGAGGAGGGCAATGCCCCGTTTGCGCAGCCAGTCCGTCATGCCAAAGCCATGGGGAAAGAGGGCCTCCGGCCTGCCAAAGGGAGGAACCGAGGTCGTATAGCCGCCATGGGCAGGCAGGGGGGTATCAACCCGGAGCAGGGGTTCGTTACCGACGATTTCATCAAGTACCTGTGCCTGCGCACCGGGGGTGGCGAAGCAGAAGAGGGCGACTGGCAGCAGCCAGGACCAGTGCCTGGCCAGCTTTTTGAGAAAAACTGATGAATAACGGCGTAGTTCTTTTAGAGAAATGGGTACGTTCTGCCGTATGGGGCAAGAGAATATGGCAGGCATAATAGTCCCCATTTCTATAAAAAGAACCCTGACGGTACGAAATTGCCCCCAAGAAAGAGCGCATTGTTGCGGAATCTGTTAAAGAAGTTTGGGTAAAACTTCAAAGTCTATCTTCCACCTCTGGATATTTTTCAGTCTGACCTGCTGTCTGGACGGGACTGCCATGAAGTAACCTCTTTTCACGCCTCTGGGAGTGTGGGAAAAGCGGGGCCATGAGTACCCATATGGAAACCCATACCATTCACCCCGTTCCTCAGGCGCATCGTCACGGGCGGGTAGCGGACCTGTTCTCGGTCTGGTTCAGTGCCAACATGACATTGCTGACGGTTGTTACCGGGGCTCTGGGGCCAGCCGTATTCGGGCTGTCGCTCATCTGGTCCGTTTTGGCGCTGGTGCTGGGTAATGTGGTGGGGGCTGTCTTCATGGCGCTCCATGCGGCACAGGGCCCGCGTCTGGGTGTGCCCCAGATGGTGCAGAGTCGGGGGCAGTTTGGCGTTTATGGGTCGGTGCCGATCATCCTGCTGGTCGTGCTCATGTATATCGGTTTTGCTGCTTCCAACTGTGTCGTGGGGGGAGAAGCCCTGGCGCATGTGCTGCCTGTCTTCCAGGGCAGCAGGGGGGTCTGGCTCATTGCGGTGCTGACACTTCTACCCTGCATGATGGGGTACAGGGCCATCCATGTCTGTTCCCGTCTGGCCAGCTGGATTTCCATTGTGGCGGTCATTTATGCCATCGGTTGTGGGCTGGGCGGGTTTTCCCGCACATTGCTGGCAGACATGCACGGCACGGTAGCCGGATTCTTCGGAGCCTTTTCCGTTTCGGCTCTCTGGCAGATCGCCTATGCCCCTTATGTTTCTGATTCTTCCCGGTATCTGCCGGATGAGGCCGGGTCCGGCCGGCAGGCCTTCTGGGCGACCTATGGGGGAACTGTCATCGGGGCTGTTCTGCCCATGGTGCTGGGGAGCCTGCTGTCACTGAGCTATCCGTCCCTGCCGTTGGCTGGAGCGCTCTCCCTGACGGGCGGCCATATGGGCAATATCGTTCTTCTGGTGCTGGCACTGGCCATTCCGCTGGCCAATGCCATGAGTGTCTATTGTGGAGCGTTGTGCAGCCTTACTCTGGTGCAGACCTTTTGGCCGTCGTGGCGTGCCGGCCTGTGGGGGCGGCTGGTCATGACGGTTCTTCTGCTGGGGGCGGCCCTGGTCATGAGCCTTGGCATGGTTGGTGACTTCCTGAAGGCATACACGTCGTTTCTGGATGTACTGATGGCAGTGCTCGTGCCGTGGACGGCAATCAATCTGTGCGATTATTACCTGCTGCGCCATGGCGAGTATGATGTCATGGCCTTTTTCAGGGCGGATGGTGGACCGTATGGGCGGTTCAATCTGCCGGTCGTGTTGATTTATCTCCTGGGTGTGCTGGTTGAACTGCCTTTCATGAAGACCGGCCCGTATACAGGGCCGCTTGTGGAAGCCCTGCATGGAGTGGATATTTCATGGATTGTCAGTCTGCTGGTGACGGCCGTCGTGTATTACCTCTGGGTGAGACGATGTGACGGGGTGAGAGCCTGAGCTTTATCTGGTCGTATGAGGGGTTTCATTGGGGTCTGATGTAAGCTGTACTGACAGGGTACTATTATATTTGTAATTGATCTGACTTGTTAAAAGAGAACCGATCCTTCTATACAGGCAGAAGCCGTTTTAGACTGGCCATCCCTGTGGGGGTGGCAGGGGACGTGATGCAGCTCTTTTGTTGACGGCCGGGCCCTGCGTCATGTCTGCTCTGTGGGGAAGGCTCTGCATGCTGTGGCTGAGGAGGGTGAGATCACCGGGTGGGCTGCTGGTGCTGGGTGGCATGGTCGTGTTCTGGCTGCTGTCGTCTGCTTCGGCAGAAGCATCGGACATCACGTTTGCCGTCATTGGTCCGCATGAATATGACCTGCCAGTGGATTTCAAGCCTTTCAATGTATTCGTCCAGTATGGTGACGGGAATGCAGCAGGAAATTATTATGATGGGCAAGGGGCCAGAAAGCCGGAACGGGGCAGCCATACATGGTCTGGCCTGAGCAAATACGTCCATTTCTGGACGTTTGATTCCATTCCTCATGTCGGTTTTGCCTATGAAGTCATCCAGACGGAAAGTTACCGTCTGGCGGATGGCACAAATTATGGTGGATTGGGGCCGACCATCACAGGGCCTGCGGTGTGGTTCAAACCGAATGAACACAGCACGTTCGGTATCCAGACCTTCATGCAGACACCCAGCGCCACCCGGAAAGTCCTGAACCCGCAATACTGGTCCAATCTTTCAAGCTTCATGTTTGATTATGAGTGGAAACATTTCAGTTTCGGTGGAGACCTCGGGGCTGTGGTGGCTTCGACCATGCATGTCAGAGGGGAACATTCCTATCATCCGGGGACGGCCTTTCACAGCAATCTGCGTTTCAGCTGGAAAGCCAGCCGCAGGTGGGAGCCATTTTTCTCCATGGACTGGCAGAACAATGCCGGCTGGCATGACAACACGCTGGGGCGCTCCGTGGCGGACAGCAGCAGCCGGGAGGTTACGCTGGGCGTGGGATTGATGTGGAACATCAATCCCCGGCTTAACATCACGACCCGCTATGCCCATTCGGTGGACGGACGTTATGTACCGGAGACCAACGCTTATTATTTCAAGCTGGTTTATCTGTTTGAGGGGGCCCTGTTCTCACATTACTGACCGTCTTGCAGGTGGTAGAGATTTTTTCCCCGGAGCGCTGTAAGAGGGGAGCGGTCTCGACAGCCATAAAAGGACGATGATGACGGCAACATGCAGACATCGGTTTCTGACGCCGGAAACGGGCGGCCCCTGCCTTCTGCTGGTCATGGCGCTGGCAGGTTTCATCCTGGCCAATTCACCATGGCGGTCTTTTTATGCGCTGCTGGCCAAGCCTCTGGGACCTGTCCCGTTGGGGGATGGCCTGTCACCCTTCTGCCTGCCCAGCGTTGCAGAGCTGGTCACCATTGGGCCGATGACGCTGTTTTTCCTCACCATTTCGCTTGAGCTGAAAAAGGAACTGACAGCCGGACACCTTGCAGAATTTCGCCAATGTCTTCTGCCCTGTCTTTCTGCTCTGGGAGGTGTGGTTGTTCCAGCAGGGCTGTATGCGCTGATCGCTGCACCTGACCCTGCCCTGCGGTCAGGCTGGGCCATTCCCGTTGCAACGGATGCAGCTTTTACGCTGCCTGTACTGTTGGCGCTGGGGCGGCGTGTTTCGGAAGGAGGGCGGGTCTGGCTGATGGCACTGGCCATTTTTGATGATGTGCTGGGCATTTTCATCATCGCCCTCTTTTATGGTGGAACACCGCATGCCATGCCGCTTTTCGGTACGATCATCCTTGTGGGCATGATGGCCTGTGCCGGCTGGCGGGGTGTCCGTTGCCTGTGGTTTTATGGCATTGGTGGGGGGCTTCTGTGGATTTGCCTGAAGGAAGCGGGGCTGCATCCCACATTGGCGGGTGTCGTGGTGGGGCTCTGCCTGCCGACCGCCCGGCATGATGGCCCGTCTCCTCTGGAGCGTGTGGAGCATGGTCTGGCGCCGTGGGTCACATGGGGGGTGTTGCCACTGTTCGGTTTTGTCATGGTGGGTGTGCCGTTGGCTGATACGTCTCTCACGAGCCTTGATCTGCGTCTGATCGTGGCTGTTGTGGTGGGGCTGGTATTGGGCAAGACGGCCGGAATTTTCGGCATGACGTGGCTTGCCATACGGTGCCGCCTGGCTTCTCTTCCGGCCCGGACATCATGGCCGATGCTTTTTGGTCTGTGTCTGCTCTGTGGGTTGGGTTTTACCGTCAGTCTTTTCATGGCTTCGCTGGCCTTTCCTGCTTCGGGCCTGCTCATATCCAGTAAGATCGGTATTTTTCTCGGCTCTTTCATGGCCGTGGCCAGTGGCTGGTTTTGGTTGAGATGCGTGGTGAAAGAGACGTGAAGCTCTATCTACTCGACAGTTCTGCCGTGCCTCTGTATGGGGGCGGGCGTGTGCTGATGATCGGATAGAGGAACTCACTGATGAGCCATGAGCGGACAGACCGGCCGGATGCCCTTCATGACCCGGCCTGTGATGGAACGACACATGCCGGAGTGGCCAGCCCGACCGGTAGGGAACGTGGCTATGCAGCCCGGAAAAAGCGCCGTGTGTCTGCTCCGCTGACACCGTCCGGCAGGCCGGTTCTGGAGCCTCCGGGTGGGCAGAAAAAGGTGCTGCTTCACTCCTGCTGTGCCCCCTGCTCTGGTGAGGTGATGGAGGCGATGACGGAATCAGGCATCGACTACACCATCTTCTTCTATAATCCGAACATCCATCCAGAGCGGGAATATCTTCTGCGCAAGGAAGAGAATGTCCGGTTTGCCGAGGCACACAACATCCCGTTCGTTGATGCCGATTATGACAGGGACAACTGGTTTGAGCGGGCCAAGGGCATGGAATGGGAGCCGGAGCGTGGCATACGCTGCACGATGTGCTTCGACATGCGTTTTGAGCGCACGGCCCTGTATGCGCATGAGCACGGGTTTCCTGTCATGACGAGTTCTCTGGGCATTTCACGCTGGAAGAACATGGCCCAGATCAATGATTGTGGTGCCCGGGCCGTGGCGCCCTATGATGGGTTGTCCTACTGGGATTTCAACTGGCGCAAGGGGGGAGGCTCTGCCCGCATGATCGAGATCAGCAAGCGGGAGAGATTCTACAAACAGGAATATTGTGGCTGTGCCTATTCCTTGCGGGATACGAACAATTTCCGGCGTTCAAAAGGGCGGCCCGCCATCGTGCTGGGAGAGGAATTCTACGGCGAAGAAGACTAGACCTTTTCCTGCCCGGGGAGCACCCTGAAGGCAGGAGGGACGTATGAAAATTGCCATTGTCTGTGATTCCTTCAAGGAAAGTCTGGCCCCACTTGAGGTGGCTGAGGAGATAAAAGCAGGTTTCTCCCGCGTGTTTCCTGAAGCATCGTATGTCTGCCTGCCTATGGCAGATGGTGGAGAGGGAACAGTGGAAGCCCTCGTGCAGGGTACGGATGGTAAACTGGTGCATTGTTCCGTCACGGGGCCGCTGGGGATGCCGGTTCCTGCTTTTTTCGGCATCAGCGGTGATGGGCAGACGGCGATCATCGAGATGGCAGCAGCGGCGGGCCTTCCCCTGCTCCAGCCAGAAGAGCGTGATCCCTTGCGGACGACCACTTATGGAGTTGGGCAGCTCGTTCTTGCCGCTCTGGAACATGGGTGCCGACATGTCATTCTCGGCCTGGGGGGCAGTGCTACCAATGATGGAGGGGCCGGGTTTGCGCAGGCTCTCGGGGCCCGCCTGCTCGATCAGCAGGGGCAGGAGCTGCCGCCTGGTGGTGGGGCTCTGGCCAGGCTGGCGGATGTGGACCTTTCCGGTCTGGACAGACGCCTGTCTGACATCACGCTGGAAGGGGCCTGCGATGTGACCAGCCCTCTGACAGGGCCGCAGGGGGCCTCGCATGTTTTTGGTCCCCAAAAAGGGGCTGGACCAGAGGATGTAATTCTTCTGGATGATGCCTTGGCGCATTATGCCCGTATCCTGGCCCTTCGGTGTGGGAAGGATGTGGCGGCTGTGCCCGGGGCCGGTGCTGCGGGGGGATTGGGCGCTGGGCTCCTGGCTTTTACGAAGGCACGGCTGCGGCCAGGTGTGGAGATTGTTGCAGACCAGCTTCAGCTGGCTGCCCGTTTCAGGGATGTGGACCTTGTCATCACCGGGGAGGGCCGGATGGATGGCCAGAGTGCCCAGGGCAAGGCTCCCATGGGGGTTGCTCAGGTTGCCAGAGCCCAGGGGCGGCCTGTCATTGCCATTGTCGGTTCTACGGGAGAGGGTGTGGACAGGATGCATCAGGTGGGCATTGATGCTTTCTTTGATACGGTTCCCCGTCCCGAGGCGTTGCCGGTCGTGCTGGCGCAGGCCCGTGAGAATGTCCGTCGTACAGCAGAGAATGTCGCCGCTGCGATACGGACAGGGATGGAGATGGGACGGAACCTGTCGGGATCATCTTGAACGGTAACATAACTCTACCATATTTCTGTGTTCGTCTGCCCAGCAGGTCATGAATCAAGACATTGGAAACAAGCAGGTTTTATGAAGCGTTATTCTGTTCGTCAGATCATGGTGAGCATGGGGGCAGGCCTTGGGCTGGTTGCCATGCTGGCGGCTCCTGCGCAGGGCATGGCCGCCAGTGCTGCTGACAAGGTGGATTCCGGGTCAGCCCCGGCGCACGCTGCGCCCGTCGGGACAGTTTCCCTGCCTCTGGGGCAGCCGGAAGGTGATTTTGGCTGGGCCGGTGTGTCGGGGGCATTGCGGACCCAGCTGGACCAGGACCAGACGACCTTGCGGACGGTTGGTGCCGCTCTGGGGGGACTGAAGGGGCTGCCTGCCGGGCGGTTGCTGGATTCCTACACGCAGCAGGTGGCGAAGGTCCGCCAGCATGTGACGGACGGGATGGCGCAGATCCAGGCTTATGAGGGCTCCATCAATTCCCTGCTGAAGGTTCTTGGCGACAAGGCCGAGGATGGGGAGGATGCTTCCATCACCCGGCAGCGTGTCACGGCCCGCAAAACCTCCATGGGGATTACGGCTCTTCTGGTGCGGATGCGTGTCTGTGATCTTCAGACCCGCCAGCTGGAAGGTCAGCTGGACGACCTGCGCCGCAAGGTCCAGCAGGGAGCGCTGGTACGGCATGTCGATTCTCCTCTGGGGGTCGGTTTCTGGCGGCGGGCCCTGTCGGATGGTTATGCGACATTCCGGGATATGGGGCAGGATGAGCCGAGGGCACTGGTTGGTGTTCTGGGTATTGGCTGCCTGGTCATGCTGTTTGGCTTCGTGCTGAGGCAGCTGGCGACCCGTGTTCTTGCTTCAGCCCGGGGGCAGGCGAGCTGGGGGGGCGTGATCCGCAGCCAGCGTGCCCTGGGGAGCGTGTTGGCCGGTGTCTTGTGTGGTCTGCTGGCGGAAATCCTCTGGCAGGGCTGGCAGCTTGTGGGTTTCGACAGTGATGGCGTGCCCGCCATGCAGGGCGCGTATCTGACACAGGCACTGCCGGTGTGTGGTTTCATCATCGGGGCCGGGGTGTCCCTCAAGCGCTGGCTTCTGGGCAGGACGTGCCTGCCGTGCAGTCTGCTTCTCGGTGGAGGAATCCTGTTCTACGGAGCGTTGCGGACGGCCGAAGTCAGCCGCGATGTTGGCCCCGGGCTGGATGCCGTGCTGGAAGGAGCATTTGCGCTTTCCACATCCATCCTGCTGTATCTGACGTGCCGCTCCAGCAAACGTGACCAGAAAAACGGGGCGGCTCTGGGTGATGTGGAGGCAGGCAGTACGGGGCAGGATATTGGTGCCGTACTGATCCAGCATATTCCCCTGCATGGTGTTTCTGCCCTGCTCATGGGAGTGACGGCCGTTGCCGTTCTGAGTGGTTATATCTCCTTTGCTTTCCTGCTGAATGACTGGGTGCTGACGCTGCTTTATGCCTTTGGGGCCGTCATGCTGCTCATGCAGGCGTGGCGGGACTTTTCACAGTTCCTCTTTTCGGCACAGAGCCGTCTTGGGCGGCTGTGGACCGAGCTGGAGCTGAGTGCCCGCCGTCTTGCGCAGATGGAGGTCATCACTACGGCGCTGGTTGGTCTCAGCCTTGTCATGGTATTCATTGCCCTGTTGCAGGGTAGAAATGGTGTTTCCTTCATCGGGACATGGCGGCAGCTGGAGCATGTCTTTGGTGGGGGTATCCTGTTTGGTGTGCCCGTCTCGCCAAGGACGATAGTGGGAGCGGCCCTGCTGCTGGTGGGCGTTTATTACGCCATACGGTTTTTGCAACAGTGGCTGCAGACACGTCTGTTCCCGGTCACGTCCCTGGATAATGGGGCACGGACATCCATCATCAGCATTCTGACTTATACATTGTGGATCGCTGCGGGGCTCAAGCTGTTGGCCATGATCGGCATTTCCGTACAGAATCTGACATGGGTTGTCAGTGCGCTGTCAGTGGGTGTGGGTTTTGGTCTCCAGTCCATCGTCAAAGACTTCATTTCTGGTCTGATCCTGCTGGCGGAACGTCCGGCCCAGGCTGGGGACAAGATCACCATCAGTGGCAATACGGGGGTGATTCAGCGTGTGAATGTCCGGGCAACGGATATCCGGCTGAGTGATGGAACGACACTCATTGTTCCCAACTCCCAGTTTATCACGGCGAATGTGCAGAATTACAGTGCGGGTCATAATCCGCTGAAGATGAGCCTTGTTTTCGCTGTACCGACCAATGTGAGTGTGGACAAGGTGAAGGCGCTTTTCATGCTTGTCGTGGCGGATCAGCCGGATGTTCTGAAGGACCCGGCCCCGCAGAGCTGGCTGGGTGACAAGGTGGGGGATACGGTTTCTGCGACGCTGGCGATCTATGTTGCACGGGGCACGAACAGTGATGCCGTGAGAACGGCTGTTATCTCCGGGGTGCTGGCACGTTTCAGCCAGGAAGGTATCAGCCTCATGGTGCCGCAGGTTTCTATGACGCTGCCATCTGATGATGGGTCCCAGACATGAAAAAAAAGCCAGGGTGATTGGCACCCTGGCTTTCCATGCCACTGTCGTGCGGGGAGGTTTTACTTGCCGTCGACGGAACGGGCAATTTCAGCCACGAGCTTGAGAAGGTAGGCACGGTCGATCTTGGTGTTCGGACCTTCGATGCGGACTACATCCTGCACCAGAGCGAAGATGAGGTCTTCGCGGGTCATGCTGCGGGCGATATTGTTTTCTTTCTGAGACATGCAGGTAAATCCTCTCATGTGGTGAATTGGCAACGCCGGGTAGACGGTACCGTGCCGGTATCCGTCCCAGCAATCTTTTAGCAGTTTTCATTGAGATAGGTCACGAGGTGTGGATGAAAAGATTGTAACCATGGTCATGGTACCGGTCTTCCATCTTTCCCGGGATTCTATTTTATTGGGGCCATACAGGCACCTTTTTGCTCAGGATAGGTCATGATAACGCGTTTCAGGAATTTCTTTGCTTCAGCCGAGGCTACGACCCGGGCTGCGGTCAGCCCGGTCCGGCCAGTACTGACCGCTCTGGCCGTGGGGCTTCTGCTTCTGGCCGCGGTATGGATCATCCATCCTTTCCTGCCCCCCATTCTCTGGGGGGCGACGATTTCTGTCACGCTCTGGCCGCTGGTTCAGCGGTTGCAGACCATATGCTTTGGCAGCCGGTCAGCGGCGGTCTTTTTTACCGTCCTGGCCGCCATGATCATCTTCTTCCTGCCTGCCGTGCTGGTGATCGTCATTTTTGCACGGCATGTTGATGCCGTGTCCCATTTCATTGGGATCCTGCCGACAATACAGCTGCCAGCAGCGCCCGCCTGGGTGGGGCGTATCCCTTACGTTGGGGGCAATATCATTCCGTTCTGGGATCATCTGCGGGAAAACAGCCTGCCGGAGCTGCTGAAACAGGTCATCCCGTCGCCAGAGAAGATCCTGCATGTTCTTCTGGCATCAGCGGGCAGCTTTGGGTCTCTTTTGCTGGAATTCGCTCTGACATTGATCGTCATGGTGCTGCTGCTGGGCCGGGCGGAGGGCATCATCATGCTTCTGGACCGGATTGGTGGTCAGCTTGGCGGCAGAAAGGGACGTGCCCTGCTGAAGCAGGCCGAGATCACGACACGAGGTGTTGCTCTGGGTGTCACGCTGACAGCCATTCTTGAATCACTGTTCGGCTGGGTTGGCCTGATGGCCGCCGGTATGCCGATGGGCAGTGTCGTGGCGGCGGTCATGTTCATTTCCTGTGTTCTACAGTTCGGTGGGGCATGGGTGATGATTCTCAGCACCGTCTGGCTTTATTTTACGGCACCGTTGATGCACGCCATCATCATGCTGCTGTTTGCGCTTGTGGTGATTGCAGGAGACAATTTCCTTCAGCCGCTCATCATTCGCCGGTATGTGCGGATTTCTGTCATCGTTATCATGGTGGGCGCTTTTGGTGGGTTGTCCACACTTGGTTTTGCTGGTGTCTTCATCGGTCCAACCCTGCTTTATCTGACGGAGACGATGATTCGGGACTGGGCGGGCCTGCCTGCTGACGATGAAAAGGCGGGTCAGGCTGATGCTTCAGCCGATGCCTCCGAGAGCTGAGCATGTATCAGGCCGGCTTCCGCTGGGGGGTATCACCTGCCAGTGGGAGCGACCTGTTTCCAACGGTAGAGCGTGAGAAGACTCCCAGCCCAGAGGGCCAGACTGGCAAAGCTGAAGGCGATGGTCAGTTCTGCCGCAAGAGGGGTCTGCACGGCTGTATGACGCATAAGCACGATTGTGACGGCTCCCGAAAGACAGAAGGCCGCAAGGGCCAGAATGATCCCGCGGCATAAGGCTCTGGGCAGCAGACAGTAGCTGACCAGTGTCAAGGCAATCAGCCCATGGTAGGCTAGGCTGGCCTGCTGGTATGAGTGTTCCATGTCCGGCGTTGAGACGCCGGACAGATGGGGGATCGGTGTCAGATGGGTCATGAGGGGGCTGATGGCGATGATGCCGCACAGCCCCAGCAGGCAGCCCAGCAGTGTCCCTTCGCTCAGACGGCCCAGCCAGAGGGTGGCGGGTGTTTCCACGCAGGATGTCTGTCCCGGTTTCCTGCGGCGGTGGGTGTTGAGCCAGAGCTGGTTGGCAGCATGGAAAAAACCGACGCCGCACAGACCCAGTGCCACATAGAGCCAGCGGACAAATTCGCCGCCAAAACTCCCGAAATGCAAGGCGAGGCACCATGTCAGGATATGGCGGGCGGGTGTTTGCTGGCCGGGTAGATTCTGGCTGTCGATCAGGTGGCCTGTTTCGGGGGTCAGCAGGACAGCGCCACGATCCCGGCCAATGAGCGGGTTCTGGAGGTCTGTTCCTTCTGCCAGCAGATAAGACTGTCCTGCTGGAGGCAGGCTCCGCTCCCCATTGGCATTGTAGAGCGGGGCATGGAGGGCAAGGCGCTCGGCCTGACTGTCCGTGCCGTGAGGGGACAGGACATAATCCAGCGTGAGGGGATGAAAATCTGGTGCCAGTTCATGCAGGAAGGACAGGGCTTTTTCGGGGGGAAGAAGCGATGATGCTGGTGGTACCTTTCTGGCAGTTGCCTGCTGGATGCCGTCATGCCTCGAGGAGACAGGGTACAGTAGCGGCGAGAAGGCAAAAAGCGCCGTTGTCAGGGCGATGATGAGGTGGAAGGGCAGGGAGCAGAGGCCGAGAAGACTGTGGAGGTCGAGCCAGAGGCGGCGGCTGTGGCCCTGCAGGCGGACGCTCATGAGGTGGCGCCATATGCCGGGCAGAAGAAGAATGACACCGGAGAGCAGCGCCAGGCCGTAAAGGAGGCAGACGGTACCGACAAGAGGCATGGCCCAGTTTTCAGGCAGTGGCAGGCCCAGACGGCGGTGCAGCCCTCCGATGAACGTGGGAACAGGGGACAGGGTCAGCTGGTGAAGGGAGGGAGTATGAGAGGCAGGCAGGCTGATGAGAATATGGGATGCTGGCAGGCCGAGGGGCAACTCTGGCCCTGTCGGGATGCTGAGGGTGGCCGTATCTGACGTTTTGAGGCCGATCCTGTAATGGAGGCCGGGGAAGATGGAGGGTAGGTCTTCTGTCCGGGATGTGAGAATCTGGTCAAGCGTTGCGGGGATGTCTGCCAGTGGAAGGGCTCCATGGTCCGGCAGGGGCGGCTGGCTCCATTGTTGGAGAGGGGCGGCAAACAGGGTCATGGTTCCGGCCAGAAAGCTCATGGAAAGCAGAGTGCCGGTTGTAATGCCGATCCAGCCATGCAGGGCGCGGTACCGGATGGCCAGATGCTGGAGCTTCTGCCACGGGCCGAGGCCGATACACAGGGTCAGCCCCGTAATCCCGGCCAGACAGGCGCCCGTTATCAGCAGGCAGAAGCCCGTCATGCCATAAGGGCGGAAACAGGGGAGGGTTATGTCTGCCCAACAGGCCGCCATGATGAAAAGAGCTGCCAGCAGGCCACCGATGCCCAATCGCAGCCACAATACGGCAGAAGGATGGGGCTGTGGGGGAACCGGCCGCCTGTCCCTGCCTTGTGATCCCTTCATCAGGACGTATGGGACTGGGTGGAAATGAGAATGGCCCAGAGGATGGGCATGATGCACAGCAGCACCATGCCAAGCCCACCAAGGCAGAAAAAAGCGGTTACGGCACCGAAGACATGAGCCCATAGCAGCCATGCCAGCCCGCTGGACAGGGCAAGGCCGACCACACCGGCAGTACGGCCCAGCTTCTCGGGTCTGGGCGTATTGCCGGGGAGCTGCATCCACAGGAGCACGGCCCACACGGCCCCGGCCAGAAGGCCGCCCCAGAAGAAAACGGGCTCAGACGTAGTCTCCAGTCTCATGCTCCCTCCGGCTTCCCCGCATTCCGCCTGCTACAGGAAGGCTGGCAGGTGGATCATGCTCTGTAATGGGCCGGATTTTATGGGGAAGAGGGAAGAGACGTCAAACCTGTATAATTTATACAGGATATAAGGAGTCCTGATGTCAGGCTTCCATGCCGCACTGCCGCCGCTTCTTACTGCCGCCGGAAGGGGAGGCGTTTGCGCAGGCCGCTGAGTGGTCCTGCTGCCGCAAAACCAACGAGCAGGGAAGCTGTGACGGTCAACTGAAAAAGAAAGTGATAGGAGGACGACATGATTCTGTTCTCCAAGGCGGGGGTGATGGATGTCATCTTCAGGCATCAGTAATTAATTTTACGTAATAAAGGAATGGTTTTTTGGAGGCTTCTGCAAAAAATATGAAAGGGTGCTGTTTTTGCTGCCTGTTCTGTGGAACGTACTGCTATGGGCAGGCCCTCTGGCAGGTAGGGGAGCGGGCCCGGAAGAAGAGGAAGCAGGGATGAAGATTCGGCCAGCTGAAGACAGGGACATTGCCGCCATTACCGGGATATACAACCATGCTGTCAGTACGACGACAGCCATATGGAATGACAGGGTGGTGGACAGTGCCAATCGTGCCGCCTGGCTGAAAGCCCACGATGAGGCAGGCCTTCCCGTGCTGGTGGCCGTTGATGACGGGGGTGGAGTGGCTGGTTATGCCACGTTCGGGCCATGGCGTGCCTGGGATGGCTACCGTCATACCGTGGAACATTCCGTCTATGTTCACAAGGACAGGCAGAGGGCCGGGATCGGGAGGGCTCTGATGGTGGCTCTTCTGGAAGAGGCCCGCCAGCGGGGATATCATGCCATGGTTGCCGGGATTGAATCGGGCAATGTCGGCTCCATCCGACTGCATGAACAGCTGGGTTTTGCTGTGGTTGGGCAGTGTCGGCAGGTCGGCTGCAAGTTCGGGCGCTGGCTGGATTTGACCTTCATGCAGATTCTTCTTGATGATCGCTCCAGCCCGGGCTGAAAGTCCTTCTCTGTCGGAATCTTGATTTGCACGGCAAAGCTGATGTGTGAATGTTAATTCATGTTCCGGTTGGGGAACAAAATGACAGCTTGCCGGGAAGGAGACGGTCATGGTGACAGGCTGGGCCTCCTTTGGCATCTGTGCCCTGCCGGTCTGTGACAAGTGTGGAATGATAGGGAGGTTCTGGGACTGATGATGGTACGATATGGGAAAGCCGGTCTTTATGGTGGGATGATGGCACTGGGCATGAGCCTGATGGCCGGAGCTGCCCAGGCAGAGGGCTTGGACCGTGTGTATGAGGTGCAGGCCCAGCTGTCTCCAACAGCCCTTGTGGCGGGCAACAGCACGCCAGTGGATGTGCTGAAGACCCAGATCGGCCCGAATATCCGGCAGGAACAGGATGAGAAGACGGTTTCCATCGGTCAGGACAGCTACAGGCTGGACCAGTACCGCATGAGGGTGCGTCTGCGCCATGGTGCTGGTGGCGGGTATGATGATGGTACGGTAAGCTATGTGATCTCTGCCAACCTGAGCCGGAAGAACAGCGATCATGCGACGTCCATTTTCACGCGGGTGAGAGGCGTCCTGAAGATGCATGATGGCCAGGCTACGGCTGTTCTGCCAGCCAATCGTTATTTCAAGGGGACGGTGCAGGTTGGTGCCATTGCGGCGAAGCTGTTCTGAACGTGAAGGGAGACTGGACCGTGTGGCGGTTTACGAAAGGCAGCATGGCCCTTCTGGTCTGTCTCATGGTTCCGGCTGGTGCCATGGCGGCTGGGCTGGCCCTGCCGGCTTCAGGAATCAAGGCGCCGTACAGCCCGTTGGCCATTCCAACCCGGATGACGCCCCTTGAAGATTCCTTGGAAACCCTGCTGGACAGGCAATACCGTGTTGTTGCTGCCCATCAGGCCGGAGGGGAGGAGGTGCTGGTTCTGTTCCGGGGGGATATGCCGGACAGGGCTGGAAGTACGGTCCTGTGTGCCCTGACGATGCCCAATTCTGCCAGGGATCAGAATGTCGTGACATCACGTTGCTGGGCCCTGAACCACCCTGACCGGTAAAACATGCCGTCATGCCTGTGCAAGAAAGCCGTTCTGCTGTGTGTACAGGTATGTTACTCATTCTGCGATGTCATGTGGTCCGTCATGCCTCATGTCTCTGCCCTCGGGTAGAGAAGACGGCTCAGGGAGGGAGCTATCTTTATGGTTGATTCAGTTTACAGTCTGCTTGGTTATGAGGCGGAGGTGCGCCAGCTGGGGAAGAAGATCGGGCGTTTGTCCAAGCATGAGCTTTTTTCACAGGATCTGACAGCTTTCCCTACTGCACACCCACGGGTCGAGCCCCGGCATGAGGCTTTTTATCGTGAGATCGAGGCATCCCATCTCTTTTACCGGCAGATGGTCAGCTCGATGGAGCGGGAGTTTCATGCTCTTTGTGAGTGTTTTTCATCTGAGCGCTATTATGCGGTTGATGGTGACTTCAACCATCTGATGGTGAAATTCAACGGTGATGCTGCCAACGATACGCTGGCCTCCATGCGGTTCATGAACCGTTTTATCCTCTGCCTGAAGAAGGGAGCACCCTTTGGGGAGGATGACACGCATGTCCTGTTCGCCAATTACGGGCGGCTGGTGGTCCGCTAGGCGGCAGGGCTGCATTTTTTCTGGCAGAGTGGCGCATGGCAGGGAACCCGGCATGACCTTTGATCTCTACACCACGCTGTATATCGTGGCCATCATTGCCGAGGCCATGACGGCTGCCCTGCTGGCGGGCAAGCTGGAGATGGATCTTGTAGGGGTGTTCCTGCTGGGATGGATCACCGCCTTGGGGGGAGGGTCCATCCGGGATGTGCTGCTCAACCATTATCCATTGTCTTGGGTGCGGCACCCCAGTTACCCGCTCATTACCGGGTTTGCCGCCCTGGCCACCATCATGGTGGCCCAGCACATGCACAGGTTGCGCAAACTGTTCCTGTTTTTGGATGCAATTGGCCTTGTCGTCTTTACCGTTATGGGCTGCCAGGTAGCGATGACGGAACATCTTTCTGTGGTCTGTGTCATCATTTCTGGCATGATCACGGGATGTATGGGCGGCGTGCTGCGGGATATACTCTGCAATGACATTCCGCTGCTGTTCCGGTCCGAACTGTATGGCACGGTGTCTGTCAGTACGGGGGTCGTGTTTCTCTGCTGCTCCCATATTGTGGATAACAGGAACATCGAGCTGCTGATCTCCATGATTTTTGGCATCAGTTTCCGTCTGCTCTCCATCCGCTACAACTGGACACTGCCACGCTTCAGTTATCGGTCCTGAGGCAGGTGGTCAGGTCCGGCCATGGGGGGCCAGAAGAATGAGCAGGGCTCCCACCAGGCAGAGGGCAGCCCCTGCCATGTCCCATGCATCCGGTGCCAGACCCTCCACGGCCCAGCCCCAAAAGAGGCTGGTGACGATATAGAGGCCGCCATACAGGGCATAGGCTCGCCCGGCATGGTCAGCCGGGCTGAATGTCAGCAGGATAGCGAACAGGCCGAGGCACAGCCCGCCGGGCAGGAGCCAGAGCGGGGACCGCCCCAGCCGCAGCCAGGCCCAGACAGAGAAACAGCCTGCAATTTCAGCGAAGGCCGCCAGGCCGTAGAGCAGGCAGGCAATGAGAGCATGTGACATGGCCGATGGTCCTGACGTGATGACGCTGTCTGTTCTGTAGCAGGTGAGACAGCTCACAGGCGAGGGGGGGGGGAGAGACGGTCTCTGCCTGGGGCTCAGGAATTATGTGAGGCTTCTTTCGCTGGGTGCCCTGGCTGGAGGTGATTTCTGGCCCAACCGACATTCAGTGCCAGCGTGGATATGCATCGGTATGGCAGTATCCAGCGGGAGCCGGCCGCTGGCGGGCGGATGAACACGGTCATCAGATTGCAGAGGATGATGACCAGCGCCACGTAGTTCTGGAGACCATCGGGCAGGGTGGTGAAAAAGGAGCTGATGTCCATTGGCGGTATCTCCGTGATGATAAGGCCGCAGAGAGGCGGTCATGGGATTGATGTATGATGAGGTGGAAGCGTCAGTCAGATCGCTGGGGTCTGACGGAGGGCAGGGAGGGCTGCTGCGACCTGGGCCACCAGCCGTCCATAAGGGTTCTGGCCATTTTCGTAGTGGATGATGGCCTCCATCAGGCTGGCAAGCAGGGTGGCTGTAGGCGGGCCGAGGACTGTATCCGGCGTCACGCCAAGGGCCTGCGCAACAGTATCAATGTAGCGTCGGGTATCGTTCTCGGCCGGAGGGGCCCACTTGCTGATGATGCAGGCGACGGTATCCAGCCTGTCCCGTACCATGTAACGGCAGAGCTGGTCCCGCAAGGCCATCAGGCCAGCTTCTGATGTGGAGAAGTGGGCAAAGCGGGGCGTGATGCCTGGCCCCGCAGGCTCCAGCATTGCGCCGGGCTGATGGGCGAAGTTGAGGTTGCCCGGATTGTTGTTGCGGATGCCACGGGGTGGCCGGGTGGGTGTCTGGGGCATGGTCATCAGCCTCCGAAGAAGTGGGGGTAGAGCGTGTGGATGAGTTGATAGAGCCCCACGGCGACTGCTCCGCCAACCGCACCGCCGCCTGTGATGGCGGCTGTAACAGTGCGTGACCGTAATGAATTACTCTCCCGTATCTGTTCGCTCAGGGAGGCAATGCCAGCATGAAGTTCCAGCGCCAGATTATCGATCTTGTTGCTGAGCTTTGTGAGGTCTTCATCATGACGGGCCTGTACTGCCTCCAGGGCGGCAATCCGCTCGTTGAGAGGGGTGATCCTGTCAGGAAGGTGTGTGGGCATCATGGGAGCAGTTCCATAAAAAAAACCGCCTTGGCGGGCGGTCAATGTGGGGTGAGAGCGTGGTGGTCAGCTACAGATTTTTTGAATTTCATGGCGTTCATTTCCATAATCCAGAAGGAAGAGGGGCGTTTCCTTCAGGTCAGGATGGAGATGGAGTTCTCTGGCGACAGCCCGCTCTTCTTCTGGCGAATAATGGACAAGCGCCGGGCAGAGGGGACGAAAGGGAGGCTGGTTGCAGCCTGCCAGCAGGCACAAGGCCAGCCCTGCCAGTAGTCCCGCAGGCGGTGGAGCGGGGGCCATCAGAATTGTCCCTTTTCCAGTGTGTCCAGAAGCTGGGTGCGGGTCCGCAGGCCGTTGGTACGGGCTTCGAGCATGGTGCGGGCGGCCTTGCTTGTGGCCTGGGCTGTTGCCGCGTCCTGCTGGCTGGACCGGACCCGTGCGCTGTTGCGTCCAGCCCTGTTGGCATAGGCAATCAGCCCTCCCAGAAAGGCCAGCATGGTGAGGAGAAAACAGCCTGCAAAATAGGGATTCATGGGGGCTCTCAATCTGTTGGTCTGGCGGGTAACGTGGGGAGGGACGTTGGTGTGTCAGAACCATCCAGGATGGCTCTCAGTGTGCTGACACAGGCCCGCATTTTGGGGCCGAAGGTTTCGCCCATGGCGGCAGTCATGGCTGCCTGTTGCTGAACCTGCAGCATCATGGCGGCGGCCTGGTCCCGCAGGGTGGTGGAGGGTGTTTCTCCCTGTGTGATGCCCCCCTTGGAGAGAACTGGATTTACAACAGGGCGGGCGTTCCAGTCTTCATCCGTGACATGCAGGCGGATGGCCCGGCTTCCCGCAGGCATGTGCGGTGTGACCTGCTGGAGCAGCTCTTCTTCCGTCAGGCTGTGGGCGGTTATGGTGCCATCGGCCTGTTTCCTGTCCTGCGTGAGGGGAATGATGGTCCAGCCACGGATGGGGACAGGCTCCATGGCGGCTCCTTCATCAATTATGGCGAAATAGGCCATGTTCTGGGTCATGACGAAAGCTCTCCAATGGCCATGACAGTAATGTCATCGGCCGGATCAATATTGGCACCTCCCAGTCCGACCCAGAATTTTCCAACCGTGAAGCCGGTGCGGTCCGGTGGGGAGAGGGTTGAGGGGCCGCCAACAATCATGTTGGTTCCGTTATGGAATGGCGGAACCATTACCGACACGGTGTCGCTGGTGAAGGATTGCGGAAAGGTGACCCTGTCTCCATGGGCTGCCTTTATGGTGAAAACCTGCATCATGAGCGGTGCGCCGGATGGGCTGCGTATGTTCAGCAGGACGTGGCCGTTCGGTGTGGTGATGGCCCCGTTCAGCGAGAGGGAAAAGACCCGGAAGATGTTGCCCTTGTTCAGGACAATATCGCCGGAAACGGCTCCCGTGGTCTGGTTCCGTGCTGTCTGGAGGAAGAGGCCCGTATCATCGGTCGTGGCACCGATCTGCCTGCTCAGTGTACGGCCATCATAGTCATAATGGCCTGATGCCACGATGTTGCTGCTTCGGGGGAGGGTATCTAGCAGTCCGCCCATGCCATCTGGCTGGCTGATGAAAGCTGTATCAGTCTGCCATGCCAGAGCCAGCAGGGGGCCGGCCATTGGTCCGGCTGCTACATTGCCGCTGATGAGGCCAGCAGCACCGACCGTTCCGCCAAGGCCTGTACGGAGCGGGCCGGAGGTACCGGCCGTGTTGGCAAATATGTTGTTGCGGATGATGGCGCCAGTGGGCCTGTTGAGATAGATGGCCGTTCCCGGATTGGCAGTGGAGCCGATATCCTCAAAATGATTGCCTTCAATTTCGACAAACTGGCAGCTGTCCGAGACATAGGCGGCATAGACCGGGTTGCCCGTTCTGGCGGTTGATCCATCACGGGATACAAGGTTGTTGCGGACCTGTACGCCATGAGCCGCCACGATGCCGATGGATCCACCCCCGTTGCGTCCGTGCGTATTGTTGTTGGAGAGGATGTTTCCCGTAATGAGGATGTTCCGCTGGATCAGCCCGTCTGCACTTTTCTGGTCTGTCGTCGTGATGCCAATGCCCCCGTCGGCATTGTCGTGAACATGATTGTTGGCGATCAGGATGTTCTCGTTGGCGGGCTGATCGGAACTGTCGGCATAGACGCCGATCCCGTCATGGTTGCCGGAGACCGTATTACCTGTGGCCCCGCAGCGGCGGCAGCCCATGTAGAAGACGAAACCGCCATCGGTGTGACCGGTTGATAGGCTGTCCGTGAACCAGCAGTTGTCAGCCGACCAGATGAACTGGGGGCTGTTGCCGCCATCCAGCAGCGTGACGTTGGTAATGAGGCTGTTGCTGATGAACCCCAGAGAAAGCGGCCAGTTGAAGGTGTTGCGGATCGTGATTCCGGAAATCAGCAGATTGTCGATCCGTGTTGGAAATGAAGGCATATCAGGCGTATTGTCTGTATGGCTCAGCGTGTTGGCGCATATGCCGCCACTTACGGCGGTCTGTCCCCCCTGCTGGCCGGACCGGTTTCCGTCAATGATTCCCTGTCCCGTGATGGAAATTCGCTCCAGAGACTGGCCGGGGGCATAGATGTCCAGACAGTTCGTGTTGCTGTCTGGCGCCAGGGTGATGATACCATCCAGGACGAGATGCGTATCCGGGCGGGTGATGCGGAGCGTTCCAAGCATGACGGACAGCCCGGCAGGGTGCACCAGCCGGAAGGTGCCTGCACAGTCATTGATGGCGGCCTGATAGGCGGCACTGTTGGCGGCTGTGTGCTGGCCGTCCGGGTCGTGGGTGACACCGTAGCTGGTCACCAGTTTTTCCGGGAAGCGGGCCAGAACATCCCGGACTTTTTCTCCTGCAAGGGTACTGTCACCATCAATGGTCAGCCCCGCTGCCTGGCCGTTGATGGCGTCAATCTTGCCGCCAATTTCCCTGGCAACGGTTGTGGAGGGGACGATGTCTGTCGGGTTTCCCGTTGCCGTGTAGGAGCGCCAGGCAGGAACCCTGTTTGCTGGTTGTGTCATGGTTTCCTCATGCTGGTTTCATTGCGCCGCCTGCGGGCGGTCCCAAAGGCTGGATGACGCTCAGACCAGCCAGCGATAGCGGATCAGGCCGTTGCCTCCTGTGCCGCCAGAAAAGAGTGTGTTTTTGGAGAAGGCATCATAGGCTCCACCTCCTCCCGCACCGAAGGAGGAGGCATCCAGTCCTCCCTGTGCACCGGCCCGTCCACCGCCCCCGAAAGCAGAGTCGCCTCCGTTGCCAACAAGAATGAACGGGCCGTTCTGCCCGTCTGACCCTGGGGCACCGGACTGCATGAGGATGTTTCCTCCATGTGCGGAACCGCCAGGGGCCCCAGCACTGGAGGCCTTTGCCTGCCATGAGGCTCCTCTGCCGCCACCTGCCGTCATGACGGCAGTTCCGTTGATGAACAGTACGGTATCGCCGCCAGGCTGTTCTGTGGTGCCCCCCCGGCCGACCCTGACGGACAGGGTATCAGCAGGAGAGATGGAGAAGATACCCTCTGCATAGGCGCCAGCTCCACCGCCACCGCCTGAAGAATTGGTGTTGGAGAATTCGCCCCATGCCTGGCAGTTGGCACCTCCCCCTCCTGCCCCCAGGGCCACGACATGAAGGCGTGTGGCCCATGCTGGGGGAGCGGGCATTGATCCGTCCTGATAGAGCGAGGCGAACAGGAGATTGGCTGAGGCTCCATCAAGACGGCTGAGCCTGCTGTCCAGACGGTCGGAGAGGGCCCCCAGTGTGTGCTGGAGTGCCTCATCATTGCCGATGCGCCGCCAGTATGTTCCGTCAGGGTCGGTCGCGGGGTTGGTCATGTTGCCATCCTGCTGGCTGATGAGCAGAATGGTCGGATCCGTGGCGGATCGCAGAACAGCTCCCAGCGGGTAGCCTCCGACATCATGGGCGAATGACGCATCGAATGTCATCGTGGTGCCTGCACACCATGCCCGTGCGATGGATGAGAGGGCAAACAGGATGCCGTTCATGTCCCGGCCATCTGGTGGTGTGCCCCCAGCCCCCGTAGGCTGAAAGGTCAGCGCGGGGAAACCCAGCATGAAAGAGGCCGCCCCTGCATCACTGCTCTGGAGAGGGATGTCACGCCGATAGGCCAGACCTGCATTCTGGGCAAAAGGAACGGTAATTTTCTCTGGAAGGTCGGAAGTCTTCATAGAATGTCATTCCCGAAATCATTTTTGGCAGGGGGGATGAAGGTGTAGCGGTACTGCACGCCAGAGGGGCGGGGCAGCACACCGGATGCGATGATGGAAACGTCAATGGCTGTGGGGCGGAAGGAGAAAACGAGCATCATGGTGTGGTCGCTCGTATCGGCCAGGTAGCAGTTGCCACGGTTGCCGAAGAGGATCATGAGGATGCGGTTGATGTCAGCGATGGACCCGGCAGAAATGTTTGCTGCTGCCTTGGCCAGGATCAGCTGGCGGTAGTTTTCGTCTGTCAGGCGGTAATTGGCTGTTGCTCCACGCCCGGAATACCAGATGCCTTCACCAAAGGTTCTGGAGGTCGGATAGCCTTGTGCAAATCCCCAATAGCCTGTCGTGTCAATGCGTAGAACCCGCCCGACCCCAACAATCCTCCCCCACACGTCCAGCCCCCAGCCTTTGGCCGTGGCCGGGTTCCAGACATCATGCAGGAAGGTCTCGATAGACCTTTGCGGGTCCACCGCCGCATTGAAGCGCTCGAGGATGCCGGTGAGGGCAGGGCTGTTGGCATACTGGGCGAGGATGGTCTCCCGTATGTCGATCATGCCACCACCTGCACGCTGATCGTGTCCGCCGTCACCGTGGGAAGCTGGTTGATCGGCAGTGTGAGCCTGTTCTGTCCCGCATTGCCATCAGTGCCGATGGTCAGGGTAAGCACCTCCGCCCAGTCCCCCAGCCCGTCCACCACGGCAGAAAGGCGGGAGGCATAGACGGTTCTGCCCAGCCGGATGCGGTTGGCCCCCGTCGTCAGGTAGGAGACGATGGCCTGCTGGATGAGCTGCGCCGCATTGGATGGCACGGCATCCGAGGCCGCAATCTCCATGACCACATGGACAGCAACCGGCGTCGGCCTGTCATAGCGGAACGAGTACGATGGCTGGTTGCCCGCATAAACAGGGTTGGTGTCCTGCACCGTGACGATCTGGGTACCAACGGTGGGGATGCCCGGGGGCTTCTTGTGCAGGATGGCCTGGCCGATGTCCTGCGGGTTGCCCCCTTCCACCAGAATGTACTGCGCCCCTGCCGGGATGGTCACGCCCTGCTGCACCGTCGGAGCCTGTGCCGGATTGTCCGTCACATAAGCATCCGTCACGCCGGGCAGCTCCAGCAGCGCCCCCATGAGGGACGCATTCTGCCCGATGCTGTTGGCCGCCACGCTGGCCTGCCGCCGGGCTTCAAAGTCGGTGCGGCTTTCGGCATCAGCACCCGTGGCACCGGGGGCAGGATTGGTGAGGGATGCCAGCCCCAGCCCCGCCTGATAGAGCGTCAGGCTACTGGCGGGACAGCTCACGGCCCCGGATGTCTGGCAGGCAAGCTCGAGGCTGGCCGTGGCGGACTGGGGAAGCGTGATGGCCTGCGGGGCCACATAGAGGCTGCCATCCGTTCCCTGCGCCACGACCGTACCGGCAGCGATGGTCTGGCCGGGGGCGTTCACGCTGGCCTGCACCGTGACGGTCGTTGCCGTGGCGGGGCGGCGCTCGATGAAGTAGATGCGCCCGATGGCCTCCTGCATCCGCCCGGAAGAAGAGGCCGGGTCCACGCCATTGAATATGGCGATCATCGCCCCCAGAAAGTCGCCAAGGATGGCGGTCTCGGAAAGGGCGATCTGCCCCTGCGGGGTGGAAAGGGCCGTGTTGGCCCCACCCCCCAGGGCGGCGTTCATGTCGGCCAGAACCCCGGCAAGGATGTCCTGCTCGGAAGGGGCGGTGAAGCCCGCATCGGTGAGGATGGGGGCCGGGACGTTGGTCGTGGCGTCAGAACTGGGCATGGTCCGTGCTCCCATCGCTGAAGGTTACGAGAATGACGCCGGTGAGCTGGCGTTCCTTGGTGGGATTGGCGAGGTGGCAGGTGGCCGCCGCCACGCCGGGAACAGACGTGGCGGCATCCTCAATCTCCGAAGAATAGAAGGAGAGGTCCACGTCCGAGCGCAGGATGTCCGTGTCGTAGGGGATGCCCTGCCCGGTGTCGTAGAGCACCTCGCCCAGCCATGTGCGGGCGGCAGAGCATACGTCCTGAAGGATGGCCGCCTTGTCCGTCAGCACGACCAGATTGCCCGTGCTGTCCAGTGTCAGGTCCCAGTCAGGGGTGAGGGAGAGGGTTTTCATGAGAACTCCGGGCAATAAAAAACCCTCCCGGTGAGGGGAGGGTTGGGCACCATGGCGCAGGATGGTTACTCTGGCGGTGAGGTCTTCCCGCCGCCCGCCTGCACCCCGCCATGCGTGTGCTGTTTCAGCGAGACGCCGGCCGCCTTCACATCACCGCTTGTCTCGATATCGCAGTTGGCCTGCACCTTGGCCGCCTCGATTGAAACCGTGCCCGGCGTAACGATGCGCCAGCCCTGATCCGTCGCCTGAATGAACTGGTCAGGCCCGTTGTTCAGGAATCCGCCCACATAGACACAGTCCTGCATGGCGAACTGCCGGAACGAGGCGGGGGGAGAGGGCTGCCGTGTGGTGACGGCATGGGTGTGATCCCGGCCAGAAATGACGATGAAGCCAATGTCCCCCGGCTTGGGGTCGATGATGAGGGCCGAACTGCCGCCCTGGATGCGGAGATAGGGGACGTTGTGGACGATCTGCCGAGGGTGGGGCTTGCCCTGTTTGTCCTGCTGGTGGACCATCGGCTGCACATCCACCATGCCAGTGATGGAGGCTGCCCCGGCCTTCACGGCCTTCACCTGCACCAGCATGGAGGGGCCGATCTTGCGGATATGGTCCTGAATCCGCCCGTTCATGATCGTGTTGAGATTGATCCCGGTTCCCGTTCTGTCCCAGTAGGGGGTGTTGTTTGTTGGCATGGGTCTTCCCCTTTATTGTTCTGATGCGTTAGATGGACAAATGACCTTGCGGGAGTTGACCATGAAACACTTTCTCCTCATTGCCGCCGCTGCCATCGTCCTGTCCGGCGTGGCTCGGGCAGATGATGGACTGACCCTTGCCCAGAGGAATGAGCGGCAAATGGAAGCCAACAGGAAAGTAATTGATTCTTTGTGTGCGCCTCATTGCAGCCGTCCAGTCATAGAGCCATCCCAAAGCGATTGGGATGCTGTTTCAAATCGCATGGCTGCGGAAACAGAGATCCATTTGCGTCAACTCGGCATATCCCCCAACACGGCCCGGAAGGCTGTATGGGCAACGCAACACAAGCCCTATAGCGCATGTTCTCACTATGTAGCCCAGCTTACGGCTGATTATGAGAATGGCCTAGATCGGCCCGATTACGACGACAAGCTCATTGCGTCTGTCGAGCGTTCTGGCACCTGCGAGCGCAAGAACCTCGACTGATCATTTAACAGCGATCTGCTGCCCTACATTCGCCATCTGGCAGTCCACGAATGTGTGCCAGTTTCCGCCCGGTATTTCAGCTGTGACTTCATGGGTGATGCTGTATGGCAGCCAGAACCCGTTCCACGGAGCCGAGGCGATACGCTGTCCCTGCTGGTTCAGGCCGTTTTCTCCGGCCACCCACCCGGCAGGAGTGTACTCTTTTACCACCTTCACGGGCTGATAGTAGGAGATGTCTGGCCGCAGAAGGCAGGAAAAGGAAATCCCGGCCCGGTGCAGCCCCTCTCTCCATGGTGTTGTGACTATTCTCTACGTCGTTGTAAATATCATTTAGTAGGTGGCCTGGTGATAGGAAAAATGCGCTGTTTTGGTTCCCCTTATATTTGGCGAAAAGAGTAATGACGGATAGTGTCTTGACTGGATCATTCTAATATTTCCCAGAGAAGATTGCAGTATTCCGCGAGAGTTTTTTTGTTTAATTTGGCGTCAACCATGATTGAAGTACTTTTTCAGTTAGAGGTTAGGGAGGTTGTGCGGGTTGTGGACACATGGGGTTACCTGTGCCGAAACGATCCTCCTTCTGATCCAGCAGGTATTGGAGGCAGAAAAAGAGGAGTAGTTACGTGGAGGAGATCATGAAGAAATTAGGCGTTGTTTTTGTTCTGGCTTCTGGGCTTTTGGATACTCTCTTTCGGCGAGAGCTGAGGAGAATGAGGATCAGGTCAACCAGTTGATGCAATCCATGACGGCTCAAGACTTCCTGAAAGTTCTGGACCAGTTCTACGGGAAGTAAAGAGGTAAGGGGGAGGAAGCAAAAAACTCCTTCCTTACTGCCGACATGCCATCTTTCATCTGTTGCCTGGATGAACTGGTCCAGCCCGTTGTGCGGCTCTCTTTTTCTTTTTTGGAAAAACCGATCGCCACAGGTTTGTGGTAGAAGCAGGCTCTTCCACAGGTCCGTTGAGTGTGGTTTTCATATGTGGCCCTGATGGATCAGGATGTGGTTGTCAGAGTCGGTGGCTGCACCCGGTAGGGTGGGTGCCGTCAATTTCAGGAATGAACAGGATTATGGGCATGAAACATCTGGTGCTGTGCGCCGTGTTCGCACTGGCTCTGCCCGGTGTGGCACGGGCGGAGGCTGTGTATCTGAAAAATGAGGATGGGTCTTTCGCCATAGACCCTCCAAAACTGTACGAATTTCTTCACAAGGCTTATTCCAGCAAGCGGGTGGCGGATAATGCCTATGATGTGCTCATCAACAAACGGCGGGGCAATTGCTACGATGCTGTTGTCCATGTGCTCAGATATTTTGATGATGGGCCAGGAAATGTGCCGAAATATTGTTACAGGCCGGATCTGGCCAGTGATGATGCCGTTACGGACGAGCCGCAGGGCCTGAGAGCGCCCTGAAAGCAACACCCAGCCAGAAAATTGTCTGATTGCCAGCGCATGGGGTGAAACCACATTGGAGAGGTTGTCGGGATGCGCTATTTTCTCCGTAGCCTATGGGGCGTAATGCAGGAATCCTGTCCATGAAACACGTTCTTTTTGTAATTGCAGCCGTTTCTGTTTGGGGCGGAGTAGCCCGTGCGGATGCATTGAGTCACATGCCCGAAACCAGAGGCACCCTCTCTCAGGCGCTGCATAGTGCCAAGGTGCAGGCGCATCAGGGGGTGAATCATCAGGAGCAGCGGACGGATGAGGAGAATTTGCGCCGCATCGGCCTTTCCGCCGAGACGGTGAGGGATGGTCTCTGGGCCGTATCACACCGCCCCCATTCGCCCTGTGCCCAGTATATCCGTCAGCTGACAGCCGATGCAAAGGGCAGTTCGGCGGCCCTGTTGCAGAGTGACCAGCGGCTTGTCACTTACGTCGAGAATTCTGGAATCTGCGAACGCTAACCGGCTGGAGCAGTGGTTTCTCTGCAAGGCAGTCGTGCAGTGATAGAGGGACCTTGCGCTTGATCGACCGTTCCTGATGGTTCAGTGCTGGGTTGCGCCCTGCTGGAAAAGAGGGCGTCCGATAGTGAATGACTGGAAAGGGAGTATCATGTCCGAGAAGGAAGAACCGGCTGCAAACCCTGTGAAGGCAGTACACGACGTGATCAGGAACATGCCAGCTGAGGAACGTGAAAAGGCTCATGAGCGCCATCATGAAGTGCTCGATGAAGTCTCCAGTGATGAATCCGAAACTGTAACTGACTGAAATCTGTTACGGGCGGGGGCAGGCGGGCCTGTTCCGTCCTGCCCCCGCCCCTGTATCGTGAGGGAAAGGAAAGTGATGATGCGGACGACACTGTGCATGACAGGCCTGAGTCTGATGCTGCTGGCGGGCAGTCTGACAGATGCCCGGGCCCAGACCCCGCTGGATGTGGCGCAGGATGGAACGGTGACAACAAGCGGTCTGGCCGCTCTTGGTGTATCTCCCAATGGGGGGCAGCGCTTGGGGCAGACCGGTAAATGGCAGATGCTGGAGCTGGACCACACGCTTACGGCTCTTCTGGCAGAAAATGATGTCATGTTGTCCGCATCGCCACGTCGGGGTGGTGATGTCTTTCTCATGTTCGTCCTGAAGAATCATGAGATTCACCAGCCAGAACTGGAGGTCCGTTTCTCCAACGGATACGAGGTGAAAGGCTTCCATTATACAGGCATCATCAACCGGGGCACGCAATGGGGATGTTATGTCTCCGAAGCTGAGGGGCACGCCCTGTTTGATGCCCTGGCAGGCAGTACGTCTGTCAGCATGTCCTGGGCAGGGGGCGCAGCCCACATCGATTTCGATCACGGGGATGAGTTCGTCCGCACACTGGCTGAGACAGCCTGGCGTGGAAATATGCCGTTTCCGAAATGATATTTCATTGCGGGGGAGCGCTTGTGCCCGGACCGGTCTGCACGCCGCCGTGAGTATGCTGTTTTAGCGAGATGCCACCCGCCTGAACGTCGCCGGATGTGACAATATCGCAGGTGGCTTCAATGCGGCTGGCTTTCAGGGTGAGGGGCCCTTGTGCGTCTATGGTGACGGATCCCGGCGTCACGATCCGCCAGCCCTGATCCGTTGCCTGTATGAACTGGTCTGGCCCTTCATTGAGGAAGCCGCCCACATATACGCAGTCCTGCATGGAGAACTGTCGGAACGAGGCAGGAGGTGAGGGCTGTCGGGTCGTGATGGCATGGGTGTGGTCCCGCCCTGATATGATGATGAAGCCAATATCTCCCGGTTTGGGGTCGATGATGAAGGCGGAACGGCCGCCTTGCAAACGCAGGTAAGGAACATTGTGGATGAGGTCATGTGGCAGGGTGCGGGAGAGCGCATCCTGCTGCTGTACCATGGGACGGACCGTGACCTTGCCTGTAATGGCAGCGGCCTCGGTCGTGACTGTTTCTACCTGTACCAGCATGGAAGGGCCGATCTGGTTGATGTGGCTGGCAATGAGTGAATCCAGTGCACCTTTCAGGCTGTTTTTGCCCGCATTGGAGCGCAGGAGATAGGGCGTGGCTGTAGCAGGCATGCTGTGATCCTTCAGGCCGTTCTGGAGGTGGTTGTTCAGGAAGGTGGCGGCCCGTCATCGTCTGCCAAGGGTCGTACGGATGCATTCCATATGTGTATGCCAGGCTCCATGTGAGGTCTCGGTACTGATGTCGTGCCAGACAAAGGTGGCCAGCCACAGGCCGTTCCAAGGTGGGGTGCCGGTTGTGCATGTTCCGGTGACGGGTGCAAAGGTGCTTTCCAGAGCCAGTGGATGCCAGAAGGTGATGTCTGGCCGGAGGAGGGTTGTCAGGGATATGCCGGAACTGCTGTATCGGGGATAGCCGATCATCCCCGTTGCGGCTGAGATGACAGGAACTGTTGATTCCTGCCCTGCTGGCGGGATGCCGGTAAAGGTCGGCCCCCATATTTCAAGGAGCCCCCTGTAGGGAATGGCCCCCTGGTTGCTTTCCATCACGGGGATGAAAGGTGAGAGGTTGAAGGTGCCTTTCGTCGCCGTCAGGATGGCCTGTATCTGCTCAAGAGCCGTTCCCCATCTGTAATGGTTTGTCAGGCTGGCATGGTGTTCCCAGCCACCATGATCCAGCAGCTGGAAGCCTGCTTCTTTGCAGATATCTGCCATCAGGGTGATGACGTCCTGCGGTCCGGCATAGCCTTTGGCCTGTGGCAGGATGGACGCTGGAATGGTGCTGGTCATGGCATGGATATGGAAGGGACTGTCCAGATCATCATAATCTGTCTGGGCACTGTCGACTGTTCCAGTGAACAGGTTTGTCAGCGGGCTTCCTTCATCACCGGCCTGTAAGGTGATGAAAGTCTGGCCAGCAGTGATTGTGTTTAGGTTGTCTGGTGCAGGATGGTCGGGAAGGATGGAAAGGCTGTCTCTGTCTATCTGGGAGAGCCCCCTGATGGTGAGGTCAGCTTCGGAACCGGTGGTGAATCCCGCATGTCTTATGGTGGCCTGTATTGCATGTCCCTCGCCAATCGTGAAGCTGTCCAGGCCTCCGTTCAGCCCGGGCATGAAGAATGTGACGGTTATCTGTTTGCGGGCAAAGCTGTGTGTCGTGGTGGCATTGGGATATGTGATGGCTGTCATGATGTATCATCTTCGTAATGAAGCAGGAATCGGGACCCCAGACCTGAAAATGTGGGATCATCAGCCCCTTGTGTGTCGGTGAAGTACAGGCGGCCTGGCAGCAGGCTGGCAGGGTTGCGGATGATGTTGGTCCCGTTCTGGCAGACAACGCCACGGAGAAGGGCTTCGGTACCGACGGTCAGGTCCATGTATAGCCCGGTGGAAAGCTGTCTCAGCCAGATGTGGCATTGCAGCCCGGCAATGGGGCAGGTCATGCTCTGGGCTGCTGTTGGCTGGAGCGGAACCGTGTAGATCATGTCCGTTTCTCCGGCTGAAGGGTGACGGGGCCTGCATTGCGGGTTTGCGCACCCTGTGGGTGGCGGCTTCCCGTCCAGCGGGACGTGTTTCCCTGTCGGACTTCCTGAATGGTGATGTTGGCCGTTATGATGTCAACGCCGCTGTCGACCGTGCGGGTGAAGGTGTAACCGGTGATGTTGGCATTGGGGTAGATGCCCTCTGGCGTGGCGACGAAATAGAGGTTTGTGTCCTTTACGAGCCGGGAAAGCGTTTCCAGAAAATCTTTCCGCACCGTGTCAGACCCCACACCAAGGGTGCTGCGTATGAAGTCTGGCAGCAGGTTTTCACCAAGGGAGCCTGTTTCCGACCCGTCACAGACCATGCGGATCATGGCCCGGTAGGGCAGGAATACCTTGTTGTAGCTCGTGAAGGTACCGTTTTCCTGTGGGGCGGAGCAGATGTTGGCCTGTTCATCCAGTCGCAGGGAATCGACATGGGCGGCGGAGAGGACACGTCTTGGCGCCTGGCCTGACAGGAAACTGGATGGGCCGCCAGCTGATCGGTTGAAACCGGACGATGTGAGGGAACTGAACTGGTCAGCCGTCGGGCGGCGGAAGATGCCCCATTGGCGGGCGGCACGCTGTACGGCCCAGTTTCCCAGCGTTTCACCACCGGTGGCGGAGGCTGACGCCCGGAGAGATGTCAGGATGGACATGAGGACTGCTCCAGAAAGAGATTATCCGGTCTGGGTGAGGGTCTGGCGGGCAAGGGCTTTTATGGTGCTGGCTTCCACGGCACGGGCAATGTCTTGCGGTCTGCCATGACCTGCCGTCACGGTGATGTTGATGGTCGGGCTGTGCGTGGTCGTGTTGTGGGTCGTGAGAGGGTGCGGTCGTGCTGCGGTTTCGACATGCCGGGCAAGGTGGGCAAGAGCCGGCCCTGCACCGGGAGTGGGCCTGCCCGGAATGGCGGGGGAACGGGAACCCGGTGCTGCAGGAAGCATCCGTGAGAGTGTCTGATCCGTACGGGCAAGGGTCAGGGACAGGCGATGCAGCCGCTCCTGGTCCTGCTGCGGCGTGGGTGAGACGTTCAGTTCCCGTGAGGCCGTGCCGGTCAGGTATGGGATGGACATGGCAGGCAGGAGCCTGCCCGGCTGGCGAGGAGGGGGTGTCTTCTGGCGTCCGGTTTCATCATGGGGTGAGGAGAGGCCTTCAGGAGCATGAAGGTTCAGGATGCTGCGGGCCGTCATCATGGCTGAAAAACCTTGCAGGAGGGGGCCGGGGGCCGCTCCCTCCCGTGTCGTATCAACCTGTCGTGCCTGGAGGTGAAGGACACGCTCCAGAGCCTGCTCTGCATTGTGGAGGGTTGGCTCCACGTCCTTCAGGGCCTGTCGGGCGGCAGGGGTGGACTGGGCCAGCAGGGTGGACCAGTCCCGCACGGTCTGTACCGCCGAGGGAGGCATGGGCTGGGGTGAAGGGGCTTTCGCTTCGGGAGTTGTGGCATCGCTCTGGCGGGCCGGTGGCTCCGGCGTTGGCATCATGGCGGGCAGAGGGCGTGCCATGACAGGGACATCTGTTCCGTCTGTATCCTGCTGTTTCAGACCAGTGAGTGATCGCCCCCCGGTGAAAAGGGCCAGTGCCCCCATGACATTCCGCCGGAAGGCTGCCGTGCTCTGTTTCAGGGGGAGATGGGCCGGGGGACGTATCAGGTCCGACTGGGCAATGAGTGTATCAAGAATGGCCATTCATGCGCTCCACGGCCGCAATTTCCCAGAGAAGCCACATGTCTTCGCTGTCATAGAGGGTTTTCAGCTCATGCAGTGTGGCCAGCCCCGCCCCGATGACAAAGGCCATCGGACTGGAGAGATTCACGCAGCGGGCGGGAGGTCCCCGTCCGGCTGTGTCTCCCTCAAGATGGCGATGAGGGGGTATATCTGGTAAATTGCGGCCTTGAAAAAATCCACGTTCAGCCGGAAGGCCTCTGCCCGCAAGGCAGGCAACGTGTTGGGGTCCGTTATGTCCGCCTCGATGAGCGGGGCAGGCTCAAGGGCCCGGTTCATGGGGTCCCGGCGGATTGTTACACAGTCCAGAAGGCCGGAGAAAGCCCGGTCACAGTCTTCATCGCTCATGTGCCCGAACAGGGCCATGCTCTGGCCGGAGAGACCGGCAATGCCGCTGTGCAGGGCCTCCCGTGGGGTGTTGGCTCCGGCACGGGCCAGGGCACGGACGACATGCCGTGCCCAGCGGTCCGCCGTGAAGGCCGACATGCGGGAAATGACAAAACATTTGCCTGCATCAGGGCCTTCGGCAGGGGTCCATTCGATGGTTTTCATGGTGGGTTGCCTTACAGCCCTGCCGGGAGGACATTTTCCCATGTGATGTTCACGGTCCGGTTGCCCAGCGTTGTATCCCCCGCCGGAACGGGGTCATAATCCGTCAGGCAGCCATTGGTGAAGGTGAAACGCTGTCCCAGCCCATGCAGCAGAAGCTCGCCGTTCAGTTCGTAGACTGTCCGGGCCTGCCGGGAGGCCGTGGCGATGGCATCGAAGATGGGAAGGGAGCGTGATCCGGCAGAGAAATGCAGGGCCATGTGATAGGCCGAAGGGACAAATCCCTTGTTGAGACGGCCATCAATGGAGAGGCTCGTCGTGGCCAGCTTCAGCTTCTGGGAGCCACTCCAGCCATGGTCGGTTGCCCAGTTCTCCAGCGTGATGGGCGCATTGAACAGGGTCTTGACCGTGAGGGTGAAAACGGCGTCAGCCGAGGTGATGAGCGCAGTGCGGGACATGACTTACTGGACCTCGATGGATGCAAGATGAATGGACTGGACGGACTGGCCATCCGTGTACCAGAAGCGGCACGGGGGACTTCTGCGGGCGGCCCGGATGTCGGCTGCGGCGGTGGAGGCATTGGGCTGGAAGTACCAGCCCCGGCTCTGCACCGTGTCGCTGATGGTGGTTCCGGCAGCCTGGTCGATCTGCTGTTTCTGAAGGGATGTCAGCTGGATTCCGGGGCGGATGGCCCCGAAGCGCAGGGCCTGGTTGATGGTGTCCTGCACGCTGGCTGAGATCAGCCCATCCCCGATGCTGTCATACGGAATCTGCCCGGTCTGGAGCAGAAGCGTGGTCAGGGCGGACTGGAAGGACGCATTGAGCCATATCTGGTTGATGTAGCTGTCCGCCCAGAGGAAAGCCCCCGAGACATGCCCGTCCTCCAGCCACTGGAAGCGGCCCAGCCCGTTGGCATAGGCCCCGTAGAAATTGTAGCCATTGGCCCGGAGGGTGGCGGCTGTCGTGGCATCGGTCACGCTGGGGGTGAGCAGCCCGCTGCGGCGAAAGCAGAGCGTGGTGCGCCCGTCCGTTGCGCTGAAATCGAGCGAGGCCAGCCAGCCGAGACAGAAGGCGGCAGCTAGAGGGTCCTGATAGATCAGGGTGGTGCCATCAATGTTCCGGTTTTGCAACCATGTGCCGAAGCTGGCACTGTTCTGCGGGTTGAGGGCCTGCTCGTCCGTGTCCCATGGGACATACCAGTAACGGTCCGTCGTGCCGGCCACCCATGTGGCGAAGGCCTGTTTCTGTGTCAGGGTGGGTTCCCATGTGGTGGTGAAGCCGGTGAAAGCCTGATTCTGGCTGGTGATGAGGTCCATCAGGCTGGCAGGATCGGCCTGGTGGGCCGGGTCCGCCATATGGATCAGCAGGGTGGGCGGTATCTGGGCTGCATCGTCATGGCTGGCGAAATAAACGGCGGCCATGCGGGCTTCCGGGCTGTTGGCGGGGAAGTCTTTCGTCACGTCTGCCAGGGAGCCGTAGGATTTCAGCTGACCTGTACCGAGAGCGGCTGAATCCGAAGGGGTTGTGATGAGCAGCCCGTTCATGAAAGGAACGCCACTGGCTGTGCCGAGTGTGACGGGATTGATGCTGACAGTCTGGGCAAGAGGGATGGTGCCGGTCAGGGAGGCCATGATGGAGTGTCCTTGTCTGTGAAAAAGGAATCAGTGGTCGGCAGATGGGAGGGGAGTGGCCAGGGTGGCTTCCACCATGGAGGCCATGCCGAGGGCTGTGGCCGTCTCGGCCGGGCGTTTCAGGGTGGTCATGATGACGAGACGCAGTGTCAGGGTGGCGGAGGCCTCATACTGCTGTTCTGCACTGGTGAAGTCCTGCTGCGTGAGGGGCCCGGTGTCTATGGGGGCGATGTCAGGCCGTCTGTGGCGGAACCACGCCACGGTCCGCCGGTCCCGCCACAGGGTGCTGACACCGCCCAGAACCGTCAGGGATTCAGGCCCACGGGCGGTGAGCCGGATGGACAGTTCCACGGGCTGGGAGATGGTGACGCCTTCTTCATCATGGTCATGGCTGTTGGTGGCGAGCGGACGGCGTGTGGTTGGCTGCATGACGAGATGGCTGCCTGAAGGCATGGGCAGACGGTTCTGCTGGCCCTGGAAGAGGCCCCAGCCTTCAGGCAGAATTTCTGCTTTCAGCCAGTCTCCCAGCATCTGCATGACCGTGCTGTCTGTCGGGGTCAGCTGGAACTCTGCCGGCATGGAATCTGGCGGGTGACGATCAGGCGGCACCATTCATTGGCTCCCCATTGTTCGAGTATTTTCGTGACCAGCCATTCCGATCCTTCAAACAGGAGGCTGTCGCCCCCGCTCTGCAGAGGGCGACTGAGAGTATGGGCGCTGCCTTGCAGAAAGACGGTGCGGCTTTCTCCCTGCTGGGCGATGTCGCCAATGAGCTGGAGGAGAGTGGCCGGGGCGGGCTGGATGTCGATCAGCACAGGGATGTCCTCATGAAGCGGGGTCGTGCTGTAATCGGCGGCAATCTGGCTGCCTGTCATGCGGCGGAGAATGGCAGGCTGAAGCGGGTTGATGGTGGTTGTCACGCTGCTGGCGAGAGAGAAGAGATTCATGCTGTCTGGCCTTCCATCAGGTGGTGAAACCGGTCAGGCGGGACTGGATTGACGAAAGCGCATGACTGCGCCACTTTACGGCCAGTTCTGGCTGGTTGCGGATGCGTGTTCAGCCAGTGAGACAGGAGTAAGATCGTATGTATGGTGCTGTAACCGGCAAGGCCGTGTTGTTTGCCGTGGTGCTGATCCTGTGTCTGCTTTCTCTGACACGGACCATTTTCCTGATGATGCGGGCCGGTGATGGCAAGCGTATCACCTTCGGTACGCTGGTCCATCTCGTGGTGCCTTTCCTGTTCGCCTATGTTGTCTGGAAGCTGCTCTGGCACTGAGAGCGTCAGGTGATGATGGAAGACGGCCCACCCTTCTGGGGTGGGCCGTTTCCGTATCAGGGCCAGAGGTAGGCTGGATGTGCCTGGCCAGGCAGGAAGCGCATCTGGCGGAGGGGGGCCGTGGCCTGCCAGAAGATCAGTCCATACTGCGTCTGGCTGAACCACCCGGCCTGCCTTGGCAGGGCACTGCCATCCAGTGTGATGGAGACGGCCCCCCGTGTGGCGGAGGCGACCCGTCCGACTGGCGGTGCCGCTGGCGGGCTGCCGGTGGCCTCACCAGACTGGGCTGGTGTTTCGGTGGCGAAGAGCTGCGCTTGGTGCGCTACCAGCAGCCAGAGCAGCGTCCTGCGTCGTGTCATGTCCCGGACAGGGGAACGGCCCGTATTGTTGAGGATCAGTTCTGCCAGCTGGAAGAAGCTTTCCGCCTGCCCGGCACTGACATGCCCGACGAAGGCCGGATAGGCGGCGAGCCAGTCCTGATAGGAAAAGGTAACCTGCCCTGGGGGGGAGGAGTCCGTCATGGTGGCATTGTCTCCCGGTTGGAGGCCCGTGCCGTTGGGCTGGAGGGCATAAGGCACGGGCGGGTGGTCAGGCTGTTTTCTGCATGGGGGTGACACCTTCGGCCAGGGTGGTGTTGTCAGCCCCTTCCAGCCCCGTGCGGTCCTTGGCCAGTTCGGCCATGGCATTGTCGGCACGGGCGGGCGTGGTTTCGGCAAAGATGATCTTCCGGGTGATGAGGTCGCTCTGCCTGTTCTGTTCCAGCCAGGCTTTCCAGAAGTTGGTCGGCACGGTGGTCCGTCCTGCCCGCCCGAGCAGACGGTTTTCCACGGGATGGTAGAGCGGGTCCTGCCGGATGCCATTCAGCAGTATGGAGGACCGGGCCTGTGGCGGAGTCATGACGGGGGCCGTGGCCTGTGTCCGTTCGCTCAGGCTGGAGAGGTCATGCAGGTCGAGCCGGATGCCGGAAGGCAGACGGCAGAGGACGGTGACAGTATCGGCCATGGTTCAGATTCCTGTCATGGTGACGCAGGCCACCGGGTAGAACCAGATGGTTCCCCATGTGCCCTGGGATTTTTTCTGGCGGATGTAGGAGCTGTAGCGTTCGACCGCATGGGCACGCAGCTTCTCGGTAAAGGCGGTGGTGACACTTTCCTGCCCGTCCACCTCCCGCAGGAAGAGCTGCATCTGCGTGACCTTGCTGAGACCACCAGACAGCGTACTGCCGGCTTCCGGCAGGGTCTCGATCTTCAGGTTGGGCAGGTTCTCCCGCAGCAGTTCACGAAGGGAGACACGGAACTGGTTCGTGTACAGCAGGCACTGCTGCCGCTCCGTCGGAATGACGAGGGTCAGGGGGCTTTCCAGCGTGACATTTCCGCCCATCTGTTCGGAAAGCTGCTGGAAGGCCTTGAGAATGTCGGCATAGACCTGCATCGGGTCGGTCATGCTCAGCCAGTCGCTGCTGCCCGTTGCCGCTCCGGAAGGAGCAATCTTCGGGGTGGGCTGGATGGCCGGTGGCAGGGCTGTGTCATTGAGGGCACCACGCAGCTGGAGACCTTCCATTCCGAAGAGGCTGATGCGGTTGCTCGTCTTGTTCAGGATGGAGATGGACGCCTCATTCTTGCGGGAGACCCAGTCCAGCCGTGCCGCTCCCATGCGTTCCGCCTCCCGTTCTCCCCAGCGGGTCCATGTCTGGAAATGGAAGGACTGCCTCTGCACCCAGTTGGCGTTGACGTCACTGTCCCCGGAGCTGTCATAGTCCCCGTAGGAAGCTGTCTGGCCGGAAAGTTCGACAAAGGGGAATTGTGCCGTGTCCGTCAGCCAGTCGCCTTTCTGGCCCTGGCCATAGATGGCCTCGGCCCGGATGGGTGTGATGAGAGCCTTGATGGTGCGAGGGTCGGCATAGGTGGAAAAGATGGACGGAATGCCGGAATTGGGAGCCGTCACGGCGCTGTCGAAGGCCATGGCGTGGTCAAGCACGCCATGAATGCCGAAGTCACGTTTCAGCATGGCGGAAGAAATGGGGTGGGGCATGGTGATACCTTGCTTGTGGTCGGGAGCGGAGAAGGGGCGGGCGGGTTGAAGAGGGGTCAGGCCGTCATGGGGTGCATGGGGCCGGAAATGATGATCGGTTCTCCCGCACTGCCGCCACGGGAGACCGTCCAGCCTGTGGCCACGGTTCCCTGCGGTGTGTTGCCTGCCGGGGCCGTCTGGAGGCTGCCGTCACCTGTGGAGGCATAGACGGCCTGTCCCGCCGTGGCGGCCGTGCTGGCCACGGCCCAGAAGTCTCCGCCCTCAGCAAGGCTGGCCATGAAGCCCTGCGGCAGGGTCATGGTGGCGGACTGGAGATACTGTGTCGTCAGCCCCTGCTGCGAACGGTAGAGGAAGCCCGCCGGGGTGGTGGTGCCGGTGTGGCTCAGGCTCACGCCGTCTTCATGACGCCAGACGAAACGGGCAATGGTCAGCCCGCCCTCTCTGGCGATGAATCCGCCTTCCGGGGCGATGGCCGTGCGGATGGGGTTGGCACTGGCCGGGGCTCCGGGAAAACCCTGCGGCCATGTGTAGGAGACAGTCTGCTGGAAATCGGACATGGATGTGCTTTCTGTAAATCTGGGCAGGGATGGGGTCAGTAACGGCGTGGGGCCGTATACCCGGTGGCGGTTTCATCAGCGGCAGGAGCGTGCGTGATGGGTGGAGTCATGGCCTCCAGACGGGTCTGGACGAGGGCATGAAGACCGGCCTGATTGATGGCGGCGAGACTGTCCGCTGCCATGCCGGACTGCCGGAGGGCATAGCGGTAGACGTCATCGGCACTTTCCATGCCATGAACCTCTCCGACCAGGGGGCGGACAAGGCGGCGTGCCTCCTCCGTGGCCTGGCGCAGGGCACGGTCGGCGGAAAGGGCCTTCTGGATGGCCTCGTTCAGGGCAGATTCCGCCTCTTCATGATGGGGTACCTCGGCGGTGGGCGTGTCGTCTTTCCGTGTCATGGTGGTGGCTGCTTTCCCTGTGGCTGAAGAATCATGGACCAGCACGTCAGGGCCGGCCCGTCCTTTTGTTACGAGAGCAATATGGTTTCCCCGGATGTTGACCATGCGTCCGTCATAGGGCTGGCCCTCATGGGTGCCCGGTGTCATGTCCGCCTCATAGGCGTAGCCGCAGGACAGTTCCTTCTGGTCACCGGACTGGATGCGGGTGATGGCAGGACCATCAAAGATGACCATGCCGACCGTCAGGTAGGGGCTTTCGAAGCGGGCATTGTCCATGGTGGAGCCGACCGTCAGTTCCCTTGGGTGGGCATCCGCACTGGTGGGGACGTGTTCCTCCAGAACAGGCAGGGAGTTGAAACTGTCTGCCGCCTTTTCCAGTTCTTTCGGGTCCCGCAGGAGGCGGTAGGACTGGTCCGGGTTCAGGCCCAGCCGGGCATGGTCGGGAATTTCCCGCCCCTGATAGAGGCAGATGTTGGCCTTGCTGATGGGGGTCCGTTCCACACGGAGGCGTCCGTTGTCATCAAAACTGCGGACGGACCCGGTGCGGTCATAGGCGAGAATGGTCATGAGGCCTCGGATGGCTGTGGTTGTGTGGTCTGCTGCCAGAGGGGCTTGAAGGTGATCTCCAGCGCAGGGTCGGTGTCTCCCCAGAGGTTGAGCTGGATCAGGGTGAGCAGGCGGCTCAGCACGGGCCGCATGTGGGCTTCCTGAAAGGCGGCGATCTCATCGTAGAACACCCTGATTTCTCCAGCGGAGGAGGCGTTCAGCCCGTTGGGGGTGATGCCGAAGAGCTTTACGAGCGGTATGCCGGGTATGGAGGCCATGGCTTCCATGGCCTGGGACTGGAGGTCGGCAAGCCCTGTCAGGGGTGTGGCCACGATGGATACATCCTCGTTCTGCCGGTCGGCCACGATGATGTCCTGTCCTTCGGAAATTTTCTGCATGAAGGAGGCCCGCCCCGTGATGGAGGCTGTCGGGTCGGCCTCGTCGCTGGTGCCGGTGGCCATCAGGCCGCCCATGTCGGTCTTCAGGACAAGCCTGGAGAAATTGGTCGTGATGTTGCTGATGCTGTTGCGGGTCCGCAGGAAGTTGTGGACATAGGGGCGCAGCTGCTGTGTCAGGCTCATCCCGCCGAAATTGAATGACGGTTTGAAGAGGTCGGATACGCCATAAGGCACCATGCTGATGAGCCTGTCCCGATGGACAAGGCTACCCTGCACCCACCAGTTGCGGGGCCGGTAATAGTCATCCTGCAGGGGAGAGTCGGCATTGTAGGCGTTGGGCGTGGTCCAGACCGGTTCGATGTTTTTCAGCCCGGCCAGAGTTCCCCTGCGGACCCCGTGGGGGGTGAGGGGCAGCGGGAGTGTCTGCCCATAGGTCGTGCGGGGCGTGTCAGCCATGTTGAGCCAGATATGGCCGATGCCGTAGAGCAGGCTGTCCAGAATCTGCTGGTGCAGAAGCTCGCGGACATTCAGCCGTTTCATCTCCACATCCAGCGCATGAAGGCGGGCTGCGGGATCCGACGGAAGAGCCGGAGAGGGATGGTCTGGGTTGTGCGTGCTGAGGCTGATCCATTCCCGTGTGGCTTCCCGTGCGATGACATCACAGGGTTTGCGGAACTCCGCCCGCTGGGCCATCTGGGCGAGGGTCGGATACCCCAGAAAACCAAGCCCGTCGGCCATCCATGATGGCTGGGCTGCCGTCTGTCCCATAGCCCAGCAGGCCATGTCCATCATGGCCGTGGGGGCAGAATCCATGCCGGGCTGGTCATGCCCTTCCGGCACGACGCCCGGTGGTGGCCGGTAGGGGGAGAATGGCGTGGCTGTCTCTCTGTCATCGGGTGTAGGGATGGTGTGGGAGGCCCGCCACAGGCGGGTCAGCCAGTGGGGACTTGTCTTCCCGGCCATACTGGTGTGACGTGGAGCGGCGGGTTCCTGCCGGGGGCGTGCGGTTGTTGTGGGCTGTTTTTCAAACAGACGGGTGAGAGAAAAACCGGGCATGGGCAAGGCCTATCTGTAACGGAAAGGAGACGTGTCATGAGATGGATCGACTGGAAGGCATCATCACAGCGTATTGCCGGACGGATGCTTCTGCTGGCCCTTCTGGGTGGGCTGATACTGGGGGGAGCCGTAGGGGGATGGCTGGTCTGGGCGCTGGGTCATCCGTGAGAGCCATGTCCATCAGGTAGGTGGTGCAAACCGTGAGAAATCCGGCAGGGGGGACTGGTTGGTGATGAGGCCATCCAGAGCGTAACGCAGGGCGTCGATGTAATGGTTGTTCGTATCTTCCACCTGCGGGAGGACATCGCCTGTCAGCGGGTCCGACCTGTAACGGTAGAGGCGGAACTCACGGACTGTCTGCTGGCAGCGGGGATGGATGCGGATGGACCGGAAGGAGCGCAGCCTCTCGATGCCATCCTGTACGCTTCCGGGCCATTTTCGGGCGGCACTGATGCGGAAATGATGGCGGGTGCGAAGGTAACTGATCGTTTCCGGCCGGGCACCGTCTGCCCGGATGGGCCAGTGGCGGATGCCCGGTATTCTGTCGAACAGGGCAGGCAGGTGGTCCAGTGGAATGTGGGTGCCGCCTGCCTCATGGTCGATATGGAGGATGTCCTCGTGAATGAAGCAGCGTATGACGGCTGTGGGGTCCTGTGAGAAGCCCCAGTCCACTCCAAAATGGAAGCGGCAGCTGCTGGGGGGCCGGAACTCTTCAACCGTGATGCGGTCGGGGAAGATGAGGGCTTCGTGATGCAGCTGATAGCCTCCCTCCCAGATATGCCCATAGTCCTGTGGCCGCAGATGTTGATCCCGTTTTCGTTCCTGATCCAGAACATTTGGGAACCACGGATTGTCTGACCAGTTCGCCCGGATCGTGATGAAGGAGGGGTCACCTTCCGTGGCAGGATCACGCATGAAGGCATCCACAGGGTCGGAGGGATGATTGGGATTCCAGCTGAACCAGAGTTCGGAACCGGGCTGGCGGATGGTCGGGCGCAGGAGTTTCAGGGACCTGGCCGAGAGGGACTGCGCTTCCTCCACCCAGGCGATGTTCATTCCTTCCAGGGATTTTATGGTTTCGGCATTGTGGGACTGCATCCCCTGGAAGAGGATGACACCGCCGCCGGGTGTACGGATTTCCCTGTCCAAAACTGTGAAGAGGTGGGACAGGTTCAGGCGTGCGATGGTGTCCCGGAGCAGCTGGTGAACGGAAACAGTCAGGGATTTCTGGATTTCCCGGATGCAGACCGCCCGCAACCCGGGGCGCAGTGTGGCCTGTTCGATCAGCATTCCGGCAAAGAAACAGGACTTCCCGGAACCTCGTCCTCCCCAGATGCCTTTATAGCGGGCAGGCTGTAGAAGGGGCGCAAAGGCCCGGGGTGTCATGATGGTGACCCGGTCTGTTGTCATGAGGCCCCTGCATTTTATTGCGGTGATGTGTCCGGTGGTGTTGTGCCCGGAGCAGCGGGATCGATGATGAGCCGCTGGATGGTGTGTACGGGGCCGCCATCATGCCCGGCATGTTCCATGGTCTGCCGGTCGCCATACCGCTTTGGGGCACGGCGGGCCATGATCCAGCGGAGCATGTCGAACCTCAGCTTGTGGAAATTGACCGTGGCCGCATCAGCTTTTTCTGGCATGGCCCTGATATGGGAGAGGATGGTGCTTTCCAGACTGTCGGCAGACAGTTCCCGTGCCCGGCGATAACGGGGCAGGAGGGCCGGATGTTTCTGGAGCCAACGATAGAAGCTGCGCAGGGTGGGGCGCTGTGCGCCGGAGCAGATGTCATGCAGGGGAGTGCCGAGCATGAGGTCTTCCATCATTTCATCAAAGAGTTTCTGCGAGAAGGAGACAGGCTTTTTGCGGGGCGTGTCATGAGACATGGGTCGCATGAAGGCGGTTGCGGGCATGTCTGCCAGAGAAGAAGGGCAGCCTGTCACTTTCCAGAGCGTTGACCTGCAGTTCCCGGTGTGTCCGGAGGCGGAGCTGGGTGAGGGTGAAGGCGGAGAGACTTGCAGGCTGGGGGGTGACGGCCTGACGCTGCTTGAGGAAGGGAATGGCCCTGACGACCGCATTTTGTTTCAGTCCCAGAATGAGTTCATCCCTCCATGTCAGAGGAATGTCGGCCCTGTGTGTCAGGGCTGGAGCTTCGTGGATCGGGCAGAGAACAAGACTGTTGCCCTCTTCGGCAAGAACGGTGCAGAGGCCGCGTCTGGTCAGAACGATGCGGCCGCGGCCGAGCGGCTGCCCGGCGGGGGAGGAAGGCATGTGAGCCATGGAAGAAAGTCCGTTTTTAATGAATGCAGGTGCCGGGCATGGAAGCCGGATCATGCATGTCCGGCAGGATGGGCCTCGGTGGTGCAGTGGAGGTGGATCATGGCGCATGGGGTCGCACCGCCGGGAAGGGCGGTGGTTTGCGGAATCCATCCTGAAGGGAAAGAAAAGCTGTCTGTCTTGGAACAGCAGTCATGAAAAAAGCCGTACACCCCTCTGGGCGCACGGCTCGTAATGATGTCCTTTTTATAGGATAAAGCGGGTAAGCTGTCAACAGGAAAAAAGCAATCCGGGTGCCATGGTCAGTTGCGGAGTTCCGCAGCCGTGATCTTCCGGGGTTTGTTCAGGATGATCTCGCCATGCCGGATGATCTTCTCAAGACCTTCAGGGGCCAGATGATAGCGTCTGGACAGGGTCATCATGTCGAGCCCTTTGCGATGTTCCCGGGCAATGGTGACAGCCTGTCTGGCTTTTTCGCGTCTCTGTCCCTGCCAGAAGGCGGCCAGCATTTCCAGTGTGGCGGCGCACTCTTCCGAAGCCTTTTTGCGGGCACTGTCCGGGTGCAGATCGGGATAGAGTTTGGAGCCGAGGGAAGAAAAGGACCAGCCGAGTCCCAGCATGTTCACGAGCAGCTGGTGTCGGGCCCGTCCCGCATGGCGGCGGAAGGCGTTCAGCCGCCCCCAGGCTTTGCCCTGCAATGCATTGAAGGTGAAGACATTCCCCGCCTGTGCGGGGGCGCCGCCATTTTTCATGATGTCGAGATAGCCGTGTTCGGCCAGCATCCAGTCCTTGACCCACTGTTCTGCTTCAGAAATGACATCAGCAGTCAGACGTGAGGAGAGGGCACCAAGAGTGTTGGCACGGCGGCGCCTGCGGCCGATGATTTCATAATCGGGCTTGCGGGTCCGCTCCCGTGTCGGGGTGGTCGTGATGTGCGTGATGCGAGACAAAGGAATTCTCCCGGAAAACTGCGTTATGGTCCGTAATGGGGCATGGCCCCATGACAATCAGGTCATATGGAGAGGATGAAAGCAGTGAGGGTATTTCTTCCTTGGCAGATTGAGTGTCGGAGAGCCTCCTGTAAGGAATTGCTCTGAGGATGCGGGGATATACCCTTAAATGTCAAGAAAAATTAACAGGACCTAGGGTGTCCCCTGTCTGGACATACGCAGGAAAGAGGGATAATCCCCGTACCATGTCTATTGAATCGTTGTTGTCGCATCTGGATTCCCTTCTGGCGGCCCAGGGATTGTCCGACAGGCGGGCCTGTCTGAAAGCCCGTGAGATCAATCCTGCTGTTGGTGTGGATTTTTTGCGGGACATGCGTCGGCGCAAACATCTCCCCCGTACGGACAAACTGGCAGCCCTGGCCCAGGTGCTGGGTGTGCCGGTTGGTCCGCTGGTAGCAGAGATCAGCAGGTCTGAAGAGCAGAAGACAGTCGAACAGCCAGCGCCGTCTCCTAATCTGCCTGTTTCGCAGGTGCAGGTCTGTGGTGAGGTGCAGGCCGGGGTCTGGAAGGAGGCACATGAATGGCCTCTTCCAGACCAGTATGCGATCACCATTCCTTACGATGCAGCCTATCCCGGTCTGAAGCGATACGGGTTGATGGTGAAGGGGCAGTCCATGAACCGTGTGTTTCAGGATGGTTCGGTGGTTATCGTCATCAATTTTTCCGAGCTGGGACGCCGGCCCCGTAATGGGGATTATGTGGTCGCCATGCAACGTTCCAGAGTGTCGGATGGTTTCGAGGCCACCATAAAGGCGGTTCAGGTCAAGGAAAGCGGACAGATGGTTCTCTGGCCCCAGAGTACCGAGCCGGAGTTTCAGTCACCGATCATCCTGCCTGCACCGGGTGATACGGTCTGCCACAGCGCTGCTGAGAGCCCGGATGTAACCATCCTTGCGCTGGTTGTCGGCAGTTATGTGCCGATGCCAACGGCATCTTTTCAGGGATCGTGAGAGGGGCTGAGGCAGGCATGTCCCATCCGGCGGGGTTGGAAAGGGTGAAAGAGGGTAGGGCTGATGACGCTGCGAGGCGGATCCTGCATGTGGACATGGATGCGTTTTATGCTTCCATTGAGCAGCGAGACAATCCGGCTTTACGGGGCAGGCCAGTGGCTGTGGGGCGTGGGTCAGGTAGAGGTGTCGTGGCCGCTGCTAGCTATGAGGCCCGTGTCTTTGGTGTACGTTCCGCTTTGCCCTCGCACATGGCACTGGAACGTTGCCCGGAGCTGATCTTCGTTCCTCCCCGTTTTGACGTCTATCGTGCTGTCTCGGCTCAGATTCATGCCATTTTCCGGCATTATACGGCGCTCATACAGCCGCTGGCGCTGGATGAGGCCTATCTGGATGTTACGGAACAGTGGCCTCCTTATGGATCTGCTACAGCCGTTGCTGAAGCCATCCGGCGGGATATTCGGCAGCAGACAGGGCTGACGGCCTCAGCGGGGGTATCGTATAACCGTTTTCTGGCCAAACTGGCTTCGGGGCAGCGAAAGCCCGACGGGCTTTTTGTGATTTCTCCCCGGCAGGGTGCTGCTTTCGTGGCGGATCTGCCTGTGGAGAAATTCCATGGTGTGGGGCCGGCGACCACGCGGCGGATGCATGGTCTGGGAATCCACACGGGAGCGGACCTCAGAAAATGGACAGTACCGGAGTTGAGGCAGCATTTTGGCAGTTCAGCCCAGTTCTATCATGATATCGCCAGAGGTCAGGATCATCGCCCGGTAGAGGCCAACCGGCCCAGGAAGTCATTGGGAACGGAGACAACCTTTCCGCATGACGTGGCTGAATGGGACAGGCTGGCAGCGACGTTGAAAGCGATTGTCAGCAAACTGGCTGCTGGCTGTGCGCAGAAGCGCCTTGCCGGACGGACCGTTACGCTCAAGTTGCGCTATGCCGGATTTCATACGGTAACCCGGGCTCGCTCAATGGCTTTCCCTGCCGCCGATGAGTGCGTATTGCTGCCAGTGGCTCTGGAAATTCTGCGCAGTTTCTTCCCGCTGGACCGGCCAGTGCGACTGCTGGGACTGACCATTTCCTCGCTGGTGTCGTATGAGGACCGTTCCCTGCCGGTACAGATGGGTCTGTTTGAGCAGACTGTCTGATTTCCCGGGAGTGCATGGAGAATGGCTTGCCTGATCTTTCGGGAAGAGCGAGGATGAATGAACCGGCGGCACTGGCTGGTGGTCAGTGCCGTGTCGCCCAGAATCAGGGAGGGAACATGAGTGATTTTCCCAAGGATGCTGCATCCTGTGTACAGCTGAATGATGGTCATGCCATGCCGTGGATCGGGCTTGGTGTCTGGGAAACACCGCCTGATGAAACAGCTGATGTTGTCAGAACAGCCATAGAGCTGGGCTACAGGGCCGTGGATACGGCCCGGCTGTATCGCAATGAGGCGGGAGTTGGCGAGGGGCTGAAAGGGCACCCCGCCATGTTTGTCACAACCAAGGTCTGGAATGACGAGCAGGGTTATGATTCGACCCTGAAAGCTTTTGATGAGAGTGCCCGTCTGCTGCAGCGTGATGTGGTGGATCTCTACCTCATTCATTGGGCAATGCCGCAGCAGGGACTGTATGTGGAGACGTGGAAGGCTCTGATCGACCTGCAGAAACAGGGGCGTGTCCGGTCTATCGGCGTGTCCAATTTTGAGAAAGATCACCTCCAGCGAATCATGGATGAGACAGGTGTTGTGCCTGCCGTCAATCAGATCGAGATTCATCCTTTCTTCCAGCAGGAGGAGTTGCGGGCTTTTCATAAAAGCGTGGGAATTCAGACCGAAGCGTGGCGTCCTCTGGGCAAGGGGACTGTACTGAACAACGAGCTGATCGGTGATATTGCCAGACGCCACGGCAAAAGCCCGGCACAGGTGATTCTGCGCTGGCACCTCCAGAATGGGGTGATCGTGATTCCCAAATCAGTTCATCGGGAGCGCATGGCAGAGAATCTGGACCTGTTCGATTTTGTCCTGCCCGAGCAGGAGATGGCGGCGATCGCCACGCTCCATAGGGCGGATGGCCGCATGGGAGAGAATCCGGCGAATCCGGTATTCGGCTGACATGGAAAAGGCGCATCCTGTTTGTGGGATGCGCCTTTTCCTGTTTCCGGAGATGCTCGGGCGTGTCAGATATCGAGAAGATTGACCGACTGGGCCTGCTCCTGAATGAACTGGAAGCGCAGCTCAGGCTTGCGGCCCATGAGGCTCTCGATCCGTCTGCGGGTCATCAGGTTGTCTTCTGTCGGGACGGTTACACGCAGGAGTGTGCGGCGTGCAGGGGACATGGTGGTTTCCTTGAGGTCGGAAACCGGCATTTCCCCCAGCCCTTTGAAGCGTGAAATTTCAACTTTGGCATTGGGCTTGAAGTCCGTCTTCAACCTGCGGTCACGGTCGAGGTCGTTCATGGCGTAGACGGTCTTGCTGCCATGAGTGAGCCGGTAGAGTGGTGGCTGCGCCAGGTAGAGGTGCCCCTGCCGGACGAGGTCCGGCATCTCCCGGAAGAAGAAGGTCATCAGCAGGGAGGCGATATGGGCGCCATCCACGTCAGCATCTGTCATGATGATGATGCGGCCATAGCGCAGTTTTTCAAGGTCGAGAGTCTTGCCAAAGCCACAGCCAAGTGCCTCGATCAGGTCTTTCAGCTCCGTATTGGCCAGCAGTTTTTCCTGTGTGGCAGAGGCGACATTGAGTATCTTGCCCCGCAGGGGCAGGACGGCCTGTGTTTCTCTGTCACGGGCCTGACGGGCAGACCCCCCGGCTGATTCGCCTTCCACGAGAAATATCTCCGTCTCATGGGCATTGCTGCGGGAGCAGTCTGTCAGCTTGCCGGGCAGACGCAGGCGTTTTGTCGCCGTTTTGCGGGTTGTTTCACGGGCTTCACGGCGGCGCAGGCGTTCTTCTGCCCGTTCGACCATATAGCCGACCAGACTGTCAGCCTGCTGGGGATTGCCCCCCAGCCAGTGGTCGATCCGGTCCCGCAGGGCACCTTCCACGAGGCGACTGGCCTCCTGTGTGGTCAGCCTGTCTTTTGTCTGTCCCTGGAATTGTGGGTTGCGGATGAAAACGGACAGACGGGCATTGATGGTGCCCAGCACATCTTCCGCCGTGATGGTGCTGGAACGGCGAATCTTGCGCTGGTCCCCCCAGTTGCGGAAGCCTTTGACGAGTGCCGCTCGCAGGCCGTTCTCATGGGTGCCACCCTGTGGTGTGGGAATGGTGTTGCAGTAGGAAATGAGAGCGCTGTTTCCCTGGTCGAGAAAGGCAACAGCCCACTCGACACGCCCACCGGGTTGGCCATCGGCAGCCACAGGCAGCTCAGCCTCACCAGCCCAGAGGGGGGTAAGCAGGGCAGGTGAGGGACCAAGATCAGCCGTCAGGGCATCTTCCAGACCATTTGGATAGGCGATGACAGCTTCGGCTGGTGGAGCATTGTCCCCTTTCAGAAGTTCCGGGGCACAGGACCATGTGATGCTGACCCCCCGGAACAGCGCTGCCTTGATCTGGCACTGGCGGTACAGGCGGGCCGGGGAGAAATGCAGGGGGCCGAAAATGTCACTGTCCGGGGTGAAACGCACCATCGTGCCACGCCGGATGGCAGGTTTTGTGCTTTCTAGCGTACTGGTTGGCAGACCACGGGAGAAAGTCTGTCGCCATCCCTTGCGGTTGCGGTAGACCTCGACTTCCAGATGGGAGGCCAGTGCGTTGACGACAGAGCTGCCCACACCATGCAGACCGCCTGATGTGGCATAGGATTTGCCAGAGAATTTCCCCCCCGCATGGAGCGTGGTGAAAATGACCTCAAGGGCTGATTTTTTCGGGAAGCGGGGATGGGGGTCAGTCGGAATCCCACGGCCATTGTCACGGACCATCAGGGTGTGGGCGTCTTCCAGACAGACCTCAATGGTCGTGGCATGACCCGCCACGGCTTCATCCATGGCGTTGTCAATGATTTCGGAAGCAAGATGGTGGTAGGCCGCATCGTCCGTACCCCCGATATACATGCCAGGGCGACGGCGTACCGGCTCCAGCCCTTCAAGGACCTCAATGGCCCCGGCATCATACTGTTCAGCTGGCTGTACATGGGAGGGGGCAGGTGTGGAACCCTGCTCGAACATATCGGCCATCCTGTGATCCTGTCTGTCGGGGCGTGGGGAGGGGCGGGAGGTCAGCCCCGGCGCCTGCGGCGGCTCGTGGCCCGGTGGGGAGGCTGGGGTGCCGTGCAGCTTTCGTAGGAAGAAGGCTGAACAATATCCTTGGCCTCGGCATAATGGGCGAGGTCGCTGTTCGAATCGTCCAGCGCCTCGATCTCGTCATACATCGGCACACGTTGGGCACAGAAGGCCGTACCGGACTTCAGCCCCCCCAAGGACTGCACATCTGCCAGCTGCGTGATGTAATCATCATGTTTTTTCTGCGCTTGGCGGCCAAATGTCCGGTGGAAATAGGAATCCAGCCGTCTTTCCGATTCTGTCAGGATGGGGCGGAAGCGTGTGATGAACTGGTTGTAACGGTCCTGCGTCTGGCAGGAGAGAGCCGTCACCATGAGTTCCGATTTCAGACCAGCCAGATTGAAGGCTGAATGGTCTTCTGCCGAAGAGTGGCAGGCTGCTGCCCATGAGGCAGGGGCAATGGCAAAAAAAGCCGCAGTGGCAAGGGCCAGTCCAGTCCTGGAGAAGGACAGGCCGTAGGACAGAAGAGACATATGAAAACTCCCGCTGACAGGTTCTCTGCCTATATCATGGTCATTTGGGAAAGTCTGCCCTGAGACGGGCAATTCTTTGGTGGGTATGGCCGTGTAATGATGAAGGAAACGTTAAACATAACTGACAGAGAAAGAAATATGGAAGACCTCATTCTCATGATGGTGCTGAAAGCGTATCGTGCGTTCTGAAAACTGGCGGATTGCGGGCAGGGGCCTGGATGCGCCTTTTTTATCTGTTTTTAGTTTTCTCTGGAGTGGACTGTGCAGCAGAGCAGTTTTCTAGTGCGGGCAGGGGTTGTCGGTGCAACTCTTCTGGCCCTTGGCGGGTGTGTCGGCCAGCAGTCAAGGGGGCCGAGTGGCATCGAGATTCCTCCCAATCCTTTTGCCAACGAGAAGCGGGCTGCTCATTGTGAGGTATCGCCTGTGCAGACAGACGCCACGGGCCGCATGAGTGTGAGCATGACGGTCAGCGCTGGTGATGGCGGTACCTGCCCGTTTTCCATCAGCAAAGGGGGTGGAGGCAGTTACGTGTCTTTTGGTGTGGTTCCTCCGCCGGAGAATGGCAGGGCCTTTCTGTACAATTATGATAACCGCACATATGTGGAATACACCCCTGCGGCGGATTACAAGGGGGCTGACGGCTTCACCGTGGAGTTGATTCCTGCCCATGCACAGCCACGCCGTCAGCTTCAGGTCCGTGTGCAGGTCGAGCCGGCTGTCGTTGCAGCTGCCCCTGCCCCCTCTGAGGAACCGGGCAAGAAGATGGCCGAATCAACTGAGAAAAAGACGCCTCAGGCTGTCCATCATGCGACCTCCCGAACGGTGCACCATGCCGTCAGCAGGCACGCTCCGGCAGCCAAGACGAAGTAACAGGGCGTAGAGACCTGTCAGAAAAAACAGGCCGGACACACTGAATACGTGTCCGGCCTGTTTTTTGAGAGGGCACATCAGGATGTCTGACCGGCAGGCGAAGGCCGGTCAGACTCTGAAGTACCTGTTTACTGGAAGTCGATTTCCACCCGGCGGTTCTGCGGTTCTGCCGTACCGGGGCGGGTGGAGACCAGTGGCTTCGAATCACCAAAACCGTGAACCTCGATGACGCCAGCCGGTACGCCATCGCGGATCAGCTCTGCCTTGATGGTCTGCGCACGGCGGAGAGACAGGGCCATGTTGTAGGCTTCAGCCTTCCGGCTGCCAGGACGGACAGCCGAAGAATCGGCATGGCCATTGACCTGGATCCGGGTGAACTGGGCTGATGTGGAGTTGCGGGCAGCTGTTTCCACGATGGCCCGCGCCCGGTCGGACAGGTTGGCACGATCCCAGTCGAAGAACACCAGATAGGTGCGGACGGGGGCAGGTGCCGGGGTGGAGAGGGTGGGGGCCTGTGTCGGTGGCGGCGGAGCCGGGTTGAACTCATAGCGCAGCCCGAGCATCAGGGAATGGTTGAAATCTGTCCGGCTGCCACGCTTGCCGCTGACGGGTCCACTGTCGGGGGCAGCGATGTTGTAGGATGCTGTCGTGAAGTGCCTGTGGCGGCCCGTGATGGTGTAGAAGCGATATTCCATTGTGGTGGAAAGGCCAACAACCCATGGCACGGGCAGTGAAACACCAAAGATGCCCTGATAGGCAAAGCCGCCTGCGCTGTCACGGGTCCGCTGCCTGTAGCCCCTGTCTGCGCCTGTCCCCTGGATTCTGGTGTTCGTGAACTGGCTTCCATAACCGATACCAGCCCCGAAATAGGGGTAGATCCAGTTCTGGCCGATATCCATGTCAAACAGGGCATTGGCCATGCCCCCGTATTTCTGCTGGTGACCATGGGCTGTGCTGCTGAAGCCGGGGGAATGGAACCGGGAAAGGCGGTTGTTGCGGTAGTTGCCCTCCACTTCCACACGGAAACCGTTCCCCAGTCCCCAGCCGATGCTGCCCAGCCCGGTGATGCCTGTCGCAAAGTCGTCCCGACCATGCGCAAAGAGCTTCGTGTGGGGATTGACGGTCTGGGACTGGTTGAAGCTCGCCCCCGCTGCCCCGCCGACATAGAGGCCACGGACAGGCTGTGCCCGGGCCGCACCAAACGCCATGACTGACAGGCAGGCGGCACAGGCGCTGCGGGCCAGCAGTGATGTAATGGAGGGGCGTGCGGTCATGTAATTACTCTCCAGCCAGACAGGTGGCTACCCTTTTCACTGAAAGTGACAGTAAACGCAATGGATTGCCGGGACATACCTGTGCCGTTTGCGTCTGAATCGGGAAAAGATGTGTCCTATGTGTTACAGGTGGATGAGGCGTCGGTCGGCCCCCGGGGAACATGGGGCTGGTCAGTCTTCATGGCTGAAGCGGCGTGTGGTGATGTCATGTTCCAGCGGGTGGGTGCTGTCTAGGACATCAACCTCCATGATCCAGAGGTCAGGGTCGTACCGTTTCTGCCGTTCCAGATAGGCATTGGCCTGCATCATGGCACTTTCCGTGTCGCTGTCCTCAAAGGTCTGGCGCAGCCATGTCGCACCCTGTTCCCGTAATATGGCGATGCGTCCATCCCGGCCATTCAGCATGATGAAGACACTGCCAGCATCTTCGTCACCTTTACGGACCAGAACGGCCATCAGGCCATTCTGGTTGAGGTGCCTGAGGGTGGCACGGACCCAGAATCCGGTTTTCAGGCCATGGAACATGAGTCCGGTCTCCCTGCCAGATGGTGCATAGTCGTCATGGGGTGGTGTTGGCCGCCGGGTGAATTGCCGTGTTGTCCGGCAGATGCAGGAGGGCAGCACGATAGGTGTGGGGGATGATGAAAAGTGCCAGAGCGGCGGAGATGTCGGTCGGGCTGGCAGCGGCAGGGGGGCAGACCTGTCGCAGGGCACGCCGTGCCGCCTCCGGGCTGTCTGTGCTGATGAGGCGGGACTGGCGCAGGGCATCGGTCATGAGGGACTGGTCAGCACGAAGCGCTGCCAGCTGGTCCCGGAGGGAAAACTGTCCCTGGGGGCTTGTGCAGAGCTGGGGCAGGACACCAAGGTCCTGCAGGGCCCAGCCTTGGGGAGCGGTGATGTGTGCCCATGTCAGGGACAGGTGCCCCCCGTTGGGCAGGGTGGAAGAAATCTGGACCATGCCTTTGCCAAAGGTACTGCTGCCGGTCACAACGGCCCTTTGCTGGTCGGCCAGCGCCGCTGCCAGAACTTCGGCTGCACTGCCCGTATCCTGGTCAACCAGCAGGGCCAGCGGGGTATTGTTGGTCAGATCCCCGCCCTGGATGCTCCAGACGTGATTGGCCTCCGCCGCCCGTCCTTCGGTCGTGGCGATCACGCCGTGGTCGAGGAAGAGCGCCGCCGTCATGACCGCCTGTTGCAGGATTCCTCCATGGTTCCCGCGCAGGTCCAGCACGAGGCCGGGCAGGGTGGGTGCTGGTGGGGTCCGGCCGTCTGGAGGGTGAGGCAGACTGCTATTTGGGGGTGTTTCTGGCAGGAGCGTGGAAAGATACTGGCTGACTTCTTCGGCCGTCCGGCTGGAAAAATGGGTGACCCGCAGGATGGGGAACCGCCCGGCCTGTTCAGGGAAGACACTTTCTTCTGCCATGCGCCCACGGGTGAAATTCCTGATGAGATGATGTCCGTCCTTGGTGCGGAATTCCAGCTCCACCGTACTGCCAGCAGGGCCAGTCAGCATGGCCTGGAGGGCGGGCAGGGCCATCTGGCGTGTGCTCTGGTGGTCGAGGCTGGTCAGGCTGTCTCCCGGTATGATTCCGGCATCCCATAGAGGGCTGTCGAGGTTGAGGGCTGCCACGACAGGGAAATGGGCTCGTGTCCGGCGGAGGGTCAGCCCGACGCTTGCTGCGGGTTCGGGTGGGGGCTGGGCAGGCGTGACGGCATCAGACTGGCTGGGCGGCGGTGGAGGAGACTGATAGCGGGAATAGGGGTCCAGCCTGGCCAGAAGGCCATTGAGAAAACGGCTCAGCAGGGTTTCATCATTCATGAGCTGGTAGGATGGCACATCACGTCGCAGGAGCGTGATGAGCTGGAGGCTCAGATGGCTCCAGCCGGTCACGTCGTCCTTGCCGGGTGTCCGGACAGACAGCAGAGGGTGCCTGTCATGGAGCAGGCTCATGTGAGCCGGGCTGAACATGGTTCCGGGCTGGACGGCGAGGGTGAAGCTGGATGATGGCGCCTGCCCATGGTCCGGCTGTTGTAAAGGCTGGGGGACTTCCAGCAGGGCCTGCATCCCCCAGAGGCAGAGTTCCTGCGGTGTGTGCGGGGTCAGCGTCCGGGGAAGCATGAATGTAAGGGCGGTTGATAATGTCAGCTCTGCCAGCCGGTCTTCATCCGTGAATTCCGGGAGAGCCGGAGCGGTGGGGACGGGGGTGGGTCGGGAGGAGCTGCCTGTCCCTGCGGGTTGGGATGTTGTGGTGGCGATGGATCCGACCGGGGTGGAGGAGGGTGCTCCAGGGCGGCCGGCAAAATGGTGGAGCAGCCGGCTCCAGAAAGGATGGGCCTGAACAGGCTGGGCGATGGCAGAGCCGACTGTCAGCACGCCGGACAGGGCAACCCCGGTGAAGGCTGTGCAGACGGGACGCAGGAGGCGAACTGGCATCATGAAGGCGATGGACCGGACTGGTAAGAAAAAGGGAAGATGAAAAGCCGGGACACTGTCACATGGTTTCTTTCGGGGACAGAGGCCGGGCAGGGCGGATCGTGCCCGTCGCGGGCCGGGGGCGTGCCATCATGGAAGACACATCCCCCGCTATTATGCCGCATTCATGGAAGAAGGGAAATCAGAAAGGAAGGTCATCCTTGCTGATGGGCGCCTCTGGTGAGGTTTTGCTGCGGCTGCCGGTTTTTGTGGTTCCGCTTTTTGTCGTTTTGGCTCTGCTGGTTGCCTTCCCTGTCGCTGCCTTTTTGGTGGCCGTTTTTCTGGTCGTGCTCTTCGCCGTAGTGGTTTTTCTGGTCGTGGTCTTTTTGGCGGCCGTTTTTTTCGTGGTTGCCTTGCGGCCACCTTTCAGCGGTTTGCCTTTTTCATCCAGCAGGGTGAGGGCCTCTTCCAGCGTGACGTCATCCATCGAGTCCCCTTTGGGGAGAGTGGCAATGGTCTGGCCATGCTGCACATAGGGACCAAAACGTCCCTTGCGGACCATGACGACCTCACCATCCTTGGGGTGCGTACCCAACGTGCGGATGGAAGCCAGCTTTTTGGCCAGAGCATCAACGGCCCGGTTCAGGCCGATGGTCAGCACGTCATCATCCTTGCTGAGCGTGCCGTAGATGCTGCCCATCTTGACGAACGGTCCGAAACGGCCAAGACCGGCCGTGATCATCTCGCCCGTTTCCGGGTGGGGGCCAACCTCACGGGGGAGGGAGAGAAGGCCGATGGCTTCCTCAAGGGTGAGCGTTTCGCCGTTACGGTCCTTGGGGATGGTGGCCCGTTTTGGTTTGGCCTTCTTGTCTTCAGGGTCCGGCTCGCCACGCTGGACATACAGCCCGTAAGGCCCACGACGGAGGGTGATGTTCTCGCCCGTGGCAGGGTCATGGCCAAGCAGGCGCATACCGTCCGGTAGGGCAGTCTCCTCGCCATTATCAACCGCCAGGGGGCGGGTGACACGGCACTCCGGATAGTTGGAGCATCCCAGGAAGGCTCCGTGCCGCCCTAGCTTGAGGCCCAGCCGTCCATCAGTGCAGGACGGGCAGCTGCGTGGATCACTGCCATCCGGTCGGGGTGGGAAGAAATGGTTGCCGAGGTCCTGGTCCAGCGCCTCAATGACATCAGAGATTTTCAGGTCTTTTGTCTTGGCAACCGTGGCCGAGAAGTCGTTCCAGAAGGCGGACATGACATCATGCCAGTCAGCCCGGCCATCCGAGATGTCATCCAGCTGCGTCTCCAGCGAGGCTGTGAAGCCCGTATCTACATAACGCTGGAAGAAAGAGGTGAGAAAAGCCGTGACCAGCCGCCCCCTGTCTTCCGGCACGAAGCGTCGGGCATCAAGGCGCACATAATTGCGGTCCCGCAGGACGCTGAGGATGGAGGCATAGGTGGAAGGCCGCCCGATGCCGATTTCTTCCATCTTCTTGACCAGTGATGCTTCGGAATAGCGGGGAGGTGGCTGGGTGAAGTGCTGTTCGGCTGTCACGTCCTTCGTGCCCAGCTGGTCGCCTTCCTTCATGGCGGGGAGAAGGCGGTTCTGGTCATCATCCCCGCCTTTTTCCTTGTCATCATGGCCTTCGATATAGAGCTTCAGAAAGCCGTCAAAGGCGATGATGGAGCCGGTGGCCCGCAGCAGGGTCTGCTCCTGTTCATCACCGATGGTGACGGCTGTCTGGTCCAGCTCGGCAGACTGCATCTGTGAAGCAACGGAGCGCTTCCAGATCAGTTCATAAAGGCGTTTCTGGTCCGCCGTGAGCACGGAGGCGACAGAAGAAGGTGTACGGGACACATCGGTAGGGCGGATGGCCTCGTGGGCTTCCTGTGCGTTTTTTGCCTTCGTGGTGTAGGAGCGTGGCTTGCCCGGGCAGTAATCTTTGCCAAAGGATGAGCTGATATGGGAGCGGATGGCCTGCACGGCCTCCGAGGCCATGGTGACGCCATCGGTACGCATGTAGGTGATCAGGCCGAACGTCTCGCCATTCAGGTCCACACCCTCATAAAGCTGCTGGGCGGTGCGCATGGTGGTCTGTGCACTCATGCCCAGCTTGCGGGAGGCTTCCTGCTGGAGGGTGGAGGTGGTGAAAGGCGGTGCCGGATTGCGGCGTGTCCGCTTCCGCTCGATCTTCCGTACGCTGAGGGCGGAGGAGCGGACCAGATCACGGGCCCTGTGGGCCATGTCCTCATTGGTCAGGGCGAACTGGTCGAGTTTTCTGCCTTCAAGATGGGTCAGTTTTGCGGTGAAGTCCGCCTTGGCGGGAGTTGTGAAGAGACCTTCCACACTCCAGTATTCCCGGGGTTTGAAGACCTCGATTTCCGCTTCCCGTTCGCAGATCAGCCGCAGGGCGACAGACTGCACACGCCCTGCACTGCGGCTGCCCGGCAGTTTGCGCCAGAGAACGGGAGACAGGGTGAAGCCGACCAGATAGTCCAGCGCACGGCGGGCCAGATAGGCATCAATCAGGGGGCGGTCCAGCGTACGGGGGGCCTTCATGGCCGCAGCGATGGCGTTTTTGGTGATCTCGTTGAAGGTGACCCGCTCGACCTCAATATCCTTGAGGAGCTTTTTTTCCTCGAGGGCACTGCGGACATGCCACGAGATGGCCTCACCTTCCCTGTCCGGGTCGGTGGCGAGAATCAGTTTGCTGGCCCCTTTGAGAGCCTTGGCAATGGTGGCAATCTGTTTCGAGCCACGATCATCGGTCTGCCACGACATGGCGAAATTCTCGTCAGGGCGCACGCTTCCATCCTTGGGAGGAAGGTCCCGCACATGGCCGAAGGAGGCGATGACGGTATAATCGCTGCCGAGATAACGGTTGATGGTCTTTGCCTTGGCAGGGCTTTCTACAACCACAACATTCTTCACTGCCATGAGTCTTTCCCGGTCTCTGGTGTCCTGGTGGTAAGGCTGTCTGGCCGATGCCCGCTAGCTGGGAAGTGTGATCTGCCCATCGTCGTGGCGTTGGACAGCTCCGTTCATTTCCAGCTCGATGAGTATTGCCGCAACTGCTGAGATGGACAACTGACAGCGTGATGCAATCTCGTCAACAGTGGAGGGGGTATGCGCCAGCAGGGAGAGAATATTTTTTTCGTCAGATTCCGGTAATGATTGACTGGCCGCAGGGGCTTTCCGGGGGGCAGCTGGCGGGGCGGTCGGTACTTTTCCAGTGGGTGTGGAAAGGGATGGCTGGCGTGAGGGAGGCCTGCTCCATGGGGCCAGTCCGGGGTCTGGTGAGGGTGTGTCTGCCAGGGCGGACAGGATGTCCTGAACCTGCTCGACCAGTATGGCCTGATTCTGTTTCAGCAGGTCATTCCCGCCGCTGGAACGTGGATCGCCGGGAAAGCCAGGCACGGCAAAGAGCAGACGCTGGAAGGTTGCAGCGAGTCGGGCCGTGATGAGTGTGCCGGAGCGTCTGGCTGCCTCAACCAGCAGGCAGCCACGGGCCAGACCGGCAATGAGAAGGTTGCGCCGTGGAAAATGGCGGGCATTGGCCGGCATGCCGGGAGGATATTCCGTAATCAGGCAGCCCTGCTGGGCTATGGCGGCCTGCAAGCCGGCATGTTCGGGAGGGTAGGTAATGTCCAGCCCGCCGGGCAGGGCGGCAATGGTCCGGCCAGAGGGCAGGGCTCCCCGGTGGGCCGCTCCATCAACTCCACGGGCCAGACCGGAAACGACAGTCAGGCCGGCTTCTGCCAGACCGGCGGCGAATTCCTCTGTCAGTTTCAGGGCCGGATTGGAGGCCTTGCGGGCCCCGACAATGGCCAGGGAGGGTGTGGAGAGCAGGTCTGTATTGCCTTGGGTGAATAGAAGTACGGGAGCATTCGGCAGTCCGGCCAGCAGGCGGGGATAGGCAGGGTCGGAGCGTAGCAGATGGTGGCCTCCCCGTTTTCCCAGCCAGGCAATTTCGTCTTCCATGCGGGATGCGGAGGGAATGGCTGGCGCCGGACGGCCGGAAAGGCGGGCACGGGCAGGCAGCGCTGCAATGGCCTGCTCTGCCGTGCCGTAAAGGCCCATCAACCGGCTGAATGTGGCGTTGCCAATGCCCTTTGTGCGGGCCAGCCGCAATCGAGCCAGACGTTCCGTTGCTGTCAGGTTGGCTTCTGATAATGCAGCTGGCTCATTTCTGTCCGACACGGGGTTCCGTTCCGCTACAGAGGCGGGCAATGTTGCCGTAATGGCGCAGGAGGATCAGCAGGGTGATGCATGCTGCTGCAATGGGACGGGCCGACATGATGGGTGCCAGAGAGAAGGCCACCATCAGGAACGGTGCTGCCAGAAAAGCCAGCAGTGCCCCCACGGAGGAAATCCTGCTCAGACGGACACCAGCCAGCCAGAGCAGGGTGCAGAGCAGCCCGACCGGCCAGCACATGCCCCAGAAAACACCGATGCCTGTAGCAACGCCCTTGCCGCCACGAAACCTGAGCCATATGGGGAAGCAGTGCCCCACGACAGCGGCACACCCTGCTACGGAGAGGCACAGGGCCGTGTCGTGAGGGGAGAGGGCCTCCGCCAGCAGGACGGCCAGAAGCCCCTTGAAGGCATCCAGAAGCAGGGTTGCCGCAGCGAGGCCTTTGCGGCCTGTCCGCAGCACGTTGGTGGCCCCGATGTTGCCGGAACCGATGCGCCGGATGTCACCCTGCCCACTGAGTGCGGTAAGCAGGAGGCCGAAAGGGATGCTCCCCAGAAGATAGGCCCCCAGAGCGATGACAGGCAGGCTGGGGGGCATGAGAGACCAGGTCAGGATGCCGCTCATGCAGGGAGACCTTTGGCAGTGAAGACTTCGCGACCCTGACGGAAGGTCCGCAGGACACGTCCTTTGAGGTTTCGGCCATCAAAGGGGGTATTCTGTGCCCGGCCGGGCAGGCTGCCCGCGGTGACGGTCCATTCTTCTTCCGGGTCAAACAGGCAGAGGTCTGCCGGGGCACCGACGGCCAGCGTCCCGGCTTCCAGCCCCAGAAGACGGGCCGGAGCCACGGTGAGCAGGCGCAGGGCCTCCAGCAGCGGCAGGCCAGCCTGAAGCGTGACACCCAGCAGGGTGACGAGGCCGGTCCCGCCAGCCCGGGCCTGGGCAAAGGGAAGACGCTTGTCATCCGCATCGGCCGGGCTGTGATCGGAGGCGATGGCATCGATGGTGCCGTCTGCCAGACCCGCCAGAACGGCCTGCCGGTCAGCCTCCAGCCGCAGCGGCGGGGAGAGCTTGGCGTAGGTGCGGAAATCCCCGATATCCGCCTCCGTCATGGCGAAATAGGGCGGTGCCGTGTCGCAGGTGACCCGGATGCCCCGCTTTTTGGCATCAGCAATCAGGCCGAGGGCTTCCCCGGTGGAAACATGCCCGAAATGGATGCGTGCGCCCGTCAGTTCGGCAAGGCGAAGGTCACGGGCGATCATCATGGCCTCGGCGCAGGCGGGAATCTGTGGCAGGCCCATTTTCACGGCCTGCGGGCTGGCAGTGGCGCAGCCCCCTTTGGCCAGGGAGGGATCTTCCGGGTGGAGGACAATGACGGTATCCAGAAAGCCGGAATAGGCCAGCAGGTTGCGCATCTGCTTGGTGTCGGCAATGGCCCGGGCACCGTCGGTGAAGCCGATGGCCCCGGCTTTTTTCAGCAGGCCGATTTCGGCCATGTCCGTTCCGGCGCAGCCTTTTGTCAGGGCTCCATAGGGATAGATGGAGACAAGACCAGTCTCTTCCCCACGGCGGCGGATGTAATGGACGAGTGCCGGGTTGTCGATGGCAGGCTCGGTATCGGGAAGCAGGGCCAGGGAGGTGATGCCTCCTGCCACGGCAGCCTGAATACCGGAATCAATGCTCTCCCGGTATTCAGCTCCGGGTTCGCCAAAGCTGGCCCGCATGTCCACGAGGCCGGGGCAGAGGACGGCCCCTTTGCCATCCACGATGCGGGCAGCCTTGGAGGTCTCCTTGGGGTCGAGGGCGGCAATGCGCCCTTTCTCGACCAGCAGGCTCCCTTTGCCATCCCGCCCGGAGGCAGGGTCAATCAGCCGGACATTTTCAAAAAGGATGCTGCTCATGCGGGATTCTTCATGCGGGAAAGACGGTCGAGGACAGCCATGCGGACGGCCACGCCCATCTCGACCTGTTCAGAAATGACGCTCTGTGGCGAATCGGCGACATCGGAGGCAATTTCAACACCCCGGTTCATCGGGCCGGGATGCATCACCAGGGCTCCTGGCTTGGCCAGAGCGAGGCGGCGGCGGTCCAGCCCGAAGAGGGAGAAATATTCCCGTGCGCTGGGGACAAGGCCGCTGCCCATGCGTTCCCGCTGGACACGGAGACACATGGCCACGTCCGCATCCTTCAGGGCTTCATCAATGTCATGATGCAGGGTGACGCCTTCCAGCGTGCCGAGGGCACCGGGCAGCAGGGTGGGGGGGCCTGCCAGATGGATGTCGTTGCCCATGGCCCGCAGGAGGTGAATGTCCGACCGGGCCACACGGCTGTGGGCGATGTCGCCGCATATGGCGATTTTCAGCCCGCTGAGGCGGCCGAAATGCCGCCGGATGGTCAGGCCGTCCAGCAGGGCCTGCGTGGGGTGCTCGTGCATCCCGTCCCCGGCATTGACGACACTGGCCTCGACCTTCTGCGAGAGCAGGGCTGGGGCACCGCTCTGGGCATGGCGGACCACCAGCAGGTCGCAGTGCATGGCGTTGAGGGTGGAGGCCGTGTCCAGCAGGGTTTCGCCCTTGTTGACCGAGCTTGTGGCGACGGTCATGTTCACCACATCGGCACCCAGCCGCTTGGCGGCCAGCTCGAAGCTGGTGCGCGTGCGCGTGCTGTCCTCAAAGAAGAGATTGATGACGGTACGGCCCTGTAGCACGTCCCGTGGTGCATTGCGGGAACGGCTGAGCAGGGCATAGCTCTCGGCGAGGTCCAGAAAAGGCGTGATGTCCTTTTCTGTCATGCCTTCAATGCCGAGAAGATGGGGCGTGTGGTGTGTGGGGTTCATGCGGACAGGACACTCCGGATGCGGGCGAGAACCTCATCCCGGCCCAATGCGGCGAGCGTGAGGTCGATTCCGGGCGATGTCGTGGTACCTGTCATGGCAGCACGGAGCGGCTGGGCGACGGCACCCAGTTTCAGCTCATGCTCGGCAGCGAATGCCCGCAGCGTGCTGTCGATCCCTTCTGCCGTGAAAGGTTCCAGCCCGGCGAGTTTTTCCTCCAGCCCGGCGAGAACCTTTCGGCCTTCCGCGCCCAGATGCTTTTCCGCCTTGGGGGTGATGGTCAGCGGCAGGCGCAGCCCGGCGAAGGCGGCGTTGTCGGCCAGCTCCACGACCGTCTTTGCCCGTTCCTTCAGCCCCGGCATGAGGGCAAGCACACGGGCACGGACCGTCTCGTCATGGTCAAGGTCATCACGTCGCTCCAGACGCTGCATGACAAGGGCCGTCAGCCGCTCGTCATCGGCACGGCGCATCCAGATGCCGTTGAGGTGGCTGAGCTTGACGTAATCCATCCGGGAGGGAGAGCGGCCGATGCCATCCATGTCGAAAAGCCTGATCTGTTCCTCACGGTCCAGCACCTCGGCATCGCCATGCCCCCAGCCGAGGCGCAGCAGATAGTTGCAGAGGGCCTCCGGCAGGATGCCTTCCTCACGGAAGTCCACGACGGACTGGGCACCATGACGTTTGGAGAGCTTGGCTCCATCCGGCCCGTGGATGAGGGGCAGATGGGCGAACTCCGGAAGGTCCCAGCCCATGGCCCGGTAGATCATGGCCTGACGGAAGGTGTTCGTCAGGTGGTCGTCACCCCGCATGACGTGCGTGATGCCCATGTCGTGGTCATCCACCACCACGGCGAGCAGATAGGTCGGTGTCCCGTCGGAACGGAGCAGGATGAGGTCATCCATCTCCGCATTGGCGACACGGACCTCTCCCTGCACATGGTCCCTGATGATGGTCTCACCCTCTTTCGGGGCCTTGAGGCGGATGGCATAAGGCACGCCTTCTGGGGCTTCGGACGGGTCACGGTCACGCCATGTGCCATCATAGCGGGGCGGGCGTTTCTCGGCCCGGGCCTTCTCCCGCATGGCGGCCAGCTCTTCGGGCGTGCAGTAGCAGCGGTAGGCCATGCCCTTTTCCATGAGCTGGGCCACGACCTCGGCATGACGGTCCTGCCGGCTGGCCTGGAAGACAGGCTCTCCGTCCCAGTCCAGTCCCATCCATTTCAGGCCATCAAAAATGACGTCCACGGCGTGCTGGGTGGAGCGTTCCCGGTCTGTATCCTCGATGCGCAGGACAAATTCTCCACCGTGATGACGGGCGAAGAGATAGTTGAACAGGGCAGCACGGGCGTTGCCGATATGGAGCAGGCCGGTGGGCGAGGGGGCAAAACGGGTACGGATCTTCATGAGCAGGCCTTATAACATGCCGGGATGGGTCGGGCCATCCACTTCAATGTGTCATCATGGGCTTTATCACAGGCAACGGCACTTGTGGAATGGACGGGCCAGGGGTGGATGCAGGAGGCGGCAGAGCGGAGGATGATGGGGCAGGCTGTACTCAGGATGGTAGCGTCGGGGCTGGCCCGGCAGGGCAGTCGCCTGACCTGCTGGCTGCCTGTCGGTGTAGCCTTGGGCATTGTGGGGTATTTTGCCCTGCCGGCAGAACCTGCGTGGAGCACAGGCCTGATGATGGGTGGTTTGGCGGGCATGGGGCTGGTGTTGCTGGCCTGCTGCCGCTGGATGGTGGCCGGGACGGAACAGGCGGCACACTGGCAGGTGTTGGGGCATTGTCTGGGAAGTGGCCTCCTGGTGATTGGCCTGGGGTTTCTGCTGGCCTGGGGGCAGGCTGTCCGGCAGTCCCCCATGCCGCTCCTGCCCATGGAATCGGTCTGGCTGGAAGGACGGCTGGCGGCTCTGGAACCTGTTCCAGGCCGACATGAAGGGCAGAAGCCCAGCTGGCATGTGGTGGTGGAGGGGGCCGTGTTCGACTCTCCATGGTGGAATGGCATGGCGCCCCTGCAACGGCGGGTGACTGTCACCTTTCTGCCCAGAGAAGGGCAGGAAGATGGCCTGATGGCGTTGGTGACAGGCCAGCCTGTGCGGATACGGGCGCTTCTGCGCTCTCCGCCCCCACCGCTCTGGCCGGGAGGGCATGATGGGCAGCGTGCGGCCTGGTTTGCTGGACGTGCCGGAGCGGGACTGGCCCTCTCACCGCCCTTGCCGCTGAGAGCTGCACCGGCAGGTGGTGTTGTGGGCCGTCTGGATGACAGGCTGGTCCATCTGCGGCAGACAATGGACTGGATGATCGGAGCGGCCCTGCCGGGGCAGGTGGGAGCGGTGGCATCCGCCGTGCTGTGTGGCGAAACGGGCCGTCTTTCTGCCGAGACGAGGCAGAGCTATGCGGCTGCCGGGCTGGCGCATCTTCTGGCCGTGGCGGGCCTGCATCTGGGGCTGGTGATGGGGCTGGTGTTTGCCACGGTCAGACGTTGCCTCAGCCTGTCGCAGCGTCTGTCGGCCTACTGGCCCTGTCGTGAGGTTGCCATGCTGGTCTCTTTTGGGGCCGGGGTGGTTTATGTGGTGCTGACAGGGTTGCATGTGCCGGGGCTGAGAGCGCTGGGCATGGCGGGGTTGGCCGTGTTGGCCCTGCTGCTGGGGCGGCGGGCCGTTTCCATGCGGGGGCTGGCTCTGGTCTGCCTGGTGCTGGAGGTGATGTCTCCTGTTCTGGTGCTGGATGTTTCCTTCCAGATGTCTTTCGCAGCTGTGATGGCTCTGATTGCGGGTCACGAATCATGGAGGAACTGGCTGTTCCGGTTGGGAGGGCATCATGGGCAGCAGGCCCCGGCTCTCTGGCGGCGGGGGGCAGCTCTGCTGGTGGCCCTTGTTCTGACCTCCCTGCTGGCCGGACTGGCGACCCTGCCGCTCAGCATGGCGTATTTCGGCGCCTTCCAGCCATGGTTTGTCATGGCCAATCTTCTGGCAGTCCCCTTGATGGGTGTCTGGGTGATGCCTGCCGGGATTGTGGCCCTGCTGCTGATGCCATTTGGCCTTTCTTCGGGGCCACTGCACGTGATGGGGTGGGGCATAAAGGGTATCGGCTGGCTGGCAGGGTGTGTGGCGGCGGCTCCGCTTGCATCATTGCCGGTGCCGTCTTTTCCGGCCTGGGGGGTGGGGCTGTATCTGCTGGGGCTGACCGTGATGTGTCTGTGGCGGGGATGGGGCCGGTTTGCTGGCGTGGGTGTGATGGCTGTGGCGCTTTCAGCACCCTGGCTGGTGGACCGGCCCGTGATGCTGCTGGTGGAGCAGGGTGCCGTTTTGGCTGTCCGGCAGGAAGGGGCCATGAGGGTGATGGAGGGGCGCCCTGGTAGCGGGCTGGTCCGACAGGAGATGCAGCGTGCCTTGGGCTGGAATGTCAGAGGGCTGGGGCAGCCGGACTGTGCGGCAGGTCTCTGTCATCTACGCCTTGGGAATGATCGGCTGGTGTTGTGGCGTGGGGTTGCCGGGCCGGAGCGTGGTGGAGAGGCATCATGCCGGGATGTTGTGTTGGAGATACGTATGGGCGGACAGCATCCTCTCTGTCCGTCTGTCCGGCAGCTTGGTCCGGCTGATCTGCGGCGGGAAGGAAGCTGGGCCGTTTATGGGACGGGGGCGGGTGGTATCAGGCTCGTGTCGGACAGAATGGTGCAGGGGGATCGCCTCTGGACCGGCGAAGGAGCGTTCCAGAATGTCGTGCCCCTGCCACCAGCTCCGGCTGAGTGAAGGGGAATCAGGACCCGCACAATGTACGGATCAGTGGCGGGGCAATGCGGCTGAGGCGCTGCTCCAGGGCAGCGGAGAGGCGCCGGTAATGGCTGGCACCAGGCAATGCCGGGTCTTCCCACGGTTTGGTCCCCTCGGGGAACTGGATGATGCAGCGTTTCAGCCGTTCGCTTTCCCGGCGTTTCTTCCATGGTTCCGGGAGATGCAGGCAGAGATTTTCCGTCAGTTTGCCGGTCAGGAAGTTCCAGCGTTCGGGCAGGAGATGGACATGGTCGTGGAAGACCTGATTGAGGATGTCTGTCCCCGGGCAGAGATAGGGGCGTGTGGCAAGGGTGAAGCAGCGGTTTATCTGCGACGGTGAGATGAGCCGGGGGCGGAGCAGCATCATGCTGCTGTTGAAGTAGTCTTCCGGCCGGGCAAGGGAGAGATGCTGGCGGGTATAGTCGGGCAGGGAGACATCGGGCAGCCCGGCAGCGGGAGCATCGCCCAGCAGGGTATGGATGGGCACTTCATGCTGGCGGAGAATCTGGGCGACAGGGTCGGCCACGGCACCGATGGCGGCCTGCCGGGGAAAACGGTTCAGCAGGGGGGGCAATGGTCCGGTAACGAGCAGGGCACTGTCCAGCCAGAGCACATGGACATCATCCCGGAACAGCACCGGGAGATAGCAGCGATAGAAACATTCATTGCGCCATCGTTGATGGGTGTGCAGGCGCAGGGCTGCGGCTTTCTGTCCGACATCGTGAAAGGTCAGCAGGCTGTATTCTGTTCGGAACAGGTCACTGATGATGAGCTGGAGGGCTGGCGCCACATTGGTGTGGAGGATGTGGAAATCGAGCTTCGTGCGGGGATTGTGATCTACGACGGACTGGATGGCACAGAGCGTGGCCCAGAGGTCTTTGCCATTCGTGCCAAAAACGATGGCCGTCTCTTCCAGTCGAGGCGATGGCATGGTCTATCTCATGGTTTGATCGTAAAATTAGACACAAAAGGTCTTTTATAGACTTTTACGATAAAATAAAGGACTTGATATGAAGGCTTTTTTGGGAGGAGAAGCTTGTGGCCTGCTCAGCGCTTGGGGGGTATTTTGTTCTTTTCCCTGTAGAGACACCATTCAGTGACGGGGCAGCGCCAGCATTCTGGTGTGCGGGCCTTACAGACATAGCGGCCATGCAGGATGAGCCAGTGATGGGCAGGGCGGAGCATCTCTTTGGGGATGCGGCGGACCAGCTCATCCTCCACGGCACGGACGGTCTTGCCCGGTGCGAGGCCAGTACGGTTGCCGAGGCGGAAAATATGGGTATCGACAGCCATGGTTGGCTGGTCGAAGGCGATGTTGAGGACGACATTGGCTGTTTTCCGACCCACGCCGGGCAGGGCTTCCAGCTCTTCCCGGCTTCCGGGGACCTGCCCGTCATGTTTTTCCAGCAGCTGCTGGCAGAGCAGGGCCACGTTATGGGCTTTTGAGCGCCAGAGGCCTATGGTGCGGATATGTCTGGCGATGCCTTCTTCACCCAGTGCGGCCATGCTGGCAGGGTCGGGGGCTTCTTCGTACAGGGCACGGGTGGCCTTGTTGACGGAAACATCCGTTGCCTGTGCTGAAAGCACGACACTGACGAGCAGCTCGAACGTGTTGTGATAGATCAGCTCGCTGCGGGCGTCCGGGTGTGCTTTTTCCAGCGCGGCCAGAAAGGCGCGGACGGCCTTCAGGCTCATGCGGGGCTGGGAGCTGGTCGAGCGTGTGCGGGGCGTGCTGGTAGAAGCCATGAGGGTATGGTGGGTCCGGCCATTATGGGAAAAACTCTGTCCGTTCCTAAGGGGAGTCGGGTTTTTCTTCAAGCGGAGGGGCCGGGTGTGGTCTGACAGGTTTTGAAGGAGGAAAAGGCAGACGTGGCAGAGAATGGGGATGGACGGGACAGCATGAAGAAACTCTCCTTTGGGGCGATAATGGCTTTTGTGGTGAAGCGCTGGCTTGGCCAGCCTGCCATGCTGGCATGGACGCTGGGCGGTGTGGCCTTGGCCACGGTAGCTGATATATGCACTCCTCTTCTGGCTGGTCGCCTGGTGGGTGATATTTCCACAACGACATCTGCCTCATCGGCTGCTGGTGGCCGGGAGGCTTTGCTGCATGATGCCCTGCTCATGGTCAGCGGGCTGCTGGTTCTGGGGCTGGTGGGCGTCATGGGCCGGCGGTCTTCCTATCTGGGGATCAGCAAACTCAGCCTTGCTGTCATGCGCCGGGTGCTGGATGATGCTTTCGCCCGGGTGCAGCGTTTCTCGTCAGACTGGCACGCCAACAATTTTGCGGGCTCTACCGTGCGGCGGATCACCCGGGGAATCTGGGCCATTGATACGCTGGATGACACGCTTCTCCTGCTCATTACGCCAGAGGTTCTGGTCCTGCTGGGGACGACCCTGGTCCTGCTGGTGCGGGCGCCCCTCATGGGGCTGGTGCTGGCCGTGATGGTCGGGCTGTTTGCCTGCATGTCCATCTGGCTGGCTCTGCGTTATGTGGCGCCAACAGCCCGGATATCCAACGCCTGTGATTCCAGGATGGGGGCCGTGCTGGGGGATGCCATTACCTGCAATGCGGTGGTGAAGAGCTTCGGGGCGGAGGAACGGGAGGAGCGGCAGCTCCATGCCGTAGCCCGCACGTGGGCGGACAAGACCTATTACAGCTGGTATCGGGGGACGAACAGCGCCAACTTTCAGGCGTCCTATACGCTGCTGATGCGTGTGGTGATGATTGGTCTGGCTGTGCTGCTCTGGTGGCGTGGTATGGCCGGGCCGGGTGATGTGGCCTATGTGCTGACGATGATGTTCCTCATCCAGGGTTATCTGCGGGATCTGGGGCAGCAGGTGAGCCAGGTTCAGCGGTCGGTCAATGAGATGGAAGAACTCGTCGGGCTGTTCTCGAGCGAACCGGCCATCCGGGATATCCCCGGTGCCATTCCGTTGGAGGTGACGGCGGGGGAGATTGTCCTTCTGGATGTGAGTTTCCGGTATCCATCCCAGGAAAAGCCGATCTATCAGGGGCTGTCGCTGAGGATCGCACCGGGGAGCCGTGTGGCCCTGGTCGGGGCGTCCGGGTCGGGCAAGACGACGCTGACACGGTTGTTGCAGCGTCTGTATGATGTGGATGGTGGCAATATTCTGATTGATGGGCAGGATATTGCTTACGTCACCCAGCAGAGCCTGCGGCGCCAGATTGCGCTTGTCCCGCAGGAACCCATGCTGTTCCATCGAACATTGGCTGAGAACATTGCCTATGGTCGGCCTGATGCCACCCGGGAGGAGATCGAGCAGGCGGCACGGCTTGCCAATGCTGATGGATTCATTACCCGTCTTGCCGAAGGGTATGAGACGCTGGTTGGTGAACGTGGCGTGAAGCTCTCCGGGGGAGAGCGCCAGCGCGTGGCGATTGCCCGGGCTTTTCTGGTTGATGCGCCGATTGTGATTTTTGATGAAGCCACGGCAAGCCTCGATTCTGAATCAGAAATGCTGGTGCAGGAGGCCATGACCCGCCTGATGGAAACACGCACCGTACTGGTTGTGGCGCACCGTCTGGCCACCGTGCGTGACCTGGACAGGATTCTGGTATTTCATCAGGGGCAGATCGTTGAGGATGGCACGCACGAGAGTCTGATGGCTCTGAAGGACGGGGCCTATCGGCGGCTCGTGTCGCTGCAATCGCTTGATGCAGCCAGCCCGTAACGGGCTGGCTGATGCTGGATGGTCGTCTCCTGCCCTGCGGAAGGGTCAGATGTAATGTTCATCCAGTGGTGGAAAGCCATTGAACCCGGTCGAGCAGTAAGTGGACACATAGGCACCAGTGGCGAGGATGTTGATCCTGTCTCCTGCCTTGAGCTCTTCTGGCAGGGGAACGGGATTTTTCTCGTATAGCACGTCCATGCTATCGCATGTCGGCCCGGCCAGGATGCAGGGTGAGCGGCTGCTCGTGGTGTCGTCATGGGGTGTCTGGAAGACATAGCGGATGGATTCGCCTTCTGTTTCCGCCAGACCACCAAAGCGGCCGATATCCAGATAGACCCAGCGGGGAGTGTTGTCCTCACCGCCCCGCCTGCTGGCCAGCACGACCTCGGTATGCACGATTCCCGCACTGCCAACCATGTAGCGGCCCGGCTCCAGCAGAATGCGGGGGGCCCCTTGTGGGAAATGCGCTGCCATGGCCTCCGTTATGGTCGTGCCGAACTGGTCGATGCTGGGGATGGGGCTGTTGTAATAGGTTGGAAAGCCCCCGCCCATATTGATGAAGTCCAGCGTGATGCCCTGCTTCTGGAGGCGGTGGCAGATTTCGGCAGCCTGAGCAATGGCGTCGGCATAGGCTGTCGTGCTGGTCTGCTGGCTACCGACATGGAAAGACAGGCCAGCTGGTTTCAGGCCCAGCTCACGGGCTTTCTGCAACAGGGTAAAAGCGCTTTCCGGCGTCGTGCCAAACTTGCGGGAGAGCGGCCACTGTGCCCCGGTATTGAGAACTCCCAGCCGACAGAAAACCTCACAGCCGGGGGCGTGTTCTGCCAGTTTTTCCAGCTCCTCCATGCAGTCGAATGCATAGAGTGTCAGGCCTTTCTGATGGGCATAGGCAATGGAGCGCACTGTCTTGACGGTGTGGCCGAAAGAAAGCTTCTGCGCCGGAATGCCTGCTTGCAGGCAGATGTCGATCTCTCCGGGGGATGCGATGTCGAAGAACGAGCCGAGGGCATGCAGCTCCTTCAGGATCGCTGGTGCCGGATTGGCCTTTACGGCGTAATGGATCCGGGCAGAGGGAAGGGCATCGTGCAGGGCGCGGTACTGCGTGCGTACGCAGTCCAGGTCCACGACAAGGCAAGGGGTGGCGGGTTTTTGTTCGGTGAGAAAACGGGCGATTCTGGGAGTCATGATACTCACGTCCCCTATAAATTCTCCCCGGTCGGGGGAGATGTTGCGAAACGGTCGAACGGACCGGCGGGATTCCGCCTGCCCCCTGCAGGCAAGGGGATACGGGGCCAGAGCGCTTGACGTCGTTGCGTAACCTCATGAGGGCCAGTGGCACGTGCGTTGCTGCGTGGAGTGCGTGACAATGCCCAGATTTTTTTTCAATGCAAGGGGAAACTGAAGGGTGGCTTCCGGGTATGGTTCTCATCACAAAAAAGTGATGTCAAGCCAGCCATTCAGCAGGAGGGGACGGGAAGGGAGCGCTCTGTTCAGGAAGGATTTTTATTAAAATTCAGTGTGTTGTTGAGTGGGGTCAGTCATGGCCGGTAGATGCCATGTCGATAGGGTGACTTTCAGTTAAGAAAACTGTTCTGGTAACAGTGTAACGTCTGCGTGGACTGGTTTGATGTGTTTTCTGCTAATGGAGGACATGATGACGGTAGGTCATGACGATAAGAAAAAACGCCCCTTTCTTGTGCGGGTTGGCAAGGCGCTGCGCCCCTTGTTCAATGCCCTGATTGCCAGAGGGTCACTGGTCCCCAATACACCTCTGCTGGACAATGGCCTGTTTCCTTGGGCGGTGGCCCTGGAGAAGGCTGCTCCGCTGATGCAGAAAGAGTTTCAGGCCATCATGGCTGAGCGTGAGAAAATTCCGCCCCTGCGTGACCTTTCGCCCGATCACGAGCGCATTGCGCCGGACAGCCGCTGGAAGTCATTTTTTCTGTATGGCTACGGCATTCCTGTTCCAGAGAATTGTGCCAAGGCCCCTGTTACGGCCCAGCTTGTGGCCGGGATTCCCGGTCTCTGTTCCGCCCTGTTCTCCGTTCTGGAGCCCGGTGGGGAAATTCCACCCCATAAAGGGGTTACCAAAGGGATGCTGAATGCACATCAGGGCTTGGGGGTTCCACGAGATCGTGATAATTGCTGGATCAAGGTCGCAGATCACACGCTGCACTGGGATGATGGCAGGCTGTTCATCTTTGATGATACCTACCGGCATACGGTGCAGAACAACACCGATGAGGTGCGTGGCATACTGTTCATTCAGTTTGAGCGGCCTACCCGTGGTCTGGGATGGTTGATGCAGCGTATTTTCCTTGGAGGGGTGAAAAAATCCGCCTTTGTCAGGGATGCCCAGAACAATATCGAACGCTGGAACCGTATTCAGGCTGAACTGGAGAAAGTGTGATGATGGAGCCGTGATCTTGCTGTCACGGCCTCGCAGGGAGAGGAAAAGCGCACCCCGTGCCCGACAAGATCGAGATGCCATTGGAGCCTCCGCCACCACCAAAAGGCCTCTGGGCCACGTTCAGGCAGGTCCTGAGCAACAGCGGAGACAGCCAGACGTCCCTCAGTGCGGCGGGATGCGCCTTCTTTGCAACCCTGTCGCTGTTTCCCGCCCTGACGGCGCTGATCTCTGTCTATGGGCTGGCTTTTGACGTACAGACGGCAGAAGAGCAGCTGCGTGTCGTCAGGCATATGCTCCCTCCTGCCGCCTATGAGATGATCTTCGACAGGATCCATGCGCTGGTGACTCAGCCTCAGTCCTCACTGACCCTGGGGCTGGTTTTTTCCCTGCTGGTGGCTCTCTGGTCCGTCACGGCCAGCAGCAAGTCCATCCTGTCTGCCCTGAATATCGTCTATCATGCCAGGGAAACTCGTGGTTTCCTGCATTTTCAGGTTCTGGCCTTCGGCACAACTCTTCTGGCCGTGATAGGGGCCTGCCTGACGTTGGCGCTCATGGTGGCGGCTCCGGCCATCGTGGATTATCTGCCACGCTATCTGAGTTATGTGGGGGTGACGATAGATAGCCTGCCGCCATCGCTCCATTTTCTGGTGGAGCAGGGCACGCCCGTTCTCGTTCACTGGCTGGCCCCTTCCATCATGCTCTGTTTCGTCTTCATGGCGCTGATCGTGCTGTATCGTATCGCCCCGTGCCGGGAGCGCATGACATCATGGCGCTGGATCCTGCCCGGTGCGTTTCTGGCGACCCTGCTCTGGGTTGGCGTGTCCATTGGTTTTTCGTGGTACGTCTCGCACTTTGCCAGTTATGGTACGACGTATGGGCCACTGGGTGCCGTGGCGGCTGTCATGATGTGGCTTTTTGTCAGTGCGTATGTCGTGCTGTTTGGCGCCGTGCTGAATGCCGAGCTGGAGGAGCGGGGCTACCGGCGGATCGTCCGCAAGGAAATGGGAATCCCCGTCAGGCCAGCGGATCACTGAGGAGCTGCCGGTTACCGGAGCGGGCTGTCCTGTGCGATTTTTTCGGCCTGACGGGCCTGGTCCTGAAGAATCTCGTGCATGTCGGTAGGGTGGCGGAAACGGGAGCGGCGGCGGGGAAGGACCGTTATGGTGATGTGGCTGACACCGTGATTCATGATTCCCAGGCTGGCCGCAGCCCCCTGCGAGAGGTCGATGATGCGGTCGCTGTCGGCTGGCCCGCGGTCATTGACCCTCACGATGACAGATCGGCCCGTGACGGATGAATGGACCAGCAGTTTCGTTCCCAGAGGGAGGGACGGATGGGCGGCCGTCAGCGCATCGGGGCTGAAGCGTTCGCCGCTGGCAGTCCGTTTTCCGATCAGCTTTTTGCCGCCATACCAGCTGGCCAGCCCGCTTTGCGTGGGAGGGAGTGCAGCTTCTTCCGTCTTCTCCACGTCTGATGACATCCCGGCCGCCAGAGCGGATGGGCTGGAGGCGATATGCCCCAGACATGCAAGAATGATCAGACCCGGCAGGGTAGAGGTTGTGAAGGGGAACCGCCTGTTCCGCCCATGAGGGACGACAGCTTCCATGGAAGCAGGGAAAGGTGTGTGTGCCTTCATGTTACCCACGGATATTGTTGATGGTCATCCCGAGTGTGTCACAACTTGAACAGATGGGCCAGCGTGGGCGTCCAGATGATTGTAAACTATTGGATAACATATGAAGATTGCGGTGCCAGACTGTAAAAGAAGTGGCTTTACCTGATGAAGATGAAGGTGCTATCAGCCGTTCGGATGAAGCGACCTCTTATTGTTGTCCTGAACGGACCGAACCTGAATATGCTGGGGCTGCGGCAGCCTGAGATTTACGGCGAAGCCACACTGGATGATGTGGAGCAGCTGTGCCTTCAGGCTGCGGAGCGGCTCGATGTGACGATCGACTTCCGCCAGACCAATGGCGAGGGGGAGCTTGTGTCATGGGTGCAGGAATGCCGGGGCCGTGCAAGCGGTATTGTCATAAATCCTGCGGCCTATGGGCACACATCGATTGCTTTGCTTGATGCGCTGCTGGCTGTTGAGCTGCCAGTGATTGAGGTGCATATGTCTAACATTCATCGCCGGGAAGCATTTCGTCATCACACGTATGTTTCACAGGCAGCCCGTGGAGTCATCTGCGGGCTGGGGATACGCGGGTATGCCCATGCTCTCCAGGCGGTGGCAGATATGATTGAGGATGAAGGATGAGCCGTATGCTCGTGGACAAGGAGGCCATTCGGGCACTGGCCGATATCCTGACGGATACAGGCCTGACCGAGATTGAAGTTTCCGAAGGCGACAGCCGCCTTCGTGTTGCCCGGAATGTGACCGTACAGGCTGCGGCTGCTCCCGTGGCCGCTGCTCCTGCTGCGGCTCCCGCCCCCGTGGCGGAAGAGGCCGTGGCCCCGGCAGACCCGTCATCCCATCCTGGCGCTGTTCCCAGCCCGATGGTGGGCGTGGCCTATCTGACACCGGACCCCTCCTCCCCTCCGTTCGTGCAGGAAGGAGGCCAGGTCGCTGCCGGGCAGACCATCATGCTCATCGAGGCGATGAAGACCTTCAACCAGATCAAGGCACCGCGTGCAGGCAAGCTGGTCCGCTACTGCGTGGCATCTGGCGATCCGGTTGAATTCGGGGCAACATTGGCGATCATCGAGTGATGTTTTCCAAGATCCTGATAGCCAATCGTGGCGAGATTGCCCTGCGGGTGCTGCGCGCCTGCCGGGAGATGGGCATCAAGACGGTGGCGGTGCATTCCACGGCAGATGCTGACGCCATGCATGTGCGTCTGGCCGATGAGGCTGTCTGCATCGGGCCGCCAAGCTCCCGTGATTCTTACCTGAATGTGGCGGCTATTCTTTCTGCCGCCACCATCACCGGAGCAGAGGCCATCCATCCGGGCTATGGCTTCCTTTCCGAAAATGCGGAATTCGCCGAAACGGTGGAGGAGCACGGCATCGCCTTCATTGGCCCGACAGCCGAGCACATCCGCATGATGGGTGACAAGATCACCGCCAAAACGACCATGGAGGCCCTCGGCGTGCCGCTGGTGCCCGGGTCGGACGGGGCCCTGCGGAGCCTGGACGAGGCCCGGGAAGTTGCGGCCCGTGTCGGGTATCCGGTGCTCATCAAGGCCGCTGCCGGTGGTGGTGGTCGTGGCATGAAGGTGGCCCAGACCGCTGATGAGCTGGAGGAAGCCTGGAGCGTGGCCCGGACGGAAGCCCGTGCCGCTTTTGGCAATGACGAGGTCTATCTGGAGAAATATCTCGACAAGCCCCGTCATATCGAGCTTCAGATCATGGGTGACACGCACGGCAATGTCGTGCATTTCGGGGAGCGTGACTGCTCCCTCCAGCGTCGCCATCAGAAGCTGCTGGAGGAAGCCGGTTCCCCCGTCATCACGCCAGAGCAGCGCAACGAGATTGGCAAAACAGTTACGGATGCCCTGTCACGCATGGGGTATCGCAATGCCGGTACGCTCGAGTTCCTGTATCAGGACGGGCAGTTCTGCTTCATTGAGATGAATACCCGCCTTCAGGTGGAACATCCGGTGACGGAAATGGTCTGCGATGTGGACCTCGTGCGGGAGCAGATCCGTGTGGCCGCTGGTGAAAAGCTGAGCTACCGGCAGGAAGACATCGTGATGAACGGCCATGCCATCGAGTGCCGCATCAACGCCGAGGACCCGGAAACCTTTGCGCCCAACCCGGGGACGGTCAAGGTGTTCCATGCTCCCGGTGGTCTTGGTGTCCGTATGGACAGTGCGCTCTTTGCCGGTTACAGGGTGCCTCCCTATTACGACAGCATGATTGCCAAGCTGATCGTTCATGCTCCCACCCGTGCGCTAGCCATCAGCCGCATGCAGCGGGCCCTGACGGAGTGTGTTGTGGAGGGGGTGAAGACGGTCATTCCTTTGCATCAGAAAATTCTGGCAGACCCGGAGTTCCAGAAGGGTGAATATACCATTCACTGGCTGGAGAATTTCGTGGCGAAACTTCAGGCCGATAAAGCCTGAAGATTTCTGCTTCGGCCTGTCCGTTCAGAAAGCCGTTCCCGTAGCAGGGAGCGGCTTTTTTTATGGTCAGCCCCGTGCTTCTTTCAGGCTGGCTCCAGCGATGAGGGGGCAGCCCGGCAGGGCCAGAAGGAAAAGGGCCGCCAGAAGGCTCAGATTGGTCGTACAGGCTGTTCCTGTCGGGGTGGTGCAGGCCAGTGTGCCGAAGATGAGACCAGGAGTCATCAGCGGCAGTGTCAGCACGGGGAGCAGAAGGCTGTTGCGGCGTGCTCCCAGTGTTATGGCCGCTGTCATGCCCCCTGTGAGAGAGAGGGTCAGGCTGCCCAGAGTAAGGCTGAGCATGAGCACCGTCAGGTTATGGGCTGGCAGCTGGAAGAACAGGGCCAGCAGAGGGGTGGCCAGCAGGATGGGCAGTCCACCTGTCACCCAGTGGGCGAACATTTTCCCCAGCGCAATGAAGGCAGGGTGCAGGGTGATCTGGAGCATGTCCAGTGATCCGTCTTCCGCATCTTCATCATAGAGGCGCTCCAGCGGCAGGAGTGAGGCCAGCAGGGTACAGACCCACAGAATGGCCGGGCCGGTCTGCTGGAGCAGGGCGGGGGTGGGGCCGAGGGCAAGAGGAAAAAGTGTGCTGCAGACTGTCAGGAACAGCAGCCCCCCTACGGTTTCGGCACCGTTCAGGCGGGCCAGATGCAGCTCCCGGCGCAGATGCAGGAGCAATGGATGAAGGGTCTTTTTCGAGGCTGGCTCCTCATGCACTGGCGGGGTTTGCATGGCCATGTCTGGCGTGATGGATGGTGCCACCATGCCGGGTGTGAGGTGCTGGCTGCCCGGTAGGGATAGTGGCGCATGGGAGGCAATGGCCACGGCCCCCCCACGGGCACGATGCTCTGCCAGCAGGGTCTCCAGCAGGGCAAGGCTGGCAGCATCCAGACCATTGGCAGGCTCATCCAGCAGCCACAGCCGGGCATCGGGAAGGAGCAGCAGGCGGCTCAGGGCTACACGACGTTTCTGCCCCAGCGAGAGCAGGCGGACAGGGCAGTCCAGAAGATGGGCCAGCGCCAGACGCTTCAGGGCAGCATGGATGGTTTCTGTCCCATGGGGCATGAAGAGACAGAGATTCTGCTCGACCGTCAGGGTGGATTTCAGGGCGTCAGCAGGGCCAAGCCAGGCAATGTCGGCCCGGCGGGTCACTGTGCCTCCAGCAGGGGGACACAGCCCTGCCATCAGCCGCAGAAGTGATGACTTGCCCGTACCATTTGGCCCGGTAAGGAGGAGGGCATCACCGGTAGCGAGGTTCAGGGAGAGATCAGGGACCAGACAGCGTCCTGCCCGCTCCAGCCGGACATGATCCAGCCGGAGAAGGGATTGTGGTGGAGAGGCAGGCGGGCATGAGGTGCTGGAGGCCATGGTGATGTTTCATGTGGAGCTGGAAGGGGCCTGGGGAAGGTCCGGGAGAAAAATATGCCCTTCCGGGTGGAAAATACAGAAAAGGATGTTTTGCTTGAAGGGTGGTTATGGTTAAGAAAGCGCATGGTGAATGACTACAGGATGGTTGTCCATGTTGTAGCGTGCAGGAGGATGTTCGGAACTGACTGACTGGGTGCTGAAGGCGACCGGTATCGCCAAGTCTTTCGCCGGGAATGAAATTCTGCGGGGAATTTCTCTGGAAGTGGAACGTGGGGAGCTGATTTCCATCATCGGGCCGTCCGGCTGTGGGAAATCAACGTTCCTCCGCTGTCTCAATTTTCTGGAACATCCTGATGCCGGAGAGGTGCGGGTTGAGGATGTGACCGTGGCCAGTACGGGCTCATGGCGTCGTGCGGACGAGGTTCAGGCCCACCGTCTGCGCAGCCATGTGGGCATGGTCTTCCAGTCCTTCAACCTGTTTCCACATCGCACGGTGCTGGAGAACGTCATGCTGGCCCCCATGCAGGTCAAACGCATGAGTGAGACGCAGGCGAAGCATGTTGCCTGCGAACTGCTGGAGAAGGTTGGCCTTGCCGCCGTGAAGAACCGTTACCCGGACCGTCTGTCCGGCGGGCAGCAGCAGCGTGCGGCCATTGCCCGGGCTCTGGCGATGAAGCCTTCCGTCATGCTGTATGATGAGCCGACATCCGCTCTGGACCCGGAACTTTCCGAAGAGGTGCTGTCCGTCATGCGGGCGCTGGATGCGGAGGGTATGACCCAGCTCGTCGTGACGCACGACATGCGTTTCGCCCGGGCGGCCTCGGACCGTGTGCTGTTCATGGAAGCTGGACAGATTGTGGAAAGTGGCGACCCCGATGTGATGTTCGCCAACCCGCGTGAGGCAGGAACCCGGCGTTTCCTGCGGACACTCCTTTGATGAATGGGGGCACGGTGATGAAGCGTGTGATGTTTGCGCTGGCTCTGGCCCTGTTCGGGCTGTGGGGTATGGCAGGTCTGTCCGCTCCTGCCTGGGCTGAAGGCGGTACTCCAGCAGTAGCTTCCCTGCGGGTTCCTGGTGCTACGGATGACAGGGACCTTCCCTGGGCGTCGGACGGAGAGGCCAACGTGCCTTACGTCTTTCACGATCCAGCCCATGAAGGGCGGATGACAGGTTTTGAATATGACCTGATGCAGACCATCAGCGCCCGGATGGGACGGCATGGGCGTTTCGTACAGAATGGCTGGGACGGGCTGATCCCCGGCCTCTCACGGGACCTGTATGCCCTGGTCATTGATGGTATCGAGATGACGCCGGAGCATAAGGCTGCCGTGCTTTTTTCCCGGCCCTATTATGTGACGGTGGATCGGATTGTCCTGCGGAATGATGAAAAAGGGCTGGACACGCTTGATGCCCTGAAAGGCCATGTGGTCGGGACCATCAAGAGCACGGCTGCCGAGCGTCTTCTGCTGGATCACGATCCGGCCAATGTGCGCTCTTATGATGAAGAGACAAATCTGTTTTCTGACCTGAAGAACGGACGTCTTGATGCCATTCTGATTGATGAGCCTATTGCCCTTTATTACCGGTCGGATGATCTGAAGCTCGTTGGGCCGCCGATCGGTCGTGTGGCTTATGGAATTGCCTTCCCTAAGAACAATCCCGGCCTGCGTGATGCTGTGGATTCCGTTCTGGGTGATCTCATGAGCGATGGCACCCTGCATCAGATTCTGGCCCGCTGGAATCTCTGGACGCCGCAGATGGCCGATTACACGGGGGATCAGACTCTCTCAACAGTCCAGCCAACGGCCTGGGTGGATTACCGCCAGACGATGGAGCGGATGTCCGGCAGCAGCGTGCAGGCCATGGTCCACCGTTATGTCAGTTTTCTGCCTCTGATAGGCAGCGGGGCGTTGATGACGCTGGGCGTGTCGGCTCTGGCGATGGTGCTTGCCGTGGCGATGGGGCTGGTGCTGGCTCTGGCCCGGGCCTACGGGGTGGCACCGTTACGCTGGCTGGCCGGGCTGTATGTGGAGATCGTGCGGGGCACGCCGTTGCTGATACAGGTGCTGTTCATTTTCTATGGACTGCCTGCTTTTGGTCTGCGTCTGTCGCCTTTTGCGGCGGGCGTGCTGTCGCTGGGGTTGAATTATGCGGCCTATGAGGCGGAAAATTACCGGGCGGGGCTGCTTTCTGTTCCCCGTGGACAGATGGAAGCGGCCATCGCCCTGAACATGACCCACATGCAGGCCCTCCGGCTCGTGATCGTTCCGCAGGCCTTCCGCACGGTCGTACCCGTCATGACGAACGATTTCATTGCCCTGCTCAAGGACAGTTCCCTCGTTTCCGTCATCACGCTGACAGAGCTGAGCCAGACCTATATCCGTCTCTCGTCAACCTATTATGACTATATCGGCACGGGGCTCATGGTCGGTCTGGCCTATCTTCTGGTTGGCCTGCCTTTTGTGCGCCTCGCCCGCATGGCGGAGAAGCGCATGGGGCGCGTCGTCGCCAAGGGGCATCACTGAAGGCCCCATCAGGGGATCAGCGGGTCCGGTGGCGGGGTGTGACCCTGCAACTGGTTCCCGAACCCCAGCTGCAGGGCCTTCTGCCACTCCAGCGCCCAGCTGCGCATCCTGGTCAGGAATGTTCTGGCCTCGGGGTAGGGTGACAGCGCATCCCTGGACCAGACGGGAATGGGGGCAAGCAGCTGGTGGGTCTGCTGGTCCAGTGGTGGAATCAGCGTGTCCACAAGGCCAACCTGGGCCTGACCATCCGTCGTGGTAGCGACGTGTCGCCATTGGACAGCCAGAAACAGGGGGGGGATGGGCGTGACGCCGAGGGCCTGCAAGCGGGCGATGGACTGGTTGATGAGTGGATTGGTGCTGACATCATTGCCCTGTATCACCACAGTACCAGAGCCGATGCAGTCTTCTCCTGCTGGAGAGACCGGCAGGCTGTGATTGAGGAAGTTGCGGTCATCATGGCAGATGCCCGTCACGTTCCCAGCCCGGTCCAGAGCAATGGGCTGCTGGGTTGCCTGGGCGATGATGAGGCCGGTAATGGCCCCCTGATGTGTACGGACAAGAGCCAGAAAAGAGAGGGGGGACTCGTTGCTGATCTGGGCGGAGAGAATGGGGTGCCACTCTCCTTTGGGTAGAGGAATGGTATGGCCACCCAGGATAACACGATCCCGTACAATCTCAGACATGCTGGGATATTGCAGATGCACCGGCATCGGCCCGGAGGGTGCGTTGTCAGCATCGCCCGGGCCGCTGTCTGCATGAGCTGAATCGTGAGGAGCGTGCGTTGCTGCCGGCGCCATGCCGGGGAGCCAGGGAGCCTGTTTTTTCAGCCAGGGGGTTGGGAAAAAGGCTGCCATCACCAGCCCGCCAAGCCCGATCATGAAGGAGAGGCGCCACAGGGGGGCCTGCTTCCAGAGGGAGATGCAGGTACGGAGGAGATGCTTCACAGGCTGGCCTTGTTCATTCTTTCCTGAGGCTCTTCGCTTGTTTCAGCCCGGATGCGTCCTTCTCCTTCCATGACGAGGTGGACATGGGTGCGTCCCTGCTGGCGGGCCGTGATGAGGCTGTCGCTGATCATGTCTTCAATGGATCGGAGAATATCCCGGGCACTGGCCATGCTGCCCAGTTTCTGCTGGCGCTGAAGGATTTCGAAGAGAAGGGCAGGGTCGATGCCACCGGCTTCAACATTCAGCCCGTAGCCACGGATCATCTGCTCGATTTCCAGAGCAGCCACACGGGCGAGGTCCAGCCCCCGCAGCGCACGGAACACGAAGATGCGGTCCAGCCTGTTCAGGACCTCCGGCGCAAACCCGGCCCGACGCAGGGCTTCGGTCGATTCGGCCCGCATTTTCTCGGGCTCGTCAGCCAGCCTGTCCGCAATGGCGCTGAGAGCATCCGTGGCAATGTTTGATGTCAGAACAAAGATGGCCCGTGTGGTTGGTACCAGCTCGTTGGTGGAGGCTTCCGTTACATGGCCGTCATTCCAGGCCGTAAGGAATTTCTTGAAGACGTCCGGGTGGGCCTTTTCGATCTCATCCAGCAGGACGACGGCATCGGGATTTTCCTTCAGGCCACCTGTCAGCCGCCCGAACGTGTCAGACCCAACATAGCCTTTGGGAGAGCCGAAAAGCTGTGTGGCAGCATGCGGGCTGGACATCTGGGTCATGTCGAAATGCAGCAGCGGGCGTTCCGTCTGGTTGGCAATCTGCTTGGCCAGATAGGTCTTGCCGGTACCGGGCGGCCCAGCAAGGAGGAAGACCCCGACGGGACGGTCACGGTTCTGGAGAGCCAGCCGACGGCGCAGCTGCTGGGCAATATCCTCGCAGACCTGGTCCTGCCCGATGACACGGGCACGCAGGGCAGCGGCCAGCTCCTCAGCATTGATGGCACTCTCACGCTGCTGGCGTGCCAGCATTTCCTCCAGAGCGGTGCGGTTGGTCAGACGGCTGAGAACATCCATGAGAAGACTCTTTCTGTGGCGCAGGCCACGGCGGGCCAGACGGTCGGACGAGAGACAGTAGAACACCCCGGCAAGAGAGAGGGCAAGCCCGGCGATCCCGGCGGGAAGATAGCCGGGGCGGGCCCAGTTGGCAGCAACGAGCAGCGCATGCAGCAGCGCCGTGGGGGAGAGATGGACCATGAGAGCCAGCTGGACAGCCGCCAGTATCAGGAAGGCCGCCATCATCAGGGGCATCATGCGGGAGAGCCAGGGGATCAGGGATTTCATCATGGGCTTCTGCATCCTGCCGGGAGGGGAACCCCCTGTTTTCACTGGCAGGCCGGGATGGGGTCAAGTCCTTTTCCTGACAGCTACTGGACAACCACCGGGATGGCGAAGGAAGGGTTGGCAGGGGTAAGGGGAGGCAGGACCACGACATTATGGAACATGTCCAGCGTTGCAATGGATACGGGGCCCATGCCTGCTGGACTGGTGCGTGTCAGTGTGACGATGCCTTCCCGGGCGATGGGGAGCAGCACGGCCTGTGCTCTGGGGCCGAGGATGATCTGCTGGCTGATGCCACTGCTGCTTACGGTCAGCATCTGTCCCGCATGGCCTGCCGCATCGGCCAGGGGGAGGGCTGCCAGCCGGATGCGGTTGTCCTTGAGTGCGGCCAGAAGGGCAGGTTTCTGCTGGGCAGGGATTGTGCTGCGGGCAATGGCCCGGGCTGCATCATCTGGGGGAAGCATGGAGAGCGGGAGTGAGCCTGCCGCCATGGGAATGGCCTGTTCCGCCGCCTGGGGTTGTGGTGTTGGCTGGGCGGCATCGTGCGGAGATGGCTGGCCATGCCATGCCAGAAGGGCGCCCCCCAGTCCCACAACGGCCGCAACCACGGCCACGGGGCGCCAGAGAGGCTGTTTCTGTGGTTCGGGAGAGGGGGAAGGCTGGTTCATGGCTGTCATTTCGCATCACCATATACCATAAGGGCAGGAAGGCAGAATGGCGTTTCTTTCATCTTTTCCCTGTCGAGCAGTTGCGGGCTGGAAGTGCTTGCATTGGGTGTGGCTCTGTCGTATCAGGGAGATGTTTTCACTTTCCGCTCTTTTGGGGGGTGGCCCTGACGGGCCGCCTTTTTTGTTTTGGATCATTTTTCCACATCGTCGGACCAGTCCGGTCCATCCGCTCCGTTTCATGAGGGTGAAAGCTCCCATGGTATCCGCCGTCTGAGCGGGCTGGAAGCACGCATTGCGGACAGGATTGCCCCGACTCTGGCCGACATGGGGTACGAGCTGGTACGCCTCTCGGTTCTCGGGCATGAGACACCGACCGTCCAGGTCATGGCCGACCGTGCCGATGGCTCGCTCATCAGTGTTGATGACTGCGAGCAGATCAGCCACGCAGTGGGCGCTGTGCTGGATGTGGATGACCCGATACCAGGGGCATGGATGCTGGAGGTTTCCTCTGCCGGGATCGACCGTCCGTTGACCCGGGCGAAGGACTGGGAACGTTTTGCCGGGCATCTGGCCAAGGTGGAGCTGGAGGTTCCGCTGGATGGTCGCAAGCGTTTTGCCGGTATTGTCCTTGGCGAGCGTGACGGGCTTGGCCTGCTTCGTCTGGATGACGGGCAGGAAGTGGCCCTGCCGCTGGATGACATGCGCAAGGCACGGCTGGTCCTGACGGATGAGCTGATTGAGGCAAGTGCTGCGCTGGCAGGCGTGGCGCAGGAAGACGAAGCCGAGGCCGATGGCAGGACCCGCCGGGCGCCAAAGCTGAAACCCAAAAAGCCGGGGAAGAAAAACTGATGACCCGTCTTATGCTGGTTGGAGGTCCGATCTGATGGACACATCTGTTACCCGTCCTGAGCTGCTTCTGGTCGCTGATGCGGTCTCAAGGGAAAAGAATATTGATCGTGAGCAGGTGCTCGAAGCCATGGAGCAGGCCATCCAGAAGGCTGGCCGTGCGAAATATGGGCATGAGAAGGACATCCGTGCCACGATCGACCGCAAGACGGGAGAGGTCCGGCTGAGCCGCTGGACGGAAGCCGTCGAGGTTGTGGAAAATGAGGATGCCCAGATTCCCCTGAAGATCGCCCGGAAATTCCGGCCTGAGATCCAGGAAGGTGAGTTTATCGTCGATCCTCTGCCGCCGATCGATTTCGGCCGTATTGCGGCGCAGACAGCCAAACAGGTGATCGTCCAGCGTGTGCGTGAGTATGAGCGCAAACGCCAGTATGACGAGTTCAAGGACCGTGTGGGTGAGATCATCAACGGGACGCTCAAGCAGACCGAATACGGCAACCTTATGGTGGAGCTGGGCGGTCAGGCCGAAGGGCTGCTGCGTCGTGACGAAATGATCCCCCGTGAGGAGTTCCGCAACTCCGACCGCATTCGCGCCTACATTTACGATGTGCGTGACGAGCCCCGCGGGCCGCAGATTTTCCTCTCCCGTACCCATCCGGGCTTCCTGGCCAAACTGTTTGCGCAGGAAGTGCCGGAAATCTATGACGGGATCATCGAGATCAAGGCCGTGGCCCGTGATCCGGGTTCCCGTGCCAAGATGGCTGTCGAGTCCCGTGATGCCTCCATCGATCCGGTCGGTGCCTGCGTGGGTATGCGTGGGTCCCGTGTGCAGGCTGTTGTGGCGGAACTTCAGGGGGAGAAGATCGACATCATCCCCTGGAGTCCCCATGCGGCTACCTTCGTGGTGAATGCCCTGGCGCCTGCTGAGGTGACCAAGGTGGTGATGGATGAGGATGCCGGCCGGGTCGAGGTCGTGGTGCCGGATGAGCAGCTCTCACTGGCCATTGGTCGGCGTGGGCAGAATGTTCGCCTTGCCAGCCAGCTGACCCGCTGGGACATCGACATCCTGACCGAAGCTGAGGAATCGGAACGCCGTCAGGAAGAGTTCCGCAAGCGGACCAGCCAGTTCGTCAATGAGCTGGATGTGGACGACGTCATTGCTGGACTGCTGGTAACTGAGGGCTATCATACCATCGAGGACCTGGCCTATGCCGACCCGGCAGAGCTGCACGACATTGAAGGTTTCGATGAGGCAGTGGCCGAAGAGCTGATGAACCGTGCCAACAATTATCTGGCCAGTCGTGAGCAGGCGCTGGATGAGCGGCGTCGTGAGCTGGGTGTCAGTGATGATCTGGTCAATCTTGGTGTCTTCTCCCTCCAGGTTCTGGTTGAACTCGGGGAGAAGGGGATCAGGACGCTGGATGACCTGGCCGACCTCGCTGCCGATGAGCTGATCGAGCTTCTGGGTGGTGATGAGCCACTTGAGGAAGCCGAGGCTAATGAGATCATCATGGCCGCTCGTGCCCACTGGTTTGAGGGTGACGAGGGAGCTGGTGAAGGAGACTCGGGTCACGACTGAGGATCATATCCCCGATGTGGATGATGGCCCGTCCGGGCGGGGGCGTCGTGCCTCATCCCGGCGGCGCTGTCTGATCAGCCGCACACATGGTGAGCCGTGTCACATGATACGGTTTGTCGTCGGGCCCGATGGCCAGATCGTGGCGGACCTTGCCGCCCGGCTGCCCGGGCGTGGCATGTGGGTGCAGGCGGACAGGGCTGTTCTGGAAGATGGACAGCTGGCTCGGGCCTTCTCCCGGGCGGCGCGGCAGAAGGTGGACGTGCCTGTGGGGCTTGTGGAGTCTCTCAGGGATGGTTTGGCAAAGCGCCTTCTGGATGGTATCAGTCTGGGCCGACGCGCTGGTGAGGCGGTCTGTGGGTTCCAGAAGTGTCGGGAACGGATCGTTGCTGGCAGAGTCGGGGTTGTCATTTGTGCAGCAGGTGCGAGCCAGGATGAGGTGGCCCGTCTGCTGTCAGGCCAGCGGGAGCTGCCGGTGGTCTGGGTGCCGGGGGATATCCTGGCAGCGTCCTTCGGGAGGGAGCGTGCGGTTTATGCCGTGATGGCTCCTGGCGCTCTGGCAGAGCGGCTGAAGGCAGAATATAAGAGATTTGCGGGGGTGGCCGAAGGCACGCTCCCGGGCCCTGATACGGTAGGGCAGTAAGGAACAGGCAGAAATTATGAGCGACGGCAACGAGCGCAACCAGAACGGAACTCCAAAGGGGACCACCCCAAAAGAAGGGCAGGGCAAGAGCTCCGGCCGCCTGTCCCTGCGTCCGGCAGGACGCAAGGACGTGGGGCGGACCGTAGAGGCTGGCTCTGTAAGACAGAGCTTCAGCCATGGGCGCTCCAAGGAGGTCCGGGTTGAAGTGCGCAAGCCCAAGAGAAGCGGGGCCGCAGGGGGGCGTGGCGGTCGTGCCACGGCTGGTGTCCGTGGCCTGACGGCTTCCGAGCAGGAAAAGCGCCAGCGCGTTTTGGCTGAGGCCGCCGCAGAGGCTGCCCGGCGTGAGGCAGAAGAGGAAGCCCGCCGGGAAGCCGAGAAGATCCGTATCCGTTCCGCTGCTGAGGAAGAGGCCCGGCAGAAGGCTGAGGCCGAAAGCCGTCGTGCCCAGGAAGAGGAAGAGGCCCGGAGCCGTGCGGCCGAGGAAGAAGTTCGCAAGAAGGCCGAAGTTGCAGCCCGTCGCCAGGAAGCTGAACGGAAGGTGCCGCCGCCGCTGACGGGTTCCACGACCGGGGGTGTGCAGCTGGCCGAGCCGACCAAGCGTCTGCGTCCGCTGGCCGAGCGGGCCATCATGCCGAGCCGCCCGCTGAATACGGCGGCGTCTTCACGGGCTTCTTCAGCCCGTTCCAGCAATGACGCCAGCGAGACGCTGCACCTGCGGGGACGCACTGGGGCCGTGGGAGGTGCCGATGACGAGGGAGCAGGGCCTTCCCGTCGTGGCGGTGCCGGTGGCGCCCGGCGTTCTTCTCCGTCGTCCCGCCGTTCTTCGCCCCGCCGCAGCGGGGGGGGTGGTCAGGACCGTCGGTCAGGCCGTATTGACGTCCGTGCCGCCATTGAAGGTGATGACGGCAAGACCCGTTCGCTGGCTTCCGTCCGGCGTCAGCGTGACCGCGAGCGCCGTCAGGCCGAGCTGGAGCGCCTGCGTTCCGATCAGGTTCGTGTCGTGCGTGACGTGACCGTGCCGGAAACCATCACCGTGGGTGAACTGGCCAACCGTATGGCTGCCCGTCAGGGCGAGGTCATCAAGATGCTGATGAAGATGGGCGTCATGGCAACGGCTGCTCAGAGCATCGATGGTGATACGGCCGAGCTTGTCGTGAGTGAATTCGGCCATCGCATCAAGCGTGTGGCAGACAGTGACGTTGAGCTGGGCATCGAGGGCATTGAGGACAAGCCGGAAGACATGAAGCCCCGTCCGCCGGTCGTGACGGTGATGGGCCATGTAGACCATGGCAAGACCTCCCTGCTGGATGCCCTGCGCACGACAGACGTGGCTCATGGCGAGGCTGGTGGGATCACCCAGCATATCGGTGCCTATCAGGTAACCGTGGCTTCCGGTCAGAAGGTAACCTTCATCGATACACCGGGCCATGAAGCCTTCACCTCCATGCGTGCCCGTGGCGCTTCCGTGACGGACATTGTCGTTCTGGTGGTGGCTGCTGATGATGGTGTGATGCCGCAGACGATTGAGGCCATCAAACATGCCAAGGCTGCCAATGCGCCGATCATCGTGGCCATCAACAAGATGGACAAGCCTGGCGCCAATCCGGACCGTGTCCGCAATGAGCTGCTGAACCATGAGATCGTGGTGGAGAGCATGGGTGGCGACACGCAGGAGGTGGAGGTCTCCGCCCTCAAGCGTGATGGTCTTGACCGTCTGCTGGAAGCCATCCTGCTTCAGGCCGAGATTCTTGACCTGAAGGCGAATCCGAACCGGATTGCCGAGGGTGCCGTCATCGAGAGCCGCCTGGATCGTGGCCGTGGTTCCGTGGCAACGGTGCTGGTCCAGAAAGGGACGCTCAACCGGACGGACATCGTGGTGGCCGGAGCCCATTGGGGTCGTGTCCGTGCGCTGCTTGATGATCATGGCAAGCAGATCAAGAAGGCTGGACCGTCCGTGCCGGTCGAGATTCTGGGCATGAGCGGGGTGCCGGATGCCGGTGCGCCGTTTGTGGTTGTCGATAGCGAGAACCGTGCCCGTGAGATCAGCGAGTTCCGCCAGCGCAAGGCCCGGGAGAAGGCCACCGCCATGCAGGTTGCTGCCCGTGGTACGCTGGACCAGATGCTGGCCCGCATCCAGGCTGGTGAGCAGAAGGAAGTGGCCCTGATCGTCAAGGCGGACGTGCAGGGTTCTGCCGAAGCCATTCAGGCAACGGTGGAGAAGCTCTCCCATGAGGAAGTGGCCGTACGGGTGCTGAATGCCAGCGTTGGTCAGATCACCGAAAGTGACGTGCAGCTGGCCAAGGCGTCCAATGCTGTCATCATTGCTTTCAATGTGCGGGCTACCGTTCAGGCCCGTGAGCTGGCCCAGCGTGATGGTGTGGACATCCGCTACTATTCCATCATCTATCAGGTCTCTGATGATGTGGAGAAGCTGGTCAAAGGACGTATCGCACCGAAGCATCGGGAGAAGTTCCTTGGTTATGCAGAGATCCGTCAGGTCTTCAACATTACCAAGGTCGGCAAGGTTGCCGGGTGCTACGTCACCGAGGGTGTTGTCAAACGTGGCTGTGGCGTACGCCTGCTGCGTGACAACGTCGTCATTCATGAGGGTGAGCTGAGCCAGCTGAAACGCTTCAAGGATGATGTCCGTGAAGTGGCTCATAATTATGAATGCGGCCTTTCCTTCGCCGGTTACAATGACCTGCGGGAAGGTGATGTGGTTGAATGCTATGAGATGGAAGAGATCCCGGCTTGAAGACGCGGCCTTCCTTTGACCTCCTCGGGCCGGCGGGTGAAAGCGCCGTCGGCCCAAGCACCCGCCAGCTGCGTGTAGCTGAAGAGGTCCGCCATGTTCTCGCAGAACTGTTTGCCAGAACGGAGTTCCGCGACCCGGAACTCTATGGTGTGACCATCACGGTAACGGAGGTCCGTATTTCACCGGACCTGCGCCATGCAACGGTGTTCGTCACACGTCTGGGGCGAGATGATGTTGAGGCTGTCCTGCCAGCTCTGAAGCGTGTGGCCTCTTTCCTGCGGAAACGTCTTTCCACGGCCCTGCGTCTGAGGACAGTGCCGGAGCTGCATTTTCAGCCTGATACGTCTCTGGAGCATGCGATGGAAGTGGAGAGCATCCTGCGCTCGCCAGAGGTCCAGCGGGACCTGCACCGTGACCAGGCTTTGGATGATGAAGACTGAGGCCGGGCCAGAATACTGATGGCACGCAAGAGAGGCAGGGACATTCATGGCTGGCTGATTCTGGACAAGCCATTGGGGCCGAGTTCCACAACGATGGTCAACCGGCTGCTGCGTTTTTTTGATGGACGCAAGGCCGGCCACGGCGGGACTCTGGATCCTCTGGCGTCAGGTGTTCTGCCGATCGCCTTTGGCAAGGCAACCAGCACCATTCCGTACATCATGGATGCAACCAAACGGTATCGGTTTACCCTCTCTTTTGGTGAAAGCCGGACGACGGATGACCGGGAGGGTGATGTTCTTGCAACGTCCGATGTCCGGCCATCGGATGAAGATATCAGGGCCGTATTGCCTTCGCTTTGCGGGGATGTGATGCAGGTGCCTCCAGTTTTTTCGGCTCTTCGTGTCGGTGGGCAGCGGGCTTACGATCTGGCCCGGGCGGGGCGTCCGCCGGAACTTCCCCCCCGTCCTGCTCGAATCGATTCGATTACTCTCGTGGACCGCCCCGATGCCGATACGGCCGTTTTTGACGTCCAGTCAGGCAAGGGGGTTTATATGCGGTCGCTTGCGCGGGATATTGCTCTGGCCTGTGGTACTGTGGGGCATATCTCTGTTCTGCGGCGCACAAAATGCGGGCCGTTTGATCTTTCCCATGCTTGTTCAGCAGAACAGTTAGGGCTGGACAAAACGGACGAAACTAGAGACAAGGCATGTGTTCTTCCGGTTCCTCTGCTGGAGGCGGCGACCGCGCTGGTCGACATCCCGGCGCTGGCCGTCACGAAAGCGGAAGGAAAATCCCTGATCTGTGGGCAGGCTGTCACGCTGGCCCATCTTGAGGGGGGCGTGCCTGATGGGGTGGAGACTGTTCCACTCTGGCGGGTCATGATCGGGGAGCATGTCATCGGGCTGTGCCGGGTTGCCGAAGGGCGGTTGCGGGCAGTCAGAATGTTGGAAAATCATTTGTTTTTTGGAGAACAGGATGTCGATTACAGCTGAACGTCGCAGCCAGCTTATCGCTGAATACCGTCGTGCCGAAGGTGATACGGGCTCCCCGGAAGTGCAGGTCGCCCTGCTGACCGAGCGCATCGTGAACCTGACCGAGCACATGAAGAGCCACAACAAGGACTTCCACTCCCGTCGTGGTCTGCTGATGCTGGTCGGTCGCCGTCGTGCGCTGCTGGATTATCTGAAGCGCAAGAGCGAAGAGCGCTACAAGACTCTGATCGAACGTCTCGGCCTGCGCCGCTGATTTTCGACCTTTCTCCGGGGGAGAGGTCTCCCCCGGATTTGGGCCCGGGTTGAGCTGCCAGAAAACGCTTTTCCGGCGTTTCAGGCCACATGGTGTCATGACGCGTCTGGTGCGTCATCCTCGCCATGCCGTCCGAAACGCTGTTTGTAGTCTGGTACCGGTCGGGCCGTGATTATTGCTTCCGGAGGAAGACAGAATGTTTGACAATTATTTCCGCAAAGAAATTGAATGGGCCGGCCGTCCGCTGGTGCTTGAGACGGGCAAGATTGCCCGTCAGGCTGATGGGGCCGTTGTGGTCACCTATGGTGATACGGTCGTGCTCTGTACTGCCGTTGGTGCCAAGACTGTGAAGCCGGGGCAGGATTTCTTTCCGCTGACCGTGAACTATCAGGAGAAGGCCTACGCTGCAGGCAAGATTCCCGGCGGGTTCTTCAAGCGGGAAGGCCGCCCGTCCGAGCATGAGGTGCTGTCCTCCCGTCTGATCGACCGGCCGATCCGTCCGCTTTTCCCGGACAATTTCCGGAACGAGGTTCAGGTCGTTGCCACGGTCCTCAGCCATGACATGGAAAATGATCCGGCCCTGGTGGCTCTGATTGGCTGTTCCGCAGCGCTGACACTGTCCGGTATTCCCTTCTTCGGTCCGGTTGGGGCTGCCCGTATCGGTCACATTGATGGCAAGTTTGTTGTCAATCCGACCCTCAGCCAGGTGAAGGACAGTGCGCTGGACCTCGTGGTGGCCGGTACGTCCGAGGGTGTGCTGATGGTTGAGTCCGAGGCGCAGGAGCTCTCCGAGGATGAGATGCTCGAGGCTGTCATGCTGGGTCATACGGCTTTCCAGCCGGTGATTGATGCGATCATCGACCTCGCAGAATCGGCTGCCCGTGCCCCGTGGGACCTGCCGGAGGTCTCCAAGGAAGAGGTCGCCCTGCGCAAGCGTGTGGACAAGGTGGGCAACAAGCTGATTGCCGAGGCCTACAAGGAACGCCACAAGCAGGCCCGCGTGGAGAAGGTCGCCGCAGCTCGCGAGAAGATCGTGGCCACCCTTGAGGAGGAAGGCTTTGATGCCGAGCTGGCCAAGCCGATGATCAAGGATCTGGAGGCACAGGTTGTCCGTGGCACCATCCTGAAAACGGGCATCCGCATCGATGGCCGTGACACGAAGACGGTGCGTCCCATCATGGCTGAGGTTGGTGTGCTGCCCCGCTCTCATGGGTCTGCCCTTTTTACCCGTGGCGAGACGCAGGCGCTGGTTGTCGCCACCTTGGGGACAGGTCAGGATGAGCAGGTGATTGATGCGCTGGAGGGGGAATACCGGTCCCGCTTCATGCTGCATTACAACTTCCCGCCGTTCTCCGTTGGTGAGTGTGGCCGCATGGGGTCTCCGGGCCGTCGTGAGATCGGACATGGCAAGCTGGCATGGCGTGCCATCAATCCGCTCCTGCCGTCCAAGGAAGATTTTCCGTATACGCTGCGTGTCGTTTCCGAAATTACGGAAAGCAACGGCTCTTCCTCCATGGCTACGGTTTGTGGAACGTCCCTGTCCCTGATGGATGCCGGCGTACCCATGCCGCGCCCGGTGGCTGGCATTGCCATGGGCCTTATCAAGGAAGAGCGTGGCCATGCTGTCCTGACAGATATTCTTGGGGATGAGGATCACCTTGGGGATATGGACTTCAAGGTTGCTGGTACGTCCGAGGGTGTGACCGCTCTCCAGATGGACATCAAGATCACTTCCATCACGCCGGAAATCATGAAGGTGGCGCTGGAGCAGGCCCGTGAAGGCCGTCTGCACATTCTTGGTGAAATGAGCAAGGCCCTCTCCGAGGGACGCTCCGACGTGGCTGGCAATGCACCGAAGATCACGACCATGACCGTTCCTGTTGCGAAGATCCGTGATGTGATCGGATCGGGCGGCAAGGTCATTCGTGAGATTTGTGAATATTCTGGCGCCAAGGTTGATATCGGGGATGACGGCGTCATCAAGATTGCTGCCGCCAGTGATGAGCAGGCCCAGAAGGCCATCAGCCGCATTGAGGGCATCGTGGCGGAACCGGAGATGGGACGCATCTACGATGGGAAGGTTGTCAAGACGGCCGACTTCGGTGCGTTCGTGAACTTCCTTGGCCCCAAGGATGGTCTGGTTCATATTTCCGAACTGACGGATGGGCGGGTCGCCAAGACAACGGATGTTGTCAAGCAGGGTGATGCCGTCAAGGTCAAGGTCATTGGTTTTGATGATCGTGGCAAGGTGAAGCTTTCCATGCGTGTCGTGGACCAGGAGACTGGTGCGGACATTACGGAGAGCGTTGGCGCAAAGCCGGGTCGCCCTCGTCGTGATGCGGAGTAAGGATGTGTGAGGGGAGCCCAGGCTCCCTTTGCATGAGTGAGTTTTGTGATTGAGTAGTGGGGACATCTGGCCTCTATGAAGTCGATCAATGCCGTCCGTTTTGGTGGTCAGGAGGTTCTGCCCCTGGTCGAAGGGGGCAAAGGTGTTTCTGTCTCCAATGGTGTGTCTGCGGGTCATTGGGCTGCGGCAGGTGGGGTCGGAACGCTCTCTGCTGTCAATGCGGACAGTTATGACGAGCAGGGCAATCCTGTTCCGCAGGTCTATCATGGCCGGACACGCCGGGAGCGGCAGGCCGAGCTGGTGCGCTATGCCATAGAAGGGGGTATCGCACAGGCACGGATAGCCCGGGACATTTCCGGTGGCCGTGGCCGTGTTCATGCCAATTTCATGTGGGAAATGGGCGCCGCCGAGGAAGTCATCACCGGGATACTGGAAGGTGCTCCCGGGTTGATCCAGGGGCTGACCTGTGGCGCAGGGATGCCCTACCGGCTGGCTGAAATTGCGGCGCAGTTCGGGATACATTACTACCCGATCGTCTCATCCGGCCGTGCATTCAGTGCGCTCTGGAAGCGCTCCTATGTGCGTTTTTCCGAGCTGCTGGGCGGTGTTGTCTATGAGGACCCCTGGCGGGCCGGCGGTCATAATGGCCTCTCGAATACGGAAAACCCTCTGAAACCGGAGGAGCCCTACCACCGTGTGGCAGCCCTGCGGAAGGTCATGAATGGTTTTGGCCTTCAGCATGTGCCCATCATCATGGCTGGTGGTGTCTGGCATCTGGAAGAGTGGAGTGACTGGCTGGACAACCCCGAGATCGGGCTGATTGCCTTCCAGTTCGGTACCCGCCCCTTGTTGACGCAGGAAAGCCCTGTCCCGGATGCGTGGAAGCAGCTGCTGCTGACGCTGAAGGAGGGTGATGTCTATCTGAACCGTTTCTCTCCGACGGGTTTTTATTCATCGGCCGTGAAAAATGGTTTCCTGCGGGAGCTGTATGAGCGGTCCGAGCGACAGATTGCTTTCCGTGCGGCAGCAGAGGCCGAGTTTGATACGCCCATCTGTCTGGGCGGGCGAGGACGGGAGGTTTTTGTCCGGGCTGATGATGCCGAGAAGGTGAATCGCTGGAAGGCCGCCGGGTATACCCAGCCCATGCGGACGCCGGATGATACTGTGGTATTCGAGACGCTGGAGACGGCCCGGCAGGTTCTGGCTGATCAGGCGGCCTGCATGGGGTGCCTTTCCCAGTGCCGTTTCTCCAACTGGAGCCAGAAGGGCCCGACCTTCAGCACAGGCCAGCGGGCGGATCCCCGTTCTTTCTGTATTCAGAAGACCCTTCAGACGATCTCCCATTTGCAGGATGTCTCGCCAGAGGAGCAGAAAAAGATCGTGGACCACAATCTGGTCTTCGGTGGAACGAATGCGTGGCGCTTTGCCACAGACCCGTTCTACGCCAACGGGCATATTCCGACCGTCAAGGAGCTGGTCGATCGCATCATGACAGGGCGGTAAAACAGCCTCTGCCAGTCATGGACCATGGGAAGGTGCGGGTTTTTGGGCCCGCACCTTTTTTTGTGCCTGCTCTCACGGAAAAAGACGCTGTGTTGTCCAGTGCTGGCCATCCTGTGTACGGGTGAAGAGTACCCGGTCATGGAGGCGGAATGGCTTGTCCATCCAGAACTCCATGGAGGCCGGGGTGACGTGATAGCCATTCCAGTATGGTGGCCGGGGGATGGGCCCGATGGCGAAACGGGCCGTTTCTTTTGTCACGGCCTTCCAGAGGGCTTTGCGGCTGGCGATGGGGCGGGACTGCTGGCTGGCCCAGGCGCCGATGCGGCTCGCCCGGGGGCGGGAGTCGAAATAGGCGTCCGCATCTACGGCAGGAAGACGTGAGACCCGGCCCCGGATGCGGACCTGTCGGCGCAGGCTCTTCCAGTGGAAGAGCAGGGCCGCCTGCATGTTGCCTTCCAGTTCCCGTCCTTTGGCAGATTCGCTGTTCGTGTAGAAGATGAAACCTGTCTCATCAACGCCTTTCAGCAGCACCATGCGTGCATCGGGCAGGCCATGTTCATCAACCGTCGCCAGAGCCATTGCGTTGGGGTCATTGGGTTCCTTCGTGCCGGCCAGCGTCAGCCATTCATGAAAAAGCAGGAAAGGGTCTTCTCCGGTGATGGTCTGCTCATCATCCTGAAAGGCTGCCTCAATGGAGTCATCGGGGGTCTTGTGGGGCGTATCGTTCATGGTGGCGTGTCCTGTCACTGTAGCCATGTTGGCCCACCATCATGGGAGGGGCTGGGGGGGAATGTCCATAGGGGCTTGGCTGGGTATGATGTGCATCCCATATGAGGGAGAGAGGATCAGGACAGTCAGGGACGAGGGATGATGGAAGCGCTCCGGTTCATTTTTATGCTGACCCGTGATGACCGCACGGTGGACAATGCTCTGGAGGCTGTGGACATCGCCCTGCGGCTGGGCATCCGGCATGTTGGCTTCAAGGATATTGGTCTGCCCGTGGAGCAGTTGCGGATACTGGCGGACAGGATCCGTTCTGCTGGAGCGACTTCATACCTGGAAATCGTGTCACCGGACCGGGAGCGGGAGCTGGATTCCGTCAAGGCCGGGCTGTCCCTGGGGGTGGACTGCCTGATGGGAGGCACGCATGTGCCGGATGTGTTGCCTCTTCTGGCAGGGCATGACGTAGCTTACTACCCGTTTGCAGGGCATGTTGTGGGGCATCCAAGCGTGCTGAAAGGCTCACCGGAGGAAATAGCCCGCAATGCGGTGGAATGGGCAGCCCATCCCGCCGTGACGGGGCTGGACCTGCTGGCGTACCGGAATGACGGGAATGTCCCGGAGGTCATCCGGGCCAGCTGTGCAGCTGTAAAGAAACCCGTGATTGTGGCAGGGTCCATCAGCACGCCGGAACAGATCAGGACGGTCCGGCAAGCCGGGGCGGCGGGGTTCACCGTGGGGACATCGGCTCTGGAAGGGACATTTCCCGCCGAAAGCAGTGGTCTGGAAGATCAGCTCCGGGCCGTGATGGCCTGCTGTTCCTGACCGTTACAGAAGGCCCAGCTCGGACAGCTGGTTGCGGAGGGAGGCCGGCAGGGAACTGATCCCGTCATCGGGGAGATCAGCGGCCCCCTGACCAAGATCGGGTGGAGCATCTTCCGGTTTGAAGTACCGCCAGCCCTGAAAAGGCCGCATGGGCCGTGGCTGGGTCGGTATGACCTCGTCCGAGACGAGGATCAGCGTGCCGGGATGGCCGTCATCCCGGGTGTAGCTGTCAAATCCGATGATGGGCTGCCGGCACATGATGAGACCGTTGATGACCCGGTAGATGGACCCGCCACCCTGCACGATTTCCTCAGCCCGTTTGGGCATGGTGCGGGTGCGCACGTAGGCTGTCCCCTTGTGGCGTTCCACCGCCACCCAGTCCCGCAGCATCTCGGGGGAGGTGCAGCCTACGATCAGCTTTATCATGTGGAGGGTGGGGGCTTTCTGTGCAGACATGGCGGGCATCACGCTGTGGATGATGGAAGGCTGCCCCTGTAGATGGGGTGCAGTCTGTTCTTTTCAAAGGTGGCGTTCAGAGAACAAGCTGGCCAAGCAGGGCTTCCAGCCGGAGACGGCCTTCATCCGTGGCCCGGAGGGTCTGGGCATCCTGTTCCAGATAGCCTTCCTCAAGACAGGCCTCCAGAATGACGGGGTCGAGGCAGTCTCGCAGCGGCAGGCCGGTCCGTCTGCTGAAATGGGCCGCATTGATGCCTTCCCGCAGGCGCAGCCCCATGAGCAGGGCTTCATGAGCCTTCATGTCCGGTGAGAGTGTTTCATCGTCCCTTGTGCCATGCCCATGTGTTTCCACACGCTCTGCCCAGGGTTCCGGGGCACGATGGCGGCGTGTGGCGTGGAGCTGGCCCCTGAAGGTCAGGCGGCTGTGGGCACCGGGGCCAATGCCCAGATAGTCGTCATAATGCCAGTAGGTGAGGTTGTGGCGGCTTTCGGCACCGGGGATGGCATAGTTGGAGATTTCATAGTCACGCAGGCCGAAACGGGCGGCTTCGTCACGGGTCATCATGTAGAGGGACGCCGCCAGATCATCCTCAGGCAGGACGAGGTTGCCCCGCCTGTGCTGGGCCTCGAATTTCGTGCCGGGTTCGATCGTCAGCTGGTAGAGTGAGAGGTGGTCTGCGGCCAGAGCCAGGGCCTGACGAAGTTCCGCACGCCATTTTTCTTCCGTCTGGCCGGGGCGGGCATAGATCAGGTCAAAGGAGAGGCGGGGGAAAATGCTGCGCCCCAGCTCCAGGGCCGCAATGGCCTGTCGTGCCGAATGTTGCCGCCCCAGAGCGGCCAGGTCGGTCTCATCAAGGCTCTGCACGCCGAGGGAAAGACGGTTGACGCCTGCCTCTGCAAAGGCACGGAACCTGTCGGCCTCCACACTGGTGGGGTTGGCCTCCAGAGTGATTTCGAGGTCATTCACGCTGGGGAAGAGGCGGCGGGCATCCTCGATCAGATGATGGACCGTCTCCGGCTGCATGAGGGAGGGCGTTCCCCCTCCGAAAAAGATCGAGACAAGCTGCCGGGGGGCGTCCTGAATCAGCCGTGTGGCTTCATGCTCCAGCTCGGTCCTCAGGGCGTTGGCGAAACGCTCCTGAGGGATGGTCTCCCGCACATGGGAGTTGAAATCACAGTACGGGCATTTGGCAAGGCAGAAAGGCCAGTGGATGTAGAGCGAAAGCGGAAGGGGCTGGTGGGCCACGATCAGATCGCGACCCGTACCCCGAACTCCATGACACGCTCCGGCGGAATCCGGAAGAACTCGGAAATCGACGTGGCATTGTTGAGGAGATAGAGGAACACCCACATCCGCCAGAGTGACATCTTCGGCACCTTGGAGCGGAAGACGAGGTCATGCGAGGTGAAATAGGACGCCTGAATGGGGTCGAAATCCATTTCTGTCATGCCAGCCAGTGTCAGGGGCAGGTTGGGCATCTCCATGAAGCCGTAACGGATGATGACCCGGCGGATGCCTGGTGCCAGTTCCTTGACAGTCATGCGCTGGTCGGGGTCCGCTTCCGGCTGGTCGAGCGTCTGCACGGTGACGAACAGGACTGTCTGGTGCAGGACCTTGTTGTGCCGCAGGTTGTAGAGCAGGGCATCCGGCACCATTTCCGGGTCCGAGGTCAGGAAGACGGCCAGACCGGGCACACGGATGGTGCGGGACTGGGTCAGCCGGGTGATGAAGGAGCCCATCGGCACGGCATCACGTTTTTTCGTGTTGCGGATGAGCTGGCGGCCACGTTGCCATGTGGTCATGATGAGTGTGCTGCCAACGGCGATGCTGAGCGGGACCCACCCTCCATCCGGAATCTTCATCACGTTGGAGGAGAAGAAGACGGCATCCATGATGAAGAAGAAGCCGAACACGGTCCCCACGGCATAGCTCTTCCACTGGAAGACACGGCGGAAGACCACCATGGCCAGCACACAGGTGCAGAGGAAGGTTCCTGTCACGGCGATGCCGTAGGCAGAAGCCAGGGCCGCAGAAGAGCGGAAGGCGATGACCAGCACGACGGACCCGAAGGCCAGCAGCCAGTTGAGGGACGGCAGGTAGATCTGCGCTTCCTCATGCGGGTTGGTGTGGATGATGCGTGTGCGGGGCAGGTAACCAAGCTGGATGAGCTGGCGGCAGAGGGAGAAACTGCCAGAGATGCCCGCTTGGCTGGCAATGATGGTGGCCATGGTCGCCAGCAGCAGCATGGGTATCTGCATCCAGTGCGGGGCCAGATAGTAGAAAGGATTGGCCAACGTGGTCGGGTTGTGGATGATGGAGGCAGCCTGCCCGAAATAGTTCAGCGTCAGGGCAGGCAGCACAAGGAAAAGCCATGCAAAGCGGATGGGTGTGCGCCCGAAATGGCCCATGTCGGCATAGAGGGCCTCCGCCCCGGTGACGGACAGCACGACCGATCCCAGCGCAATGAAGGACAGCTTGCCATGCGTGACGATGAAGCGGATGGCCTCCAGCGGGGACAGGGCCAGCAGCACACCCGGATGCAGCATGATCCCTCTTGCCCCCAGTATGGCGATGGTGAAGAACCATACCAGCATGATGGGCCCGAAAGCCCGGCCTATCTTGCCAGTGCCCAGAGCCTGGGCGGCAAACAGCCCCAGCAGGATGATGATGGCCGCCGGGATGATGAAGGCTGAAGCCTCCGGCACCGAGACCTCCACCCCTTCCACGGCGGAGAGGACGGAGATGGCTGGTGTGATGATACCATCCCCGAAGAACAGACAGGCCCCGGCAATGCCGATCAGCCCGAAGACCCAGCGGAAATAGTTGGATTTGCAGACACGCTGCGCCAGAGCCATGAGGGCGATGATGCCCCCCTCCTTGTTATGGTCGGCCCGCATGATGAGAATGACGTATTTGATGGTCACAACCAGCATCAGGGCCCAGAAGGTGAGGCTGGTCAGCCCGATGACTTCCCACGCATGGGCGGGGTGGGTTTCCGACCCGACATTGCGGATGGAGGATTGCAGGGCGTAGAGCGGGCTGGTCCCGATGTCGCCATATACGACACCCAGAGCGGCCAGCATGGCGCCAATGCCCTTGGGGTGGCTGTGCCCGCCGGGCTCCGGCGGCGGCGGTGCTGCCGTTGGCGTACCAACAGAGCTGGGATACCGGGCGTCAGAAGAAGATTCCTTGAGGGACACGCTATCCTGTTCAGACATGGTGAAACCATCCTGTATGACTGATAGACACCCATCCCCCGCAGGAAGACAGGCAGAAGTGCCCCCACGGAAGGAAGCACAGGCTGTAATGATTCTGGCTTCATGACAGTTTTTTTATGGGGAATGCAAGAGACAGCCCGAAAAAACTGTCATCTCTGTCATGCCGATATTACGGGGCGGGGCGGTCTCCAAAGATGGCCGTGCCGACACGGACAAGTGTTGCCCCCTCGGCGATGGCGGTCTCAAAGTCGGCCGACATGCCCATGGAGAGAGCGGGAAGGCCATGGCGGCGGTTCATCTCCGCCAGCCTGTGGAAGAAGGGGCGCGGGTCTTCGTTGGCGGGCGGGATGGCCATGAGACCTTTCACATGCTGGCCAAAACGGCGCAGGGCATCCTCGATGAACCGGTCCGCCTCCGAGGTGGCGATGCCGGATTTCTGCGGTTCATCACCAATGTTCACCTGCACGAACAGCTCAGGCAGGCGGCCCGTTTTCTGGGACGCCTTTTCCAGCGCCGTGCTGAGGGAGGGGCGGTCCAGACTTTCGATCACGTCGGCAAGGGCGCAGGCCTCGGTTGCCTTGTTGCTCTGGAGCGTGCCTATGAGATGCAGGCGGAGGTCCGGCCATTTTTCCCGCAGGGCAGGAAATTTGGCGGCGGCCTCCTGCACGCGGTTCTCCCCGAAAATGCGCTGTCCAGCTTCAAGGGCCTGCTGTACCGCACTTTGCGGATGGAACTTGCTGACGGCCACGAGGCTGACCGCCTCCGCCGGGCGGGCAGCCCTCTGGCAGGCGGCGCTGATGCGGGTCTGGATGCCTTCTAGGGCATGGGCGATGGTATGGTCTGTCATGATTGATGGATTGCAGCCCCTTTGGCGGGGAGGGTCAAGGGGGCGTGTAAAAACCATCTTGACTTTCCTGCCGCTGACTCCTGAAAACGGGCGCATGACAAATGCTTCTTCTCCCCGTCCAGCCCGTTCACACCCCAAGGGTGGCCGGGGGCGGCGGCCTGCTGCCCGCCCTGCCTCCATTTCCCGCCATGAAGACCCGGTGAGGGATCTGGCCTTCGACATCATCTGCGGTGTGGTGGAACATCGCCGGATGCTGGAAACCACGCTGGAGCGCAGCAGCTGCGAGGGGCGGGACCGTGCGGCGGCCCACCGTCTGGCGGCGGCCACGCTCCGCCATCTGGGCAGCATGACGGAGCTGCTCCAGCCGCTCCTCCGCCGCCAGCCGCCGGAGCCGGTCCGCTGTGCCCTGCTGCTGGGTGTGGCGCAGATCATCCATCTTCAGACACCCCCTCATGCGGCCGTGGGCACGATCGTGGACCTCCTGCACCGGCGTGGCCTGTCGCCTTTTGCCGGTCTGGCCAATGCCGTCCTGCGCCGTGTGGTGCGGGAGGCTGAAACGCTGAAGGAGGGGCTGGATGATGCCCGGCTGGATGTGCCGCACTGGCTCTGGAGTTCCTGGGGGCGGCGGGCACGGTCCATCACGCAGGGTTTCTATCAGGAAGCGCCGCTGGACCTGACCGTGAAGCCTGGTTATGAGGCCCCGGAAGGGGGCGAGCCCCTGCCGACGGGGACGGTCCGCTACCCGGCGGGCACGAAAATGGCAGACCTGCCGGGCTTTGCGGAAGGGCAGTTCTGGGCGCAGGACATGGCGGCGGCCATGCCGGTCCGGCTGATGGGCGACATGCGGGGGAAGCGGGTGGCCGACCTGTGCGCCGCACCGGGGGGCAAGACGGCCCAGCTGCTCTGTGCGGGTGCCGAGGTGATGGCCGTGGAGCGTGAGAAGCCCCGTGCCCAGAGGCTGAAGGAGAATCTGGCCCGCCTCCAGCTGAAGGCCGAGGTCATTGTGGGGGATGCCCTTCGCTGGCGTCCTTCCGAGCCGCTGGATGCCGTGCTGCTGGATGCGCCCTGCTCGGCCACGGGGACGCTGCGGCGTCACCCGGATGTCTTGTGGATCAAACGCCCCCGGGACATCACCACGCTGGCAGCGGGGCAGGACCGTTTCATTGATGCCGCCTATGACATGCTGAAGCCGGGCGGGATGCTGCTCTATGCCGTCTGTTCCCTTCAGGATGAGGAAGGTCCGCAGCGTATCGCTCACGCTCTGGAAGATGGCCGGTGGAAGCTGTCTCCTTTTACGGAGGATGAGCTGGCGGCTCTTCCCCGTGCCCGCACGGAGGAAGGGTACTTCCGTACCCATCCGGGCATGAACGTGGCACAGGGGGGCATGGATGGCTTCTTTGCCGCCCGGCTGATCCGCCGTTAGGAGCGGACCAGCCCGGGATGTCACATCCAGGGCGGGGTGGGCAGGTTCTTGCTGCGGAGGAAGTCCGGGTTGAAGAGCTTGGACTGGTATCGTGCCCCGCCATCGCTGAGGATGGTGACGATGGTATGCCCCGGCCCGAGACGGCGGGCCGTGCGGATGGCCGCAGCAATGTTGATGCCTGATGACCCGCCCACGGAGAGACCTTCTTTCATGGTGAGCTGGTAGATCTGTTCCAGAGCTTCGGCATCGGGGATGCGTTCGGCGTGATCGGGCGCACAGCCTTCCAGATTGGCCGTCACACGGGACTGGCCGATCCCTTCGGTGATGGAACTGCCGGTGATGCTGAGGTCATTGGTGGTCACCCAGCCATACAGGCCGGAGCCCTCCGGGTCGGCCAGGACGATTTCGGGAGATTTCCGGCCATCCCGCTGGGCCAGCTCCCGCAGGCCGAAGGCGATTCCTGCCAGTGTACCGCCGGACCCGCAGGAGCAGGTGAAGGCGTCGACCTTTCCGTCCAGCTGGGACCAGATTTCCGGGGCCGTGGTCGTGCGGTGGGCGTCCCGGTTGGCCGTGTTGTCGAACTGGTTGGCCCAGAAGGCCCCGGTTTCTTCGGCCAGACGGCGGGAGACATGCACGTAATTGCCGGGGTCCCGGTACGGCCTGGCGGGCACGAGGCGCAGGTCCGCTCCGATCATGCGGAGGAAGTCCAGCTTTTCCCGGCTCTGGGTTTCCGGCACGACGATGACGGCCTTGCAGCCCAGTGCATGGGCCACGAGCGTGATGCCGATGCCCGTGTTGCCTGCCGTGCCTTCCACGATCGTGCCGCCCTTGCTGAGGGCACCACGGGCAAAACCGTCCTGAATGATGGAAAGGGCCGCCCTGTCCTTGACGGACCCGCCGGGATTCATGAATTCCGCCTTGCCATAGATGGTGCAGCCCGTGATCTCGGAAGCATGATGCAGGCGGATGAGCGGGGTATTGCCAATGGCTTCCACCAGAGAGGGGCAGGGCAAGGCGTGAGGATGGGATGACAGATGTGACATATGTGCTTTGTTCCGGTGGATGGTGTGGGGCGAGGTCATGATGGCAGAGAGGGTATCATCATTATGTTCTACGTAAAATGGTGTGGAAGAATCATTATAACTATTTAAGATGGTTATAATACTCTCCCCGCCATTGAACTCTGGGGAGAGCGGAACAACATCAGGTTGTATGATGAGTGCAGGTCTGGCTGTACGGTTCCGGGTCGTGAATGTTCGCCCGTCTGTTGGGGGAGCGAAACATGGCCGGGACGGGGCGCCTGCGTAAAAGGAGGCTGACATGGAACATTGTACTGCGAAGGAAAGCTGGGACCGTCTTCAGGCTGATGCACGGGCCGTGCTGGTGGATGTCCGTACACCGGAGGAATGGGCGCAGGTGGGTCTGCCAGAGCTGGGAGCTCTGGGCCGGAAGGTTGTGGCGTTGACATGGGGGGCAGGCAGTGAGGCCGAGTTCCTCCACGGACTGGAAGAGGCCGTGCCGGACAAGGCCACGCCGATCTTTTTCATCTGCCGTTCAGGCATGCGGTCGCAGAAGGCTGCCGCACTGGCTGCCCAGGCCGGGTACAGGACGCTGACGAACGTTGCTGATGGCTTCGAAGACAGGCATGGCCCCGGCACGGGGTGGAAGGCCAGCGGCCTGCCTGTGAAGTAGGATCGTTTTACTGCCCGCTGTTCGGGTCCATGTCGGCATCGTAGCGGGGGGTCAGGATGGCACACCACGGGTAACGGCTGTCGTAGCTTCGCCCGTCTGGTGTGCTGACATGGCCGGTGCTGTCCGTTGGAACGTGGGTCAGCGAGACGGCATCATCCACATTGCCTCCCACGATGCTGATTTCCTTGCCGAAAGGCGGGGCATTCTGGCCCGTGGCCACCACGATGCCGCAATGGGCCGGGAAGCCGTAGGAGGTCGGCAGCATGGCATATGTGATGCTGCGGCTCCGTCCACGGCCCACGCAGAGTATGTCCCCCAACCGTGGGGCATAATTGGCGGGATTCTGTGCTGAAATACCCGGATTATTGCCGGAGGCTGCGGCATTGATGTAGGTGGCGTGGTTCGGGGAGTAGGGGAAGCGGATATTGGCGCCGCCAATGCGCATGACGTAGGAGATGAAGGCGGCGGACCAAGCGTAGTTGCCGTCCCGCTGGAAGGAGAACAGGGTGCCATTGCCATCGGTACGGCCTGTCCAGCGGGCCTCATTTTCTTCCGGGGCCTGGCCGATCCACCAATATTCACCAATGCGCTGCCACAGGCCGGGCAGACGCTCCGGCTTGAGGGCGGGGCTTGTGGGCTCTGGCCTGTCATGCGGGTCCGCATCGGCAACCGGACTTCCGAACATCCGCCATTCCCGCAGGGCGATGGCGGCGACATCCTGACGGTTGAAGGGGGCAAAATTTTCGCTGGCAAAAGCCGGGACATGTGTGTCGTATCCAAGCGGGCCAGTCTGCCCATTGGCATATTGCGTCATGGGGGTGAGAGCAGGAGAATGCTGGCTGCTGCTACATGCGGCAAGCAGGGCCAGACCGCAGAGTGCCCCCCAGCCAGCCAAGGCCCTGCGGGCGACATCCCAATGGGTCGCCTGATTGCTTTCAGAGTGACGAACTGCCTTCATGATGACCTTACGCTTGCCTGCTGCGCCTGTGAGCATTTTCCATGCCCGGAAGAGGCCCAGATTAGAATGTTTTCATGGGATTGGGAACGTATTTTGCTAAAGCGGCAGGAGAAAGGATGGTGGTCTGTCGACTTACCGGGACGGGGTAATATGGTTTCAGGGGCAGGGCGTTATTTTATGTCACAACTATGGCATTTGTAATGCATTTTGAGTAACTGGTCGTATTCGTTCAGAATAAGACTGGGGGCTGCAGGGTATGAGACGATACTCCATTCCAGGTACATTCATGTGTTGCGTGTCCCTGATGGTGCTTGGTGGCTGTGATACGGTCAAGATACCGTATAAGGATGAGGATCATGCTTGGGCGGCCCGGACCGGACATGCAACCGTGATCGTACGGGCGTCCGCCATTTTTGGGCAAAAGCAGTATTATTGTGCCAATCTGGTGGAAAACTCGTTCCTCTTACCGGATACACCGTACTATCGGGACTGGATACGGGTACTGCAGTCCCCCTATCATTTTAAGGGTGACATTACCCGGAAGGCGAAGGCCCTGTTGCGCAAGGCTCCCCGGCAGGCCATGTGCACATTTGTGTTCAGGAATGTTCCTGCTGGAAAATGGGTGTTTTTTGGCAACATCCAGCATTATCTGGCGCAACCGCAGACGCACTGGGTAAGCGGGATGGAGCTGCGCAGCAATATTTCCGGCTTCAACCTGTTGTGGGGAGGTATTGTCGTGCAGGATGACATGGGGGTCATTGCACGACAGGTTGTTCAGGATGGCAACAGGCGAAATGATATCGGCCTGTTCAAGGCCCGACATTTTGGAGCGGCTGCGGATGTCAGTACGTGGCATCCGACAGAGGAAGAAATGAAGGGGCTGGGACTCTCCGACCAGGAGATGCGACAGGTGGTCGAGGCAAAATGATGGCATTCCGTATCTTTTGCCGTCTATCATGCAGACGGTATGGCTGCGCCATAGAGATTTGACGTCACTGGAAGAAGGGTCATTCCGGATAATGGTTTTTGGAAAAATGAGACTGTATACTCTGGCGGGATTTGCCGGGATCATGGGACTGTTGAGCGGATGCTCCGGCTATGATGGAAATTTCAAGGCCAAGCAGCTGGCCTGGGCTGGACAGCCAGGTAACAGGACTTTGGCCGTGCAGATTTCTGGCCACGATAACCTCCATCCACAGCTTTCCTGCAGGGTTGCTGATGTGGATGTCGTGCTGATGCCGGACGCCCCGTATTTCCGTGATTATCTCCGCATCGACATGGCACAGGCGGGGTTCAGGGAGAAAATTGGCAACAGCAAGGCCCTTGCCCTGGTACGGCATGCTGCCCGCAATGATGCCTGTCAGCTGGTGTTTGCCAACCTTCCGGCTGGCAGCTGGCTTCTCGCCACACGGCCTCATTTTTATGTCAATGACGAGGCAGCTGCCCAGCAGGGGAAGCCCTCACAGCATGATGTGGCACCAGCCATGTTCATGTGGAACAGGATTACGGTTGATGCGGATAATGACGTGACGGCCGTGCATGTTGAAAAAGACCTGAGCCGGATTGTCCGCAAGAAGCATCAGTATGTGCGTAAGCACACGCACAAGAAATCAAAGAAGAGGATCCGGGAGTTCCATGGTGAAGGCTCCCCGGATACACAGCAGGACAGCTGGATCATGACCCCGGCAGAGAAACAGGCCCTTGGTATTCCGGGCATGGCCCTGACACCAACTGCCGTTGCTCCATCCGGCCAGTAAAGGTTGGCATATATGGCAGGAAACGGAGAGCATTGATCCAATGCGGTGTTGGAACAGGCTCTCCGTTATCCATTGATTTATCCCGCTTTTTTGACGGGTTTGTATTTCAGTTCGTTTTGATAGGTCGTCAGCGGATGTTCTGCATCAGCCGGATAAGGCCCAGCGGAAATGATTTCGATGGCCAGCAGTCCAGCTTCTGTTACAGAGTGTTGACTGGTATGGGGTAGATCAAGGGTAGCTACTCCTTTAGTCCACCTCATTTTAGAATTTTCCAAATCGAACCAGCCTTCCATATCTTCATGTGTCAGGTGTCTATCGATATTTATGCAATCTATTCCATGGAAATAAAGTATTTCTCCTACCAAAACGCCAAGCTCGCGCCTGTCATCCACGACAGGACCATGGACGTCATAAGGTCTTCCTGTTTTTGAGAGGATGACTACTTTTTTGACCCCGGCAGGTATGTGAAACACTTTATAGTTGTTTGAAGATCGTTTTTCTTGAAGAACATGCCCCTGTTCCGTGAGTAGTTGCAAGGCAGGATTGTGGGACACGGTTTCAGTTTTGTAGGCGTGCTGAACTGGAAACAGAAGCTGTTTTGCACGTTCAAGCAGCTTTTGATGGATAGGAGCTACAAAATCTTCTGCTGTGCATAATGGCGCTGCAGCATCTTTCTCCCATGATAGATTTTTTGAAGTAAAATCATATTCTATGACGTTTGTGTCTCCATTATCTCGCTGAAACTGGAAACGGTTTCCTGTATTGAGATAACTTTCCGTAAGAACATTATTTGCAGAAATGATGCTGTGTGTTGATGTTTCTATATGAAATATGTCATAATAAGAGAATGGTCCGCTCTTTTCGGCTGTATCGTGCATGCTTGTATCATAATATATTGATCGTCCGTTCACCATGATACGGACTGGAATAAAATGTTTCTCCAGAAGCAGGCAGTGCTCCGCTGTAACCAGAAGATCCTCGGAAGGTACATTGTCTGCCAGTGCATTTTTTTTGATACGGACCGGATAGCCGGCCATGTCCAAGGGGAGAGATGAGTCTATACGGACCCTGCTCTGTTGGCAGAAGACAACATGCTGGGGAAGAGGCTCATTTCGTCCCGATTCAGGATTGAAAGTAATTACAACGTCATTTCTGGTCAAATTTTCTATCTTTTTCGGCCCTGAGAGGGTTTCAATCATGGTTCCAGAAAGAAAGCATGTATCAAATGTAAATTTCTGGCCAAGTGAGCCATCTGTTGCTGTACCGTTATCGTCCTGCTTGAAGGTGTAAGGAACTCCATTTAACCAAAGAGTAAAATTGTTCCCGATAGACCAAGGAAGTCGAAAATTAAAACTGTATGAATACTGCGCTTGTGTTGGGTCGATCAGGGAGCGTCCATCAATACTGGAAGATGAGCTGCCCGGAACATCAGACGTGATAACGTAATACCCACCACTGCCATTACCAATGATAAAACCATTTACAGCCTTATTTCCCCAAGAGAAATCATAACCACCAGATGTAATGACACTTCCCGTATTCGGATCCTTTATTACAAAGTCCTGTACCTTCTGGTCGGATGCCCGGGTAGGAGTGTGTGTTGTAAAAGTGGCATCAACACCAAACAACTGGGATGTTATGTAGCCATTTCCATTTGCGTCAACAGATAGGGATGCAATATTTACTCTATATGTTCCAAGTGCAACGACAGGCTGCGGATTGCCGGGCATGCATGATTCTCCAAAAGAGCCAACCTTTCCTTTACCATATAATAATATTTTAAGTGCAAATTCAATTATCTTTTGAGTAAAATTAACCAAATATCAATAAATGTACATTCTTTTTTCTGGTAAATCGTATTTTCTGATCGGGCAGGTAGCGCATTTCAGGTGCACAAGAGCGGAAGGAAGGTTCCTTTGCTACTCATGTTCTCTTGGTGTTTCGTGGGAACCAGTATCAGACGCCCCCAGTTTTCCTTCGTTATACAGCCCTGACGAGACCGGGCTGTGTCGTCATGTCAGCTCCATCTTCCAGAGAGTTGTTGGCAGACAGGGGATAGGGGCCTGCCGCCATGATCTGTATGGCCAGCAGCCCCGTCTCCACACCATCATTGTATTCCGGCTGACTGGGGAGAGGGAGTCTTGCAGCCCCCTGCGTCCAGCGCATGGAGGGGTTTTCCAGCCCGCACCAGCCATCCAGCTGATCGGTCGTCAGGTGTGTGTCGATGCTGGTGGAATGGGCAGCCTGGAAGTGGAGAATTTCTCCGACCAGTACCCCTAGTGTGCGCCGGTCATCAACAAAGGGGCCGTGAGTGTCACAGGGGCGGCCTGTTCTGGAGACCAGCGTGACATGGGTTGTTCCGAGGGGAATGGAAAAGAGCCGGTACCCTGCGGATGTCCGCTTCTCATGCAGGACCTCTCCCCGGTCCGTGACCAGGTGGAAGGCTGGATCCTCGCAAAGGGCCTCAGCCTTGTAGGGGTGCTGGATGGGGAAACTCAGCTCTTCTGCACGCTGGAGGAATCCCTGATGAAGGGGCGCCACGAATTCCCGGGCCGTGCACAGGGGAGCAGCGGCATCACGGTGCCATGACCGTTTCCGTGTAGAGAAGTCATGGGTGATGACATTGCCTGTATGACTGTCATGGCTGGACCCCACGAACTGGTAACGGTTGCCCGTATCCAGATAGCTTTCCGTCATCACATCATTGGCGAAGATGACGCTGTGCATTTCCGTCTCAATGTGGAAAATGTCGCAGGCCATCTGCCGGATTCTGTCTGTCATCTCGAAATGGATGGACCGGCCATTGACCAGCATGCGGGCAGGGACAAAGCGGTCATCAAGAAACAGGCAGTGCTCCGCCGTAACCAGAAGGTCTTCGGAGGGTACGCCATCCGCCAGGGCGTCTTTTCTGATCCGTACAGGGTAGCCGGCCATATCCATATGGGGGGAGGATGTTATCCGCAGCCGACTTCTGCCTGCCCATGTGAGACGTTGCGGCAGGGTCTGCCCGCTGATGGGGTTGTGGGTGAGAATGACATCACCAGTCTTGAGCTCTTCCACCTTGCGGGGGCCGTCTGGCGTTTCGATCAGGCTGCCAGCCAGAAAGCATGTATTGAAGGTAAACTGTTCGTTCAGAGCACCATCAGTGGCTGTACCATCATTGTCCTGATGGAAGTAATAATGCTGACCATTCAGGTCGAGGTCGAAGAAGTTGCCATTGGCCCAGTTTCTGGAGGAATCGTTGATGTAAGTGTAACGTGCCTCCGAGGGGTCAAGCAGGGTGGCACCATCAATGGTGGATGAGGAGCTGCCAGGCACGGCGGAGGTGATGATGTAATAGCCCCCCGACCCATTGCCGATGATGAAGCCGTTTACCGACTTGTTGCCCCATGAGTAATCATAACTGCCGGTAAGCTGTTTTTTCGTTTGCGGATCCTGGAAGGTGAAATCCTGGACCTTCTTGTCATTGCGACCGGTCGGGGTATGGGTCGTGAAAGTGGCTTCCACGTTGTATTTGGGATTGGAGATGGTGGCCCGTTTCGTTCTCGGGTCAACTGTCAGGGAGGCGATATCCACCAGGTAGGTCCCGGTAGCGACAACAGGTTTCGGGTTACCAGCCAACGTCTGTATCCTTCGGAGGTAAGGCTTGCTCTCCGGAAAGGATATAGGTCGTTCATCTTATAATTTTCTTAACAAAAAATGGCATTAAAGTTGTATAAAAACTAATATAAAGTTAACTTCAAAAAGAAGGACTTCATGTTTTTCCGTATGTTGGCCCATGTCATGTTCTGGTCCAAAAGCAGCAGAAGAAGTGGCCAGAAAGCCATGCCACTTCTTCGCCACACTGCTTCAATTTAATGTGAAGTTTTTTCTCATGACTTCCGGGCTGGTGGGGCCATGAAGGCAGGAGAGATGGGTGTGGGGACATGACGTTCCAGAATGGCGTCAATATCCTTCCTGTCCTGATCGGTCAGCTGCCAGCCGAAGACATCCGCAACACCATCAATCTGTTCCGGCTTGCGGGCACCCCACAGGGCAATGGTCGGTCCCTGGTCCAGCACCCAGCGGATGGCCAGCACCATGAGGGACTTGCCGTGGCGGTCCGCAATCGTCTTCAGCTCGTCCACAGCAGCCAGATAGTCCTTGAAGTGCTCTTTCTGGAACTTGGGGTCGCCAGACCGCAGATCACTTTCCGGGAAGGTCTTGTCCGCTGTCATCTTGCCGGTCAGCAGGCCACGGCAGAGCGGGCCATAGGCCAGCGTGACGAGCTTGTGCGTCTTCGCATAGGGCAGCACGTCCTTTTCAATCTCACGTTCAAAGAGATTGTAGGGGGACTGGACACTGGCCAACGGGGCCACTTCACGGAAGATGTCCATCTGCTCCGGGGAGTAGTTGCTTACGCCAAGGGCACGGATTTTCCCCTCCTTGTGGAGCTTCTGGAGCTCACGGGCCGTCTCGTCGATCGGCGTGTTGGGGTCCGGCCAGTGAACCTGCTCGAGGTCGATGGTCTCGACACGCAGGCGGCGCAGGGAGTCTTCCACTTCCTTGCGGATGCGGGCAGGGCTGGAATTGCGGAACGGCTGGTGATCGTCGTTCCAGTCCAGTGCGAGCTTGGTGGCGATGCGGGCCCTGTGGGGTTTTTCTGCCAGAGCACGGCCCACGACTTCCTCGGAATGACCAAAGCCATAGACCGGAGCGGTGTCGATCAGGTCCACGCCTTCATCAAGGGCACGGTGGATGGTACGGACGGCATTGTCGTCATCAGGGCCGCCCCACATCCAGCCGCCAATGGCCCATGTGCCAAGGGCAACGCGTGATACGGGTCTGTCAAAACCGGGAATGAGAATGGTGTTTTCATTCATGGGGTTGTCTCCATCAGAAAATGAGGGCGGAGGATGCGGAATGAATCGTGCCTCGGCCCGGACCTGGAGGGCGGCCCCTCATCATGCGGGGGCGGGCAAGGCCCTTCCGGCCTCTCCGCCCATATTGGGATAGGGGCGGCGGGTTATGCAACCACCTGTTCTTCTTTTTGGTTTTGAGACGGGAGAAGAGTATGCTCAGCTCAACTCTCAAGGAGAACAAGGACAGACATCATGGCTGATTCACAGACCAGAAAAATCCCCGTCACGGTTCTTACCGGCTTTCTGGGAGCGGGCAAGACCACGCTGCTCAACCACATCCTGACAGCCGATCACGGGCGGAATTACGCCGTGGTGGTCAATGAGTTCGGGGAGCTGGGCATCGACAATGATCTGGTGGTCGATGCTGACGAAGAAATCTTCGAGATGAACAATGGCTGCATCTGCTGCACGGTGCGGGGCGATCTCATCCGGATTCTCAGTCGTCTGCTGCGCCGCCGTGGCAAATTTGATGGCATCATCGTCGAGACTACCGGCCTGGCCGATCCGGCCCCCGTGGCGCAGACCTTCTTCGTGGATGAGGGCATCCGTGAAAAAGCCGAGCTGGATGCCGTCGTGACGGTCGTGGACGCCTACAACGTGCTCCAGACCCTCAAGGAAAGCCCGGAAGCCGTCAATCAGGTGGCTTTTGCCGATGTCATCATCCTGAACAAATGTGACCTTCTGGATGAGGCCGCACTGGCCGGGGTGGAGCAGAAGCTGCGGGCCATCAATTCCGTCGTGCGGATTCATCGGGCCGAGCGGGGCAAGGTGGCTCTGGATGACATCCTCAACCGTGGCGGGTTCGACCTCAGGCGTGCCCTGTCCACCATGCCGGACTTCCTTGAGGAGGACGGGCATGACCACCATCATCACGATCACGATCACGATCACGATCACGACCATTGCCATTGTCATGACCACGACCACCATCATGAGGCCGCCCACGGGCCGGGCGGGCATCATCACGCCCATAGCGAGGATGTGACGAGCCATTCCTTCACCGTCACGGAACCGCTGGATGAGGAACGTTTCCACGCCTGGATCGGCCTTGTCCTGCAGGAGCAGGGACCGGACATCCTGCGGGCAAAGGGCATCCTGCATTTCAGGGGCAAGGACGAGCGTTTTGCCTTCCAGGCCGTGCACATGATGGCGGATGGCGACTATATCGGGCCGTTCAGGGCGGGAGAGACGAAACAGTCCCGCATCGTGTTCATTGGCCGCAAGCTGGACTGTGCCCAGCTTCAGCGTGGCTTTGAAGGGTGTGTGGCCGTATGAGTGCGCCGCAGAGCAGGACCCTGTTGCAGACCCGTGGGGCCGAGCGTCAGTTTGAGGCTCCGATCACCGGCGTGCAGGCCAGCCGTGATGGCCGGACCTTTGCCGCCCTGACGATGGATGGAGAGCTCATCCTCATCTCCCGGGACGGCCTGCGGGCTTCCGAAGACTGGCAGTGCCTGTCTGTGCATGACGGGGCGGTGTCCCTTGCGCAGGGTTGCGGGAAGGACAGCTTCCTCAGTGGCGGGGAAGATGGCCGTGTCGTGGAAACACGGGCCGATGGCACCATGACAGACCGTCATGAGGGCCGTGGCTGGGTGGACTGTCTGGCCAGTACGCCTACCCACTGGGCCTGCGCCAGCAGGAAGGAGGTTCATCTCTACGCCCACGGCGCGGATGAACCCCTGAAGGTGCTGGAGCATCCTTCGGCCCTGAGCGGTCTTGCCTTCGATGCCAAAGGCAAGAGGCTGGCTGCCTCGCATTATAATGGCGTGTCCATGTGGTTCGTGCAGGCGAAGGACGCCAATGTCCGTTCTCTGGAATGGAAGGGCAGCCATACCGGGCTGTGCATCCATCCGGGCGGCGAGGCACTGGTGACGAGCATGCAGGAGAATGAGCTGCATGGCTGGCGTCTGTCTGACGGGCACAACATGCGCATGAGTGGCTATCCCCGCAAGATCGGGTCCATGAGCTTCACCCGCAAGGGTCGCTGGCTGGCCACATCAGGGGCGGATGCCGCCGTGCTGTGGCCGTTCTTCGGGGGTGGCCCGATGGGCAAGCCCCCCATGGAGCTGGCCCGCCTGCCGGGGCTGTTCGTGACCTGCGTCTGTGCCCATCCCACGGATGACATTCTGGCTATCGGGTTTGAGGATGGCACGGTCCTTCTGGCGGAAGTGCCCAATCATGCTGACGAGGCTGCCGCAGGAGAGGGCCGCATCCTGCCACTCTGCAATGGCCAGCGCAGCGGTGGTGCCGCCCGTGGTGCTGTGAATGCCATCGCCTTCACCCCGCAGGGGGGAGCCGTCATCTTCGGGACCGAAGAAGGCTATGTCGGGGTTGTGGACTTGTCCGCTCAGGGCTGATGTCCTCAGGGATGGTCTGCCTCCAGTCCGGCAGACCATCTTTTTTTCTCAGTCCTTGGACTGTTTGTTCTTTTCGTGTTTCTTCTGGAGATACCCTTCCTGCCGGGCCATGAACTGGTCGGCCAGACGCCCGTAGAGGGAGTGGGGGCAGACCATGCGTGAGACACCAAAGGCCAGAAAAGCCGTGGCCAGCAGGGCCAGGGTGATCTGCTGGTTGTCGCACATTTCCATCACGATGACGGTGGCCGTCAGCGGGGACTGCACCACACCGGAGAAATAGCCGACCATGCCCAGCAGCACGACGGCTCCGGGGGCTGTGTGAGGCAGGAAGCGGGCAACCCAGCCCCCCACCGAGGCTCCTATGGAGAGGGACGGCGCAAACAGCCCGCCCGGTATGCCGGAGCAGTAGGAGATGATGGTGGCGGCATATTTCATCAGGAAATAGGACATGTGGGCATGGCGGGAGCCAGCCACCAGATGATGGGCCTGCACATAGCCCGTGCCGAACGTGTCACCGTGGCTGGCAAAGCCCAGCATGGCGAGGATGACCCCGCACAGGGCCGTGAACAGGATGGGCCGGTTCTTCTGGATGGACCCGATGAAGCCGGGCAGACCCTTGCCGACCCGGATGAGAATGGTGGAGAAGAGCCCCCCGCCCAGCCCGCCGAGAATGCCGCAGGCCAGCACGGCAATCCAGGCCGTTCCGACGGGAACATCCACCGAGGCATGGCCGAAATAGGTATAGTTTCCGCCCGTCAGGACAATGGCTGTCACACCGGCGAGGACGACGCCCGTCAGCATCACGCCGGATGTCCGCTGCTGGAAGGAACTGGCCAGTTCTTCGATGGCGAAGACAATGCCAGCCAGCGGCGTGTTGAAGGCGGCGGCCACACCGGCAGCCCCGCCTGCCAGGATGACACCCCGACGGGTCGAGACGTTGGCATGGCCCAAGAAGCGGGAATAGGCGTTCATGATGGCCGCCCCGACCTGCACCGTGGGGCCTTCCCGCCCGATGGAGGCCCCGCAGAGCAGGCCGAGTGTGGTCATGCAAACCTTTCCGACGGCAATGCGCAGGGCAAGGATGCGGTTGACGAGGGAGAAGTCCTCAATATGCAGCGTGGCGATGGTCTGCGGGATGCCGGACCCCTGCGCCCCGGGGAAGAAGCGTTTTGTCAGCCACATGGAGAGGGCGAGCCCGCTGGGAATGACAGCGAACATGACATAGGGATTCCAGTGCTGGAGGCCCATGCAGAGGGAGCTGGCATAGTCAGCCGCCCGGGCGAACAGCCACGCCGCAATGCCGACCGTGATGGCCCCGGCCCAGAAGATGAAGGTCCGTCGCCACTGCGAGGTGCGCATCCGGGCCGAACGGCGGAAATGCGTGATGCGGTTGCGCCGCCTCATGGCGTGGGGTGAACCGGGGGCAGGAGCGGGGGCGCTTTGGGAAGAATCGGACACGTCTGGGGTGGATCCGCCACAGGGCTGGGGGTGAAGAGGTCATGCCCTGTTTCGGACGGAGCCTTCCCTGCGGTCAAGGGGGGCCATGGTTTTGCATGGCAGATGTGACATGACGGTTACATGACGAGCACACCGCTGGCCCCGGGCTTGTGGCGTTTGGCGAGGTCCTCCGGCTCCACATGGATATGGATGGAGGAGCGGCCCAGCACGGCCCGGATGGCATTTTCGATCCGGTCGCAGATGTCATGGGCGTCCGTGATGCGCATCTCATCCGGCACGATGAGGTGGAACTCCACGAAATAGAGGGACCCCACCCGCCTCATGCGGAGGTCGTGGGCCTCCAGTGCTCCCTGGCCTGCCTGCGTGATGGTCTGGCCGACCTCATGGACCAGTTCCGGCGGTGGAGCCTCGTCCAGCAGGCCGGTCATGGAATGGCGCATCATGCCGAAGCCGGTCCAGAGGACATTCAGGGCCACGAGGGCGGAGAGCAGCGGGTCCAGCCAGAGCCAGTGCAGCAGGGGGATGAGGCAGACACCGACCAGCAGGGCCAGGCTGGCCCAGACATCGGAGAGAACATGATCCCCGGCCGAACTAAGGGCCTGTGAGTGATGTGTCCGGCCCATCCGTCGCAGGATGAGGGCCCAGATGAGGTTGATGACCCCGGCAGAGGCATTGAGGAGCGCCCCCGGCAGGGGGGCTTCCGGGGCCTGTATGTGCAGGGCATCGTGCCCGGCGATGGCCAGGATGACCAGGGCCGTCAGCACCACGAGAACCCCCTCGATGACGGCCCAGACATATTCCGCCTTGCCGTGCCCGTAAGGGTGGTTGTCATCTGCCGGGCGGGCGGCAAAGGCCACGGCCCAGAGCGTGCCGACGGAGGCCAGAACGTTGAGGATGGTCTCGATGGCATCGGACAGCAGGGCACCGGAGCCGGAGACGGCCCATGCCGCATATTTGATGCCCAGCACCACGAGGCTGACGAGGATGGAAAGACGGGCCACCCGCAGGCGGAGTGGCGTGGTCGTGTTCTCCCTTGGCACGGCGCTTTCAGGCGTGGTGGTGGTCATGGGTGCAGTCCGTCTCTTTCGGGGCGGTGTGGGGGGTGTTGCAGCCGGGTGTGGCGCAGCCGGCTCCTTCGGGCGGTTCCACCTGGAAGGTGGGATGGCCTATGGCGAATTCCTCCCGCAGCAGGATGGTCGCCCGGGCCAGAAGGTCGGCCGTCCGGCTCTGGGCTTCCAGAATGGTGCAGTCTTCCGGCACGGGGTGGAGGACCAGATGGACCGTCAGGGCTGTCTCGGTCGTGCTGATGGGCCAGATGTGAAGGTGATGCAGGTCGGCAATGCCGGGCAGGCTCCGCAGGGCGTCTTCCACGGCACGGGGAGTGATGGTCTGCGGCACGCCATCAAGGGCCAGGCCGAGTGCATGGGTCAGCAGGGACCATGTCCCCCAGATGATGAGTCCCGACACGATGAGGCTGGCCAGAGGGTCGATGCAGGAGAAGCCGGTCAGCGTGATGAGGACACCGGCAATGACCACGCCCAGGGCCATGAGGGCATCGGAGGCCATGTGCAGGAAGGCTCCCCGCATGTTCAGGTCATGATGGGCGCCCCGCATGAGCAGCAGGGCCGTCCCGCCATTGATGAGGATGCCGATGCCCGCCACGATGCTGATGGTCTGTCCCTGCACGGTTTCGGGATGGATGAGGTGCCAGATGGCCTGCCAGATGATGCCCCCGGTGACGAGCAGGAGGATGGTGGCGTTGAGCAGGGCCGTCAGGATGGTGGCGCGTTTCAGCCCGTAGGTGAAGCGTTCGCTGGGGGTGCGGCGGGCGAGTATCTGGGCCCCCCATGCGGCCAGCAGGCTCAGCACGTCCGAGAGATTGTGCCCCGCATCGGCCAGCAGGGAGAGGGAGTGGGCGGCGAAGCCCCATCCGGCTTCCCCGGCGAGATAGAGCGTGTTGAGGATGATGGCGATGAGGAACGTGCCACCAAAGGAGGCCGGAGCGTGGACATGCCCGTGCCCGCCATGATGATGGTGCCCATGCCCATGCCCATGCCCATGCCCATGCCCATGCCCATGCCCATGCCCGTCGTGGTGATCATGGTCGTGGTGGGAGCAGGCTGTGCCTTCTGCCGGCTCGTGTGGAGGATGGGGCGTGGTCGTCATGGAGGAACCCTGATAGGCACGAAGATGTATGAGGGGATGCAGTATAAGTTAGACCTATCCAGCTTTCACCATTTTTCTTGTCCTGTTTCACATGGAGCAGGGCAGGGACCGGGACCGGTGGCCTGTCTGCCCTCCCTGCTTGCCAGTGCCCCGGTGCTGGCTTTAAAGGAACGGGCATGACAGCCTTTTCCCCCATGCTCCGCCTCAGCAATCTTGCCCTCCCTCTCGACCACACGCCGGAAGCCCTCCGAGCCGCCATCGTGGCCCGTCTGGCCGTAAGGCCGGAGGAGCTGCTGGCCTATCATGTCTTTCGCCGGGGGCATGATGCCCGACGGCGGGGGAACATCCAGCTCGTCTATACGCTGGACTGTGAGTTGCGGGAGCTGGATGCCGTGCTGGCCCGTTTCAGCGGGGACCAGCATGTCCGTCCGACGCCGGACATGCGCTGGATTCCGCCCGTCCTGCCCTCTCACGCCGCCGGGCGCACGCAGCGGCCCGTCGTGATCGGGGCGGGGCCCTGTGGCCTGATGGCAGCTCTCGTGCTGGCCCAGGCGGGGCTGAAGCCGATCATCATAGAGCGTGGCCGGGCCGTGAGGGACCGTACGGTCGATACGTTCGCCCTCTGGCGGAAATCCCGCTTCACGGCAGAAAGCAACGTGCAGTTCGGTGAAGGGGGAGCAGGAACATTCTCCGATGGCAAGCTCTATTCCGGCGTGTCGGATCCCCGCCATCTGGGGCGCAAGGTGCTGGAGGAGTTCGTGAAGGCCGGTGCGCCGGAGGAAATCCTGACCCTCTCCAAGCCGCATATCGGGACGTTCCGGCTCGTGACGGTCGTGCAGTCCCTGCGGGCGCAGATCGAGGAGCTGGGAGGGGAATATCGTTTCGAGACCCGGCTGGAGGGCATCGAGACGGCACCCTGTGAGGGTGGTGGCCGACAGGTGACGGGGCTGCGTCTCTCCACCGGGGAAGTGCTGCCTGCTGACCGGGTGATTCTGGCGGTCGGTCATTCTGCCCGGGACACGTTCGCCATGCTGCATGAGGAAGGTGTGCCGATGCAGGCCAAGCCTTTCTCCATCGGGGTGCGGATCGAGCATCCGCAGGCGGTGATCGACGTGGCCCGGTTTGGCCCGCAGGCGGGGCATCCGCTGCTTGGTGCGGCCGATTACAAGCTGGTGCATCATGCCAGCACGGGGCGGGGTGTCTATTCCTTCTGCATGTGTCCCGGTGGGCAGGTCGTGGCGGCAACCTCGGAGAAGGATCAGGTCGTCACGAACGGGATGAGCCAGTATTCCCGGGCCGAGCGGAACGCCAATAGCGGCATCGTGGTGGAGGTCCGCCCCGGTGTCGATTTCCCGGATGAGCCGCTGGCGGGGATCGCCTTCCAGCGTCAGTGGGAGAAGGCGGCCTTCGTGGCAGGTGGCGGGGATTATCGTGCTCCGGCGCAGCGTGTGGGGGACTTCCTTGCAGGGCGGGCCTCCACCTCTCTGGGCACGGTCGTGCCCTCTTACCAGCCCGGTGTGACGCCGACTGACCTTTCCCGTTGTCTGCCGGATTTCGTGGTGGCCTCCATCCGGGAAGCCCTGCCCCGGTTCGAGCGCAGGATCAAGGGTTACAGCATGGATGATGCCGTGATGACCGGTGTCGAGACACGGACATCCTCGCCCTTGCGGATTGACCGTGACGCCACGGGCCAGAGTCCAGCTCTGCGGGGGCTTTTCCCTGCTGGTGAGGGAGCTGGCTATGCTGGGGGAATCCTCTCCGCCGGGATTGACGGCATCCGTGTGGCGGAGTGGCTGGTGGCCTCCCTGTGATGGGAGGCCAGATGGGAGTTCTGCGGGCTCCCTCATGAATATTGGAAATTATTTATTAATGAAACATATCATAATTACCTAAGATAACAGAGTATATTAACACCAAATTAAAAGAAGTAATTGGTTAGTCAAGTTTCTGCCAAAGTTATGCGATAATTAGACCCTAATCACCAGGTACCGGTTTCCACAGTGGGCGGAGGTATACGCAGCACCTCCAGTTGCAACAGTGTGGATATTACAAGGATAAGCCGGTGTTGATTACTGGGCAGAGCGGGCAGGCCCCGCTGCGGTATCTGGCGAGCCACAAGGCAGGGTATCGCCGTTTTGGTTACATGTTGGCTCTGCTCAGCGGAGTATCCCTGGTCGCTGGGGTGGGCAGTGTGGCCCGTGCCGATGATGGTGCGTCTGTTTCTTCCGGAGACATGACGAACACTCAGACGCGCAACCTTCCCCAGGGAACGGAGGTCAAGGGGGACCTGTACCAGAAGGATGGTCAGCTCGGTCTGGATGGTACAAGCGTGGCTGGTACCCTGCATCTGGATGGGGGCACGGCCATTTTCGGGCATAACGGGGCGAGCCATCGTGGTACGCTGGTGCAGTCCCTGGCAGGCAGTGCAGATGCCGTGCTCGACAAGGCGGACGACAACAGCGACTATATCATGACACCGTCTCCCGATCCGTCCGCCCCTTATCTGGGGGAACTGACGATCACGCAGGGTAAAGGGGAGACGTATGGCGGGTCTCTCAAGGGGACGGGTGTCCTGAGCCTGCTGTCTGGCACACAGGTGCTGACAGGCCAGAATCAGATCAACGGCACTGTGGACATCCGCAATGGTACGCTGATCCTGCGGGACAAAGGAACTTTCTTCACGGAAAAAGGCAGCCCGCGGGGCCCGCTGGATGTCGGTCTGGCACGGGGGAATGAGGGGCATCTGGTGCTGGAAGGTCCGGACGCCAGGATACAGCGGATGTCCGTCTTCATCGGTAACGGCGACCCGACTTATGGTGGTGGGTCTGGCCCGATCGGGAAGAGCGATGCCACACTGACGGATGGGGCACAGATCAACAACCGTACCAACGAGGGCATGTATGTTGTCGTTGGCAATGACCAGAATGGTGAGCTGAACGTCGAGAACGGTTCCCGTGTTGAGGCTGATGAATTTTATGCCGCAGCCTCTCAGTCCCTGACTGGCACGGTGAATGTGACGGGCAGTGGCTCTGCCGTGGAAGCTACCAATGCCCACATCGGTAACAAGGGGACCGGTGTTGTGAATGTCAGCGACGGTGCCAGCTTCCGCGCTGATGAGGCAAGGTTTGGCGAGGATGGCGGCAACGGGAGCCTCGTTGTCGGTGTCGATGGTACGATGCAGAATGGCAACACGATCATCGGTGCTGGTGGCAAGGGGACCGTGACGGTTGATGGCGGGCGCTTCCAGAATGACGGGACGATCCGCTTCGGTGTGCCGGGGACCGGCGCAGCCTCCGATGGCACGCTGAATGTGCTGGATCATGGTGTGCTGGTAGCTGGTGATGATGGCTCTTCTCCTGCCATCGCCGCAGAGGACGGAGCCAAGGCTGCCATCAATCTTGATGCCGCCACGATACGGAACATCCAGGGGCGTGACTTCACCAGCACGGTTGCTGCCAACCTGACCGGCATGAACGAGTTCAATGTCCAGGACAGCAACACCATGTCATGGAAAGGCGGCCTGACGGGGGATGGTGGGGTCGACAAGACCGGCACGGGGACCCTGGGGCTTTCGGGTAATCTTGCCTACAAGGGCATGACGAACGTGGAAGCCGGTACCCTGTCCGTGACGGATGCGACGCTGTCGGGTCAGGTCATCAACCAGACCAACGGCACGTATGTGCAGAAGGGTGGTGAGCTGGACGGGACACTGGCCAATATCGGTACGGCGTCTGTTGATCATACCAACGTCAAGGGCGTGGTCACGAACAACAGCAGCTTTACGGCCACGGACAGCACGCTGGCCAATCTTGTCAATCTTGGTGGCAATGCGACCCTGAGGAACACGCTTGTTCATGAAGTGACCAGCACCGAAAAAAGCATGCTGGACTTCAAGGATACGGTTGTTGATGGGCGGTTTGCGAATACCGGCAAGGTTCTGGCTGTCCATTCCAAGGTTCCGGGCCTCCCGTCCGCTGCGGACTCAGAGAGCAATTCGGACGTTCTGGCAGGCCGCAGTGGGGATTCTGGAGCAACGATCACCAACCGGATGGGGGATGAGGATGACCTCACCAACCGGGCGGGTTCCGTGCCCAGGAAGGGCAACTTCACCAATGGTGGTGATGCAGAGTTCTATGACAGTGAGCTGGCGACGTTCACCAACACGGGGACATTCCTTCTGGCGCAGAAGAGTGTCGTCAATGGTGATATCCTTCAGAATGACGGCAAGCTGACCCTTGATGATTCTCAGGTCAACGGCGTGCTTTTTGCCAGGGGCGGCACGTTTGACATTACCAGCGGTGGCGCCAGTGTAGAATCGCTTGCCGGTCGTGCGAATGGTCAGCTGGAAGGCACGCTGAACCTGACCAAGGCAGCTGACACCTATGCAGGCAACATCTCCGGCAATGGCGGGCTGACCATCTCCGGGGGACGTGAGACCCTGGCAGGCAACAACACCTACACGGGTGAGACCGATGTCACGCAGAATGGTGGCCTGACCCTGAAAGGGAGCCTTGCCAGTGCGCTGAACAATGCCGGAACGACAGACATCACTGGCGGACGTGTTGCTGGTACGACCACGAACAGTGGAACACTGACCGCCAGCAAGGCGACACTGGCTGATGTCACCAACGAATCCGGCGGGACCTTCAGTGCAGCGGGCGGGCAGCTGGACTCTGTCGTGAACAATGGCAACATGACGCTGGATCAGGGTGTCATTGTCCATGGGAGCATTGCCCAGCACGCAGGCGACCTGATGCTGGATGGTTCCAAAACAAAGGGCGTGCTGGCAGCTCATGGTGGCCAGCTCACCATCGGTAATAACGGCTTCACCGCCGGATCTCTTGAAGGGAGCGGCAATGCCCAGTTGGAAGGCACGCTGAACCTGACCGATGCCAGCAGTACCTATGCCGGTAGCATGGGTGGCAATGGCGGGCTGACGGTTTCTGGTGGGCACGAAGTCCTGACAGGCAATAACAGCTATTCTGGCAACACTCTCGTGCAGACGGGCGGGCAGCTCGATGTGAACGGTGACAACAGCGCCGCCAAGGGTCTGACATCCGTTACCGATGGCGCCACGCTGCGCGGTACGGGGACGATCGGTGGCGATGTGAATATCGGCTCTGGCGGGACACTGGCCGCCGGGACGGCTGAGGCGCCGTCCACACTGACCGTCAACGGGAGCCTGAATCTGGCCGATGGGTCCCGTCAGGTTTTCCGTCTGGGGCAGGCTGATACGGAAGGTGGCGCCTACAACGACTTCATCAACGTCAAGGGGAACCTGGCGCTTGGTGGCACGCTGTCCATCCAGCCGGTTGATGCTGGTCCGGATGTGAACAATTCTTCGCTGATGGCCGGTCTGTACCGCCTGTACAGCTACGGTGGTGTGCTTTCTGGAACCCAGCAGTCGGTTGACGTGGCCTCCAAGCCTCTTCCAGAGGGGATGGTTGTCCAGACATCCATCGACCATCAGGTCAACCTGGCGGTCAATACAGGTGGATTCAACTACTGGGATGGTGGCAGCAGCGCCCATCGCTCCGATGATGGAAGGGGTAATGGCCGCATTGACGGTGGGGATGGTGTCTGGACGGCGGCAAGACCGCAGGGCACACCCAGCTGGGCTACAGCCGACGGCTCTGCCAACGGCCAGTGGCAGAATGGCAACATGGCCATTTTTGCAGCCTCTGCCGGTACGGTCCATGTCAATGACAAGGCCGAGGATGGCACGCAGGCTCCGGTCATCTTCTCCGGTGCCCAGTTTGCCAACCTTGATGGCAAGAATTACCTCGTGACAGGCGACAACCTGTATGCCTCCACCGGCAAGACGGTCATCCGTGTGGGTGACGGGACGTCTTCTGGCAAGGACATCACGGCAGAGATCGCTTCTGTCATTGATGGCAGCAAGGTTGATGGCGGCACAGGGCTGGAAAAGACGGACCTTGGTACGCTCGTCCTCAGCTCCGACAATGACTTTGCAAAGCCGACCCATGTTGAGGCTGGCACGCTCCAGCTCGGCAATGGTGGGACGACAGGGTCTGTCGGCCAGCAGGACATTGTCAATGACGGGACTCTGGCTGTGGATCACAGCAATGATGTCACGTTGGGTCAGACGATCTCCGGTACCGGCTCCTTCGTCCAGAAAGGGCAGGGCACGACAACGCTCAGCGGGGCGAACAGCTACACGGGGGATACGGATGTCCAGAACGGTCGTCTGAACCTGACAGGGTCCCTTGCTGGCAATCTGAACAACGCTGCCGCAACCGACGTCAATGGTGGCAAGGTTGCAGGGACCACGACCAACACTGGTACCCTGACGGCACAGAACGCCACGCTGGCCGATGTTGCCAACCAGGCTGGTACGGCCTCTCTGGCGGACAGCACGGCTGGTCACGTGACCAACGCTGACGGGGCGACCTTCAAGGCGACGGGTGGCACTCTGGCTTCTGCGGACAACAGCGGCAGCATGACGCTGGGTGCAGGCAACCATGTCACGGGTGATGTCACCAACAGCAGGGGTGACCTGACCCTTGACGGGAACCAGATTGCCGGGACGACGGCCAACCATGGTCAGCTGACGGCACAGAACGCCACGCTGGCCGATGTTGCCAACCAGGCTGGTACGGCCTCTCTGGCGGACAGCACGGCTGGTCACGTGACCAATGCTGACGGGGCGACCTTCAAGGTGACGGGTGGCACTCTGGCCTCTGCGGACAACAGCGGCAGCATGACGCTGGGTGCAGGCAACCATGTCACGGGTGATGTCACCAACAGCAAGGGTGACCTGACCCTTGACGGGAACCAGATTGCCGGGACGACGGCCAACCATGGTCAGTTGACGGCACAGAACGCCACGCTGGCCGATGTTGCCAACCAGGCTGGTACGGCCTCTCTGGCGGACAGCACGGCTGGTCACGTGACCAATGCTGACGGGGCGACCTTCAAGGTGACGGGTGGCACTCTGGCCTCTGCGGACAACAGCGGCAGCATGACGCTGGGTGCAGGCAACCATGTCACGGGTGATGTCACCAACAGCAAGGGTGACCTGACCCTTGACGGGAACCAGATTGCCGGGACGCTGGCGGCCAATGGCGGATCTTTCAGCGTCACGGATCATGGTTCTGATGCCGGCTCCCTTGCCGGGTCTGGAAATGGTGTTCTCAATGGCACCCTGACTCTGACCAATGCCAAGGATACCTATGCCGGGTCCCTGTCCGGCACTGGCGGGCTGACACTTTCCGGTGGTCATGAGACGTTGACAGACCAGTCCCATCTTGGGGGGCCTGTCTCCGTGGCTGGTGGTACGCTGGCTCTGGCCGGGGCGAAGGCTCAGCTGACGACAGACAGTAGTGTGAAGATTGGTGCAGGCAAGGCGGGTGACGTCAGCCTCTCTGATGGTGCAGCTCTCCACAGCCATGGTCCGGTCGTGTTTGCCAAAGCGGAGACAGCTCCGGCTGATGGCACCGACGCCAGACTCGATGTGCTGAGTGGCAGCAGGCTGAGTGCTGGTGATGTTGACGGCAAGCCCGGCCTGGTGGCCGAAGAGGGTGCCAAGGCCCAGCTGACGCTGGATGGCGGTACGCTCCAGAACATCAAGGGTTCTGATCTGACCAGCAACGTGAATACGGCCATCGGCTCCAAGGGGGCAGTGTTCGACGTGCAGGATGAGAACCGGATGACACTGGGCAATAATGTCGTCCTGACGGATGATGGCAGTGCCGGTGATCATGCCCTGACCAAGACGGGCACCGGGGTGCTCACGTTTGCTGGTGATGGTTCCGGCTTCAGTGGTCCGACGGACATCCAGTCCGGAGACATGATTGTTGATGGCAACATGAGCCATTCTGCCATGACCGTGCAGCATGGTGCCGTTCTGGCCGGTAATGGCTCCGTGGGCAGCACGGTCGTGTCCAGCGGCGGTATGCTGGGGGCTGGCAACGAGACAGATGCGGGTGCCCTGCATGTCATGGGTGATCTGACCATGGCCAAGGGCTCGGTCCTGTCCATCCGCGGGAGCAATGAGGCGACCGGGCGTCAGCTGGTCGCACCGGACGGCTTCTCCTACAGCGAGCTGAAGTCTGACCAGGTTCTGGTCTCAGGCAAGGCGGACCTCCAGGGGGGTACGCTGGCTCTGAAGGTGAAGGACCCGATGGCCCTGAAATATGGTCAGGCCTACCATGTGCTGACGGCCAATGGTGGCGTGAATGGTCATTATGATGACCTGGAGACCAATATCGGTCAGGATTACGCCTATCTTGATCCTCGTCTTGTCTATCAGGGCAATGATGTGGATGTGATGCTGCGTCGTTCCATCCATGGTTTCGAGTATGTGGGCCAGACCCGCAACGAGATCGCTGCCGGGGAAGGGCTGAACCATATCTCCGAAAACAGTGATCTGGCCAAGGCCATGACGGTCCTGACAAAAGACCAGGCCCGTCATGCGCTGAACAACCTGTCTGGTGAGCTTCACGCCTCCATCCGTACAGGGTTGATCCAGGACAGCTTCTATATCCGCAATGCAGCCCTGAACCGTCTGGCTGCGGCCGACTGTGACTATGGTCACAATGGCCAGAGCTTCTATGACCTGAAGACACGCAGGAAGGATGGCGCCTGCTATTCCGATCATGCGGTCCTGTGGGGGCAGGCCTATGGTGGCATGGGCTTCAACAGTGGGGACGGCAATGCTGCCCTCATGCACCATAACACCGCAGGCTTTGTCATCGGGGCGGATGGGCCAATCAACCATAGCAACTGGCGTGTTGGCGGGCTGATCTCTTACGGTCATTCCCAGTTCAACGTTCAGCGTGGTCGTTCCTCCTCGGCCAACAGCAACAATATCAGCATTGGTGCCTATGCCGGGACGCACTGGGGTCGCCTGAATCTCCGCTTCGGGGCCATCTATAGCTGGAACGTCATCAATACCCATCGTCATGTTGCCGTGGGTGATTATGGCGGGCGTCTCAGCAGCAGCTATCTGGGTGGTACGGCCCAGGGCTTCGGGGAGCTGGGTTACAAGTTCCGTGGGGAACGCAGCATGTTCGAGCCGTTCATGAACGTGGCTTATGTGAACATGCAGAGCGACAGCTATCGTGAGCATGGCAACGAGGCTGCCCTGCACAGCCACGGGACGGATACGGGTGTGACTTTCTCGAGCTTCGGCTTCCGCACGGCAACGACTGTAGGCATTGGCAAGGCGGTCTTCATGCCGCACCTGTCCGCTGCATACCGTCATGCCTTTGGTCGGACGGGCTCCCGCCAGCGTGAGACCTTCGCCATGGGTAGTGGTGCCGGTGACATGGATGTGGCCGGTGTGCTGCTTTCCAGAAATGCGGCCGTCGTGCAGGCTGGTGTGACCGCCCGGGTGAGCGAGCGTGTTGACCTGGACCTGTCCTATATCGGGCAGTATGGCAACCAGTCCACCGAGAGTGGTGGGACAGGGTCCGTCAAGGTCCGCTTCTGAGAGGCGGACCGGGGGACATCTCCTGCTGGAAGGAACGGGGTGGGGCGCAGGCTCCACCCCGTTTTTTCATGCCCTTCTGCCAGGGAGAAAGGCCTTCAGGGAAGGCGGAACGGTTCAGAAATCCTGTACGTCTTTCGGGCGGAAGACTGTGATGCCGAGGCTGATGAAACTTCCCGAAAGAACGCAGAGGATGGCGGCAGCAGGCAACCCTCCTGCCAGCAGCGGAGCAAGGGAGGGGACCAGCCGCCCGGCCACACCCTGCCCCAGAGAGCCGACAGCATAGCTGGTGCCCATGCCTGCGCTGCGGCCTGCATCGGGGAAGCGCTGGGAGAGATAATGGGGCACCAGAGCATAGATACCGGAGGCCGCTGCCCCGATGAAGAAGGCGGAGGCCAGCAGGATGGCCCATGGTCCAGCTGTGAGGAAGGGGATGATCAGCAGCATGACAGCTCCGAGCGCCACCCGCATGACGAGCCCTTCCCCGAAGCGGGTTGCCAGTGCCCCGCAGAGGATCTTCCCGGCAAGCGAGCCGAGGCAGTAGAGGGCCACCGGCCAGAAGATGAGCTGGGGGCTGAGATGGTGGTTGTCCCGCAGGATGGCAGGATAGAATGTGTAGAGGGCGGCCTTCTGGAACTCCAGAAAACACATGAAGGCAATGGCCTGGAAGGCGGCGCCGTTCCAGAACTGCCGGGCAGTCTGCCAGAAAGAGGCGGCCGGTTCTGCCGGAGCCTGATCGTGCTGACGCTTTTTCTCTTCCTGCGCAGCGAGCCAGAGAGGGCTTTCCTTCACCCTGAAACGGATGAAGAAGATGAGCAGGGCAGGCAGCAGCCCGATGAAAAACATGACACGCCAGCCATGATGGGGCAGGATGAGGGCCTGTGCTCCGGCCGCTGCCATATAGCCGATTTCGTAACCGGCCATCATGGTGGCGGAGGCCAGAGGCCGCAGCGGGCCGGGAACACTTTCCATCAGCAGGGTGGCGGAGGCCGTCCATTCTCCACCAAAACCGATCCCGAACAGGAATTGTGTGATGACCAGCGTGGTGATGCTGTGGGTTGTCCCCGTGAGGGCGGCAAAGAGGGCGAAGAAGAGGATGCCGAGCGTGAAGGCAGGCTTGCGGCCGAAACGGTCGGAGAGCCAGCCCCAACCCGTGTTGCCTACGGCCCGTCCCAGAGCCTGTGCCAGAAAGACACTGCCAAGGGCGGCCAGCGTGCAGCCGAAATCCCGGGCAATGTCGGGCAGGGTGAACATCAGGGTTGTCTGGTCAAAGGCATCGAGAAACCAGCCGCTGAAAGCAGCAAGGGTGACCTGCCAGTAAGGCAGCAGGGCGCTGAATCCGGGCCGGCCACCCGGAGAGGAGGAAGAAGCGGAAACAGGCAAGACAGGCCTCCGGCAAACGATGTTCCCCGCCTGGGGAGATATGGAGCCACCAGCTATAGAGGAGTGGGTAAAAAAACTGTAGCCAGATAGTCCTGTTTAATGGGTCCTGTAACCATGTTTTCGTTTATAACAGTGTTTAAACCTTGCTTTCTGGGGGGCGGACCATAAATTGATGACCCTGAGGAGAGCAATGTCTATGAATTATGATACCCTGTTCCAGAATGCGCTGGATGGCCTCCGGGCTGATGGCAGCTACCGTTATTTTGCGGAGCTGGAACGTCACGTCGGCAGGTTTCCCAAAGCCTTCCACCATGGCGTCGGGCGTGATGTAACGGTCTGGTGCTCCAACGACTATCTGGGTATGGGGCAGCACCCCGCAGTGCTGGAGGCCATCCATAAATCTCTGGATGAAAGTGGTGCAGGTGCAGGCGGGACACGGAACATCTCCGGCACCAACCATCATCATGTCCTGCTGGAAAAGGAGCTGGCCTCCCTGCATGGCAAGGAAAGTGCCCTGCTTTTCAATTCCGGTTATCTCTCCAACTGGGTGACGCTGGGCACGTTGGCCGCACGGCTGAAAGGCTGTGTCGTGCTGTCTGATGAACTCAATCATGCCTCCATGATCGAAGGCATCCGCCATTCCCGTGCGGAGAAACGCATCTTCAGGCACAATGATCTTGAAGACCTTGAGGCCAGGCTGAAAGAGCTGCCTCTGGATACGCCGAAGATCATCGCCTTCGAGTCCGTCTATTCCATGAATGGCGACATTGCTCCGATTGAAGAAATCTGCGATCTGGCCGACCGTTACAACGCCATGACCTATCTGGATGAGGTCCATGCCGTGGGCATGTATGGCCCGCAGGGTGGCGGCGTAGCGCAGGAGCGTGGTCTGGAACACCGGCTGACCGTCATCGAGGGGACGTTGGGCAAGGCCTATGGCGTGGTGGGGGGCTATATCGCAGCCTCTGCTGCCCTGTGTGATTTCGTGCGCTCTTTTGGCTCAGGCTTCATTTTCTCCACCTCCCTGCCGCCGATGATTGCGGCGGGTGTGCTGGCCAGTGTCCGGCATCTGCGCCACAGCGATGCCGAGCGCAAGGGGCAGCGGGAGGCCGTGGCCCTGCTGAGGAAGAAGCTGGACGAGGTGAAAATCCCCTACATGCCTGGTCAGTCGCACATCACGCCCGTCATGGTGGGAGATGCCACCCTCTGCCGTGAGCTGACGGACAGCCTGCTGAAGCGCTTCGGCCATTATCTCCAGCCTATCAACTATCCGACCGTCCCCCGAGGGACGGAGCGCCTGCGCCTGACCCCGGGGCCGCTCCATACGGAAGAGGAGCTGACCTCTCTGGTCAGTGCGCTGGACACGCTCTGGACAGAACTGAAACTGCCCCGTTCGGAGGCTTAAAAGCCTCCGACAATCTGAAAGTCGCAGAAGGTCCCACGACGGTTTGCCAGTTCCGTCGTGTGGATGCGGCGTAGGCGGATGCCAGCATCAAAAGTGACGTTGATGTGCTGGTTCAGACTGCCGGTAAGGTCGGCGCCCACGCTGGCGAGGGTGGCCGCCCGGGCGCCCGTGCCCACATGGTGGACCTGCCGGTTGTCCGCCCAGTCCCAGAAGATGCCAAGCTTGTTGCTGTCCGGCTGTCCCGGTGTGGGCAGGTGAGCCAGCTGGAGCAGGGAGAGAGCGGGAGTGAAGACTTCCTCGCTGACGGCATTGCCGTTGCTGCCGAAGGATGTATTGGCAAAATAGCCACGAGCATTGCCCATGCCGCCGATCATGAGCTGTTCACTATAGAGCAGGTTCTTGTTGGCCCGCTGGAATGTTACCTTCGTTGTGGAAGAAAAGCCGTAGGGCAGGTTCTGTGTCCGGGTGAGCATCAGCCGGTCATAGACATAATTGGGGCTGGAGAGAGGGAAGATGCTCTCATAGGCTCGCCGCGTATCATTTTTCATCAGGCCGCCGGGACCGTAGAAAAACTGGTTGTTGATCTGCGTCTGCCCCCACGGGTCCTGTATGGACCCTGTATAGCCCACGACAAACTGGGCCGTGGCGGCTTTGGAGAGCGTGATGGTGTGGGCATGGTAGAACTGGTCGGAATGGGTGTTTTTCCAGTCAAAACCGAGCTGGATCATGCCGTCCAGCCCGGCATCCCGGCCAAGGGCAATATGGTCGAACATGTGCAGCCAGCGCAGTGAAACCTGCCCGCTGAGACCCCGGTTGATGAGGCCCGGCGTGTTGCTGGTCGGGTGGGAGAGGGCATAGTTCCCGAAAATCTGCAAGGCATTATGGCCGAGGAGCGGGATGGTCCAGCTGCCCGTGTGGTTGTCGAACCGGTTCATGAAGGTGCGGTTGAACTGGTAGGTCAGTATCTGCCCCAGCCCGAAGGCATTGCCCCATGAGGCCCCCGTGTACCAGTTGAGCCGGCCCAGTGAGCGGTCCGCCTGATTGTTCATGGCGGCATAGCCATAGACGGGAAAGCGGTCTGTCACGTTGATGTCCACATCCGTGCTGCCGGGGTGGCTGCCGGGGCGGTAGATGAGGTCCGCCGTGCGGAAGGGGTTGAGGTTCAGCCAGTCCAGGTCTGTCTGGAGGGCCGTCAGGGCCATGGTCTGGTTGGGAGTGAGGTTGCTGGCCTGCCGGACCTGCCAGGCAGGTGTCCAGCGGTTGCCATGCACGGTGATGCGGTCAAGCCGGTATTCCGAGACATCAATATGCAGCACGCCCCCGTGTACACGCTGGGGAGGTACGGTGATGCTGATGAAGGCCCGGTCATGCTGGCGGAAGAAGATGGCGATGGCTCCCGTCAGCTCATGCATTTTCTGGAATGTCAGAGGATGGCCGATATAGGGGAGGATTACCCGATAGAGACCGGGTGCGTGGCTCAGCTTCAGCCCTTCGGAAGAAATGGGCTGCTGGGCTGTTCTGCTGCCTGTATGGCCTGCCGGCTGCAGGATGACGGCCTGGAGGCGGGGCAGGGCGAGAGTGTCTTCCAGATGCGGGGTCGGGTTGGGGCCCGCAGTCCCCGGCTGGAGAGGGATGATGGGGTGGGATGATGGTGTACGGCTGGTATCCGGTTCGGTCCCTCTGGTATCGGCAGAGGGACTGCCGATCGTATGATGATTGAAAAACCCCAGGGGGGTGGGCAGGGCTGTAGCCGGAATCCCGGCGGGGGTGCTGGCCGGAGGAATGGTCTGGGCCATGGCTGTTCCCGGTAGAAACAGGGCCGCCAGAGCCATGGCGGACCCGCAGGACGGGAAAGAGAGGACGGGCAGGGCGAAAAGACGGAACGGGCTGACGGTCACGGGGCAGCAGCACCGGGGAGAGCACTGTTGCGCAGCTCCACATCTCCATCAGGCAGGATTTCCGCCTTGTTGACGGGAATTTCGCTGGAGCGGTTTCCCGCAAGGGTAAAGGCATTCCCGTCGGCACTGGCCAGGCTGGCGGCGGCATCCAGCGTCAGGGCGCTGTCGCTGGAGCCGGTGCGGGCGCAGGGTTCCGGGAGAATGTAAAGCCCGGTCGGGCCGAAGGAGGCATTCAGGGTGGCACGGCGTGTCCTGGGCGCCTTGGGGTCTGTCGTGGTCAGGTCGGGCTGGGCGCTGACTCCGATGGTTACCGTCTCGAACCCTTTGCCGTGTCGCAGCGTGCCGAAGCGGTACGGCGTGTGTGGCCCTGCAGTTTTCATGGAGGTTGGCAGATGGGCCGTGCCCGGTGTCTGGCACCCGCCGGGAGAGACAAGCAGCCCGTTGGGCGCTGTGACCGTGCCATCCGCTGCAATATGGTAAAGTTCCCCGGTAAGGCTGGTCTGGTTCTTTATGGGGGAATGGGTGTTGCCCACGACACTGTCGAGCATCGTGTTGGCGGTGGTTGCGCTCCGGGCGCCCGGGGAATAACCGGCCACCGGTGTGCTCTGGCCCAATGCTGATTGGGGAGCAGAGACATACAGTACACCGCCAGCCAGCAGGGCAGGCAGGATTCTGGTCAGAATGGCTGTGGTGCAGGCACCCATGACAGATGACCCCCCCTTGGTGGACAGACAATGCAGCCGTTCACGGACAGGGGATGTATAAAGTATCTTTCATGAGTGGCAAAGTATTTCGGGGGAGTGGGAACAGTCCCGGCCTGTCCCGATATGGTTGGGACAGGCCGGGAGGGGCCTCATCTCTGTGCCACACTTTCAGGCAGGGAAATGGTTGGCTGGGCTATCCCGGCCTCATCAACATAGGGCCCTTCCGCCAGGAGCTGGATGCTCAGCATGTCCCGCTCATGAATGGTGGGAAACTCTTCCAGAGAGAGGAGGGCGTTGCCGTTTGTCCAGCGGCAGGGGCTGTTCTCCATCACATCCCAGCCGGAAGCGTGGGGATCCGACATATGGGATGTCAGGCTGTGGGTCTGCTTTTCCTGGTACAGCTCCACGGCACCGACGAGGACACCGAGGAAACGGCGGTCATCCACATAGGGGCCGATGGTGTCGCAGGGGCGGCTTGTGCGGGAGCGAAGGTAAAGGGCTGTCACGCCTTCCGGCAGAAGGAAGATGGCCCGGTCCTGTATCCGGCGGACAGGGTAGAGAACGTCCCCGGCATTGGTGACCAGATGGAAGTCTGAATCCTGCACCAAGGAGACAGGTGGTACCTGCCGGGCAAAACCGAGGGCGCGGGCCCGCTCGTCCAGCGCCTCATGCAGTGGCTGGATGGAGGCGGTATCCACGGTCAGCGGAGCGCAGGCATCCTTTTCCCAGCTCTTGGAGGGCGGGAAAGCCACGACATTTCCTTCCTGGAGGAAAGTCATCTCATGGAAATTGCGGCGGCTGCTGCCGCTGAGATAACTTTCCGTCATCACTCTGTTGGCACGGACGATGCTGTGCTCTGCCGTCTCAAAGTGATAATAGTCGTAAGAGAGACGTTCACGGTCATAGTGGATGGAGCGGTGATTGACGAGCATCCGCACCGGGACGAAATGGCCATCAAGATAGAGCGTGTGCTCTGATGTTACATACAGGTCGGCATCAGGGCAGCCATCTCCCAGTGCATTTTTTCTGATGCAGACGGCATAGCCTGCCCGGTCATCCGGCAGATGGGGCTGGACATCGATACGGCCCCGCCCTGCCCATGTTATCGGCTCCAGCTTCTGGTTGCCGTCAGGGCCGGTCAGGACGAGATCACCAACAGCGAGAGTTTCGACAGCTCGAGGTCCAGCATCCGTCATGATCATGGACCCGGGGAGGAAGCAGGCAATGTCGATGTTGGTGACGCCGGTGTCAAAGGTCCAGTCGACATTGCTGAGTGTTACAGGCGATCCCGGTGTCGCTGGGCTGCCCTGATTCAGGGAATCAAAGCCCGTATTGGGGACAAGCTGTAGATAGAGATAATGCTTCCCGGTTTGGACGGCTGCTGCCAGATTGGACAGGCCAAGATACGTCTGTTGTTCGTCAGGAGGAAGAGGGGCATACTGTTGCCCGTCCCCTATCTGTTTTATGAATTGAACATTCTTTATCGCAAACTCTGCAACGACAGAAGGAGTTGGAGGAATGACATCCATGTAGGTAAACGAACCTACATAAGACAGGTACGTTACAGCAAAAACATTTGTGTTGGGGATATGCATGAGGACAACAGCCTTGTCTCCCGACTGGCTTATGTTCACGCCCTGGACCATGGCCAGCTGATATATCGGCTGGGCAGAAGTGAGCTGGTTTGTTGCAGTAAGCCGGGTGTTGAAAACGTTCCCGGTTGCTGGGTTCGGGAGGGTCTCCGGACCAAACCAGAAGCCGGGGAGACCAGTAGTATTGCCGCCCCCTGTATCAGGAGACAGGTTGGAGTACTTCTGTGGTTTTTCCCATGTGATTGACATGACTGTTCTCCAGTGGGGTGCAGACCGTCGATGATTCTGTACGAAATAGGGAGATGATGATGAGGCTCTGTGGTATTTTTGTGGTGTAATTTCAGCGATGATATCTGAATTCCTTGAATGGTATTAGAAAAAGAAAAGATTTTCCTGTTAATGAATTGTACTATTTTTCACTAATATAGTATTAATCAATTTATTATTGAATTTTTATTAATTTCTGTTCCTCCCTTGAATGTGGGTAACAGACCTGTGTGCCCTCTCCTCTTTTGCAGGAGGGGCAGGGTGGATATGATGGGAGCCGAAATGACACAGTCTGCACGATATGGGCCAGCCATGGCTGGGGTCAGAAACAAGGATGGGCAGGAATGCAAGATGCTGGCCGAGCAGGCTACCGATTGTCTTCTGGACTATCTGTACGGGGAGCCGAAGGCCCTGGTCGAGGATAGTGCGGTGTTCCTGCTGGAGATACGGAAGATATGGCAGCAGCATGGTGTGGATGAAAGTGCCATCTGGCAGGAACTGAGTGAGCGGATTGACCTTTCATCCGATTTGCTGAAACGTGGCATCCGGGCCCGCAAGGGGGGCCGTTACCGCTCCACGAAACTGCCCTGACAGGCTGGTGGCAGGTAGCGGGATTGATGGTGGAAGAGCGACGGGAGCCGCAATGACAGGCCTGCACGGAACATTTCTGGAGCATCTTGGCGCGATGGACTGGGCCATGCTGGTTCTTGTTGGCCTGTCGGCCCTCTGGGGGCTGGTGAGAGGGCTTTCGCACGAGAGCGGAGCCCTGCTGGTCTGGATAGGCAGTTTCTGGCTGGTAGGCCGCTGGGGGGGCGTGGCCTTGTCCCATCTGGCTCCGCTTGTTTCCCCTACCTTTCAGGGGACGGCTGTTTTCACCTGGGGCGGGCGGCTGGGGCTGTTCGTTCTGGTCATGATTGTTCTGAATCTGGTGACCAGCCAGCTGGCCCGTGGCATGAGAGGGCTGCTCTCCGGCCCGTTGGACGCACTGCTTGGGGCTGGTTTCGGGCTGGTGCGGGGTTATGTCGTGCTGGTGCTGCTCTTCTGTGCGGGCAGCTATCTGGCGCAGGACTGGCTGGAAGCCGCCATGCAGGGGAGCGTCCTTGCACCCTTCGTGGTGCGTGGCGTGGCTTTTTTGCAGGGATATATACCGCTTTCATGGTCGGAACATCTTGCCTTTCTGCCATCGAATAGCCATTGAAGGGGGGTCGCAGGCATCACCCTGACGGACAGGCTGCCCTGAAGAAGGGCAATGGCCGGTTTTTTCAAGGGGTTGGCTGCCTGTGCCGCTGTGCCACTTAGATATGAGCGGGATTCGCCCGTCAGGTTTGCTCCATCGATATGTCTTTTCCTGAATCGTCCAGTCGTCCCTATGAGGAATGTGGTGTTTTTGGTGTCTGGGGTGTGCCGAATGCGGCAGCGCTGACAGCTCTCGGCCTGCATGCCCTCCAGCATCGTGGTCAGGAGGCGGCCGGTATCGTCAGTTTTGATGGCGACACGTTCCACCAGCACAAGGCGCTGGGCCTTGTCGGAGATGTGTTTGGCAATCAGGACGTGATAGCAGGCCTGCCGGGGGAGGCGGCCATAGGGCACAACCGTTATGGCACAACGGGTGGCAGCCATGTGCGCAATGTCCAGCCCATCTATGCCGATTACGCCTTTGGTGGTCTGGCCGTGGCCCATAATGGCAATCTGACCAATGCCGCCACCCTGCGCAAGGCGCTGGTAAAGCGTGGCTGTATTTTCCATTCCACGATGGATACGGAGGTCATCGTCCATCTTGTCGCCATTTCGCTCTATGACACGGTGATCGAGCGGTTGATGGATGCGGCAAAGAAGATCAAGGGGGCTTATTCCCTCATCACCCTGACACCGGATGACGGGATGCTGGGGATGAGGGACCCGCTGGGCGTGCGACCGCTGGTTCTGGGCCGCATGCCCGGGCATGAGGACAAACAGGGCGGCTGGGTGCTTGCCAGTGAGACCTGTGCGCTGGACATCATCGGTGCTGACTATGTGCGTGACATCGAGCCGGGTGAAATTGTCGTCATCAATGCGGATGGGGTGAAATCTCTCTGGCCGTTTGGGGATATTGGCCGCCGGTTCTGCATTTTTGAATACATCTATTTTGCCCGGCCGGATTCCGTGCTGGAGGGACAGTCCGTCTATGAAGTGCGGACCCGCATCGGTGGCGAATTGGCCCGGGAGAGTGGGGTCGACGCTGATGTGGTCGTGCCTGTGCCGGATTCTGGCGTGCCTTCTGCCATCGGGTATGCTCATGAGAGTGGCCTGCCCTATGAGATGGGCATCGTGCGCAACCATTATGTAGGCCGGACGTTCATCCAGCCGACCGATCAGGTCCGTAATCTTGGCGTGAAGATGAAACACTCGGCCAATAAGGCCGTGCTGGAAGGACGCCGGGTCATTCTGGTGGACGATTCCATCGTGCGCGGCACGACATCCCGCAAGATTGTGGACATGGTCCGGGCAGCGGGAGCGAAGGAGGTGCACATGCGCATCACTTCTCCACCGACCAAACATCCCTGCTTCTACGGGATTGATACGCCCTCCGAGAAGCATCTTCTGGCCGCCCGTCATTCGCTGGAAGAGATGTGCAAGGCCATCAATGCGGACAGTCTGGCGTTCATCAGTTTCGATGGCCTCTACCGTGCCCTTGGTCATCAGGGGCGCCCGGTGGAGAACCATACAAACTGCGATGCCTGCTTCTCCGGGGATTACCCCATCACGCTGGTGGACAAGGATGGCAATCTGATCCAGCAGTAAGTGGGTCAAGCCCACGCTGCATAAAAAAGGGCCTGGCGGCTGGTTCTGTCAGGCCTTTTTTGTGTGTGGATGCTGCCTCTCAGTTTTTGGGTGGTTTGATGTTCGGCTGGAGCATCAGTTTCGGGTCGGCCACACGGTCATACTCCTCACCTGTCATGAAGCCGAGAGCCAGCGCACTCTGGCGGGGGCTGAGACCGTTCTCCATGGCATGGTGAGCGACCTGCGAGGCTCTGTCATACCCAATGCTGGGGGACAGGGCCGTGACCAGCACAAGGGAATGGTCCAGCTGCTGGCGGATATGGTCCTCATTGGCGGTCGTGCCCTCGATGAGGAAGCGGCGGAAATTCTCCATGCCGTCATGCAGCAGGGTCAGGCTCTGCATGATGTTCTGGATCATCACGGGCTTGTAGGCGTTCATGTCCAGCATTCCGCCAGCGCCTGCCATGCCCACGACCACGTCATTGCCCATGACCTGAAGGCACAGCATCGTCAGGGCTTCGGCCTGCGTGGGGTTGATCTTGCCGGGCATGATGGAGGAGCCGGGTTCATTCACCGGCAGGTTCAGCTCACCCAGCCCCGCCCGGGGTCCGCAGGCCAGCAGGCGGATGTCGTTGGCGATTTTGAAGAGGCTGCCCGCCAGCGTCCGCAGGGTAGAGGAGAGATGCACCAGAGCATCATGTGCTCCCTGCAGGGCAAATTTGTTGGCCCCGCTGGTGAAGTCCAGCTGGGTGAGGCGGGCAATCTCCTTGCAGGCCCGGGCAGCGAACTGCGGGTCGGTGTTCACGCCCGTACCAAGGGCCGTCCCCCCCAGAGCCAGCGGCAGCAGTCCGTCACGGGCCTGCTCCAGCCGCTGGAGGTTGTCTTCCAGCATCCCGGCATAGCCTTCCCATTCCTGTCCCAGCGTGATGGGCACGGCATCCTGAAGATGTGTCCGCCCTACCTTGACGATGTGCTTCCACTGTGCGGCTTTGTGGGCAATGGCCCCGTGCAGGCGTTCCAGCGCCGGGATCAGGCGGCGATGGGCTGTCAGGGCGCTGGCGATGTACATGGCACTGGGGAAGGTGTCGTTGGTGGATTGTGCCATGTTTACATGGTCATTCGGGTGCAGCGGCTTCTTGCTGCCCAGTTTCTGCCCGGTCATCTGGCTGGCCCGGTTGGCGATGACCTCATTGACATTCATGTTGAACTGCGTGCCGGAGCCAGTCATCCAGACATGGAGAGGGAAGTGCCGGTCATGCATTCCGCTCATGATCTCGTCACAGATGCGGACGATGAGCTCTGCCTTGTCCTTTTCCAGCCGTCCGCTGGCCGCATTGGCTACGGCGCAGGCCCGCTTGAGAATGGCATAGGCCTCGATCATCTCACGGGGGATGAGTTCCTGCCCGATGCTGAAATAGCGGAGTGACCGCTGGGTCTGGGCCCCCCAGAGGGCTGTCTGGGGAACGTCGATCGGGCCGAGGCCATCAGTTTCTGTACGGTTTGCCATGATGAAGAGGTCCTGCCGGAAGTAGGGTGAAAAGGGAGGGTTAGGCTGCCCGGTAGGGCTGGTAGCGGGGCCGCCAGCTCAGGGTGGAGAGGGCTTCCTGCAAGGCTTCATCATCAAGGGCAGGGCAGAGCTGTTCTTCCTGGGCCTGCCGGGCTACGGCGTGGGCAACCTTCAGGGCGACATCATGAATGGTCTCAATGGGGGGAAGCAGGTTGCTGCCCCCGGTCTGCATCGGGGAGAGGGCTGCAACAGCCTGTGCTGCAGCCATGATCATCCCCTCGCTGATGTTTTCTGCCTTGCAGGCCAGCGCCCCCAGCCCAAGACCGGGGAAGATGTAGGAATTGTTGGTCTGGTCAATGATGATGCTGCGGTCATCAAGTTCAACCGGGGAGAACGGGCTGCCCGTGCTGACGATGGCCCGTCCGCCTGTCCATGTCAGAATGTCCATCGGAGTGGCCTCGACATGGCTTGTCGGGTTGGAGAGAGGGAAGATGAGGGGATGGGAGCAGTATGACGCCATCTCCCGGATCATGGCTTCCTTGAAGAGGCCCGCCTGACCGGAAACACCAATGAGGATGGTCGGGTGATTCTTGCTGATGACCTCCGCCAGAGTCCGGCCCTGTCCATTCTGGGCTGTTTCATCCTGCCGGGCAAAGAGGGCCTGCCCTTCGCTCAGCCCGTCCATGTCATGGGTCAGCAGGCCTTGGCGGTCCACGATATAGAAACGCTTCAGGGCCTCTTCCTGCGACAGCCCTTCGGCCTTCATGGCGGCAAGGAGAAGCCCGGCAATGCCAATACCCGCCGCACCGCCGCCTGCAAAGGCAATGCACTGCTGCTCCAGTGTTTCGCCTTTGGCCTTCAGGCCGCTGAGGATGGCAGCCGTGGCAATGCCTGCCGTGCCCTGAATGTCATCATTGAAGCTGGGTATACGGTTCCGATAACGCTGGAGAAGTGGTGCGGCATTGCGTCCGGCAAAATCCTCCCAGTGCAGCAGGCAGCCCGGCCAGCGCGCCTGAAGGGCCGTTACGAATTCCTCGATGAAGTCTTCATAGTCCTGCCCTCTCAGGCGGGGGGTGCGGCTGCCGATATAGGTAGGGTCATTGCGGAGGGCGACGTTGTCCGTCCCGACATCCAGCATGATGGGCATCATCAGGGCTGGATTGATCCCGGCGCAGGCCGTGTAGAGGGAAATCTTGCCAATGGGGATGCCCATGCCATTGGCTCCCAGATCGCCCAGCCCGAGGATGCGCTCACCATCCGTGACGATGACAAGGCGGATGTCGTCATTGGGGATGGCAGCCAGCCGACCTGCCATGTGCCCACGGTCCGACCCGGAGAGAAAGAGCCCCCGTGGTTTCTGCCAGATTCTGGAGAACTCCTGACAGGCCTGCCCTACACCCGGTGTGTACACGACAGGCATGAGCTCCGTGAGATACTTCTGCAACAGGGCATAGAAGAGGGTCTCGTTCGTGTCCTGTATGGCACGGAGGCGAACATGCCGGTCCAGCATGTCCGTTTCACTCATGATGTTTTCATAGGCCTGTGCGACCTGCTCTTCCAGCGTGTGGATGCCGGGTGGAAGGAGACCATGCAGCCCCAGGGCCGTGCGTTCTTCCCAGGGGAAGGCGGTGCCCTTGTTCAGGAGGGGATCATTCAGCACTGCCATGCCACGCTGGGTGACGGGATGGGAAGATGGCGTAGCGGACATGGGTATGATCCTCCGGAATCATGCAGGCTGGAAAACGGGGCAGATGATAGGCTCATGAAGGGTGAAAAGGAACCCGCCTTCAGTCTTTGTGGAGGTGCAGCCACCGGTCTCCGGCAAAGCGGAACTGGGCAAAGATGAACCCTACGGCCAGTCCTGCCAGCATGAGCAGAATCAACCATGGGGAGAAGGGGGCGAAGAGCTGGGGAAAAAGCAGCCGGGTGAGGCCAAGGACCAGCGCCAGACCGCAGAGAGAGAAGAGCAGGACCTCCCGTTTCACAGGGCCATAATGTTTTTCGGCCCGGCAGTGCGGGCAGACACTGGCCGTGTTCTGTAGCGGCTGATGGCAGCAGGGGCAGGCACTCATGCTGCGTGGGGGCAGGCTTTGCGGGGTGCTGTCCAGACGGGTGGCCGCACTGCGTGTCAGGCGGGGGAGTGGACCGAGTTTCATGGCTGTTGGCCACTCTGGGAAGTGGATGATGGTGTCATGGTGCTGGCCGGTGGGCTGATGGGCGAGGTCCTGAAGGCGGATGCTGGAATCTGGCTGGCAGGCTGCGGTCCGAAGAAGGGCTGGCCATTGATGGCATAGAGCAGCAGGGCCAGCAGGGGGATGAGCAGCAGGGTGGCAAGGCCGATGATCTTGTGGGCATTGCCTGCACCGGAGAGGCTCTGGGGCGGGGTGGAGACATGGTTGACGATCTCCCGCTCCGTCTCGATGCGGGCTGCATCATAGGGCTGTTTTTCCAGCAGGCCGGCCTTCCGGTCCCGTTCCAGCGAATCAAGCCGACGTCTGTAGAGGGACAGGGTGGGGTCGTCCGTCTGGCTGGAGACCTTCATCCGCAGGATGAGGCTGAGGCCGATGGGCAGCCCGATGAACAGGCAGATGAGGGCAACGATCAGCAGTGACATGGGTCAGTCCTTTTTCAGCAGGCTGTCCAGAGTGCGGCGTTCTTCCGGTGTGAGGGGTGCCGGTGGCGGAGCGGGACGGTACCAGAAACGGCAGGCCAGAAGCAGGGCCACCATGAGGCCGAGCAGGGGCATGAGCCAGAGCAGCGCCGTGGCTGGCGAGAAGGCGGGGCGAAGCCGGATGAATTCTCCGTATCGCTGGACCATCCAGGCCCTGATCTCTTTTGCCGTATGTCCCTGCTGGAGCTGCTGGCGGACAGCATGGCGCAGGTCCCTGGCCAGAGGGGCAGAACTTTCCTCGATGCTTTCATTCTGGCAGACGAGGCAGCGGAGCTGCTGGCCGATCTGCTGTGCCTTCCGCTCAAGAGCCGGGTCAGACAGCATTTCATCCGGCGTGTCCACGGCCAGACAGGTCGGGCTGACGAGAAGCAGCAGGAGCAGGGTGACGGCCAGCCTCATGGTGCTGCCTCCAGATGCGGAACGACACGGGTCTGGTAGACCGCCTCCGTCAGGCCACCCGTTCCATGCCAGACAATCCGTCCGCCCACCTGCGGGTCAGGCATGATGAGAAAGGCTTCCGGCACGCCGGTCACGCCCCATTCAATGGCGGCCTGTCCATCCTGATCCAGACCAAGCCGGGTGAAAGGCTGGCCTGCCCGTTCCAACCAGCGGGAGGCACTGGCGGGCTGGTCTTTGTAGCAGAGGCCCCAGAGGGCCAGCGGTGCATCACGCTTCTTCCGGGGAGCGGCGAGGGAGGCGGCAAGCTGGCTGATGAACGGGATTTCTTCCACGCAGGGCAGGCACCATGAGGCCCAGACGGACAGCAGGACCGGCTGCGTCATGGTTCTGAAATCTTCCCGGGTCAGCCTGGCCTGTCCGGGCAGGGAGGAGAGGGCGGGGAACTCCGGCACGGGCTGGCCCGTCAGCGGGGTGTTGATGGCTCTGGGATCAAACTGCCCCCGATCCAGTCCATGAAGCATCCTGATGAATCCAAGTCCCAGCCCGGCAGCCCCCAAGACGGGCAGGGCGGCCAGAAGATGGCGGCGTGTCAGCGGCATGATCTGAGCTCCCCTTCCACCGGTTTCGGACGCCGCCGTGAGGGGAGCAGATGCAGCCCCCCGCCAAGGGCCATGATGATGCCGCCCAGCCATATCCATGAGGCCAGAGGATTTTCATGCAGGCGCAGGATGGCACTGTAATGGCTCTGCCCCTGTGGGTCACGCTCTTCCTTCACGCTGCCAAGGGCAGCATAGAGGTCTTCCAGCGGGCGGTGGAGGATGGCGACATGCAGTGTACGCTGCCCCTGCCGGGGGAAGAGGCGGATCTCTGGCGTCAGTTCGGTGAGAACCGGCCCGTGGGCATCGTGATGGCGGATGGTCAGGTGTGCTTCCACGGCCTCATAATTGGGGCCGTGATGGGCGGTCAGGGCGGTCAGTTCCCAGTCCCGCCCGGTCAGCGTGGCATGGGTGCCGGGTCTGGCCTCTATGAGGCATTCCTGGCTGCCCGCCATGCCGCAGAGACCGAGGATGGTCACCCCCACGCCGACATGGGCCAGGCTGGCGGCCCATAGACTGCGGGGCAGGCGGTGCAATTGGCGGCTGCCTTCAGGCAGGCCACGCAGACGGAGGATCAGGTCACAGAGGGCGGCGCTGATGACCCACAGGGCCAGCAGGGCCGACAGGGCCGCCAGTGGTGTGGGGAACAGCCAGAAGGCGGGCAGGATGTTTCCGGCCGTGATGAGCAGGGCCGGGGCCAGACGGGGCAGGAGCCTGTCCGCTCTGGTCTGTCGCCATGGCAGGGCCATGCTCACCCCCATGACGGCCAGAAGTGGCAGGGTGAGCGGAATGGTCGTGGCGTCAAAGAAGGGTTTGCCAACGGAGAGGGTGCGGCCAAAGAGCAGCTGCATGAAGGGGGGGTAGAGCGTCCCCGTCAGCACGACGGCGCAGAGCGTGCAGAGCAGGATGTTGTTGAGCAGCAGCGCACTCTCACGGGAGAGGGGCGAGAAACCTGCCTGCGGGGTGGGCAGGGCAGGAGCACGGATGGCGAAGAGCAGCAGGCTGCCGCCGCCATACAGGCCCAGAAGCCCCAGAATGAACAGCCCCCGGGCCGGGTCGTTGGCGAAGGCATGGACGGAATTGAGAATGCCCGACCGGACGAGGAACGTCCCGGAGAGGGAAAAGGCAAAGGTGGCAATTGCCAGCAGCAGGCACCAGACGTGCAGCAGATTGCGTTTCTCCACGACCAGAACGCTGTGCAGCAGGGCCGTGCCCGTCAGCCATGGGATGAGGGCGGCATTTTCCACCGGGTCCCAGAACCAGTATCCCCCCCATCCCAGCACGGAATAGGACCACCATGACCCGAGCGTGATTCCCAGCGTCAGCAGGGCCCAGGCACTGATGACCCACGGGCGCATGTGGCGGGCCCAGAGCGCATTAGCCCTGCCGTCCAGCAGTGCACTGATGGCAAAGGCGAAGGGCACGGCAAAGCCGACATAACCGCTATAGAGCAGCGGGGGATGCACGGCTAGGCCGGGGTCCTGAAGGAGCGGATTCATGCCCATCCCGTCGGCCGGAACGGGCCAGAGCCGCAGGAAGGGGTTGGAGGTCGTCAGGCAGAAGAGCTGGAAGCCAGCTCCCACCAATCCCAGCAGGGCCAGAAGCCGTGCCCGCAGGCGGAGGGGCAGCCCTTCCGGCCGGGCGGCACTCTGGCCGGGGAGAAGGGCCAGCCCTGCACACCAGAGGCTCAGCAGCGTGACCCAGAGCAGGAGGGAACCCTCATGATTGCCCCAGAGACCGGCGATCTTGTAGGCCCACGGCTTATTGATGGCCGAGGTTTCGGCAATGAGTTTCAGGGAGAAATCATTGCCCAGAGAGGCGGTGACGAGGCAGGTCCATGCAAAAAGCAGGGCAAGGCACTGGCTGAGGGCCAGAGGGCGGGCCAGGGCCGTCAGGGGGCTGTCCGTCCGGCGGAGACCGGCCAGCGGCAGGACACCCTGCATGAGGGCCAGGGCACAGGCCAGAGCCAGCGCAAAATGCCCGCCCTCGGGGCAGAAGATGGTGGCCAGCATGGTCATGTCACGGTGCGGCCCCTGGCCCGGGAGGCGTGTCCGGGTGGGGCACGGTCATGCTGTTCCAGTCGGCGGCATTGGGAGGAGGGCCGAAACGGGGGTCCCACCGGCCACTTTTCTGGAGAGCATCGGCAACCTCTTTGGGCATGTAGGTTTCATCATGCTTGGCGAGAACCTCGCTGGCGGTGAAGCCGTGGCCATCATACCGGCCCAGAGCCACCACGCTCTGCCCTTCCCGGAACAGGTCCGGCAGGATGCCCCTATACTGCACGGTGACGGCAGCCTGCCCGTCCGTCACGTCAAAGCGGGCCTCTGGCGTGTCGTCGGAGGCCCTGCCAGTATGGAGGGACCCGGCCACGACCATGCCGCCCAGCCGGATGGTCCGGGTTGGTGCCGGCGGATGGGCCAGCACCTGTGAAGGAGCCATGAAGAAGACGATGGTGCTGGAAAGCGCATTGAGAACCAGCCCGACCGCCCCACCTAGGCAGAGCAGGCAGGCCAGGATGATCCAGAAACGTCCGGCCTTGCGGCGGGTGAGGGGAAATGACGCAGACATACCGTTCCCGTTTAAAGGCACGAGGGCGGGCTGTTAATCCCTTTCCTGTCCGGCAGGCAGATTTGCCGTTTCCTGCTGGAGACGCTGCATGAGGGCAAGCCGCCGTTTGGCCCGGCGAAGGCGGAGCAGGCTGCTGCTGACCGTCACGGCCAGGATGACGATGACCAGCCCGTAGCTGGCCAGCACGAACCCCCAGTGCGGGGGCCAGAAGGCGGGTGCGGTCATGGTGAGATGTCCCGCAGGGCCAATGCCTGGGTGCGGCGCTCCAGCAGGGCGGCCCGGCAGCGTATGAGGAGCAGGGCCGTTCCCGTCAGTGTAAAGCCTGCCGTGCAGACGAGCAGGGGCCAGAACATGCTCATGGCCATGGTGGGGGCACCGGTCAGGGTGATGCTGTCGGGCTGGTGCAGGGTGTTCCACCACTGCACGCTGAACTTGATGATGGGCAGGTCCACCACACCGGCCAGAGCCAGCAGGGCAGCGGCCCTCTGGCCCCGCACGGGGTCGTCAAAGGCCCGGATGGTCAGGATGTGTCCGAGATAGAGGAAGAACAGCACAAGCATGGAGGTCAGCCGGGCATCCCAGACCCACCATGTCCCCCAGCCCGGCTTGCCCCAGAGCGACCCGGTGATCAGGCACAGGGCGGCGGCCGTGGCTCCCAGCGGTCCGGCTTCGAGGGCGACGATACCGGCCAGCGGATGCCGCCAGACGAGGGACAGAAGCCCGCAGGCAGCCAGCAGCATGTAACCGGCAGAAGCCAGCCACGCCATGGGGACATGCAGATACATGATGCGCACCGTCTCGCCCTGCTGCCAGTCTGCCGGGGCGAAGCCGAGGCCCCAGATCAGACCGGCAGCCAGTACCGCCAGCCCGACAAGCAGGCAGGGCAGGGCCATGGGGCGGGTGACATGCAGGAATCGGGCCGGGCTGCCTGTCCATCGTCCGGATGGTGCGGGGTAGGTGGAAAAAGACATGGGGCAAGTATGGCGGCTTCACGGAAAGAAGAGAAATGAAAAATGGTGTCATCATGGCGGCAGACGTTCCGGGAAGCTCCCGCTTTGAAAAAGCTTCAAAGTCAGGCATTGTAGAGTGGCTGGCCACACACGATATGGCCGTGGACAGATGGAGCGGAAAAACCGGGAGTGCCGCCCCGGAAAACAGGGAGATTGTGACGCATGGCCTTCTGGCTGATCAAATCGGAACCGGCCTCTTTCTCATGGGATGAGCAGGTGAAGAATGATGTCGAACCGTGGACCGGCGTACGGAACTACCAGGCACGCAACAATCTTGCCGCCATGAAGTGCGGGGACAGGGCCTTGTTCTACCATTCCGTGACGGAAAAGCGCATCGTCGGTGTGGTCGAGGTCGTGCGGGAAGCCTTTCCAGACCCGACGGCGGATGATCCCCGCTGGGTCTGCGTGGACGTGAAGGCCGATGGAGCCTTTCGCTCCCCCGTCGCGCTTGCGGAGATCAAGGCGGACCCGGCTCTGGAAAGCATGGCATTGCTCAAGCAGTCCCGCCTTTCTGTTGCCCCGGTGACAGAGGAAGAATTCGCCTATCTGACCCGCAAGGGCCAGTGGGAAAAAGCGCAGTAACGATGGACCCGGCCCCCTGCTGTGGTGGCCCGCTCTGGAAATGAGGAGATTCAGACCATGACGGAACAGCGTAAGGACCATGTGCCCAGTGCGAGTTTCCTGTCCCATGATCTTGATGCAGAAGCCCTGTCCCAGCTCCATGCCGTGCTGGATGGGGTGGAGAAAGGTCGGGGCACGCTGGCCCGTCTGGGTGACCTGATGGGTGGTGCTGTGGGCCGGGCAGCCCATATGGGGTTGCAGGGCCTGTCTCTGGCGCCGGGCCTTCAGGAAAAACTCCAGAAGCTGGCCAGTTCTGCGCTGGACCAGGCCTACCGTCTGGCCATTCTTGGTCTGGACCGCAAGGCAGGTGGGGCCGGGGCACGGCGTGAGAATCTGATCCAGGCCGCCGTGGCGGTTTCCGGTGCGGCGGGTGGTTTTGGTGGCTTTGCCAGCATGGTGCCGGATGTCGGGTTCACCACGCTGGCCATCATGCGGGAGATTGCCGCCATCGCTCAGGAAAATGGTGAAGACCTGCGGAGCGAGGAGACACGCCGGGCCTGTCTGGAAGTCTTCGCCCTGCGGAGCATGGGAGAGCAGAAAGGCGAGGGGGAGCTGGGCTTTTTCGCTGCCCGTGGCCTGATGCGTGGCCAGCCGCTTGTGATGCTGATGGCCGAGGTGGCGGGACATTATGGCATGGCCCTGTCCCGCAAGCTGGCAGCCCAGATGGTGCCGGTAGCCGGGGCTCTGTGCGGGGCGGCCATCAACTCGGCCTTCCTTGCTCATTATCGGGCTCTGGCCAAGGCCCATTTCACCATCCGCAGGCTGGAGCGCCTGCACGGGGCTGCTGTGCGGGATGCCGCCGAGGCGTATCGAGGTCGCAGCGCAGAAGCGTGAGCAGGGCTGTCTGCACGGCTTTCAGAGGGGCGGACTCCGGCAGGGGCCGCCCCTCTGTTTTTCTGTCCGGGTGGCGTTTTCAGCGTGGGGCCATGCGGTAGAGCTGATACAGCTCCAGTGGTCCGAAGACGAGAATACCCATGAGGGCAAAAACGCGCACGACACCCATGAGGGGAGTCAATGCAGGCCAGACCAGCTGAAGAAGGAAGGACAGGGCCAGTGCGATCGTATAGATGTAGGTCTGCGATGAAGGGCGTGAGGGAGACTGGCTGGACATGATTCGGCTTCTCTGTAGGGAAAGATTATCTGATGGAGCCTATCACATCTGACCTGCTTCTGCGTGCTTATGGGGAAGGTCTGTTCCCCATGGCACCGGATGGGCAGAGCGATGAGCTGGAATGGTTCTGCCCGCAGGAGCGGGGGATCATTCCCCTGGAGGCACCAGCCCTGCCCCGGCGGCTGATGCGGACCGTCATGGCCGGGCAGTACCGCCTGTGCAGTGATGAGGATTTCGATGGCATGATGCAGGCCTGCGCCCGCCTGACGCCCTCCCGGCCGGAAACATGGATCAGCGGGCGCATCCGCCAGCTTTATGGCGAGCTGCACCGTCTGGGCCATGCCCATTCCGTGGAGGTCCGGGACAGGGAGAGCGGAGCGCTTCTTGGGGGGCTCTATGGTGTGTCCCTGCATGGTGCCTTCTTCGGGGAGAGCATGGTGTCCCATGTGCGGGATGCGTCCAAGATAGCGCTGGTACATCTGATGGCGGCCCTGCGGCAGGGGGGATATGGCCTGCTGGATACGCAGTACGTCACCCCGCATCTGGCCAGTCTTGGCTGTGTGGGAGTGCCCTTTGCGGCTTACAGGCAGCAGCTTGCGGCGGCCATGCAGCAGCCTGCCCGATGGCCTGGAGATGTCAGCCTTGCTGCTCTGGGGCCGGAACTGGAGGCCATGGTGCAGGGCTCTGCCGGGCGGGCAGAAAGGTAACCAATTTCTCTCTGGCCCTGCTGTCATGGTCTGATATGCTTCTGCCCGTTTGCAGGCTGGGCGGTGTCCGGCGCCGGTCATGGATGGAGATGGAGGAAGACGTGCGGATGCAGTGGTGTATCAGGGAAGTCATGCCGGGGCGGGATAAGGTCGTGCGGCGGGCCGGGGGGACAGTGCTGGCGGCCCTTGGGGCTGCCGTGCTGGCCTGTGGCATTGCCGAAGCCGCTGCGCCAGCGGATCATCCCCCTCTGGCACCGATGCGGGATGCCGTGGTGACCTACCGGTTCCAGACAGAAGTGCTGCCGGGCAAGGGGAAGGGAGCCGGGCCGGAGCATCAGGTGGCGGTTTCTTTTGCTGCTTCGGGTGACCGGCTGCGGATTGATCCTGATGATGGGCAGAGCGCCACCATTCTGGATCGCCCCAACCAGATCATGACGCTCGTCAGCATGCAGGAGAGGCGCTACATCCAGTTCCGTCCCATGCATGGGCTGCACAATACGTTCCTGCTCAGTCTGGATATGACCTACCATGCTGGCGGGATGAAGCAGATTGCTGGCGTGCCTTGCCGGGAATGGGCCATTGAAAGCCCTCGTGGCAAGGCAACGGCCTGCGTGACGGAGGATGGCCTCATCCTCGCCGAGGATGGTGTGGATGCTGATGGTCTTCAGGGCCATCTTCAGGCCGTGTCCGTGCGGTATGAGGACATTCCGGCAGACCGTTTCCAGCCGCCTGCCGGGTTTCAGAGGGTCAGTCCCTTCCTCAAGGGCAGGCCGGCATCCCAGCCGGCACAGGCCCGTCCCGTTCCGGATGCTCCACTGGATGGTACGGCGCATGGTGCCGCCCGTACCGGGGGTGAGGGCAGCAGCGTGCCGGATCAGCCACACAGCCCTGATGATTCGGTGGGAGATGGCAGTGTCTCCCATGGTGACCAGCCCAACAGTGCGGAGCAGTAAAAGCATGACACAGGCAGAAAAGGTTTCAGGTTCCGGTGAGGGGCTGGCCGTGGGGGCCCCGGTGCCCGATTTCGATCTGGCGGGGATGGGCCCCACAGGCGAGGAGAGGGTGAGCAGCCATGCCCTCCGCGGGCAGCCCTATCTTCTGTATTTCTATCCACGGGCTTCCACGCCGGGCTGCACCACTCAGGCCTGCGATCTGCGTGACCATCTGGCCGAGCTGCGTATCCCCGGTGGGGATGGTCTGCGTGTGCTGGGTGTCAGTCCCGATGGTGTGGGAGCACTGGAAAAATTCATTCTGAAACAGGCGCTCAGCTTCACCCTGCTGTCAGACCCCGATCATGCATTGGCCGAAGCCTATGGCGTGTGGGTGAAGAAGAAGCTCTATGGGCGGGAGTTCATGGGGATTGAGCGGAGCTCCTTTCTGGTCGATGCGGAAGGGCGTCTTGCTGCTTTCAAGCGGAAGGTCAGCCCCGCCAAGCATGTGGCATGGGTGCAGGAGGCTCTGTCCCGGCTCTGACAGCCGGTTTCCGCCAGTCTCCGGTCTGTTCCGGGCAGCCGCTCTCCTGTTTTTCTGTTTCAGGACATCACGGGATGTCTCTTTATCCGGGGTATCGTGGACATGACATGGCAGACAATCCTGCGCCGTGTGGCCTTGGGGCTTCTGGTGCCGCTGGTGGGGCTGCTGCTGGCGGTGGCCCTGCTGTTGGGACGGCTGGCCCAGGGGCCTCTGGATGTGACGGGGCTGTCCCATCGTTGGGGAGGGGCCCTGACCCATGCTGGTGGGGGGCGTCTCCACTGGGAGCGCATGGCCCTGTCGTGGAAACCCGGAAAGAACGGTCATTCGGCCAAGATTCTGCTCAGCCTTGAGGGTGTCCGGTATCGTGCCCTTCCAGAAGGCGGGGGGGCTGATGAGGTGGCTGCCGAAGTGCCGGAACAGCAGCTTGATCATGTCGGGGTTGTTTTCCGGCTTGCGAGCCTGCTGCATGGGCAGGTGGGCCTGCGGTCGCTGGATGTCCGGGGGCTGCGCCTTGTGGCGTTCCGGGATGCGGAGGGTCATGTCAGCCTGGGCGGTGTGAAGCCCGGGGCGCAGCATCCGGGTGGAGGCACTCTGCCACCTCTGGCTGCCATCATGCCCTGGCATCTTGATCTTCAGGATATCAGGCTGACCATAAGGGATGAGACGGCACCGGATTCTTCGCTCATTGTAACCCTGCCGGAACTGAAGGCGGATCATGACAGGCAGACCGGCTGGCAGGGGCGGATGGAGGCGTCCCTCCAGGGGGGCGGGCTGGGTGCAGGGCAGGAGGAGGCCACGGTCCATCTGGCAGGTGACATGGCTCCCGACGGAGCGGCACGGACACGCTGGCAGCTGACTGTTTCTCCGGTCCGTTTTCCGGCTCTGGCGGCCTGGCTGCCGCTGTCGCCAGCCGGGAAAAAAGGCATGGGCATCCCGAACATGCCTCTGGCGTTTCATCTGGAAGGGATTCTGGAGGGGCATGGACTGGTCGGCCATTTTGCTCACATGGCAGGGGAGGTGGACGCTGGAGCTGGCGAGATTGACCGGCCTGGCCGCATTCCGTTCCGTCTCTCATCGGGGAAGGTATCGTTCCATCTGGACCCTGCGGAGGCTGGCCAGCAGGCCCCCCTGGTTCTGGCATTGCATACGGAGCTTGCGGCACTGGACTCCCTGGGGCGGACGGTCCCTTTCATCATTGATGCCCATGGGCGGCTGGATCATCTGGACAGGCCAAAGGATGTGGAGCTGTTGGTGGATGGCCATGTGCCAACATTCGATTTTGCCACATTGGCGAGTGTCTGGCCGGATGGCACAGCCCGTGGAGCCCGTCGCTGGATGACCACCAACATGACGGCAGGGCGTGGTGAGAATCTGCGTCTTCAGCTTGATTTTACCAGCAATACCGGTCTCGACGGGTTGGATGTCAGGGCGCTGGGGGGTGAACTGACAGGCCATAGCCTGAGCGTGACATGGATGGAGGGTATGCCACAGGTCACGGGGGAGGATGCCTACGCCCATTTTGTGGATGATGACCGTCTGCTGATCGACGTGCAGCATGGTCATCTTGCGGATGGTCGAGGGGGCTCGGTGACCGTACCGACGGGGCATATTGTTCTGAGTGATCTGCTCAAGCGGGAGCAGACAGGTGAATTCTCGCTGGGGATGGAAGGACCCCTGTCAGCTTTTGTGGCGGTCCTTTCCTATCCACGGCTCAATCTGCTGTCCCGTCATCCGGTCAATCCAGCCAATACGGGCGGGATGCTGAAGGGCACGCTCTCGCTGAAGCTGCCGCTCAACAGTCACCTTCTGATGAAGGATGTGGGATATGGGGCAGAGTTTGATTTCCAGAACATCTTGTTCGCTCTGCCGTCCCTGGGGCGGATACAGCAGGGGAATGGGCACTTTTCGGTCAATGAAGCCGGACTTGCCGTGAAGGGAGGTGCCCGGTTCCGTGGCGTGATGATGACGGGCAGCCTGTTCGACAGTTTTCAGGCCAATGTGCCGGGACGCCTGATGTTGAAAGCAGATCTGCAGGCCTCATTGGGGGCAAAGGAGTTGCGCAGTCTCGGGGTTCCGGCGGGGCTGGCGCAGGACTCCATCATGCAGGGCAGTGGCGTGGGGCATGTTGTCTACAGCCAGTACGGTGGGGGCCCCGGCCATAGTCGGGGGACTGCCTCGGTGCAGGTGGACCTGAGAGGTTTGGGTGTCCGGGCCCGTTTCTGGCACAAGCCTGTTGGTGTCCCTGCGGGCTTGCAGGCAGGAGTGACATGGCAGGATGGGCAGATGATCCGTCTGGATGATGTTCGCGCCCATGGTCCCCAGCTGGCCCTTCAGGCAGAAGGGCGCATGAGGTCTGGTCAGCTGGGAGGGATCAACCTCACCCATTTCCAGTTTGGACGGACGAGCGGCAGTGCCGTGATGGACTGGCCGGTGCGGGACGGAACGGCGGATGACCGGCGGTACCAGATATCCGTGCAGGCCAGTACTCTGGACCTGACCCCCTGGTTCGGGCATCCGGCCACCGGAAAGTCACGCTCACAGCCTATTCACCCCGTGGAGAAAAAGGTCAGACGGGCACCCGGCAGCGCCAGCCAGGCATCCATCCTGCCGGAGGGGATATGGGCTATCGGGTTGCGGGCTGACAGGGTGATCTATGGAGCTGAACAGACAGCCAGCCATGTGTCAGCCAACCTTCGCTGGGCAGCGCAGCGGGTGCAGGGGGCTTTCCTGCATGTGGCCCAGCCGTCCCTCACGTTTGATCTCGCACAGGATTCCAGACGGATAGGCGTGCTGGATGTAAGGCTCATTGCTGCTGATCTGGGCAGGATTCTGGCGTCTCTTGGTGTGTATGGCCAGCTGGCTGGTGGCACGGTGGACCTCCAGGGCCATTGCCAGCCCGTGGCGGCCGATGCGCATGTGACCAGTGCCGAGCGTACCATGGGGCTGGGACTGGGGCTGCCGCCCTTTGATGGCACGCTGGCCGTGGACCATCTGACGCTGAAAAATCCGCCGACGGCTCTTGTCATTGCCACGCTGGCTGCCCCTCTGCATTGGGGGCAGATTTCCCGCAAACAGTTTGAAGATGTCCAGTTGCGGGCGTCCTTCCGGGTAGCGGGGGAGCGGCTTGATCTGGCAGAGGCGCGGGCCGGCAATGCCATTCTGGGGGTGACGATGAAAGGGCAGATGGATTTCGGGCAGGCCATGATGCAGATGCAGGGCACCATCTCGCCATTCTTTGGGATCAATCAGGCTGCGGGCAGTTTTTTCGGGGCCCGGAAGGGAAGTGGTATCATGGCCATGACCTACAGGCTGGATGGCAGTTTGGCCAAGCCACAGATGCATGTTAACCCTTTCTCCGCCCTGCTGCCCGGTGGGCTGCGGCGTCTGTTCGAATGAGAGGCTGCCGGGTCTGGCAGTGGTGGGAAAGGCAGGAGGGATGATGATGTCGGATATCATGCCGGATCTCTTTGGGGGTTCCTCATCGGGTGGTGTTTCCCGGCATGAGGAGGGGGCACGCCGGTCAGAGGCCTCTCCGTCACGCCGTGCTGCGGGCACCCAGCCGCTGGCGGACCGTCTGCGTCCGCAGTCATTGGATGAGGTGCAGGGGCAGGTCCATCTTCTGGGGCCGGAGGGTACGTTGACCCGGATGCTGGGAAGCGGCCATCTGTCCAGCCTGATTCTCTGGGGTGGGCCGGGATGCGGCAAGACAACCATTGCCCAGCTGCTCGCCGAACGGGTGGGACTGTTTTACACGAAGATTTCCGCTGTTTTTTCCGGTGTGGCGGATCTGAAAAAAGCCTTTGATGAAGCCCGCCGCAAGGCTGAGGCCACCGGGCGTGGCACGCTGCTCTTCGTGGATGAGATTCACCGCTTCAACCGGGCGCAGCAGGATGGCTTTCTGCCCTATGTGGAACGGGGAACGGTCGTGCTGGTGGGAGCCACGACCGAGAATCCGTCCTTCACGCTGAACTCCGCCCTGTTGTCACGCTGTCAGGTTCTTGTCCTGCACAGGCTGGATGATGCTGCGCTGGAGCAGCTTCTTGTGCGGGCCGAAACGGCCACGGAGCGGACCCTGCCCCTGACGGATGAGGGCCGGGCCTCCCTGCGGGCCATGGCGGATGGGGATGGGCGCTATCTGCTGAACATGGTCGAGCAGCTTCTTTCCCTGACGAAGGATGGAACCCGCCCGCTGGGGCCGGAGGAGCTGGCCCGGTCCCTGTCCCGGCGGCCTGTCCTGTATGACAGGGACCGGGACGAGCATTACAATCTGATTTCCGCTCTGCACAAATCCCTGCGGGGGAGTGACCCTGATGCGGGACTTTACTGGTTCGCCCGCATGCTGGAAGGCGGGGAAGACCCCCGCTACATTGCCCGCCGTCTCGTCCGCTTTGCCAGTGAGGATATTGGCGAGGCTGATCCGACCTCCCTGCCGTTGGCACAGGCCGGAGCGATGGCTTATGAGAGGCTCGGCTCTCCAGAGGGGGAGGTGGCCCTGGCGCAGGTTGTGGTCCATCTGGCGGTCGCCTCCAAGTCCAACGCAGTGTATCGGGCTTATAATGAGGCCAGGGCATTGGCGAAGCAGACGGGCAGCCTCATGCCTCCGGCCCATATCCGCAATGCTCCGACAGCCCTGATGAAGGAGCTGGGTTACAAGAAGGGCTACGAATACGATCATGACTGCGAGGATGGTGTTTCCGGCCAGAACTACTTCCCCGACGGCATGGAACGGGTGACGCTTTACAGGCCGGTCGACCGTGGATTTGAAGAAAGAATCAGGAAACGGCTGGACATGCTGGCGCAGAAACGGGCATCTCGCCAGTCATGAGTGTTGAGAATCGTATTGTCAGCGAAGATGAGGCCGATCTGCGTCTCGACCGCTGGTTTCGCCGTCATTATCCCAACCTGACACAGGGCGGGTTGCAGAAGCTGTGCCGCAAGGGGCAGGTGCGGGTTGATGGAGGGCGGGTGCAGCCCAATAAAAGGCTCAATCCCGGCCAGAGCATCCGTATCCCCCCTCTGCCGGACCAGAGCCGCCCGGCCCCGCCGCCACCGCCCAACCCGGAACTCGTCCAGCAGCTGCGGGACATGATCCTTTATGAGGATGACCATCTCATCGTGCTGAACAAGCCGTCCGGTCTGGCAACACAGGGTGGCCCCGGCATCACCGTACACGTGGACATGATGCTGGAGGGGCTGAGGCCGGAGGGAGGCGACAAGCCCCGCCTCGTGCATCGCATTGACCGTGATACGTCCGGCATCCTGCTGCTGGCCCGCACGCCCGGTGTGGCAGCAAAACTGGCAGCGGCCTTTCGGGGGCGTGAGGTGAGCAAGACCTACTGGGCGGTGGTTGTCGGGCGGCCCAGCCCTGCTGAAGGTGTGATCGACCAGCCTCTGGCCAAGGTCGGGGCCGGGGGTGCCTCGCTTATCGTGCCTGTCTCCCGTGGGGAAGAGGATGCGATGAGTGCCAAGAGTTCCTACGAGACGCTGGATGCCACAGGCAAGCGTTTCAGCTGGCTGGCCCTGTCCCCCTGGACGGGGCGGACGCACCAGCTGCGTGTCCATACGGAGAGTCTGGGCACGCCCATTCTGGGTGATCCCCGCTATGGGGGCGAAACGGCCCATGTGGAGGGTTTCCCGGACAGGCTGCACCTCCATGCAAGGATGCTGGAGTTCCCTCATCCGGCGGGGGGAAGGTTGCAGGTGGCGGCTCCCTTGCCGCCCCATATGCGTGAGACGTTCCAGACGCTGGGTTTCATTGCTGGTGACACACCAGCACCACGCCGGACACGGTGAAAGACTGACAGGGACGGCTGGCCCTTTGCAGGGGGACTTGGCCGCCTGAGAAAACGAGGACACAGGCAGATGAAAAAGCTGGCAGCAATCCTGATCGGGCTGGTGGTGGTGGTGACAGGCGTGAGCCTTGCTCCGCAGTTTCTGATAGACCAGAACAGGCTGCGGCAGCGTGTCACGGAGGCCTTCCAGCAGCAGACGGGGCTGGAGCTGAAGATGGGGGAAACGTCCTTCCAGCTGCTGCCATGGCCGTCTTTTCAGGCAACAAATGTCGTACTGACAAGACCGGGCTGCACGCCCTTCGTGGCGGCCCGGTCCGTCCATGCGGACCTGTCTCTGCTGGCGATACTGAACCGGGAGATTTCCTTTCAGGAATTCACGGTGAGGGGCGCGGGCATCATGCTGCATCGGGCCAGCGAGAAACAGTGCTCCACGTGGCTCCCTGTAATCTCGCAGGATCAGAGGGTCGCAGCGCCTGTGGCCGGTGATGCCGTCACCCCCCGCTGGAAGGTCAGCTTCGGAGGGCTGCATCTGACTGATGCTGAACTCTCATGGCAGGATGATCTGTCGGACAGTCATGTCCCGGAAGGAGGCCACCTTCATCTGGCAAGTCTGGAGATGGCGGGCATGCGCAGTGTGAGCCCGTGGGTGGATCTGCGGGGCACATATGGGCACACGCCTTTTACGCTGCGGGGACGGCTTGGCCCTCTCCATCAGCTTCTCTCTGCGTCTGCCGGACAGAAAGACCCGTGGGCTTTCAGCCTGGGGCTGACGCTGGGGACCGGCGAGCACCAGGACCATGCCACGCTTGATGGCCTCATGCGGGACGCCCACCGGCTGAAAGGTGTGAATTTCACGCTGTCCGGTCGCTGGACATCCCTGCGGGGCCTGCGGCATCTGCTCTTACGGGCGATGCCGGTTGATCTGGGGCAGCTTGAGGGGACAGTCCGCTTCCACAGTGATGATGACATGGTGGCTGCCAGCAACGGAACGGACATGGCTCTGACGGATGCCCTGCTGCATCTGCCCCGGCGTCTGGTGCTGGATCAGGTTCATGCCCATTTGGGCAGTGCGACCCTGCCTGCGGGCATGTGGCATGTGGCGGCACCGCTGCAGCTGAGCGACATCCAGATTGATGCTGACAGTGCGCAGGCACCATTTGTCCTTCAGGGGCAGGCTGCCTGGGGGCGTTATGCCTGGCTGTTTCATGGTGAGGCAGAGAGTTTGCAGAAGGCACAGTCTGCTCTTTTGGGCCGCATCCCGGCATCTGTCGGGCTGAAGCTGAACGTGCAGGGGCAGGACAGAACATTATCCAGCCTGTTCAGCCGGGGTGATGCCGCCAGAACGGATGCCAGACAGGACAATGTGTCTTTCGACCTTCAGGGACAGGCCGGGCGGCAGGGCAGTACGCTGGCTTTTTCCGGCCAGGCAGCCCTGTTCCAGTTTCCTGACATCAGGGGAATTCCGGGCCTGCTGGTGCATGATGGTCATGTGAAGGGGCAGCTTGTCTTGGGGCCGGTGAAGGATGCAGGCCTTTCTTCCCTGTCGCTTCAGGATGTGGTGTTTGACAGTCAGGAAGCGGGCGGAAACCTGTCGGCGGACCTGCCCATGCAGCCGGATGCGGGGCTTGTGGGCAAACTGCATCTGACCCATCTGGAGGGGGAGCGTGTCTCTTCCGCATCGCTCACACCTGCTGCCGAGCCGACAGTGCAGGCGGGGCCTGTGCCCGCTGCGGGCAAGGGAGAGCCCGGTGATGCTGCGCAGGCATCCCGGCCGCCAGAGGTGGCCCCCGCGGAAGGAAAGGCGTCTGAGACCCGGCTGACGCAGTGGTTCGGAAGCATGGCGGGGCGACCGTTCGATGTAGACATGACAGCAGATCAGCTCCATGTGGCAGGCATCGCCTATCAGGGGCTGCATCTGCATCTTCTGGGGCTGGGGGGGCGGTTGAGTCTTTCCGTGCTGGGAGGGAGCGTGCAGGACGTGCCGCTTGCTGGTGAGGTTGTGCTGGATGGCACGGCTGACCCTCTGCGGATGGGCATGAAGGCGCATCCATTCATTCTGCCGGCCAGCTGGGTACAGAGCCTGCTGGGGCAGCCTGTGATGTTTGAGGGACCTGTGCAGCTGGAAGGGGCTCTCGGGACGGAAGGCGCCCAGCCTGAGGCCCTGTGGCAGGCCCTGGATGGCCAGATGGGCCTGTCCCTTGTGGATGGCCGTGTCCAAAGGGAGGTTCTGGCACCATTGGCAGGCCCTGCGGCCAGTCTCCTCAAGCTGGGTTCTGGCACGATGGGGCTGCGCTGCTTTGCCGGGACGGCGACATTCGGGCATGGTCAGGCACATTTCAGTGACATGGCTCTGGAGGTGAAGCATCTTTCCCTCATCGGGCAGGGGACGATGAAGCTGGGTGACATGAGCTACACGTTCCAGCTCATGCCGCATGTCACGCTTGTAGGGGCGGATTTTTCCACACCACTGGCCCTTTCAGGGCAGAATGGCACGGTTCATATAGGAGCGCAGGACAAGGATCAGGCTGCTCTGGATACAGCCCGTTTTGGCAGTGATGCTTGTGCTCATGCTGTCCAGCAGGCTCGTGGCGGGCAGAAGGGTCTGGCCCTGCCTGCACGGGATGATGGCCATTCTGGCGGGGCAGGCGGGATTCTCCGGGCCCTTGGTCTTGGTGGCAACTGACAGGAAGGAAGGGCAGCGTCATGGCACAGTTGCACAGGCGTTTCTGGAAACAGGTGACAGTGGGGCCAGTCGGTGAGTCTGGCCAGCAGGGACCATTGCTGGATGGCAGGCCCGTGAAGCTGCCTGCCGGAACGGCCCTGGCCGTGTCATCTCCTGCTCTGGCAGAGGCTCTTGCGGAAGAATGGCGTCAGATTGCCGAGGGTGCCCAGTTCACCCCGGATGATCTGGTCCTGACCCGCATGGCGGGCAGTCAGATCGAGCGCATCCTGCCCGATCGTGCAGCGATGGAAGCCGCCCTGCACGCTTATGGCATTGATGACAATCTCTGCTACCGGAGTGTGGCGCAGGATGATGCCGTGACGGCCCGCATCCGGGCCTGGGCGGCGGAACAGGGACTGCATCCGGCCATGACGGATGGTCTCATGCCTCTGGAGCAGCCTGCCGCCTATGGCGAGGCCCTGACGCATTACCTGTCGCAGCTGGAGCCTGCCCAGCTGACGGCTCTGGGTGTCATGGTGCCCATCATGGGCAGCCTGCTTCTGCCGCTGGCTCTGGTGCATGACGTGGTCAGCTTTGACGAGGCCGTGCATCTTGCCCATGCCGACGAATACCGCCAGCTGGAAAAATGGGGCCACGACAGGGAACTTGCCACACTGCTTGAGAAGCGGAACACGGACATTGCCGATGCGCTCCGTTTCCTGCATCTGGCGCAGGGGCGGGTGAAAGCAGCCTGATCGGACAGGAAGCGTGATTTCATGGAACGGAAAAGCCCCTCCAGAACGGGTCTCTGGAGGGGCTTTTTCACGACTGGCCCTGCGGAAGGAGGGAGCGTCTTACTCCCCGCTGTCCGGCACCATGATGCTGACGGCAGCCGTGGCGGCGATGCCTTCTTCCCGCCCCGTGAAGCCCAGACGCTCGGAGGTCGTGGCCTTGACGGAAATGCGGCTGGGACTGACCTTCAGCAGTTCGGCAAGGCGGGCACACATGGCCTTGGCATGAGGGCCGATCTTCGGGCGCTCGCAGATGATCGTCAGGTCCGCATTGACCAGCATCCCACCCTTGGAGCGGATCAGCTCTCCGGCATGGATGAGGAAGCGGGCGGAATCCATGTCACGCCATTTCTCATCCGTGGGGGGGAAGTGACGGCCAATGTCGCCCTCATTCAGCGCACCATAGATGGCGTCGCAGAGTGTATGGATGCCCACATCGGCATCGGAGTGACCGGCAAGGCCCTTCTCATGGGGAATCTCGATGCCACAGAGGATGAGCTTGCGGCCCTCGGCAAAGGCATGAACATCATAGCCCAGACCGACACGGGGCAGAAGAACGGGAGCTTGCGCAGGCTGGGTCTTCTGGTCCTCAATTACACGTTCAAGCCGCATCAGATCCTCCGTAACGGTCAGTTTGATATTGTCTTCCGAACCCATGACGATCGCCACCTTGTGGCCTTCCGCCTCCAGCAGGCCGGCATCATCGGTCAGGGCGGTGCGGTGCCGGGCATGCAGGTCCCGCAGCAGCGGGAAGGAGAAGCCCTGCGGGGTCTGGGCACGCCAGAGGCCCTCCCGTGAGACCGTCCCGGTGATGAGGCCATTCTCCACCTTCTTCAGCGTGTCGCTGACAGGCAGGGCCGGGATGACACCTTCATGGGTCTCCAGTGCCTCAAGGGTACGGGTGATGACAGCAGCCGGGACGCAGGGGCGGGCCCCGTCATGCACGAGAACGACATCAGGCGGCTCGGGCAGTTTTGCCAGGGCCTCCAGTCCGGCCCGCACGCTGTCATGCCGTTCGGCTCCGCCCTCGACCGGGGGAAGGACATCCAGCCCTGCCAGGGCCTCGGGCAGGAGCGGGTCGCTGCCAACCGGCTGGAGGACATCGACATGCGGCAGCAGGGCCATGGCGGCGTGCCGGATGACCGGCTGCCCGGCCAGAAGATGGAACTGCTTGCTTATGCTGGCCTGTTCCTGCGGGGCACCGGCAGAGAACCGCCGCCCACGTCCCGCCGCCAGAAGAAGGGCGGCAATGCGTCTGTGTTTCGGGCGGGCATGAGGGGCGTTCAAGATGGCGGGTCCTTTTCTGCTGTCCGTCAGTGGGTCATGCCCATGTGATGGGGACTGTCCAGACTGAATACGGGCACGGTGACATCAAAACGATGGCCGCTGGCCGGGGTGACCATGTGGTAGAGGCCCTCCATGAAGCCGCTCGGTGTTTTGAGTTCAGCTCCGGATGTATATTGATAGCTGCTGTCTGGAGCAATGACGGGCTGCTCGCCCACCACGCCTTCACCATGCACGTCTTCACGCCCACCCCGATCATCCGTGATGGTCCAGCTGCGTGAGAGAAGCTGGATGCTCTCCTTGCCTCTGTTTTCAATCAGTACATGATAGAGCCAGACATAACGGTGTTCTTCCGGGTCGGAATGTTCATCAACCCAGAAAGGGCGGACATTCACGGTCACGTCGCCGGTATGGGCCGTAAAGGCGGGCAGGGACGTGATGGGCTCCATCTCGAGGGTTTCCGTCTCGGCCATCGGGCCTTCCGGGGGGAGGGAATTATCGGACATGGGCCTTTACTAGAATCATTATGGGGATTTGTCAGGTCATTCTGTCAGGAGCGGCGGATTTTCCCTTACTGGTATTCTGGAATGTCTTCATATGTCTGACCTGTCGTGGCCGCCCGTCCCGTTCACGGGGAGTGCGGGGACGGGCTTGCAGGCCGGGTCGTTCAGCCTGCCTGCCGGGCGGCTTCGGCCCCACGGCGCAGGTCCTCGATCAGGTCCTCCACATCTTCCAGCCCGACCGAGAAGCGGATGGACCCATCCGTGATGCCCAGAGCATCACGCTGTTCCTGTGTCAGCTTGCGGTGGGTGGTGGTGGCGGGGTGGGTGGCAAGGCTGCGGGCATCCCCCAGATTGTTGGAAATGGCAATGAGCCGGAAGGCGTTGAGGCAGGCAAACGCCCCTTTCTTGCCATTGGCGACGCTGAAGGCCACCAGTGTTCCGCCATTGCTCATCTGTTTCCGGGCAAGGTCGGCATGGGGATGATCCTTGCGGCCGGGATAGCGGACGGACGTGATGCCGGGCAGTTCGCTCAGGGCGTCAGCAAGGCGGGCGGCATTGCGGGCCATGGCCTCCACACGCAGGCGCAGCGTTTCCAGCCCCTTGGACAGCACCCAGGCATTGAAGGGAGACAGCGTGTTGCCCGTATTGCGGACGAAGGGCTGGAGTGTTCCGGTGATCCATTCCTGACTGCCCAGAATGGCCCCGCCCATCACACGGCCCTGACCGTCAATATGCTTGGTACAGGAGTAGATGACGACATCCGCCCCGAGCTCCAGCGGCTTCTGGCCGACAGGTGTGGCGAAGACATTGTCCACCATGAAGATGGCCCCCGCCTTGTGGGCAAGGTCGGCAATGTGGCGGATGTCCAGAACATCCAGCATCGGGTTGGAGGGGGTCTCGATCAGCACGGCCTGGGTGGGTTTGGAAAGAGCCTCTTCCCAGGCCTTGAGGTCGGTGCCGTCCAGCATGACGGTCTCGATGCCATAGCCGGGCAGTAGCGAGTCCAGCAGCCAGTGTGTGGAGCCGAAGAGCGCACTGCTGGCCACGACACGGTCACCAGCCTTCAGCTGGGCCAGCAGGGCACAGGAGACGGCCCCCATGCCGGTGGATGTCGTCTGGCAGGCCTCGGCCCCTTCAAGCAGGGCAAGGCGATCCTGCAGCGCATCAACCGTGGGGTTCCCATAGCGGGAATACTGAAGATGCTGGATTGTTCCTTCAAAGGTGGCTTCGGCCTGTTCTGCACTGTCATAGACAAAACCGGAGGTCGGGAAGATGGCGTCCGACGTTTCACCATGTTCGGTGCGGTTGCGGGCCTCGTGCAGCAGACGTGTGTCGGTGCGGCAGGAGGAGAGGAAGGACTGGTCGGTAGAGGGCATGGGTTCCTCCAGCTGAAGAGGCAGACCACCCGGCGGCCTGCCCGATTAGGATGGAGGCCGTATGAAGTCCTGATTCTGCGGGAGAGAAACAGGGCCTCTTTAGCGCATGTTCTTTTACCTCGCCGCAAGCCGGCCTATCAAATCACGAGGGTGGGTTACCATCCAGCAACGCCACACCCCGACTATGCGCCCGGTGGAAGGGGGCGTCAAGGAGAACCGGTCACGGTTCGCCGGAAGATGTTCGGGGAAGGGCGATACTCTGCTGGAAAATATGATGGAAAGGGGATTGCGCAGGGTTTTGCCAGCCGGTATAAGAGGCCCCACGAAGCGGATGTAGTTCAATGGTAGAACGGCAGCTTCCCAAGCTGCATACGGGGGTTCGATTCCCCTCATCCGCTCCAGTCTTTCCCCTGAAAATCAGAAGGTCGTCTCTTCATCCGCCCGGTTGTTGGGTGTGGTGGGCTTTTCCGTACCGTGCCAGCAGAAGATAGCTGAGCGTGGAGACGAGCAGGGCCGTCAGCCATGAGATGTCCACGCCATGCAGCCGCTCCAGCAGCGGGCCATGATAGAAGGACAGGTTCAGGAAAGGGATCTCCGCCAGAATCCCCAGCCCGTAGCTGAGCAGGGCCGGGCCGTTCGTGAGGCCATAGACGCCGCCATCCCGCTCGAAGAAGGACGGGACGTGATAGTCCCCCTTGCGGACGAGGTAGAAGTCCGAGAGATTGATGGCGGTCCACGGGATCATGACGGCCATGAGCAGGTCCAGCAGGGCACTGTAGGCGGCATTGAAGGACTTCGCCATGAAGAGAGCCATCGCCGTGGCTGTCAGGATGATCAGCAGGGTGATGATGAGGCGGCTGCGCCCCCGTGGCTGCCAGCTGGTGCGGCAGCTGTGCAGCAGCGTGATGAGGGAGAGCGTGCAGCAGTAGAGGTCCATGGCATTGGCGAAGGCGATGGACAGCCCCAGGACGAGGATGATCAGCCCTGCCCATGGTCCCGTCATGTGGGTGATGGCGACGGCGGGTGATAGCCCTGTGGCGGCACTTAGGAAGGCCCCCGCTGCCATCGCCAGAAAGGTTCCGCCGACCGTGCCGCCATAACAGGCGAGGAAGATGCGGGGATAGCTGGCCTTCTCATCCGGCAGGTAGCGTGAGGAATCGGAGACATAGGGAGCCGTGGCGATCTGCCAGAGCACGGCGATGGAAAAGGCCTGGAGAAACCCGGCAAAGGAGCCGTGCATGTCTGCCAGAAAGGCCTGCCCGTGTGGCAGGCTCGCCAGCCCGACAAAGAAGCAGAGCAGGATGACGGCCGTCGTGATGAAGGAAACCGCCGAGGAGAATATCTCGATCGTCCGGTAGCCGATGATGCAGGGCAGCAGGCTGAGGACGGCCATGATGAGGATGGCCGGGTGTGCTCCCAGCGAGGGCAGGACACTCCGCAGCGCATCGCCGCCCACCACGCAGTTGGAGGCGACGAAGCTGACATACATGACGACGACCATCAGGATGACCGGCATGGCCCCCCATGCACCGAACTGCCCCCGGCTCTGGATCATCTGCGGCACCCCAAGCCGTGGCCCCTGCACGGCATGAAGGGCCATGAAGACAGCCCCGAGCAGGCTGCCAAGCAGGAAAGCGAGGGCCGTTAGGGTGAAGGAGATGTGGCACTGCAACGGCCCCAGCGCACCCGTCACGACTGTCAGCAGCGTCATGTTGGTGCTGAACCAGATGGTGAACTGGTCCCGCGGGCGGCCCCGCCTGTCCGAGGCGGGGATGGGGTGGATGGTGTGCTGCTCGATCGCTGAGAACATGGTGGTCTGCCCTGTCGTGGTCCGTGCCTGTCTCCGGGGTTACAGGCTGATGTTGATGCGCCCGTAGTAATAGCCGCCCGTCATGGGGATACCGGCGGAATTGTTGTCGTAGAACAGTGAGCCGGTGTAGGAGTTTTCCAGCGGCATCCGGCGGGGCCGGACGTTGAAGAGGTTGTTCCCGCCGACGGCCAGATGGATGCGCTTCGTGGCCTGGAAGCCGACCTCAAGGTCCGTCAGCCAGGCAGGTGTGTTCACGAAGCGGTGGAACTGGCTCTGCGAATATTGCAGGGCCGCCGGGGCCTGGTCCTGATAGGTCACGTTGTTGACCGTCTCGCCATAGCGTGTCTGGCGGAGGTTCACATTCCAGCGGTTCAGCTTCCAGTATGCGTTGAGAACGATCTTGCTGCGGGGTGACGCCGTGGTGAGGTAGCCGATCTGCTGGGCATTGAGGATGGGCGATCCGTCCGCATAGGTGTTGAGATGGTGGATGCGGGTGCGGTTCAGATTGAGGGCCAGGCTGAGATTGAGTGACCCGTAGCGGTGCAGCTTCAGGGCGTAATCGGCCATGATGTCCAGCCCCTGCGTGCGGGTGCTGGCCCCGTTGGTGAAGTAGGTGGCCGTGACGTTGTCCGGGTCCAGCCCGCCGGGCAGGGAGGCCCCCATCAGGGCGATGGCATTTTCTGCCGCACTGCCCTGGAAGCTGCCGCCCGGTGAGATGCGGTTGCGGATGTTGATCTGGTACACGTCAGCCGAGACATGAAGGTTCGTGACGGGTTCCAGCACGATGCCGCCGCTGGCGTTGGTGGAGCGTTCCGCCTTCAGCCGCTGGGCCTCGAGGGAGCTGGCCGCTGCGGAACTGACAGGCAGACTGGCCGAGGCCCCGTTGGGGATGACGCTGAGCACGCTGTAATGCTGCTCCAGCAGGGTGGGAGCACGGTAGCCGTTGCTGATGGTGGCTCGCAGGGCAAAGCGTTTCGTCACGTCATACCGGGCGGCGATCTTGCCCGTCTCGGCATTGCCGGAATCGGTATAATGCTCATACCGCCCGCCGAAATCGACATCGAGATGCCGGAGCGGGTGGAAGTCCGCATCAATGTAGCCCGCCCAGACGTTGCGGGTCCATGATCCCGCATTCTGCGGCATCAGGCCCGCAAAGCCCTGGAGACCACCCTTGTAGTAGGAGGCAGGCTCACCGGCCCCGATGGTGTATTTCTCCAGCCTGTGCTGGGCGCCGAAGGAGAGGTCCAGCGAGCGGCCGGGAGCAAAGGCGAACCTGCGGCTGATGTTCAGCGTGTTGTTCCACTGTTCGTTCTTGAAGCGTTCCGTCCGGACCTTCGTGGGGGATGTGCCATAATCGGCATAATAGGCCGGGCTGCCACTGTTCTTCAGGGTCATGTGGTCATCATCGGCCCCGTATGTCGTGTTGGCATCCCAGTGGAACCCGGCAGGCAGGCGGCCCTTCAGCCCCAGTGTGACGGCGTAGTCCTGTTCCTCCATGGCCTCGATGGGAGAAAACCCGTCGGGATAATATTGCGGGAACGTGTCCGGCGTCCGGTAATCCTGGAAGCCTTCACCGTGACGGTGGGCATAGGTGACAAAGCCGTAGCCTTCTAGGGATTGGGTGAAATGCTTGCCGAAATTGAGGCTGAGGGTCTGGCGGGTTTCCTCGGCAAGGCTGAGGGCCGGGTCGTCATAACGGTTCGTGCGGACGTCCAGACCTTTCTGGATGAAATGGTCGGTATGGTACATCTGCCCGGCCAGATTGACGTACCCGTCCTCGCCCAGGGCGAGGCCCTTGTCGAAGCCGAACTGGTACTGCCAGCCATCGCCGTTATAGGCATTTGCGCCTGTCTGGGCATCAATGTCGGAGCTTCTGACGTCCTTTTTCAGCACGATGTTGATGACACCGGCCAGCCCGTCCGCCCCGTAGCGGGAGGCGGCACCGTCCCGCAGGATTTCGATATGGTCGATGGCTTCCGGGGGGATCATGTTCAGGTCCACCGGGCTGGAGCCTTCCTCCGGCCCGCTGTCGGCACTGATGTTCGCCGTGGTGTGGCGGCGTATGCCGTTGACGAGCACGAGCGTGTGGTTGGGGTTCAGCCCCCGCAGGCGGATGGAGGAGGTCAGGGCCGAGGCGTCATACCCTGCTGCACTGATGGTGATGGACGGATTGATGCGGGCCAGAGCTTCCGCCACGTTCAGCTGCCCCGTTCGCTGGAGCTGCTGTGCCGTGACGATATCCACCGGTGAGGTGCTGGCCCGTGCCCGTTTCAGCGGTGTGTTTGTCCGGTGGACGGTCAGATGTTCGGCTGATCTGGCATTGATGGCATGGGGCCTGTGGCGGGTTGTGGATGTGCTCTTGCGGGCCTGTGTCTTTCTGCTGGCCGCTGGGGAGGTCGTGGCCGTGCCTGTCACTGTGGCGGCTCTGGCGGTGGATAGTGAGCCTGACAGGGCCGTGGCGAGGCCAAGGCCCATGCCGCATGACCCCATAAGCCAGGAGAGGGACAGCAGGGAGGCAGGCAGACGGTGAAAGCCATGCAGGCGGGGCATTGTGGTGTCTCCAGAGTGCGAAATGGGCGGTGGGTCAGCAGGTCAGGAAAAACGGGCGGCGAGGGCGGCGACATGCTCCGGCCCGATGCCACAGCAGCCCCCGATGATGTCGGCCCCGGCGGCAAGCCAGTGCTGGGCGAAGTCGGCGTAACGCTGGGATGTCAGCGTGCCATCCAGTGGAGTGATGCTTTCATTGGCTCCTTCGCCTTCGCCGTCATGATGGTTGTGGGCGAAACCGTTGGCATACACGCCCAGTTTCAGGGTGGTGGAATCTCCGTGTGTCTTCAGCACCTTTCGGGCTGTGTGCAGGGCCGTTTCCATGATGCGGGGGTCGCTGCAGTTGAAGAGCAGGGCCTCCAGCTTCAGCTGAAGGGCGGCTTCCACGGCTTCTTCCAGCAGTTCACCCGACCGCAGGCGGACCGGGGCGTGCTGGTGGATGAGAGCGGCGGGATCGGAATCATCCAGCGTGAAACTGCCCCAGAAGGGGCGTGCATCGTCCGTGCTCTGCTGGACGAGCCTGTGGGCTGTCTGCAGTTCGGCGATGCTGCTCTGTGTTTCTGCCAGCCAGAGATCGGCCGAGGGTGCCAGCCCACGGATGAGCGGCGTCAGGATAGCCTCTGCCTTCTGGGGGGTGAACAGGTCGGGACGGTAAGAGCCGCCTGCCGGTGGCAGGGAACCGGCCAGAAGAGACGGCTTTCCACCCTGGGCCTGTGCTGCAATGGCCTGCCGTCCCAGATGGCCGGAGAGGCGGGCCAGTTCCTCGCCCCGTGCGGCAAAACGTTCCTCACCGATATGGAATGGCACGACGGCATAGCTGTTGGTCGTGATGACATGCGCCCCGGCCTTGAGGAAGTTCTCATGGGCCTGCTGCACCAGATCGGGCCGCTCCATCAGGCTGAGGGCTGACCATTCCGGCTGGCGGAACGGAGCTCCCATGCGGTGCAGCTCCCGCCCCATGCCACCATCAAGGATGAGAGGTGTCCGGTCAGCTACGGAAGAGAAGGGCGTGGTGGAAGAAGGCATGGCGCTGGCTCATTGGGGGGCTGTGGTCTGGTCCCCGTTTTCTGTCTGTTGAAGGAGCGCCATGGGTAAAAAAACTTGACGAAAATATCAATCCCATACACATATAAGCATGATGTTATATGTAAAGTATAGAAGTGGGCGGAGAAGGGTATTATTGAGAGCTAAAGGTGACGGCAAGTTAATGTATTGTATTTATCATATAATGATATGATTATATCCATATAAAAAACTGTAAAAAATATTTTCTCCGGTATCAGCCGGATTTTGTCATTCCTTTGCAGAAAGATGAAAAAGGGCCCCAGCGCCTGCCAACATGACGGTGGGGCCCGAAGAATCAGGGGCTGTTGAGAGTGTCCTCGTATTTCTGCCCGTCAAATACCCAGCGGTCGTTGCCATCAATAATGATGTCAGCCAGACCGTTGTGACGCTGGCGGGCAATACGGATGGAACCGTTCACGCTGTCCAGCAGTGTGTCCCATTTGTTGCCATTCCTGCGATAGATGGAGGTGGTACAGCCTGCAGACCCGCAGAGGCGGTATGATTGCAGCTGCACGAACAGGATCATGTTTTTCTGCTTTGGGGCGAGTTTGGCTGTCCCTGTCAGGACGATGGGTGTCTCGTTGTGGCGGGCCGCATCGTCCAGAAGGTCTGCATTCAGGCTGCGGGCCTGCCTGTCCAGCTCCGTGCCGGGCTGGGCTTTCAGCTCCACGGGTGTCGTGCTGGAGTGCTGTGCTGAATGATGATGACGTGACGGATGCTTCTGGCTGGCCGCCTCGGCCGGGCTGGTCTGGATGAAACCGAAGAGACCCATGACGATGGCGGAACGGCACAGGTTTCCGGCAAGGCCACGGAGGCGGACAGGAACAGGTGATGAACGGGTCATGGCGTCGTTATCCTCTGGGGGACGGGTCAGGAAAAGACAGGGAAGCCCGCCATGAATGGCAGGGTAACGGGGTTGTGCTCATTCATACCGCAAGGTGACGACGAGCACGTCACGGTAGGCGGGCAGGGTGGGGTCTTCCGGTTCTACCGCCGTCACGCCGTGATAGACACGGTGATCGTCCACAATGGCAGTATCCAGCGGCTCTGTCAGGGTGAAGGACCCCAGTACGGTCTGCTGGTCCAGCGCATGGATGCTCGTGACGCCTTCCCGTATGTTGCAGCGGTTGACCATGAAGACGAAAACCCAGTCCACGCCATCACGATGCATCCCTTCCGGCGTGGGAAGAGCCTCTGCATCGTTGGCGGCCTCGATGCGGAACTGATGGACCTCCACATGCCACGGGGCTGGCTGGGGTCGTTCCGGGGAGAGGTGGTCCGCCATGGTGGAGGTGGCCTGGAGAATGGCCGCAAGGGCCGGATGTCGCCCCATCTCGTCAGTGATGGGACTGAACCAGCGTTCTACCCCGCCATTGAGCAGATTGTAATCCCGGCTCTGATAATGGGGCTGATGGTCCTTGCGGGTCAGGCTGTTCCCGGTGATGGAAAAGGTCCCATAGCGACGACGGCGGTAGCGCCCGCCATCAGCCATGTAGAGGTCCATGCCCAGATCATTCCAGCTTTCAGCAAAACCCTGCCAGTCTTTCAGGCCGCAGGGCTCCAGCCACGCTCTGGCCTGTCGAGCGGGGAGAAAGGCAAAACCGTTTTTGATGATCTGCTGTTCGATAGAACCGGTGGAAGCTGTACAGGATAGGGTCATGGCAGGCGTTCCCCTGTCGCCGCAAGGGGAGCAGACTGGGGCTGCCCTTTTCTGGCGGTACGGATCATGATGGCACAGAGCCCGAGTATAAAAGGTCTCCCGGCAACTGTCTTGCGCCTTGTGCCGTCCTGGTGAAAAACCTTGATGGTGGAGTGTACAGGCCTTTTTGAGCCCCCGCAGGGCAGCCCCCTTCACCTGCCGTGAAGGGGGCTGCCGGGTTGGGGGGAAGGGCCGCTTCAGTCCTGTTCCGGCTGTGCTGACGGTTTCTTGCCGTTCAGATCAGGATTGTTGGGCTTGAAGCGTTCGCCGAGGGCTGCGCAGACGGTACGGAAAAGACCGCTGATGCCCATCTGGTGCTGGCGGAACAGACCTTCATGGATGAAGCGGGCCAGCTGGGCTCCAAAGCCATGGCCGCCGAACCCCTTCTTGGAGGGCCACATGCCCCAGGCATTGTACCGCCCCAGAGCCACGACGGCGCCACGGTCGTTGTAGACAAACGGGACCGCTGCCTTGCCAGCCAGCTGGCGGGGAATGGCAACCCGGCCGACATAACGGCCTTCCTGCCGGGCGGCCTGCGCCGTGGGGGCTGTGGGGTTGACCTCCATGCGGGCGCAGTCACCGATGGCATAGATGGACGGGTCTTTCGTGGTCTGGAGCGTGTTGGTGACCATGATCTGCCCGCTGCGGCTGAGCTCAAGATTCTTCAGGAGAGAGGTCGCCACGCAGGCTTTCACCCCAGCAGCCCAGATGGGGAAGTCGGACTCGATGCGCCGGCCATCCTTGAGGGCGATGTAGCCGCAGCCGACCTCACTGACCATGCCGCCGGTGATGACATCGAATCCCAGCTTCTCCAGTTCGGCCTTGGCCTCGGCCGAAACCTGCTCGGGGAAAGGCGGCAGCAGTCTGTCCTGCGCCTCGATCAGCGTGGGCCTGAGCAGCCTTTTGCGGGCAGAGGGGCCAAGGCCGGGAGTGCTGTCGATGGCCTGGCAGAGCTCGGCAGCCAGCTGCACCCCAGTGGCACCACCCCCAACAATGTTCAGGTGGACAGGCTTGTTTGTCAGCTGCGCCCGCTCGATGAGCGTACGGAAACGGTCGTGGATGGCGTTGGCATCAGCCAGGGTATTGAGGAAGAGGCAGTTTTCTTTCGCCCCGGGCGTGCCGAAGTCGTTTGCGCAGGAGCCTAGAGCCACGATGAGCAGATCGTAATTCAGGACCTGCCCGTTTTCCAGGTTCAGCGTCTTTGTTGTGCTGTCGATGGTGTCCAGCGTGCTCTGGATGAAGGAGAAGCCGAAACGTTTGGAAAGCTCATTGAAGGCGAACAGGTTGCCTTTCTGGCCGATCGTGCCGGATGCCAGCTCATGCAGGACAGGCTTCCAGATATGGACGGCGTTCTGATCAATCAGGGTAATGCGGACATGGGAGTTGTGGCTGAGCTGGGTTGCGGCTTCCAGCCCGCCAACACCACCTCCCAGAATGACGACATGTTTCTTTGCGGACATGGAACCGTTCCTCGTTTTTCCGACGTGACAGGCGCAAACAGAACGCGCAGCAATATCTGAGCTCTAGCGGTCCGCCCTGCCATATACAAGCCCTGTCATGGTCATCGATGTTGTTTTCTGATTGTCCCGGTCCCCTATCACCCCGGGGGGTACCGGTGCCTGCCGGGGCAGGGCCTGCCCCCGTCCGCAACTGGGGGTTGACCCTGCCGGATATGGGCGGAAATGCCCCCGGTATCAGCTTCTGTATGAGCCGTTTATGTCGATGTAACCGTGTGTCAGATCACAGGTCCAGACGCTCGCACGGCCGGATCCAAGCCCCAGATCTGCCGTGATCGTGATCTCCTGCTGGCGCATGTAGGCATTCAGCGCCTCGACATCATGGTCCTTCACACTGCCCTGGCTGGCCACCCAGTGGTCCCCGATGGCAATGGAAAGGCGGTCCCTGTCGGCAGGCTCACCACTCTTGCCAACGGCCATGACAATACGCCCCCAGTTGGCATCCTCTCCGGCAATGGCGGTTTTCACCAGCGGAGAATTGGCAATGGCCATGGCGATCCTGCGGGCGGACCCGTCATCCTGAGCTTCCTGCACATCGACACGGATCAGCTTGGTGGCACCCTCGCCATCACGGACGACCAGCAGAGCCAGCTCATGGAGCAGGTCCTTCAGGGCCGTGCGGAATTCCGCCAGGGCGGCATCCTCATGACTGCCGATCTCTTCATGCTCGGCCTGCCCGGTGGCAAAAAGCATCAGCATGTCGGATGTAGAGGTATCAGAGTCCACCGTGATGGAGTTGAAGCTCGGCCCCACGCCTTCTTCCAGCAGGGCCTGAAGGACCGGCTGGGGCAGGGAGGCATCTGTGGCGACGTAGGCCAGCATGGTGGCCATGTCCGGCGCAACCATGCCCGACCCCTTGGCTATGCCCTGGAGGCAGACCGTTGTGCTGCCGATCTTCACTTCACGACGGGCCGCCTTGGGGAAGGTGTCCGTGGTCATGATGGCCCGGGCCGCTTCTTCCCATCCATCAACATGCAGGGCTTCAATGGCTGCGGGCAGGGCAGAGAGGATCTTCTTGTAGGGAAGCGTCTCGCCAATCACCCCGGTAGAGGCCAGGAAGACATCCTCGACAGGGCAGCCCAGCTGATGGGCGACCTCTCCGGCACAGGCTACCACGGCCTCTTCCCCGGCACGACCGGTGAAGACATTTGCATTGCCGGAGTTCACCAGCAGCGCCCGGGCATGGGGCGTGCTGGCGAGCGCACGGCGACACCAGGGGATGGGAGCCCCCGGGCAGAGATTGCGGGTATAGACACCTGCGGCCGTCGTGCCAGGGGCGAACTCGACCAGCATGAGGTCGGTCCGCCCGCTGTAGCGGATGTTGGCCTCCACACCACTGAGCCGCACCCCGGCAATCGAGGTCAGCTTGGGCAGTGAGAGTGCCAGTGGGGAGCGGGGGTATGGTTTGGCCATGGCTCAGTGTGTTGCCTGTGCCGGGGCAGCGGCAGGTGCCGGTGCACTGGTGATGGGCTGGCCCTTGGCATCATAATGCACGATTCGGGCCTGCTTCTCGGCAGCTTCCACCACCTTGCGGACTTCCTGGCGTATCAGGTCGCGGCGGATCTGGTCACGCACCTGCTCAAAGCTCGGCACGGGGGCCGTGCGGGTCCCCAGAACCTGGATCACGTGCCAGCCATACTGGGTATGGACCGGCTTCTGGGTGATGGTGCCGGACTTCATGGCAAAAGCGGCGTTGGAGAAATCCGGGATCATGTCCCCACGCTTGAACCAGCCAAGATCGCCACCATTCGTGCCGCCGGATGCCTTGTCCGTGGAGAGACGGCCAGCCAGCTTGGCAAAGTCGGCCCCCTTGTTCAGCTGCCGGATGATCCCTTCAGCCTTGGCCTCGCTATCCACGAGGATGTGGCGGGCATGGACTTCCTCCTCAGGCTTCTTGGAGGCGAAATGCTCCTGATAGTAGGCCTTCAGGGCATCGTCCGTCAGCTTCGGTGCAACCTGCTCCTCCAGATAGGCATTCTGGAGCACATTGTTTGCTGCTGCTTCCATGGCAGCCTTGACAGCCGGCTTGCTGGCCAGACCGGCCTTGTCCGCCTGGAGCTGGATGGCCTTCTGGTCGATGAGCTGGTTGATCAGGAGCGGAATGATGACGGCCGGCTGGAGCTGGCGCGCTTCCGGCGGCAGGGTGGCAGCAGCGCGCTGGACATCGCCCAGGGTGATCTTCTGGTCATTCACGGTGGCGAGCAGCATGTTCGGGTCTGCTGCGGGCTTGGCCTGCGGCTGTGCGGCGGGGGCCGGCTGGGCGTCGGCGGCCACGGCCTGCGCTGTCAGCGAGGCAGAAGAGGAGACACCCCCGATAAGGGCCGTGCACAGGAGAAGAGAGCGGGAAAGCCGCATGTAAGACCTCATCATTTCGATCTGTTAAAACTCAGCCCTTTCACCATGACAAAGCCTGCCTGCCCTAGCAAGGGCTTTGGTGCCGGAAAGGCGAAGTATTGCCTATATTTTATGTTGGTACGGACGTCAGGTTGGGCTGCTGGTGCCTGACAGGGGAAAAAGCGGAGAATTGCGCTGCGTCCGGAAGCCGGACGGGGGCTTTCCCATTGACCATGATGACGAGGGCCCTTATGTCGGACATGATATGAAAAGCGTTGTGACCATCCGCAGCGGGCGTTTCCTTGTTTCCCACAGGGGAGAGGGGCGCACATGGTTGCTGGTGGCAAAATTTTCAGGGTAACTCATGCTTTCACGCCTTGCTCGCGCCCTCTTCGGCCACTCCAACGACCGCTCACTCAAGAAGTATCAGCGGCGCGTGCCGGAGATCAATGCTCTGGAGCCGCAGATGCAGGCTCTCACGGATGATGAACTGAAGGGTAAAACTGCGGAATTCCGCCAGCGTCTGGCTGAGGGTGCCTCCCTTGATGATCTTCTGGACGAGGCCTTTGCTGTCTGTCGTGAGGCCTCCCGCCGTGTGCTGGGGATGCGTCATTTTGATGTGCAGCTCATCGGGGGCATGGTCCTGCATGATGGGCGGATTGCCGAGATGCGGACGGGTGAGGGCAAGACCCTTGTCGGGACCCTGGCTGTCTATCTGAATGCCTTGTCTGGCAAGGGCGTGCATGTTGTTACCGTCAATGATTATCTGGCGAAGCGTGACGCTGAGGAAATGTCCCGCCTCTACGGTTTCCTTGGCCTGACCACCGGCGTGATCATCCCGAACCTGACGGACGACCAGCGCCGTGCGGCTTATGGAGCGGACATCACATACGGTACGAACAACGAGTTCGGCTTCGACTATCTGCGGGACAACATGAAGTATTCGCTGGATGAAATGGTCCAGCGTGCCTTCAGCTTTGCCATTGTCGATGAGGTGGACAGCATCCTCATTGATGAGGCCCGTACGCCGCTCATCATTTCCGGTCCGGCGGATGACAGCTCCGACCTTTATCGCCATGTGGATGCCGTGATTGCCCGGCTGGTGAAAGAGCCGGATGTTTATGACAAGGATGAGAAGCTGCGTACTGTCACGCTGACGGAAAAAGGCTCCGACCGTGTCGAGGAGCTGCTTCAGGAGGCGGGCCTGCTGCGTGAAGGCGGTCTGTATGACCTCCACAACGTCTCGGTTGTCCATCATGTCCAGCAGTCCCTGCGGGCCCGGACGCTTTTTACGAGGGATGTCGATTATATCGTCCGTGACGACAAGGTGATGCTGATTGACGAGTTCACGGGCCGCATGATGGATGGCCGCCGGTACTCTGATGGCCTGCATCAGGCGCTGGAAGCCAAGGAAGGTGTGGAAATCCAGCAGGAAAATCAGACGCTGGCCTCCATCACTTTCCAGAATTATTTCCGTCTCTATCCCAAGCTGGCTGGCATGACCGGTACGGCCATGACGGAAGCTGACGAATTCGCCGAGATCTACAATCTTCAGGTCGTGGAGATTCCGACCAATCTGCCCGTGCGCCGCAAGGATGCGGATGACGAGGTCTATCTCACGGCGGAAGAGAAATATGAGGCCGTGGCTGAACTCGTCCGCAAGGTGCATGAGACAGGCCAGCCCATTCTTGTCGGTACGGCCTCCATCGAGCAGAGCGAGGTTCTGTCACACCTGCTGCGGCAGAAGCGTATTCCGCATAATGTGCTGAATGCCCGGCATCATGAGCGTGAGGCCAGCATTATCGCACAGGCCGGTGCGCCGGGTGCCATCACCATCGCCACGAACATGGCAGGGCGTGGTACGGACATCAAGCTCGGTGGCAATGTCGAGATGCTGGTGGCTGAAAAGACTGCCGGTATTGAGGATGAAGCTGAGCGGGCTGCCATTGCGGAACAGGTCCGGGCGCAGGTGGCCGTTGACCACAAGCGGGTACACGAGCTTGGTGGGCTGTATGTCATCGGGACGGAGCGGCATGAGAGCCGCCGGGTGGACAACCAGCTGCGTGGGCGGTCTGGCCGTCAGGGTGACCCGGGCAATTCCCGCTTTTTCCTTTCCCTTCAGGATGACCTCATCCGCATTTTCGGCTCCGACCGCATGGGGGCGATGATGCAGAAGATGGGTCTCAAGCGGGGTGAGGCCATCGTGCATCCGTGGCTGAACCGTGCGCTGGAAAAGGCGCAGAAGAAGGTCGAGGCCCGCAACTTCGACATGCGCAAGAACACGCTGAAATACGATGATGTCATGAATGCACAGCGCAAGGAGGTCTATGCCCAGCGCCGTGAATATATGGCATCCGCCGATGTGTCTGGCGTGATTGCCGAGATGCGGGGGAAGGTGATTGAAGAGCTCGTCCATGCCCATATTCCGGAGAATTCCTTTGTGGAGGCCTGGGATGTGGATGGCCTTGCTGGTGAGCTGCATCGCATCCTGAATCTGGACATGCCGATTGCCGACTGGGCAAAAGAAGATGGCATGGATGAGGAGCATCTGATCGACCGCATCGAAGAAACAGCCACGAAGGCCCATGCAGCCCGTTCAGCGACTGTTGGCCCGGAAATGATGCGGTTGATCGAGAAGCATATTCTTCTGACATCATTCGATGCGGCATGGAAAGAACATCTGCACGGGCTGGACCAGATGCGTCAGGGGATCGGCCTGCGGGCTTATGCCCAGCGTGACCCGCTGAACGAGTACAAGCAGGAAGCCTTCCAGATGTTCACATACATGCTGGAGGACCTGCGGCTGCGTGTCGTGCAGTCTGTCGGGCATGTCCAGCCCGTCAGCGAGGCACCGTCCATGCCGCCGGGGCCGACTGCCTTCATGGAGGAGGATGGTCCCGCTGATGAGGAGGCGCTGGATACGGCCACGCTGGCCCGCTGGCTCAATGAGGTCCCCCGCAATGCTCCCTGTCCCTGCGGGTCCGGGCAGAAATTCAAGCACTGCCACGGCAGGATGATCTGAGAAGGCGGGCTGCTTCCTGCTGGGGGCAGCCCCTTCTGATGCACGGTGTGCTGGTGCATGGTAATGGGTGTTTCAACATTGTTTTGGGAGAAGTAAGGTCCATGGCAGGACATTCACAGTTCAAGAACATCATGCACCGCAAAGGTGCGCAGGATGCCAAGCGCGCCAAGCAGTTTGCCAAGGTCATCCGTGAGATCACGGTGGCCACACGGTCCGGCATGCCAGACCCGGCCATGAACCCCCGCCTGCGTGCTGCCATCACGGCAGCCCGTGAGGTCAACATGCCCAAGGATACGGTCGAGCGTGCCATCAAGAAGGCCAGCGGTGCCGGTGGTGGTGAGGATTATGTGGCCGTCCGTTATGAGGGCTACGGTCCGGCTGGTGTGGCCATCATCATCGAGGGGCTGACCGATAACCGCAACCGTACGGCCTCCGAAGTCCGGGCGGCTTTCTCCAAGCATGGTGGTTCCATGGGAGAAACCAATTCCGTGTCCTTTGGCTTTGACCATATCGGCGTGATCACCTATCCGCAGGATGCTGCTTCTGAGGATGACATGCTGGAAGCCGCCATTGAAGCCGGGGCTGATAACGTGGAGACCACGGAAGACGGCCACGAAATCACCACGGCCATGGAGGCCCTGATGAGCGTGCGTGATGCGCTGGAAGGCCGTTTTGGCGAACCCCGTTCCGCCAAGCTGGACTGGCGTCCGCAGACGACCGTCACGCTGGATGAGGATCAGGCCCGCTCCGTTCTCAAGCTGATTGACGTGCTTGAGGAGAATGACGATGTGCAGGCCGTCTATGCCAATTTCGACCTCCCTGATGAGGTGGCCGAGGCTCTGGCAGCTTGATCCGTCTCATGGGGATCGATCCCGGCCTGCGTTTCATGGGCTGGGGTATCGTGGATGTGGAGGGGAACCGCCTGCGCCATGTGGCTGACGGTGTGCTGGCGACCCAGAGCGGTGATGACGTTCCCCGCCGTCTGTGCGACCTGCATGAGGGGCTGATGAGGCTCATCCAGCAGTATGGTCCTGCAGAAGCTGCCGTTGAGGAAACCTATGTGAACCGCAACGGCTCCTCCACGCTCAAGCTGGGCTATGCCCGTGGCGTGGCCCTGCTTGTGCCCGCCCTTGCCGGGCTGAGCGTGCATGAATATGGGGCCATGGCTGTGAAGCGGGCTGTGGTTGGTACGGGGGCGGCCACGAAGGAGCAGGTCAGCATGATGGTCCGCCGTCTGTTGCCGGGGGCGGAGGTCCGGCGGGCTGATGCGTCCGATGCACTGGCTATCGCCATCTGCCATGCCCATCATCGGGCCAGTGCCCGGCATGTAGCCGCAGGAGTACGCATGGCATGATTGGACAGCTGACAGGCCTTGTCTCTCATATCGATGGTGATCACTGCCTCATTGAGGTGAATGGGGTGGGGTATGTTGTCTCAGCCTCCAGCCATACGCTGGGGCTGCTGCCCCGCCCGCCGGAAGTCGCCCGTGTACTGGTGGAAACGGTTGTGCGGGAAGATGCCATCCAGCTCTTTGGTTTTGCGGAGGCGGATGAGCAGGCATGGTTCCGTCTTCTCACGACCGTTCAGGGTGTAGGGGCCCGTGTGGCTCTGGCCATTCTGTCAGTCAGCCGCCCCAGTCTGCTCTGGCAGGCTGTCCATGCTGAGGACAGGACAGCCTTTACGCAGGCTGCCGGGGTTGGCCCCAAGCTGGCAGTCCGCCTCCTGACGGAGCTCAGGAGCAAAGTGGCCAAAATGCCGGCTCCTGCCAGCATGAGTGGGACGTCCATGAGTGCTGGGGGGGGCGGAGCAGCCATCAGTACCAGCCTGCATGGCAGTGCCGGGCTGGAGCAGGATGCCCTCATGGCGCTGGAAGGGCTGGGCTTCCGTCGGGCTGAAAGCTGGCCCATCATCAGCCGTCTCATTGGAGACCATGTTGGGGAAGGGCTGGATGTCATCATCCGTCTTGCTCTCAAGGAACTGGCCCGGTAGGCAGAGGGTAGAGGGAAAGAACGGGGCCGATGAACCAGTTTGTGCCAGATATGCCGCCCGGCCGTGCGCCGGAGACGGATGCCACACGCCAGCCGGAGGATGTGGCCGATGCCACCCTGCGGCCGCAGACCCTGGCCGACTTTACGGGCCAGAAAGCCAGTCGGGAAAATCTCTCCATCTTCATCGAGGCAGCCCGCAAACGGGGTGATGCGCTGGACCACGTCCTGCTGCATGGCCCGCCGGGGCTGGGAAAGACGACTCTTGCGCAGATCGTCTCCCGTGAGCTTGGCGTGGGCTTTCGTGCCACGTCCGGGCCGGTGATCCAGCGGGCTGGAGACCTTGCGGCCATCCTGACAAATCTTCAGCCTCGTGATGTGCTGTTCATTGATGAGATTCATCGTCTCCAGCCAGCGATTGAGGAAATCCTCTATCCGGCGATGGAGGACTTCCAGCTGGACCTCGTCATCGGGGAAGGCCCCGCGGCCCGTTCCGTGCGGATTGATCTGGCGCCTTTCACGCTCGTGGCAGCTACGACACGGTCCGGCCTGCTGGCCACACCATTGCGGGACCGGTTCGGCATTCCGTTGCGTCTGGTGTTCTATACGCCTGATGAATTGCGGCAGATCGTCAGCCGGGGGGCGGGGAAGCTGGGCATGGCCCTGACAGATGAAGGAGCCGAGGAAATTGCCCGCCGTTCCCGAGGGACGCCGCGCATTGCCGGAAGGCTGCTGCGCCGCGTGCGGGACTTTGCGCTTGTGGCGAAGAAAGAGATTGTTGACCGTGCGCTGGCAGATGCAGCCCTCTCCCGGCTGGAGGTGGACAGTCATGGTCTTGATGCGATGGACAGGCGCTATCTGCGCCGCATTGCCGAGCATCACAGGGGTGGCCCAGTAGGGGTGGAAACTCTGGCGGCAGCTTTGGCAGAAGCCCGTGATACGCTGGAGGACGTCGTGGAACCCTATCTGATACAGGAAGGGCTCGTCCTGCGGACCTCACGGGGGCGGATGCTGGGTGAACCGGGCTGGCGTTATCTCGGTCTCACACCGCCATCAGACAATCTGGCACCACGGTTCCTGTAGGGGCCGTCATCGGGGGAGAACAGCATGGCGGCACATCACTGTCAGTTCCGTATCTATTATGAGGATACAGATGCAGGGGGCATCGTTTATCATGCCCGGTATCTGGGTTTTGCCGAACGGGCCCGGGCCGAGGCCTTGCGCAGCCTTGGGCTTGGCGTCGGAGAGATGGCAGAACAGGATGGAATCGGTTTTGTCGTCAGGCAGCTGGGTATCCGGTATCATGCGCCCCTGCGGCTGGATGAACTGATGGATGTGGAGACGGTGCTGCTTCAGATGTCGGGAGCCCGGCTGAATCTGCGGCAGGTCATCACCAATCTTTCCCGTGAGGGGCAGAAGTCAGTGGTGATTGAGGTGGAACTGGCCTGCCTGAAGCTGGCTGGCATGAGCCCCTTGCGTCTTCCGGCATCCTACAGGGAAAAACTCTCAGGACTGACGGTGCCGGAAGAACGTTCCGCCTGACAAAAGATTTAAAGATAAAGATGTTTGCTCTTTCTGCGTCCTGTGCCATTGAAAAAGGAGCATCCTGCCGCAACATGGGGCAGTAGTCCTTTATCCAACAGAACCATAGAAAACAGGAGAAAGCGGAGTGGATCAGGCTGTGAATTCGAGTGCTCTGGGTGCTGCCGGGGCAGCGGGGCTTTCGCCCTTTCATCTGTTCCTGAATGCTTCGCTGGCTGTGCAGCTGGTCATGATCGGGCTGGTGCTGTGCAGCATTTTTGTGTGGGCGGTGATTGTGGAGAAGGTGCTTCTCCTCCGCCGGGTCAATCGTGAGGCTACGGGGTTTGAGGACAGATTCTGGTCCGGCGGGTCTCTGGATGATCTTTATGACAGCGAGGGTGCCCGGCCTGTCCATCCGATGGCTGCCGTTTTCGGGGCGGCGATGGGGGAGTGGCGTCGGTCCTCCCGTATTGCGGGCATTGACGTGATTCATGGGGGTACGTCCGAGCGCATCGACCGGGCCATCAGCATTACGGTCGCTCGTGAGACCGAACGTCTGAGCCGCTACCTCGTCATGCTGGCCACCATCGGCCCGGTAGCTCCGTTTGTCGGGCTGTTCGGGACGGTCTGGGGTATCATGCACGCATTCAGCTCCATCGCTTCCATGCACAATACGAACCTCTCCGTCGTGGCACCGGGCATTTCCGAGGCCCTGTTTGCGACGGCCATCGGTCTGCTCACGGCCATCCCGGCCTATGTGGCCTACAACCTCATCAGCCGTAGCGTGGACAATTTTGCTGAGCGGATGGAAGGCTTCGGGACCGAGTTTGCAGCCATCCTCTCCCGCCAGTCCGAAGAGCGCGGCAGCGGGAGGGGCTGAGCATCATGGAGGCTTCATCACGCAGTGGACGCAGGGGCAGGCGGCGGAGCCAGCCTGAGGCTGGCATCAATGTCACCCCGCTGGTGGATGTCATGCTCGTGCTGCTCATCATCTTCATGGTGACGGCACCGATGCTGACCAGCGGTGTGAATGTCGATCTGCCGCAGACAAGCGCCAAGCCGGTCAACTCGGACGACAAGCCCATTACGGTATCCATCAAGAGCGACGGCAGCCTGTATCTGGGGGATGACCCTGTCAGTGGGGATGACCTCGTGACACGGCTGAAGCAGATGGCAAGCGATGATCCTGGCCGTCGCATCTTTGTGCGGGCCGATGCCCATATCGACTATGGCAAGGTGATGAGCACGATGGGGCAGATCACATCTGGCGGCTTCACGCATGTTGCCCTGCTGGCACAGCAGCCGCAGGGCGGCCAGTAAGGAGAGACTGTGTGAGCCTCTCTGCGTCATCACCGTTTGACGAAACACCACCGCCCTATCAGCGGCGGGAAAGGAAGCAGTCCAGCCTGGTGACGGGCGGGGTGCTGGCTTCCCTGCTGCTGCATGGGGGAGTGCTGGGCTTTCTGCTCTGGCATCCACAGCCACCGCTGCCGGAACCTCAGCCGGACGAGCAGACGGTCACCATGGTGTATGAGACGACCGGCGGGGCCCGGCCAGCGGCCCGGTCTTCTCACAAGGCCGAGGTTCCGGCGCCGCAGGCACCCACGGAGACAAAGGCCCCACCGGCGCCACAGCCGCCCAAGCCGAAGCCGGTTGAGCCACCTCCGCCCGCTCCGCCACCACCCCGGCCTGTACAGGCTGCGCCGGAACCTTCCCATGTGGCGGTGAAAACGCCGGTCCAGCAGCGTGCTCCCGTGCAGGAAAAGGGTGAGGTGAGTGAACAGGCAAAGCCGAAGCCGGAGCCCGTGCATAAGCAGGCACAGGTCAAGGCGCCGGATCACAAGGTGGAAAAGCCCCCTGCCAAGCCGCAGCTCTCCCATACCCAGCAGGAGCATGAGGCCAAAAAAACGCAGGAGGACAGCCGCTCCCTGCTGGCCACGCTGGATGAGTACCGGAGCCAGGAGAAGCAGGAGCGCCCGCCCAAGGCGATGCCCAATCAGGCGCAGGGTGGGTCACCCCGTGGTGGTGGCCGTCCTGATGGCGATACCGGGGCGCTGACAAGTGGTGAGCAGAATGCCATCGGGTCGTCCGTGCAGCGCTGCTACCAGGAGGATACGCTGGCCCGGAATTACCAGAATTTCTCTGCCCGCATGATGGTGACGGTGGATGCCTCCGGCGAGGCCCGCATGGTCACATTTCTGCCGGAGACCCGTGCCCGTATGGCAGCGGATCCGACCTATCGGGTCCAGGCCGAGCGGGCGAGGGATGCCGTGTTGAGTCCAACCTGTTCCCGCCTGCCCGTGCCGAAGCGCCTGCTGGGGCAGGTGCGGCAGTTCCGTTTTCTGTTCAAGCCCTGAGGCTGGATTTATCTGAGGTTGTTTCATGTCGTTTTTTTCTGATACCGAAGCCGGCATCCTCCAGCGGCATCTGTCCCGCCGCTCCCTTCTGGGCGGTGCTGCCGCCAGTGGTGTGCTTGTCACGCCGCTGGCTCTTCTGGGCGGGACGGCCCGGGCAGCAGGTGACAGCGCTCCGGCAGAGATCACGGTCGCTGGCGCCCATCAGGCCCCCATTCCCATCGTGATTCCTGATTTCGGGCCGGGGCTGGGGAACCAGATTTCTGGCGTCATTTCGGCCGACCTGTCCAGCACGGGGCTTTTCCAGGTCATGGGGGGAACGGTACCGGCTTCCGTTCAGCCGGATTTCTCGGCACTGAAGGGCCGTGGGGCCCGTGTGGCTGTGGCCGGCAGTGCCGCCGGGTCTGACAGCGTGCGGGTCGAGATGCGCCTTTGGGACGTTGTGGCGGGCCAGCAGATGGAAGGTCGGGCCTATACGGCCTCCCAGAGCAACTGGCGCCGCATTGCACACATCATTGCGGATGCCATCTACAAGCGCCTGCTGGGCGAGGATGGTTATTTCGATACCCGCATCGCCTATATTTCCCGTACAGGTCCCCGGCGGCATCAGTCCACCCGTCTGGCCATCATGGATCAGGATGGGGCCAATGCCCACATGCTGACCAATGGCAGCTGGCTGACGCTGGAACCCCGCTTCAGCCCGATCAGCGAGCAGCTGGCATTTCTGTCCTATGCCAACAATCGGCCCCGTGTGTATGTCTATGACCTCAATACGGGACAGCAGACCATTCTGGGCACGTTCGAGGGTATCTCTTTCGCTCCCCGCTTTTCTCCTGATGGGCGGAGCATCATCCTGTCCGCCACGACAAGGGATGGCGGGGCGGATCTGTATCTGATTGATCTGGCGACCCAGCATCGGCGTCGTCTGACATCGGCCCCGGGTGTGATTGATACCAGCCCGTGCTTCAGCCCGGATGGCCAGAACATCGTCTTCAACTCTGACCGTGGCGGTTCGCCACAACTTTACGTGATGAGCGTCAATGGTGGGGATGCCCGGCGCATTTCCTACGGCCATGGTCACTATGGCTCGCCCGTGTGGTCACCAAGAGGGGACCAGATCGCTTTTGTCCGCATTGGTTCAGGGGGGTTCACCCTTGGCGTGATGGGGCCGGATGGCGTTGGTGAGCGGTCTCTGACACAGGGCTTCACGGTGGAAAGCCCAAGCTTTGCTCCCAATGGCCGTGCGCTGGCATTCTGTCGCCAGAATGCGGCAGGGGCTGGGGGAGCGGGCTTCAGCTCTTCCATCGCCGTGATTGACGTGGCAGGCTTCAATGAGCATATCATTCCTACTACGACCGGGGCTTCTGACCCGGCCTGGTCGCCGCTGCGGCGCTGAGCGCAGGGAATGTTTTTCTGGCCATGGGAGACCTTGTGCTTCCATGGCATCGGTGGCCTTCGGGCTGCCAGCCGCCTTTCCCCATCTGCGTCTTGCAGGTGGGTGAAAAACTCCCCATCTACTGGGGTGCATCTTTTTGCAGGAGATTGTCATGAAGTTGAAGATGTTCGCCGTGCTGGGCATGGCCTGCGCTCTGACCGCCTGTAGTGGTAACCACAAGGACCACGACAACAATGGCGATGGGCAGAACATGCAGCAGATGAGCCAGGGTCCCGTTCCGGGCAGCCAGGCTGATCTGGTCGCCACTGCCGGGGACCGCGTCTATTTCGAGCTGAACAAGAACCAGCTCAACAGCGAGGGCCGCGCCACGCTGGACAAGCAGGCTGCTTGGCTTGCCCGTTACCCGCAGGTCAACATCCTGGTGGCTGGCAACTGTGACGACCGTGGCACCGAGGAGTATAACATTGCTCTGGGTCAGCGTCGTGCCAATGCTGCCCGTGAGTATCTGGAGGCCAAGGGTGTGGCGCCGTCCCGTATCATGACGATCTCTTATGGTAAGGACCGGCCGACAGCTGATGGTGATACGCCGGAAGCATGGGCACAGAACCGTAACGCCATTACGTCTGTCCGTTAAAGCAGGCCCGGTTCCGGGAAACCTGTAGGAAGGGGCAGATGATGCCCTTTCCGGGAAAGGTCGGGCCGGTTGAGGAAACCGGCCCGATTTTTTTTATGTGTGATGATTGCCTGTCCGTTGGGAGATGAGATCATGGGTCATTCTGCTCGGCCTATTCTGGGGCCTGTTTCAGCCATTCTGAAAAGTGCGCTGGGGGCCGTGCTGCTCTCCTGCACGGCAAGCGCAGCATTTGCTCCGGCATGGGCGGAGGATGGTCTCTCCCGCGAGGCCATCATGCGGCAGCATCAGGCACTGGCCCGTCAGCATGATGGTGGTGGCCTGGGTGATGGTGTGGGCAGTGTTGATGAGCAGGGTGAGGATCTTTCCGCTCCCCTTCCGACATCCAGCGGTGATGGCAGCAACCGGTCTTCGGGTGTTTCATCAGGGCGTAGCGGAGGCGATCTTGTGGCCAATCTGCTGGAGCGTGTGAATTCTCTGGAGAGCCAGGTGCGGGAGATGCATGGCCAGATGGAGCAGATGAGCAATCAGCTTCATCAGGATGAGGCTGCGGTGGCGAAGCAGATGGGGGACATGCAGTTTGCCCTCGAGAATGGTCATCATGCTGCGCCCCGTCCGGCTCCCGAAGCCGGGGAAGCGGCGGCATCAGCCCCGGCGGCGGTCGTAGCGGCGCCGCCGGCAACGCCACAGGCAACCTCCGTGGCCGATACCCTCAAGGCAGGTCGTGCGGCTCTGAAGGCCCATCAGTATGAGGCTGCGGAGACACAGGCCCGGCAGGCCCTCAAGCAGAGCAAGACAGGCTGGAGCCGCACGGAGGCCCAGTATCTGCTGGCGCAGTCGCTGGCCGGGCAGAAATCCTACAAGAATGCCGCCCTGACCTACTACGATGTGTACAGCCATTCGCCTGATTCCCCACGGGCACCAGAGGCCCTGCTGGGTGTTTCGGCGTCCATGCTGGCACTGGGCAACAGGACGGCATCCTGCGAGGCCCTGCAACGGCTGCACAAGGAATTCCCCAATGCTTCGGCCCGGGTGAAGTCGTCCGAGAAAATTTTCAGCGAGCGGGCAGGCTGTCATTAACAGGCTGTCATTAAGGAGCATGGTGGGGACGACGGAGCTGGATAAAGATGGGGTGAGGCCTGTCACGCCCGGTGAGTTTGCTGACATCATGTCCCGGATCGGTCCTGTGGGGCCGGATGAGGCGGCGCATCCACTCTGCATCGCCGTGTCTGGTGGGGGCGATTCCATGGCATTGGCCCTGCTGGCCCGGGGGTGGAGGCGCCATGTTCTGGCGCTGGTCGTGGATCATGCCCTGCGGCCTGAATCGGCCGGGGAAGCTGCTCTGACCTGCCAGCGTCTTGCGGAACTGGATATTCCGGCACGGCAGCTCACGTTGGCCCCTCTCAGACCCGGCGGGATACAGAACCGGGCCAGAGAAGCCCGTTTCGGTGTTCTGGAAAGTGCCTGTATCGACGCTGGAGGCTCCGTTCTGCTGGTGGCGCATCATGAGGCGGACCAGGAGGAAACACTCTGGATGCGTCAGGAGCGGGGCAGTGGACCCCGGGGATTGTGTGGCATGGCGGCCCGGACTGTGCGGGGGCGGATCACTCTGCTGAGGCCGTTATTGGGGATTCGGCCGGAACGGCTGAAAATGACGCTGCGCACCGCTGGGGTGTCCTGGTGTGAGGACCCATCAAATCAGAACCGCCGTTTCCGCCGTGTGGAAGTCCGGCAGGATCTGACAGATGCCGGGCGGCGGGCGATGCATGTTCTAAGGCAGGGTGCCTGTGCCAGACAGAAGAGGGTTGAGGATCGGCTGGCGGCTCTCATGGCCTGTGGGGCAGCCTGGCAGCCGGAAGGATGGCTGAAACTTGCACCGGAAATTCTTCAGCTGGGGGGCGGTGAGGATCATGACATGGAGCCGTTGCTGGAGGATGAATTGCTGGGGCGGCTGATCCGCCTTGTGGGGGGGCAGGATTATGTGCCTTCCCGTCAGGCTGTTGTGGCCCTGCGGCGGGCTGGAAAAGGCTCTCTGGGGCGGGTCTGCCTGCATCCTCTCCGGGGGCGGGAAACAGGCTGGATGCTGTACCGCGAGGCTAGGAATCTGACGGAAAAGCGTCCGGCCCGGCATGGGCAGTGCTGGGACGGGCGCTGGCGGTATCTGGGGCCTGATCATACGGATGCGGTCGTGGCGGCTCTGGGGCCGTGGCAGCGGGCGGGCCGGGCCGTTCCGGCCTGTGTTCTGCCCGCTCTGCCTGCCCTGTGGGTTGGGGGTGAACCTGTTGCAGTTCCAGAGGGCATGAGAGGGCTGCGGCCCGACCTGCCCCGTGTGACTTTTGTCTGGGATGGGGGAACGCCCCTGACAGGGGAACGGGACTGGACGGGATGAAACAGGCCGTGCGAATGAGGCGGAATCAGGGTTTTTCATCCATTTTGGCCTGATGGGGGTGGGAACGCTGCCAGAAATACCTATCTTGAAGGCACTGAGTGTGACGCCGGCCCGGCCTGTGCGTCCCGATTTGTGAGGTTTTTGAAGAGATGAAAAACATTGGCCGTAATGTTGCGATCTGGGTGGTCATCGTCCTGGCGGTCATCGGCATGTTGGCGGCATTCCAGCCTGGGGGCAGCCGACAGGCCGTTCAGAAGATCGCCTATTCTGACTTTGTGCATGATGTGGAGCGTCATGAGGTCCGGTCCGTTACCATCCGGGAGCAGAACATTTCCGGCGTGCTGACCAATGGTACGTCGTTCGAGACCTATGCTCCGTCCGACCCCTCGATGGTGTCCCGGCTGACGGCAGCTGGAGTTGAGGTGACTGCCCACCCGCCCCAGAGTGATGACAATCCCGTTCTTCGTTACATTGCGGCTTATCTGCCGATCATCCTGATGCTGGGCCTGGGCTTCATGGTCTTTCGCCAGATGCAGAATGGCGGGGCCGGGCGGGGGGCGATGAGCTTCGGCAAGTCCCGTGCCAAGATGATGGTGGAGAAGAAGGGGCGTGTCACCTTTGCCGACGTGGCCGGGGTGGATGAAGCCAAGGAAGACCTTGTCGAGATTGTCGACTTCCTCAAGGACCCGCATAAATTCACCCGTCTGGGGGGACGCCTGCCCAAGGGTGTTCTGCTGGTTGGTCCTCCCGGTACAGGGAAGACCCTGCTGGCCCGTGCCGTGGCTGGCGAGGCCAATGTGCCGTTCTTCAGCGTTTCCGGATCCGATTTTGTCGAGATGTTCGTCGGTGTTGGTGCATCCCGTGTCCGTGACATGTTCGAACAGGGGAAGAAGAATGCGCCCTGCATCATCTTCATCGATGAGATCGATGCCGTAGGCCGCCAGCGTGGTGCTGGTCTGGGAGGTGGCAATGATGAACGTGAGCAGACACTGAACCAGATGCTTGTGGAGATGGATGGTTTCGACAGTAACGAGGGGGTCATCCTCATTGCAGCGACCAACCGTCCCGATGTGCTGGATCAGGCTCTGCTGCGTCCGGGTCGGTTCGACCGGCAGGTCGTCGTGCCCAACCCGGACATGCTGGGGCGTGAAAAGATTCTTCAGGTTCATCTGAAGAAGCTGCCCCTGTCTGCGGATGTCAACCCAAGGGTGATTGCACGGGGTACGCCCGGTTTTTCGGGTGCGGAACTGGCCAATCTTGTCAATGAGGCCGCCCTGTTTGCGGCACGGCAGAACAGGAAGGTCGTCTCCATGGCCCAGTTTGAGGAGGCCCGGGACAAGATATGGATGGGTGCCGAGCGCCGGTCTGCCGTCATTGAGGAGGAAGAAAAGCGCATGACAGCCTATCACGAGGCTGGCCATGCCATTGCTTCCGTGCTGACCCCGGGGACAACCCCCATCCACAAGGCTACGATCGTGCCTCGTGGGCGGACTCTTGGCATGGTGATGAGCCTGCCGGACAAGGACCCTGATGTCATATCCCGTCGGGAGGCCTATGCCCGCATCGTCGTGGCCGTGGCCGGGCGTGTGGCGGAGGAGATCATTTATGGTCATGATGCCGTGACCAGCGGTGCGGCCTCCGACATCAGCCAGGCGACCAGCACAGCCCGGTCCATGGTGGCACAGATCGGCATGAGCGAGCTTATCGGCATGGTGGACTGCACGGACAGGAGTCAGATTTCCGGCCAGACAGGTCGTGAGATCGACCAGGAAGTCCGCAAGCTGATCGATCAGGCATATGGCCAGTGCAAGCATACTCTTCTGACCCATATTGATGCCCTTCATGCCCTTGCTGCGGCGCTGGTGGAATATGAGACGCTGACGGGCGAGGAAGTGAAAAAGGTCATCCGGGGGGAACCGCTGGGCAAGGAAGAAGAGGAGGAATATTCCTTCAATGGGCGTCGTCCGTCGGTGCCATCTTCCGGTGCCATGTCGGGCGCTGCCAGTGGGGGAGAAGTGGCCTCCCAGCCGGCCTGATCGGGCTGAGGCTATTCTGGTCTGACTGACAGGGATGACGGGCGCATGGCAGCACTGGCCATGCGCCCGTTCTGTTTATGAAAGGCTTGCGTATCGGGGGAATGGCTGGCATTGCAGGGAGCATCTGGTGCAGGAAGGCAAGCCCTGTCAGCTGTTGGCAGAAGCCGCATATGGTATGGAAGACGGAGGGGGAAGTCATGGCAGACGGGCGGAAGTTTTTCGGGACTGACGGGATCCGTGGCGAGGCCAATACGGCACCCATGACGGTGGAGATAGCCCAGAAGCTGGGGCAGGCGGCGGGTCTGTATTTCTGCCGGCAGACAGGGCGCCAGCATCGCCACACGGTTGTGCTGGGCAAAGATACGCGTCTTTCCGGTTACATGATCGAGTGTGCCCTGGTGTCCGGTTTTCTCTCGGCAGGTGTGGATGTCGTCCTGCTGGGGCCGCTGCCTACGCCTGCTGTTGCTTTTCTGACCCGCTCCCTGCGGGCTGATCTGGGTGTCATGATTTCGGCATCCCACAATCCTTTCACGGATAACGGGATCAAGCTGTTCGGCCCGGACGGGTTCAAGCTTTCCGATGCTGTTGAGGCAGAGATCGAAGCCCTGATGGGGGACGATCTGAGCGGACAGCTGGCATCGCCTGCGGCCATAGGGCGGGCCTCCCGCCTGAATGATGCGGCAGGCCGGTATATTGAGAGTGTCAAATCGTCCTTTCCGCGGGGATTGCGGCTGGATGGCCTGAAAATCGTGCTCGATTGTGCGCATGGTTCTGCCTACCGTGTGGCACCTGCAGCCCTTTGGGAGCTGGGGGCAGAGGTCATAACCATAGGGGCCTCACCGGATGGGTTGAACATCAATGATGGTGTCGGCTCTACCCATCCGCAGGCACTCTGTGAAGCTGTGCGGGCTCATGGGGCAGATTGCGGTATTGCGCTGGATGGGGATGCGGACCGTGTCCTGTTCACCAATGAGCGGGGCGAGCTGGTGGACGGGGACCAGATACTGGCTCTCATCGCTACACTCTGGAAGCGCATGGGGCGGCTGAATGGTTCCGAGATCGTGGCGACTGTCATGTCCAATATCGGGCTGGAGGATTATCTGGCAAAGCAGGGGCTAAGCCTGTATCGCACAGCTGTCGGGGACCGTTATGTTGTGGAGCGCATGCGCCAGACGGGAGGCAATCTTGGCGGGGAGCAGTCCGGCCATATGGTGCTGTCCGATCACGCCACAACAGGGGATGGCCTGCTGGCGGCGCTTCAGGTTCTGGCAGCTCTGGTGGAATCCGGCCAGCCAGCCAGTGAGCTGTGTCATCTTTTTGAGCCTTATCCCCAGACCCTGAAAAATGTGGCCTACAAGGGTGATAATCCCATGAAGCATCCGGCCCTTGGGGAGATTGTCAGCTGGGCGGAAGAACGGCTGAAGGGGAAGGGGCGTCTTGTACTGCGGGCCAGCGGGACAGAACCGTTGATCCGCGTGATGGTGGAGGCCCGGGACAGGGCTCTGGTAGCCGAGGTCGTGAACCGGGTCAGTGCCCATATCCAGACGTTGGCCGGAGCCTGAAAAGCCTTTCCCTTTCAGTAAAGAAAAAGCCCCTGCACCATGGGGCAAGGGCCTTTTTCTTTACTTCACGGGAGATGGGAGGGCTGCTCCGTGCCTGGATTTCAGCCTGCCTGACGCAGGGGAGCCGACCCTTCGGTAAAGCCTTGCGAAGAAGCAGAGGTACCAGCCGCCACGGCCGGATCCTGAAGGATGTAACCCCGACCCCAGACGGTGGTGATCATGTGTTCGGCACCGAAGCGCTGAAGCTTGCGCCGCAGCTTGCAGATGAAGACATCAATGATCTTCATTTCGGGTTCGTCAATGCCACCATAGAGATGGTTCAGGAACATGTCCTTGGTGAGGACTGCACCCTTGCGCAGGAGCAGCAGCTCCAGAATGGAATATTCCTTGCTGGTGAGGTGCAGGAAGTGACCATTGACGCTGACCATCCGGCTTTCAAGGTCCAGTTCCAGCGGGCCAACGCGCAGGCGTGATTCAGCGATGCCGTAAGAACGGCGGGTCAGAGCCTGGATGCGCGCCTGGGTCTCGCTCATGTCGAAGGGTTTGGTAACGTAGTCATCAGCCCCAGCTGAGAAGGCGGCCACCTTGGTCGGGGAGTCTGTCCGGACGGACAGAACCATGATGGGCGTGGAGATCCGGGAGCGCCGGACCTGACGGATGAGCTCTTCTCCCGGCAGGTCGCTCAGCACCAGCTCGGTTATGAAGAGATCATATTCATAGTGCTTGAACATGTTGAGGGCTTCATCGGCGGTTTTGACATGGTCGACCGCGTAAGAGGACTTCCCCAGTACCTTTACCAGATGGCTTACAGCGCCGCTGTCGCTATCAGCGATGAGAATACGCATAATTTCAACTCCCCTTGGAACGGTTGTATTATGGAAGAGATTTTTTATGAAATGCAACCTTTGATTGTTTTTTTAGCAATCCATACAACCAGAACTTTCGTCGTATATGTCAGAATCATAGGACTTTTTTGTGTCAAATAAGGGGTTTTTTGATGTTTTTCTTTACAGAAAAGAAGAATATGACGGGCTTCTGATAAGGTAATATGAAGTTATACTTACATTTAATTTATAATTTTTTTTTACATACTGAAATTATTCTCAGCAATTACCATAGTAAAAAATTTTATTTAAATATAAGTGAAAAATTAAGCAACAATATAGTTTTGCTAAATGGGCCTGTCGAACAAGGGTTATAGAACGTTCCTAATTTTTTTTATGGGAACGGGGCAGGTCATCAATTCTTTTAATGATAAAATAAAACTGTTTTAATCCTATTTCGAGGGTAAAACATTTGGAAATAGGATGTAGGAGGTCCGAATCGTTTCAGGCTTCACCGCTCTTCGTATCGGTGGAGGCCAGAAGCTGGGTGATCTGTTCTGGCGTGCCGATCAGGGCGCAGGCAACGGGATGGGTCCTGTCTGCAACCAGGACAATGCGTGTCTGCGTAGAGCTGGGGAAAAGGTCTGTTTCCACGGTAAAGACGGAGGCATCCTGCCTGTCCTGTGCCTTTGCCCCACGGGCCGCCTCGCTGAGGAGGCGGGCGCAGATGCGCTCCAGTGCGGGGAGCAGGCGGTTGGCTGTCTGCTCCTCCGTTTCAATTCCGTCGGTTGTGGAGCGACGGTGATGGGTGACCAGCTCGACCCAGCCTGACCGGGTCAGGAAACTGGGGATACCCGTATCGGGTGTCTCCCGCTCGGCACGGAGGATGAGGCCGGTCCGGGCGAGGGAGAGGATGTCCAGCTTTGGCAGGCGGGCGGGGTCAAGAGCAATGGTCACGGTTACTGTTTCCTCGGAGGGGTCAGACCCATTCGCCAGAGCGCATGATGGGTGTGCGCTGGCCATCCTTCAGGCCGTCAATGTTGATCCTGTCGGAACCGATCATCCAGTCGATATGGATGATGGAATGATTGGCTCCACGGGCGATCAGCTCTTCTTCACTCTGCCCTTCAGGGTTGGTCATGCATTTCGTGTAAGCCTGCCCAAGAGCGATGTGGCAGGCGGCATTCTCATCGAACAGGGTGTTCTGGTACAGGATGCCACTCCGGGAGATGGGGGAGGAGTGGGGTACGAGGGCAACCTCGCCAATGCGGCGTGCGCCTTCATCACTGTCCAGAATGCGTTTCAGCACATCTTCGCCTTTGCTGGCATGAGCCTCCACGATGCGCCCCTTTTCGAAGCGGACCCGGATTCCGTCAATCAGCGATCCCTGATGGAAGAGTGGCTTGGTGCTGGAGACGGTCCCTTCCACACGGGCACAGTGTGGGGTGGTGAAGACTTCCTCTGTCGGGATGTTCGGGTTGCAGACAATGCCATTCTTGGCTTCTTCGGCACCACCGGCCCAGAGGTGGCCATCCGCCAGCCCGACCGTCAGGTCTGTGCCCGGTCCGGTGAAGTGCAGGGCGTCGAAGCGGCGGTCATTCAGCATGGCAGCACGGGCATGGAGGGTCCGGTTATGGTCCGCCCAGGCGGCTACCGGGTCGGCCACATCCACGCGGGAGGCCTGGAAGATGCCATTCCACAGGGCGGTGAGGGCTTCCTCTGCTGGCAGATGTGGAAAAACCTGCTCGGCCCAGGCCGGTGTGGCGCAGGCAATGATGTTCCAGTTGATGTCAAAATTGGTGATGCGTTCCATGGCCGGACGATAGGCCGTGGAGCTGGCCCGGCTGACACGGGAGATGTGGTCCGGGTTCTGGTCCTTCAGCAGGGTCGGGTTCCCCCCCGTGATGGCCATGCGGGCGGCTCCTTTGCCAAAGGCTTCCGCCATGCCGTTGGCCAGCCAGCCCGCTGCCGTGTCAAAGCTGTCTTCATGACCGTGCTGGAAGCGGGCCAGCGTAGTCTCATCATCCTGATACAGGGTTGTGACCAGTGACGCTCCAGCCTTGTATGCATGGGCCGTGATGCGCCGGATGAGGGGTACGGCTTCCAGCCCTGCCGTGATGATGAGCTGCTGGCCAGGTGTGATGTTCAGCCCCGTACGGACGGAAACTTCGGCCAGACGGTCCAGAAGCTGGTCATGTGTGAAAGAGGATGTGGGCATGGGTCTGTCCTGTTAATCTGTAAAATGATGAGGGGGCTGATGCGTCAGCGGGGCAGCAGGTCATCCAGTGCGGCCAGCAGGGCGTCCATCTCCTCATCCGTGCCGATGGTGATGCGGAGCCAGTCGCTGATGCGGGGGCTGCCGCCCTGATGGCGGACGATGATGGCCCGCTCCCGCAGGCCGGTGAAAAGCGTGTCAGCTGGGCATGAGGGGTGATGGGCCAGAATGAAATTGGCCGTGGAGGGCAGGACCGTCATGCCACGCTCCCGCAGGGCTGCCACGGTGCGCTCCCGTGTGGCGATGATGCGGGTGGTGGTCTGTTCCAGCCACTCCGTGTCCCGGATGGAGGCTTCAGCCCCGGCCTGTGCCGGGCGGGACAGCGGATAGGAGTTGAAGCTGTCTTTTACCCGTGTCAGCCCTTCCACCAGCTCCGCAGAGCCGATGGCATAGCCCACGCGCAGCCCCGCCAGACCGGAGGATTTGGAGAAGGTACGGACGATGAGAAGGTTGGGATAACGCTGTGTCAGGGCCACGGCGCTGGTCCCGCCGAAATCGACATAGGCTTCATCGATGATGACCGTCTGGGCATTGAAGCGCTTCAGAAGTCCTTCAATGGCTGGCAGGGGCAGGCTGATGCCGGTATTGGCATTGGGATTGGCGATTATGACACCACCAGCCGGACCGTCATAATCGTCTGGTGCGATGGTGAAATCATCCCGCAGGGGAATGGTGCGGTAATCCAGCCCGAACATCTGGCAGTAGATCGGGTAGAAGCCATAGGTCACATCGCTGAACAGGACCGGCGCATCGTCACGGAAGAGGGCCCGGAAGGCGTGGGCCAGGACCTCGTCAGAACCGTTGCCGGTGAAGACGCACTCGACCGGAACTCCTTCCTGTTCAGCAATGGCCGTGCGCAGGGCCAGGGCTGTCGGGTCTGGATAGAGGCGCAGGTCATCAGTTACGCTGGCCTTCATCGCTTCCAGCGCACGGGGGGACGGACCGTAGGGGGACTCATTGGTGTTCAGCTTGACCAGATTGGTCATGCGGGGCTGTTCACCGGGGATGTAGGGCTGGAGGTCGTGGACCTGCCGGTTCCAGAAACGGCTCATGGGGCGGTGGCCTCCGCAAAGAGGCTGCCAAGGCCCTGGCGGTGGGCAAGGTCTCTGGCGGAAAGGCCTTCCGTATCCCGGATGTCCGGGTTGGCGCCACGTTCCAGCAGCAGGCGGGCCATGCCCTGCCGTCCGAACATGATGGCAAACATGAGCGGCGTGCGCCCGGCATGGTTGGCCTGGTCGATATTGGCGCCACGCTCCAGCAGCAGGCGGGCAATGGCCTCATACCCCTTGAAGGCCACACCGGAGAGCGCCGTGGCCCCCTTGGCGTCCACGCCGTTCGGGTCGGCCCCGTTGTCCAGCAGCAGGCTGGCCGTGTCGAGCTGGTCGTTGTAGGTGGCGACGATGAGGGGTGTATAGCCCCGGCTGTCGGCACAGTCTGCCGGCATGCCGGCCTCAAGAAACTGCCTGACCAGATCATTCTCACCATTGCGGGCCGCATCGATGAAGAGAGCGGTGATCTGCTCCGGGGTGAAGGACATTTCGGGCTGCGTCATGGATGGGCTGCCTTTGCGGTAAAAGAATGGGTCGTGTCAGAGGCCTCTGAATGTCCTGCCTGCCGGTGGTCAGGTCAAGGGGGAAAAGGCCTTTCTGGCGTGCAGGATATGTGGTTGCGGCAGGCCTGATGGAAGAGGGCAGGCTGACCGGAATCTGCCGCCGGGTCTGACAGGTCCAGCCTGTCTGTAAGGGATGGGTAGGAAAATTGATCTTATTTGCCGGTAGGGCATTGCGTTCTTTCGCAGGATAAGGCCACTTGTGAAATATCCGGACTGCATCGGGCCGTGTTAAGGGGCATGAGCCTGCTGTGGGTGATCGGATGATTGTTTGAATTGAGGACGTTAGATCAGTGAACAGTATGCTGTCGAAAATGAGCATAGACACGATCCGCACATTGGTGATGGATAGTGTGGAGCGTGCAAAATCCGGCCATCCGGGTACCGCAATGGCTCTGGCCCCGGCCATGTATGCTTACTGGCAGTTTACGATGTATTATAACCCGGCTGATCCCTTTTGGCCGGGGCGTGACCGATTTATCCTCTCGGGTGGGCATGCGTCCATCCTTCTCTATGCCACGGTGTTTCTGGCCGGGGTGAAGGATATTGAGAACGGGCAGGTGGTCGATCGCCCCGCCCTGACGCTGGAAGACCTGAAAAATTTCCGCCGTTTTGAATCCCGCACACCGGGCCATCCCGAATACGGGCTGACAGCCGGGGTGGAGATCACGACCGGCCCGCTGGGGCAGGGGTGCAGCAGTGCGGTGGGCATGGCCATGGCCGAGCGATGGCTTGCCACACATTACGGCCGCCCGGGGTTCGACCTCTTTGGCTATCACATTACCTCTTTCTGTGGTGATGGGGATATCATGGAGGGGGTTGCGGCCGAGGCCGCATCCTTGGCCGGACATCTGAAGCTGGGCAACCTGACATGGGTGTATGACAGCAACCGCATTTCCATTGAGGGCTCCACGGATGTGACCTTCACGGAGAATGTGGCCATGCGGTTTGAATCCTATGGCTGGCAGGTGCTGGAAGTTGCTGATGGCAACGACGTGCCTGCCATCTGTGAAGCCCTGAAACAGGGACGGGAGGAAACCTCCCGCCCGACCCTGATCATTCTCAGGACGATCATCGGTTATGGGGCACCGGGCAAGGCGGGAACGGCCTCTGCCCATGGTGAGCCGCTTGGCATGGAGGAGCTGGCAGGGGCCAAGAAGGCCTATGGCTGGCCCGAAGATGCGCCGCATTTTACCGTGCCGGATGGCGTGCAGGAGCATTTCGAGGCACTGGCCGGGCAGCGTGGGGCCAGAGCACAGGCGGAATGGGAGGCACGGTTTGCCGAGTACTGCGCCCGTTATCCGAAGGAAGGGGACGAGCTGCGGCACATTTTTGCCGGAACCCTGCCAGAAGGCTGGGAAACGGAGCTGCCTGTCTATCCGGCGGATGAGAAAGGGCTGGCCTCCCGCCAGAGTTCCGGGGAGGTGCTCAATGCCGTGGCATCCCAGTTCCCCTGGCTGGTTGGCGGGGCGGCGGACCTTGCGCCTTCTACCAAGACACTCATCAAGGGCGCCCGGTCGGTGCAGGCCCCTTCAAACATGGTGCAGGAAGGGGCTGGCTATGATGGCCGCAACATGCACTTCGGTGTGCGTGAACATGCGATGGCCGCCATCTGCAACGGCTTGGCCCTGAGTGGCCTGCGGCCTTTCTGTGCGGGCTTCCTGATCTTTTCTGATTACATGAAGCCCGCCATCCGTCTGGCAGCGCTGATGCACCTGCCGGTGATCTATGTGTTCACGCATGATTCCATCGGCGTGGGGGAGGATGGCCCGACCCATCAGCCCATCGAGCAGCTCGCCCAGTTCCGGTCCATGCCGGGGCTGACCATGCTGCGTCCGGCAGATGCCAATGAGGTGGTGGAAAGCTGGCGTGTGGCCATGCAGCATCGTGCTGGCCCCGTGGCCCTTGCCCTGACACGGCAGAACCTGCCAACGCTGGACCGTACCCGGTATGCCTCGGCCGAGGGTGTGGCCCGTGGTGGCTACGTTCTGGCGGACTGTGAGGGTGAGCCGGAGATTCTGTTGATGGCGTCCGGCTCCGAGGTTTCGCTCGTGGTCGGTGTCTATGAGCGGCTGAAGGCTGAAGGCGTGCGGGCCCGTGTGGTCTCCATGCCAAGCTTCGATCTGTTCGAGAGCCAGGACAGGGCCTATCGTGACACCGTCCTGCCACCTTCTGTCCGTAGGCGTGTCGGTGTAGAGATGGCTTCCGGCTTTGGGTGGGACCGCTATGTGGGGCTGGATGGTGTCGTCATTGCCATGAACAGCTTTGGGGAATCCGGCGCAGCAGCAGAGCTGATGGCGAAGTTCGGCTTTACGGTAGACTCTGTTTATGAACAGGCCCGCCAGTTGTTACAGAAGGCAGACTGACTGGATAAGGAGTGAGAGTGATGGAAAACACCCCGCCAGAGACACCTTTGACCCGTCTGGTCAGCCATGGGCAGTCCATCTGGCTGGATTTCATCCGGAGGGATTTCATCGAGGATGGCCGTCTGGCAGCCATGGTGAAGGAGGACGCCCTGAAAGGGGTGACCTCCAACCCGGCCATTTTCGAGCAGGCCATTGGCCACGGTGCGGAATATGAGGAAGCCGTGCAGGCCCTCCTGGCCAGCGGCAGCCTGACAGCCGGTGCGCTTTATGAGGCGCTGGCCGTGGAAGATATCCGTCAGGCCTGCGAGGTTCTGCGGCCCGTGTTTGACGAAACCGGCGGACGGGATGGCTATGTCAGTCTCGAGGTTTCTCCTTACCTGGCATATGATGCTGAAGGCACGCTGGCAGAAGCCCGCAGGCTCTGGCAGCGTGTTGGTCACCCCAATGTGATGATCAAGATTCCGGCGACGGAAGAGGCCATTCCAGCCATTGAGCAGGCTACTGCCGAGGGCATCAACGTCAATGTCACGCTCCTTTTTGCGCTGGGCATGTACGAGAAGGTGCTGGACGCCTATCTGCGGGGGCTGGAGGCCAGGGTGAAGGCCGGTCTGCCGGTGAATCACGTTGGTAGTGTGGCGTCTTTCTTTGTCAGCCGGATTGATGGGCGCATTGATGCCCGCATCGACCGCCGTCTGGCCGCCGGTGACCCGGAAGCCGAGGCGTTGAAGGCCCTGCGGGGGCAGGTGGCCATTGCCAATGCCCGCATGGCGTATCAGCATTATCTCAGGGTAACGGAAAGCCCGCGCTGGAAAGCTCTGGCAGGGAAAGGAGCGCAGACGCAGCGTCTTCTCTGGGCCAGTACGAGCACGAAGGACAAGGCCTATCGTGACGTGCTGTACGTGGAGGAGCTGATTGGCGCTGATACGGTCAATACATTGCCACCCCGTACGCTGGAAGCCTTCCGGGATCATGGCATCCCGGAGGAGCGCCTTGCGCAGGGTGGAGAGAGCGCCAGCCTGATTCTGGCAGAAGCAGGGCGATTGGGGCTTGATCTGGACAGTGTGACCACCACCTTGTTGGAAGAAGGTGTGACGGCTTTCGAGGTCGCTTTTGATGGATTGCTCGGTGCGGTGGCAGCCCGCCGGGAAGCTGTTTTGGGGGAACGTCTTATGCGAGTATCCTTGGCATTGTCGGGTGAGTTGGAAAATGCCGTGGTTGCGGCGGGCAAGAGCTGGAGCCAGGATGGCAAGGTGCGGCGCATCTGGGAGCGTGATGCGTCCGTCTGGACCGGTGGGCCGGAAAGCCGATGGCTCGGCTGGCTGGATGTGGTCAAGAATGGCCGTGCGGCTCTTGAGTCTTATGAGACCTTGGGCCGTGAGGTGAAGGAACGTGGCTACAGCGACGTGCTGCTGCTGGCCATGGGCGGTTCCAGCCTCGGACCGGAAGTGCTGGAGGAAACCTTTGGCCGAGCCCCCGGTGGCCCAAAGCTGCATGTTCTGGACAGTACGGACCCTCAGCAGGTTGCCAGCTTCGGCCGGGTCATCGACCCGGCCAACACGCTGTTCATCGTGTCCAGCAAGTCCGGCAGTACGCTGGAGCCGAACATCCTGTTCGCCTATTTCTGGGATCAGGCGGAGAAGGCCCTTGGCCGTCAGCCCGGTGAGCGTTTCGTCGCCGTGACGGACCCCGGCTCATCGCTGGAAACACTGGCCAGAGACCGTGGCTTTGCCCATATCTTCCACGGCAACCCGGAGATCGGCGGGCGGTATTCCGTTCTGTCCGCCTTTGGTCTCGCTCCGGCGGCGGCAGCAGGGTACGATGTCCGGGCCCTGCTGGACAGCACGCAGCTGATGATCGAGGCGTGCGATGCTTCCGTTCCGCCTGTGACAAACCCTGGTGTCAGTCTGGGGCTGGCCCTTGGGGTGGCGGCCACCAGTTTCCGGCGGGACAAGGTCACGTTCGTGGCTTCGGAGAAGATCGCCTCCCTCGGTGCCTGGCTGGAGCAGCTTCTGGCTGAAAGCACCGGCAAGAACGGCACGGGGCTCATCCCTATTGATGGCGAGCCGCTGGGGGCGCCGGAGGTTTATGGTGATGACCGCATGTTCGTGGAACTGCGGCTGGGGCATGAGCCCGTCAGCCCGGGGATCAAGGCCCTGCGGGAGGCGGGACATCCTGTCGTGACCCTGCATCTCGAGGATGTCGGGCAGATCGTGCAGGCGTTCTTCGTGTTTGAATTTGCCACGGCGGTGGCTGGCTCCGTGCTGGGAATCAATCCTTTTGACCAGCCTGATGTGGAATTCAGCAAGGTTGAGACCCGCAAGCTGACCAAAGCCTATGCCGAGACGGGCCATCTGCCGGAAGAGACGCCGTTCGCCCAGGATGGAAACCTCGCTTTTTATGCTGATGAGCGCAACCGTGAGGCGCTGGGCAGCGGTAGTGCAGAAACCATTCTGAAAGCTCATTTTGACCGTGTGGGCAAGAACGACTATATTGGCCTCCTCGCTTACATTGAGCGGAACAAAGCCCATATCGCCTGGGAGCAGACGGTGAGAACAGAGTTGAGGGATCGGCTTCATGTCGCCACGGCGGCGCAGTTTGGTCCACGGTTCCTCCACTCGACAGGTCAGGCTTACAAGGGGGGGCCCAACAGCGGTGTCTTCCTGCAGGTGACGGCGGATGATGCTGCGGACCTGCCCATACCGGGACACGCTTACAGCTTTGGTGTCGTCAAGGCCGCTCAGGCCCGGGGGGATTTCGACGTTCTGGCCGCTCGTGGCCGTCGTGCGCTGCGTGTGCATGTTGTCGGTCCCCTGCATGAAGGACTGGACCGTCTCGCTCAGCTGGTGACAGATATTCTAAAAGGAGCTTGAGGATGCGTATCGGAATTATCGGACTTGGCCGCATGGGTGGCAATATTGCCGTCCGCCTGACCCGCAAGGGGCATGATGTTGTCGTGTTCGACCGGACTCCCGCTGTCACCGAGAAGATTGTCGAGCGGTCAGAGAAGGGGCGTGCCCAGGGGGCCGAGACCTTCGAGAAAATGGCCGAACTCCTTTCCAGTGAGGAGCGTCGTGTCATCTGGGTCATGCTGCCAGCTGGCAAGGTGACGGAAGACTGCATACAGAAGCTCGCCCCGCTGTTGGGCAAAGGTGACATCATCATCGATGGTGGCAACACCTATTACAAGGAAGATATCCGCCGGGCGAAAGAGCTGGGCGAGCGTGGCATCGATTATATCGATGTCGGGACCTCTGGTGGTGTCTGGGGGCTGGAGCGTGGCTACTGCATGATGTATGGCGGCGAGAAGCACGCTGCGGATTATGTGGACCCCATTCTGGATGCGCTGGCTCCGGGCATGGGTGATGTGCCCCGCACGCCGGACCGTGAGGATGATGGCCGCCACGACCCGCGGGCCGAGAGGGGGTATCTTTATTGTGGTCCGGCCGGGGCTGGTCATTTCGTGAAGATGATCCATAACGGCATCGAATACGGCATGATGCAGGCCATCGCTGAGGGTTTTGATGTGCTGGCCAGCAAGAACTCCGAAAAGCTGCCGGAAGATGAGCGTTATGACCTGCATCTGGCTGATATTGCCGAGGTGTGGCGCCGTGGCAGTGTCGTGTCCTCTTGGCTGCTGGACCTGACAGCCGAGGCGCTGGCCCGTTCTGGTGATCTGAGCGAGTTCAGTGGCGAGGTGCAGGATTCCGGTGAAGGCCGCTGGACGATCGAAGCCGCCATTGAGGAGGCCGTGCCTGCCCCGGTAATGACCGCAGCCCTTTATACCCGTTTCCGGTCCCGTACCGGCAACAATTTCGCCGAGAAGGCTCTTTCGGCCATGCGGTATGGATTTGGTGGCCATACCGAGCGCAAGAAATAAACTGTTCTGGAGAATGGGGGATGCGGTAGGGGGCCGCACCCCTTCTTCCCCCGTGAGGGAGGAAGATACTCATGACAGAAACATCCCCCAGGATCAGGCTGGTGCTGTCCGATATGGATGGCACCATTCTTGGTTCTGACAGAACCATTTCTCCCACAACAGGCACGGCCGTCCAGCATCTGGCAGAGCGGGGTGTGGCTCTGGCGCTCGTCAGTGCCCGCATCCCGGCGGCTGTGCTGCCTTATGTCCGGCAGCTCGGGCTGAAAGGGCCCTGTGCCGGATTTAATGGGGGCGTCTTTTTCATGCCGGATGGCACCATTCTGAAGAGCCACCATTTTTCTGTCGGGGATCTTGCGGCCATTCTCGAAGCTCTGTCTCCTTTCCCTGTGGAGGTCTGGTTTCAGACAGAACAGGAATGGCTGGTGCGTGACAGTCGGACGCTGCTGGCAAAGCGGGAGCAGGAGTTGACGGGCATCACGCCCCGGGCAGTATCTTCATGGCCCGTCACGCCGAAGACCGTGAACCGCCTTATGGTCTGTTCTGACGATACAGCCCTGATTGCCCGGCTGGAAGCCGAGCTGGCGGCTCCTTTTGCCGGGCGGGCGAGCCTGCTGCGTTCGGCCCCACACAAGTTGAACATCACACCTGCCCTGGCCACGAAGGGCAAGGCGGTGGCAGAGCTGGCCAGACTGTATGGCGTAACACCGCAGGAAGTGGCTGCTCTTGGCGATGCCCCCAATGACATCCCGATGCTGCAGGCGGCTGGCATGGGCATCGCCATGGGGCAGGCGCCGGATTCCGTGAAGAAAGAAGCCACCCATGTGACCGGAAAACCTGATGAAGGTGGCTGGGCATATGCTGCCGAGACGTTCATTATGCCGCTAGCCCCCTGCCAGCAGGGGAGATGACGTGATTCGGAGGGTACGGGTATGACGACAGACATGCGCCATGCGGTCGTAGAGGTTCTGAAGGACTCAGAAGCCGTGGCTATGGAAATGGCCAGACTGCTGATCAGGACGGTGAAAGAAAAGCAACAGGGCAGGGTGCGCATTGCTCTCTCTGGTGGATCCACGCCCAAGCAGCTTTTTGCGATTCTTGCCCAGCCCGACATGGCCCGGCAGGTGGACTGGTCCCGTGTCGAAATTTTCTATGGGGATGAACGTCACGTGCCCGAGGGCCATGCGGACAGCAACCATGCCAGCGCCCGGGAGCTGCTGCTCTCCAGGGTCTCCATCCCGGCGGCTCAGGTCCATCCGATGCCGACAGCCGCTACGGTTGCGGAAGATGCTGCCAGCTACCAGAGCGTTCTGGAACAGGCCTATGGTGCCACGAAGCTGGAAGCAGGCCGCCCGCTGTTTGATATCGTCATGCTTGGCCTGGGTACGGATGGGCATACGGCATCCTTGTTCCCGGGGGAGCCTGTCCTTGAGGAAAAGAAGGCCTGGGTTGGCGTCGCAGCGCCCCGTACGGCCCCGCATGAGCGCCTTACGCTGACCTACCCGGCCATTGCCTCCAGTGCACTGGTCGTTTTCCTTGTCACCGGGGAAAATAAAGTACCAATGCTGGCCCGTTTGCGTCAGGGGGATGGCAGCATCCCATCAGGGCGTATTGTTTCCGAGGGGAAAATCCTCATACTGGCCGATGAAGCCGCTGCTGGAGAGCTTTCATGAATGTAGATGACTGTAAACGTGCTGCTGCCCATCTTGCTGCAAGCCTCGTCAAACCGGGGATGGTCGTCGGGCTGGGGACAGGCAGTACCGCAGCATTCATGATTGAAAGGCTCGGTGAGCGTGTTGCCGGGGAAGGGCTGGATATTCATGCCATCCCGACCTCCGAGGAATCGACAAGACTTGCCCGTGCAGCGGGGATTCCGATCACGACGTTTGCAGAACATTCCGTAGTCGACATCACCATTGATGGCGCAGATGAGGTGGAGCGCAAGACGCTGAATCTCATCAAGGGGCTGGGGGCTGCTCTGCTGCGTGAGAAGATCGTTGCCCAGGCGTCACGGCGTTTTGTCGTGATCGTGGATGTAACCAAACCGGTTGACCAGCTTGGCCAGCGGGTGCCTGTACCAGTGGAGGTTGTTCCATTTGGCTACGAGGCAACGGCAGCCCGTCTGGAGGCTCTGGGGGCAAAGGTCATCCGTCCCCGTCGGCATCTGACAGGCGAGCTGCTTATTACCGATAACGGGAACAGGATACTTGATTGCGCTTTCGGTCCGATCAGTGACGTGCAGGCTCTCGCCACGCGTCTGGATGGTACGGTAGGCGTGGTGGAGCATGGTTTGTTCCCCAATATGGCAACCGATGTGCTGGTTGCCACCGAACGGGAGGTTGAACAATGGACGCCATGACAGAAAAAGAAGCCGCCAAGGCTGCATCGGGTATTGCTCCGCATTACATTGTGGTGATGGGGGTTTCCGGCAACGGCAAGACCACTGTGGCTGAGCTGCTTTCCAAGAGCCTTGGCTGGCCGTTTCAGGAAGGTGATGACCTGCATCCCAAAGCCAATGTGGAAAAGATGCGCAGTGGCCACCCGTTGACGGATGAAGATCGTGCCCCCTGGCTGGAGCTGTGCCACGACTGGCTGGCCAAGTGCGCCGAGAAGGGGACCGGTGCCGTGCTGACCTGTTCCGCCCTGAAGAAGAAATATCGTGATGCGTTGGCCAAGCATATTCCGGTCCAGTTCGTCTACCTGAAGGTGGACCCGAAGATCATAGAGGACCGGCTGAAGCACCGTGTCGGGCATTATATGCCGCCGACCCTTCTGCCGAGCCAGCTGGCCACTCTGGAGGAGCCGACAGATGACGAGCCGGTGATCCGTGTTCCTGGTGATGCAACGCCGGAAGAGCTGCGGGACCGTGTGATTGAGCGTCTGCGTGTTGTCCCCCCGCCGAAGGTGGTGGACTGATACAGGGTCGGTTATTACCGGTTCAGTGATGGCCCTTTCTTTGGGCATCAGGAAATGGCGGGGCCTCTGGCTCCGCCATTTTTCGTGGGGAAAGGAGACCCTTGCCCGGGCGGCTCCTTCCCATGGGGGCTGTTCAGGGGGGTCAGGCCGGGGAGGCTGTCTGCCAGCCCGGGCCAATAATGGCGATCCGACGGTGGCGGCCCGTGCCCTGAAGGATGATGGCCTCGCATTTCTCAAGATAAGTAAGCTGCCGCCGTGCCCGCCCTAGAGAATGGGTGCCATAGGCCCGGGCCAGAGCGGCATCATCCGGGCAGGGTTTGCCTTCCATGGCTGCATGGGCGAGCAGGAAATAGACAGGCTGCATGTCGTCCGGCAGGCGGCTGGCCCGCTGCTGGATGTCCTGCCAGGCCTCGCTTTCGGCCCGTTCACGGGTGATACCGCAGCGGATGGTGCTCAGCATGGTCTGGAACTGCGGCATGGGCAGGATGTTGCGGGAGAACCCGGCCAGCCGTGCCCTCATCTGGAAGTCCTGATACAGGGTGGCGAGTGGCCGGTAGGCGGCATCCTCATCCTGTCCGGCTTCGGCGACGAGAGTCCAGAGAGTTTCCGGGTCTGGTGCAGCCATCTGCTGGCTCTGCTGCTGCTCTCTGGCGTCACGGGAGGAGCTGTAGGCATCAAGCTGCGCCAGCAGGTCCGGTTTGGGGGCAGCCGGTTCCTTGCGGGGGCGGGAAGCGGGTTCCGGCGGGGCCTCGAGGATGAGATCCCGCAGCTCATCCACAGGAATGTTGGGCTGTTCAAGCGGCATGAGGGCAGGGCCACCTGCATGGCTGGCTGTCTCGACCGGACCGATGGTGACACGTTGGGGGCGACGGGCGAGGGCGGGTCCCAGCGCCATGAACTGCCCACGGGCAAGGTCCCTGAAGCCTTCGGCAGCACGGCGCTCCATGCCCAGAAGGTCGGCGGCACGAGCCATGTCGATATCCAGAAAGGTCCGTCCCATCAGGAAGTTGGAAGCCTCGGCGGCGACATTCTTGGCCAGCTTGGCCAGACGCTGGGTGGCAATGATGCCTGCCATGCCCCTTTTGCGTCCCCGGCACATGAGGTTGGTCATCGCATTGAGGGAGAGGCGGCGTGCCTCGTCAGAGGTATCACCCCCGGCAATGGGGGCGAAGAGCTGGGCTTCGTCCACCACGATGAGGACAGGATACCAGTAGGCCCTTGGCGCTTCGAACATGCCGGTCAGGAAGGCACCGACAGAACGGAGCTGCCCTTCCGGCTCGCTCTGCTCAAGATTCAGCACGACAGAGGCCCGGTGCATCCGGACCCGTTCCCCCGCACTTCGCAGGCTGGCTTCGGACTGTGTGTCCGTCTCGATGACGAGATGGTCGTATTTTTCTGCCAGCGTGACGAAATCCCCTTCCGGGTCGATGATGACCTGTTGGACGAGAGTTGCGCTCTGCTCCAGCAGACGCCGGAGGAGGTGGGATTTCCCAGAGCCGGAATTGCCCTGCACGAGCAGGCGGGTAGCCAGCAGTTCAGGCAGGTCGATGTGGGCATCCTCACCACGGGCTGTGGTGCCAAGAAGAAGGGGGCCAAAATGTGATGAACTCATGGCGCCACTTTACCGGGCAATGGACGGGAGAGCCAGTGATGAACAGCCTCTGCACAGAAGCAGGCGGTGGAAAAACAGCCCTGGAGCAGATAGCCCCCTGTAGGAGCATCCCAGTCCAGCATTTCACCACAGGCGAACAGGCCGGGCTGGTGGCGCAGCATGAAGCCTTCATCCAGCGCTGCCTGTTTCAGCCCTCCGGCGGTGGAAATGGCCCTGTCCAGCGCAGCAGGAGCCACAAGGTGCAGGGGGGCCTGCGTGATGGCGTCTGTCAGCTCACCGGGTGTGCGGGCGTCCGGGCAGAGCTGGGTGAGCAGCTCCCGCATGGTACGGTCCAGCCCCAGAGCCTTGCGCAGCCTGTTGCTCCGGCTTTCACGGAGACGCTGGCGGGCGAGGCGTTCCAGTATGCGTTCCTGCGTCAGAGTCGGGCGGAGATTCAGGTGGACGGTTACGGTGTCTCCGCCTGATTTTGCCAGAGCCTGTCGCAGTGGAGCTGAAAGGGCGTAAAGTGGTGCTCCCTCCAGCCCCCGTTTCGTGATGATGAGATCGCCACGATGTGTCTGGCCGGCGAAGTTGAGCGTGACTCCCCGCAGGGTCTCGCCTTCGTGGCGGAGCAGGAATTCGGCAGGCCAGTCCGGCATGAAGCCGCAGTTGGAGGGGGCAAAAGGCGTGCAGTGCTGTTCCAGCAGCGATGCCCATTGCCCGTTACTGCCCAGTCGTGCCCAGCTGCTGCCCCCCAGGGCGAGGATGACGGCACGTCCTGTCTGCTGGACCGGGCCTTCCGGTGTCTGGAAGGTGAGAGACAGGCCCTGCATATCTGTCAGCCTGTGGCGGGGAAAGAATTGCACGCCCTGTTCCTGAAGGCGGACCAGCCAGCGGCGCAGCAGGGGAGAGGCCTTGAGGGATTTCAGAAAGACCCGGCCAGAACTGCCGGTGAAGCAGGGTTCGCCCAATCCTTCAGCCCAGAGGCGGAGAGCCTCGGGCGGGAAGTGGCGGATGGCAGGTTCCAGCCAGTCCCGTGCTGTCCCGTAGCGTTGCAGGAATGGTTCCAGCGGTTCACTGTGGGTGAGGTTCAGGCCGCTGCGGCCTGCCATGAGGAATTTCCGTCCCGGCCTGGCCATGTGGTCGAACAGATGGACCTCATGGCCCTTCCGGCTCAGACATTCAGCGGCAAACAGCCCTGCCGGGCCAGCCCCGATGATGGCAATGGGGAGTGTACGGGCCGTACTGGTGTCGGGCATGGGCAGTCCGTTCTGGCTGGGTGTGGCGGCGGTGAGGTGTTGTTAGCCTGTTCCGGCCTGTCGGGGAAGACAGACAGGAGGCAGACAGGGTATGGAAAGGCGTAGCCTGCGAGGGCAATCATCCGGGAAAGGGACGACATGAAACTCTGCACGACGGTTCAGGAGATGCGGCAGGAGCGGGCGCAGCTTGGCAGGGTCGGCTTTGTACCGACGATGGGCTTCCTGCATGAGGGGCATCTTTCGCTTGTTCGCCGTGCCCGGGAGGAGACTGATGCTGTTGTCGTCAGTCTCTTTGTCAATCCCATACAGTTCGGGTCGGCGGATGATCTTGCCAATTATCCCCGGGCGCTGGAACGGGATATTGCCCTGCTGCGCAGGGAGGGCGTGGCCTGTGTTTTTACGCCGGAAGCGGCAGAATTCTACCCTGAAGGGTTCGCCACGCAGGTGGATGTTGGTGGTGTGGCGCTGGAGCTTGAGGGGCCGTCCCGTCCCGGCCATTTTGCGGGTGTGGCGACGGTGCTGGCGAAATTTTTCAACATCATCCAGCCGCAGCGGGTCTATTTTGGGCAGAAAGATGCCCAGCAATGTGCTGTTGTCCAGCGGTTCGTGCGGGACCTGAATATTCCGGTAGATATTGTGACCCTGCCAACATGGCGGGAGGCGGACGGTCTTGCCGGGTCGAGCCGCAACAGTCGTCTGACGGAGGCGGAACGCCACAGGGCCCCGGTGCTGCATCAGGCTCTCTGCCGGGGCCGGACCCTGGTGCAGGCTGGTGAACGCCGCCGTGCCGTGCTGGAGGGGGCCATGCGGGATGTGCTGGTGCAGGCCGGGCTTGTGGATATTGACTATGTCACCATCGTGAATCCGGATACGTTCCAGGCTGAAGAGGAGGTCCGGGAGGGGGCTCTGGCCTTGCTGGCCGTGCAGCTGGGGGCCGTGCGGCTGATCGACAATATGCCGCTGTTCTGAAAAGTGGTCCTGACCTTTTGTTGAGAACAGGATGCAATAATTCTCATATTGGTAATTGCGTTTGCCGGATATTCATCCCTCAATAAAGAGGGTTGTATTTGTCCTGTTATTTGCCAGCCATGAGGTGAGATCAGAGAGGGGGCGGGCCACGCCTGTCACCTATGCATGGCAATACATGCTGGCATGTTGTGAAAGCCAGTAATGTCTTCTGGTCAAGTGGCGGGCGAAGGGGTAGCGTGGCGGGGTAACAAGGCATTTACATATGCTTGAAGGAGATATCGAGCATGGTTGAGAAAACCCCGCGCACCGTTTCAGCCCCCAAGAAATTCATCATCGGTACGGGTCTGCTGGCCCAGCTGCATGACTATGTAAAAGATTTTGGCGACAACGCGTTCATCATCAGCGATGAATTCTTTGTGGAGCGTGTCCAGAAGGAATCCGTGGCTGGGCTGGAGAAAGCCGGGCTGAAAGGCACAGCCGAGAGGTTCGGCTGTGAATGTACGGATGCCGAGATCAAGCGTCTGGGCGAGCTGGCCAAGACACGTGGTGCCAATGTCATTGTCGGTATTGGTGGTGGCAAGACGCTGGATACCAGCAAGGCCGTTGCCCATTATTACAAGCTGCCACTCATCCTCTATCCGACCATTGCCTCCACCGATGCACCCTGCATTGCGCTGGCTGTGATCTATACGGAGAAGGGCGAGTTCGACCGGTACCTCTTCCTGCCGCAGAATCCCGATGTCGTTGTGGCTGATACGGGTGTGATTGCCGGTGCCCCGGTGCGCTTCTTTGCTGCTGGTATCGGTGATGCCCTTTCCACATACTTTGAGGCCCGTGCCTGCTACCGGTCTGATGGGGTGAACCTTTCCTGCAAGCGTCCGTCCCGTACGGGACTCGGTCTGGCCCGCATGTGCTATGACCTGGTCTGCAAGAATGTTGATCTCGCCATGGATGCTGTGCGCAACAAGGTGCCGACCCGGGCTCTGGAAGAAATGGTCGAGGCAACCATTTATCTCAGCGGGACCGGTGCCGAGACGGGTGGTCTTGCCGCTGCTCATGCCGTGCATAATGGCATGACCGCTATCGAGGATCTCCATCATGCCCAGCATGGTGAGAAGGTGGTCTTTGGTCTGATGACCCAGCTGGTGCTGGAGAATGCACCGAAGGAAGAGATTGAAGAGGTGCTGCGTGTCGTGCGGGCAGCTGGCCTGCCGATGACCCTCAAGGAGCTGGGTGTCAAGGAGTTTGTGGAGGCTGACTGGCGCAAGGTGGCCGAGATCGCCTGCGACAAGGACGACACGATGGGCAATCTGCCCTTCAAGGTCACGCCGGATGATGTCTATCATGCCATGGTGGCTGCGAACGCCCTTGGTGAGCGCTATCGTGCCGCCCATCAGGCCTGAAAAGGTCCGACAGGGTGAGGTCATGGCAACATGACCCATTAGGGAAAAGGTCCGGGGTGCTAGACTCCGGACCTTTTTTCATGGGGGATGGACACCATCAGTGATCTGTTGTTCAGCGGGGCCGTCTTCCGCTGTCTGGCCAGTGTGGCTTCAGGTCGGGTGGATGGTCAGAGAAGGGCGTTTGTTGTCCTGTCTGTCCTGTACTGCTCCATGGTGCAGTATGCCGACCGGCTGGAGGGGCACGGAGGCCCCCCGTATCATTTCTGTCCCCGGAGAACGAACCCATCCAGCAGCTGCCGTAGCTGGCGTGTCCGCTGGGCCATGTTGGAGGTGGCCGCAGAGGTTTCTTCCACCATGGCGGCGTTTTCCCGGGTGCCCTGGTCGATGGTGACGACGGCACCATTCACGTCCCGCAGGGCCGATGCCTGCTCAGATGTGGCCTTTGAGATCTCTCTGAGATGTGTGCCGATATTGGCCACGCTGGAGATGATGGTGTCGATGGCGCTGCTGGCATCCTTCATGATGGCTGAACCGGAATCAACATGGGTCTGGGAGGTATTGATGAGGTCCTTCACCTCTTCGGAAGCATCGCCCACCCGGTTGGCCAGTTTGCGGATCTCCTGCGCCAGGACACGGAACCCGCTGCCAGCTTCGCCCGCATGGGCGGCTTCAACACCGGTGTTCAGTGCCAGAAGGTTGGTCTGCGTGGCAATGTTGGAGATGACGTTGGTGATCTTGTTCACGGCTTCGGCAGAACGTTCAATCTCTTCCATGGCCGTGCTGGCACGGCGGATCATGGTGCCGAAACGTTCCGTGATGGCCTGGCACTCCTCAACGAACTGGGTCGCCTCGCTGACACGGGATTCGGTGGAAGATACCGTAGCGGTGATCTGCTCCACGGCAGCGGCCGTTTTTTCGACAGAGGCAGCCTGCCGTTCCGTGCGCTGGGCGAGGTCCTGTGCCGCGCTGTTGATCTCATCAGCGGTATTGTCGATGCTCTCCGTTGCCTCGCTGATGGTATGAAGCGTCTGGCAGAGGGACGAGATGGCGTGATTGAGGTTGTCCCGCATGGGGAGGTAGGTATTGGGGAAGTTCCCATCCACCGTGTGGGAGAGGTTCTTGTTGGCAAGGGCGTCGATGATGTGGCCAAAGCGCTCGGTCACAAACCGGCGTTCTTCTTCAATGGCCTCATCCAGTTTGCTCATTTCTTCCTTGTTGAGCTTTCTGGCTTCATCAATGTAGATGGAAATGGTGAGGTCCATGTCTAGGAAGACGGCCTTGCTGAGGCTGGCGAGGGAGTCCGTCAGCTTGGAGAAGGACATCTTTGGGGGCAACAGCGGTGCCGGAGGGGCCAGCTGATTTGAGACATCTGCGATGATGCTGGCAAGCAGCAGGGCGTAGCCGCCGATGTACCAGCGTGGTTCCAGCCCGATTTCGGCGTGGGTTCGGCCGATGCGGCGCACCGTATTGGCATATTGCAGGCCGAAATTGGCAGCTGCGATGTTCTTCCAGTAAGTCAGCTGCGCCTTTTTGGCTTTCTGTATCTGTGCTTCTGAGGAAAAAAAGCTTCTGGTCTGGGGGGTCCGGCGGACCGTGTCATAGAAGGTATCCAATGCCTTGGGCAGGCATCTGATGACGTATTTTTCAATACGGCGGATGGCCAGGCAGTCCTGTTCATCCAGCTGGAGGAAATGCAGCCGCTCTCTCAGGTCGTCAGTATCCTCAAGGCTTTCATTCGGGTTATGCATGATAGCTGAAAATTTTGACATGATTCCCTCGTGAAGTAACAGATGTTATCATGGATAAGACTTAAAAAAGCCTTTTTAAAGCCTTATGGCGGATGGAAGCTTTCTGAAGTATTAAAAGAAATCTTATTTTAATATATTTGGTGTTCGTGTAGCCTGATGTTACCTTCTTCAGCATGTTGCGTTAACCATCTCATGCCGTTCCATCTCTGAGGGCCAATCCCGTCGGCTGTGTGGCTGTTGGCGAGGGCGAGGGGCATGAGGCTGGCCCATCAGCAACCATGTTACGTTTTTGTAACGCAGGTGTGTTTTATGGCGTTCATGTCATGAATTGCCAGTATTCATCAGGGAAAAAGCCAGATTCCAGCATGAGGATGAGGTTGTGCGTGGGGCGTGACTGACCCCTGAGGGGGTGTGCGAGGCCCCCTGTTCTGGTAGAATGGGCCCCGGCAATTTTTTATCCAGGAGGGGGCCATGGCCACAACCGCCAAAATCAGTGTTACTCTTGATCGTTCCAAGATGCTGAATTTCAATTCATCCATGTATGGGCCTGAGTTCCTTGAGCGTATTCTGGAGGCTGTGAAGGCGATTGCGCCCGAGCCTTATCAGGTTCAGGCCAATTTCGGGTCCGACATTGCTACGGTGGATGTCACCACGACAGAGGATGTTGAAGAATTTCCCGATACGGCAGCAATCTATGCGGCCATCCGGAAGACCTACGAAGAATGGAACCATGCCGTCCGTCAGATCGACGAAGAAAAGCTGGCTGACCTGCCGTTCGCCAAGGACCAGAAGCTGGTGAAGACGGAAGAGCATCGTGGTGAAGGCGATGCGTCCGACCGCTTCCTCGTCATCGATGTACATTATGATGATGAGGGTTTCATTGTGTACGAGATTGAAAAACTGGACCACGAGGGCAAGCCCATTCCCGATACCCGCGAGGCTGTCTCCCTAGAACATCTCGAGGAAATTTTTACAGCAGCTGAGTAAAAACAGGTCGCAGAAAAGCCACCATGGGCCGTGATACGTGTGTGGCTTTTCATTGAGTGTTTGGGAGAAAGGTCCCGAAATGTTCCAGTTTCTGTCTCACGGTCTGTCGTCGCTTTTTGCGCAGAGTCCGGAGCTGGCTTTTTTTCTTTCCATCGGTCTTGGTTTTTGGATAGGTCAGATAAAGTTCGGTACGTTCCAGCTCGGCGGTATTGCCGGGTCACTGGTGATGGCGGTCCTCATCAGTCAGTTTGGCGTCAAGATGGATTCTGACCTCAAGATCGTTCTTTTCGTTCTTTTCATCTATGCGGTGGGGTATAGCAGCGGGCCCGATTTTTTCCGCTCTCTGGGGCGGCAGTCCCTGCGAGAGATCATGCTGTCCGTCATTCTGGCTGTCAGCGGGTTTGCAACGGTTGTCGGGGTAGGGCGTCTGTTCCACCTGGACAAGGGCATGGCGGCCGGTCTGGCGGCAGGAGGGCTGACCCAGTCTGCCATCATCGGTACGGCCAGTTCGGCCCTTGCAGAGCTGGGATTGTCCGCTGCACAGTTGCAGCAGATGCAGGCCCATGTGGCCGCAGGTTATGCCGTGACCTATATTTTCGGTTCCATCGGTACCATCATTTTCTGCGTGGATATCCTGCCCTTCTTCATGCGGCGTGACATGAAGGCCGATGCCCTGGCGGCAGAGGCAGGGGGACTGCCGGAGGATGTGGGGGGTGAGACCGAGCAGCGTGGCGTTGTTCCAGCGGCGACCGATCTCGTCTACAACATGCTCGGCGTGGCTGTCGGGCTGGTCATTGGCCTTGTGGTCATCCGTGTGTGGGGTATGTCCCTGACGCTCGGTTGTGGGGGTGGGGCACTGATGTCCGGCCTGCTGTTCGGCTGGTGGCACAGGCGGCACGCCGGTTATGGGGAGATGCCGTCGTCTGTCTGTTCCTTCTGGGGCAATTTCGGTCTGGCTGGCTTCGTGGTGGTGACGGGGTTGCAGACAGGCCGGGAGGCTGTGGAAGTCATTGTCCATCAGGGGGTGCTCCTCCTGCTGCTCGGTATGGTGGTGACGATCCTGCCGCTGGTCATTACGGCGCTTATTGGCCGTTTCTTCATGGGGTACCGGAATGTCGCCCTGTTTGCCGGGGCCCTGTCGGGGGCACGTAGTGCCAACCCGGCCTTCAGTGAGGTCCTGGCCAAGGCAGGCAACAACACACCGGCCATCCCTTTTGTCATTACCTATGCCGTGGCCAATGTGCTGCTGACTCTTCTGGGGCCGTTCATTGTGGCTTTCGGGTAGGCTGTTCGCTGGCATCCATCCCGTCTGGATGGAACGTCCCATAATCGGTAAGTAATGTTCTGTAGAGAAAGCCTGGTTGGGAAACCGCCAGGCTTTCTCCATGACTGTTTGGAGAAAAGGTCACGGCATGTTCCAGCGTCTGTTTCACGGGTTGTCTCATCTTTTTGGAGAGAATCCAGAGCTGGCTTTTTTCCTGTCCGTCGGTTTTGGCTTTCTGATCGGGCGCATAAGGATAGGCGTGTTTCAGCTTGGGGGCGTGGCAGGGTCATTGTTGGTGGCCGTGCTGATCAGCCAGTTTGGTGTGCATGTGGGGTCCAGCCTCAGGACAGTACTGTTCATCCTGTTCATCTACGCTGTGGGATATCGCAGTGGCCCAAACTTTTTCCGCTCTCTGGGGCGGCAGTCCCTGCGGGAGGTGGCTCTGGCGGTCATCATGGCCATCAGTGCGTTCGGGACCGTTATCGGGGTTGCGCGGCTGTTCCATCTGGACAAAGGCATAGCCGCCGGTCTGGCGGCAGGGGGGCTGACGCAGTCTGCCATCATTGGCACTGCCAGTTCCGCTCTGGAGAAGCTCGGCCTCCCTCTGGCGCAGGTGCAGCAGATGCAGGCGGATGTTGCTGTCGGCTATGCCGTGACCTATATCTTCGGGTCCATCGGCACCATCATTTTCTGCGCCACCATTCTGCCACTCTGCATGCGTCGCAATTTGCGGGATGATGCGCTGAAGGCAGAATCCCTGCCAGAAGATGCGACGGAGGATACGCTGCCTGCTGTCCAGAATGGGACGGTCCAGCGGACTGCCGTGCCGGTTACGACGGACCTTGTCTACAACATGCTGGGCATGGCGCTGGGGCTGCTGTTCGGGCTTGTGGTCGTCCATCTGGGCGGGGTGCCCATCACGCTGGGCAGTGGTGGTGGGGCCCTGCTGTCCGGCCTGCTTTTTGGCTGGTGGCATGGGCGACATCCGGGCTACGGCGCCATGCCGTCTTCTGTCTGCCTGCTCTGGGGCAGTTTCGGTCTGGCAGGTTTCGTCGCAGTGACAGGCCTTCAGACAGGTGGACAGGTCGTGGCGATCATTACCCGCCAGGGGGGAACGATTCTGCTGCTGGGCATGATCGTCACCATCGTGCCATTGGTGATCACGGCTCTTGTCGGGCGTTTTCTGCTGGGGTATCGGAATGTTGCCCTCTTTGCAGGGGCTCTTGCGGGGACACGCAGCTCCAATCCGGCTTTTGGTGAGGTTCTGGCCAAGGCTGGCCATGGCAGCCCTACTGTTCCCTTTGCCATTACCTATGCCGTGGCCAATGTGCTGCTGACCCTGCTTGGTCCGCTCATCGTGGCTTTCGTGTAAGAAAGGGCCGTCCATCATGACCATCCGACACACGCTGAACAGTCTGAGACCCCATAAGGGGGCCCGGCGCTGCCTGAAGCTGGCTTTTTCCGCTCTCAGGGTTCTTCCGCTTGGTACCGGGCTGGTGGCCGCCACCCCGGCTTCGGCGCAGGCAGGGCAGGGCATGGGGCGGTTGCCCCGTGTGCTCGTTCTGGCCACGGGGGGGACCATAGCGGGAAAGGCGGACCCACGTTCTGCAATCGGTTATGATGCAGGCTCGACAACGGGGCAGCAGCTTGTGGCCGCTGTGCCGGGTGTGGACAGGCTGGCCCAGCTTCAGGTGGAGCAGATCGCCAACATTCCTTCGCAGGACATGAATCACAAGGTCTGGTTCCGGTTGATGGAGCGCATCAATCAGGCTTTTGCCCGTCATGAGGCCGATGCCGTAGTCATCACCCACGGGACGGATACGATGGAGGAGACAGCCTTCTTTCTGGATACCGTCCTGCATCATGACCAGCCTGTGGTGATGACAGGGGCCATGCGTCCGGGCTCGGCCATCAGTGCGGATGGTCCGGCCAACATTTATGAGGCAGTCAAGGTGGCAGCCCATCCGCAGGCGAAGGGGAGGGGGGTGCTGGTCGTGCTGAATGATACCATCCATGCGGCCCATTGGGTCAGCAAGGCGGACAGCACGGTCCTGCAGACCTTCGTGTCCCGACAGACAGGGCCTGTGGGTATTGTGGACCCTGCCGCCGTACGCTTTTACGGGCCGCCGCGGCCCCGTCTGTTCCTGTCCCTGCCGGATGGCGCAACGCTGCCTGCTGTGGATGTGGTGTATGCGCATGCGGATATGGATGGTCGCCAGATTGATGATGCCATCCGTGCCGGTGTGAAGGGGATCGTCATTGCTGGAATGGGGGATGGCAATGTGTCGGCCCAGGCCATGCAGGCGTTGGACAGGGCCGTCCGGGCGGGGATTGTAGTCGTACGTTCCAGCCGTGTCGGTGACGGGTTTGTCAACCGTGATGTGGAAGTGGATGATGAGGCCCATCACTTCGTGGCGTCGTATGACCTCAACCCGCAGAAGGCCCGTCTGTTGCTGCAGCTGCTCCTGGCCGGTGGGGTGCAGGATGTCCAGGCCGTGCAGCGTGCTTTTGCCTTCGGGTATTGATTGCGTCGTGCTGAGTTCTACCTTGGTGTGAGTGCTGGATGTCGGCATGAAACGGGCCGGGGGAGGATGTGAATATGGATGAACCGATGCGGGATGGAAAAGCAGGGGCTGGTGGTTCTGCCGGCCGTCTGACACGCCGCGGTCTGCTGGCGGGTCTTGCAGGGGTAGCGGCGTCTCCCGTGGCGGGACATGCTCTTGGGTCCATCGTGTCGGGCCCGAGTGTGATTTCCTCCCCGCCCCGGACATGGGGTGCGGAGGAGACACCGGTCAATCTGCCCGACCCTGACGTGCTGGCGCTTGATCCATCCTTCGGGCTTGTGAATTACGGCAATGCTCCCTTGCGGAAGCTCTGGCAGGGGGCTGGCTGGCTGGAAGGCCCGGCCTGGTGTACGGTCGGGCGTTTTCTGCTGCTGAGCGATACGATCACGGGGTGCCAGTATCGCTACGACCCGGAGGATGGGCCGCAGGGTCATGTGAGCCTGTACCGGCGGGAAAGTTTTAATGCCAATGGCAACACGTTTGATGCTGAAGGGCGGCTGGTGACCTGTGAGCATGGGATGCGCCGGGTCATACGCTGGGAGCATGATGGCAGTGTCACCGTGCTGGCGGACCGGTACAGGGGCAGGACGCTCAACTCTCCCAATGATGTCGTGGCAGCACCCGATGGCAGCATCTGGTTCACAGACCCGGCCTACGGGGACGGAGTGGTAGAAGGCCACGCCGATGTGGATGGTCCTGCCAATCCCCAGCGTCATCTCAATCCTTATCTGGATGCGGAGCTGACAAGCCAGTATGGCGGGTTGCGTCGGCAGGAGGATCATACCTTCCGGGTGGATGCAAAAACCGGGAAGGTGGAGGCCGTGCTGGGGCAGAAGGATGTGGCAGGGCCCAATGGTCTCTGTTTTTCCCCTGATGGTAGCCGGCTCTATGTGGCGTCCTCTGGTGTGGGCCCTGGTGCGCAGCCGCCTTTGCCGGACCATGCCATCCATGTGTTCGACCTGAAACAGGGGCGGCCGACCAACGGGCGTCTCTTCACGGATTTTACGCTGGCTGGCCGGGCCATGCGCCCTGATGGCCTGCGCACCGATGTGGAGGGCAACCTCTGGTGCGGTGCCTGGGGGCCGCTGGGGCTTTGCGGTGTGTTCATCTATAATCCACATGGCCAGATGATTGGCCGTATCCGCCTGCCTGTCGGCTGTTCGAACCTCACTTTTGGGGGGCCGAAGCGCAATATCCTCTATATGTGCTGCGGGACGGCCCTGTTCAGCCTCATCACCGCCACGCAGGGTGCGGGGCACAGCTGAAGTCCTTTGTAGAGTTTACCCACAGTTTCCGCGGATGGAATGGTGGATGATCTGGGGATGAGCGTGTGAATAGCGGGTATGGAAAACGGCAGTCCGTTTTCTGATGTTTTTTGGAAGGACAGGACGGAATGCTCATGCCACATCCTCAGACCATCGAGATTTTTTTGCCGTCTGGGGATCCCCAGAGTTTGCGTGTCGCCTCGGTTGTGACCCGTACTGTCAGTCTGGTTGAAATTCCCCGGTCACAGCTGCGTCTTTTTTTACAAAGACCGGAAGCAGGGCGGGTGGGTCTTTATTTTCTTTTCGGGGAGGAAGATAAGACGGAACGGCCGAAAGTATATGTTGGTCAGACCGGAAAGTTGGGGGAGCGGCTGAAGCAGCATAACGGGGAAAAGGATTTCTGGAACAGGGCTGTGGTGGCTGTCACGTCGACGGATGTCTTGACCGAGGTGCATGCCCGTTTTCTGGAGGTGTGGTCTCTCAGGCAGGCAGAGGCGGTCGGCCGGTATGTGCTGGACAACAGACAGAAAGGCGGGGATTTCCCGCACATGTCTCCCTCCATGAGGGCTGTCTGTGATGAACTCTTTGAGACCATCAGCATTCTGTTGACGACTCTGGGGTATCCTGTTTTTAAACCGGTCCTGGAGCAGTTTCCTTTAGGTGAAGGGCAGGTTGCCCAAGTGCAGGATGATGTACCGGAACTGTTTTTCTGTCGAGGGACTGGTGTTGAAGGGCGGGGCCACTATACCGAAGAAGGCATGGTGATTTTGGCAGGGTCTTATGGACGCAGGTCTTCTCCGAGATATGAGGAATATGCTCCCCGTGCGGCGGAGGGGCGTCAGGAAGCTCTTGACAACGGTCTTTTGCGGTTGGAGGGAGAAAGGCTGGTGCTGACACGGGACACGCTTTTCAAGAATCCTTCGCCAGCTGCCAGCTTTTTGTTGGGACGTTCTGCCAACGGTTGGATAGAATGGAAAGATGGAGAAGGGCGTACCCTGTCACAACGGATGCGGGATGTCGTCGAGGATGATGTCTGAAGGTTCCAGATAGTGGGGCTGTTCAGGGTTGCCGGTATCATCCATTTCATAGACAAGTGGCGTGCCTGTCGGGATTTCCAGCGTCTGCGTTTCCTCGGGGGACAGGCCGTCCAGATGGCCGATGAGGGCCCGCATGACAGTCCCATGCGTGATGACAAGCAGGGACTGGCCCTGCCGCAGGGCTGGCAGCAGCGTATCCTGCCAGTAGGGCAGCACCCGCTTCATGGTCATGGCCAGACTTTCGGCGCAGGGAAGATCGCATCTAGGGATGGAGGCATAGCGGGGGTCGTTCCTCGGATGGTGCGGGCTGTCCGGCTTTACAGCTGGCGGTGTGACGTCAAAACTCCGGCGCCATTGCTGCACCTGTTCCCGGCCGTAGCGTGCGATGGTGTCGTCCTTGTTCAGCCCCTGCAGGGCACCATAATGGCGTTCATTCAGCCGCCAGCTCCTGTATTCCGGCAGCCATGACTGGTCCAGCTCGTCCAGACAGTGATGCAGTGTGTGGATGGTTCTTTTCAGCATGGAGCTGTGGGCTGCATCGAAGCGGAAGCCGTGGTGCCGCATCAGGCGGCCTGCCCTGCGGGCTTCCTCATGGCCGTTGGCGGAGAGGTCCAGATCATTCCAGCCCGTGAACAGGTTGGCCTCATTGCCCAGGCTCTGCCCGTGGCGCATCAGCACCAGCTTTGCCTCCGTCATCATGAGGGTCCTCCTTTCTGCTCCATGCCGTACTGTCATGCATGTGCGCATGGCAGGCCAAGATGGCAGGATATGTCAGGCTGGAAAAGATGGCAGGCATCATTATTACGCATGGCTTCTGATACTTGTCAGAGATGTGAATATACGTCATCCTTTTCAGGGAAGATTATGGAGGGATAAGGCTCATGACTGATAATCAGCAGAAAAATCTGGTAAAGCAGGAAGGTAATTGTGGAATCGTCATGGGGGCCCTGATCGTCCTCACGGGTGTGCTTGTGGCCATGACACCCGTGCTGAGCATCATCTCTCTTACGGCCCTCATTGCGGTCGGGCTTCTGTTCGTCGGGGTTTTCACGCTGGTGGATGTGTTCCGCCGGACAGGCATGGAACGCCGGATGCTGGATGGTCTCCTGGGTATTTTCTTCATCATCCTGGCCATCCTGATCTTCTTCAACCCCGTAGGGTCGGCCATCGGGCTGACGATCTGGGTTGCTGCATGGTTCATCGTGCGTGGCGTGATGGAGCTGGCCGGAATGGGGGCTTCGCCTTATGGCCGCAGCTTCATGGCGCTGGATGCCATCGTCAATATTGTTCTGGGCGTGACACTGTTCTGCATCAACCCGATCACGGCACAGGCGGCGCTGGGCTATTATGTGGCTATCAGCCTGATGTTCTGGGGCTTTTCGGTCATCCATCGCAGCATCCTGCTCAAGCATCTGGTCTGAGCCCTGCTTTCAGGCCTGGATGAGGTCAGAACCCGGCCAGAAAAGGCCGGGTTTTTTCATGTTCCGGTTCAGGGTTTCTCCAGGGCGTTTATGACGGCTCTGGTGAACTGGTCTGTTGTGGCCGTGCCACCGAGGTCGCCCGTGCGTGTGCCGTTCTGGAGTGTCTGGATGATGGCGGTTCTCAGGCGGGTGGCCAGGGCTGCATGGTTTGTGTGGTCCAGCATGAGGGCGCCTGCGAGCAGGAGAGCCGTGGGGTTCGCCCTGTTCTGTCCGGCAATGTCGGGAGCGGAGCCATGGACGGCCTCGAAGATGGCCATGTCTTTTCCAATATTGGCCCCCGGAGCCAGTCCCAGCCCACCTGTCAGACCGGATATCTGGTCGGAAAGGATGTCACCGAACAGATTGGTGGTGACAATCACATCAAACTGGGAGGGGTCGAGGCAGAGCTGCATGGCGCAGGCATCCACGATCCGTTCATCACAGGCGATGCGCCCTTCATAACGGGCGGCAACCTTGCGTCCTGTTTCCAGGAAAAGGCCGCTCATCAGCTTGAGGATGTTGGCCTTGTGGACCAGCGTTACCTTTCTGCGACCATGGGCCAGTGCATAGTCAAAGGCATGGGTCACGATGCGTTCGCATTCGGCCCGTGTTGTATAACCAGCTGAAAGAGCCATGCCCTGCGGGTCATCGCCCTGGGGAAGATAATAGTCACGGGCGGCGTAATAACCCTCGATATTTTCCCGGATGAGCACGATGTCCAGCCCGTCATAGCGGCGCAGGTCATCCCGTGGGAGAAGAGTACGGGCAGGGCGTATGTTGGCGTAAAGGTCGAATTTCTGACGCAGTGTGACATTGACGGAGCGGAATCCCGTGCCGCTGGGCGTGGCCAGCGGTGCCTTGAGGGCAAGGCGGGTGCGTTCCAGGCTGCGGAGGGTGGCGTCCGGCAAAGGGGTTCCTTCGTCTTCCAGAGCATGGACTCCGGCTTTCTGCTCGTCCCAGAGGAAGGGGGCGCCAAGGGCCGCCAGAACCTCTTTTGTGGCCCGTGTGATTTCCGGGCCGATTCCATCACCGGGAATCAGTGTTACGGGTATGGGTTGTCCTGCTGTGGAGGATGTGTGGGCTGACATGGGGGGAATTCTCCCTGAAAATGGGGCTGTGTGCCCTCTTCATGCCCGTGGTGGGTGAACCTTTCTGTCTGGCCGGTGGCATGATCCAGCCAGAGAGCACCAGCTCATCATGCTTCATGGGAATGTGACAAGAGCTGGAAGATGAAGATTTTTTTGTAGAGCATGATGCTTGCGGGGGCAGGAACTATGTGCGTTACTCAAATATAACGATACCGAAATTAAATGGACTGTTCCGGTGTCGTTTCGCAGGGAGGTCACATCATGGGGATCCGTGAAGTAATGGCAGCACAGCAGGATGCCGGGCAGTGGGTGCTTCGCAGGGTGGAGGGAACCGCGCAGGAGGTGCCGCTGGGCAGCATGAAGGGGCAGCTGGGGCCGGATGTGGTGGACATGCGGACCCTCTACCGGCGGGCGGGTGTGTTTTCCTATGACCCCGGTTTTGCCAATACGGCATCCTGCATGAGTGCCATCACCTATATTGATGGTGAGGCCGGGATATTGCTGCATCGTGGCTACCCGATTGAGCAGCTTTGCCAGAAAGCGAGTTTCCCGGAAGTCGCCTGGCTGCTGTCACACGGAGAGCTGCCTGATGCACGGCAGAAGGCCCGTTTCGAACATGGGTTGATGGCTGAGGCACATCTGCATGAGCAGATACGCAACTTCTTCAACGGGTTCCGGCGGGATTCCCACCCCATGGCCATGCTCTGCGGGACGTTGGCTGGCCTCTCCAGCTTCTATGGCAATCAGGGAGCGGACCAGCGGCACCGTATCACATCAGAGGAGCGGGAGATGTCTACCCTGCGGCTTGTGGCCAAGATGCCGACTCTGGCAGCCTGGGTCTACCGCTACAGCCGGGGGTTGCCGCTGATTTACCCCCGTCCGGGACTGAGCTATGCGGAGAACTGTCTGCACATGCTCTTCTCCATGCCGGAAGCAGCCTGGGAGGTGAATCCGGTTCTGGCACGGGCCTTCGAGAGGATTCTGATCCTTCATGCCGACCATGGGCAGAATGTTTCTACATCCACCGTGCGGACGGTGGGGGCCACGGGGGTCAATCCTTTTGCGTGTGTCGCTGCTGGTGTGGCGGCGCTCTGGGGGCCAGCACATGGCGGTGCGAACGAGGCCGTGCTGGATATGCTGGATGAGATCGGTACGGTGGACGGCATTCCGGATTTTATGAACCGTGTCAGGAATCAGGAGGATGGTACGCGGCTGATGGGCTTTGGCCACCGTGTTTACAGGAATCTGGACCCACGGGCCGGGCTGATGCGGAACATCTGCCATGAAGTGCTGGCAGAGCTCGGGATGGATCATGATCCCCGTCTCGAGCTGGCCATGAAGCTGGAAGAGACAGCCCTGAATGATGAGTATTTCATCTCCCGGCGGCTTTATCCCAATGTGGATTTCTATTCCGGAATCATCCTCCGGGCGATGGGGATTCCGTCCTCCATGTTCACGGTGTTTTTTGCTGTGGCCCGTACAGCGGGATGGGTTGCCCAGTGGAAGGAAATGCTGGAGAGCCGCGCAGGCATCAGCCGTCCCCGTGCCCTTTATGTCGGGCCGGACAGGCGGGATGTGCCGGCGTCCTGAGGAGCAGCCGGCTGAAGAAACAGGGCACGAGACTGGCAAGCGGGAGGGCATGATGACTGGAACAGACAGGACAGCCGGGCAGGGGGGCATTCCATGGCAGAGGCTGGAGCATGAGGGGCAGAGTTATCGATATGTATCGCTCCCCCAGGCTCTGGCCGGAGCGGGGGAGAAGGCGCAACGCCTGCCTTATGTGTTGAAGATCGTTCTGGAGAACGTGTTGAGGCAGGGGCAGCATGATGCGGCGGCGCTGGTGACGGGTTGGGCTGAGACCTGCCATGCCGAAGGTGAGATTCCGTTCCGTCCGGCCCGTATCCTGATGCAGGATTTTACAGGTGTTCCCGCTGTGGTCGATCTTGCCGCCATGCGTGACGGCATGAAACGGCTGGGTGGTGATCCGGAGGAGGTCAATCCGTTCATCCCTGTAGATCTTGTGATCGATCATTCCGTGACAGTGGATGTGGCGGGGCAGACAGATGCTCTGGAGCAGAATGTGGCCCACGAGTTCAGCCGCAACCGGGAGAGGTACAGTTTTCTGCGCTGGGGGCAGCAGGCATTCGACAATTTCCGGGTCATTCCGCCAGAGGCCGGCATCTGCCATCAGGTGAATCTGGAATATCTGGCTCCGCTGGTCATGCGGAAGGAGGAAGAGGGCGTGACAACCCTTTTCCCGGATACGGTCTTCGGAACAGACAGCCATACGACCATGATCAACGGCCTTGGTGTTCTGGGCTGGGGTGTTGGTGGCATCGAGGCCGAAGCCGCCGCCTTGGGAGAGGCCATTGCCATGCGTCTGCCCGATGTGGTGGGGGTGTATCTGGAGGGACGGTCCGCTCCCGGCGTGACAGCGACGGACATCGTGCTGACCCTGACAGAACAACTCCGGGCGGAAGGGGTTGTCGGCAAGTTTGTGGAGTTTTTCGGTCCGGCGCTGGATCACCTGCCGGTGGCGGATCGGGCCACCATTGCCAACATGGCACCTGAATATGGAGCGACCTGCGGCTATTTTCCACCCGATGCACTGGCCATGGACTATCTGACCCTGACAGGCCGTTCGCCGGATCATGTCCGGCTCGTGGAAGCGTACCTGCGGCAGCAGGGACTGTTCCGGGAGGGTAATGAAACACCGCTTTTCACCACTGTGCTGAGTCTGGACCTGGGGACTGTGAAGCCTTCTGTTGCCGGGCCGAAAACACCCTCCCAGCGTCATGACCTTCCTGCCGTGGCAGAGACCAGCCGGGCCGCCTTGGCGGCCGAAGGACAGGGGGATGTCCGTTTCCCCATCTGCACGAAGGATGCCGCCCTTGCGGGGGAAAGCCTTGGTGCCGGGGATGTCGTGCTGGCAGCCATTACATCCTGCACCAATACATCCAACCCTGCGGCCATGCTGACAGCAGGGCTTCTGGCCCGGAAGGCCCGTCAGCGGGGCCTGAAGGTGGCACGGCGCCTCAAGACCTCTCTGGCCCCGGGCAGCCAGGCCGTAACCCGGTATCTGGAACGGGCCGGTCTGCTGGAGGATTTCAGTGCGTTAGGGTTTGAGATCGTTGGTTATGGCTGCACGACCTGCATCGGCAATAGCGGCCCCTTGCAGGCTGACATTGCCCGGACGATCACGGAGCATGATCTGACAGTTGCCGCAGTGCTGTCCGGGAACCGTAATTTCGAGGGGCGTGTTTCCCCTCATACGAAGCTGAATTACATCACCAGCCCACCGCTCGTGATGGCCTATGCATTGGCCGGGACCGTGACACGGAATCTTGCGGTGGAACCTCTTGGCCATGATGAGGCCGGTCAGCCTGTCATGCTGGCCGATATCTGGCCCGGCGGGGATGAGGTGGCGAATCTCATGGCGCAGTCCGTCGTGGCGGAGGCCTTTGCCCGTGGCTATGCGACTGTGGAGCGGGGGCCTGCCCAGTGGCAGGCACTGGGAGACGGCAAGGCCGGTGCAACGTTTGCGTGGGATGGGTCTTCAACCTACATCCAGTCACCGCCGTGGCTGGAGGAGGCTGCCGGCGTGACGGGGCCAATCCGCAAGGCCAGGATTCTGGCCCTGTTCGGGGACAACATCACGACGGATCATATTTCTCCGGCCGGAACGATTGCCATCGGTTCGCCTGCTGCCCGGTATCTTGAGGAGCATGGCGTCTCACCGGCGCAGTTCAACTCTTATGGCAGCCGCCGTGGGAATGATCGTGTCATGGCACGGGGGACATTTGCCAATATCCGTATCCGTAATGAGATGATCCCCGGTAGTGAGGGTGGCGTGACCCGGCACTGGCCAGATGGGGAGGAAGGAGCCATTTTCGATGCTGCTGCCCGGTATCAGCAGGAGCAGGTACCGCTGGTGGTGGTAGCGGGGCGGAATTACGGCATGGGGTCATCACGGGACTGGGCAGCGAAAGGCCCCCGTCTCCTGGGGGTAAAGGCTGTCATTGCCGAGGATTTCGAACGGATTCACCGGGCCAATCTGGCAGGGATGGGGGTTCTGCCCCTTACCTTTCCCAAGGGGGTGACCCGTCAGACGTTCGGCCTGACGGGGCAGGAAGAAGTGAGCATCGACCTTCCGGCCCGGCTTGAGCCCCGGCAGCCTGTCCGTGTGTGTTTTACGGCACCGGATGGCATGGAGCAGGTCATGCAGGCCACCCTCCAGCTGGAGACGGGGGCTGAGCTGGCCTATGTCGCCCAGGGGGGTATCCTGCCTTATGTGTTGCAGCGCATTGCGGATGGCGGGAGCGTGCGGTGACGGCATGGTCCATGTTTTCCTGATGATGTGTGTGCCGGTTGGTGTTACGGTGGCGGCATGACCGTAGAAGGAGAAAGAAAGATGTTCAGACGCCCTCATGCCGTCATGGTGATGACACTTGGTCTGCTGTCTGCCGTGCCAGCTTCTGCGGCTGGGCCGAAGGATGGTCGGGCCGCAGCTGTGGAAGCCGTGACGGAAAAAGGGGGAGGTCTGCCGGAAATCATGGCGGCTGAACATCCGGGAGTAACGGCCCGGTCCGCTTTTGCCGGGCCATGGCGTTATGGTTGTGCCTATCCGGCCAAGGGCAGCCGACAGGGGACGCAGTTCTGCACCATCCAGCTGGAACGCATGACGGGGACGACGATGGATAGCGGATTTTTCCTGCTGGCTCATGCCACGCCAGACCTCATCAGGAAGCCGCTGGCCCAACAGCCCTGGCAGATCAGCCTGAACCTGCCGACACGCTTGCCGTTCGACATGAAGGCCACTCTTCAGCTGAGCGTGGATAACGGGCAGGCCGTGCCTTTGCCTCTGCAATCCTGTGACGAGACAGGCTGCATGGCCCAGCAGGAGCTTCCGGCCAGTGCCGTGCAGGCTCTGTCATCGGGGAAGACGGCACAGCTGACGGCGAAGACGAAAACGGGCGAGACATGGGCCTATGAGTTCCCGCTCTCCGACATCCAGACGGGGATGCAGCAGATTGCAGGCTGGCTGGAGCGGGGCGAGCTGAACCCGTAAGAAGCGGGCCGGCCTTCAGCCCTTCCTGCCATCACGGATGAGCAGCAGGAAGACGAGGCTGAACAGCGAGGCCACGCAGATGATCGTGGCCATGGGGCGGGGTGTGGTATCCGCCAGCAGCCCCACCAGCCCGGACCCGATGATGCCGCTGCCATAATGGACGGCTCCCGTCATGGCGGAGACGGTGCCCGCATGGGCGGGGTCATCATGCAGGGCACCGGAGAGGGAATTGGCCACGATGAATCCGGCCATGGCGACATAGAGGAAGAGCGGCAGGAACAGCCCCCACAGCCCGCCATAATCAGTCCAGACATCAGCGACCAGCCAGAGCGAGACCAGAACGCTGATGATGACCCCCATGACAAGCAGCCTGTCGCTGCCCCATGCGTGGACCAGCCGGGCATTGATCATGTTGGCCGTCATGATGCCCACGATGCCCATTCCGAAGAGCAGCGCATAGAGCAGGGAGGAGGCGTGGTGGTAGCTGATATAGGCAAAGGGGGAGCCGGAAATGTAGGCGAACGTCCCCGCATAGTAGCAGCCGCCGGCACAGGCATAGCCCAGCAGGCGGGGGCGGCGGATGAGGTGGGCATAGTGTGAGAAGGCATGGAGAACGGAGTGGGGGCGTTCATCCCGCTTCGGCAAAGTCTCCGGCAGGAAGAACAGGCTGCCGAGCATGATGAGGCCCACACAGACCAGACTGACGAAGATGGCCCGCCAGCCCCAGAAGGCCAGAATCTGTCCGCCAACCAGCGGGGCCAGCAGAGGCGTGATGGCCGTGACGGTCATCAGTGTGGAGAGCATCTGGGCGGCACGGTGGCCGTGATAGAGGTCCCGCACCATGGCCCGGGCGATCACGACATTGGCGCAGGCCCCGATGGCCTGAAGGAGGCGGAAGGCGATGAGCGTCGTGATGGAACCAGCAGCGGCACAGCCTGCCGACCCGAGAGTGAACAGGACCAGCCCGATGGCAATGGGCAGCCGTCGGCCATAATGGTCACTGACCGGCCCCCAGATGAGCTGGCTGAAACTGAACCCCACCAGATAGCCGGAGATCGTCCAGGCCATCTCACCTCCCGGCGCCTGCAGGGCCTGCGCCATGGTGGGCATGGCTGGCAGGTAGAAATCGGTGGAGATGGCCGCAAACCCCATCAGGACGCTGAGAATCCCCAGCAGGCGGAGGGAGTGGACGGTTGGTGGCTGTGTGGCGGTGGAGGACATGCCTCAAGAGATGCGGGGCCGTTGTCGGCCTGTCAAGCAGGGGCGGTACATGGGCACGGCGGGTTTCTGCCGGAGTGACCTTGCCATGCCGGTCCAGATCGGCACGATGGGGCTGGTGATGGATGGTGCGGATCATCCGGCAGCGGGAGGCCGGGCCGGTGGAAATGGAGGAGAAAGACCCATGCCGACAGGAACGCAGACGGACGCTCACGTCCCGCCCATGCATGTGCTGGCACGGCGTGCCCGTGAGGCAGCCGGGATTCTGGCCGTATGTCCGGCAGGGCAGCGGACGGCGGCACTGCGCCATGTGGCCGCAGGCTTGCGGGACGGAACGGAAACCTTGCTGGCTGCCAATCGCCGGGACCTTGAGCAGGCCAGTCTCAGCCCGTTCTTTCAGGAGAGGCTGACCTTGACGGCGGAACGGCTTGAGGGCGTGGCCCGCAGCGTGGACGCCCTTGCGGGCATGGAAGACCCGGTCGGACAGGTTCTGGCCGCATGGCAGCAGCCGAATGGCCTGAAGCTGCGCCGTGTGGCCACGCCACTTGGCGTGCTGGGGATGATCCATGAGGGGCGGCCCACCGTTGGGGTGGATGCGGCCATTCTGGCCATCCGGTCCGGCAATGCCCTGCTGCTGCGGGGCGGGCCGGAGAGTTTTCACAGCACACAGGCCCTGCATCATGTGATCCAGCAGGGGCTGGCCCGTGCTGGCCTGCCGGAGGATGCCGTGCTCATGGTGCCGGATGCCGGACCGGAGCATGTGGGAGACATGCTCCGTGCGGCAGGGCTGATCGACGTGACTGTGGTCCGTGGCGGGCGTACGCTGGTGGAGCGTGTGCAGGCCGAGGCACGGATGCCGGTTCTGGCCCATGCGGCGGGGCTGTGCCACAGCTACGTCCATGCGGCGGCGGATCATGAGCTGGCCCGGAGGGTCGTGCGCAATGCCAGGCTGCGCCGTCCCGGCATCTGTGGGGCCACGGAAACGCTCCTGATAGACGCTGCCATTGCTCCGGGTCTCCTGCCGCAGCTTGTGGCCGATCTGGCAGCGGAGGGCTGCACCTTCCGGGCTGACGAGGCCGCCCGCAGCATCCTGCCGGAACTGCCCGCTGCCACGGAGGAAGATTTTGCCACGGAATGGCTGGACAAGGTTCTGAACATTTCCGTTGTGGCAGGGGTGGATGCGGCACTGGCGCATATTGTCCGCTTCTCGTCCCGTCATACGGAGGCGATCCTGACGGAAGATGAGGCCGTGGCGCAGTATTTCATGCAACGTGTCCCCAGTGCCATCGTGATGTGGAACACCTCGACGCAGTTCAGTGATGGTGGTGAATTCGGACTGGGTGGGGAAATCGGCATCATGTCAGGCCGCCTGCCGCCCCGTGGCCCGGTTGGCCCGGCCCAGCTCATGACATGGCGTTATGAGGTGCACGGAACAGGGCAGCTGCGCCCGTGACGGACCGGGATGACCCTTCCAGACCATTCCTGAACCGGAACGGGCCGTGCATGGTCATGTAAACGGATCGTGACGTGAAACCGTTTGATGCGCTCCGGGAGGGCGGTTGACGTGCGGGGCGGGGCAGAAGGTGGTCTTCATCAGGAAGAGCTGTTGAACTGAAACAGCTTGACGTGATGGCCGATATTCGCAGAAGGTCGTCTTCATCAGGAAGAGCTGTTGAACAGGAGATGCCCCATGTTCCGAGATGAGATGGATACGACCCGGCCAGGTGAGGCTGCTGCCAGCCATGAAGGCGAGGGCGTGTCATCCGTGGGCAGGTGGGCGTTTTTCTCCGGTGTGGCGGCTTTTGTCATTGGTTTGCTTCTCGCCGCTCCTGTAGTTGCCGAAGCTGCTCCCCTCTCCATTCCTGCCACCATTACCATGACCATGCCCAAGGGTAGCGAGACAGTCATGGTCTGTACGTCCAAGTTGAATCTTTCGGACGTACAGGTTGCTTGTCGTCCTACTGAGAAGGTCGTCAAGAAGTTCCTGATAATGGCAGGGATTTTCGAAGTGGTTGGCATCGTCCTTCTTGTTCTTCTGATTGAGGGCATTGCCTTCTTTCTTCGGAAGCTGTGGTCACGGAGGAAGTCATGACGTTCTTGTGTGAACAGGAGACACCCTATTACCGTCCCGGACAGCCGGTGGAGATTGCGCCGGTCTATGTCACCCTGGCCTCTCAGGAGAGCAGCTACGTGACCGGGCGGGTCTGGGGCATCACCGGCGGTGACGGCGTACCGGGCTGGGGGAAGGCGGGCTGCCTGTGGAGAACATGAGGCGCAGGCTCTTTCGAGATATTTTTCCGAGATCGTAACATTCTCTGGGCTGCATTCTCTGGATTATATGGCAGACATGAGGTAATAAGCCGCCAGAACAGCCTGAGAATAAGGATGGTCATGGCGGCAAGGGTGCGGAAACTGCTTTGTACAGCTGCAATGTCGGCTGGTGTTTTTACCGCTTCTGAAGCATCTGCGGACGTGACCCTGTTTTCCCGCAAGGATATCACCCTGAATGCCGCTCTCGATATTGGGGGTGATGCCTTTTATTTCCCCAATGCCAATTTTGGCACGGGCTCTTATGCACCGCACAAGGCGGGTTATTACACACGCACGAAAAATGTTGGTCTTGGTGAGCTGTATGGCCAGCCCATGCTTTCAGGCACATGGCAGACCCCGTGGGGTTTTTCGGTGTTCGGGCTGGTTTCGGCCATCGGGTCCACGACGTTGGGTGACGGCGATGCAGAGAGCGTGAGCCAGACCTCCGGCACGCCCCGGCAGGTGAATCTTGAGGATGCCAATCTGGGCGTGAAGATTCCGCTGAATGGGAAAAGACGTCTGATCATCGAGGGGGGACGGCAGAAATTCCAGATTGATGACGGTTTTCTCATGGGGAAGGGAGCCTACAGCTCTGGTGAGCGTGGGGCCTGGTGGTATGCGCCCCGGTTTGCTTTCTCCGGGCCGGGGGTCATCAAGTATGAGGGGACATCCATCCGGTCCGATGTGTTCATGCTGGAGAACAACAGCAACAACCGGCAGACCTACGGCAATGACAAGCCGGAAACGAAGTTTGTCGGTTTTGACGTGACGCTCTTTCGCAGCCGTCCGGATGGAGATGGCGGCTCGTCCTACGGAGACCGGGCGGCCTATGTCACGCTGACCTATTTTTATGTCCGCCATGCCGACAAGGGAGCGGCCTACGATTACTCCAACAGGGCGGACCGTCAGGGCATGAGCGTGACGGCCCTGAGCTGGGGGGGAACGCCCTTTGCGATGAAGAGCCGCCCCTTCACGAAGAACATCACCTTCTATGGCAATTTTGTTTCCGAGCAGAACAGCCACGCAGGCAATGGGTACAAGGGGGTCAGTGCCTATGCCGTCTATGTGGAACCGGGCTATACGTTTTCCCGGGTTCCGTGGCGGCCTCATGTTTTCTACCGGTACACCCGCTTCAGCGGGGGGCGGGATCCCCACAGCCGGACGAAGCACAATTACGATACGTTTTTTCTTTATGATGGTGCCCGTTACACGTACGGCGGTTACTGGCCGGGGGAGATTGTGGGGAACAACATGTCCCCACTCTCCAACATGGAGGTTCATCAGTTTGACATTACCGGTGTGCCGCCCGTCCATCTGCTGAAGAAGGATGATGAGCTGAAGCTTGGCCTGCATTTTTACGATCTTGCCTATCTGTATCCCACGGGCGCAGGCCTGCCTGCGGGTACGAAGCGACATATGTCGGATGAAGTCAACGTTTCAGCAGAATATGCTTTTGATGCGAATACATCCGGTGCGATTGCAGCGGGTGCTGCCTTTTCTGGTCCAGCAGGGCGGGCACTGGCCAAGGCTGGCGTGCCGGATGGACAGACCATGCCGAAGATCCATGGAGCTTCCGGTGTAATGGAAATTTATTTTTATAAACATTTTTAATATTAGCGCCCATCATTCCGTTTCTGTTCTTCTGTCCGGTTTGATACGGAACAGGGCGTGGAAGGGTTAATAAACTGCCATTTAGAGCGTGTTTTCGTGAGGCAGTATCGTCATGATGAAGAAAAAGAATAAATTTTATATTGTCTCCATTTCATAGACTGTACTGATAAACAAGTCAGACGGTCGATAGACAAGGAACGGTTCTTCTGTAATAAAATTGTGAGGAAAATTTCCAAAAGGTTCCTCATATGTCATCAAAACTGCGGAAACTCTTCGTTTCGTTGGCCGTTTTGGGCAACGTTTATGTGATTTCTGACGCTTATGCTGACCAGACACTTGTTGCGACCAGAAACATTTCTCTCAAGGCCTCTCTGGATATTGGGGGGGATGCGTTCTTTCTGCCCAATACCAACTTCGGGACAGGGTCGTACCGTGAAAAGCGGACGGGCGGCTATGCCCTCATCAAGGATACGACATATGCCGAGCTGTACGGCAAACCCATTCTTGCAGGGCAGTGGAAAACGCCCTGGGGGTTCAGCGTATTCGGGCAGGCATCGGCCATTGGCTCCACGACATTGGGGGATGGCGATGCCGAGAGCATTTCCCAGACGACACGGACCCCTCGTGCAGTCACGCTGGAGGAGGCCAATCTGGGCATAGACCTGCCCTTCACCAAGGAGCGGAAGCTGATCATTGAGGGAGGACGGCAGAAGTTCCAGATTGATGATGGCTTTCTGATGGGGAAGGGTGCTTACAGCTCCGGGGATCGTGGCGCCTGGTGGTATGCGCCCCGGTTTGCCTTTTCCGGCCCTGGTGTCATCAAATATCAGGGGAAGGCGCTGCGGGCGGATGTCTTCATGCTGGAGAACAACACCAACAACAAGCAGACCCGCAATAATGACAGGCCGGAGACCAAGTTTGAGGGGTTTGACATCACATGGTTTCGCAGCAGGCTAGGAGGGGATGGCGGGTCCGTCTACGAGGACAGGGCGGCTTATCTGACCCTGACCTATTTTCATGTGCGGAAGGCGAATATCGGTTCAGCCTACGACTACGCCAATCGTGGGGACAGGCAGGGGATGAATGTCAGTCAGCTGAGCTGGGGTGGTACGTTCGTGCCCATCCGGGCGCTGGGCATCTCAAAGCACTTCACGCTCTATGGCACATTCGTTTCCGAGCAGAACAGCCATGCGGGCAATGGTTACAAGGGGGTCAGTGCCTATTCGACATATATCGAGCCAGGCTATACGTTCACCAGCCTGCCATGGAAGCCGCACGTCTTTTACCGTTACACCCGTTTCAGCGGGGGGAAAAACCCACATAGCCGGACGAAGCACAATTATGATACGTACTTTCTGTACGATGGGCGCCGGTATACCTATGGTGGCTACTGGCCGGGGGAAATCACGGGCATGTATCTGTCTCCCCTGTCCAATATGGAGATCCATCAGGTGGATCTGACAGGTGTCCCACCCGTCCATCTGTTGCGCAAGGCGGACGAGCTGAAGCTCGGCCTGCATTTCTACGACCTGTCTTTTCTCTACCCCACAGGGTCGGGTTTGTCCCGCAATGTGGGGAGCCACATGTCGGATGAGCTTGATTTCTCCGCAGAATACACGTTTGATGGCAACACATCAGGAGCGATTGCTGGCGGTGTTGCTTTTGCGGGGCCAGCGGGAAAGGCACTGGCAAAGGCCGGTGTTCCGGGAGGCATGCCTATGCCGCCCATACATGGGACATCAGGTGTGCTGGAGCTTTATTTTTACCGTCACTTCTGAGAAGGAACGGAGTTTTAATCTGTTCCGGCTTCCATTTTGACAGTAGATGTTACAAAATGGGAATGACTTAGCGGAGAACCCGTCATCTACTGGATGGGCGATTTGCACAGCCAACTATTCATAAGGACCTTTTCATGAAGGAACCCACCACTGACCAGGCTCAGGCCGAAGATAAGGGGCTCTCGAGTCGTCATATTGCGATGATTGCCCTCGGCGGCGTGATCGGCGCCGGGCTTTTTGTTGGTAGCAGTGCCGCCATTGCCAAAGCGGGACCAGGCATTGCGCTTGTGTTCGTTGTCGTCGGATTCCTGATCATGGGGATCATGCGGATGCTTGGCGAGATTGTTGTCAGCGACCCGGGGCGTGGCTCCTTCGTGGAGTATATCCGCCTTGCGCATGGTGACCGGATCGGCTTTGCCTCCGGCTGGCTCTACTGGTTCTTCTGGGTGGTCGTGATCGGCTCGGAAGCCATCGCTGGTGCCATGATGCTGCGGGACTGGATCGACCTGCCTGTCTGGCTGCTGTCGATCATCCTCATCCTCAGCATGAAGTTTGTGAATTTCTTTGCCCCGAAGATTTTTGGTGAGTGCGAGTTCTGGCTTTCCAGCATCAAGGTTTTCACCATCGTGGCCTTCATCCTGCTGGCGCTGCTGTATGTCCTGCATGTTTTTGGTCCGGGTGTGCCGGTCCATCACAACCTGTTTGGTCGTCGTGGGCTCTTCCCCAACGGGATCGTGCCGCTGCTGGCGCTGGTGCCGACCGTGCTGTTCACCATGATGGGCTCCGAGATCTCCACCGTGGCGGCGTCCGAGACGTCTGATCCGGGGCAGAATGTCTCCCGTGTGACGCGGACACTCGGCCTGCGCATCATGATGTTCTACGTTTCCTCCATCTGCCTGATCACGATGATCGTGCCGTGGTGGAGCCTGTATCCGGGCAAGTCCCCGTTCGTGGCCGTGCTTCAGACCATGGGTGTGCCGGGTGCTGCGCTGATCATGCAGATCGCCATCCTCAGCGCCGTGCTGTCCTGCCTGAACTCCAGCATGTACATCACGTCCCGCATTCTGACAGAGCTGGCCATCCAGGGGGATGCCCCGGCGTTTCTGGTGCGTACGTCGCCGGACAAGGCGCCCCGCATGGCCATTACCATCAGCTCCGTGGCTGGTCTTCTGGTCGCCTTCTCCTCGATCTTTGCACCGAGCGAGATTTTCGGCTTCCTGCTGAACTGTAGTGGTGGTCTGATCCTGCTGACTTATGCGCTGATTTCCACGACGTACATCGTGCTGCGCCGCCGGAGCAAACGCTCTGGGACGAGCAAGCACTTCACCCTGCCGCTTTTCCCGTATCTCAGCCTCCTGTGCCTGGGTGCCATCATTCTGGTATTCGTGGCCATGCTGATCAATCCGGGTGAGCGCAACACGGCTTTTGCTTCTCTCGGTACGGCGGTCGTCTGCTACCTGATGGCCTGCAACTTTGCCAGCCGTCTGGCTCCCGTAACGACGGAAGAGCCGGCTGCGGTTGAAGAAGAAACCGGTAAAGAAGGCGAGTAAGCTGGAGGAAGAGGGAAGGCCTGCCTCCCTCTTCTGACGGAAGAGTCTTTTCTGAAGAAAACGGACCCACCCTCTGGGTGGGTCCGTTTTTTTGTGGCGACTGATAAAGGGAGAAAGGTCTACCCTAGGGAGACCAGAATGGCTCCCAGCCCGATGAACAGGACTCCCAGCCAGCCCTTGAGGGAGAGTTGCTCCCCGAGGACGGTGACACTGAGTATGGCCACGAAAACAACGCTCAGTTTGTCAAGGGGGGCAACACGGGCAGCATCGCCCAGCTTTAGGGCACGGAAATAGCAGAGCCATGAGGCCCCCGTTGCCAGACCGGATAATAGCAGGAACAGGCAGCCCCGCATGTTGAAGCCTCTGGTCTCGTGAAATTTGCCTGTAATCAGCAAGATCATCCCCAGTACGCCGAGTATGACCAGCGTGCGGATGAAGGTGGCCAGGTCGGAATCAATGTTGTTGACGCCAATCTTGGCGCACAGAGCTGTCAGTGCAGCAAAAACTGCTGAAAGCAGAGCCCAGAAGACCCATGAGGTGGAAAGCATGATGATGTGTCCTCCTGATATTGTGGCAGAGACGTTCTGAAAGATGATCGGATGGGCCTGCGGGCTGTCTTCGTGTTTCAATCATGGTGGGGAGTAGACATCATGGCAATTCTGCTTCTTTGACGGGAATGGGCTGTTCAGAGTGCTGGTGATGCTTTCCAAATGCGAATGAGAATCAATTTTTAATTGAATCGAAAAATTTTTCCGATATCAATAATAAGAATCATTAACAGTTATCGGAGCCGCCATGCCCACCCTTACTTTCAGAAGGCTGTTCACCCGGTCCCGTTATTGTGCTGTGCAGGTTGCAGTGATTGGCCTGCTCTCGTTTTTCATGGAAAGTACAGCTCAGGCCCGTGCCCCCGTGGTCAATCTGGGCAATGCCGCAGCGGCAGGGGATGAGAGTGCAGACGGCCTCTTCGGGTTTCTGTCAAACTGGAAACGGGATTCCAACCTGCTCGGCAGCATGTGGGGCCTGCGGACAGCCATGGGGAAGGCGGGGCTGGTTTTTGCCCTTCAGGAGACGTCGGAGATTTTCGGCAATGTCACGGGCGGAACACGGCGGGGAGCCGCCTATGACGGCCTGACTGTTGCGGTGCTGCAACTGAATACGCAGCGGGCCTTTGGCTGGTACGGCGGTACCTTTCAGGTCAGCATGGAACAGATACATGGGCGCAGTCTCAGTGATGACAATCTTCAGGTGGCCCAGACCATCAGCGGGATCGAGGCAGACCGTTCCACCCGCCTGTGGGAAATGTGGTTTGACCAGAAATTTCTGGACCAGCAGGCTCTGGACATAAAGATTGGCCAGCAGAGCCTGGACCAGGAATGGATGGTGAGCAGCAATGCGCTCGTGTTTGCCAACACCATGTTCGGCTGGCCCATGGTGCCTTCGGCGGACATGCCCGGTGGCGGACCAGCCTATCCGCTCTCCTCACTGGGGGTGAGGGCGAAATACTGGATGGCCACGCCATTATATGTGCAGGCTGGCGTGTTCAGTGGCAGTCCTGCTCATAATGTCAGTGTGGATGCTCAGAAGAGCAATCCATCCGGGACGAGTTTCGTGTTGAACCGGGGTGTGCTGGCTCTGGTGGAGTTCCAGTATGTCTATCCCGCCCTGGGGGCCATGGTCTCGCCAGATCAGGCCGATGCGCTCTCACGGGTCTATCGCATCGGGGCCTGGTATGATTCCGAGCCTTTTGCGGACCAGTACTGGGACAACATGCACGTGCCGCTTGCGTCTCCGGCCAGCAGTGGCGTGGCCCGCCGTCACCGTGGCCTTTTCAGCCTGTATGCGGTGGTGGACCAGATGCTGTGGCACAGCCATTACGATCCCAACCGGACATTCAATGTCTTTGGCCGGGCGATGGGGACGCCGCAGTCCGACCGTGCGCCCAACGATTTCAGCCTGAATTTCGGCTTCACGTTCAAGGACCCGCTGCCATACCGGCAGGATGACACGCTGGGGCTTGCCATGGGCTACACGCATTTCAGCAAGGCGCTGGCCAAATTTGACAGGGCGACCCGGTTCTACAACGGGAGCTACATGCCGTCCCAGAGCGGGGAAACCTACATGGAGCTGATGTATCAGTGCCAGATGACAGGTTGGCTCCAGCTCCAGCCGGACTTCCAGTACATTTTCAATCCGTCAGGTGGGGTGCCGAACACTCTCCACCCTGACAGGCGCGTGAAGGACATTGCCGTCCTTGGTCTGCGTGCGATCATTGCCCTGTAGGAGGTGCTTCATGAAACAGTTTCTACGCAGAGTTCTGCCCGGCCTGGCCTGCCTCGTTTTCGCCGCCGTGTCTGCTCCACAGGGAGGGGAGGCTGCTCCGAAGGGATTTCTGGAGACCATCCACCGCCATGCCATGCTGGCCTCCACAAGTCCGGGCAATGGCGATCTCAATCCCTATGCGATCTATCTGGTGCCGCAGGACATGGGCAGCCTGAAGAAGGATGAGGTGCTCATCACCAACTTCAACAATGTGAACAATCTTCAGGGAACCGGCACGACCATCGTGGCCTATTCGCCCGTGACAAAAAACATACGCCTGTTTGCCAGTGCTCCGGCCAATCTGGCGGCCTGCCCGGGGGGGATCGGCTTCACGACGGCCCTGACGGTGCTCAAGGCGGGTTGGGTCATTGTTGGCAGCACGCCAAGCAAGGACGGGACAACAGGCACGAAGGGGGATGGCTGCCTTCTGGTTTTTGATGCCAACGGAAAATTCGCCACGGCGTGGAAAGGACCGGACATTACGGGGCCGTGGGGGAATATTGCCAGCATTGATAACGGAGACACGGCCACGCTTTTCATCTCCATGGCGGCGGCGGGGCTGCCAAGCCCCTATGTTCTGGACCCGGCAACGCATTATCCACCCATCCTGCACAATGCGACGGTCATGCGTTTCAATCTGCATGTTCCGCCGGGTAAGCCCCCTGTGCTGGACAGACAGTCAATCATAGCGACCGGGTTTGCCGGTCGTGCCGATCGTGACAATTTTCTTTTTGGGCCAACCGGACTGGCTCTGGACAGTGACGGCACGCTGTATGTCACGGATGGCTATGATGAGGAGGTCACGGCCATTGATGATGCCGTGAACCGCACGACCCCCGTGACACGTCAGAATGATGCCGTAGGGCGCATCATCACCAGAGGGCAGCTGCTCAACTGGCCACTGGCGATGATCTGGGTGCCGGGGCATCACCTGCTGGTGGCCAACGGGCGCAACGGGCAGGTTGTCGAGATAGACCCTGTGGCGAAGAAACAGCTCTATGCCCAGTGGGTGGACAATGACCAGGCCCAGCAGCCCCCGGGCAATGGCGACCTGTTCGGTCTGGCGATGACCCCTGACAACAGGGGATTCTATTATGTCGAAGATGACATGAACACGCTCAATGTTGCCCTTCCGTGAAAGTAGAACCATGACATTTTCTCTTTCCCGCCGCACTCTTCTGGGGGGTGCACTGGGGCTGGCAGGGCTGGAGCTGATGCGCCCCGCCACCAGCCTTGCGATGGCCTCTTCCCTGCGTCATCAGCCCGGCATCATGCTGCCGCAGCTGCCGTTCCTGTATTTCATCACGTTTGATCTCACGGCGGAGAAGAAGGCCGATGTGGCCGACATGATGAGGGCATGGACGGAGGCTGCCGAGGCCCTGATGGCGCACCGGCCCGCCCCGCATCTTGTTGATTCCGGTGATGTGGATGGTCTGGAGCAGGCGAGCCTGACCCTGACCTTCGGCTTCGGGCCGGGGTTGTTCACGAAGGAGGGGAAAGACCGGTATGGTCTTGCGGACCGGCGTCCGGCTCCGCTGGCCGACCTGCCCCGCTTTACGGGGGATCAGCTCGTTCCGGCCCATACGGGAGGTGATGTCTGCATCCAGAGCTGTGCGACGGATCCGCAGACGGCCTTTCATGCCATCCGCATCCTGGCCCGTCTGGCCGACGGCAGGGCAACCCCACGCTGGGCACAGACCGGTTTTTCACCGGAGTTTGGCCGGCATCAGACACCCCGCAATCTGATGGGCTTCAAGGATGGCACCATACAGCCCGATATCGCCAATCCTGCCGTGGCGAAGCGGGTCCTCTGGGCAGCTCCGACGGACGAAGCGTGGATGCAGGGGGGAACCTATCTTGTGGCCCGCATCATCCGCATTGCCCTGGAGCATTGGGACCGTACGAGGACGGGCTTTCAGGAGGAGACGATGGGGCGTCAGAAGCAGAGCGGTGCCCCCATTGGGGGCCATCATGAATATGAACCACTAACGCTGAAGCAGACGGATAAAGACGGTAACCCCATTACGCCTGAAAATGCACACGCCCGCCTTGCCGCCCCGCAGGAGAATGGCGGTGCGGAGCTGCTGAGGCGGTCTTATTCCTATGATAACGGTTTGAGCTACATTGCCGAACGCTGGCCCCCGTGGCGGCAGGGCAACGAGTTTGACGCCGGGCTGATGTTCCTCGCCTATCAGCAGGACCCCCGCACGGCCTTCACCAGGATATTCGAGCGTATGTCGAAATTCGACATGATGAACCAGTACACGACCCACATAGGCAGTGGCCTGTTCGCCTGCCCGGGGCGTCTTGATGGTCATTATGTGGGCGAGGAGCTGCTGGGGTGAGGGCTGGTTCCCCTCTTGTGTGGGGAAGGCTCCAAGGCTCAGGCAAATCTGGAGGGTAAAGTTTCCATGGCGGGTTGAGTGTGGGGGCCGTAGAGTGTTCTCTGGGATGTGAGATGGGAGGGGTTATTTTGTATTGGCTGACGATGTATACGTCTCTTAAAGTGAGAATTATTCTGGCGTGGAGGTAGATTTCTAGTGTCAAGAAAATGATTTTGTCAAAATTTTTTAATGGATTTTACAAGTGTATCCCCAGCTTGACTTATACTATTTTGTAATTTCATTAAAGTTTCGATTTTTAATTTATTCGATGATGAATTATATTTTATTTATGCATGGGAATCTTCATTTCGGAATCAATACACGTATCGGCACTATAAATGCTCCCAATGTCTGTTTTTTCTTGTTCTTTTGGAGGGTGATGCGTGTGGAGCCGGACATGAGAAATGTGTTAGGTCATGTTGCTGAAAATGGAGCTTTGAGACGACAGTGAACGACTGTGAGTCTATGGCTGGAGAGTAAAAAATATGATTGATGAAAATTGTTGTGATTTTGATGTTTCTTTGGTTTCGCTGAAACCTGCCTACATAGAAGAGGAACATGGCACATATGTAAAAGCACTTGAGGAAGCTCTCAAGAATAAGGAAAATCTTAATATAGCTCTATCCGGTCCTTATGGAACGGGGAAAAGCAGTATTCTAAAGAAATTTACAGCAGGTAAGAATGGTGTAATTGAGTTGTCCTTATCCACTCTATCTTTATTTGGGAAAAGCACATATGAGAAAATAAAAGAAAGTAATATTCCAGATAATGAGGAGCAAGCTACTTTGCCTCCACAAGCAATGACGCTAACAAACCAGATTCAGAAAGAGATTGTCAAGCAGCTTTTATATAGAGAAAGTCCTAAAAAGGCTCCTGCGTCACGTTTCAGGCGAATTGAGCGTTTTCAATGTATGAGATGTATATTCATATCTTTTTGGGCAAGCGTGATATTAACCGTTATCTTTTTTCTTGCGGGGTGGGTGGAGAAAATTCTAAAGGAGTTTCCTTTATTATATGCATATAAACCTTTGTCATATGCGGTATTTCCGTTTGTCTTTTCTGTTTCTATATTTTGTCTGTTTAAGATTTTTGATGGACGAATTAGAGTAAAGCAGTTATCAGCAGGATCAGCTACTGTTTCATTGGATGAAAATTCTGCGTCGTATTTTGATCAATATCTTGATGAGATTGTCTATTTTTTTGATACTTCTAAAAAGGATATAGTAATTTTTGAGGATATCGATCGTTTTGATGACTGTCATATTTTTGATACTTTACGTTCATTGAATACATTGTTAAATAATTCTCCTCAAATAAAAAAGAATATTAGATTTATTTATGCTGTAAAGGATAGTATTTTTGAAAGGAGAGAAGGTGAGACGGATTTGGACGGATTTGTTCATAAGGAAGCGGTCAACTCTAATAGAACAAAATTTTTTGATATAATCATTCCTATTGTCCCTTTCGTGACATATTTGACATCCAAGAGTCTTGCAAAAGATATAATTGATGAGAAAATTAAAGATCATAAGATTGATAATAAGTTGATCAATATAGCCATGTCAGCCATTCCGGATATGAGGTTACTAAAGAATATATTGAATGAATTTATTGTATTCAGAAAAATGATTTTCTCAGGAGGTGGTGAAGCTCTTAAATTGAAGGATAATGAGCTTTTTGCGATGGTTGTGTATAAAAATACTCATTTAGAAGATTTTGAAAACATACGCTTTAGAAAAAGCAGGATAGATGATTTGTATAGGATGAGCCGTGAATTTATTAATAGACGCATAAATTTGAATGCTACTAAGATAAAAGAGATGAGAGATAATTTGAATGAAATTGAAAATTTAGAAGGGAATAGTGTGCGTCTACATGATATAATAAAAAAATACATAGAAAATGTGGGGAGGGATATGGGTGTTTCTGTAAATGTTGAGAATTTTACTGTTGGTAGTGTTCATCATTCTATGGATGAGATGAAATCTTCTAAATTCTGGATGGATATTGAACAGGGGGCTTATAATCTTGTTTGGGAATGTAATGAACGTATAAGTAGGTTAGCTTATCGAAGTCAGCTTGAAGAATTAAAAATAAATCTATCGAGAGATCGTATCTGTGATTTGGTAGGGCGTGAGGTGGATTTTCTAAAGTTGATGGAGTTGGATAGAGAGGATCTGGAAAAGAAGATAGAGAAATTAGATAAAGAAAATAGATATTTGAATGTATGTGACTTTCATGAATTGATAACTTATTCAAGTTCTATGGAGGTCTCCAATCTGGAGGAAGGTGACAAAGATTTTATAACAGAAGTTCGTACACTATTGCAGAGCAAGCTGGCTTATCAACTTGTCGAGCACGGCTATGTTGGACGCAATTTTTCTTTATATACGACCCGTTACCATGATTCCTATTTTAGTTCCAATGCAATGAATTTTATCATCCATCATATAGAGTGTGACGTTATGGATGAATATTTTCATCTGGATCATTGTGATGTTGAGAATATCATTAATGATTATAGGGATGAAATTTCCTCAAAATGTTCTTTTTATAATATTGATATTCTAAAATATCTTCTAGATAAGGAAGAGAATGCTTTAGATATTATCTCTAGAAAATTGAGTATTCTAGGAAAACATGAAAAAAAGTTTCTTAATTCTTATTATAATTCAGATTCGGTGACGAATGAGGACAAGATAAAACTTGCTCAAAAACTGGCTAAATTCTCATCTGAGATTATTTTTCACTTCATAGGTGGAGAGGACTTTAATAATAACATTCGGATAATTTTAATAAATGGGATATTGTCCGACATATCTTGTCTCAAAGAGCAAAGCATAGATGAATCTGTGGCAGATTATTTGTTGGAAAATTATGATAAATTTTCTGTTCTGTCTGGTAAAATGTCTCATGAGAATGCTGAGAGTATTTCTCAACTCTATAGGAGAGCTAAGGTATGCGTGCCTGCATTGCGGTATCTTGGTGAGGAACTTCAGGAGGCTTTCGTAAGGAAAAATATTTATAAGCTTACATGTGAAAATATTTCTCTAGCCGCAGACCTTTCACAGGATAGTATTTCCCTTAATAGAATTAGAAGAAATAGTAAGGAAGTATATGATTATGTATTGTCCAAAATTTCCGAGTATATTGAAGTTATCAAGGGAAAAGTTTTTTCTATAGACAATAATGAGTTTTTCATTGAAGTAGTTAAAGAGATTTTTTCGTGTAATGTTTCTTGCCTTAAAGATGTATTAATTAATGTTCATGATAGTTGTGCGGTGGAAAAAATAGAGTCTCTTCCTGATGATGTCTGGCCCCTTTTGGCGGAAACTGGAAGATTTCAACCGACACTTCATAATATCTGTTTATATATTGGAGGAAATGGAGAAGTGGATGAAAATCTTGCTTCTTTACTTAAGGCCAAAGGGGGTATATCGGAAGTTGAAGTGATAGATGAGAATAATTCTGACGAAGAGGAAACGAAGCGTGAAAATATAGCATATTGTATTCTTAATTGTCCTGATAATTTCTTTTCATCCGACTTACGGACGAAATTGGTCTCTGATTTGAAGTTAGGAAAGTATCTACAAGTTGATAAAATTGTTTCACGAGACAACAAGCTCTTTGGATGGCTGATTGAGAGGGATATTATTGTTGATGATGAAAAATCTTATGAACGACTCTCCCAAATGGAATGGTCAGCACGTTCTGATTTCATAAGTAAGTCCAAGAATTTTCGGTCGTATATGACTCCTGATCTCGTTGCAGGAGATCTAACTCAACTCTTTAAAGATAAGAAAATTCCATCGGATATTAAAAAGTATATTGTCCAGAACGCAGAAAACTTCATGGAAGTTTTTGATGGATCTTCTTGGGAGGAAATAATAAAATATGCTTATAAAAAAAATATTCCTATTGTTGGAGCGGTATTGGAAAGGGCTGTACGTAGCCTTGAGAGGATTGATGATAAAATTTTTGTAGGACTCTTGGTAAGAGTGATTGATCAGGTTGGAAAAGATGTCTTCTTGCGTATTCTGTGTGGTTTAGGGGGGGTTTATCTTCAGCTTTCTGATGAAAGTACCAGCAGGCTTCGTATTGAGGACAGTAAGGAGAACATTAAAATATTAGAGCGTCTTCGGAATGAAAATATTGTAAGTTCTTGGAAAAAAGCGGAGAAAGACAGCATAAGGGTGAATAAGAAACGAATGAGAAATTCATGATAGTAAATACCAAGATCAAGAGATGGAGTTTATATCCATAACATATGATTATACCCTCTAACTCTTATTAGATGGTGGGATTGTTCCTTTAAAAGGAGCATAAAATTTACTTTATATGGGACTTGCTGATCAGCCGCTGTAAGAAATGTCGCTTGGATTGACTTAAATAATAAATTTATTCTTCAGTGCTGTTTTGCTTGTTCTCGTTAGAGGATTCCTTTGTAGGAATGAACGATCGAGGCTATTTTTCTTCAGAATCATTTTCGATCTGATCAAAAAATACCATGGCTTAGTTCAAATCGGATCAATTCCTTGTGGAGTGATGCCGGACTCGACGGCAAGACATCAGAGAACTGGGAAAATCCATGGTGGACCCGGCGCGATTCGAACGCGCGACCTTTGCCTTCGGAGGGCAACGCTCTATCCAGCTGAGCTACGGGTCCCCGTTGGCGGTACTTTTAACGGCAAGTGGCGTGCTTGCCTAGCCCTTGCGGCACTCTTTTTTCATCCATGTCAGCGTGTCTGTTCCAGCCAGAGCCACATGGTGGCGGCACTGTCCCCGCCAGAGGGCAGAAAGCGGTCAGGCCGCTCGATCCATGAGATGATGTCCTTGGCTGGACGGTCTTGCGGTTCACGGGTGATGAGGTGATACCCACGGGGCAGCTCATCCAGCCGGAAGAGGGACGGTGGGGCCTGCCGTATCAGCCGACGTGTGGCAGAGGCGGGGACGAACTGGTCCCTGTCTCCCCAGACGAGCAGGGTCGGTATCTGTACGGAGGGTGCCTGCTCCAGCGCACGGGCCATCAGATGCGTCAGCCCTCGCAGGGCGTGCACGTTCGTGCCGTGGCGCGTCAGCGGGTCGAAGAACATGCGGCGCATGGCCCGAAGATTGGCCGTGGCGACATGATGCCCCGGCATATGCGCACCCGTCAGCCGTGCCTGTGGCGTGACGAGGTTCCAGCCTTCCAGAAGGGTCTGCCAAGGCTCACCAATCGTCATGATGGCCGGGGCCAGAAGGATCAGCCCGTCAGGGCGGGGAGCCGTCAGGGCCGTGCTGGTCAGGAGGGCAAGGGCACCCCCCATGCTTTCCCCCATCAGATGGAGGGGCTGGCCGGGCCAGCGCTGCTGGCACCAGCGGGCTTCTTCCACGGCATCGGCAACCATCCTGTCGGTCGTGCTCCATCCCCCTTTGGCGGGGAATTCGCCAAAGCCACGCACGTCCGGTGCGACGATGAGAAAGCCCGCCCTGTTGAGGGCCGGGGCCATGACTTCCCAGGCGTCCCGGCTGTCTCCAAAGCCATGAAAGGCCAGAATGATACCACGTTGGGGAACAGTTGCCGGGTAGAGCCGTACCGGTGCTCTGCGGCCATCGGAGAGGGCAATTGTCGCACTGGCTGGGATGTAAGCCGCCTCGGCCGGGCGGTGGGGCAGGCTCCGGGGGGCTGGGGGTGTCTGGCATCCTCCGGGCAGGCCCATGAGCAGAAATGCGGACATGACGGACAGGGGGCCGTTTTTAAAACGGCGGAAATCGGCTAGAGAAGAAAGCATCTGCAAGACTGATCTGCCAGCACGGGCAGGGGAGAAAGACGGCGTGACGTCAGAAAACACACATCTGGTTCTGGTGGATGGTTCGGGGTTCATTTTCCGTGCCTTCTTTGCCATTCCTCCCATGAGCAGCCCGGAGGGTGTGCCCGTCAATGCCGTCTATGGCTTCACCAACATGCTCTCCCGGCTCATCAAGGAGCATGAAGGTCAGCCGATGGCCGTGATCTTCGATGCAGGCCGCAGGACATTCCGTAACGACATTTACCCCGATTATAAAGCCCATCGCCCCGAACCGCCGGAAGACCTGCGCCCCCAGTTCGACCTCATCCGTCAGGCAACCGACCAGTTCGGGATTCCGGCCATCGAGCTGCCGGGCTGGGAGGCGGATGACCTGCTGGCGACCTATGCCCGCCTGGTCGTGGAGCAGGGCGGCAGCTGCACCATCATCTCGTCAGACAAGGACCTGATGCAGCTTGTCCGCCCCGGTGTCTCCCTGAAAGACCCGATGAAGCAGAAGCCCATCGGTCTGGCCGAGGTTGAAGCCAAGTTTGGCGTCACGCCGGACAAGGTGGTGGATGTGCAGGCCCTCATGGGGGATTCCACCGACAACGTACCGGGCGTGCCGGGCATCGGCCCCAAGGGAGCGGCGCAGCTGATCAATGAATATGGATCGTTGGAGGCCGTTCTGGCCGCAGCCCCCGGGATGAAGCCTTCCAAGCGGCGGCAGAATCTGATCGATCACGCCGAAGGTGCCCGCATCTCCCGGCAGCTTGTCCTGTTGGCGGATGATGTGGCCGTGCCGACACCTGTCGATGAGCTGCGGCCCCGTGAGCCGGACGCCGAAACGTTGCGGAGCTGGCTGGAGAGCATGGGGTTCTCTTCCATTCTCCAGCGCATGGGTTTTGGCGGCAAGGCCCGCCACCCGGCACAGCGCAGGCCCGAGGCCAGCCCGGCTTCAGCTGCGGCAGAGGGGCAGGATGTCGGGGAGATACCCCGCAGTGAGGCTCCTTTCGGTCCCTATGAGACCGTCACGGACAGGGACACGCTGGCCCGGTGGATCGACGCCGCCCGTGCCGCAGGACGTGTGGCCGTGGATACGGAAACAACCGGCCTGAACGCCCGCACGGCCGAAATTGTTGGCCTGTCTCTGGCCGTGGCTCCGGGCAGGGCCTGTTATGTGCCGTTCCGTCATGAAGGCACGCTGGAAGCTCCCGTGGGCGACCAGCTGGACGTGAAGGCAACGCTGGATCAGCTGGCCCCGCTGATGGCCGATGAGGCCGTCCTGAAGATTTTCCAGAATGCAAAATATGACCTTACCATCCTGCGGCAGGCCGGTCTGGAGGTCATTGCCCCGCTGGATGATACAATGCTGCTGTCCTACGCCCAGTCCGCCGGGGCGCACGGGCAGGGCATGGATGAACTCTCTCGCCTGCATCTGGATCATACCCCCATTCCCTATGATGACGTGACGGGCAAGGGGCGCAACCGGGTGCCTTTCACGCAGGTGCCGCTGGATAAAGCGACTGCCTATGCAGCGGAAGATGCCGACGTGACGCTGCGCCTCTGGGAGGTGCTGCGTGTGACGCTGCCCCGCCAGAAGGCGGCGGCCCTGTATGAGGAAATGGAACGCCCGCTCATCACCGTTCTGGAGCGCATGGAGGAAGCTGGCGTGCGGGTGGACGCCGATGAGCTGCGCCGCCTGTCGGAGGATTTCGCCATCCGCATGGCGGAGATGGAACAGGGGATTCATGATCGGGCGGGGCGGCCCTTCAACATCGGGTCGCCCAAGCAGCTGGGGGAAATCCTGTTTGATGAGATGGGCCTTCCCGGTGGCAAGCGCACCAAAACGGGCTCGTGGGGAACGGATTCCCGTGTGCTGGAAGAGCTGGCCGAGCAGGGCCATGATCTGCCAACGGCAATCCTGAACTGGCGGCGTCTGGCCAAGCTGAAATCCACCTATGCGGATGCGCTGCTCAAGCTGATGGACCCGAAGACCCAGCGTGTGCATACGACCTTCCAGATGACGACCACGACCACGGGGCGTCTCTCCTCCAACGAGCCGAACCTCCAGAACATTCCCATCCGCACGGAGGAGGGGGCACGCATCCGTCAGGCTTTCGTGGCGGCTCCGGGGTACAGGCTTCTGTCTGCCGATTACAGCCAGATCGAGCTGCGCCTTCTGGCCCATGTGGCGCAGATTGAGCCACTGTTGGATGCCTTCCGTCACGGGCAGGACATCCATGCCCGCACGGCGTCTGAAGTGTTCGGCATCCCGTTGGAAGAGATGGACCCGCTGACAAGGCGACGGGCCAAGGCCATCAATTTCGGCATCATTTACGGCATTTCAGCCTTCGGGCTGGCCCGGCAGCTTCAGGTGCCGCAGGGTGAGGCCAGACGCTATATCGAGGCCTATTTCGACCGCTATCCCGGTATCCGGGATTATATGGAAAAGATGAAGGAAGAGGCCCGGGAGAAGGGCTATGTGCTGACCCCCTTCGGTCGCCGCTGTTATGTGCCGGGAATCACGGCAAAGCAGGCAGCGCAGCGGTCCTATGCCGAGCGTCAGGCCATCAATGCTCCCCTGCAGGGTGGAGCGGCGGACATCATCAAGAAGGCCATGGTCACCCTGCCGGACCGTCTGGCCGAGGCCGGGCTGAAGGCCCGGATGCTGCTTCAGGTACATGATGAGCTGCTTTTTGAAGTCCCGGAAGCCGAGGCTGAGGAGACGGCGGCCCTCGTGAGGGAGGTCATGGAATCTGTGGCCAGGCTGGATGTGGCCCTCTCCGTGGAAACGGGGCTTGGCCAGAACTGGGCTGAGGCGCACTGATGCAGCCGGACAGGAATGAGGAGACAGGAACAGACATGACGGACCGTTCGAAGACCGGGGCAGGCCCGGAAACTGACCCGAAGAAAACAGTCGTCCGTCGGGCCGGCCTGGTCGTTCTGGGGCTGATCCTGCTGGCAGGGCTGCTGGGCTATGGTGGTTACTGGCTCTCCACAGGGGCGGATGAAGGGGCACGGGTTCACGCACAGGGCAATGTGGTGGGCGGCTCCTTCCGGGTCTTTTCCCTTGGTGGTGGCATGGTGACGGAAGGTGATTTCCGGGGCTCATGGACGGTCGTCTGGTTTGTGGACCCACGCTGCCCGCCGGAACGCTGCCAGCCTCCGCTCAAGGCTCTGGACCAGACCCTCGTGACGATGAAGCAGAAAGGCCAGCCTGTCCTGCCTCTGGTCGTCTCGCTGGATGCCCGGGCGGAAGACCCGGACACGCTGAAGGACTATGTGATGGGCGTAGCCCCGCACATCTTCCCGGTCTTTGCGACCCCGAACATGACACAGGCCATGACACGCCTCTACCATGCGCCCTATGCGCTGGAGCCGGGGCAGAGTTACTATCAGTCGGCTCCATCTTTTGTGGTCATGACACCGGAAGGTCATTACGCTGACACGCTGCCCGTGACGGATGATGCAGCTGGTCTGACGGCGGGTCTGGAACAGATCATGGCCCGTTCAGGACAGAATTGAGAGCAAGGAAGAGCCCACATGCTACGTTACCCCATTCTTCTGCTGGATTATGACGGCACTTTGGCCGAGACCCGCCCTGCCATCCTGCGGAGTCTGGAGGAGGCCTTCACGGATATTGGCCGGACGCCACCGCCCCGTTCCTACCTGAAGGAGCGGCTGGGTAAGGGGGATGCGCTACAGGGGTTCTATCAGAGCATTGTGGATGAAGGGGCATCCATGGATGAGGCCCAGCGTTATGTGGCTGCCTACCGCCAGCGTTATGCCCAGGCGGATGAGGAAGAAACCTATCTGTATGACGGAGCCCATGAGGTGCTCCAGATTCTCCAGGGGCGGGGCTACAGGATGATTGCCGTAAGCAACAAGCACGGTCCGACCCTGCGGCACAGCCTTGCCCGGTTTCAGCTGGAGCCGTTTTTTGAGGCGTCCATCGGTGCTGAAGAGGGGCTGCCCCGCAAGCCGGAGAAGGAGGTTTTCACGCAGCGTCTGGCCCATATGCTGCCGGGCTGGGGGGCGGAGCAGTGCCTCATGGTGGGTGATACGACAGCGGATATCGGGTTTGCCCAGACCCTTGGCATGGATGTCTGCTGGGCCAGTTACGGTCACGGTGTGGCAGAGGTTTGCAGGGAGATGAAACCTACCTATCAGTTTGACAGCTTGTGGGAACTGCCGAATCTGCTGTCAGAAACGGAAAGCTGACAGAACTCGGCGGACAGGTTCATACGGAACAGGCCCGGCTCATTTTCATGGGCCGGGCCTGTTTTGCAGGTGCGGAAAATCTTACAGCCCGATGTCGCTGCGGAGCATCTTGTCATCCCACTGGATGGTCGCAGCAGCTTCATAGGCCCGGGAGCGTGCCTTGGCTGCCGTGGGACCCGTGGCGCAGATGGTCAGGACACGCCCGCCATTGGCCAGAAGCCGGTCGCCATCCTGTTTCGTTCCCGCATGGAAGACGGACACGCCGGGCAGCTGTTCCGTCCGGTCCAGCCCGGAAATGACACCGCCCTTGACGGGCGCATCCGGGTATCCCTTGGCGGCCAGCACCAGAGAAATGGACGGCTTGTCCGAGAAACGGATGCTGTCCTCGGACAGCGTGCCTTCCGCCAGAGCCTTGAGGGCAGGGAGAAGGTCGCTTTCCAGACGGATGAGCAGGGCCTGTGCTTCCGGGTCACCAAAGCGCACGTTGTATTCGATCAGCTTCGGCCCTTCTTCCGTCAGCATCAGGCCAGCAAAGATGACGCCACGGAACGGCGTGCCCCGGCGGACCATCTCGGCCAGCATCGGGCGGACCGTGAGGTCCAGTGCGGCTTCCTGCGCCGCCCGGTCGAAATCCGGTGGCGGGCAGATGGCTCCCATGCCGCCGGTGTTTGGCCCGGTATCGCCATCACCGACCCGCTTGTGGTCCCGTGCAGCCCCGATCAGGCTGGCTTTGTCATCCGCACAGAAGGCGAAGAGGGACACTTCCCGTCCGACAAGACATTCCTCGATCACCAGCGGCAGGCCGAGGCGGTCGATGGCTTCCAGAGCCTCATCCACGCTCTGGGCCACGACCACGCCTTTGCCGGCGGCCAGACCATCCGCCTTGATGACGATGGGAGCACCCTGTTCACGGACGTAGGACTTGGCGGCCTCCTTGCTGCTGCTGGCGTCGAAACGCTGCCAGCGGGCGGTGGGGATACCGGCAGCATCGGCCACTTCCTTGGTGAAGGCCTTGCTGCCTTCCAGAGCGGCGGCAGCCTGGGAGGGGCCAGCGCAGGCGATACCCGCTTTCTGGCAGGCATCGGTCAGCCCTGCCACGAGGGAGACTTCTGGCCCCGGTACGACGAGGTCGATCTTTTCCTTCCGGGCGAACTCGACAAGACCGGCAATGTCATCAGCCGCAATGGGAACACAGCGTGCGCAGGCTGCCATGCCGGGGTTGCCGGGGGCGGCAAAGAGTGTGTCCAGCAGAGGGGACCGGGCAATGGCTGTGGCAAGGGCATGTTCCCGCCCACCTGAACCCACCAGAAGTACGCGCATCCTGTTTCCTTTTATATCTCGTGTGATGCAGATAGCCGCTTTCACGTCATCTGCCATTTAGCATAGAATGGCCGCATGATGGAACGAGAGAGCCTTCTTTCTCCCGCCGGGCCGCAGGGCGGTACGGGGCCGGGGAGCAGCAACATACCGGAATATTCCGTAGGAGCCATTTCCTCGGCGATCAAACGTGTGCTGGAAGGCACCTTCGGGCGGGTACGTGTCCGTGGCGAGATCACGGAGATGAAGCGGTATGCTTCCGGTCATGTCTATCTCTCCCTCAAGGATGAGGGCGGGAAGATATCGGGTGTCATCTGGCGGGGGAACGTTTCCCGGCTGGGGATGGTGCCGGAGAATGGAACGGAGGTCATCGCCACCGGGAAGATTTCGTCCTATGGCGAACGCTCAAACTATCAGCTCATCATCGACAGCATGGAGTTTGCAGGGGAAGGTGCCCTTCTGGCCCGGATCGAAGCCCTGCGTGTCCGCCTGCGGGATGAGGGGCTGTTCGATCAGGGGCGCAAGAAGCCCATTCCGTTCCTGCCCCGTTGCGTGGGGGTGGTGACGTCCCGGTCCGGGGCGGTGCTGCACGACATCTGCACGACCATATCCCGCCGTTTCCCGCGGGATGTCCTGCTCTGGCCCGTGGCAGTGCAGGGGGAAGGGGCAGCCCGTCAGATCACCCATGCCGTGCAGGCCATGGGGAACCTTCCCAATCCGCCTGATGTGCTGATCGTGGCCCGTGGTGGTGGCTCATTGGAGGACCTGATGGCCTTCAATGATGAAGCCGTGGTACGGGCCGTGGCGGCCTGCCCCCTGCCGGTGATTTCTGCCGTGGGGCATGAGACGGATACGACCCTCGTTGATTACGCTGCCGACCGTCGGGCCCCCACACCGACTGCCGCCGCTGAAATGGCGGTGCCCCTGCGGTCCGAGCTGATGGCGGACCTCGCCCATCGGGCGGCACGGCTTTCTGGTGGTCTGGCGGGGATATTGCAGCGGCAGGGGCTGCGGCTCCAGGCCGTGGTGGCCCGGATGCCGGACCTTCCGGGGCTTCTGGACACAGCCCGGATGCGGCTGGATGATCGTGCCCAGAGGCTGGAGCTGGCCCTGCCGGGATTTGTGATGCGTGCCCGTGCCCGGCTGGGGCAGGCTGCCTATCATTTGCCCGCCGTGGAGACCGTCATGGGGCAGCGGCGTGGCCTCGTGGAGGCACAGGCCGGGCGGTTGCAGTCTGGTTGGGAGCGGTATCTGGATGGCTGCCAGATGCGTCTGCTGCGGGCGCCATTGCGGCTGGAGACGGTGCAGTCCCGGCTTGCCCTCCAGCGGACGAGGCTGGAAGGGGTGGCCCGGCATCTGAAGGCCGTCTCACCCCTCGCCATTCTGGAACGGGGCTATGTTCTGGTGCAGGATGAGGCAGGTCATGCCGTGACATCATCCGCTGCCCTGCCAGTGGGGAGCCATGTGCAGCTTTCCTTTGCGGATGGTGTCCGGCAGGCCCGGCTGGACCCGGATGAAGGCCGCAGATAGTCTGCACAGGAGATTTCGGAGCCCCGGGAGCCATCATGGCGTCCCGAGGAAGGACAGGACATCCATGAGGATGTGGAGGAGGGATATGGTGCGTAACATTGCGAGGGGCCGCCACAGATGTGGCTTGCAGAGACTGGGCTGTGGCCTGCTTCTTGTGGCAGGGAGTGTCCTGGCAGGCTGTAGCAGCCAGCCAACAGCCCGGCAGGTCGAGGCAGCGCAACATCCGGCCATCCAGAGCTTTGCCGGGGCGCCGTCTGGTGGGGGGAGCGGGGACAGTTCGTCCTCACCACAGATGAAGACGAACCTGCCATCTGCTCCCGTCAATACACCGCTTTGTGGTACGGCCCTGCGTGAGCAGGCCAGTACGGGGAGCGAAATCTATGGTCGCAGTCTGGCTACAGGCAACAGCTGTACCCGTAATGCCTGCTTCCAGCCATTGACGGGGACGTTCATTGCGGAGGATGGCAACAATAGCGTCTGTCGCTAACATCATATTTGTGTGGATGTGAAAAGGGCGGCCAGAGAGTGATCTGGCCGCCCTTTTTCATGGGCTCCGATGGGAGGGGGAGGAGGCGCCTTTAGCGCTTCCACCAGCCGACACGCCGCTTTTTGGGCTTTGCCTCATCGATATTGACAGGCTGCGGTGCTGCCACATTCTCGACCGGGGCTGTGTCCTCAGCCTTGGGGGCGGCTGCTACAGGGGCCTCTTCTGCCGTGTCCGCCTTTTTGCGGCGAGCTGGGCGCCGCCGACGGGCTGGTTTTGCCTCTGTCTCGGTTGGTGTCTCATTGTCCACACCGGTTTCAGCGACAGAAACAGGCGCCTCTTCCGCAGCCGGGGCAGCGTCCGCTTCTGCCGTTTCGTTCCGTGCCGGGCGGCGGCGGGGACGGGGGCGGCGCGCCTGACGACGAGCGGCTTCCTCTTCAGCTTCGGCAGGATCGACTGGACGGGCCGGTATCTTCACGACACGATTGTCGTCCTCTTCTTGCTCTTCGTCCACCACGATGCGGCTGCGTGTAGCCGGGCGGCGACGGGTACGGGTGCGACGGGCCGGTTTTTCATCATCCCCTTCTGCAGGGCTTCCCGTTTCCACGGGCTGCCTGTGGGGGCGGGAGGAAACGGCAGGTTCTTCTTCTGTGGCAGGAGGGGCTTCAGCACGTCCGCTCAGGCGGGCCTCCTGCTGTTCCATCATGTCGAAGATGTCGATGCCAGCCCCCTGGAAGGGATTGGCCGGTGTTGGTCCCTGATAGCCAGAAGATGCCTGACTGGGGGCCGGTTCATCCTGATGGCGTGCCGGGCGGCGACGGGATGCCGGGCGTTCACGGCGGCGGCTGGGCTGCTCGGTCTCTTCCTCACGGTGGCTTGGAGCAGACGGAGCGGCGGTCGTGACACGCCGTGTCCTTGTCCGGCGACGACCGGGCATGAGAGCCTGGTCATCATTGGTATCTGCCGTGCTGTCAGCCTCTGGCGCTGCGGGGCTCGCCTCCTGCAGGCTGGTCTCTGCCGTTTCGTCCCGGGTCTCCTGCTCGTTGCGGCGACGTCCACCACGGCGGCGGCGGCGGCGACGGGAGATGCTTTCACTGCCCGTTTCCTGTTCGTCCCGGGTATCTTCGGCCTCGGCTGGCAGGCTGGCTTCCATTGCAGGGGCAGCCCCTTCCGTGATGTCGATCGTACGGACCGTGTTGACAGGGCTGTCCTCACGGGAGGGTTTCTGGCGTGCGGCCAGCCGTTCGATGCGGAGCTCGCCTTCCGGCAGGCTGTCGTCATTTTCGAAACGGATGGTCATGTCATGCCGTTGTTCAAGCTGGCTGATGGCAGCCCGTTTGCTGTTGAGCATGTAAAGAACGATGCTGGGGCTGACATGGACGATAATGTCCGAAGAGCGACGGCGGCTGGCTTCATCCTCCACGCTGCGGAGGACCTGGAGGGCCATGCTTTCCACACCCCGGATGAAGCCGGTACCCTGACAGTGCGGGCAGGGGCTGAGCATGCTCTCGGCAATGGAGGGGCGCAGACGCTGCCGGGACATTTCCAGCAGGCCGAAATGGGAGATGCGGCCCAGCTGGATGCGGGCACGGTCCACCCGGAGGGCATCCTTGAGGCGCTTTTCCACCTGGCTGTTGTGGCGGCGGCTTTCCATGTCGATGAAGTCGATCACGATCAGCCCGGCCAGATCACGCAGGCGCAGCTGGCGGGCGACCTCCTCGGCCGCTTCCAGATTGGTGCGGAGGGCGGTTTCCTCGATATTGCGCTGGGAGGTGGACTTGCCGGAGTTGACGTCAATGGCCACCAGAGCTTCAGTCTGGTTGATGACGAGATATCCGCCGGATTCCAGCTTTACCGTCGGTGAGAACATGGCCTCCAGGTGGCTCTCCACCTGATAATGGGCGAAGAGATTCTGCCCCCTGTTCTGCCACATGCGGATGCGGCTGGCATTGTGGGGCATCAGCAGGCGGGCAAATTCCTTCGTGTTTTTCCATGCCTCTTCCCCATCCACCAGTACGGTCTCGATATCACGGGTGAACAGGTCCCGGATGGCCCGCTTGATCAGGCTTGCTTCCTCATAGATCAGCGCCGGGGCGATGGAGGAGAGGGCGTGGTTGCGGATGTTGTCCCATAGCTGGAGAAGGTAGTCGCAGTCTTTGGTGATTTCCGCTTCCGGGCGGCCTGCACCGGCCGTGCGGATGATCATGGCCATCGTCCGGGGCAGGTCCAGCTTGCCGACAATGTCCCGCAGGCGACGACGGTCCGTTTCGGAGGTGATCTTGCGGGAGACCCCACCGCCACGCAGGGCGTTGGGCATCAGCACGCCATATCGTCCGGCAAGGGAGAGGTAGGTCGTCAGGGCGGCGCCCTTGTTGCCACGTTCTTCCTTGACAACCTGGACAAGGATCACCTGCCGACGGCGGATGACTTCCTGAATGCGGTAATTGCGGAGGAACCGGGCCATGCGGCGGCTGGCGCTCTGTTCCTCACCGGTATCATGTTCCCCGCTGACGATCTCCGGGCCGGGCTCGTCATCCTCGGGAAGGCTGTCTTCGTCATCATCAGCCTCTGGATCGCTGTCCCGGCCCCGCTGCTCGGCAGCGTATTCTTCTTCCTGCAGGGCAAGGAGCTTTTCCCTGTCCGCAACGGGGATCTGGAAATAGTCGGGGTGGATCTCGCTGAAGGCCAGAAAGCCGTGGCGGTTGCCGCCGTAATCCACGAAGGCCGCCTGGAGGCTGGGCTCTACACGGATGACCTTGGCGAGGTAGATGTTGCCTTTGAGCTGACGGCGCGCTGATGTCTCGACATCATAATCTTCAATGCGCTTGCCGTTCATGACCACAACGCGGGTTTCTTCGGCGTGTGTGGCGTCTATGAGCATCTGCTTTGTCATGAAGGACTGGACTCCGTGGCGCACGGGTCATGGCCCTGTCTGCGCCGATTGTCTTGGTCAGCAGAGGGCAGGTGGTCCGGTCTCTTGCGGGCAGATACCCTGAGGGGGTCGCCAGATTGGATAACACAGAACAGCATTGCAGCCTCTGGTAAACACGCTGATGGCAGGTCCTGCCATCGGGAATTGACGCAGCCCGCCGGGGGATGGTGTGGCCATCCGGGTAGGCTGCCTGTGGTTCGGATGCAGTGTCTCCGCCAGGGTGTGAGCACACCGGGAACAACCGTCCCGGGCTATCTGCACCAAACGGCGCGAAAGGTACTGCATGTGCGGGCCCTGTCTGATGCTGTCCTGCCTGCCCGTTGTCAGGGGCGGGGATGCATGGGAGATCCGGGCTTCTGCAAAGCGACAATGGCCTAAATCGGCCTTCATGGCAAGTGGGTAGTTGGGGGGTGGTGAAAGGGGCAGAATAAAGCCATTTTTTCCTGTCTGTATCAGGCTGTTAACCAAAGAAAGCAGGAAGATTGTTCCCGTGGCAGGAATGATCGCCTAATGGGGTGTGACAGGCAGGACCTGGACCGGAGAGGGAGGAGGATCACCATGGCAAAGCTGACACGTCGTCATCTTCTTGGTGCGGCTGCCAGCGGGCTGCTGGCGGGCGGAGCGGGAAAGGCTGCGGCAGCACGGCATGGCTTGCGGAAGGCCCCCGCCGTATTGCGTGGAGCATCACCGCCCAGACCCGTCATCATGCTGGACCCCGGCCATGGCGGAAAAGACCCCGGGGCCATCGGTGTCTCAGGAACATATGAGAAGCATATTGCTGTGGCTGCAGCAACGGAGCTGCGCGCGCTTCTCATGGCGTCTGGCCGGTATGATGTGGTGCTGAGCCGGACGGATGACCGTTTCATCCCCCTTGCCGGGCGGGTGGAGCTGGCCCATCGGCACAAGGCGGATCTTTTCATCTCCATGCATGCCGATGCGCTGCATCAGTCTGATGTGCGTGGGGCCAGTGTCTATACGCTGTCCGGCAACGCTTCGGACAGGCAGACCGCCCTGCTGGCAGAGACGGAAAACAGTGCCGACCGTTTTGCCGGGCCGGGCATGGCCGACGTGCCGCCGGATGTGGAGGAAATACTCAACAGTCTTGTTCGTGAAGAGACGCGCCGGGGGTCTGCGCATATGGCGGCCAGTGTGATCCGGTCATTCCAGAACCGCATCCAGCTCCTGCATCATCCATCCCGCCATGCGGCCTTCCGGGTTCTGAAGTCTGGAGACATTCCGTCTGTTCTGGTGGAAATGGGGTTCATGTCCAACCATCTGGATGAACAGGCGCTGCGGCGTGCTGCCCACCGTACGCAGATCACCCAGGCCATGAAACAGGCCATTGATGGCTATTTCCTGCGGCAGCGGAAAGGGATGCTGTAAAAAAAACAGAGAGTTCCGCTTGCATTCCCTGTCATTGCTCGCTAGCGTGGAGGGGTAATGACATTTTTTCACGCCCTCCTTCTACGACTTATGAACCCCTGAACGCCATACAGGCGAGCAGGTTGCTTTGCTGCGTTCAGGGGTATTTTTTCCCATTTCGGGTTTTCGTAGATATCTGGAGTTAGAGCGTAGTTATGTCTTTTCAGCATCCTTCCTTTGGTCATGTTGCCGATAACCGTGTCATCATTTTTGACACGACCCTGCGTGATGGTGAGCAGTCCCCTGGTTTCTCCATGAATCTGGGCGAGAAGCTGCGGATGGCCCATGCGCTGGCAGCTCTGGGCGTTGACGTCATAGAGGCAGGCTTCCCGGCTGCATCGGAAGGAGACTTCGAGAGCGTGAAGCAGATTGCCGATAATGTGGATGGCCCCGTCATCTGTGGTCTGGCCCGCAGCGCCGCCAAAGACATCGAGGCTGCCGGAAGGGCCATCAAGGGCGCACGGCGTGGGCGTATCCACAACTTCATCTCCACGTCTCCACTGCACATGAAGTACAAGCTGCGGATGGAGCCGGAGCGGGTGTTGGAGCTGATCGCTTTCGGCAACAAGGAATCCCGCCGTTACACGGATGACGTGGAATGGTCTGCTGAGGATGGATCCCGCACGGACCCGGATTTTCTGTGCCGCTGTGTGGAAACGGCCATTGCCAACGGGGCAACGACCATCAACATTCCCGATACGGTCGGGTTTGCAACCCCCGATGAGATGGAGCGCATCTTCAATATGCTGAGGGAGCGTGTGCCGGGGGCGGATCAGGTCATTTTCTCCACGCACAACCACAATGATCTGGGGCTGGCTGTTGGCAACACGCTGGCAGCGGTTGAAGGTGGTGCCCGACAGATTGAATGTACGATCAACGGCATTGGCGAGCGTGCTGGTAATGCCGCTCTGGAAGAAGTCGTGATGGCCCTGCGGACCCGTCATGACCGTTATGGCATGGAAACCGGCATTGAAACGCCCCGCCTGCTGGGCATGTCCCGTCTGCTGGCGACCATCACGGGCTTCGATGTCCAGCCGAACAAGGCCATCGTGGGGCGGAATGCCTTCGCCCATGAGAGTGGCATCCATCAGGATGGCATCCTGAAGCATGCCGGGACTTATGAGATCATGACGCCGGAAAGCGTGGGCTGGACGAGCACCTCGCTGGTGCTGGGCAAACATTCCGGCCGTGCGGCCTTCCGGGACAAGCTGAAGGCTCTGGGTTATGATGACCTGACTGAAGAGACGGTCAATGCGGCCTTCCAGCGTTTCAAGACCCTGGCAGACCACAAGAAGATCGTTTTTGATGATGATGTGCGGGCACTGGTGGATGATGAGAGCCGTGACCATGAGCGTGTCCGTCTGACCTCGCTGGAACTGAAGGGCGGTACGCAGCATGCTGCCCAGGTCGTTCTGGATATCGAGGTGGATGGTGAGGCCCGTCATGTCTCTGCCACGGGCAATGGGCCTGTGGATGCCGTGTTCCGGGCCATCGGTGAGGCCTTCCCGCATCAGGCGACGCTGGCGCTGTTCTCCGTGGCCAATGTGACAGAAGGTACGGATGCGCAGGCCCGTACGACCGTGCGTCTCCAGGAAGGGGGGCGCCTGGTGGACGGGCAGGGGAGTGACCCGGATACGGTCGTTTCGGCAGCCCGGGCCTATATCCATGCCCTGAACAAGCTGCTGGTGAAACGTCTGCGGGGTGAACCGGAAGAAATGTCTGCCTGAAGATGAGAGAAGGGGACCGGTAGCCGATACTGCCATGCCTGCATGTCGGCTGCTGTTTTCCTTCTGTCATGGTGGGGATGAAACGTTACCGCATGTTAATTGAAGCGGAGTTTTCTGCGAAAAATATTGTCTCTGGCAGGAATATGGCCTTGCTGAACTGTTGTGGGGCTCTATAATTTGTGGCGAATGCTGTGGGTGGTGTTCTGCTTATTTTCATTCCCCGTGCGTGCGGGGTTATCCGGCCAGGAGTTTTGAATGTTCTCTCGTCTGTTGGGGCTCATTTCCGCTGATATGGCGATCGATCTCGGCACTGCCAATACCCTCGTTTATGTCAAGGGGCGTGGCGTGGTGCTGAGTGAGCCTTCCGTCGTCGCTGTAACGGAAGTGCGCGGGCGCAGACAGGTCCTGGCCGTGGGAAATGAAGCCAAACTGATGGTTGGCCGTACGCCGGGGAACATTCAGGCCATCCGCCCTCTCCGTGACGGTGTCATCGCCGACTTCGAGAGTGCGGAGGAGATGATCAAGCATTTCATCCGCAAGGTTCACAACCGCCGTTCCTTCTTCAGTTCCCAGATCGTCATCTGCGTGCCGTCCGGTTCCACTGCCGTGGAGCGCCGTGCCATCCAGGAGAGTGCAGAGAGTGCTGGTGCCCGCAAGGTCTATCTGATTGAGGAGCCGATGGCAGCAGCCATTGGGGCCGGTCTGGCCGTGACGGAGCCTTCCGGCAGCATGATCGTGGATATCGGTGGGGGAACGACCGAGGTTGCCGTGATCTCCCTTGGCGGGATTGTCTATGCCCGGTCTGTCCGGGTTGGTGGCGACCAGATGGATGAGGCCATCATGGCTTATATCCGTCGCAACTATAACCTCATGATCGGGGAAAGCTCCGCCGAGCGGATCAAGATTGATCTCGGCGCTGCGTCTTTTGACGCCAACATACAGACGGAAGAGCGGACCATGCCGCTCAAGGGGCGTGACCTGCTGAATGGCGTCCCCCGGGAGATCACCGTCAGTGAGGCCCAGATTGCCGAAGCCCTCCAGGAGCCTGTCGGGCATATCATTGATGCCGTAGCCACCGTGCTGGAGCATACACCGCCGGAGCTGGCCGCTGACATCGTGGAGAAGGGCATTGTCCTGTCCGGCGGGGGAGCGCTGCTGCGGCGTCTGGATGATGTCCTGCGTCAGGCTACCGGCCTGCCGGTTTTCGTGGCAGAGAATGCGCTTTCATGCGTGGCTGTGGGGACTGGCCGCACGCTGGAGCACATGCAGCAGCTCCGCAGTGTCCTGAGCAGCATGTATTGATCCCTGGTCTCCGGCGGGGGATGGTATCCTCCGTGACCGGGGGCTGAGCGGAGGGAAAAGGCGGGCCATGGTCTCCATTCACACACGTCAGCTTCTGTCCGGGCTTGTTCTGCCGGTCATGGTTTTTCTGGCTGTGGGGACTGTTCTGGCCGGGCAGATATGGCCGGGCAGGGCCATACAGATTCGCATGGCGGCGGCGCAGAAGGCCGGGGCCATCTATCAGGTTCTGTTGTTCCCTCAGCGGCAGTTTCATGAATGGCAGATCACCCTGCAGGGGGTGGGGGACCTGCTGGCCGCCAATGCGCAGCTTCGGCAGGAAAACCAGAAACTTGCTTACTGGCATGGTGAGGCCCAGACTCTTCGGCAGGAAAATGCCCGCCTGAAGGCTGTGCTGCACTGGGGAGCGGAAGATACCCGGGATTATGTCAGCGGATGGGTCGTTCGGGATGAGAGTGGCCCTTACCTGCGGGCGGTTCTGTTGCAGGTGGGGGAACACCGGGTGCAGCAGGGAAGTCTGGCCGTTGATTCTTTCGGGCTTGTCGGGCGTGTCAGTGAGGTGGGACCGCATGTGGTGCGAGTGCTGCTGATTGAGGATGCTGCCAGCCGGATTCCCGTCACGTTACAGAGCAGCGGAGGGGATGCCATGATGATTGGCGACAACACGCCTTATCCCCGTCTCATGTATTACAATCAGAGCCTCATGCCGGAAGAAGGCGAGCATATCGTCACACGGGGGCAGACAGGCCTGACAGGCGGTGTTGCCGTTGGTCATGTGCATTATCTGGCGCCAGGGCAGCCGGTTGTCATCCCTGATGCCGCTCTGGGAAAACTGGAGCTGGTTCGTATTTTTGATGGTGGCTTTACCCTGGAGGCCCCACCCAGTGCGGGAAGGGTCCGGGAGAAGCCTCCGCTCCTGCCGGATCATCGGGATGGGGAAGCCCCTTCGAATTGGCAGAATCTGCGCCGCTTTCTGCCATTTTCGTCTCTCAGGAACGGCTGAGGGTACTTTCTGGACGGTCGGCGTTCCTGATATACGGTCTCAAATTAAGCCGTTTGTTATCATCAATGCCTTATAAGGTGGTCAGGTGGCATTTGTGGCACGATTCGGGTAATGGCATGAAACCTGCCCCGAAGGCGTGATCTGCCCTCCAGGGAGGTTTGCTTTCTGTAGAAGAGAGCACTATTTCCGGGAAGGCACGGGGGCGGTGGAGCAGCAACGGGTACGGGGCTATGGCATTACGGTTGGAGCAGGGGCGTCTGGATCATGAGGCGCTGGAGGGAACACGGCAGCGCAAGCTGATGGTTCGTGTGCGGCGCAAGCTGTCCCCCTGTGTCATCATGGTGGTTCTGGCTTTTGTGTTGTCCGCCCCGTTTGGCATACTCGGGCAGACCGAACTCCAGACAGCCCTGACACTGGGGACGGTCTGGTTCTGGGCGCTTTACCGTCCTGCTTTCATGCCCCTGTTCGGGCTGTTCTGTAGTGGGGTGGTGATCGAGTTCTTCAGTGCCAATCCGCCCGGCGTGCTCCTGTTCTGGATGCTGGTAGCCTATGGCGTGGCTCATGGCTGCCGTGTTGGTCTGTCCCGTCGTGGATTCCTGCTTTCCTGGAGCCTGTATGGGTTGATTGTGCTGGGAGAGGCCCTGACAGACTGGGTGTTGATGGTCATCCGGGTCCGGGGGGCGCTGTCGGTCTATCCCATTGTTTTTCAGGAGGCTCTCGCTGTAGGGAGTTATCCCTTTCTGCATGTTCTGTATTTATGGGGGCTTTCTGTTATGGAAAAGCATGACAGACTGTAATAGACTATGGCCATCTGAAGTGTGGAAGCCTTGAGTTTTCCTTCCTTAATCTTTTTTTAAGCGTATATTGCAGATGTTCTTCCGGCGTGATGAAACTCGTCCGCCATTTCGGAAACGAAGTGGGCCAGCGGCTGACCTGTCTTTTTCAGAAGAACAGGCTGTCGGTGGGGGTATGTTCACACGCCGTGCCCTGCTGCTTCTGGCAGCGCAGACAGGGGTCATGGGGACGCTTGCCCATCATCTCTATCAGATGCAGGTCGTTCATGGCGATGAGCTGAAGGAGCAGGCACGCCGCAACCGGACCAGCCGCCGCCAGATTGCACCAGCCCGTGGTGAGATCTACGACCGCTGCGGTGTGCTGCTTGCCGGCAACCGTCCCAACTGGCGTGCGCTGATCATGACGGAGGAAACGACGGACCTCCAGGCCGTGGTGGACCGCTTTGCTACGATCGTGCCGCTGGATGACCGTGACCGGGCCCGTATCGAGCATGATCGCAAACATATCCATCGTTACGTCCCGCTGACCCTCAAGGAATTCCTCTCCTGGGATGATGTCGCCCGGCTGGGGCTGAATGCTCCGACCCTGCCCGGTGTTCTGATCGATGTGGGAACAACACGGGAATATCCGTTCAAGGACCTGTTGTCCCATATCATCGGGTATGTGGCCCCTCCCAATGAGACGGATGTCCAGCGGGATGGCATCATGGCCCTGCCGGGGATGAAGGTGGGGCGTGCCGGGGTGGAGCAGACGCAGGAAAGCCATCTGCGTGGACAGCCCGGCACGGTGGAGATGGAGGTCAACGCCCATGGCCGTGTCATGGGCGAGCTTGAGCGTGTGGAAGGCCAGCCCGGGGCCCGGCTGGAGCTGACGCTGGATAGCGCCTTGCAGACCCGCATCCGGGAGCGGATTGGTGAGCGTGTGGCCAGTGCCGTGGTGATGGACTGCCGCAATGGCGAGGTGATGGGGCTGGTCAGCACACCTTCTTTCGACCCGACCCTTTTTGATGGTGGCATCAGCCGGACACAGTGGAACAGTCTGATCACCGACCAGCGCACGCCGCTGGTGGACAAGGCCGTTTCCGGCCTTTATCCGCCGGGCTCCACTTTCAAGCCTGCCGTGGCACTGGCCGCCCTGAAGGCCCATGCCATCACCCCGTCGGACCGTTTTTCCTGTCCGGGTTATTACGACATGGGGGGCGTGCGCTTCCACTGCTGGAGCCGTTACGGGCATGGGTCGATCAACCTGCATCAGGCACTGAAATATTCCTGCGATGTCTATTTCTATCAGGTGGCCCGGCGCTGTGGCATGGAGGCGATTCATGAAGCCGCCGCCTTCCTGGGGCTGGATGGGAAGCTGCCGATAGAGCTGCCCCACATGCGGGCAGGGTCCGTTCCGACCCCGGAGATGCGCCGTCGCCATGGTCACCACTGGAATGGTGGTGATACCGTCAATGCCGGTATTGGGCAGGGGCTGGTGCAGACAACACCTCTGGCACTGGCCACTTATGTATCCCGTCTGGCAACGGGGCGGTTTGTGCAGCCACATCTTCTGCGCTCGGTGAGCGGGCAGGGCATTGCACCGGTTCTGGATCCCCTGCCTTTCGCAAAGGAGGCCCTCGCTGCTGCCCGGGGGGGGATGTTTGCTGTGGTGAATGAGCCACAGGGCACGGCTCCGGCTGCCCGGTTGAGCCTGCCTGGTGTACAGATGGCTGGCAAGACCGGCTCTGCACAGGTGCGGAACGTGCCGAGAGCCCTGCGTGAGAGCGGGCACTTCAACTCCATGAACCTGCCGTGGCAGTATCGTCCTCATGCGTTGTTCATCTGCTTTGCACCTTATGACAATCCCCGTTATGCGGTGTCTGTCGTGGTGGAGCATGGCAATGCGGGTGCGACCGAGGCGGCCCCTCTGGCTGCACAGATCATGACGGATACTCTCATCAGGGACCCGGCCAGCCGGACCTCCCTGTCCCGGGGGGTCGTGGCGAGGGCTGACGGCCTGGATGACTGAGGGATAGAAGGACGTCATGCCGCTGAAGGACTTCACCGTTCCCCGTACGGCCCGCCGCCTGCTGCGGGCAGAGCCGAACCTGCGCATGTTCTCCCGGCTCTGGCAGATCAACTGGTTCTTTGTTCTGCTGGTCTGCTGTCTGGCCGGTGTGGGGTATGTTGCCCTGTATTCAGCCGGTGGCGGGCGTGCGGAGGCTTTTGCCCAGCCCCAGCTCATCCGTTTCTGTTTCGGGCTTCTGATGATGCTGGGCGTGGCGCTGGCCAGCCCACGGGTCTTGAGGATGCTCTCCGTGCCCATTTATGGGCTATCCATCCTGCTCCTGGTACTGGTGCTGAAGATGGGGCATGTGGGCAAGGGGGCGGAACGCTGGATCAATCTGGGCGGCTTCCAGTTCCAGCCCTCCGAATTTGCCAAGATTGCCCTGGTCCTCATGCTTTCAACATGGTTTTACCGGATCGGGCGGGACCGTATGGGCAATCCGCTGCGGCTCATCATCCCGGCGCTTCTGACACTTCTGCCGGTCGTGCTGGTGTTGAAGGAGCCCAATCTGGGGACAGCAACCATTGTTGGTGTGATCGGGGCTTCACTGTTCTTTGCGGCGGGGATGCGGTGGTGGCAGATCATCATCCTTGTTGCGCCCCTGCCGTTTCTGGGGCCCTTCATCTATAATCATCTCCATGATTATCAGAAGGCTCGGATTGATACCTTTCTGCATCCTGAGCATGATCCGCTGGGGGCAGGGTACAACATTCTCCAGTCCCGTATTGCTCTGGGGGCGGGTGGGCGCTGGGGGCAAGGCTACCTGCATGGCACGCAGGGACAGCTGAGCTTCCTGCCGGAGAAACAGACAGACTTCATCTTCACCATGATCGGGGAGGAATGGGGGTATGTCGGGGGTGTGGCCGTCATCGGGCTACTGTTCCTGATCCTGCTGAGCAGCATGCTGATTGCCCTGCGTTGTCGGAACCGCTTTGGCCGGCTGGTCGGGCTGGGCATCGCCATGGATTTCTTCCTGTATTGCGTGGTCAATCTCTCCATGGTCATGGGGGTCATCCCGGTGGGAGGCGTGCCGCTACCGCTGATCTCCTATGGAGGGTCAGCCATGCTGACCATGATGTTCGGTTTCGGTCTGCTGCTTTCCAGCTGGGTGCATCGGGATGACCCTGACTGATCTATTGGAACCGTAGGGCCGAGACCCCACCTGGAGGAGGTCGGGTTGCGGAGTATCGTGGCCGGTTTTTTTCAGGTGTCTGTTTTTTATGCATCAGTGGCTTCTTCCCCTGCTGGCTTTTACGACCGCAGCGGCAATTTTCACCATCACGCCGGGGCTGGACTCCGTCATGGTCCTGCGGACGGCTGCCTCCGATGGGCGCCGTGCTGGGATCGGGGCCATTTTTGGCATTGCCGTGGGGCTGAGCCTCTGGGGGCTGGCAGCGGCCTTCGGGCTGACAGCCCTTCTGGCGGCGTCTTCCACGGCGTTCTTCGTCGTCAAATGTGTTGGTGCGGTTTATCTGGTCTGGATGGGCGTCAGCCAGCTTCTGCGCCCCCGTATGGCACTGACGACGGAGGCCGGGCCGGAGCAGGCCCGGCGGGTGGAACATCGCAACGCCTTCTGGCCGGGATTCCGCCGTGGGATGCTGACGGACCTGCTCAACCCCAAGGCGGGTATTTTCGTGATCACCTTTTTCCCTCAGTTCATCCCGCCCGCCACGGATGTGGTGGCGTTTACGCTCGTGCAGGTGGTGATCCAGGTCGTGCTGACCTTCATATGGCTGGGGCTGCTGGTGGCCCTGACGGTCCCGCTGGCACAGTTCTTCAACAGGCCTGTCGTGGTGCGCCGTCTGGACCGGCTGACCGGGCTGGTCTTCATCGGTTTCGGAGCCAAGATATTCCTGACAGACAGTCCCTCGCACTGAGAGGGACACATAAAAAAGGCCGGTGAGAGAACGCTCCCACCGGCCTTTTTATCGTAGCCTGTTTGTGAGACTGAAGCTCAGCCTTCGATCCGGCCAAAATCAGCAATCAGCTGGCCACTGCGGCTGAAGGCCGACAGCAGGCGCAGACGGTTGAGACGCTGGCCAGCATCTTCCGCATTGACGGTCACAGCCTCGAAGAAGCGGTCCATGATCGGACGCAGGGCGGCGAGATGCTGCATGGCACTGGTGAAGTCATCATCGGCCAGACTGGCCGTGATCTTCGGCCCGGCTTCATTCAGGGCCGCATCCAGGTCACGTTCCTCATCCTGTACATAGAGTGCCGCTTCAGGGGCCTGATGGTGCGGGCCGTCCTTTTTCTCCTCGATGCGCAGGATGTTCGTGGCCCGGCGGTAGGCTGCCAGAAGGTTCTGCCCGTCTTCCGTGCCCATCATGTCGGACAGGGCCTCCACACGGCTGAGCAGGCGGACCAGGTCGCCATCCAGATGATCGGTGAAGAGGCTCCTGTTTTCCTGCACCTGTGTGACGGCCAGCGTGGCATCCAGCACGTCGTGACGGCGTCCTTCATTGCGGAGCTGGACCCGGAGCCTGTCGGTGAAGAAGGGTTCCAGCTCACCCAGAGCGGAATCCTTGCCCTCCTTCCCGGCATAGGCCTCGGCTGCTCTGGAGAGCAGGCTGCCGAGATCGATACGCAGGCCATTGTCCCGGATGGTGCGGATCACCCCAAGGGCGGCACGGCGCAGACCATAAGGATCACCAGAGCCGGTGGGGGTTTCCCCGATAGCGAAGAACCCCGCCAGCATGTCCAGCCGGTCCGCCAGAGCGACGGCAACAGAGACGGGAGCATTGGCCGTGCCATCCTGCAACCCACGGGGCATGTAATGTTCGGCAACGGCCTGGGCTACTTCCGGGGCTTCACCATCATGGGCGGCGTAATAGCCGCCCATCACGCCCTGAAGCTCGGGGAACTCACCGACCATGCCGGTCGTCAGGTCGGCCTTGGCGAGCAGACCGGCCCGTTCGGCGTGTTTCATCTGTGCGTCACTCAGCTGCATGGCCGTGGCGATGATGCCTGCCAGAGTGCTGATGCGCCGTGCCCGCTCTTCCTGAGTGCCCAGTTTCGCATGGAAGGTGACGGGCTTCAGGGCCTCGACACGGTCGGCCAGTTTCGTCTTGCGGTCGAGGTCCCAGAAATGGCGGGCATCGGCGAAGCGGGCCCGCAGGACACGCTCATTTCCGGCGATGCAGAGCGTGCCGCCATCGCTGAAGGTCTGGTTGGCCACGAAGGCGAAATAGGGAGCGGCTTTGCCGTCTTTCGTGCGCAGGGCAAAGTACCGCTGGTTGACCCGCATGGAGACCTGCATGACTTCCGGTGGAAGGTCCATGAAGGCATCATCGATGCGGCCCAGCAGGGGCACGGGATATTCCACCAGCCCGCTGACCTCACGGACCAGCCCTTCATCCTCGACAAGCGCCAGCCCCTTCTCATCAGCGAGCGCATGGACACCCTGACGGATGAGATCGGCCCGTTTCTCCTCGTTGATGACGACGTGGCGGGCTTCCAGCTCCTTCAGCCACTGTTCCGTGCCGGTGACGGTGAACGTGCCGGGGGAGAGGATGCGGTGGCCTTCGGTCACGTTGCCGCTCTTCAGCCCGTGGGCGTCGTCATCCTGACGGGCCAGGGTGAAGGGAACTGTCTGGCCATCCAGCAGGCAGACAATGTGATGGAGCGGGCGTACCCAGGTGAAGAGGGAGCCATTGCCCCAGCGCATGGCCTTGGGCCACGGGAACTTCCAGAGGAGGTCCGGCAGCTGTTCGGCAACCAGCTCCGCCGCCCTGACTGGCGGCAGGGTACGGTTGAGAACCCAGAAACCGTTTTCCTTCGTCAGCTTATCGGGGCTGACGCCATGTTTGCGGGAGAACCCGGCAAGGGCCTTTTCCGGGGCATTTTCCCGGGGGCCACGCTCGGAAATGGTGCGGGTGGGGATGCTCTCATCCACCTCGAGGCTGGCCGCAATGTGGCGGGCACCATGAAAGCTGCGGATGTTGCGGGGGTTCAGATCGGCGAGGGCCTGTTCCAGCAGGCGGGCGAGGTCCTCGGCAGCACGGGCCTGCATCCCGGAGGGGATTTCCTCGCAGAAGAGGTCAAGAAGCAGTTCAGCCATGGGTGGTTTCCTCCTCGTCTCCAGCAAGCCATGCTTCGCAGGCAGCTTTGGCCAGGGTGCGTACACGCCCGATATAGGAGGCACGTTCTGAAACAGAAATGACCCCTCGTGCATCCAGCAGATTGAACAGATGGGAGGCCTTCAGGCACTGGTCATAGGCGGGCTGGGCCACGCCAGCTTCGGAGAGGCGGATGGACTCAGCCTCGGCCGCCCGGAACTGGGCAAGGAGCATGTCCGTATCGGCCAGCTCGAAATTGTGCCGTGAATAGTCCCGCTCTGCCCGGAGGAAGACATCTCCATAGGTCAGGCCCCGGCCATTGAAGTCGAGGTCATAGACATTCTCGACCCCCTGCACATACATGGCCAGACGTTCCAGCCCGTAGGTCAGCTCGGTGGAGGGAACGACGGTCGGGATGCCACCAACCTGCTGGAAGTAGGTAAACTGTGTGACTTCCATGCCGTCGCACCAGACCTCCCAGCCCAGCCCCCAGGCCCCGATGGTGGGGTTTTCCCAGTCATCCTCCACGAAACGGATGTCGTGCTTTTCCGGGTCGATCCCGATGGCCCGGTAGCTTTCCAGCAGCAGGTCCTGGCTTTCCTGCGGGGTGGGTTTGAGCAGCACCTGATACTGGTAATAATGCTGGAGGCGGTTCGGGTTCTCGCCATAACGGCCGTCGGACGGGCGGCGGCAGGGCTGCACATAGGCGGCAGCCCACGGCTTGCGGCCCAGTGCACGCAGGGTCGTGTGAGGGGACAGTGTACCCGCACCCAGTTCAGTATCGTAAGGCTGGAGAATGGCACAGCCCTTCTGTGACCAGAACTGATGAAGGCGCAGGATCAGATCCTGAAAGCAGGGGGGCCGGGATGTGGACAATTCACTAGGCTCCATTAACGTAAAGATGTCTGCATATTACAGGATGAGAGGCCGGATCACCAGCGGGTAGGGGTGGGAGAGGGTAAAGAAGTTGCCGCCGTGCAGGGTGGTTTCTTAAGATGGTCTTTACGGCAGGTGCATTCTGTGGGCCTCTGCCGGGAGAAGAGGGGGCCAAGACCCTTGCGGGGGATGGAGAGCTGTATCATATCATGTGGCATGAAGAGACAGCGCCCATGTCGCGCCCCGCCCGGGCGGGCGGGGGCTGCTGAGCAGTTGTGAAGGACAGCACGCCCATGAACTCGGAAGAACGTGATCTCATAAGTCGCTTTGTTGCCCGTGTTGGGGGAGGCGTGGGGCTGCCGAATGGCCAGAGCCCGGCGTCCCTGCCGCCGATCGACCCGGAGGCAGACCGTTTCATCGCCGAGAATTTCCAGCGTTTCCCGGAGGCCCGCTACCGTATCACGCAGCTGGCTGTCGTGCAGGAGGCGGCTCTCTCCCAGGCGCAGGCCCGCATCCGTGATCTGGAGTTCCAGCTCCAGCAGGCGAGGGGGCAGATCGCCCAGCTCCAGCAGCAGGCCAGTCAGCCGGGGCAGCAGTCAGGTGGGTTCTTCTCCGGGCTGTTCGGTCGGGGGGCTTCTGCGTCCGCTCCACCGCCTCGCGGGGCCTCCCTGCCACCGGGCTGGGGGCCTGCCTCTGGTGCTGCTGCGCCGGAGATGGGGCGGAGTTATGCCCCGCCACCGGGTTATCAGCCGGGTATGTTCGGGCGGTCCGGTTCCGGCTTTCTGGGGTCTGCCCTGTCCACGGCGGCCGGTGTCGCAGGCGGGATGATGGCGGCCCATGCGCTGGAGGGTCTGTTCTCCGGGGAGCATGGCCATGAAGGTGTCGGTGGTGCTGGCGATGGTTTTGGCAGTGAAACGACCATCATCAACAATTATGGGGACAATTATTCTGATCCGTTTGCCGGAAGCGGGACAGATGCCGCAGGGTTCTCTCCGCAGGATTTTGGCCCGCAGGATGCGCCGGTTGATAATGGCGGTGGCTTCGGTGGTGATGACATCGACAGGGACGATTTTTTCTGAGATCGGCTCCGAACGGAGCATGATGCAGGCGGGGCCTTCAGGGGCCCCGTCTTGTCATCATGGAGTACATATTCCGGCCGTGATGGCCCCCTGTTCGGAACAGGCTATGTGACCGCCGGGGGCTGACAGAAAGGGACAGGACAGAGAGTTATGGAAAAAGCCCCCCAGCCCGTTCTCGGGCCTGATGCCAGCGCTGAGACACCGGACCAGCAGCCGGACCGGACCCTGTATGATGTGGCTGCTGTTGAGGATGTCAGGGAAGGAGAGGTTTTTTCTGTCATCATCAAGGAGCAGTCCATTGCTCTCGTGCGTGTCGGGGGGGAGGTTCATGCGCTGGGGGGGCGTTGCCCGCACAAGGGGGCGCCGCTGCGGGGGCGTCTGCACTGTTACAGCAAGGCTCACGGTGATGTGATTGTCTGCCCGTGGCATAAGGCGGTGTTTGGCGTACGGGATGGCCGGGTGAAGGAGCCGGTCGCCTTTTCTGGCCTGCCCGTCTATCCTGTCCGCCTCGTGGAGGGGCGGGTGCTGGTCGGGGTCAGTCCTTTGCCTGCCAGAGTTCCTGAGCCCTGCATGGAGGACAGTTCCGTGCTGGTGCTGGGTGGTGGTGCGGCGGCAGCCAGTGCCATCTATACCCTGCGTGAGGAGGGTTTTGCCGGTAGCATCATCCTCATCGGAGATGAGAGCCTGCCTCCTTATGACCGTCCATCGCTCAGCAAGGGCATTTTTCTTGGGGGGCCGGACAAGGTTCAGCCTCCGCTGCTGCTGAATGATGCTTTTTTTGCCCATCATGAGATCACCCGTGTGCAGGGGACAATCACCAGTCTGGACTGCACGGCAAAGCGTGTCGAACTGGCTGACGGGCGGGATTACAGTGCGGACCATGTGCTGATCACGACAGGGGGGCGGCCTGCGAAGCCGGATCTTCCCGGCATCGAGCTGACCGGGGTGATGACCATGCATGGCGTGCAAGATGCCCGCCAGATTGCAGAGGAGATCACGGGGGAGCAGGCTGTCGTGCTGATAGGTGGCGGGCTGACCACGTTGGAGCTGGCTTCTGCCCTGCGGCAGAAAGGGGCTGGTGTGACGGTGATTGCCCCGGAGCAGGTCATTCCCATGGAGGCCCAGTGGGGGCGGGAGGTCGGGCGCATCCTGCTGCGCCTGCACGCTGACAATGGCGTAGCTTTCATCACGGATAGTGAAGTGGTGAACATATACGGAAAGGACCATGTGGAGGGCATCGAGCTTGATGATGGCATGAAGCTGCCCTGCACCCATGTTCTGGTGGCTGTCGGCAATGAGCCATGCCGCAGTTTCCTGCCTGATGATGTTGGGACGGACGCTGATGGTGGGGTGTCTGGCATTGTTGTGGATGAGGACATGCGGGTTCTGCCCGGCATTTATGCGGCGGGGGATGTGGCCGCCTTCCAGCATGAAGGAACGCTTTGTCGCATTGAACACTGGCGTCAGGCGCAGATAGAGGGGCGGGCCGCTGCCCGGACCATTCTTGGTCTGTCCCGGCAGCCCATGCCCATCCCCTGGTACTGGACCCAGCAGTTCGGCAAAAAGCTGGAATATATGGGGTGGGGAGAGCCGTTCGACCGGGTCCTGATAGAAGGGGACTTGAGCGGGTTCGACTTCATGGCGGCTTACATGAGGGGGCAGAAGGTGGTGGCGCTGGTTTCGGCTGGCCGGTCTTCCGCCATGGCTCGTGCTGCGGTCGATTTTGATGGGTTCGTTGCAAAAGAGGTGCGGACAAGCATCGTGTGATAGGGCTTGCATCCTGTTTGTTCCACATGGTTAACGGCTGCCTTCTGCAGGGCAGCCGTTTTCTGTTTCCGCAGCTGTTTTGTCGGGAGAGGGGGACATGGGATGGCATGACTGTCAGCTCATGCTCATGCCGTGGGTACAAGTGAGAGTCTTCGTATCTGTTCTGCAATAATTGTAAGTACTGTTTTTACAAAAGAGAAATATTCATGATACATTATGGATGTATCATGTGGTCTGGATTTGCAAATTAAAAAAATAATTAATTTTTATATGATTATGCAAGTGCTATGAGGCGCCATCCATTCTTTTGTTACAACATGTATTGAGATATTATGCCAGATACTGCACCGTCTCGTCCGCATACTTCCATTTTTCATCAGGAATGGTGGCTTGCTACGGCCAGTCGGCAGGCAGTGTCCTTCATTGATGTGGAAATGGGGGGCAGGGTTGTTTCCCGTTTTCCTTTCGTAATGAAAAAGAGGCTTGGCTCTCCTGTCATCAGGATGCCCAAATATACCCGCACGCTGGGGCCGGATTTTGCTCTGCCCCCCTCAAAAACATTTCGCCAGGAGCAAAATATCAGGCATGTCGTGGACAGGACCGTTGCCAGCCTGCCCAAATATCATGGTGTCCATTTCTATCTGGACCCCGACAATGCGTCCTCCTTTGCGTTCAGGCTGGCTGGGTTCAGGGTGTACCAGGATTTCACCTTCCGCATCATGCCTGAAAAAACGCTGGACATGGCCTGGCAGGATTGTGACCAGAAGACCCGCAACCTCATCCGCACGGCGGATAAAAAACTCACTGTCCAGCAGTCTGGGGATGTGGCTCCGTTCATCGACCTGGTCAGGCAGGAACTGCCACAGAACCATCATGACTATGCCCTGCTGGAAGACCTGTTTACGGAGGCCCGTAATCGGGACCAGGCCATGGCGCTCTATGCTCATGATGGGGGCGTGCCCGTCTCGGCAGCCCTGCTCGTCTGGGATGACAGGGTGCTGTACTACTGGCAGGCCGTCCGTGTCCGCCGCTCCAGAGTGCCGGGCATGAACATGCTGCTGATCTGGAAGGCGATCGAGGAAGCCAAGAGGCGCAACCTGATTTTTGATTTCGATGGTTTCGGGTCTGTCAGAACGGCCAAGATGCTGGCCAGTTTCGGGCAGAAGCCGGTCATAAGGCCGGAAATCCGCTTCGAGACGCCCCTTTACGCCATGAAGTGCCGTCTCATCAATGTTGTCCGGCGGCATGTGCTCAGGAAGTACCGGGGTTACGATCTTTTCTGAGGTCATCATCTGGCCCTGGTTCCGGGGTGGTGGCGCTGATTAGGATTGGCTTTTCCACCACGATTGGGGTAGGAAATCCCTTACGGGGAGAGCTGCGTTCAGGGCGTGGCCGCCATTCCATGTAGCGAGCCGGAGCATTGGGCACAGCCTGTGCGGAGCCGGGTCACAGACAGATTGACGAGGTTTGAATTCATGCATCAGTACCGTACCCATTTCTGCAACGCCCTGCGTGCTGATGATGCAGGCAGGACCGTACGGCTGTCGGGCTGGATTCACAGCAAGCGTGACCATGGCGGGCTGCTCTTCATCGACCTGCGGGACAATTATGGCGTGACGCAGATCGTCGTTCCGTCCGAAGGGGCGCTGCTGGAACAGGCCGAGCGTCTGCGGGTAGAGAGCGTCATCACCGTGACGGGTGAGGTCGTGGTGCGTGAGGAGGGGCAGCGCAACCCTTCCCTGCCAACGGGTGATGTGGAGGTCCGGGCCAGCGGGATTGACGTGCAGTCCCGGGCGGAGGTTCTGCCCTTCCAGGTGGCCGGGCAGGAGAACTATCCCGAGGACCTGCGCCTGAAATACCGTTACATCGACCTGCGCCGGGAGAAGATGCACCGCAACATCATGCTGCGCAGCCAGGTCATCACCAGCCTGCGCCGCCGCATGGTCGAGCAGGGCTTCACGGAATTCCAGACTCCCATCCTGACGGCCTCCTCCCCGGAAGGCGCACGGGACTTCCTCGTTCCGGCCCGTCTGCATCCCGGCAAGTTCTACGCCCTGCCGCAGGCTCCGCAGCAATTCAAGCAGCTGGCGATGGTGGCCGGGTTCGACCGTTATTTCCAGATCGCCCCCTGCTTCCGTGATGAGGCCTCCCGTGCGGACCGCAGCCCTGGCGAGTTCTATCAGCTCGATTTCGAGATGTCCTTCGTCACGCAGGAAGACATCTTCAGCGTGCTGGAGCCGGTTCTGGCTGGCGTGTTCAACGAATTCACACCGGAAGGCTGGAAGATCACGGACGGGGCCTTCCCCCGCATCCCGTATGCCGATGCGATGCGGGATTACGGGTCTGACAAGCCGGACCTCCGCAACCCGCTCATCATCAGGGACGTGACGGAACAGTTCGCTGACTCCGGCTTCGGTCTGTTCGCCCGCATTGCAGCCTCTGGTGGCCGTGTGCGTGCCATCCCCGCACCGGGTGCGGGCAGCCGCCCCCGGGCGTTCTTCGACAAGCTCAATAACTGGGCACGGGATCAGGGGGCTGGGGGCCTCGGTTACATCATCTTTGATGAGGAAGGTGGCAAGGGGCCGATCGCCAAGAACCTGGAAGCTGACCGTGTCGAGAAAATCCGTAAAATCTGCGGCCTGAAGGCCGGTGATGCGGTCTTCTTTGCAGCGGGCAAGGGGGATGAGGTCGTCAAGTTCTCCGGCGTGGTGCGGACGAAGGTGGCGACCGATCTGGATCTCATCGAGAAGAATGCCTTCCGCTTCTGCTGGGTCGTGGACTTCCCGATGTATGAGCGCAACGAGGAAACGGGCGAGATCGACTTCTCCCACAATCCGTTCTCCATGCCGCAGGGCGGTCTGGAAGCCCTGAACACGCAGGACCCGCTGACCATCAAGGCCTATCAGTACGACATCGTCTGTAACGGTGTGGAGCTGTCCTCCGGTGCCGTGCGTAACCACCTGCCGGACGTGATGCTGCGGGCCTTCGAGATCGCCGGTTATGGCCCGGATGTGGTGGAGGCCCGCTTTGGCGGGATGCTCAATGCGTTTCGTTATGGTGCCCCGCCGCATGGTGGCGCTGCGCCAGGTGTGGACCGTATCGTCATGCTGCTGGCCGATGAGCCGAACATCCGTGAGGTCATTCTCTTCCCGCTGAACCAGAGCGGTGAGGACCTGATGATGGAAGCTCCGGCTCCGGTCGAGCCTGCCCGCCTGAAGGAACTTTCCCTCAAGCTGGACCTGCCCAAGCCGAAGCCCTCTGCTGGTGGCAGCAAAGCTCAGGAAAAGCAGGGCTGATTCTGGTTCTCTGATCTGTTGATCTGATCCGGGCAAGGCCGGGGCGGCGCGATCCGCTCCGGCCTTTTTCGTGTCAGGTGTTTCTTCCTGCGCCGCTCTGTCCCATTCTGGGAAAGAAAGGGAAGGAGACCTGTCATGAATTTTGATGAGATCATGCCGGATTATGCGCCGGAAATTGCACCGGACATACGGGAGGAGGTCATGACCATCCTGCGTCAGATCGAGCGGGACCATGATGTTGACATCCTGTTCGCTGTGGAAAGTGGTAGCCGGGCCTGGGGCTTTCCCTCACCGGACAGTGACTACGATGTCCGCTTCATCTACCGTCACAGGCTGGACTGGTACCTGTCCCTGAAGCCGGGCCGGGACGTGATCGAGCTGCCCATTTCCGATGATCTGGACGTGAATGGCTGGGACCTGCGCAAGGCCCTGAACCTGCTGACGAAACCCAATCCAACCCTGATGGAGTGGCTGGTCAGCCCGGTGCGTTATCTGTGGCGGGAGGAAGCGGATGAGCTGGCTGCTTTTGCCAGACAGGTCGAAGCTGGACTGAGCTGCCAGCTTCACTACCTGAATCTGGGCCGCAACAGCTGGAGACGGGCGATCCGGGAGGATGGCAGCACGCATTACAAGCGGCTCTTCTATGCACTTCGTCCAGCCATGGCCTTACGCTGGATGCGCCTGCATGAGCATGGCCAGCCTCCGATGAACTTTCAGGCCCTCTGTCAGGGCTGCGACCTTCCGGCCGCCGTGCTCAGGCCCATCCGGGAGCTGCTGCACCTCAAGTCCAGAAGCCGGGAGCAGCAGAGCGGCCCCTCCATTCCTGCCGTGAATGAGCTGATCGAAGCCGAATTTGCTTACGCCGAGGCCATGACCCTGCCAAGGCCGGGCATGGACGTGCACGAGCAGGCCGAAGCCTTGTTTCGGAAGCTGGTGAAAGCCGAGTTCTAGGAAAGGCTGACCACTACCGGCACATGGTCGGATGGCTTTTCCCGTCCCCGTTCGTCCTTGTCGATGGTGAAGCCGGTCAGGCGGTCGGCAAGGCGGGGGGAGAGCAGGGCATGGTCGATCCGCAGGCCGGAATTGCGCTGGTAGGCTCCGGCCTGATAGTCCCAGAACGTGTAATGCCGCCCCGCAGGGTGCAGGCAGCGCAAGGCGTCCGTCAGACCGGACCAGAGAAGGCGGCGGAAGCCCGCACGGCTTTCCGGGCGGAGCAGGGCATCGCCCGGGGACAGGGCCTTGGGGGCGTAATCCTCTTCTGTCGGGCAGACATTGTAATCCCCGATGAAGGCAAAGGATCGTTCCTCTTTCTGCAGGGTCAGGGACCGCTGGTGCAGGGCCTCAAGAAAGTTCAGCTTTTTGGCGAAACCGGCGTCCCCGCCTGAATTGCCATTGGGCAGGTAGAGATTGCCGATGGTGACCCCTTCAAGCTCCGTCTCGATGTAGCGGGCCTCGTCACTCTCGAAGCCGGGCAGATGATCGGTCGTGACGGTCAGAGGGACACGGCTGATGAGAGCCACTCCATTATAGGCCTTCTGCCCCGCCACGGCGACGTGAAATCCGGCTTCCTCAAAGAGTTTCGGAAACTGGTGCGCCTCGCACTTGATCTCCTGAAGGCACAGCAGGGTGCAGTCCGGGTTACGGTCCAGCCAGTCCTTTACCAGATGGGCACGGGTGCGGATGGAGTTGATGTTCCAGCTGGCAAAGGTCAGGGACATGGGGTGGCGGGCCTCCAGAGTGAAAAGTCAGGCGAGGGAGAAGCTGCTGCCACACCCGCAGGATGAGGCGGCATTGGGGTTGTTGACGGTGAAATGGGCACCCATCAGCTTGTCGATGAAGTCCAGCTCGGCCCCTTCCAGAAGGTCGAAGCTGACGGGGTCGATGAACACGCGGGCCCCGTCCTTTTCGATCAGATGGTCACCAACCTTTTTCTCCCGCACCAGTTTGAACTGGTACTGGAAGCCATTGCATCCTCCGGCGAGAACGGACACACGCAGGGCCATGCCGTCCGGTTCGGACTGCTGGCTGATGATCTCTGCAATGCGGGCAGCTGCCGCCCCTGAAATGCTAAAATCGGCCACGGACAATCTCCATAATCATCACAAAATTTCACGCCATTGCAGCATACATGGCGGAGAGATGTTGACACTATAAGGCCGGCCGCCAAGAATCGAAACCGGAAAGGCTGTATGCTTCGTGCGGCCCGCTCGGATATGGGGATGGCAGATGGAAATGGCCAGATACGCAGTGCAGCGGCAGGGTGCCCGTGGGCGTCAGTTTGCCGAGGAGGAAAGCCGCACCCGCACGCCGTGGCAGCGGGACAGGGACAGGGTGCTTCATTCATCCGGTTTCCGCCAGCTGCAGTACAAGACGCAGGTCTTCCTCAATCACGAGGGGGATTTCTTCCGTACCCGCCTGACCCATTCGCTGGAAGTTGCCCAGATTTCCCGTTCCATTGCCCGGACACTCGGTGTCAACGAGGACCTTGCGGAGGTGATCGCCCTGGCGCATGACCTTGGCCATACGCCTTTCGGTCATGCCGGTGAGGATGCGTTGCAGGCCGCCATGAAGGACTGGGGCGGGTTCGACCACAATATCCAGTCCCTCCGGCAGGTCACCGAGATCGAGGCCCGCTATCATGGTTTCGACGGCCTCAACCTGACATGGGAAACGCTGGAGGGGCTGGCGAAACATCACGGGCCTGTCCGCCGTCCTGCACCGTGGCTGGCCAGTTTTGATGGGCGCTACCCGCTGGAACTCTCCAGCCATGCCTCCGTGGAAGCGCAGATAGCCGCCATCTGTGACGACGTGGCCTATCACGGGCATGACCTTGATGATGGTCTCCGTGCCGGTCTTCTGAGTTTTGAGGACATCGAGGCGGTTCCCCTGCTGAAAACCTGCCTCGAGGAGGCCCGGTCTCTGAACTGGTCAGGGCATGGAGCGTTCGACCGTGACCAGCGTATCCGTCATGAAACGGTCCGGCGTGTCATCAATCGGCTCGTCAGCGACCTGATTGAACAGAGCCGGAAAGTTCTGGATGAGCTGAAGCCGCAGAGTGCCGATGACGTACGCCATGCGGGTCGTGCCATCGTCGAATTCTCTCCGGAAATGGCAGACCGGAACAAGGAAATCCGCACATTCCTTCACGCCCGGATGTATCGCCACTGGCGTGTCCGGCGGATGACCCGCAAGGCCCGCATCGCTCTGGCCGACATATGTGCCATTCTGGGGGATGAGCCGGAACTTCTGCCCACGCCCTGGCAGGAGCTGGCCCTGGAGCGGCGACGTGCAGGCAACGAGGCTGCTGCACGTCGTGTCGTGGCTGATTATATTGCCGGGATGACAGACCGTTTCGCCATGGAGGAACATCGCCGCCTGATGGACCTGTCCGTTCTGGGGTAAGAGGTTGCAAGAATCGCCTGTTCTGGCAGCGAGTGCCTGCTGGGCTGTTCCAAAAAGAGGCGGTGGCTTTTATAGTGGCACGGAACAAGGATGGCAGGCAGTTCTGGTGGCCTGTCATGTAGTGGATCATGACCCCCTTTCAGGGGATTTTGACAGGTTGGATAGAGAAAGTTGCAGAATATGGCCGGCATTGCCCCGACAGCATCATCCCCGGATTGTCTTTTCGCCATCATGCGGGAGAAGGTCGTAACAGCTCTCAAGGCCGTTCTGCCAGACCTGCCGGACGATGTCGCAGCCCGGGTGGAGGTCACGCCTCCCCGTGATGCCGCCCATGGGGACATGGCCACCAATGCCGCCCTGCTGGCCGCCAAGCCCGCAAAGCGCAAGCCGTTCGAAATCGCCAGGGAGCTGGTGGCCGAGCTGGCCGCCCTGCCGGAGATCGCCCATGTGGAGATGGCCGGTCCGGGCTTCGTGAACATGACGCTGAAGCCGGAGCTGTTCCACGATGTCGCCCGGGCCGTGCTGAAGCGTGGGGCCGCCTATGGGCGGTCCACCCTCGGGGCGGGGCGCCGTGCCAATGTGGAATATGTGTCCGCCAACCCGACAGGCCCGATGCATGTCGGTCATTGCCGTGGTGCTGTTGTGGGGGATGCGCTGGCCAACCTGCTGGAGGCGGCAGGTTTCAGGGTCACACGGGAGTATTATGTCAATGATGCCGGGGCACAGGTCATCGCCCTGACATGGGCCGCCTACTGGCGCTACCTTCAGGCCATCGGTACGGATATTCCTGCCGAGGAATTCGGAGAGCTGGCACCCAGCGGACTGCAATATCAGGGTGAGTATCTCATTGCCGTCGGGCAGGCACTGGCCGAAAAGCATGGTCGCTCCCTCGCATCCGCCGATGGTGGCGTGGCCCCGGTAGACACATGGTTCGGGACCGTCCGTGCGGAAGCCCTTGAGCACATGATGGGCATGATCCGGGATGATCTTGCCGCTCTGGGTATCCATCACGAGATTTTCAGCAGCGAGGCCGAAGTGCTGAAGAGCGGCGAGGTTGATGCCGCCATTGCCAGCCTTGAGACGCGTGGCCTGCTTTACGAAGGCGTGCTGGAGCCCCCCAAGGGCAAGAAGCTGGAAGACTGGGAAGCCCGCCCGCAGACGCTGTTCCGTTCCACCGAATTCGGTGACGATCAGGACCGTGCCCTGCGGAAGTCTGACGGGTCCAACACCTACTTCGCCAATGATGTCGGCTATCACGCCCGCAAGGCGTCCCGCTCCGATCTGCTGATCGATGTTCTGGGAGCCGATCATGGCGGGTATGTCTCCCGCATGAGGGCTGCCGTCGCCGCCCTGACGGAAGGGAAGACGGATTTTGAGGTCGTCATGTGCCAGATCGTCCGTGTGGTGAAGGACGGTGAGCCGGTGCGCATGTCCAAGCGGGCCGGAACCTTCGTCACGCTGCGGGATCTGATTGATGAGGTGGGCCGGGATGCCGTGCGCTTCACCATGCTGACCCGCAAGGCCGATGCGCAGATGGAGTTCGATCTGAACGCCGTCGTGGCGCAGACCCGGGACAACCCGGTCTTCTACGTCAACTATGCCCATGCACGCTGTCGGTCCGTCCTGCGGTTGGGGGAAGAAACCTATGGTGCCGCCGCCGTGACGGACGAGGCGCTCGCCGGGCAGGACCTGTCCATCCTGACAGCGGATGAGGAGCTGGCCGTCCTGCGCCGCATTGCCAGCCTGCCACGGCAGGTCGAGGCTGCCGCTCTTGCCCGGGAGCCGCACCGCATCGCCACATACTGCATCGATCTGGCATCGGACTTCCATGCGCTCTGGAACCGGGGACGTGAGGAAACCAGCCTGCGTTTCATCCAGGATGATGCACCGGAGGCCAGCAAGGCCCGGCTGGCCCTCGTGGCCGCCATTGCCTCAACATTGCGGATCGGCCTTGGCATCCTTGGTGTCGAAGCCGTAGAGGAGCTGCGCTGAACCATGTCCATGCCGGACGATCACCATAACGACATAGCGCCCCCTCAGGCTGATGACCGCCTGGGGGGAGGAAGCCGCAGGCCGCCCCGCAGCCGCCCTGATGAATCTCGGGGAGAACGGGCCGAGGTACGGTCAGGCCTGCTGGCGTCGCTCATGGGGGGGCAGTCCGGCACACGGGGATTGATGCTGCTTGGCGTGATCGGGGCTGCGCTGCTGCTGGGGATTGGTGGGGTCTGGAGCTGGATGGCCAGCCATCATCCGTCTGGTGTTCCGGTCATCGGTCCGCCACCTTACCCTGTGAAGGATCGTCCGGCTGATCCGGGTGGCATGATGGTCATGGGCGATGACACCACGAAGAGCGATGTGACCGGTCGTGGAGCCGTGCATCTGGCTCCCCCGCCTGAACAGCCGGATGCCAGCCTGCTGGCCGGTCGTCTGGCACCGTCCGCCTCCGAGCCTGGGGCAGGAGAAGCGGCCCAGAAGGTAGCGTCTGCCAATAGCGGGCCGGCAGGGGATGCAGTGTCGCCCGGGAAACAGGTGGCTGCCCCCGGAGGGGACGCGGATGCTGGAAAAGGTGGCGTGACCCAGGGCGGGGACATCCAGAGCACGTCCCTGCCGCCAGATGATACGGCGGATCAGACGGCAAAGGGAGATGTGGCGGATAAGGGGGCGTCCTCAGCCACAGTGTCCGCACCGAAGAAGCGTGAGCCATCATCCGATGCTGGGGATGAGGCCGATGAGGCGGACAACAGCCCGGATGAGGCCAGCAGCAGGGTGGAGACGCCAAAGCGGAAGACACCGCCGGCCCGCAAGGCTGCTGGGGATGATGTGTCTGATGAGGCGTTGCCGCCGCCTGTACCCGCCCGGGCAAAGCCTGCCACCCCGATGGTGTCTTCTGAGGGACCCCGCAGAAAGGCTGCTGAAACAGGTGCGGCAGGGCGGTATGAGGTCCAGCTTGCTGCTCTGGCCAGTGAGGATCAGGCCCGGCAGGAATGGAGCCGCCTGCGCCACAGGCTGCCCGACCTTCTGGGAGGGTATGATCCGGTCTACCGGAAGGTGGAACGGGACGGGAAAACCTTCATTCGGCTGCGCATAGGCGGGTTCGAAGACAGGGCGGCGGCACGCCAGCTCTGTGTCCGGCTGCATGCACAGGCACAGGCCTGCGCCGTGGCGACGAACTGATCGTGGCAGCATCAGCCAGTGAGTGACGCATTGCATCTCGTGCTGGAGGGATTCGAGGGACCGCTGGACCTTCTGCTTGACCTTGCACGTTCCCAGAAGGTGGACCTCCAGCAGATTTCCATTCTCCAGCTCAGTGAGCAGTATCTGGAGGTTGTGGAGCGGGCCCGGCAGGGGGCGGCGGCCCTGCGGCTGGAAATTGCGGCGGACTGGCTCGTCATGGCAGCCTGGCTGGCGTGGCTGAAGTCCCGCCTTCTTCTGCCCTCGGCCGAGCAGGATGATGAAGCGGAGGATGCTGCGGGCCAGCTGCATGAGCGGTTGATCGACTTGGAGCAGATGCACCGGGCGGCCGCCTGGCTGGAGGAACAGCCACGGCTGGGACGGGATGTTTTCGCCCGGGCCGAGGCGGAAAATCACACACGGATTGAAATGGCACCGCTGAAGGGGGATGTGCCGTCCCTTGTTCTGGCCTATCTGGCGGCACGGCGGCGGGGAGGGCGCAAGCGGACCTATTCCCCCCGTGTGGCACGGTACTGGAGTGCCCAGCAGGCGCGGGAGGCTCTGGCTCGCCTGCTGGGGCGCAGGCGGGTGGCAGGCTGGCAGTCCCTGACAGATGTTCTGCCAGAGCTGATGGAAGGTGGAGCGCTGGAGAAGCGGGCTGCTTTGGCCGGTGCCCTGATGGCCGGGCTGGAAATGGCTCGTGGCGGCAGGCTGGAGCTGCGGCAGGACAGGGCCTTCGGCACTATTGAATGGCGGGAAAGAGAGGAGACCGGGCATGAATGAGAGAGGGCCAGCCTTTCAGGAGCTCCCGCCGGACATGGCCGGGCAGGATGAGTTTGCCAGAGCTGTGAGCCTCGTGGAGGCTCTGCTTTTTGCCAGTGCAGGGCCGGTGACGGCCAGCAGCATTGTGGGGCTTCTGCGGGAGCAGGGGCTGGAGGCACAGGCCGACAGTCCGGGTGCCGTGCTGGATGGGGTAGCCCAGCGGTACAGGGGCCATGCGGTGGAGCTTCAGGCCATTTCCGGTGGCTGGCAGTTTCGGACGAGAGCCATGTTCGGCCCGGCTCTGGCACGGGTGATCGAGCGGCCGAGACGGCTGAGCCAGGGGACACTGGAGGCTCTGGCCATCGTGGCCTATCACCAGCCCTGCACCCGGGTGGAGATCGAGACGATCCGCGGGGTCCGGCTGGGGCAGAGCATTCTTGATACATTGCTGGAGGAAGGGCTGATCACGCCCAAGGGTCGCAAGGAGGTACCGGGCCGTCCCGTACTGTGGGGAACGACGCCCCAGTTTCTGAAACTGTTTGGCCTTGCAAGCCTTGCAGACCTGCCCCGTAGGGAGGAATTGCTTTTCGAGCCTTCTTCCGATGGGGCGGGAACTGGGCTAGAAGACACCATACAGCCTTCATGAGGGGAGATGGCCACCGATGTTCGACCTGAGCTGGACAGAAATTGCCCTTCTGGTGATCGTGGCCCTCGTCTGCATCGGCCCCAAGGACCTTCCGGTAGCCATGCGGACCCTGTCCAGAGCCATAAAGGGCATCCGTCGGTTGGGGGCAGAGTTCCAGCAGCATATTGATGAGATGGTCAAGGAGGCGGATCTCAGCGAGGCGAGGGACCAGCTGCGGGAGATCAGGCAGTTCAGCCCACGGGAGCAGCTGCGCAGGGCCATTGACCCGGACCGCTCGCTGGACAGGCAGCTGGATGTTGGGCGGCAGGAAGGGATGCCCATGGCGCCTCCACCGCCACCACCACCACCTCCACCACCGCCCGCACCGGGCAGTGAGGAGTTGGGGGGCTCCCGGTCCCATGTTCCCCCCGCCCAGCCTCATAACGCCCGTATGCAGGCACAGGCAGAAGCGCTGGAGCGTGCCCCGGCCATCCTTCCTCCGACAACAGCCCTGCGGTTGATCGAGGAATCCCGTTACTGGCACCGTCCGGCATTTCTTCCGCCGGAGATTGCCCTGCATAATGGTCGTCGTGCGGCCATCCTGACAGCAGCCCAGCCCTCTGAGAGCATGAAAGGAGAGCCGCAGCATGGTTCAGCCTGAGACATCCGGTGATACGGCACGGACACCCGCCCAGCAGGTGGAGCAGCCTGCTGGGGCGCCGGGGGGCGGAACGGTGCCAGGGCAGGCGCAGGAGCGCAGCGTGGCCGGTGATACGCCCATGCCCCTGCTTGATCATCTGATGGAACTGCGGCGGCGGCTCATCTGGTCTCTGGCAACCTTTGTGGTGGCCTTTCTCGTCTGCTATCATTTTTCCGGCGAGATATACCGGTTTCTGGCGGCGCCTCTGGCCAGCATCATGCGGCAGAAGGGCGAGCAGCCGCATCTCATCTATACCGCCCTGTACGAGGCTTTCTTCACCTATGTGCGTGTGGCCGTGTTCGGGGCGTTCTTCCTGTCTTTTCCCATGATGGCCATCCAGGCATGGATATTCATTGCGCCGGGTCTGTACCGCAATGAGAAGAAGGCGTTCGCCCCGTTCCTGATCGCCACGCCGCTGCTGTTTCTGGCCGGGGCGGCGCTGGCCTATTATCTGGTCTTCCCGTTTGCGTGGAAGTTCTTCCTGTCCTTCCAGCAGCTTGGTGGTGAGAACCAGATGGGGATTGAACTTCAGGCCCGCGTGTCGGAATATCTGAATCTGGTCACGAAGATGATCATGGCCTTTGGCATCTGTTTCGAGCTGCCTGTGGTGCTGACCCTTCTGGTCCGGGCCGGACTGGTGGGTACGGCCCTGCTGCGGCGCATCCGCCGTTATGCCTATGTCGGCGCCTTCGCCATTGCGGCGGTCATCGCCCCGCCGGATGCCATCACCATGCTTGGGCTGGCCATACCGCTGGTCGGGCTGTACGAGGTGTCCATCCTTGCCGCCCGCATGGTCGAGCCGAAGCCGGTTACGGCCGATGATGATGAGGCCCTGCCCGAGCGTGGGGACGCCGCCTGAAGGCGACATTTCCCCGGCAGGGGAAACTGGTATAGACAGACCCTGACAGTTGTAGAGACCCAGCGGAGTATCCCGACCCATGCATGACCTCAAAGCCCTACGTGCAGACCCCGCCGCTTTTGATGCCGCCCTTGCCCGTCGTGGCCTGCCCGCCGTGGCTGAATCCCTCGTGAAGGAGGATGAGCAGCGCCGTGCCGCCCTGGCCGAGTTGCAGGAGGCACAGGGACAGAGAAAAGGGCTGGCCAAGGAAATCGGACAGGCCAAGCGCAAAGGTGAGGATACGGCCGGGATCGAGGCCCGTGGTGCCGCCCTGCGGGACCAGATCACCACGCTGGAAGCCCGGGCCAATGAGATACAGAAGCGTATTGATGACGTTCTCCAGAGCCTGCCGAACCAGCTGGATGCGGGCGTGCCTGATGGCCGGGATGAAAACGATAATGTGGTCGTGCATCAGCGGGGGGAGGTACCGTCCTTCGCTTTCGAGGCGAAGCAGCATTTCGAGCTGGGCGAGGCTCTGGGCATGATGGACTTCCCCTCCGCGGGAAAAATTGCCGGGTCCCGCTTCGTGATGCTGCGGGGCGCCCTGGCCCGGCTGGAGCGGGCACTGGGGCAGTTCATGCTGGATACCCATACGGGTGAATTCGGTTATGAGGAAGTGACTGTCCCTCTGCTCGTCAATGATGCAGCCATGTATGGCACGGACAAGCTGCCGAAATTTGCCGAGGATTCCTTCCATACCGATGATGGCCGCTGGCTGATCCCGACCGGTGAAGTGCCGCTGACGGCCTCCGTCATGGGGGACATCCTGCCCGCCGAGAGCCTGCCACGCCGCATGACGACCCTTTCCACCTGTTTCCGGTCCGAGGCCGGGTCGGCAGGGCGGGACGTGCGGGGGATGCTCCGTCAGCATCAGTTTACCAAATGTGAGCTGGTGTCCGTTGTGGCACCAGAGGAGAGCGAGGCGGAGCATGAGCGCATGACCCGTGCTGCGGAAACGGTGTTGGGAAGGCTGGGCCTGCCCTTCCGCCGGGTGCTGCTCTGTGCCGGGGATACGGGCTTTGGTGCGGCAAAGACGTACGATCTGGAAGCTTGGCTGCCGGGGCAGCAGGCATGGCGTGAGGTGTCGTCCTGCTCCAACACGAGGGACTTTCAGGCCCGCCGCATGAATGCCCGGATGCGCCGGGAGAAGACGACGGTTTTCGTCCATACCCTCAACGGCTCCGGCCTTGCTGTGGGCCGGGTCATGATCGCCCTGATGGAAGTCCACCAGCAGGAAGATGGCAGCATCAGGGTGCCGGAGGTTCTGCGCCACTACATGGGTGGTCTGGACGTCATCCGGGCCTGAAAAAGCAGGAGGGATCATCCGTATCGGCTGGGATAGGGATGATTGCCTGATGGTGCTTGAGGCCTGAAAAATATTTCCATTGAGTCATGAGCCTGCTTGCTGGTCAGTGGCGGGGGGCGTGTGATAGATGTCGTGGACTTGATCATGTGCAGGCGGCATGGACGCTCTGGCATATTTTGTTTTTCAGGATAACTCATGACACTGCTTCGTTCTCTGGGATGTGCCTTTGCTGTGGGTACATTGGCCCTGTCTGCCTGCTCATCATCTATCGGGCCACACAACATGCGGCGCGACCGGCTGGATTATGAGAAGGAGATGAGTCGGCAGCAGAATCAGGAGATGCTCTTCAACATCGTGCAGCTCCGCTATTCCCTGTCACCTACATTGATCGAACCGACACAGATCATCTCGGCCTATACGGCAGAGACGAATACCAGTGCGAACATCAGCGGTACGCCCTGGATTCAGGGTGCCGGGGGAACACTGGGCGGCTCGCTGGGCTATTCCTATAGTGACAGCCCGACGGTGACGTATCAGCCGGTTTCCGGGATGCAGTTCTCGGTCAACATCCTGCGGCCCATCTCACCGCAGACGCTTCTGCCGCTGATTTCCAGCGGTCTGCCGGTCGATACGCTGTTGCAGATGACGATGCAGTCCATCGGTCCAGCCAGCAACACGACCAGCACGATTGCCGGGACGGAAGGCAAGGAAGCTTCCATCCGTTTCACCTATCTGCTGCGGGCACTGCGGAAACTCCAGGCAGGCAATGCGCTGAGTATCCGGAGCATTGCGCCGACACCGGCAACCAAGACGCAACCCGCTCAGCCAGAACGGACCTTCATCCTGCTGCCCCACAGCAGTGCGCCGGAGATTACCGAGCTTCAGGGGCAGGTGCGGCAGGCTCTCCAGCTTCCGCCGGGCTGTGAACAGGCCGAGGTCATCTATGGCCGTACGGCGGATCATCCGGGCCAGGTGGCGATGGTGACACGTTCCATGCTGTCGATCTGGGAAGACGTTGCGAGCACGATGGAAGTGCCGCAGAAGATGGTGGACAAGGGCGTGACGGCTCCGTCCGTGGTCCGTGGTCCGAACGAACCGCAGCCGGCCATCATCATTCATTGCAGTCCGGAGAAACCCAGCAACGAGCAGGCTTATACCTCCGTCGAGTATGAGGGATCATGGTACTGGATTGCCAAGGATGATCTGGCCAGCAAGCTGGCTTTTTCGATGCTTCAGTTCATTCATGCCATTGCGGAGACAGCTTCTGCCAAGGGGGCCATGGTCACCATTCCCAGCCGCTGAGGCTGACTGGCTGACCTGAAACAGGAACGGGCGTGCCTTGTGAAAGGCCCGCCCGTTTTTTGTGGTGGATTATTCCTTCCTGCGCCGTTTGTGTGGTTTTTTCTTCTCGAAGCCTCCAGCCTTGCCTCGTGGCCCTTTGGGCCGACCATGGTTTTCCTGGCGCCCGGGAGGGCCAGTCCGGCGGCCCTGATGACGGCGGGAGGATTCACGCATCCGGCTCTGGGTGCGGAGAACCTGTTCGATCCATTCATCGAGAATGGCGGCATTGCGTTCGGCAACGATGAGTTCCGGATAGTTCTCCGGGAAGCGCATGGCCAGCCACCGCCATGTGACAAGGCGACGATGGCGTTTCTCGGCCCGTTCCAGCTCTTCCCGCCCGGCCGTGGCCGCAGCGGGGAGGCGGCCCGTGCCGGGGGGGAAGATGCGCTGCCCACGGGCATGGAGGGCGGCCCATTCCACAAGGCGGGGGATGCCGTTGTCCCGTGTGTTGATCGGGCACATGGCGTAGGTCCAGCGGGTGGAGAGGTCCAGCCCGTCCACGCCTTCCAGTGCGGCGGCAATTTCCAGAGCCTGCTCCATGTCGGCCAGACGGTAATTTGGGTCATCAGGGCGGAGGACGGCCCGCTTGATGCGGGTCAGCACGCCGTAAAGGCTGTCTGATCCCATTTCCTGCGCAACGGCCTGCACGATGTCCGCATCGGGCTGGACGAGGGGGCGGAGTTCCAGCGTGGGTTCCGGCGGAGCGTCCAGCATCTGGCGGATGAAGCTGGGGCGGCCTGCCCCTTCCAGCACGCAGACCAGTCCTTCCTCATGCTTGCCGAAACGGCCTGCCCGTCCACCGATCTGTTTGACTTCCTGCGAGACAAGGTTGCGTGTCTGCCGTCCGTCATATTTGCGCAGCGTGCTGAACACCACCCGGCGGATGGAGAGGTTGAGGCCCATGCCGATGGCATCCGTCGCGATGAGGATGTCCGCTTCACCCCGGTTGAAGCGGGCGGCCTCGGCCCGGCGGACTTCCGGGCTTAGGGCACCATAGATGACGGCGACCCGGCGGTTATGGGCCATCAGTTCGGCCCGGAGGTCCAGCACGTCCCGGCGGGAAAAGGCGATGAGGGCATCACCGGCCCGCAGGTCCGTCAGGGCCAGTGTTCCGGCGGGGCGGAGCGGGCTTTTGCGCTCCAGATGGATCTCATCCACCGGGTCATTGCAGAGTTCGGCAATGCGCTTGACGAGCGGGATGCAGTCCGCCGCTCCGAGGATGAAGACGTGCCGTGCCGGAACGCCCATGATGGCGGCCGTCCACGCCGCTCCCCGGTCCGGGTCGCTGAGCATCTGGGCCTCATCAATGATGGCTACGTCAACAGGGTTGCTGAAGGGGCACATCTCCACCGTGGCGGCCAGATGGCGGGCCGTGGGGTCGATGATGCGTTCTTCTCCGGTTGTCAGTGAGGCCGGAACACCCCGGCTGAGCATGGCTTCCCGGAATTCATGGGCCAGCAGCCGGAGGGGGGCGAGGGCCAGACCGCTCTCTGCCTGGGAGAGGGCCTCCAGTGCCGTGTGGGACTTGCCGGAATTGGTCGGGCCGGTCACCAGCGTGATGCGGCGTTTCAGCGCACGGGCAGTGCGGAAATGGGCGGCGAAGCGGTCCAGTGCGGCGACACGGGCGATGGCCGCATTGCCCTTGCGGGCCTGCGGGCTGTCATCATAGCCGTCACTCTCCTTCTGGCCCGTGCCACGTCGCCAGCTGTTGAGCAGGGGGCGGCATTTTTTCAGCTCTGCCGGGTCGAAATGGAAAATTTCCAGCCCGTCCGGCTGCATGTCCCGCTTGGCGACGGGGATGCGGTTCTCGGCGATCCAGCGCAGGGCCTCCCGGCGGGAGCAGTGCAGCAGGGCAGGAACCTTCTCGAAGCCGACAAGGGTGGCTTCCCAGTCCCTGATCTTCTGGAGTTCCCGTGCCCGGCGGGCTTCGGCCCTAGCCCGGATATCTTCCTGCTCCCGTGCCCGGCGTTCCTCCTCAAGGATCATCTCATCCTCGAAGCCAAGGTCCACGCCACCAAAGGCCCGGGCGATGCTGTGGGAGAGCCGTTCAATCTGCGTGCCGGAGAGGAAGGTGCCGACATCGGCAAAGTCCGCCCGCATGTCGTCCAGCACCCGCAGGGGGGTGTCTGCCATGTCCCGCCAGCGTTCTTCCAGCACGCTTTCCAGCACGGCGTTCTGGCCGTTCTCGTCAATCAGCGGATCGCTGATGCGTTCGGCCGCCAGAAGGACATCGGCCTTGCGGACCCAGACATCTCCGTTGCGATGGGCACGGTTCATCATGCCACTGGCCCAGCTGCGGCGGCGGACCTGGCAGAGCGCATGGAGCAGCTCGGCCTCGTTGATCTCCGTCTTGTCGGCTCCCAGCCGGCGGGCGACCTGCCGCAGGAGGGAGGCCCGTTCCCGTGGGGTGATGGCCAGGTGCGCCCCAAAGGCAGATTCAGCCTGTTCGAGGGCACGTTCTGCCGGGGAGGCGGGGGTGAAGGAGGAGGGATCGTGGGGCTGGGAACTGTCTGTCATGCAGGTGTTTTCAGGAGGGCAGGGCCGGGAAGTCAAGAGAAAAGGGGGCATGGCGTCCCGTTTCTGGTGACAATCGGGTAAAAGAAAGGCATGTTGTCGAACATGCCGGTCGGTGCCCCCGGTCTCCGGGTGGTGCCGTGCCCTGTTGACTGAACATGATGTGATTTTTGCATTTCTGGAGATGACGACGGATCATGAGCACGCCTTACCCCGCTGAATCCGCCCCCACACCTGTGATTGATGAGCCGTTGACCGGCCTGGTTCCCTTTGAGGGGCACGAGGGCCAGTACCGCCTTGCCGAACCGACCAAGGAATATGGTCATCTCTATCCGGCCAAGGTCCAGCAGGTCCATCACTGGACGAACCGCCTTTTCAGCTTTACAACGACTCGTGACCCTGGCCTGCGTTTCTCCAACGGCCAGTTTGCGATGATTGGCATCGAGGTGGAGGGCAAGCCGCTGCTGCGTGCCTATTCTCTTGCTTCCGCCAACTATGAGGACCAGATGGAGTTCCTCTCCATTGCCGTGGAGAATGGTCCGCTGACCTCCCGCCTGCGTCACGTCAAGGTGGGTGACACGGTGCTGATCGGCCGCAAGCCGGTGGGGACCCTGCTGCTGGACAACCTGAAGCCGGGCCGCAATCTGTATTTCCTCTCCACCGGGACAGGTCTTGCGCCGTTCCTGAGCCTCATCAAGGACCCGGACGCCTATGACCGTTATGAGAACGTGATTCTCACCCATACGGTGCGTGAGCGTGGCGAGCTGGCCTATCGGGACTACATCACGAACATCCTGCCCAAACATGAGTTCCTCGGTGAGGACGTGGCCGCCAAGCTGAAATATTATCCGGCTGTCACCCGTGAGGAGTTCCCCGTGCAGGAGCGCATCACGGCCCTGATCAATAACGGGCGCATCTTCCGTGACCTGAACATTGACGAGCTGGACCCCGAGCATGACCGCGTGATGATCTGCGGGTCCCCGGAGATGCTGGCCGATACCCAGAAGCTGCTGGAAGAGCGTGGCTTTGAGGAAGGCAACATGAGCCGTCAGGGCTCCTATGTGGTCGAAAAGGCTTTTGCCGAGCGGTAAAGGCGAGGCTGTAAAATCAGCGGACCCGTAAGCGGGCAGGTTCGAGCGGGTATGAGTAGGCGATGTGTGGCGGGGCCCCTCACGCATCGTTGAAGCCCCTCGGGCCTGCCCGTTCTGCTATCTGGTGGAAACGGGTCATGCAGGTGTGGCGATAATCAGGGCCTGTTTCCCCTGGCTGAAGGGGGAGAGGTGGGAGGAACGTTATGCAGGATTATGATCTCTTTGTGATCGGTGCGGGGTCGGGTGGGGTGCGCTGCGCCCGCATTGCAGCCCAGAATGGTGCCCGTGTGGGTATTGCCGAGCGCAGACATTGGGGTGGTACCTGTGTCAATCTGGGCTGTGTTCCCAAGAAGCTGATGGTCTATGCAGCCGAAACGGGCCGGATGATCGAGGATGCCCCGGCGTTCGGCTGGGATGTGCAGCGCCCGTCCTCCTTTGACTGGTACGGCTTCCTTGCCGCCAAGGACCGGGAAATCGAGCGGCTGAATGGCATTTATGTCTCCATGCTGGAGAAGGCCGGGATCGACCTCTACACGGGTGATGCCCGGCTGCTGGATGCCAATACGCTGGAGATCGGCCCGTCCGTTCTGGCACCGGAGGCTCCGGTCCAGCGCATCCGGGCCAGGAAGATCGTGCTGGCACCCGGCTCCACCCCCGTGCGGCTGGATATTCCGGGTGCTGAGCTGGCCATCACCTCTGATGAGCTGTTCCATCTGCCCGAGCGGCCCCAGAGGGTTGCCATCATTGGCGGCGGTTATATCGGGGTGGAATTCGCCGGGATTCTGGCGGGCATGGGCTCGCAGGTGGACCTGTTCTACCGCCAGCCCCTGCCACTGCGTGGATTTGATGAGGAAGTCCGTACGCATCTCAGGGAGCTGATCGACCTGCATGGCATCACCCAGCATCCGGGCACCTCGCCGGTCCGTCTGGAGGATATTGGTGGCGGCAGGGCCGTCCGTCTGGTGATGGATGACGGGGCCTCTTACGAGGTCGATGCGGTCATCATGGCTACGGGGCGCCGGGCTGCCGTGGATTCTCTGGGGCTGGATGCCGCAGGTGTGGCGGTGGAGAAAGGACATGTCGTGGCGGGGGTGGATGGCAGGACCAATGTGCTCTCCATCTATGCCATCGGGGATGTCAGGGATCAGTACAACCTGACGCCTACTGCCATTGCGGAAGGTCACATGCTGGCCGAGCAGCTCTTCAATCCGCAGGGGCGGACATGGTCCTTCGAGACCCTGCCGAAGGCCGTCTTCTTCTCATCCCCCGTGGGTGTCGTGGGGATGAGCGAGGAAGAGGCAGCCAAAACGCATGATCTTGCCATCTATACGTCCCGCTTCACCCCCATGCGGCAGACGCTGCCCAAACGGGCCGGGAAGATACTGATGAAGCTGGTGGTGGACCGTCACAGTGATGTGGTGCTGGGTGCCCACATGGTCGGGCCGGATGCTCCTGAGATCATCCAGATGCTGGCCATTGCCGTGACGGCGAAGCTGACAAAGAAGCAGCTGGACCAGACCGTGGCCCTGCACCCCAGCACAGCAGAGGAGTTCGTGACGATGAGGACGCCCACCCGTCTGGTGGACCGCCACTGATCGGGCTGGCAGGAGGACAGGGCGGATCATGAACTGGCTCAAGTTACAGCCGAATACCCTGAGTGCCGTTCTGTTCTCCCTGCGGACGACCATCGCCTCGCTTGTGGCGCTTGCCATCGCCTTCTGGATGGAGATGGGATCGCCCCAGTGGGCTGCCATGACGGTCTGGATCGTGGCGCAGAATTCCCGTGGGATGAGCCTTTCCAAAGGGCGCTGGCGCATTGCCGGAACCCTGCTGGGCATGGTGGGAGGCATCAGCCTGATAGCGGTAGCCCCGCAGCATCCGTGGATTTTCTTTGTGTTGCTGGCCGGCTGGGTTGGCTGGTGTACCGGCATGGCCTGCATGCTGGAGAATTTCCGGGGTTATGCCATGGTTCTGGCCGGTTATACCGGGGCCATCATTGCTGTCGGTGCTTCGGAACATCCCGATCAGGTCTTCTATATTGCCATGGCCCGCGGGTCTTACATCCTGCTGGGTGTGGTGTGTGAAATGGTGGCAGGAATGGTCACCGTGCCGGGGGCAGACCGGGTGGCCCGTACGGACCTCCAGCAGCGTATGGCTGCCCTGCTCAGCCAGACAGCCGCGGCTCTGGCCCTCATCCTGCGTCAGGACGAGAAGGGTGTGGCGGAGATGACCCGCATTCTTGGCTCGTTGCAGGGGTTCAATGATCAGCTTGAATTCATCCGTATTGATTCCCGTCATGCAGGCGAAGAGGCGGATCAGGCCTATGTGACGCTGGAGCGTGTGTCCTTCGTGCTGGCCCGTGGGGTGGGGGGCCGCTCCCGTCTTGCATCAGCACCGCACATACCGGCCCGGCTGGCAGCCGGCCTGGAACGTGTCGCCGGGGAGCTGGATGGCATCGCAGCCCTGCTCAGGCAGGACACGGCTCATGTCATGGCTGGGCTGGGCCAGCTTGAAACCATGCTCCAGGAAAATCATGACGAGCTGGAACGCTGCCTCTCCCGGGATGATGAGGATGCTCTCCAGCAGGGTATTGTTGGGGTAGGGGTGGAGATCATGCTCATTGATTTCCGCTCGGCGGTGGAGTCCCACTATGCAGGTCTGCGGAAACTGCCCGCCCTGAAACGCCATCGCATAAAACGTCAGGCGGATGGGCGGCTTGCAACCATCAACGCCATCCGGGCTGCCGTGGCCATATTGATCGGCGCCTTTGTCTGGGAGGTGACGGCATGGTCCTATGGGGGGGCTTACATGAGCCTGCTCAGCGTGGTGTGCGCCCGGTTCGCAATCATGAACAACATGATCCTGATCAGCAAATATTTCTTCTATGGGGCTGTCTGCTCCGTACTGGCCAGCATCATTCCGGTTTTCCTGGTCATGCCCATCACGTCGGACTATGCTGTTTTCGCCATACCGGTTGCCGTGCTGATGTTCCTCGGGGGGCTGGCACTGCGTATACCCGCTCTGGCAGGGGTTGCAGCGTCCTATGTCAATTTCTTTCCGTGGGTTCTAACTCTGGACAATCAGGCCAGGGTGGATGAGGTGACATGGTTCAACCAGTCATTTGCCCTGTTGCTTGCCTTGTGGAGCGGTGTGCAGGTGTTCCGCACGGTTCTGCCTTTCTCCGTGACACAGGCATGGGCACAGTTGCGGCGGCAGCTGGTCAAGGAGATTCAGAAGCTGAAAGAGCCCCTGCGGGGACGGGCCCAGACCCAACGGCTCTGGACCAACGAGACAACCCTGCGGATGGAGCAGATCATCCGTTTTGCGGGCCAGATCCCGCAGGATGAGGTTGACAGCATGATTCGTGGCACGCTGGCCGTCATGACGGTCGGGCGGAACCTGTTGACCCTGCGGGACCTTGTTGCGCTCGGGCGTCTGCCCCCAAGTGCCCTGGCCGCCGGGGAGCATATGGTCCGGGACATCATCCATCTGACTGAACAGGGGCAGGAAAGCAGCCCGATGACGGTGGAAGAGTTCACGCAGGAACAGGCCCATCTGGAAACTGTCTTCCATGGCAGTAGAGGGCTGTCCCGCCGGCGGGACCTTGCTGCCGGGATAGGCTGCCTCAGGATCATCCGCTTTGAGTATCAGACAAGCCGGACGTTCTTTCTCAGGGGGTATGGCGCCGCAGCAGGGCAGGTACTGGGGGCAGGATGAAAAAAAGCCCCGTCCCCCAGTGGGGAGACGGGGCTTTTCCGGGGGCGGGCTGACCGTTTACAGGTCGCTTTTCCCCTCAGAAACCATTGCCGCGCGGGGCGACCCAGCCATTGCCGGTAGCGTCACCCACCTGGCCACTCTGGATGGGGTTGGTATCCTGATAGGAGCTGCCGAATTTGCCGAGATTGCTGCCCGTGACAGCATCACGGTTGGAGCGGAGATGGGCCTCGTGCTCCGGGTCCGGGCCATTTTCGAACTCCGTGGAGGGAACATCCTGATAGCCCGGCGGCGGCGGACGATGCCCCCGGGCACGGAAGTGCTCACCACCTTTCACGGCGTTTTTCTGTGCCTGCTGGGCAGCCTGTTTTGAGGAGGTAGTGGCGGGGTTGTCCTGATAGGGGGTGCTGAAGTGGACCGTCTGGGCCATGGCACCCGGCATAGCAGCCGGAACAAGAGCCGCAAGACCGAGGGCAGCCGTCACGGCTGTCAGGCATCTGGAGACTGAATGAAAAGGCGAAGCCATGTGTGTTCTGTTCCTGCGTAGATGGGAAGTACTTCCTTCCCCCATATATCCTTTCAGGCGGCGGGATGATCAAGCCTTTTCAGGGTAAAATGATGAAGGAGCCGCAGGGCGGTCATGGCATGGCCGCATGGGCGAAAGGAGCCGGGTTGAATATTTTGCGGCCTCCTCTACCATTCAGCGGGCATTTCGGTCATAAAATCACCCACTGGAATGACAGCTCCAACCATTACGTTACGGGCGGCCCATCCCATGAGCAGGGTCGCTTCCCTTGTCGCAGGAGAACAAGATGCAGCAGTCAGACGGGCACAGCAGCACGACACAATGGTCACCGGCCAGCTGGCGCCTGCGTCCGATCCGTCAGGCCCCGACCTATGAGGATGGGGCAGCCCTTGCCGCAGTAGAAGAACGTCTGCATCGCTATCCGCCGCTCGTTTTTGGCGGGGAGGCCCGCCGCCTGAAAGAGCGTCTGGCGGCTGCCTCCCGCGGGGAGGCCTTCGTTCTTCAGGGAGGGCCTTGTGCCGAAAGTTTCGGGGAGTTCACCGGGGACATCATCCGGGATACGTTCCGTGTCCTGTTGCAGATGGCTGCCATCCTGACCTTCTCCGCCAAGGTTCCGGTCGTGAAGATCGGGCGCATGGCCGGGCAGTATGCCAAACCCCGTTCTTCCGATGTGGAGAAGCGGGATGGCGTGGAGCTGCCCTGCTACCGTGGTGACAATGTCAATAGTCCGGAATTCACTGCCGAGGCCCGCAGGCCGGACCCGGCCCGTATGGAGATGGGCTATTTTCAGGCGGCAGGCGTGCTGAACCTGCTGCGGGCCTATTCCCGGGGCGGGTTTGCCAATCTGCATGACATCCATCGCTGGAATCTGGACTATGTCCGCAACTCCCCGCAGGGTGAGCGTTATGAACAGCTGGCCTCCCAGGTGGAGGATACGCTGGCCTTCATGAAAGCCTGTGGCGTGGAGGACAATGCCCCGCATTACGATGAGGTGGAGTTCTATACCTCTCATGAGGCCCTGCTCCTGCCGTATGAGCAGGCTCTGGCCCGTGTGGATGAGGTGACAGGCCGCCATTATGGCCTGTCGGCCCATTTTCTCTGGATTGGCGACCGTACCCGCCAGCCGGAGGGGGCGCATGTGGAGTTCCTGCGTGGGGTGGACAACCCGATCGGCATCAAGGTCGGGCCGACCACGACCATTGAGGACCTCCAGAAACTTCTGGAAATCCTTAATCCGCAGGATGAAGCAGGCCGCATCACGCTCATTTCCCGCATGGGCCACAGCAAGGTGCGTGAGCTCCTGCCCCCGCTGCTGGAGGCCGTGCGCAGGACAGGCCGGACCGTGACATGGATATGTGACCCCATGCACGGCAACACCACCACGTCGTCCAACAAATACAAGACCCGTGCTTTCGAGCATGTTCTGGACGAGATCATGGGCTTCCTTGATGTGTTCGAGCAGGCCGGTGTGGTGCCTGGTGGTATCCATCTTGAGATGACCGGCAGCGACGTGACGGAATGTACGGGTGGTCCCCGGTGTCTGACGGATGCCGATCTGCCGACCCGGTACACGACATTCTGTGACCCGCGGCTGAATGCCGAGCAGTCTCTGGAGATCGCCTTTCAGCTTTCAGACCGGCTGAAGCGTATTTTCGGAAAACGCTGAAGGTGTCCGCCCGGCCGTAAGCGCAGGATCGGCCCAGTTCTGTCAGGGGAGACAGCGTGATGAGTTGGAAACAGACTCTCGAGCAGGCCTGCAGCCCGCAGGAGGCGTTGGATGCGCCGCAGATCGAGGGACGGACGGATGCCTATTTCCTGCGGATGCGGGACATCGTCAGCCAGTTTGGCGATTGTGAGGTCACCTATGCCGTGTTCGTCCGCCGTCCAGTCGTGGCGGCCTATGGGCTGGCCCTGCAATGGGTGCAGAATGTCGCCCGTCATCAGGGTTTTTCCGTCAGGATCACGGAGGTGCATCCAGAAGGTACATGGGTCGGAGCAGGGGATCCGCTCTTCTATCTGACAGGGTCGCTTGTTGCGCTGGCGCCGTTGGAGACGTTGCTGCTCCAGAAGACGGGTGCTGCCTGCGTGGCAGCTCATAACGCCTACCAGATGGCCCTTGCCCTGCCGAAGGTGCCTTTTCTGGCGATGGATGCCCGTCATTGTGCCGGTGGTGAGATGCAGGAGCTGATGGCCTATGCCGCTGCCGTGGGGTCACGGGCGGCACAGGCGGAAGGGGCCGTGGGCTTCATCGGCAATGCCAACCATGCCACGGCCCGTTTTTTCGGGCAGGAGCGTGGATTGGGGACCATGCCTCATGCCTTCATCGGTTATGCCGGGTCTACCCTGCGGGCGGCGGAAATGTATGTGGAGCGGTTCCCTGATGAACCTTTGACTGTGCTGGTGGACTATTTTGGGCAGGAAGTGACGGACATGCTGGAAGTCTGTCGCCGCTTTCCGGAAAGGGCCGCCGCAGGTGAGTTGAGTGTGCGGCTGGACACGCACGGAGGGCGCTTCCTCGAAGGGCTGGACCCGCAGCGTTCCTATGAGGTGCTGGAGCGGAACACGCCAGGCACCATCCGCCGCTACCGGTCGGAAAAGGAGCTGCGCTATCTGGTAGGGACGGGCGTTTCTGCGGCCGCCATCTGGCGGATGCGGGAAGCGTTGGATGAGGCAGGTTTTCCGAAGGTGAAAATTGTCGTTTCGTCCGGGTTCGGTATTTCCAAATGCATGGCCATGCATGATGCTTCTGCACCGATCGACATTGTGGGGACGGGGTCGTTCCTGCCGGATCGTTGGTCAGAAACCTACGCCACGGCTGATATTGTTTCCTACGACGGTGAGCCGAGGGTGAAGATCGGGCGTGAGTTCCTTCTTCAGAAAATTCAGGAAAGGGCCGGATGATGAATGACGAGGATAAAGAAGCCAGACGGGCTTTCATCAATGGAATCCGGGGCGGAGAAAGCGGGCAGAGTACTGAGGAAGCCGTGCAGGCAGAGGCCGAGGCAACCATGAAGCAGGATGAAGCCGGTTGGGTTGTCCGTATTCTGGATCAGTCCGGCGCCAGTGAGGGTGACGATGATGTGGTGGAAGAGGTGAAGGGCTTCTTCGACCTCGCCCACGCCAACGCTTTTGCCCGGGCTTATGTGCGGGACAGCATCGAGCGGTGCCGTGTCCCCGGTGCGGCGGATCGGGATGTGTTGCAGAGCTGGTTTGCTTTTGGCGAGAATGCCGAGGTTGTGGATGCTGGGGAAGACGGATGGAAGTCCAGCACGGAACTGGATGATTTCGTTTCCAGCCCGGCCACGCCGATGGAACGTGACTGGCGGGCACTGGACCCCCGCCGCCTCGTGAGTGACGAGGAGCTGGCCGGACCGCCTGATGAGGACGGTCAGGATGACGATGATGATGAGGCCTTCGTGGCAGAAGTCATCCGCCGCCGTCAGAACGGGCAGCAGTAAGGGACCGGGAACCGGTCCTGCAGCCATGCGTCCCATGAGAGAATGAGAACAGAGTACGGTATGAAAGTACGTTTTGCCCCTTCACCAACAGGGCATCTTCATGTTGGCAATGCCCGTCTTGCCGTGGCGAACTGGCTGTTTGCCCGTCGGCATGGTGGCCGGTTCCTGCTGCGGATGGATGATACGGATACGCAGCGTGGCAACAGTGCCTATGAGGAAGCCATCCGCCGGGACCTGACCTGGCTGGGGCTGGACTGGGACGAGTACGCCCGCCAGTCGGAACGTCTTGCCCGGTATGAGGAGGTGATCGAGCACCTCAAGGAAACGGGGCGGCTCTATCCCTGCTTTGAGAGTGAGCTGGAGCTGAAATACAAGCGGGAGCAGCGTCTGCGGGCCGGCAAGCCGCCGCTCTATGACCGTGGCATGCTGAAAATGACGGCCGAGCAGCGTGCCCGGGCAGAGGCCAACGGCAAGGTGCCGTACTGGCGTTTCAAGCTGAGCGGGGCCACCCGTCGCTGGACTGACCTCGTGATGGGGGACTGCCATGTGAAGCTGACCGCCGTTTCCGATCCTGTTCTGGTGCGGGCGGATGGCAGCATCCTCTACACGCTGGCCTCGGTGATTGATGATCTGGACATGGGCATCACCCACATCCTGCGGGGTGAGGACCATGTGACCAACACGGGCGTGCAGCTTGACCTTGCCGAGGCCCTTGGGGCGAAGGAGGGACGTTTCACCTTCGGGCATCTGCCGCTGCTGCTGGGGCAGGATGGTGGCAAGCTGTCCAAGCGTCTGGGCGGGCTGGCCCTTTCCACATTGCGTAATGACGGGATCGAACCCCGTGCCCTCGTGGCCTATCTGGCCCGTCTGGGCAGTTCGGATGACCCGCAGGCTGCCTCCAGCATGGATGAGATTGTGCGGGGTTATGACATCGGCCATGTGTCCCGGTCAGCGGCCCGGTTCGATGTTCCGCAGCTTCTGGGGCTGAACCGCCGTGTCCTGCATGGCATGTCCTACGAAGAGATACGGCCTCACCTGCCGGAAGGGGCTGATGAGGCCTTCTGGCTGGCCATCCGGGGCAATATCGATCTGGCCGTGGAGATCGCTCACTGGTGGTCTGTCGTGCAGGGGGACATCGTGGCTCCGTCCCAGCCTGAAGAGGCAGGGTTTCTTCAGGAAGCAGCCCGTCTCCTGCCGGAAGGACCGTGGGATGGGACGGTCTGGAAGCGTTGGACTGACGTGCTGAAGAGTGAAACCGGCCGCAAGGGAAAGACGCTCTTCCTGCCCCTGCGTCTGGCCCTGACAGGCGAGGATGCCGGGCCGGAACTGGCAGCCCTTCTGCCGCTCATGGGGCGGGAGCGGGTCCTGCATCGTCTGAAGGACGCCGTGCAGCATTGACCTGATGAGACCGGGGCGGGCTGTTCATCAGTCTGTCCCGGCAGAGGTCTCATCTGTCACGGTGATGGGCTCCTCATCCCTGGCGGGCAGCGGGTCTGGAGATGTCGTGTGGAAGAGGCTGAAATCCACTTCCATCAGGCCCTGTCCGGAGGCTCTCAGAAGGCTGACGAAGCGTGCCCCGTAGAGCATGTCCTGTGCCATGTAGGTATGGTGGGCGAAGACATCCTGCGCTGAAACGGGATCGGTGGCATTGAAGATGAGGAAAATGCGGGCCTGTTGTTCCTCAAGGGTGGCTTTGTCCAGCCCGTGGAGTGGACTGCTTTCCGTGATGTGGTGGGTGAAGGAGAGGCTGACCGGAAAAACCGGGAAATGGTTGTAAACCAGTGGCAGTATTTCCAGCTGGAGCGAGGTATGGCCATTTTCGTCGCATCGCGTACGGGCCAGAATGGCCTCCACGCTGGTATTCATCAACGGTGTATTGCGCAGGTTCCCCAGCCGGAAATTGAGTTTGAGATTCTCCCCCTCCTGGAAGATCGTGACGATGCTGCTGAACAGGACCCTGGCCTGCGGGCGTGAAAAACGGGCGAAGACAAGCCCGGTGATGATGGCGGTCGAGATGACCCCCACCAGCATCTCGAACGTGGCGAGCGCATTGGCCGCTGGGCTCTGGGGGTAGATATATCCATATCCGACTGTGGAGAGGGTCTGGGCGCTGAAGAAGAAGTCTCCCCAGAAATTTCCACTGTGCACGTTGCTCAGCCCATGCGGCACGAGACAGAAACCGACGCTGAACAGCAGGTTGAGCAGCAGATAGGCGGCTGTCATCGTGGCAAAGAAGGGCAGCCACCCCATGGTCAGACAGTTGTGATACATGTCTCCCAGCAGGCGGCCCTTTGTTTTCCTGCGCGTGACGATGTTCAGGACGTTGTCCTGCGAGAGAAGGCTCAGACCCGGTGTCTGTGGTGCCGTCTTATGCTGGTGGAGCAGGGTTTCTGGCAGTTTCAGATGCATGGGGAGCCTATGGCAGGATGGGGGGATGGAGATGCTGCCTGCCCGGAATCTGGCCGGGCAGACCGGGACGGGTCATTTCATATGGCGGATTTTCCGGGCCCGTGAGAGTTCGCTGACGACACCATGCAGTGTCCGCAGTTCCTGTTCCGTTACCTCTCCACGGGCGAAAAGATGGCGCAGGTTGCGGATCATGCCCGGCCTTTTCTGCTCGTGGTGGAGGAAACCGCACTCATCGAGGTCCCGCAGCAGGTGGGTCATGAAATTTTCCACCTCGCCCTTGGTCGCCACATGCGTCTCGTTGGTCATGAGATACTGCTCCGGCACCGTATCTTCGGTCAGGTACCATTCATAGGCCATGACCAGCACCGCCTGGGCCAGATTCAGCGACATGAAGCGGGGATTGAGCGGATAGCGGATGAGTGTGTCCGCCCGGGCCATGTCCTCATTGTCCAGCCCTGCCCGTTCGGGACCGAAGAGGATGCCGCTTTTCAGCTTCCGGCTGCTGGTGGCCCGCAGTTCTGCTGCTGCTCCACGGGCTGTCATGACCGGTTTGATGATGTGGCGGGGGCGTGGACAGGTGGCAAAAACACGGTGGAGGTCGGCGATGGCGTCATCCACCGTCTCGAAGACCGTGGCCTCTTCAAGGATGCGGTCGGCACCGGAGGAGGCATACCAGGCCCGGGGCTGCGGCCAGCCGTCACGGGGGGCCACGAGGCGGAGATGGAACAGCCCGCCATTGGCCATGGCCCGGGCGGTGGTCCCGATATTTTCAGCCAGCTGCGGGCGGACAAGGATGACGACGGGGTCAAAGGGAGCGGGCGGAGCCAGATCAGCTCCACCATTACGGCCTGTCATGGGATGACTTATCCTTTCCGCCATGTTGTGCCGGCAGGTCCATCTTCCAGAAGGATGCCCTGTTCTGCCAGGTCGTTGCGTATCTGGTCGGCCAGTGCAAAGTCACGGGCCTTGCGGGCGGCCAGACGTTTTTCAATCAGGGCTTCAATGGTGGCGGGGTCAAGGTCTGTCCCTCCCTGGAACCAGTCTGCCGGTTTCATGGTGAACAGCCCAAGCAGCTGCCCGCCGGCCCAGAGGTGGTTCGCAGCACTCTGCTGGCCTTCCAGCGCAGCATCGGCGTAACGGTGGAGAGCGCTGAGGGCCAGCGGCGTGTTGAGGTCGTCACACAGGGCTTCCAGCATGTCGGCCGGAATGCTGTCCGTGCTGGCTGGTGGCGTTTTCTCCAGCGCCCGGTAGAATCGGTCCATGATGCGGCGGGCTTCGTCCAGCTTCTCCCATGTGAAGTCCAGCGTGGAGCGGTAATGGGAGCCAAGAAAGAGCAGCCGCAGGGCCTCGGCTGGAGCACGCTCCAGCACTTCATGGATGGTATGGAAGTTGCCCAGGGATTTGGACATCTTCTCACCATTGGAGAGCAGCATCCCGGTATGGACCCAGTGCCGGGCGAAATGGCCATGCGGATAGCAGCAGAGGGATTGTGCCCGTTCATTCTCGTGGTGGGGAAAAAGCAGGTCGTTTCCACCGCCGTGAATGTCGAAACTCTCCCCAAGATAGCGTTCTGCCATGGCAGAGCATTCAATGTGCCAGCCGGGGCGGCCACGGCCATATGGGCTGTCCCAGCCCGGCTCATCGTTGCGGGAAGGTTTCCAGAGGACGAAATCGCCAGGGTTGCGCTTGTAGTCGGCCACGTCCACTCGGGCACCGGCCAGCATGTCCTCCAGCGAGCGGCCCGACAGGGCCCCGTAACTGGGGAATGATGTGACGTCGAAGAGAACATGCCCCTCCGTCTCATAGGCATGGCCCTGCGTGATGAGGCGGCCGATCATCTCCAGCATGTCGGGAATGTGCTGGGTGGCTCTGGGTTCCACAGTGGGAGGCAGGATGTTCAGGGCAGCAAGATCGTCGTGGAAGTCTTTCGTGGTCCGTTCTGTCAGATGGGAGATGTCTTCATCATTCTCCCGTGCCCGCTGGATGATCTTGTCATCAATGTCGGTAATGTTGCGAACGTAGGTAACCTGTGGGTAGAGCGCCTTGAGCAGCCGGACAAGCACGTCTGCGCTCAGCATGGAGCGCAGATTGCCGAGATGGACCCGGTCATACACGGTTGGCCCGCAGAAATAGAGGCGGACATTGCTGGCATCATCGGGGGTGAAGGGAACAGTGGTGCGCTGATGGCTGTTGTGAAGCCTCAGGCCGGGCCGGGGGGAGATGGGGGCTGTATTGCTCTTCTGCGTGCTCATGTCTGTTCAATGCGACAGAGATGCGTTTGGTGCAACAGGGGAATTTATTTTTAGAATTTGCACTTTGCTTTATATGCGATAGAGACGGTCTCATGTCTGCATCACGTATGAAACAGGGCCCCCAGATTGTGGGGATGCCGACCCATATCCGCACTCTTGTGCAGGTTGGTCTGCCTCTTGCGCTGTCCCAGCTTTCGGAGATGGCCATGGCGGTGACGGATACCGTTCTGCTGGGCAGCCTGGGGGTGGATGCAGTCGCCATCGGGGGAATTTCCAACAATTTCTTTTTCACGACGATGATCTCCTTTCAGGCCGTGCTTGGTGGAGTCGGCGTGTTGCTGTCCCATGCCCGTGGTGGTGTGGAGCATGGCCATGGGGGCGGGCATGACAGGCGCAGCATCATCAGTGCAGGGGTCGTGCTGGGCATGGTGGCGTTTATTCCCTGTCTGCTCCTTCTTCTCTGTTCCAGCGGTATTTTCAGCCTGATGGGGGAGCCGGAGATGGTGACCAGGCAGGGAGGGCAGTTCATCAATGTGCTGCTCTATGCCCTGTGGCCCAATCTGGTTCTGCTTGGCCTGTGTCGTGTGGCTCTGCCATCCCTGGGAGCGGAATCCCTGCTGTTGTGGACGATGCCAGCCATGGCCCTGTGCAATGGGGTACTCAATGCGGCCCTGATTCACGGCTGGTTCGGCCTGCCAGCCTATGGGCTGTTCGGATCCGCTCATGCCACGATGCTGACGGGCTGGGCCATGAGCCTCGTCCTGCTGCTTCTCTGCCTCGGGCGGCCACAGCTCCGGCACCTGCTGAAGCCTGCGAGGGTCCACTGGCCGCTCTTCAGGGAACTGCTGGTGCTGGGTCTGCCCATGATGGTCACGGCAGCCTCCGAACTGCTGCTGTTCCAGATCACGACTCTCAATGCAGGGCGATTGGGGACACGCAGCCTTGCGGCGCATCAGGTTGCACTGAACACGATTTCTTTGCTTTTCATGGTGTGTCTGGCCATCGGGCAGGCGGCGAACGTACGGGTGGCTTACTGGCGGGGGGCCCGGAAGAGGGCAGAAGCCTGTCGGGCTTCCAGCGGTGCCCTGTTGCTGGTGCTGGCCTGGACCATTCTGACGGGCCTTGTCCTCATGCTGCTGCCGGGTTGGATCGCCCGCCTCTATTATACTGGTGGACCACCGGATGCCGGTACGTTCGCCACTACCGTCCTGCTGCTGAAGATTGCCGGAATTTTCCAGATCGTCGACGGGGTGCAGGCTGTCTGCAACGGGGCGTTGCGGGGCTGTGGGGATACCTTTGTTCCGATGGTGATCAGTATCGTGAGTTATGGTGTCGTGGGGATCGGTCTGGGGTACTGGCTGGCTTTCCACCAGGGCTATGGTGTGGAGGGGCTATGGATCGGCCTTGCGGCCGGGCTGGGTGTGACGGCCTTTGCCCTTGGGGCACGGCTTTACCTTCTGCTGTACAGGACGGGGGATGCACGGCCTTAAAAAGGTCACTTGCGGGAAGACCCTGCGGGAGGATAGGTAATCTGAAACATTTTTCAGGTTGTTAAATGTTACTTTATAGGGATTGAGATGCTGGTTGTCTCAATTCGTTTGAAAAAAGGGGTCATGCTCCCGTATCGTCGGGCGCTTTGATGTGTAAAAAAGATGAGTGGTCTGGTTGGTCAGATGCTTTGCGAGGGCAGGTGTTTCCGTATGTACGGGGGCAGGCCCTTCAGGGCTGTGTGTTGTCCCCGTAGCTGGAAACAGGAGCGTGCATGAAGCTGCCCGGAGTATTTTCTTTCAGGGCTCATGGAGCCCCAAGGTGGGGACTGGCCCTGCTCATGGTGCCTTTGCAGGGTTGTGCCGGGATCGGGGCGCCGAGTTTTCCTCTGGCCGGTGCGTATTTTCCGGCCTGGCTCATCTGCCTGTTCATCGGTGCGGTGTCCGCCGCCCTGCTGCGGCTGGTCTTTCTGATCCTGCATATTGATGGCCTGTTGCGGTATCATCTGGTCACCTACCTTTCCATGGGCACGATGATAGGGCTTGTCGGCTGGCTTCTTCTCTACGGGTAATTCAGGGGCGGTTTCATGAAAAAAGAACGGATTAAAGGCCGCTTCCCGGTGGGGAGCGTGATTGCAGCAGCCACGCTGTTATGTGCTCTCTTCGGTGTCCTGTATGTGGATCACCGGTCAGGCCAGCATCCCAACAGTGATAGTGCTGTCATCTATACGGAAAGCGTACATGTGGCCGCTCTGGTGGGTGGGCGCCTCCAGACTCTTTCTGTCCGGGAGAATCAGGTCGTCCACAAGGGGGATCTGCTGTACCAGATTGATCCCGAACCCTATGAGATTGCCCTGCACAAGGCTGAGGCCAGTGAAACACAGGCACAGGCCGACCTGAACGACGCCCGCCGTGCTCTGGCCGTCCGCATGGCCAATGCGGCAACCAACGAGCGCAAGCGGCACCAGGCCGAGGATGAGAAGGACCTTGCCTGGCGTACGGTGACCCGTCTCAAGCCATTGGCCGAGCAGCATTATGTGTCATGGCAGGTCTATGACCAGGCCGTGACAAAGTTCAACTCTGCCGTGGATGCCCTGGCAGAAGCCCAGCACGAACAGCAGGCCAGCCAGGTGGCTGTCGGTGATGTCAAACACGCCGAGGCCATGTTGCAGGAAGCATCCGTGGCGGTGGAACATGCCCGCTATGAGCTGCGTCAGACCCGTGTGACGGCCAACATAGATGGCTATGTGACGAGTCTGAATGTTCGGGAAGGCGAGGTGCTGGCTGCCAACGAGAACCTGTTTACGCTGGTTTCCAAGGATGAGTGGTATGCCATTGCCCCAATCCGGGAAATCAACCTGAAGCCGGTCCGTCCGGGTGACTGCGCCACCGTGTATTCCATGATCGACCGCAGCCATGCCATCCACGGGGTTGTCGAGAGCATTGGCCGGGGTGTGACGACCGATTACATGAGGGAAAGCGAACGTGGTGTGCCGTCTGTCGAGCGGCAGATGGACTGGGTGCATATTGCCCAGCGCTTCCCTGTGCGCATCAGGATCGAACATGCTCCTGAACATCTGATGAGACTGGGGGCAACAGCCAACGTGGAAATTCTCCATGGTGCTGCCTGTCATGGTTAAACCCTATCTGGACGCCTTCATGCGTCTCTGGCGGTTGGCCGTAAGGCCAACCCGTGGGCGCACGGCGCTGGCCTTGCGGACCGCCATCGTATGCATGGCGCTCGTCCTCATAGGTGAGATATGGCAGCTGCCCATGTTGACCCTGCTCACGCTCACCCTGGGGGCGTTGTGGCAGGGGAACAGGGTGGCGAACATGAAGATCTCCGTCATGTACATCATCTTCTTTTCCGGTGTGACGGGGGCTCTCTATGTGGGGGTTGCCACGACAATCAACAATTTTCTGGCAACGCTCATTTTCAACCTTGTTCTCAGCTTCGTCTTTTTCTTCCTCAGCACGACAACCATCCTTGGCATGATCAGTGTCATTGGCGGGTTGATCCTTTCCTACATGCTGGTGGCGCTGGACAATGTGCAGAGCGGTGACAGTATCGCCCGTCTTGTTCTGTCGGCATGGCGTGTGTTTCTCATCATCGCCGGCATGATGGCCTTTGTGGGGAGCTGTCTTTCTCCGTCTCCAGAGCATGTCCTCACGGACCAGATCATCGAGCGGCTGCGCCTGTCGGCGAAATGTCTGGGACGGCGGGGCGAGGGGCGCGGCATCCCTCAGGCCTGGCAGGATGCCGTCATGGATACCGTGGGTGAGGGGGTCAGCGGCATGTTCGGCATGCTCGGTGCTGCCACTGCGGAACAGCGCTGGAGCCCGGAAGACCTGTCCTACCTGCGCCGGGCAGCTCTGAACAGTTTTGGCATCCTGCAATTTGTTGAACGCTGCCTGAAGCCCAACGCCCCCATTTCCATGGAGGATTGTGCGTATCTGGCCAAGCGGCTGGAAGAAGCGGCGGAGTGTTTTGAAACAGGTGGCCGCCCGGCCGAAACGGGCACGGATCAGGTCTGCTCAGGTGATATCGCCCAGGAGATGGAGCGCCTGCTGAACAGTCTGGACCAGCCCCTGACAGCCGAGGACGTGCAGCTGCCTTCCAGTCAGTCCGGAAATGCCGCACCGAAAAAGAAATCGGGCTTTTTCCTTCCTGGTGCCTTTACGGACCCGGAGCATGTCCGTTTTGCCGTCAAGGGGACCGTCTCTGTCTGCCTCTCCATCATCACATACAAGATGCTGAACTGGCCGGGGGTGCATACGTGCATCATCACCTGCTTCATCGTGTCCCTGCCGACGATGGGGGCTGTGCTGGACAAACAGCGGCTGCGTATTGTCGGGGCTCTGATAGGCTGTTTCATGGCCATGGGCACCATCGTATGGCTCATGCCACACATGACGGACATAGCCGAGATCATGCTGGTCATGGGTGTGGTCATTTTCATCGGGGCATGGGTCAAGGCCGGCGACCAGCGTATTTCCTACCTTGGGTTGCAGATCATCGTGACCTTCACGCTGGCTGATCTTGCCAAATATGCGCCAACGACGGATCTGACGGTGCCCCGTGACCGTATCATCGGTATCTTGATCGGTCTGGCCATCACATATGTCGTGCATACCATGTTCTGGCCACACAGTGCGATGGGTGGGGCCCTGCAAAAGCTCAAGGCGCTTGATGGCCTGCTGGCGCAGGATATCACGGACTGGAATCACGACCAGCGCATGCTTCAGGCGGCACGGATACAGGAAACGGCCAGTGGGGCCATGAGCCAGCTGCGGCAGGTCATGATAGAACCGGCCGCCATGCGTCCGACAAAACATCGCATGAGGCAGTACATGCTGTTCCTGCGGCGTGCGGCCATGAGTGCCGGGTGTCTGTTCGGGGATATTGCTGCCAGCCAGCAGAAACAGTCTCTTCGTCTGGGGCAGATACTGAAGGGGGGAGAGACCGCTTCCCTTAAGGAAGGAGGAGGTCTCTGATGGATGGTTTTGAGTGGAAACAGGTCATGGAGCGTAAAAAAATGCAGCAGCCGGGGAAGGTATGGCGCAGGGCCGTGCTGGTCTGTAGTGCCCTTCTCTGCAGCAGTGCGTTGAGTGGTTGCCAGACAACGGCCATGCGGAATATGCCGCCTGCCCCCAACCAGCCATGGAATGCACCGGTTGATGTGAATGGTCATATCATCGAGGGGCATGAAAAAGGGGCACCGGGCCAGAAGGGGGGACGTGTCCTGAAAATGCCTGCGGGGTACCGCCTCGCATCGGACCGTGTCCTGCCGCAGCCTGCTGCACTGGGCACCGTGCAGGTGGATCATTCCTACGATCTGGCCGATCTGATCGACATGGCCCAGTCCATCAACCCCTCTACACGTCAGGCCTGGGATGCAGCACGGGTCAGTGCGGCAGAGACGGGCATTGCCCGCTCGGCCTATCTGCCGCATCTGACAGCCGTAGCCATGGGGGGGTATGGCCTGCTGGAGCCACACAACCGCTTCCGGGTGGCAGGCCAGCATGCGAGTCTGAATACCCGCCTTCAGGGCACACTGGAACGTCAGCAGGTCGGGCTGGAATGGTTGCTGTTCGACTTCGGCAAACGTCGTGCCGTGATGGAGGAAGCGACCCAGAAGAGCATTGGGCAGAACATCCTCTTTACTGGTGAACACCAGAAGGTCATCCACAAGGTGGCTCTGGCTTATTACCGTTATGCGGCTGCTCTGAACAATGTGGCACTTGTGCGCCAGTCTCTTGAGAATGCCCATGCGATTGCCCGGGCCGCAGATGCCAACCTGAGAAACGGGGAAGGGACGGTCATTGATACGTCACAGGCCGAGCAGGCCGTGGCGGAAGCCGAGCTGGTGCTGGCCAGAACGGAAGGGGATGTGGAGACATACCGGCTGGAGCTGCTGGCTGCCGTGGGCGTGAATCCATCCCAGCCACTGCATGTGCAGACGGACAGCGGGAGGAACATCCGCGTTGAGGATATCCGCCTGAGTGATGAGATGGTGCATGAGGCTGTGGCCCGTCGGCCGGATGTCCTGGCAGCCTATACGAGCCTGCGTGCCGCCCAGAGTGCGGTGGAAGGCGCCCGTGCCAGCTACAGGCCGCAGATTTTCATGAGTGGCAATGTCGGGTACAACTTTGATGACCTGCATTTTCGCAATCTGCCGCTTGTCAATGTGAACTCGATCAACGATCGTGTGCATACATTCGGGGGTCTCATCACGGCAGGTATTTCCGTGCCGATCTATGATGGCGGGCTGCGTCGCAATCGTCTGCGGCAGGCGCATGAGCGGGAAGACAGTGCCCGTGCTGCGCTGCAGGACACGCAGAACAATGCTGTCCGGACGATCGTGAGTGCAGAGGCCATGCTGCATACGGGCATCACGGCCTATCAGGCGGCACTGAGCCTCCAGAAGGCTAGCCAGACCGGCTTTGATGCCGCCCTTACAGCCTACCGTTCGGGTGATGGTACGATGACCCGGATGCTGGAGCTCCAGAATACGCTGCTTAATGCCCGCCTGTCCGTTTCGGACAGCTATTACGGCATGTTGAGTGCAGCCGCATCATTGGCTTATGCGGCTGGTACGCTGGGCAGCAGCAGTGTTCTGTCCAATATTGAAGGTTCATTGGAAGAAGCAGCTCCGGCTGTGCCGGTCTCCAGCGGTCAGGCCCCCGGCTGAGGGGCCTGCCGTTTTTTCATGGCTTGTGAAGGCGGGCGATCTGGAGCGTGACGAGGTAGATCAGCAGCCCGCTGGCTGAGAGGATGGCCCCGCCCCAGCCAACGGCGCTGATGCCCAGGCCGTGCTCTACCAGCATGGCACCCAGGGATGCCCCCAGAGCGTTGGCGATGTTGAAGGCCGAGTGATTCAGCGAGGCTGCCAGCGTCTGGGCATCTCCGGCAACATCCATGAGACGGGCCTGCATGGCGGGACTGAGGATGATCGTGGCAGCAGGCAGGAAGAAGCAGACAACCAGCATGGCAGTGCTGGAGGGAAGCAGCAGCCAGAAGGCCAGCATGAAGACAACGCTGGCAATCAGGCTGAAAATGGTCGTGCGGTTCAGGTTCCTGTCAATCATGGCCCCGCCGAAGGCATTGCCGGCGACCATTCCGCATCCCCAGATGACCTGATAGAGCGTGACCATCCAGGGGCTGAGATGCGTTACCTGTCCCAGCCCGGAGGTCAGGAAGGTATAGACGGCGAACATGCCGCCAAAACCGATGGCCCCGGTCAGCAGGGTCAGCAGGACGTGGGGGTTCCTGAAGGCGGACAGCTCGGAACGGGCATTGATGTTGTTCTGCGGGCGGTCAGCGGGGATGAAAAAGGCTACCCCGGCCACGCAGATCAGCCCCAGAACGGACAGGGCTCCATAAATCACTTCCCACGGAACATATTGGGAGAGGAACGTGCTGAGTGGTGCGCCTATGACGGTGGAGATCATGATGCCGGACAGGACCATGCTGATGGCCCGTCCCCGCCGGGCCCGTTCGACCATGGAGGCACCCGTCAGGGCAGCGATACCGAAATAGGCCCCATGGGGCAGCCCTGTGATGAAGCGCATGACCTCGATGGGCAGGAGTGAGGTAAAGAGGATGGTGCCGATATTGCCGATGCAGAACAGGGAGAGCAGAAGCAGCAGGACTGTCCGGCGGGGCAGGCGGGCTCCGGCGATGGCCATGATGGGGGCACCCACTACCACGCCAAGAGCATAGGCGGAGATGACGACGCTGGCCTGCCCGATGGAAATGTCAAGGGCATGGGAGAAGGCAGGCAGGATGCCCATCATTCCGAATTCTCCCGTGCCAATGGTAAAGGTCCCGAGCATGAGGGCTGCAATGGCCGGGGCGACGCCATGAGGCGGGGTCAGGCGTGGGCCTGTAACCGTTTCGGTCTGCTCCATAAAGGGAGTGCTCCAGTCTGATTGGGGATGACGAGGATATACGGGATATGGCCTGTTTTTTCCAATCTCTTCTTGCCGTTCAGGCATGGCGTACGACCTTCCCACATGGTCGGATTTCTTGACACTCTGTCCTGCCTCGTGTAACGGCAGTGCCATTGCCGGGAATGTTGGATGGTCTGGCCGGGATGATGCGTGCTGTGGCGCACTGTTCCATGAGGTTCGCAGGCTGTTCCGTTCTCCAAGTACCCCGTGATGGGGGAGGGGAACCTACCGGTGCAACAAAGGGCTGTCGCACAGAGCCGCCGGTCTGAGAGAATACGGGTTTAACCGATGTCAAAACGTCTTGAGAGCAAGTACAAGATCAACCGCCGCCTCGGCGTCAACCTGTGGGGCCGTGCCAAGTCCCCGGTCAACCGTCGTGAATATGGCCCGGGTCAGCATGGTCAGCGCCGCCGTCAGAAGCCGTCTGACTACTCCGTGCAGCTGATGGCCAAGCAGAAGCTGAAGGGCTATTACGGCAACATCAGCGAGAAGCAGTTCCGCCGCTATTATGACGAGGCCGTGCGCCGCAAGGGTGATACCTCTGAGAACCTGATCGGCCTGCTGGAGCGTCGTCTGGATGCCGTCATCTACCGTCTGAAATTCGCCATGACGCCGTTCGCTGCCCGTCAGTTCGTCAGCCACGGTCATGTGCTGGTCAACGGCAAGCGCGTCAATATCCCCTCCTATCTGGTGAAGGAAGGTGATGTGATCGAGGTGCGTGAGAAGTCCAAGCAGCTCGCCATCGTTCTGGATTCCGTCCAGAGTGCCGAGCGTGATGTGCCGGAATACATCGAGGTGGATCATCGCCAGATGAAGGGTACCTTCATCCGTGTTCCGCAGCTCTCCGATGTGCCTTACCCGGTGCAGATGGAACCGAATCTGGTGGTCGAGTTCTACTCCCGCTAAGATACGGCTACTGGCTGTATATGGAGGCGCCGGGCGGTTTTACCGTCCGGCGTTTGCCGTTTCTTACGCTCTCTTCCCAGGAAGGCTGATATGTCCGACCCTACCATCGCTGCGGAGATTCCCCGGCGGCGCACTTTTGCCATCATTTCCCATCCTGATGCCGGTAAGACCACGCTGACAGAGCGCATCCTGCGGGCAGGTGGGGCCATCCAGATGGCCGGGAATGTCCGGGCCAAGGGAGAGCGGCGGCGGACACGGTCGGACTGGATGAGCATCGAGAAGGACCGTGGCATTTCGGTCGTCACCTCGGTGATGACCTTCAATTATGGTGGATGTGTCTTCAACCTGCTGGATACGCCGGGCCATGAGGACTTCTCCGAGGATACCTACCGCACGTTGACAGCGGTGGACTGCGCCGTGATGGTGATTGATGCCGCCAAGGGCATCGAGGCCCGGACCCGCAAGCTGTTCGAGATCTGTCGTCTGCGGGATATTCCCATCGTCACCTTCATCAACAAGATGGACCGTGAGGCGCAGGACTGTTTTGCCCTGCTGGATGAAATCTCCAGTGCGCTGGCTCTGGACGTCTCCCCGGCGACATGGCCGGTCGGGCGTGCGGCGAAATTTGCCGGTATTTATGACCTTCGTACGAAGTCCTTGCACCTGAAGGAAGAGCTGCCCGAGGATGATGAGCGGCTGGCCCAGATGCGGGAAGAAGTAGAACTGGCCGAGGTGGCCCTTCCTCCTTTCGAGAAGGAATTTTTCGATGAAGGACATCTGACACCCGTTTTCTTCGGTTCAGCCATGAAAGAGATTGGGGTGACGGACCTTCTGGATGCTCTGGCTGCCTATGGGCCGCCGCCCCGTGCCCAGCCCTCTGAGACACGGGATGTGCAGGCGACGGAAGAGAATGTCACGGCCCTGATTTTCAAGATTCAGGCCAATATGGACCCCAATCACCGGGATCGCATGGCTTTTGCCCGTGTCTGTTCAGGGAAGCTGACCCGTGGGATGCGTCTGAAGCATGTGCGTATCGGCAAGCAGTTCGCCCTTCATACGCCACAGTTTTTCTTTGCGCAGGACCGGCAGCTGGTGGAGGAAGCCTTTGCCGGGGACGTGGTGGGGATTCCCAACCATGGGACACTTCGCATTGGTGATACGTTGACGGATGGTGAAGACCTGCGCTTCACGGGGGTTCCGCATTTTGCCCCGGAAATCCTGCGTCGTGTGCGGCTGGATGATGCCATGAAGGCGAAGAAGCTGCGTCAGGCCCTCGTGGAGCTGGCGGAAGAGGGGGTCGTCCAGCTGTTCCGCCCGCAGGATGGAGCCCCGCCAATCGTGGGCGTGGTGGGGACCCTCCAGCTGGACGTGCTGCAGTCCCGCCTTCAGGCGGAATATAACGTGCCGGTCGGTTTTGAGAGCACGCCTTTCACGCTTGCCCGTTGGGTCACGGGCGATAAAGCTGCCCTGGAGCAGTTTGTGGCCCTAAACCGGAGTGCGATGGCTGATGATCTGGATGGTGATCCAGTCTTCCTTGCCGGTTCTGGCTTCATGATGAACCGGGCTATCGAGATGAATGAGGCTCTCAGTTTCCATGACATCAAGCAGATCGGGATGTCTGGAACGGCCTGAAGTTCTTCCTGCCCGAAACATGAGGAAAGGCCCGGGCGGGAGACCGTCCCGGGCTTTTCTGTTTTCAGGGCAGCCTGATCTGCACGGAGACAGGACAGTGGTCTGAAAGGGTCAGCCCTTGTGCCACATTGCGCAGGAGCATGACACGGAGACTTCCCGGAATGAACCACTCCCGGGCCTGATTGCCGAGCAGGATGTGATCGATGAACAGGTCACCACTGCGGCGGCAGGGGCTGGTAAAGCCCGCCGTGGTGAGAGTCAGGCTGGCGTCGTTCTGGAGATTTTGCATGAGAGGGTCAGCCGGTGTCAGGCGGCGGTTGAAATCTCCCAGAATGGCAAAGGGCGTCCCGTCATCCACCCTGTCCAGTATCCAGTCCTCGATGACATGGAATTGTTGATAAAGTAGGGAACAGGCACGTTTTCTGGCAGCAAGAGGCTGTGCCCAGCATCCGGTCTTCAGATGGACGATGAGCAGTCTCAGGCTGGAGGCTCCTTTGCGGAGGGTGACATCCATGCCACCCCGGAGGGGGTGATGATGCCCCGGCTGCGGGATATTGAGAGCCGTGATCTCGGGATTGACGGTGACGCTCAGGCCGGCCGTCCGCCGGATCGCCAGCCCGACCTTCTGGGGAATAGGGTCTGGCGTGATGTAGAGGTCATACTCGTCCTGAGGGAAAACAAGCTGGGCCGCCGCAAGACTGTCCACTTCTTCAAAAGCGAGGATGTCACTGTGGAGACGGTGTGCCTGATGACGCAGGGCTGCGAAGTCTGTAGCCGTGCGTGTGGGGGCATCAGGGGGCAGGGTATGGTCACTGGCAGGGCGGAGGGTGAGCCAGTCCATGTTCCAGCTGGTCAGCTTCAGGCTTTCCGAAGCCTGTGCTGGGGACAGCAGCAGGATGAGGCTGCACAGCAGAGAGAGTGCAAGGGACAGGGCGTGGCATGAAAAACCGCCTGCCCCGGGGGACAGACGGCTCTCCGGTGCCAGAAAGGGCACGCTGTCAGGCATGGTTGGCTGTGCCGGTTTCCTTGAGAAGGGCGATGGCCTCTTCAACGGAATATTCCGTCTTGTTATTCTCGTGGAGAATGTACATGCGTCCATTCTGGATGTCGTAGTACCAGCCTTGTACGTTCAGCTCGTTACGGGACAGAGCCTTGGCAACGATCGGGTGTGTCTTCAGATGGGTGAGCTGAAGGCGGACATTGGCCTCAGCCAGATCGCGGACATCTTTGGGGCCAACATCTTCAGCCCGCAGATCGCCGATGGTGGCAGCAGCGGCCTCGGCATTGTGCAGCCAGCGGCGGACGGTTGGCATGTCGGCCAGCTTTTCCGGGTTTGTGGTCAGATTGATGAGGGCGGACATGGCCCCGCAGTTGGAGTGGCCACAGATGATGATGTTTTTTACCCCCAGAGCTCCGACGGCGTATTCGATGGCGGAAGCCACGGCCCCGACCATGTTGCCATAGGCCGGAACGATGTTGCCGACATTGCGGATGAGGAACAGCTCACCCGGTTCTGTCTGGGTGATCAGGCTCGGGCTGATGCGGCTGTCGGCGCAGGTGATGAATAGCGTTGGTGGGTTCTGATCGTAAGCCAGACTCTGGAAGAGATCCTTTTTTTCCGGATACACCTCTTCTTCAAAGGTGCGGACGCCATCAAGGAGTTCCAGAAGAGTGTTACGGTGGAAGACCATAGCGTTATGTTTCCTGATCAAAGACGCATCATGCGGGGCAAAGCCCTAGCGAGCCCACTATGGGCGAGGCAGGTCACGGTGCCCATAGGCCATATATTAAAAATCTTTTTAAGAAGCGTCCAGACGAAAGCCCCTCCTGATTCATGAAATGTCTTTCATGACCTGGGCGGGCAAGGCCAGAGCAGGATCATCTGCAAGAAAAAAGCGTCAGGCCCTCCATAACAGGCCTGACGCTCTCTTCAGGGTAGTTCTTTTCGTCAGAAAAGAGGTCTCGCAGGTCTCAGCCTTCGCCCAGTGTCTTGCGCAGCATGGCGAATACGGCATCGGCAGCCGGTTCGGAGCCACCAGCCTGCGCCATGTCAGGGCGGCCACCGCCGCCTTTGCCGCCCATCAGGGCGGAGGCTTCCCGGGCCAGCTTCACGGCATCGAAGCGGTCCGTAAGGTCCTTGCTGACGGCGATGACGATGCTGCCCCGGTCATTGGCGCCGGAGATCAGGGCCACCACGCCGGAGGAGATCTGCTTCAGCAGGCCATCAGCCAGCCCCTTGAGGTCTTTGGGGCTGACATCCTCAAGGAAGCGGGCCGCCAGAGTGACGCCATTGATGGTCTCGCTGGAGGCAGACCCTTCCCCCGTGGCCAGCTTGTGCTGGAGGGAGGAAATCTGCGCATTGAGGGCCTTGCGTTCTTCCAGCAGGGCGGCAAGACGGGCCGGAGCCTCGGCAGGCGTGACCTTCAGGAGGGCAGCCATTTCGGCCAGCCGTTCCTCACTGGTGCGGATGGTCTGCTCGGCCGCAGCCCCGCAGACAGCCTCGATACGGCGGACGCCGGAGGAGACGCCACTTTCGGAGACGATGCGGAACAGGCCGATCTCACCCAGACGGGTCACATGCGTACCGCCGCAGAGTTCGATGGAATAGGCCTGACGGTTTTTCTCATCCTCATTGCCCATGAAGACGACACGGACTTCATCGCCATATTTCTCACCGAAGAGGGCCATGGCGCCGCTTTCAATGGCCTGTTCCTGCGTCATCAGGCGGGTTTCGACCGGGCTGTTCTGGCGGATGCGGGTATTCACCTCGGCCTCGATGGTTTTCAGCTCATCCTCCGTCAGAGGGCGGGGCTGGCTGATGTCGAAGCGCAGACGGTCCGGCGTGTTCAGGCTGCCCTTCTGGGTGACATGCTCACCGATATGGCGGCGCAGGGCCTCATGCAGGAGATGGGTTGCGGAGTGATGCCCCCGCACGGCGGTGCGGCGCACGTGGTCGATCTCGGCATGAACATCCATGCCCGGCCTGAGCGTGCCTTCCACGATGCGGCCATAATGGACGATCAGGGAGCCGTTCTTCTTCTGCGTGTCAGTGATTTCGATCCGCAGGCCCGGGGCTGTCAGCGTACCATGATCGCCAACCTGTCCGCCGCTTTCTCCATAGAAGGGGGACTGGTTGAGCAGGATGGCGACTTCGTCACCGGCTTTGGCTTCGGCAAGCTCATCGCTGCCACGGAAGACGGCCTGCACCTGGGCATCGGCAGCCTCGCTCACATAGCCGAGGAACTCCGTGCTGCCGAAGCGGTCACGGGCATCGAACCAGACGGTCTCCACGGCACTGTCACCGGAGCCAACCCAGGCGGCACGGGCACGCTGGCGCTGCTCGGCCATGGCACTTTCAAAACCGGCCTCATCGACCTTGTGGCCACGCTCACGTAGCACGTCCTGCGTCAGGTCCAGCGGGAAGCCGAACGTGTCATAGAGCTTGAAGGCCACGTCACCGGGCAGATGACCGTTGCTGGAGAGGCGGCCCATCTCGTCTTCCAGCAGGGCCATGCCACGGCCCAGAAGGGCGGAGAAGCGTTCTTCCTCACCCTTCATGGTTTCGGTGATGAGGGCCTTGTGCTGGTTCAGCTCAGGATAGGCATGGCCCATCTGCTGGATGAGGGCAGGCAGCAGACGGTAGAAGACCGGCTCCTTCGCTCCCATCAGGTGGAGGTGACGCATGGCACGGCGCATGATGCGGCGCAGCACATAGCCACGTCCCTCACGGGAGGGCAGAACACCATCGGAGATGAGGAAGGCGGTGGACCGCAGATGGTCGGCCACCACACGATGACTGGTCTTGAAGCGGCCATCCGCATCTTGTTTCAGCAGGTCGGCAGAGGCCTCGATGAGGGCACGGATCGTGTCCGTGTCGTAATTGTCCTTCTTGCCCTGCATGACAGCGGCGAAACGCTCCAGCCCCATGCCGGTATCAATGGAAGGGTGGGGAAGATTGGTCCGCTTGCCTTCGCCTTCTTCAAAGAACTGCATGAAGACGAGGTTCCATATCTCGACGAACCGGTCGCCGTCTTCATCAGGGCTGCCTGGAGGGCCACCGGCCACGGACGGGCCATGATCGTAGAAGATTTCGGAGGACGGACCGCAGGGGCCGGTATCGCCCATACGCCAGAAATTGTCGGACGTGGCGATGGGGATGATCTTGTCATCCGAGAGGCCAGCGATCTTCTTCCATAGGGAAGCGGCCTCATGATCGTCCGCATAGACGGTGACGAGCAGCTTCTCGGCCGGGATGCCGAAGCCTTTGGTCAGCAGCGTCCAGGCAAATTCGATGACCTCAGCCTTGAAGTAATCTCCAAAGCTGAAATTCCCCATCATTTCAAAGAATGTGTGATGACGTGCCGTGTAACCGACGTTGTCCAGATCATTATGTTTGCCACCGGCACGGACGACCTTCTGGGCTGTTGTGGCCCGCTTGAAAGGCAGGGTCTCCTGCCCGGTAAAAACGTTCTTGAAAGGCACCATCCCCGCATTGGTGAAGAGCAGGGACGGATCATTCTGCGGAACCAGAGAGGCAGACGGAAGGATGCGGTGCCCGTGGGATTCAAAATACTGAAGGAATTGTGCGCGGATATCGTTGGTACTGATCATGAGTCTGTAGGTCCGGGTTCCGGAGAAAGAAAGGATGGTTCCTGTTTTCTAGCCGATTTTCTGGCTTTTGGAAATGGAGGTCCTATGGAGGAGATGCAGGGAAGCGTGCAGGAAAAGAAGACCACCAACCGGGGAATGGGGCTTTATGACTGGGGGGTCTTCTTGTGAAAGACGAAGTGATGGCAGAGGGCAAAATTGATGAACATGCCGCCTGCTGTCCCGCAGAGCAGAGCAATGACGGTGTAATGCCGTGTCAGCGGCCAAAGGCTGAAGAGGGCCAGCACGATCCCACGGTTGATGATGAAACCGGGAAGATTGGCCAGTACAAAGCGCCCCCATTGATGATGCACCTTGTGGCGTTTGCGGCAACAGTCCCGGAATGTCCAGTAACGGTTCAGAATCCAGTTGTTGCTTGAGGCAATGACATAAGCGAGCAGGGCGGCAGCACGGAGCCCGACAACATGGCGGAAAAGGGAGAGGCTTGCCCAGTCCACGAGAAAGCCGACAGCTCCCACAACTCCGAAATAGAAGAAGCGCTGCATGAGAGGAAGGAACTTCATCAGGCTTCTGGGAATGAACTGTTCAAGCATTTTTCAGCTGGAAAACCATAAGGATTGTTGCAGAGGCGGAGGGGACCCTAACACAGCTTCACAGGGGAGAGGTAAATCTTTTCTTGTGAAAGGTTGCACAGGAGGAACGGGCCATAAAAAAAGGGTGCCCGAAGGCACCCTTTTCCGTGACCGTAAGGCCCGGGCTGAAAATCAGCTCTGAAGATTACTTCAGGATGATCTCAACGCGACGGTTCTGCGGCTCACGCGTGTTCTTGGCAGTTGCCACCAGCGGGTTGGCATCGCCGTAACCGTGGATGTCGATGGCCGTAGCCGGAACGCCCAGACGGATCAGCTCAGCCTTGACGCTGTTTGCACGACGGAGGGACAGACCCATGTTGTACTTCTCACCGCGCGGACCCGGATGAGCAGCGGAGTTATCGGTGTAACCGTTAACTTCGATGCGTGTCGTCTGCACGTGTGTGGAAGCCTGGGCAGCCTGGGCAACGATGTCGCGGGCGCGGCCTGTCAGGTTGGACTTATCCCAGTCAAAGAAGACGAGGTAAGTACGGGCAGCCTGAGCCGGCGGCGGAACGACAACATGCGGAGCCGGCGGCGGCGGCGGCGGAGCATTGTTGAAGGCATAACGCAGGCCGAGCATGAACTGGTGCGTGTAGCGCGTGTTGAAGCTTACGCGGTCACCCTTGCCATGGTTCTCGTTGTTGTTGTGCAGGTACTGACGGCCGCTGGTCACGCCGCTCATGGAACCCGTCTGGCCCATGAAGCGATACTGCGTGGTCAGAGCCAGGCCCGGAACGCCCGGGATGTCGTAAGCGGCACCAGCGATGAACTGAGCAGCGAAGCCACCCTGGGTGTTGTTGAAGTTCGGGTCAGGACGACCGGTGCTGCGGTTGTAGACCTTGCGGTAACGCTGCCACATGTAACCAGCACCGATACCGACGAACGGTGTAACCGGAACATCGTTCAGGCCGAACATGCCGAGATCGATGTCATACAGCACGTTGGCGAACCCGCCCCAGCCTTCGCTCTTGCCGTGGGCCTTGCGGTTGCCACCAGCGGCAAAGGCGCCACCCAGACGGGTGATGTGGGTCTGGTTGTAGGTGCCCTCGATTTCGAGGCGCAGGCCGTTACCGAAGCCGTAACCAGTGGAGAGGTAGCCATTGAAGCCGGTGCCGGAGTGGGCGTTGCCACCGATGCCACGACCGTGGGAGGTGCCAGGGTTACCCTGACGGAACTGCTGGTGCTGAACCAGGTTGTAACCGCCTGCCATGTCGACATACGGGCCGGTGATCGTGCTGGCCATGGCAAATGACGGCAGGGCCACCATTGAGGTCATGGCGAGAAGTGCATTACGAATACGCATTTACTTCCTCAGTCCTTAATTCTGTATACTTACGGCCATTACGGTTGGCGGGCGTCGGAACGATCACCGTATGGAGCCAGCGCGGCCGATAACCGAGATGTAATGGAAAGCTGGTGGGAAGTTAAGAGGTTTTCCGCCCTGCGTTTGCGATGGAACATACACTGTGACCAATACAACACATTATCGGAATAAAGGCTGGAATGTGGCGGTATCAGGGGGCAAAACCTTCAGCCAGAAGCAGGGCCCGGACATCATCCATGGCGACATCACGGCAGGTGAAAGCCATGCCGATTCCGCGGAGCAGAACGAAGGTGATCTTCCCGTCGCGCAACTTCTTGTCCCGGCCCATGTGGTTCAGCAGGGTTTCCGTACTGAGGCCGTGGGGCAGGTCTGCTGCACCGGCGGGCATTCCCAGGGCGTGGAGATGGGTGTCAAGCCGTGCCAGGTCATCCTCGGGGGCAAGCCCCATCCTGACGGACAGTGCCAGGGCCATGTGCAGGCCGATGGAGACGGCTTCCCCATGCAGGAGGCGGCCGTCATAATGGAACTCGGCTTCAAAGGCATGGGCGAAGGTGTGGCCCAGATTGAGCAGGGCCCGACCGCCTGATCCTGCCTGCTCCCGTTCATCGTCCTGTACGACTCCGGCCTTGAAGGCACAGGCCCGGCGGACAGCTTCACCCAGCTTCCCGGGCTCTCCCTCCAGAACGGCCTGACCATTGGCTTCGCACCAGGCAAACAGTTCGGCATCAGCGATGAGGCCTGCCTTGACGATTTCTGCATAACCCGCCACGAGCTGGCGGCGGGGGAGAGTGGCCAGCGTTTCCGTATCGGCCAGCACGAGCCGGGGCTGCCAGAAGGCTCCGATGAGATTCTTTCCGGCCCGGGCATTGATTCCTGTTTTGCCTCCGACAGAACTGTCCACCTGTGCCAGCAATGTTGTGGGAATCTGGATGAAGGGAATCCCGCGCAGCGCCGTAGCCGCCACAAATCCGGCAAGGTCACCAATGACCCCCCCACCCAGGGCAATGACGGTGGTGCCACGCTCGATGCCCCGTTCGAGCATTTCTTCCATGACGGCTTCAAAACGGGCGAGAGATTTGCTGCCCTCTCCCGGAGGCACGATGATGGTGTGAAAGCGGATGCCGACCTCACGGAAACTGCGTTCCAGCGTGGCCAGGTGATGGGTGGCAACTGTCTCGTCGGTCAGGATGATGGCGTGGCCATTGGGCAGATGGGGCTTTACCCGCAGGCCCGCCTGCGCCAGCAGCTCACGGCCGATGAGGACCTCATAACTGTGGCCGGCGAGAGCAACCGGGACATGATGGGGCAGACTCGTATTGGCAAGGGTATCAGTAATGGTCCGGGTGGCCTGTTCCACGCTTTCATCTCCACAGTCGATAATGATGTCTGCCTCGGCATAGCGCGGATACCGCACGGTGGCGAGCTGACGCAGGGTGGCTGCCGGGTCGCCCTGGGCGAGGAGGGGGCGGCTTCCACGGTTGTTGAGCAGGCGTCTGAGCAGGACAGCCATGGGGACATGCAGCCAGACAGCACAGACATCTGCTGCCTCGTGGATGAGGGCACGGGTCTGCGGATGCATCCAGGCGCCACCACCGGTGGCCAGAATGCAGGGGCCGTTCTTCAGGAGGCGGCGTATGACCCGATGTTCCCCGGCACGGAAATGGGCTTCGCCATGGTGGGCGAAGATTTCCGGGATGCTCTGGCGGGAGGCTTTTTCGATCTCGGCATCGGTATCGATGAAGGGGATGCCATAATGCTGGGCCAGCATCCGTCCCAGAGTCGTTTTTCCGGCCCCCATGAGGCCGACAAGGACAATGATGCGGAACGGTGGTCTGGCTGGCTGCGGGGCGTGCAAGGAAGGGGACATGCTGTCCCTCTATCACGGGTGAGAGAGGTGGGGTAGGTCTCTCATCGCCCATGTCTCTGGGAGAGTGTGTCTCCGGTGGAAGAGAAGAGGGTTTTTAAAACGGGATGATCCTTCTATAAACGGGACGTATCCTTTGACATGGAGCCGTCTTATGAAAACCGTTGCCCGTCTGGTGCTGGTCCTGCTGGTTCTTGTGGTGTTGGTGGGGGGTGGGTACGTCCTGACGGCTCACGATACGCAGCCCCCGGCACCGGTGATGGTGCATCGTGACCTGACACCGCAGGCCGTGTCCCCTGCCACCTCTGCCCAGAAGGCGGCCCCGGGCCTGCCGGAGCTTCCACCTGTTGGAGGGCATTGAGGAGCGGCCCTCATGACGGACGGGCGGGAGGTCCGGCGCTGCCCTGCAGAATCTGCTGCCCTGATAGAGGCGTTTCTTGAGGCCATCGTGGCAGAACGGGGAGCAGCAGAGCAGACGAGAGCGGCCTATCGGGCTGATCTGGAAGATTTTGCCTGCTGGTGTGCGCCCCTGTCGCTGGCAGATGTATCCCGGGGCAGTGTACAGGCCTATTTTGCCGATCAGGGGCGCCGTGGCATTTCCGCCCGGACACAGGCCCGCCGTCTTTCCTGCTTTCGGCAGTTTGCCCGTTTCATGCTCCAGATGGGCGTGCGGGCGGACGAGCTGACCGCCGGGCAGGCATCTCCCCGCTATCAGAGTGGTCTGCCTCATCCATTGAGTGAGGATGAGGTCAGGCGACTTCTGGAAAAGGGCACCTGCGGCCATGCGGATCTGCGCCGGGACCTTCTCTCCCGTGTGGCGCTGGAGATGCTGTACACGACAGGCCTGCGCATCAGCGAGCTTCTGAGCCTGCCAGCGGGCTGTGTCCGGCAGAGAGGCGGCATGCTGCCCGTGCGGGGCAAGGGCGGGCGGGAAAGGCTCGTGCCTTTCTCCAGCGCAGCCAGGGAAGCGGCAGAGGCGCTGCTGGCCTATGATGCCGTGCTGGACAGCCCGTGGCTGTTCCCGGGGCGCAATCCCCGGAAGCCACTGACAAGGCAGGGATTCGACAAGATACTTCATGCCTGTGCGCTCAAGGCCGGGCTGGACCCCCTGCGTGTCAGCCCACACGTGCTGCGTCATTCCTTTGCGACCCACCTGCTCAACAGGGGGGCGGACCTGCGGGCGCTTCAGGTGCTGCTGGGACATGCCGATATCACGACGACCCAGATTTACACGCAGGTCATGACGGAGCGGCTGAAAGAAGTTGTCCGCCAGCATCATCCCCTGGGGCAGGACAGGCAGAGCGGGGAGGCGGGAAAGCGGGGGTGATAGCCGGCTCCGGCAGAGTTTTCCTGCTTCGTGTCAATTTAGGGCTGTCTTGCGTCCTGTTTGCGTGCTATCGGGCAGAACATGCGCCAGTTCCTAGATTTCGAAAAATCGGTTGCCGAGCTTGAGACCAAGATCGGTGAACTTCGTCAGGTTGGTCGCCAGGAGGATGGCGCTGGTCTGGATGGTCTGAACATTGATGAGGAGACAGCCCGCCTTGCGGAGAAAGCGGACAAGCAGCTCCGCACGCTCTACAGCAAGCTGACCCCTCTCCAGAAAGTGCAGGTGGCCCGTCACGCACAGCGGCCTCATGCGCTGGATTACATCCAGTCGCTGATGACGGATTATACCCCGCTCGCCGGGGACCGTGTTTTTGGGGATGATCAGGCTCTTGTAGGGGGGCTGGCCCGTTTCCGTGGGCAGCCGGTCGTGGTCATCGGGACCGAGCGTGGTTCTGATACGGAGAGTCGTCTCCGTCACAATTTTGGCATGGCCCGACCGGAAGGGTATCGCAAGGCCCAGCGTCTGATGCGCATGGCAGAGCGTTTTGGCCTGCCGATTCTGACATTCGTGGATACGGCCGGTGCGTGGCCGGGGATTGATGCCGAGGCCCGCGGGCAGGCAGAGGCGATTGCCCGGGCGATTGATACCTGCCTTCAGGTCAAGGTTCCGCTGATCGCTACGGTGATCGGCGAGGGCGGGTCTGGTGGTGCCATTGCCATTGCCGCAGGCGATCGTGTTCTGATGCTGGAACATGCCATTTATTCTGTCATCTCTCCCGAGGCGGCCGCTTCCATTCTCTGGCGTGACCCCAAGATGGCGCCAGCCGCTGCCGAAGCGCTTCGTCTGACGGCGCAGGATCTGAAAAAACTTGGCCTGATCGATCATGTGATTGATGAGCCGGTGGGGGGCGCCCAGCGTCTTCCTGCTGAAGCCATCAATCGCGTGGGTGAGGCCATTGCTGCAGAACTGGCCTCCGTCCAGGGGCTCTCAAAGGAAGAGCTGTTGGCCCGGCGTCGGGAGCGTTATCTGGAAATGACACGGGTAGGCTGACCGTTCCGCCTGACTGGTATGGAGTTTTTGGGAAAGCCGCCTTTTTAGGCGGCTTTTTTTTTCAGGCTCCTCGTGGAGGATCTCCCTCCAGGGGGGTGAAGCCCAGGCTGGCAAGAAGGGTGCGCAGGGCCGCCCCAGCCAAGGTGACAGCCTCAGCGTCATAGCCTTTTGCAACAAGGGCCACACCCCGTTTCTGTCCTTCGTCAAACGGGTAGGAGCCAATATCCAGTGTAGGGAAGTCATGCTGGATGGCCGTGAGTGCCTCGGCAAGATCGCCTTCATAGACATTGTAACTGTACCAGCTGGCACTGGTCAGTGGAGCTCCGCCCTCAAGACGTGGCATGAGCCAGCCCACCATGGCTTGAAAGATGCGGGGGACTCCGGCCATGACATGGACATTGCCCAACGAGAACCCGGGTGCTGTGGACACGCTGTTTTCTATGGGCGTTGCGCCTTTGGGCAGCCATGCCATGCGCTGTCTGGCCTTGTTGAATTCTCCCGCCGGGAAGAGGGCTTCCAGTTGGTGGAAGCTCTCTTCATGGCATGTCAGGGGGACCCCAAAGGCCTCGGCCATACATGCAGCGGTAATGTCGTCATGGGTGGGGCCGATGCCGCCGCTGGTGAAGAGAAGATCGAATCGGGCCCGGCAGTCATTGATGGTGGTTATGATGTGTTCCGGGATGTCGGGAATGACCCGGACTTCAAGAAGTCGGATGCCTCGGCCATTCAGGGCCTGGGCCAGGACACGGATGTTGGCGTCCTGCGTGCGGCCTGAAAGGATTTCATTGCCGATGACAAGAAAACATGCAGTACGGGGAGCCATGAGCCTGTAATACCTTGGTGCTGGCCGCATTGTTTTTCTGCGGGCTTGGGGCCCTCGGGCGTGGCATCCGGGGGTGTGGAAATTGAACCTTCTTCATTATATGGGAGGGTATGGCCTTTTAGAAAGGGAGAGATGCCTGTGAAGCTGGAACACCATAAGCCCGTGTGCCTGTCAGAGTTTCGAGCAGTGCTGGGGGAGGGGCCGGTCTGGATCAAGGCAGAAAATTCTTTCTATTTTGTCGATATTGTGAGCCACCGCATTCATCGGTACAGCCTGACGGATGGCTCCCTGTCAGGCTGGGATGCTCCCAATCGTACGGGTTTTCTTCTGCCTGTCAGTGACGGGACATTTCTGGCCGGTCTGCCGGATGGTCTGCATCGGTTTGATGTGAAAAAAGGCTATTTCGAGCGGGCCTGCGTCATCGAGCCGGACGATGAGGGGAACCGGCTGAATGATGGCTGTGTCGACCAGCGGGGGCGCATCTGGTTTGGTACGATGGATGACGGGGAAAGTCGGGAGAGCGGGTCTCTCTACCGGGTTGACCACAGGAACGGCCAGCTGGATATCTCACATTGGGATAGTGGTTATACCGTTTCCAACGGTCCGGCCCTGTCACCTTGTGGTCGGGTGCTTTATGCCTGCGACAGTCCCCGGCAGCGTATCTACGCCTTTGATGTCGCAGCAGATGGCCGCCTGACAGGCAAGCGCATTTTTGCCACTTTCACCAAAGGGTATCCAGATGGGGTTGTGACGGACAGCGAGGGCAATCTCTGGTGCGGGACATGGGCAGGGGGACAGATCACCCGCTTCCGCCCGGATGGCACCATGATGGACCCGATTGCCCTGCCGGTCGCCAATGTCACGAAGGTGGCGTTTGGTGGGGATGATTACAGGACCGTGTTCGTGACGACAGCCCGCAAGGGGTTGGACCCCGAGGAGCTGGCAGCCCAGCCGCAGGCTGGTGGCATTTTTGCGTTCCGGACGGACGTTCCGGGCAATCCGCAGCACAGTTTCGTGCTGGAAGGTGTCTGATCCTTCGTCTGTTGAGGGTAGACCTGCCAGGAAAGGGGCTTTCGAGGGCCCCTTTCGTCCATGTCAGCCCAGCAGGGCCTGAATACGGGGAACAAGAGGGGCATCGGCCTTGGGCATGGGGTATTCATCCAACCTTGAGGCAGGCACCCATGCCAGTGTCTGGCCTTCCCGCCCGACAGGGTCATTCTCCCACTCCCGGACAAGATAGAGCGTCATGAGCAGGTGGAAGGTAGCACAGTCTTCACTGACAAACGTGAAGGGTTCCAGGCGGTCGGGTTGAACGGTAATGCCCAGCTCTTCATGGAGCTCCCGTGCCAGGGCGGTTTCCGGGGATTCGGGTACTTCCACCTTTCCACCGGGAAATTCCCACAGTCCGGCAAAGGTTTTTCCCTCCGGCCGCTGTGCCAGCAGGACAGAGCCATCCGGCTGGATGAGGATGGCTGCCACGACAAGCAGAGTGTGGGGACGGAAAGGTGAGGTCATCAGAGGCTCCGTATCCAGAATGTCCTGTTGTATGGGATGCCAGTTGAAAATGCGCCTTTTATGTCACAGGGGAAAGAGGAAACGTTAAAAAAACGTCATAACCTTTGCGGCAGAGGCTGCTGCTCTGTAGGAAGTCCACCATAACATGAGTTGATAGCTGCCCTGACAGGGAGACAACCCTGACATGGGCTTTTTATTGTGTGCCAATATTGTTGGGAGTGCCAGACGCATTGCGCCGCCATCTTCTTCTGTCCTCTGCTGCCATTTTTCTGGGAATGGGGAGTGGAACTGCCTTTGCCCAGACCCGTTCATCAACTCCGGTGAGTTCCGCTGGTAAAACGGCAGGTGTTTCTGCCGCACAGCATGGTGGGCACACCCTGACGGGGCACCGGCATGGCAGTCGCCGGGACATGACAGGCAAGGGTGGAAACCAGGCAGCAGCGGCAGGGACTGGTGCAGGGCGTGTGAAGGCGGCCAGCCATCACAGGCCGAAATATGTGTCTGCTCATGGGGTGCAGAGCCTGTCCGTCCACGCCTCGCACGTCAGCAGGGCGGCGGAGCTGGTCGTACCGAAAAGCGTGATGAAGGAATATGTGCCCGGGACCAGCCCCTACAAGGCACTGGACCGTATGCCGGGCGTGAGCTTCACCTCCACGGACCCGTTCGGAATCGACAGTTTCGGGGCGAATCTGTACGTCCGTGGCTTCTTCATGAACCAGCTGGGCGTGACGCTGGATGGCATTCCCCTGAATGACCAGACCTATCAGTCCGTCAATGGTCTGAGCCTTGCCTCGGCCATCATTCCTGATGACATCGGCAGCATGACGATGTCGCAGGGCGGAGGTGGCGTGGACGTGCCGTCCACCAACACGCTGGGCGGGACCATCCGTTTCACCTCCAGCGATCCGTCCGACAGGCTGGGGGGCAAGGTCAGCCAGGCTTTTGGCAGTTACGGGTCTTACCGCACCTATGCCCGGTTTGATTCCGGCCGTCTGAATGACTCCGGCACGAAATTCTACACCTCCTACGCCCGTACGGATGAAGGCATGTGGGAGGGGAAGGGGGACCAGTTCCTTCAGCAGGTCAATGCCAAGCTGGTGCAGCCGCTTGGCGAGCGCAGCAGGGTTTCGGCCTTCTTCGACTGGACGGACCTTCAGCAGCAGAACTATCCGGACCTCTCATTGGGGATGATCAACAATCTGGGCTGGCGTGTCCCGCATCTCTACCCGGATTATGGCAAGGCCTATCAGTGGGCGCAGCAGTGCAATAACAGCCCGAACAATTTCATGGCCTATCCGGGGTCCAACGGGCAGGTGAATGCCTGTCAGATGCCCTATTATGACGGTGGGCAGCATGAGACCAATTTTCTGGGTGGCCTGAATCTTGATCTTGCCCTGACGGACCATCTGACATGGCATACCACGGCCTATGGTCATGCCCAGTCCGGCAATTACAGCTACACGGCTGCCGCATCCGCCGCTTCGGAGGACCCGGACCTGCAGGTCGCCACGCCGAATGGCGTGCCGCTCTATCAGGAAGTCTGGAAGAACAGCCAGCAGCGTTTCGGCATCAACAGCAGTCTGGACTATCGCTGGAGGCATCACAGGATCAATACGGGTGTCTGGTACGAGAACAACAACCAGACCGCCGGGCTTTACAATTATCTGGAGCCGGAGCTGGGGGCGGGTGCGCCCGTCAAGGCGGTCGGGCCTTACAATGTGTATGGGCCGGCCGACCGGGTCTATAATTTCAGATGGCGTACCAATGTGGTGCAGACCCACCTTCAGGACACCTACACCATCCTCAAGGGGTTGACGCTGACAGCGGGCTTCCGCTCCCTGATCTCCCAGACATCCGGTGGCGGGCATGAGAATGACGACTCATGGGCGGCTCTGGATGCCGGTGGCCTGCCCTCCGGCTCCCTTCATGCCACGGGAGCTTTCCTGCCCCATTTCAATCTGGACTGGCGTCTGAACCGGCAGAACGAGTTCTACATCGATGTCTCCAAGAACATGCGGGCCTATGAGGTCTCCGGCACGGGTGTGGCAAACTCGCTCTTCTCCGTGCCCAACCAGCAGGAGTTTCTGCGGCAGAAGGCGCAGACCAAACCGGCCCGGGCCTGGACCTACATGGGGGGGTATCGTTTCACGTCCTCCATCGTGCAGCTGGATGCGACCGTCTATCACTCCACCCTGATGCACGAGCTTCTGGCCGGGGCACGGGGAACGATGTTCAATCCGATTTCTGAAGAATTCGATTTCGGGCGCATTTCCATGACGGGAGCCAATGGCAGCGTGTCCGTCCGTCCCCTGCCGGGGCTGATCATCACCAATACGCTCAGTTACAACAAGGGCACCTATGACCGGAACGTGACCTCCAGTGCCGGGAATTATTACCCGCTGAAGGGCAAGAACATCGTCAATTACCCGGCATGGATGTACAAGGCTTCCATCGCCTATACATGGCGTGGGCTGAATGCGCATTTTGATGCCAACTATTTTGGCAGGCGGTATTACAGCTTCATGAACGACACCTCAATCGGCAGCTACTGGCTGGCCAATACGGGGGTGACTTATACGTTCAGGAAACTGGCAGGCGTGCGGGACCTGACGGTCAGCTTCAACGTCTACAACCTGTTCAACAACAAATATATCGCCATGATGGGTGAGAACAACAACCCGCCCGTGGGGGATTACCAGTCCCTGGAGCGCGGGGCGACACGGGAATATTTCGGAACGATCAGTGCAGCCTTCTGACTGGTCCGCAGCATGAAGAACGGCCCGCTCTGGTTTCAGGCGGGCCGTTCTGCTGTTCAGCGGGCTTCTTCGGTCAGTTCGGCACTCAGGGCGGTGATGAACTGCGAGGCGACCCGGCCGGAGCGGCTGCCCCGCTGCATGGCCCATTGCAGGGCACGGCGGTGCAGCTCCTCCCTGGCGATGGGGAGCTGCCTCTCCTCCGCATAGGCATCGATGATGCTGAGATAATGGGGCTGGGAAGCACCATAGAGGCCGATCCACAGGCCGAACCGGTCGGAGAGGGACACCTTCTCCTCGATGGCCTCGCCCGGGTTGATGGCATCCCCCGCTTCATTCTCGATCATGTTCTGCGGCATGAGGTGGCGGCGGTTGGAGGTGGCATAGACCAGCACATTGTCAGGCCGTCCGGCGATGCCTCCATCCAGGACCGATTTCAGGGACTTGTAATCCGCATCCTGAGTCTCGAAGGAGAGATCGTCACAGAACAGGATGACCCGGCGGGAGGTGCGGCGCAGCAGGGCCAGAAGCTGCGGCAGGGTGGCGAGGTCATCCCGTGGAATCTCGATCAGTGCCAGCGGGGGGTGGCCGTTCCTGCGCTGTTCCTCATTGACGGCCAGAAGACAGGCCTTGACGAGCGAGGACTTGCCCATGCCTCTGGCACCCCAGAGCATCACGTTGTTGGCTGCCAGTCCGTGGGCAAAGAAGCGTGTGTTGCCCATGACCTGCCTGATCTGCCGGTCAATGCCCTTCAGCAGCTTCAGCGGGACGGCCTGCATGTGGGGGATGGGCAGCAGATGGCCGCTCCCGCCCTGCCAGATGAAGCTGTCCTGCGTGGGGTCATCCAGCATGGCAGGGTCTGCTGGTGGAGGAGCCATGCGTTCCAGACTTTCGGCAATGCGGGTCAGGAGGGGGAGAAGAGCGGTTGCTGGCATGGTCTTCCTGTGTAATGAGCTTGACGTGACGGTCTGGCACGATATGGTCCGCAATTATCTCATCAAGATGGAACCAACACCACCTATGCACAATATTCTTTTTTCCACGGCTTATGCCGCTGATGCCGGTACCAATGGCGGCGCCTTCAGTTCGGCAGCGCTTGTGCAGTATGCACCTTTCGTGCTGATCTTTGTGGTCTTCTATTTCTTCCTGATCCGCCCACAGCAGAAGCGCCAGCGTGAACTGCGGGAGGAGCAGAACAGCCTGCGTCGTGGTGACCGGATTGTCACGGCAGGTGGCATCGTGGGGACGGTACAGAACACCCGTGATGATTCGCAGGAAGTGGATGTGGAAATCGCACAGGGCGTGAAGGTGAAGGTCATCCGCAGTACGATCACGACCATCCTGCGGCGTGAGGGCAAGCCTGCCAACGAGGCGTAAGGGAACGTTCCTCAGCGGGTTTCATGCCCAGCTGGCACCATAAAGAAAAGGCCCTGCCACGATGAACCGTGGCAGGGCCTTTTCTCATGTCGGGTGGGCCGGACGATCAGGCACCCTTCAGGCAGCTCTCGGCGTACTCGTAGTTGGCGAGACGGTCGAGGAAGTTGGTGACGTAGTCCGGACGACGGTTGCGGAAGTCCAGATAGTAGGAGTGCTCCCACACATCCAGCCCCAGCAGCGTACGCCCCTCATCCTCGGAGAGCGGATTGGCGGCATTGGCCGTCTTGGTGACCTTGAGCTTGCCATCGGAGCCCAGAACCAGCCATGCCCAGCCAGACCCGAACTGTGTCGTGGCAGCCTGCTTGAAAGCGGCCTTGAAGGCATCAACGGAGCCGAAATCCTCGGTCAGTTTCTTCTCCAGCGCACCGGGGATGCGGCCGCCGTTGGGGGAGAGGCAGTTCCAGAAGATGCAGTGGTTCCAGTGCTGGCCGGCATTGTTGAAGACCGGGGCCAGGGAGGAATCAGCGTGAGACAGGGCAATGATTTCTTCAAGGGCCTTGCCTGCCAGTTCCGGCTTGCTCTCGACGAAGCCGTTCAGGGCTGTGACATAGGCCTGATGGTGCTTGCCGTGGTGCAGCTCCAGTGTTTCCTGGCACATGCCGGCATCGGCCAGGGCGTTTTCGGCATAGGGGAGTTTTGGGAGTTCAAAAGCCATGTGAATCTTCCTTGACATATGAGGGGCAGGAGGCATCCCTCCTGCCAATTCATGACCCCCTCTAGCTATGGTTGCCGGGCGGCAACGTCAAGGTGTGTGGGGCGGAGTGTCTTAAAAAAAGAGTAAAACAGTCCCAATAGTGGGAAGAAGGACCGCTGGGTACCTTTCAGCGGTTGGCAGCCTCCCGTTCCATCCGGGCAATCAGGGCGGAGTAATCGTCATCAGCATGATTCCGATTGGAGGCGGCCAGATTCTGGGAGGCTGCCGCCATGCCGTGCATCGGGACGCCACAGCGGCGGGCGGCCTCCATCAGCAGGCCCATGTCCTTGCTCATCAGGCGGGTTGGAAACTGGGAGGGGAAATGCCCTGCCTTGCCCATGCCGATCTTGCGCTTGTGATGGGGGCTGATGACGGCCAGTTCCTGAAGGGCATCGAAAAGGACGCTGCGCTCCACGCCAGCGGCCAGGCCATAGGCGATCCCTTCAGCAATGATGTTCAGCGTGCCCCCCATGATGCCGTTGACGACGAGCTTCAGCCGGGCTGCGCTCCCGGCCGGACCGGCATGGATGGTGATGCGGCCGATGTGGTCCAGAATGGGGCGGGCGAGCGTTACGGTTGCTTCCGGGCCTCCCACCAGCATGATGAGGGCCCCTTTTTCGGCTTCCGGCGTGCTGCCTGACATGGGGGCGTCCAGCACGGCGACATTGCGCTCATCCAGCAGGGCTGCGAGGTGGTCGGCCTGTTCCGGTGAGACGGTGGAGGTGTCCAGCACGAGCTGCCCGCTCCGCAATCCCGCCAGGAGGCCATCCGGGCCATGCAGGGTCGTGTTTTCCGCCTCGTCATTCGGGACACAGATGATGATGGCGTCGCTCCTTTCTGCCACGAGGCGGGGAGAGGCCAGCATGGGGACATCCGCCTCAGCGCCATTGCTCCGGCCTGATGGCGTGTGAGCGACGACATCGTATCCGGCCCGGACCAGATTGCGCCCCATGAGGGACGCCATGGCACCATAACCGATGAAACCGATGGTCTTGATGGACATGGGCGGGTTCCTTTCAGGGTTTGTTGAGTCAGTCTTTACGGGGGAGATGGACCGGGGCGGGTAAGGATTAAAGAGGGATGGCGGAAGCGTGATGGAAAGCCGCCATGAAAAAACCCCGCCGGAGCGGGGCTGGAAAAGGATCATTCCTCGTCGTCGTAATCTTCTGCATCGGCCGGGTGGCGGATGGGGGGACGGGACCGGTTGTCCGCATTGCGGCGGGTGAAGTGGTGAGCAATGTCAGCCAGTTCCACGAAGTGGTCTGTCTGGCGGCGCAGGTCGTCACCAATCATCGGTGGTGTCGTCTTGACGGAGGAAATGACCGTGACCCGCACGCCACGGGACTGCACGGCCTCCACGGCACGGCGCAGGTCGGAATCCCCGCTGACGATCACGATATGGTCCAGCCGGGGGGCCTGTTCGATCAGGTCCACGGCCAGCTCGACATTCATGTTGCCCTTTACGCGGCGCTGGCCGGACTGGTTGGTGAATTCCCGTGCCGTCTTGGTGACCAGATGATAGCCGTTATAGGCCAGCCAGTCTGTCAGCGGGCGGAGGGGGGAGTAATCTTCCGTCTCCGGCATGGCCGCATAATAGAAGGCCCGCTGGAAGGAACACTGCTGTTCGAAAAGGTCCCGCAGGGCGAGGAAATCGACCTCGAACCCCAGGTTGCGTGCGGCGTGGTGCAGGCTGGCCCCGTTGATGAAAAGTGATGTGCGATCGTTTTTGCGTAGGAGAAGGTTGGACATATGGCTCACATATGGTCTTGGGTTAGTCTTGGGTGCGGGGAGTGTTGATCAAGAAATGTCCTGTCAGTCTCGGGCAGGGCTGCCCTTTGATTGTTTCCCTGTTCCGTATGTATGGCGGACTCAGCACCAGATCTGATGATGGAAGGCATGTCGGGTGGAGAAAGCAGGACAGCCTCCTGCTTCCCTCTTACAGCTTTGCGTTGCGTCAATAAAGGCCTTTGTGGTAACAAAAGTCCAGATTGTGAGATAGCAATGGGACAGGCTGCCTGTTTCGGCAGGTGGGGCTGTCCGGCCCGTTTGCAGGGGCCATTTCAGCATGTGAGTGGGGAGCGCCGGTTTTATGGCACGTGTGACCGTAGAGGACTGCATCGAGAAGGTTCCGAACCGTTTTGACCTGGTGCTGCTGGCCGCCCAGCGGGCCCGTGGTCTTTCCCGCGGGGAGGAGATGCAGGTTCCGCGGGATAATGACAAGAATACCGTTGTTGCCCTGCGTGAGATCGCCGAGGATCATGTGAGCCTCGAGGGGCTGAAGAACGGCATTGTCCGCTCCATGAGCAACCAGCCGGAAGTCGAGCCTTCCGATGAGGAAGTGATGGACCTCATCCCGACAGATCAGAACATTTTCGGTCTTCAGGATGTATCTGCGGAAGAGGAAGCTGCCAACATGGCAGCTGATGAAGCCGGCTCCGGCCGGGGGCGTCGCTAAGCCTTTCAGGAACTGAGGTGTGCGCCCTGGGGAAGGGCCCCCTTTTCTTCGCCTTCGGGCGGGGATGGGATGCAGGTTCTTCCATCAGTGAAGAATGGGGGCTGATCCATGGCTGATGAAACGCTGCTTTCCACCGATCTCCCGGCGGAGACGGTGGCTGGTGCCGGGGACGCCCTCTTGCAGGATTTCCACCCCTCCATAAGCGGCCTGCTGGAGCGGGTCCGCTGTTACGATTCCCATGCTGATCTGGCCCTGATGCAGGAGGCCTACGATCTGGCCGCCAAAGCCCATGAGGGTCAGTGCCGGGACAATGGTGATCCTTACATCACCCATCCGATTGCCGTGGCCAACATACTGGCCGGGTTCCGTATGGACCCCGTGTCCATCATGGTGGGTTTCCTGCATGATACCGTGGAGGATACGGGCATCTCTCTGGAGATGCTGGCAGGGCGTTTTGGCAAGGATGTAGCGGCCATCGTTGATGGCGTGACCAAGCTGACACGGCTGGAGCTTCAGTCCGACAGGACCAAGCAGGCGGAGAATTTCCGCAAGCTGGTGCTCGCCATGTCGCGGGACATCCGTGTGCTCATCGTCAAGCTGGCGGACCGGCTGCACAACATGCGGACGCTGCATTATGTCCAGCGGACAGACCGGCGGCAGCGTATCGCCAGGGAAACACTGGACATCTACGCCCCTCTGGCTGAACGCATCGGCATGGACCGGGTGAAGACGGAACTCCAGGATATTGCCTTTGTCAATCTGGAGCCGGAGGCTGATGCTACCATCCGGGCCCGGCTGAATTACCTGCGTGGGCAGGGTGCGGACATGATCGAGCAGATACGCTGCGAGCTGGCCACACTCTGCAAGGAAGCCGGGGTGGAGGGGGCGACCGTCATCGGGCGGGAAAAATCCCCCTATTCCATCTGGGAAAAGATGAAGCGGCGGAATGTTGCTTTCGAGCAGCTTTCCGACATCATGGCGTTCCGCATTCTCGTGCCCACGAGAGAGGCCTGCTATGCGGCGCTGGGGGCGGTGCACGGGGCCTACCCCATGATTGCCGGACGCTTCAAGGACTACATCTCCACCCCCAAGACGAACGGCTACCAGTCCCTGCATACAGGGGTGACGCTCTATCGGCCGCACAGCCAGAAGATCGAGGTGCAGATACGCACACCGGAGATGCACGATCTGGCAGAGAATGGCGTGGCCTCCCACTGGAGCTACAAGGATGGCAGCAGCCCCAGCGAGCATGAGACGGCCGTTCTTTCGGAAACATTCGGGGCCTATACCCGCAAGCTGCGTTGGGTGCAGGACCTGCTGGACATTCTGGAGGACAGTCAGGGGCCAGACGAGTTTCTGGAGAATACCAAGCTCGAACTCTATCAGGATCAGGTCTTCTGCTTCACCCCCAAGGGACAGCTCATTTCCCTGCCTCGTGGGGCTACGCCGGTGGATTTTGCCTATGCCGTACACAGTCAGGTCGGGGACCGGTGTGTGGGGGCCAAGGTCAATGGGCGTCTTGTCCCGCTGAAGCATGTTCTGGAGAATGGCGACCAGATCGACATCATGACGGCACGGGGGGGCACGCCGTCCCCGTCATGGGAGCGGTTTGTCGTCACGGGCAAGGCCCGTGCCCGTGTGCGGCGCTTCGTGGCCCTCCAGCAGCGGCAGAACAACGTTGAGAATGGCCGTGGTGCTGTTGCCCGTGCGTTCCGCCAGAAAGGTGTTGATGGGTCGGAGAAAGTGCTGGAGTGCCTTCTTGGCACGCTGAAGCAGAACAGCCTTGATGAGCTGTATGGCAGCGTCGGGGCCGGGCAGCTGGACCCGAGGGATGTTGTAGGGGCGGCCTATCCGGAGCTGTCCCGTCAGGGGCAGGTGCCCCGTATCGTGCCCGGCCTGTCCCCCCGGCTGGAGGGAAGGCTGGACCAGAAGCCCCTGCCGCCAAGACGGCCTTCCAGTTATGAGGGCACGTTGGTCAATGGTGTCGGGCGGGGTATTGAACTGCACTTTGCGGGTTGCTGCCGTCCTTTGCCGGGGGACCGCATCGTGGGCATCATTGCCCAGGGCAAGGGAGTGACCGTACATCGGCGCAAATGCCACAATCTCAGCATGTTTTCGGACATGCCCGAGCGCTTTCTTGAAATCTCATGGAGTGAGGAGGCCCTTGGGCGGACAGGGCGGGATGCCCCCCGTTACACGGCCCGCCTTTCCGTCGTGGCGGGAAATGACCCGGCTGTTCTGGCAGCGCTGACCAACCTGGCCACACGGCACGAGGCCAGCGTGATCAATCTGCGGATCGTGAACCGCCAGCTGGATTTCATGGAAATTCTGGTGGACCTCGAGGTGCGGAGCAAGGGGCATCTGGCAACGGTTCTGGCAGGGTTCCGGGCCGAGAAGGGTGTTCTTCAGGCCGAACGGACAAAGGGATGACCTCATGATTCTGGGGATCGGGGTTGATCTCTGCTCCATCGGGCGGATCGAACGGGCCCTGGCCCGCCATGGGGATGCGTTTCTGGAGCGTGTGTTCACGCTGGAGGAGCGTCAGTATGTGCAGGCATTGCGGGGGGCGGCCCGGGCAGGGGCCTGTGCCAAACGCTGGGCAGCGAAGGAGGCCTGCGCCAAGGCTCTGGGGACAGGCTTTGCCCAAGGGGTGCAGCTTCAGGATATTTCCGTGGGGCGGAATGATCTGGGGGCTCCTGTGCTCAGCCTTTCGGGCGCAGCGGCGACCCTTCTGGACCAGCGCCTGCCGGCAGGGCATCGGGCCGAATTGCTGTTGAGCCTGAGTGATGAGCCGCCCATGGCCATGGCACAGGTGCTGATACAGGCTGTTGCCCTTTAGTCTTGGCGGCTTGAAATATCGTCAGGATGGAATTAACGCATGACCCGGCGGGTCAGGCAGGCTATGGCAGAAACGGGCAGGGTAGTCTGCCTGCTTCTTGCCAGAACAGGATGAACAGGGACCATGAACGAAGACAGACAGGAAGAACAGACAGAAAAGCCGGAAAGCCTTCTGGCCTCCATAAGACAGATTCTTCTATGGCTCATTCTGGTGGTTGCCGTACGTTCACTGCTGGTCGAACCGTTCAATATTCCGTCTGCCTCCATGATCCCGACCCTTCAGGTCGGGGATTTTGTGGCGGTCTCCAAGATGAGCTATGGTTATTCCCGGTATTCTTTTCCGTTCTCGCCGCCGTTCATTTCGGGACGTGTGTTCGCTTCCATGCCGCACCGTGGGGATGTGGCGGTGTTCCGGTTCACCAAGGATACGTCAGTCGATTACATCAAGCGGATTGTCGGCCTGCCCGGGGATCGCATCCGCATGGAACAGGGGCATCTCTTCATCAATGGTCAGGAAGTGCCGCGGGAGGACCGGGGGCATTACAGCGTGATGGATGAGCGGGGCTATGTGCTGTCTGGGACCCGTTATCGGGAAATGCTGCCCCGGGAGGATGGCAAGACGGTACCGCATGATATCCTGAAGATGCGGGATGATGACCTTGCCAACAATACGCCTGAATATACCGTGCCAGAGGGCTGCCTGTTTGCCATGGGGGATGACCGGGATGACAGTTCGGACAGCCGCTTTCAGGGAGGGCATGAGAGCGGTGCCTGTGCTGTCCCTGCCGGGCGTGATTATCTGACGGATAGCGGCGGTCATGATCTGGGGTTCGTGCCTGTGATCAATCTGGTCGGACGGGCAAAGATGGTGCTGTTCTCCGTTGATATGCGGCATCCGGCCTGGCAGTTCTGGTATTGGCCGACAGAGATACGCTGGGGCCGTTTCCTGCGTGGTATTGACGAATGATGACACGTGATGAGGCTGTCCGCCATGTCGAGGCGAAGCTGGAACACCGTTTTGCTGACCCCGCACTTCTGCATGAGGCTTTGACCCACCGGTCCGCCGTGCCACGGCGGCAGGGACGGAACCGGGGGCGGCAGAAGGGGCATCCTTCGGGGAAAACGCCACGGGGGCAGGGGTCCAACGAGCGTCTGGAGTTCGTGGGGGACAGGGTGCTTGGCCTGCTGATGGCGGAATGGCTCTTTGAGCGCTATCCGGAGGAGCAGGAAGGCGCTCTGGGGGCCCGCCACGCCCATCTGGTCTCCCGTCCTGTTCTGGCCCGGATTGCGGAAGGGATTGAGCTTTCCGAGGCGATACAGATTGCCCAGCATGAGGAAAGTGCCGGCATACGTGTTCTGGCCAGCGTTCTGGCCGATGCGATGGAAGCCCTGCTGGGCGCACTCTATCTGGATGCCGGGCTGGACCCGGCCCGGCATGTGGTCCGTCGCCTCTGGGACAGGGACATCGAGAAGAGTGGACAGCCCCACAAGGAGCCGAAAACGCTGCTTCAGGAGTTTCTGCTGGGGCGTGGCGAGGCCTTGCCGCATTATGAACTGACTGCCGCTGATGGGCCGTCCCATGCACCGATCTTCCGTGTGGAGGTCCGGGCACTGGGGCAGGTGGGTGTTGGCCGTGCAGGCAGCAAGCGGCTGGCTGAAAGTGCGGCGGCGACAGATTTGCTGAAGAAGATGGGGCAGGAGACAGAACGTGCCTGAGGATACAGAAAAGACCGCCACGGGCGGAGAGACACGCTGCGGTTTTGTTGCTCTTGTCGGGGCTCCCAATGCAGGAAAATCCACCCTGCTGAACCGCATGGCTGGGGCCAAGCTGTCCATTGTCAGCCCCAAGGCGCAGACGACACGGTTCCGTACGCTTGGCATTGTGATGCGGGATACGGCGCAGATCGTGTTTGTGGACCTGCCGGGCATCTTCAAGCCCCGCCGACGGCTGGACCAGGCGATGGTCAATGCTGCCTGGAGCGGGTCGCAGGATGCTGACCTCAACCTGCTGCTGGTGGATAGCCGCATCGGTCTGACAGACGAGATCAGGGAGATCATCGCTCGACTGAAAGAGGGGAAGCGGCCTGTCTGGCTGGTGCTGAACAAGACAGACCTCATCCAGCGGGATCAGCTTCTGCCCCTGACGAAGGCCATCACGGACCTCCTGCCGGTGGAAGAGGTCTATATGGTCAGTGCCCGGTCCGGTGATGGGGTTGAGGGCCTGCTGGACGGGTTGGCCAGGGCCATGCCCGTTGGGCCTTACCATTACCCTGAAGATGATCTGACAGATCTGCCAGACCGTTTGCTGGCAGCGGAAATCGTGCGGGAGCAGGTCTTCCTCCAGACCCATGAGGAGATTCCCTACCATGCCACGGTGGAGACGGAATCCTTCAAGACACGCAAGGACGGATCCATCCGCATCGACGTGACGATCTACGTGTCACGGGCAGGGCACAAGGCCATCCTCATCGGGGAGCGGGGGCAGCGCATCCGGGAGATCGGGATGCGGGCCCGGAAACAGCTGGAAGGCCTTCTGGATGCTCCCTGCCATCTTTTCCTCAATGTGAAGGAGAGGGCTGCGTGGGACAAGGAAACAGCCCGCCTGCGGGCCCTCGGTCTTGCAGATTATGGCTGAAGCGCACGAGTTTCGCTTGTTCATGCAAGGGTAGCTCTGTATGAGGGAGCAGACAGATTTCAGGACATCATCAACCAGAGAGCCGGTACGATCATGAGCACCGCCCCCCAAGAGCCGAACTTCCCTTATAAACGGGTCCTTCTCAAAGTGTCTGGCGAGGCGCTGATGGGCAAGGGAACTGCCGGTGTTGACCCGGAGATGGTGGACATGGTGGCTGCGGACATCGCCGGTGTGGCCGCTCTGGGCGGGCAGGTCTGTCTCGTCGTGGGGGGAGGCAACATCTTCCGTGGACTGGCCGCTGCCGCCAAGGGAATGGACCGGGTGCAGGGGGACTATGCCGGGATGCTGGCAACGGTCATCAATGCCCTGATGCTCCAGAATGCGCTGGAGAAGCGTCATGTGGAGACCCGGGTGATGACGGCCATCCACATGGCCTCCATTGCCGAGCCTTATATCCGCCGCCGGGCCGTCCGTCATATGGAGAAGGGCCGTGTGGTCATCTTCGCAGCCGGTACGGGCAATCCGTTCTTCACAACTGATACGGCTGCTGCCCTGCGGGCGAACGAGATGGAGTGCGATGCCCTCTTCAAAGGGACGCAGGTTGATGGTGTCTATTCCGATGATCCTCGCCTGAATCCCGATGCCGAGCGTTATGAACAGCTGACCTACATGGATGCCCTGGCCCGCAATCTGAAGGTCATGGATGCAGCAGCTGTCAGTCTCGCCCGGGAGAATGCTCTGCCGATCATCGTGTTCAACATGCATGCGCCGGGGGCTTTTGCGGCAGCCATGAAAGGTGAAGGGCGCTTCACCCGGATTGTTGAGGGTTGAGAGCGAGCGACCAGATTACCATGTCAGCCCGCACCGGCTGACGAACGGAACGATTACTGAGGAAGTGATTTGCCATGAGCACAGAACTGAACGACCTGCTTGATGACCTCAAACGTCGCATGGAAGGGGCGCTGGAGAGCCTGCGCCGTGATCTCTCTGGCCTGCGCTCCGGCCGTGCCAGCCCGAACCTTCTGGAGCCGGTACGTGTGGAGGCTTATGGCTCCGTGGTGCCCCTCTCCCAGGTTGGTTCCGTTGCCGTGCCGGAAGCCCGGATGCTGACGGTCTCTGTCTGGGATGCCAGTGTTGTTTCCTCTGTTGAGAAAGCCATCCGTGACAGTGGGCTGGGGCTGAACCCTGCTGCTGAAGGGCAGACCATCCGTGTGCCCATCCCGCAGCTGACAGAGGAACGACGCAACGAGATGGCCAAGGCCGCTGCCCGTTACGCCGAAGGTGGCCGTGTGGCCGTGCGTGGTGTCCGCCGGGATGGTATGGACAAGGCCAAGGCCCTGGAAAAGAATGGCGATATCAGTCAGGACGACATGAAGGTCTGGACGGCTGCCATCCAGAAGCTGACAGATGAGCATATCGGCCGTGTGGACAGCCTGCTGGCTGACAAGGAGCGGGACATCAAACAGGTCTGATCGCCAGAACATTGTCGGAACTTCACCCTTCTTCCCGCCCGGCTGGCACACTCCCACGTCATGTTGCCGTCATCATGGATGGTAACGGACGCTGGGCCAGAGCACGTGGCGTACCGATCGCACAGGGCCATCGTGAGGGAGGCGAGGCCGTGCAGCGTTGCGTCCGTGCCGCCATGGAGCATGGGGTGGATTATCTGACACTCTATGCATTCTCATCAGAGAACTGGCGCCGGTCCGGTGAGGAGATCAGCGACCTGACAGGGTTGATGCAGTTTTATCTGCGGCATCGTTTCCGGGAGCTGGATGAGCAGGGTGTCCGGCTGCGCATCATTGGTGATCCTGAACGTTTCGGGGTGTCTTTCTGCCGGGAGCTGCGTCGGGCAGAGGAAAAGACACGCCACAATACCCGGCTGACTCTGGCTCTGGCTCTTTCCTATGGCAGTCGTGCGGAGATTGCCGGAAGTGCCCGCCATTTGGCCGAACGGGTCCGGGCGGGCACGCTGGAGCCGCATGAGATTGACGAAGCCCTGTTCGCCAGTGCCCTCCAGACGCATGACATGCCCGACCCCGACCTTGTCATGCGGACGAGTGGGGAGAGCCGACTTTCCAATTTCCTGCTCTGGCAATCCGCCTATGCAGAACTTGTGTTTCTTGACGTGCTCTGGCCGGATTTCGGTGAGAAGGATTTTGCCGAGGCCATGATGCGGTACATGCGCCGTCAGAGGCGTTTCGGTGGGCGGCCAGAATGACAGAGTTGCAGAAACGCATCCTCTCCAGCCTTGTGATTGTTCCGGTGGTGCTCCTCTGTCTCTGGTTTGGTGGATGGGCCTATCGGGTACTGGTGCTGCTCGTCATGGTCGGGATTGTCTGGGAAGGGGAAACCCTGCTTGGCCAGCCGATGAAAAGTCTGCGGGGTGCTCTGCTTCTGCTCTGGCCTCTCTGTGGTGGACTGATCGCCATCAAAGGGCAGTGGTTTGCGGCCTTTTACCTTCTGGTGTCCAGCGTCCTGTTTGGCAGGCGGGCCTGCGGTCCGGTTCTGGTGGCCATGCTGGGTGGTTTTTCCCTGCTCTGGCTGCGGGGGCGGCCTGACGGTTTTTTGGAGACCTTTTTCGTCATTTTCGCCGTCATAGCCAGTGACAGCTGCGCCTACGCCACCGGGCGTCTGATTGGCGGGCCGAAACTGGCCCCGGCCATTTCTCCCGGCAAGACCATTTCCGGCTCGCTGGGGGGCATCGTGGGAGCCGTGATCCTCGGCGGGCTGGTCGGGCACTGGTCGGGTCATGGCTGGTCGTTCTCTGCCTGCCTGACGGGTGGAGTGATTGCCGTGGCGGCCCAGGCAGGCGACCTGCTGGAGAGTGCCTTCAAGCGGCGTCTGGGCGTCAAGGATTCAGGGCGGCTCATCCCCGGTCATGGGGGACTGCTGGACCGGCTGGATGCCCTCCTGCTGGCGGCCCCTGTTGCAGCCATCCTGGCCCTCATGGCCGGAGAGGGGCCATTCTGGCAGCTTTTCCGTTAAGTCTTATTCTGGAGCGGCAGTCTCTGCTATAGGTCTGTCATGAGGCAGACCCGCCATCACGTATCATGTTGAAATCATCAAGGGAGAGGTATTCCATGGGGGGAGGTTCCGGGCGTCGGCGCATTAGCGTGCTTGGCAGTACAGGCAGCATTGGTGTCTCGACAGTCGATCTTCTGAAGCAGCAGGCAGACTCCATCCAGGTGCGGGCTCTCGTGGGGGGAAAGAACGCCGCCCTTCTGGCCGAACAGGCCCGTGAGCTGAACGCCGAGCTGGCCGTCCTGAATGATGAGCAGCATTACGAGGAGCTGAAAGAGCGTCTCGCTGGCACCGGCGTGAAGGTAGCTGCCGGACGGCAGGCTGTCATCGAGGCCGGTGCGCTGGAAGCGGACTGGACGATGGCCGCCATCACTGGGGCTGCCGGCTTGGCCCCCACGCTGGAAGCCGTCCGCAACGGGCACAAGGTGGCTCTGGCCAACAAGGAAGCTCTCGTCTGTGCTGGCAACGTCATGCTGGAAGCTGTGCGTGCTGCCGGAGCCGAGCTGCTGCCCGTTGATTCCGAACATAATGCGATCGTGCAGTCCCTGGGCGGAGCGGACATGTCCCTCGTGGAGAAGATCGTCCTCACGGCCTCTGGCGGACCGTTCCGCTGCTCCACGAAGGAGGAGATGGCGAAAGCCACGCCCGAACAGGCCCTGAAGCATCCCACATGGTCCATGGGGGCCAAGATCACGATTGACTCCGCCTCCATGGCCAACAAGGGGCTGGAGGTCATCGAGGCCGCCCGCCTGTTCGATCTGCCTGAACATCAGATAGACGTGCTGGTTCACCCGCAGTCAGTCGTGCATGGCATGGTCTGTTTCCGTGATGGCAGCTTCGTGGCCCAGATGGGGACGGCGGACATGCGGATTCCCATCGCACACACGCTGGCCGCCCCGACCCGGATGCAGACGGGATGCGAGCGTCTGGATTTCGTGAAGCTCGGGCAGATGAATTTCGAGGCAGTGGATGAGGACCGCTTCATCCCGCTGCGTCTGGCACGTCAGGTCCTGCGGGCTGGTGGCGTGGCCCCGACCGTGTTCTCCGCTGCCAACGAGATTGCCGTGGAGGCTTTCCTCGCCGGGAAGATCCGTTTCCTTGGCATTGGTGAGCTGATTGATGCCAGCCTTCAGGCCATGCCGGAAAACCCGGTGCCGACATCTCTGGAGGATGTCTATCACTGGGACGAAATGGGGCGTGAGCTGGCCCGGACACAGATGAAGCGGATGGCCGACCATGCATAGTCTTCAGAGCATCCTTGCCGGTCTGGCCGTTTTCGGGATCGTCGTCTTCATTCACGAGCTGGGCCATTATCTGGCCGCACGCTGGCGTGGTGTGCAGGTGACCGTCTTTTCCATCGGGTTCGGTCCTGCACTGACATCATGGAAGGACCGGGTTGGAACACGCTGGCAGATCAGCCTGCTGCCGCTGGGAGGGTATGTCAAACTCCACGGGTTTGAGAACCGTCCCGATGCGCCCCGGGAAGAAGGTGACGAGAATGCCTTCAACCGCAAGTCTGTCCTCTCGCGGGCAATCGTGACGGTGGCGGGGCCTGTCTTCAACTTCCTGCTGACGATCCTTCTGTTCGTGGTGCTGCTGTCCTGCTTTGGCAGGCCGGAGGCCCGGCCCGACATCGGCACGCTGGCCCCGAATGGTGCAGCCATGAAGGCCGGGCTTCAGGTGGGTGACGAGATACAGCGTCTGGACGGGCATCACATCCTGAGCATTGGCGACATCCAGGCGCAGGTGGCGGCCCATCCGGGTGAGGTCATGAAGGTTGGTCTGCTGCGGAAGGGGCAGAGCCTGGAGCTTCCGGTCACGCTGGACCGTATCCAGCAGGGGGGGCATGACGTCGGTCGGCTGGGGGTCGGCTTTGCCGTCAGCCACAGTGCGCCCCTGCCTGTCTACAAGGCTGTTCCGGCGGCCATCGGGCAGACGTGGGACATGTGCGGCAACATGCTGGAGGGAATCTGGCAGATCATCAGCGGGCAGCGGAGCGCCAGGCAGCTCTCCGGGACCATCGGCATCATTCACATGTCCGGGCAGGCCGTGGATTATGGCGTGGCCAGTGCGCTGGGGTTCGTGGCTCTCCTGTCCCTCAATCTTGGCCTGCTGAACCTGTTCCCCGTGCCGATGCTGGATGGCGGCCATCTGCTTTTCTATGCTTTTGAGGCAGTTCTGGGGCGGCCTCTCTCCGAGCGGACACAGAGCTATGCCCTCCAGTTCGGGCTGCTGCTGGTCGTGGGGCTTTTCATTTTCTCAACGGTGAATGATCTCAGAGGGTTGGGAGTTTTTCACTGGTTGTTTGCACATGGGGGTTGATCTTTCCCCCTCCAATGATGGAAAAGACCTTCTAGGGTAGAGTATATAACTGAAACAGGCAGCTCCCTTCATTGTGATGTCGTGGGAGTCTGTCTGGTGCGGTTGTGCGTATGGGACTGTCTGGACCTCCTGCATCAGGGTTGTGTGGCGGGATGGCCGTTCGTAGAAATTTGGGACGAGGAATACCGGTTTTGTCAGGATTGCGTACGAAAAGGTTCCGGCCGATGGCCGTTCGACTGGCTCTGCTGGCTTCTGTCTGTACGGCACCGGCTTTGCTCTGTGCGGCAGAGGCAGCCCCCCAGAAGGGGCGCAGCATCCATCATGCCCGCCGGTCTGCGGGGGATGGCTATGCGCCGGCCGGTGGTCTGATCCAGGCCATCGAAGTCCACGGCAATACCCGGATCGAGACCAGTACCGTCCTTTCCTACATGGTCGTGCAGCCGGGCGACAGTTTTGACCGTGATGCGCTGAACCGTTCGCTGAAGACACTTTACGCTACAGGTCTCTTCAGGGATGTGACGCTGAGGCGTGAAGGCAGCACCCTGCTGGTGGAACTGACGGAAAATCCCGTGGTGAACCGGATTGTCTTCGAGGGGAACCATGCCCTCAAGGACAAGGACCTGATGAAGGAGATCAGCCTGCGGACCCGTGCCGTCTTTTCGGCCCAGACCGTGGCTGTGGACAGGCAGAAAATCCTGAACATGTATGCGGCCCGTGCCCGCTATGGGGCCACGGTGGTGCCGCAGGTCATCCGTCTGTCCCACAATCGTGTTGATGTGATCTTCAACATCAATGAATCCCAGCAGACACTGGTCCGGAAGATTGCTTTTGTTGGCAATGACAGTTTCAGCGAAGCTGCCCTGTCTCATGTCGTGTCTTCCAAGGAACATGCCTGGTACCGTTTTTTTTCTTCCTCGGATGAGTATAACCCGGAGCGTATCCGCTACGATGCGGAACTGCTGAGACGTTTCTATCTGCATAGCGGCTTTGTGGATTTCCACATGGTGGATGCCACGGGTGAGCTCTCTCCGGACCACAAGAGCTTCTACGTCACCTACACCCTGCATGAAGGGCCACGGTACCGTCTGGGCAAGATTGGTGTGCGTTCCAATGTGCATCATGTCACGGCTGACACGATGAAGAGGCACATCGAGGTTTACAAGAACCAGTATTATGACGGTACGGCCGTGCAGGACAATGCGACGGACATGCAGGAGTGGCTCCAGGCCAACGGGCACCCGTTTGCCATGGTCCGGCCTGAGATTGCCCGCAATCCTGAAAAGAAGGTCGTTGACCTGCTGTTTGATATTGTCGAGGGGCCGCATGTTTATGTGGAGCGGATCGACATCAACGGCAATACGATCACACGTGACCATGTGATCCGCCGCAACCTGCCGATGGTCGAGGGCGATGCCTATACGCCGTTCAACCGCAAATATTCCAAGCTGGCCCTTCAGGATATGGGGTATTTCAGTAGCACCAATGTGGACCAGTCCCAGGGGTCTGCGCCGGACAAGGTCAATGTCAGTGCCAATGTGGTGGAGAAGCCAACCGGCGAGTTCTCCCTCGGCGGTGGGTACTCGACCGATGCCGGTATCATGGGGAATCTCGGGTTGAAGCAGCATAACCTGCTGGGGACCGGGATTGATGCCGGGTTCTCCGGTACGGTTGCCTATTATGAGAAACAGGCCGACCTGTCCGTGACGGACCCATACTTCCTCGGGCGCAATTTCGTGGCCGGGTTCGACATTTATACGATCCAGAACAATTACCAGACGTATCAGAGCTATAATGAAGGCCAGTATGGTGCGTCTGTCCGGCTTGGTTATGCCTATAACCGGTATCTTTCCCAGTCCTGGACCTATACGGTCGTGGACCGTCACGTGGGTAACGGGGTGCCGGGGTCGCAGTATCCGGGGTGGGAAGATGACACGCCGTCCGTTTATGTGCGTGATGCCGCAGGCTGGTCGCTCCTTTCCCAGATTGGCACGAACATCACTTATGACCGTCGTGACAACCGCATGAATCCACGGTCTGGCTACGTTCTCAGTGCCGGAGGTGATTTTGCCGGTCTGGGTGGCAACGAGAAATATTACCGTGTCAAAGCCAATGGCAGCTATTATCTGCCGCTGGATGACCTGACAGGCAGCCACAGCTGGGGCTTCCAGTTCAAGGGCGGTGTTGGCTACATGCATGACTGGAGCTCCAGCGGCGACCGCAACATCGTCGACAACTTCTACCTCGGTGGTCAGAACCTGCGCGGGTTCCTCCAGGGTGGTGTCGGGCCCCGCAGCAGTCATTACAAGGCGCCCTGCCACAGCGGTGCCGCCAATACGCCGCTGGGGCAGGCCCGCAATGGCTACTGCCCGGGTGCCGGACAGGAGGACCTGATCGGTGGTACTTTCATGTACACGGCATCTGTCCAGCTGAATTTCCCGCTGCCGATGGGTGACAGCCTTGGCATCTCCGGGCGTGGCTTCATCGATGCCGGTAGTCTTTCCGGCAAGCGTGTGAAGGACCGCAACCATTACCGTAACTGGAACGACCCGTACTATACGCCGATTGGCGGCAGCACCATGACGCCCCGTGTCTCTGGTGGTCTTGGTATTTCCTGGAAGAGCCCCTTCGGCCTGGTCAATATTGACGGTGCGGTCCCGATCCATCGTGAGCATGGGGACAGGCTTTATCCGGTTCGCTTTGGCTTCGGGCAGCAGTTCTGAGGAAAGGTGCAGGCCACGATGCCGGCTTCATTCCGGGCTGGCAGGGTGACCTGGGGGATGCCCATTTTCATAAAGAGGTTTTTCATGTCACGTTTTTCACTGCCTTTGACCCTGATGACCGTGAGTGCTCTGGCTTTCATGGCGGTTGGTTCTTCCGTGGCTGCTGATGGCAATGATGGAAACGGTGCCTGGTTTGTTCCGAAAACGGCCCAGCCATCGGCTCCAGCCGCCTCCCATCATCATGCGGCTCCGGCTGCTGCTCCTGCTCCGGCTGCTGTGCCGGACATGGCAGGCTTGGATGATGGTGGTGATGCTGGCGCTCCGGATGGGGAAGGCCAGCAGCAGGCAGCGCCCGTGCTGCCTCTGCCGCCTGTACCGTCTTCTCCGGCTGTTCCGAAGGAAGATGCCCCGCCGCCGGTTGTGCTTGGCCTCATCAGCGTTCAGGGTGTGATGCAGCTTTCCACGGCTGCGCAGGAAATGCAGCAGGTGCTTGGTGAGCGTCGTGACCGTCTGGCCCGTGCGGTGCAGAAGGAAGAGGGCGCCTGGAGGGAAGAGCAGCAGAAGCTTCAGGTTCAGGCTCGCACTCTGACATCCGACCAGCTCCAGCTCCGTGTCCGTCATCTGCAGGAGCGGCGTGCGAAGGATCAGAGGGATTTCAGCAACAAGGCCCGGATCATTCAGGAAGCCTATCAGGTGGCATTCCATCAGATCGAGCGTGTGCTGGAGCAGCGTGATGGAATCATTGCCAAGGTGGCTGCGGCCCATGGCATGAATCTTGTTCTGCATGCCGAGCAGGCTGTCCTGCATGTGGATGGTCAGGACATAACCGAGGAGGTAGCAGACCGTCTGAACAAGGTTCTGCCGCATGTCTTCATTCCGGATGACGGGGTGGACCCGGAGGTTCTGGCAAAATCCGGGAAGATGCCGACAACGGCTGATGAAGAACGCCTGATGAATCAGGCGGCTCCGCAGCAGCCTGCCGAGGCTCCGGCACAGGCCAAGGGGTCCATCCTGCGTCGCCAGAAGTAAGGGGAAGGGCGATGGTGGCGGACCAGCTCCCGGGTGATTCCCGTTTTTTCAGGCGGTGTGGCCCTTTTGCGTTGAAGCACCTTCTGGAAGTAACGGGAGCGGAGGCCGCAGGTTGCGCTGAGATGGGGGCGTCTTTTGAGGGCGTGGCCCCGCTTCATGCTGCTGGCCCGCAGCACATCTCCTTTCTGGACAACCGCCGCTATCTGCCCCTTCTCAAGGAGACGAAGGCTGGCGCCGTCGTGCTGGCCCCTGCTTTTGCGGACAAGGTGCCAGAAGGCTGTGCCGCTCTGGTCAGTCGGGAGCCCTATCTGGCATGGTCCCGGGTTGCCCGTCTGTTCCATCCTCTTCCGCCTGCACGGGCCAGCCAGCATCCGACGGCTGTCATTGGTGAGAATGTCGTCATTGGTGACCGGGTGGAGATAGGTCCTTTTGCGGTCATCGGCGATGGCGTGCAGATTGGTGATGGCTGTGTCATTGGGCCTCATGCCATGTTGGGGGACCATGTCGTGCTGGGAGATGGCTGTCGGATCGGGGCGCATGTAACTCTCACTCATGCTCTGCTGGGGGAGCGGGTCATCCTGTATCCCGGGGCCCGGATCGGGCAGGATGGTTTCGGCTTTGCGGTGGGGCCTGACGGATTTGAGACCGTTCCCCAGCTGGGGCGTGTCATCCTTGAGGATGGTGTGGAGATCGGTGCCAATTCAACGATTGACCGAGGCTCCATGCGGGATACGGTCATCGGGGCCGGGACCCGGATCGATAATCTGGTGCAGATTGGTCACAATGCCCGTCTGGGGCGGTGCTGCATCGTGGTATCGCAGGCTGGTGTTTCAGGTTCCACCGAGATTGAGGATTTCGTGACGATTGCAGCCCAGGCTGGGCTCATCGGTCATATTCACATTGGCAGCAAGGCCCGTATCGGAGCGCAGTGTGGCGTGATGAATGATGTGGAAGCCGGGGCTGATGTCATCGGCAGCCCGGCCATGCCGTTCAGGGAATTCTTCCGAAATGTGGCGACGTTGCGTAAGCTTTCGCGCAAGTAAGATGATCCAGTTGGTGTTTCGGGATTTTTTTTGGTAATAAGGTGTAGACATTGACTGCCTCTCCCCGCGGGGACAGGGGCGGACGGTTGCATTTTGTCGAAAAAAAACCGGGAGATGAGATAAGTGGGTGATGCTGCTGGGCAGACACATCAGGTGCCTGAGAGCGTAGATGTGATGCAGATTATGAAGGCGATTCCTCATCGCTATCCTTTCCTCCTGCTGGACCGGATGGAAGAGATCAAGGCGGCGGAATCAGCCGTTGGCATCAAGAACGTGACAGTCAATGAGCCATTCTTCCAGGGGCATTTCCCAGCACGCCCTGTCATGCCGGGTGTGCTCATCGTTGAGGCCATGGCCCAGACGGCGGCCACGCTTGTCGTGCTGACACTGGGCAAGGCCTTCGAGGGCAAGCTGGTCTATTTCATGACGGTGGAGAATGCAAAATTCCGTCGCCCGGTCGGGCCGGGGGATCAGCTGCGCATTCATGTCAACAAGGAACGCGCCCGTGGAACGGTCTGGCGGTTCCGTGGGGTTGCCAAGGTTGATGGAACCACGGTGGCGGAAGCATCTTTCAGCGCCATGATCGTGGACTGATCCTGATGCCAGAACCGGGACAGCGCCCTGGAAAAACCGAGATTCATCCCACGGCTCTTGTGGATCCACGGGCGTCCCTCGGTCAGGGAGTGAGGATTGGTCCCTGGTGCATGGTCGGTGCGGATGTGCGGCTGGGAGATCATGTCCGGCTGCACGCTTCTGTCATGGTGGACGGGCATACGGTGCTGGAGGATGGGGTGGAGGTTTACCCCTTTTCGACCGTAGGCTATCCCCCGCAGGACCTGAAATATGCTGGAGAGCCGACCAGGTGCCATATTGGTGCAGGGACGGTTGTACGGGAGAATGTGACCATCCATCGGGGCACGGCACAAGGCACGGGAGAAACCCGGATTGGCCGGGGCTGCCTGCTCATGGCCAATGCCCATATCGCTCATGATTGTGTGTTGGGTGATGGTGTCATCATCGTCAACAACGTAGTCATGGGGGGGCATGTCCTGATCGGGGACAATGCCAGGATCATGGGCTCTGCGGCCCTGCATCAGTTTGTCCGCATCGGGCATGGGGCTGTTGTCGGAGGGCTGTGCGGTGTGGAGATGGATGTCATCCCGTACGGCAGCGTCCTGGGTAACCGGGCCAGGCTGGTTGGGTTGAACTGGATCGGTCTCAAGCGGTCTGGCGTGGAGGCCAGTGAGATCCAGCAGATGCGTCTGGCGTTCCGGGAGCTTTATCCACGGTCTGGCCGTGGTGGGCCGCTTTTGGGAGAACGCATGGACCAGGTGCGTCAGCGTTATGGTCACATTGAGCGTGTACGGGAAATGCTACGCTTCATGGAGGCTCCCAGCCGCCGTGGGCTGACGCGGCCGGGGCAGGCTGGCAGTGACAGGGATGTTGACAGGTGAGCAGGCCTGCACGGGTTGGGATCCTGGCCGGTGGCGGGCCGCTTCCAGCCCAGGTGGCAGAGGCTCTCAGGAAAAGAGGGCGGGAGCCTTTTCTCATAGGCTTCCAGGGTTTTGCTGATGAAGCCCTGCTGGCCCCTTATTCTCATGAAATGATCCGTCTGGCAGCGGCCGGTGCGATCCTTCGGTCTCTGCGTCGGCAGGGATGTTCCGAACTTGTCCTGATAGGACCTGTCCGCCGGCCCTCATGGCGGTCTCTGCGGCCAGATGCGGAGGGGGTGCGCCTGCTGGCCCGGCTTGGGCGTGCCCTGTTTGCCGGTGATGACGGCCTGCTGGCATCCATCATCCGGCTGCTGGAAGAAGAAGGCTTCCGGGTGCGGGGAGCGCATGAATTCCTGGATACGGAGAGCAACCGCTGGGGAGCGTGGGGCAGGGTTCTCCCTGACCGTCAGGCCATGGCCGACATTCATCAGGCCGTGCGCATATTGTCTGTCATGGGGCCTCTGGACATAGGGCAGGGATGTGTGGTGCAGAATGGCCTGACACTGGCTGTTGAGGCCCTTGAAGGAACGGATGCCATGCTGCATCGCTGTGGAGGTCTGCGGCAGGATGGGGTGGCTGGTGGGGTGCTCGTGAAAATGCCAAAGGCAGGACAGGAGCTGCGGGCGGACATGCCTGCCATTGGGCCGGTCACTATCAGGAATGCGGCAGCAGCCGGGTTGCGGGGGATCGCCTTTCCCGCGCGGCTTACCTTGGTCATGGAGCCAGATCGCTGTATAAAGGAGGCGGATCGTCTGGGACTGTTTCTCTACGGGCTGGGACCAGACTTCCTTTCTGACAAAAGGACATAAAGATATATGAGCATCTATCTTCATACGATGGTCCGTGTGCGGGACCTTGATCGCAGTCTGGCTTTTTATCACCTTCTGGGCATGCGTGAACTCCGTCGGCTGGAGGTGCCGGAGGGGCGTTTCACGTTGGTTTATATTGGTTATGAGGGTAATGCCCGTGGTGAGGCCGAGATCGAACTGACCTATAACTGGGATCAGACCGAGGATTACACACACGGGACAGGCTTCGGGCATTTTGCTGTTGGCGTGCGTGATGTCGCAGCAGCCGTGGACGTGGTCCGCCAGGGCGGTGGGCGTGTCACCCGTGAGGCCGGACCGATGGGCAATACGGGTATTGTCATTGCCTTCGTGCAGGACCCTGATGGCTACAAGATCGAGCTGATTGAAAAGAAGGACGCCTGAGCTCAAAAGCCGGGTACAGCTTCGGGATCTGTCCGCTCTGGATGGAATTGCAGGATTGACAGGGCAGGGCCATCCCCTTAAAAGCCACTCCCTGAGTGGAGGGGCGTTACTGGGTGCGTCCTGTTCTGATACACGCCTTCACAGGTGTGTTGTTGAGATTAGAGGATTGAAAAGATGAAGCGCACATATCAGCCTTCCCGTCTGGTTCGTAAGCGTCGCCACGGTTTCCGCACGCGTTCCGCTACTGTTGGTGGTCGTCGTGTTCTGGCAAGCCGTCGCGCCAAGGGCCGCAAGAAACTTTCTGCCTGAGCATGAAACAGCCTGACCGCCTGAAGAAGCGGTCGCAGTTTCTGCGTGTGGCCCGCAAGGGCCATAAGGTCGTGTCTCCCGGGCTGATTGGCCAGGTTCTGCCGGAGCCGGGGGACGTGACGGTACGGGCCGGTTTTACCGTGACCAAGAAGGTCGGTAATTCTGTCGTGCGCAACCGTACCCGTCGCCGCCTGCGGGAGGCTCTCCGCCTGGTGGTGAAAGAGGAAGGTTGTTCTTCCTCTGGTGATCTCGTCCTGATCGGACGCGCCGCAACCAGAAAGCGGCCTTTCCCCCTTCTGAAGCATGACGTGCGTCGGGTTCTGCAGGCCCTTGGCCGGGAAGAGGCAGAGTGAGGGCGGCCAGCGGGCTGTTTTCGCTTCTTCTGTTGGGGCTGATAAGGCTCTATCGCCTGTTCCTCAGTCCATTCATGGGACGGCAGTGCCGTTTTTATCCCAGTTGCAGCGTTTATGGCGAGGAAGCCATCCGCCGTCATGGTCCTGTGCGGGGTGGGTGGCTGACACTTTGCCGCATTTGCAGATGCCATCCTTTTCATCCGGGTGGCGTGGACTATCCCCCCTGATCCGCCTCTGATGCTCTGGCAGAAAATGTAAAAAAAATGGCGTGGCTATTGTTTTGAGGACGATTTTACGCCAGTGAAGAGGCAATCTACCCTTCCAGCATGAAGAAAGAGCGGCTCCAGCCCGATGGAAAGTAGCAAACGTATTATTCTGGCCGTCATCCTGTCGGCCATGATCCTGATCGGTTTCAACATCTTCCTTCCGCCGGACAGACACAAACCGGTGGAGGATCAGGGGTCTGCTCCGGCACCAGCGTCTGCCGTGCAGCAACCCGCTCTGGCATCTCCGGCGCCTGCTGGCCCTGTGGATGAGGCGGATGATCACCAGGAACATCGGCTGAAGGTTACGTCATCGGATGTGCAGGGTTCCTTCAACCTTCGTGGTGCACGGCTGGATGATCTGGAGCTGACCCGCTATCGTGAGACGATTGCCAAGGACAGCCCTCTGGTCCGTCTGCTGGACAGGGCAGGCAGTGCCCAGCCGACCTATCTGGTCATTGGCTGGGAAAATGCTGCCGGGTTCACCACCCGTCTACCCAATGACCATTCCCTCTGGCAGGTTGATGGGGAGCAGACCAGCCTGACGCCGGAATCCCCGGTCAGCCTGCATTGGGACAATGGGGCAGGGGTCCGCTTTCTCATTCGTCTGGAGCAGGACCACCACTACATGGTGACGGTGCGGCAGGAGGTGGAGAACCATTCCGGCCAACCCGTGTCGGTCTATCCGTTCCAGCGTGTCCAGCGTGACTATCTGCCGGAGGATACCGGTTCCTTCACGGCTTATGAGGGGCCAATCGCCGTCATGAATGGCCGTCTGGCGGACAAGGGGTACAAGTCCCTGCGGACTGATGGCAACGGCCCGGACCATGTGTCATGGACAGACGCCGGAAAAGGCGGCTGGGGTGGCATCACGGATAAGTACTGGCTGACAGCCGTTGGGGCAGATGCGTCTGCCAACGTGCGCATCCGGTACAGTTACCTGCCGGAAGAGCACGGGTCCTATCGTGTGACCTTCACTTCGCAGGAGCCGCAGGTCATTCAGGACGGGGCCCGCCTCGGGCAGGGCAGTTACCTGTTTGCCGGGGCCAAGGAGCCGGGCCTGCTGCGCTATTATGGTCGCAAGCTGGGGCTGCCCCGTTTTGATGACAGCATCGACTTCGGCTGGTTCAGCTTCCTGACGAAGCCGATCCTGTTTCTGCTGCACTGGCTCTATGCGCATATCGGCAATTTCGGTCTTGGGCTGATGGCCATGACGCTGATCGTCAAGATTGTCCTGTTCCCGCTGGCCTCCAAGGCGGCGCAGTCTTCGGCCCGCATGCGCATGATTGCGCCGAAGGTCACGGAGATCCGTGAAAAATACAAGAATGATCCGGCAACCATGAACCAGAAGGTCATGGCCATGTATAAGGAAGAGAAGATCAACCCGGCAGGTGGATGTCTGCCCATGCTGATCCAGGCACCGATCTTCTTTTGCCTGTACAAGATGCTCAATCTCAGCATCGATGAGCGCCATGCGCCCTTCTTTGGCTGGATCAAGGACCTTTCCGTACCGGACCCGACCAATCTGTTCAATCTGTTCGGACTGCTGCCGTTTGATCCCACGCACATCTTCTCCTTCCTGCATCTCAGCATCTGGGGGGCGGCACTGGGCATCACCTTCTGGCTGCTCCAGAAGCACAGCATGGTCAGCATGGACCCGGCCCAGGCCCGCATCATGCAGTTCATGCCCATCGTGTATGTCTTCGTGATGTCCAGCTTCCCGGCGGGCCTGCTGGTCTACTACACATGGAACAACGTGCTGACTTTCCTTCAGCAGCATTACATCGAGCGTCGGACCAGCCTGCCCGTGCCGTTGATCGGTCGCAAAGGCAAGGCACCGCGCAAGGGCGGTGAGAAGAAGAAAGGCTCGTGATGGAGCAGATGCAGACAGTCCTGCCCAGCGAGGATGAGCTGGAGGAAGGACGCAGACTTTTTTCAGGTCCCTGTGATTTCTTCTTCGGGGCGCAGACAATCGAGCAGCTGCCCCCGCCCGACCGGGCGGAGGTGGCGTTTGCTGGCCGCTCCAATGTGGGCAAGTCCAGCCTCATCAATGCGCTGACAGGCCGGAAGGCTCTGGCCCGGGCTTCGTCCGAGCCGGGGCGGACCAAGCAGCTCAATTTCTTCAATCTGGGGGGGAGGCTCTCCCTCGTGGACATGCCCGGTTACGGCTTTGCCAAGGCCTCCAAAGCGGTGAAGGAAGATTGGCAGAGGACGATGTTCGCCTATCTGCGGGGCAGGCCGAATCTGGCCCGCGTGATCCTGCTGATTGACGGGCGTGTGGGCCTCAAGGATTCCGACAGGGAGGTCTGCGACCTGTTGGACAGGGCCGCTGTGGTGTTCCAGATTGTACTGACGAAATGTGATGCTCTGTCGGCTTCCGCTCTGGCCACACGGCAGAAAGAGGTGGAGGCTTTGGCAAAGACCCATGCGGCGGCTTTCCCGCATATTGTGGCAACAAGCAGCACGACATCATTGGGGATTGCCGAGCTGCGTGGCATAATGGCCCGCTTTGCCGAGCCCGCCGGTACACGGCCCTGAAAAGTTTTTCTGTATAGTGAAATGCCCATGTCTTCTTCTGATACCTCTTCTACCGCTTTCCCGGATGCCCTGATGGCCCATGGTGGCCTGCTGAGCGACCAGCAGCAGGCTGCCGTCCTTGCCGGTGCGCTGCCTTATCTGCGCCGTTATGCTGGCGACACCATCGTGGTGAAGTATGGTGGTCACGCCATGGTCGAGAACAGCCTTGCCGCCACCTTTGGCCGGGACATTGCCCTGCTCAAGCTGGTAGGCATCAACCCGATCGTGGTGCATGGCGGTGGTCCGCAGATCAACAGCATGATGAAGCGGCTTGGTGTTGAGTCCCGCTTCATTGATGGCCTTCGTGTCACGGACCGTGAGATGATCGACGTGATCGAGATGGTTCTCTCCGGCACGGTGAACAAGCAGGTGGCCGATCTCATCAGCCACGCTGGAGCGCTGGCCGTGGGCATTTCGGGGCGTGATGGGCGTCTGATCCAGGCCAGCCGTCTTGTCCATTATCACCGGACGGAAGGAAACGGGCGGGAAGCGGTCGATCTGGGCTTTGTCGGCAAGCCGGAGCATGTGGACCCCCGGGTGCTGTATGCCCTGCTGGGGGCTGGCCTGATCCCGGTCGTGGCGCCGCTCGGGGCTGGGGATGAAGGTGAGATTTACAACATCAATGCGGATACGGCTGCTGGTGCGGTTGCCGGTGCCGTGCGGGCCTCCCGCCTGCTGATGCTGACGGATGTTCCCGGCGTGCTGGATGAGAATGGCCAGCGCATCGAGGAGCTGACAGCCGAGGAAGCCCGCCGTCTCATCCGGGAGGGGCACATCACGGGCGGCATGATTCCCAAGGTGGAGACCTGCCTCAAGGCCGTGCAGGCCGGGGCCAAGGCGGCCGTCATTCTGGATGGCCGGGTGCCACATACCTGCCTGCTGGAACTCTTCACCAGGGCAGGGCAGGGTACGCTCATCAAGGCGGACTGAGAGATGGGGCAGGGCAGCCTGCCTGGATTATGGTTGTAGAATAAGGAGCGTTTTATGGATCACGCAGAGCTTCGCAAGCAGATTGAAACCCTTTGGGAAGACCGTGCCAGCCTGTCCCCGCAGACGCAGGGTCAGGCCCGTGATGTCGTGGAAGCCGCTCTTGCCGGGCTGGATGACGGGACCTTCCGCGTTGCCGAGCAGCAGGAAGATGGACGTGTCGTGCATGAATGGCTGAAGAAGGCCGTCCTCATGTCCTTCCGTCTGTATGAATCCGAGCCGATGGCCAATGGCTGCGGTGGGGCTCCGGGTTTTGACAAGGTGCCGCTGAAATTCGCCGGCTGGGGCAAGGCAGAGTTCGAGAAGGCCGGGTTCCGGGCCGTTCCGGGGGCTGTCGTCCGCCGTTCCGCCTACATCGCTCCGGGTGTCGTGCTGATGCCGAGCTTCGTCAATCTGGGTGCCCGTGTCGAGAGCGGTACGATGATCGATACATGGGCCACGGTCGGCTCCTGTGCACAGATCGGCAAGAACTGCCATATCAGCGGTGGTGCCGGGATCGGTGGTGTTCTGGAGCCGCTCCAGGCCGCACCGGTCATCATCGGGGATGACTGCTTCATCGGTGCCCGTTCCGAGGTGGCCGAGGGCGTGGTCGTGGAGCGTGGCTCAGTCCTCTCCATGGGCGTGTTCCTTGGGGCCTCCACCAAGATCGTGGACCGTACGACGGGTGAGATCCATATGGGGCGTGTTCCGGCCTATTCCGTGGTCGTGCCGGGAACCCTGCCGCCGAAGACTCCGGGCGGGCCGTCCCTGGCCTGCGCCGTGATCGTCAAGCGTGTTGACGAGCGTACTCGCTCCAAGACATCCATCAATGAGCTGCTGCGTGACTGAGTGACCTCATGAGCCATCCATCATCTCCTTCCAATCCCGTCGCCCTGTTGCAGGACCTTCTGCGGTGCCGCTCCGTCACTCCGGCGGATGACGGGGCACTGGGCGTCGTGGCCCGGTCGCTGGAGATGATGGGGTTTGAGGTCACACGCCTTGCCTTCGGTCCCGAAGGCGGGCAGACGCCCAACCTCTATGCCCGGCTGGGACAGGGCGGTCCCTGTCTCTGCTTCGCAGGGCATACGGATGTCGTTCCTCCCGGTGAGGGCTGGAGCTGCGACCCTTTCGCCGGAGATATCCGGGACGGGCATATCTACGGCCGTGGCACGGCGGACATGAAGGGCGGTGTCGCCGCTGCTCTGGCTGCCGTAGCCCGCAGGCTGGAGGCCGGACCGCTGAAGGGCAGTCTGGCCTTCCTCATAACGGGGGATGAGGAAGGACCGGCCCGGTATGGCACCCGTTCCGTGCTGGAATGGATGAAAGAACAGGGCGAGGCCCCGGATTTCTGCTTGCTGGGCGAGCCGACCAATCCGGCTGAAATGGGCGAGGTCATCAAGATCGGCCGCCGTGGCAGCATGAATGTGGTGATTACCGTCAAGGGCACGCAGGGGCATGTGGCCTATCCGCATCTGGCAGACAATCCCATTCACCGCCTTGTGCCGATCCTGCATGATCTGACATCCCGCACGTTGGATCACGGCAGTGACTGGTTTGCTCCGTCTTCCTTGCAGATCACGAGTGTGGATGTCGGGAATCCGGCCACCAACGTCATTCCCGCCACGGCACAGGCCCGGGTGAACATCCGTTTCAATGACCTTCATACGAGCGGCAGCCTGCGCAACTGGATTGAGGATGTCGTTGCCTGCCATGCGCCGGAGGCTGATCTTGATGTGGCTGTCAGCGGGGAATCTTTCCTGACGGAACCCGGTGCCGAGGTGGAGAAACTTTCCCAGGCCGTGCAGGCCGTGACGGGGAGGACGCCGAAGCTCGACACGGGCGGGGGAACATCCGACGCCCGCTTCATCACGCACTGCTGCCCCGTGGCGGAGTTCGGGCTTGTGGGGGCCACCATGCACAAGCGTGACGAGCATGTGTCTCTGGCCTCCGTGGAGCAGCTGACACAGGTTTATCTGGAGTTCATGCAGCGTTTTGGTGTCTGAGCTTCTTTCACAATGATGGATGTCTGGGAAACCCGCCCGTCTGAGGCGGGTTTTCTGTATACAGGGCGGGACTCTGTAGCACGGCCGATACTGGAAAGAGGAGAGAGCCCCGCATGTCCAGAGGGAACGGGTCATCACGGATGAGGTTGTTGGCCCCTGCCACGCTGCGGTCCTTCGTCCGGCGTGACGGGCTGGGGCTGTTCCTGCTGGCCCTGCTGACGGGGGGACTGGCGGGCTGCTGTGTCCTGCTGATCAATGTCGTGACCCTCGGCCTGCATGTCGTGTTCTATGGCCTGCATAATGGTGGCAGACTGTCGGAACTGCCTGCACTGCCACTATGGCGTTGTCTGCTGGTGCTGGGCGGTGGTGGTCTGGCGGTTGGCGGGCTGAGTGCCCTGCTGCGTCGCTGGATGAAGCGGCGCCCGGTGGACCCGGTGGAGGCCAATGCCCTGCATGGCGGGCGCATGTCCGTCCGGGACAGTATCAGTCTTGCCGTGCAGACGGTCCTGTCCAACGGCGTGGGGGCCTCCATCGGGCTGGAGGCTGGCTATGTGCAGATATCCGCTGCTTTCGGTTCGTGGCTGGGGCGGGTCTTCCATGTCCGGCGGGAGGACATGCGGATTCTGGTGGGAGCCGGGGCGGCCGGGGCTGTCAGTGCCGGGTTTGATGCTCCGATTGCCGGAGCCTTCTATGCGTTCGAGCTGGTGCTGGGAACGTACAGTCTTGCCAACCTGTTCCCCATTGCGCTGGCGGCCATGGCCGGGCTGGGTGTCCGGCATCTCATGCGGATGGATGGCGGCCTGCCACCGCTGGTGACCAGCTGGCAGATGGGCTGGGCTGATGTGCCCGGGGTCAGCCTGCTGGCCATTCTGTGTGCTTTCGTGGCCATTCTCATCATGTACTGCGTGACGCAGACCCAGGCGGTGTTCCAGAAGCTGCCTGTACCGGTCTGGCTACGGCCTGTCGCTGGTGGTCTGCTTGTGGCCTGTCTGGCGGCACCTTTCCCCTCGGTCCTGTCGGCCGGGCATGGTGGGGTTGGGCTGGTGCTGAAGGGGGAGATCGTGCCGTCCCTGGCTCTTCTGCTGCTGGTCCTCAAGGCGGTGGCGTCGTGCCTGTCCATCGGGTCGGGTTTCCGGGGTGGCCTGTTTTTTGCCTCGCTGTTTCTGGGTGTTCTGGCCGGTGAGGCGTTCGGGGCTCTGCTGGCTCCTTACGGTCTGGCCCCGGTGGATGGTCATGTTTGCTCCGTGCTCGGTATGGCGGCCATGGCCACGGCCATCATTGGAGGCCCCATGACGATGATCTGCATGGTGCTGGAAATGACGGGGATCATGCCGCTCAGCAGTGCCGTGGTGCTGTCGGCCACCCTGTCCCTGCTGACGGTCCGGCGGCTCTTCGGATACAATTTCGCGACATGGCGTTTTCACCTGAGGGGAGAGACCATCCGCTCTGCCGTGGATGTGGGCCGCTTCCGTACCCTGACCGTGCAGAAGCTGATGCGGGCACAGGTCCGCAGCTTTCCGGCGGCCATGACCATCCGGCAGGCACAGGCGCAGCTGACACTGGGGATTGAGGAGCGGCTCGTGCTGGTGGATGAGGAGGGCCGGTATCAGGGCATTGTCCTGGTGTCCGAGATCACGGCGGCCTGCGCAGGCGAGGAGTCTGTCTCCAGTCTGGCCTGCTATCGGGACATCATGCTTGAGCCGCACATGACCATCCGTGAGGCAGCCGACCTGTTTGCAGAGGCGGAAGCTGACGTGCTGGCCGTGGTGGAGGATCGTCAGTCCCGCCAGCTTGTCGGGCAGCTGAGCGAACGGCACACGCTGCGCTGCTACGCCGTGGAGCTGGAGCGCAGCCGCCGGGACCTTGCCGGGGATGGACGTTTTTCCGTGTGATGGTCCGTCCCCGGTGGAGCGGACTTATGGAGTGGTGCCGAGGATGGCCTGTCCGGCACTGTAGATGTGATAGAGGCTGCTGGCGGGCATGTGGTCCGTGGCAGTCTTGCCCTGCTCATCCAGCCGGTCGATCCACCCGCCATTGAGCGGGGCCGGGGCATAATGGGTGAAGAAGAGCTGGCTCATGGTGGCGAGCCGTTCCTGCCGGGACTGGAGATCCGCCGGACCATGCTGGGCCAGAAGGCGCATCATTTCGGTCTGGGGCCAGATGCGTGTGGAGGCTTCCAGCATCGAGCCATCATCCAGCAGGGCATCCGGCAGGAGAGGGCCGGGAGCGGTCTTCTGAAGGCGGTCATGGAGGCGCTGCTGCGCCTGACGGGCAGTAGCGGCGTGCCTGCCATCGGGGGCAAGACGGAGATACTCGCCCAGTAGCCAGCACCATTCCGCCTGATGGCCGGGTTCGACACGGTTCTGGCCCGCAGGCCGTTCCGGCTTCCATTCCGGCGTGAAGAATTCCAGCAGGGCATCCGTTCCGGCCGGGATGAAGGAATGCAGGGCCAGTTTCAGGATGGCATCGGCATGATGGAGGAACACCTCCCGATCCGAGACCTCGAAAAGTGTCAGACAGGCTTCCAGCAGATGCATGTGGGGGTTCTGGGAGTGCCGGTCCGACGTGGCAGGCAGGACATCCCGGTATCCGCCATGTGTGGAGGGGAAGAGCTGGTCGATTTCGGCCAGGCTGGCCTCAGCCCTGTGCAGCAGGGCGGGGTCTTTGCCCAGGCGGTAGGCCCATCCATGGGCAAAGAGGATGAAGGCGTGGCCGTACAGGTCCCGTTTCGTGTCGGAAGGGGCCAGATCAGGCCCAAGGGCGAAGACCCAGCCTGCGCTGCCATCAGCCCGGTGATATCGCTGCGTGACATGGTCCAGCACCGTCAGGGCCTGTTCCCCGGCGTCGTAATGGCCGTTCAGGGCGGCCTGACAGTAGGTGGCGATCTGCCGGGCCTGCACCATCAGGCGGCGATGGGGCAGGGTGATGGGGGTGGCCTCAAAGGTCAGCCGTTCGTGATAGAGGCCTGCATCCCTGTCGAAACCGGCCAGGGACCAGAGGGGCAGAGCCTTGTGGAGCAGCCAGTCCTGCCATGTCTGTCTGTATGTCATTGTTGGGTGTCCTTTGCCGGGTGGCTGTCATCCATCGTCTGCACGATGCGGCTTGTGGAATGTCCGTCCAGCAGCGGGGCCAGACAGACACGCCCGCCATGTTCCCTGACGACATCACCCCCGACGACCTCATCTTCCCGGTAATCGGCCCCTTTCACGAGGACGTGGGGCTTCAGGGCGGAGATGATGTCCAGTGGTGTGTCCTCATCAAAGAGGACGACCAGATCGACATGCCGCAGGGCACGGATGACCGTGGCCCGGGCCTGTTCGGTCTGGAGTGGGCGGCGGGGGCCTTTCAGCCGCCTGATGGAGGCGTCGGTGTTGAGGGCGACGATCAGCTTGTCACCTTGGCTGGCGGCAAACTGGATGAGCGAGACATGGCCGGGATGGAGCAGGTCGAAACAGCCATTCGTCAGGACGACGGAGGCTCCGTGCCGTTTCCAGTTCTCCACGATGGCGCAGGCGTCGGGCAGGGGAAGGCAGGCTCCGCTGTCGGCGATTTCTTCCAGCAGCTTCTGGTGCAGTTCGTCCCGGGTGACAAAGGCCGTGCCCAGCTTGCTGACGGCAATGGCGGCGGCCGTGGTGGCCATGGTCACGGCGCTGGCCAGGGAGCGGCCACTGGCCAGGGCGCAGGCGATCGTGGCGATGACGGTGTCTCCGGCCCCAGAGACGTCATAGACTTCCGAAGGATGGGCACGGCAGTGCAGCGGGGCGGCCTTCTGCTGCCAGAGCGTCATGCCTTTTTCGGAGCGTGTGAGGAGAATGTCGCCGCCCGTCAGCGGGGCGATGGCGGCGCAGGCCTGTTCCACCTCCTCATCATCCGTCAGTGTCCACGGGCGGCCTGCCGGGAGGGCGATGCCGGAGGCGGCAAGGGCCTTGCCGAGTTCCTGCCGGTTGGGTGTCAGCAGGCTGGCCCCCCGATAGGCGGAGAGATCGGCCCGCTTGGGGTCCACCAGAACGGGAATGTTCCGGCTGCGGGCGGCCTCCATGACGGCGTGCAGGACACGGTCGGAGAGGACACCTTTGGCATAGTCGGAGCAGATGAGAATCCGGGATGTTTCCAGTGCCTTCAGGGTGGAGGCGATGAGGGCCTCCTCGGTGGCCCTGGAGAAAGGGACGAGCTTTTCATTGTCCAGCCGGACGATCTGCTGCCGCCCGCTGAGGACACGGGTCTTCGTGATGGTTGTCCAGCTGGCATCATCGACCAGACCATCCAGCCTGATCTCCTGCCAGACCGAAAGGGCCTGACGGAGCGTTCTGGCCGCCTGATCCGTACCCACCACGCCGACCAGATGGACCGGATGACCGAGGGCGGCCACGTTCACGGCCACGTTGGCGGCTCCGCCGGGCGTGGACCGCTGGTGGCTGCTCAGCAGGACAGGGACGGGGGCTTCCGGCGAGATGCGGGTGACATCCCCGGTGATGTACTGGTCCAGCAGCAGATCACCCAGAATGGTGATGGCACCGTCAATCAGCGTGTCAGTCAAAAAACGTCCCTCCCTTCAGGAGACAGCACTGCCCGTGAGTGGCGTTCGGCAGCGTCCGTGGCCTCATGTCTGGAGAGGAAAGTTTAGGATGTTTTTACCACTCTGTCGTCAGGGAAAGGGTCTTATCCAGCCCGGAAGAGGGTCTGTGGCATAATAAATAAATTTTATACATTTTTGAAGTTGACAGTGATAATTATGACACATACTCATGCAATACAGACTGAAACAAAAAAAACAGGGCCGGGAAGTACGTAATGTCTCGTCATGTTCACTTTATATCCGGTCTTCCCCGTTCAGGAAGTACCCTTCTTAGTGTTCTTTTAGGGCAGCATCCTGACATTTACTGTGCAGAATATTCAACGCCTGTCTGTTCTCTCATGACAAAGATGCTTTCCGTTATTTCAGAAGGTGAATATAAAACTGAATTCAGCGATGAAAAGGTCATGAATATTCTTAAGAAGACAATGGATACATATCACGACATGCCATCAAGGCCGAATCTGGTCATTGACAATAACCGGGCCTGGTGCAGCAAGCTTCAGCTTCTGGACTATCTCTACCCTGATGCAAAAGTGATCTGCTGTGTGCGTGATCCTGTCTGGGTGATCAACTCCTTTGAGCGCATCATTGGCAGGGACCCGATGCTTTCATCCTATCTCGTGCCCGTGGAACATCGGGCCACGCTTCATCAGCGGGTGAATTATCTGCTGTCTCCTGCGGGGGCTTTCGGTTTTGCGTATCAGGCCTTGCAGGAGGCGTTTTTCGGACAGTTTTCGTCCAAACTGGTACTGGTTGATTATGACAGCCTGGTGACACAGCCCCTGTCCGTCATGCGTCTTCTGGAAAAGGAACTGAACGTTCCTGCTGCCACTTACGACATGAACAACGTCCGTTACACGCCTCCTACGGCATACGACAAGGCTCTGGAAACGCCGGGTCTGCATGAAATTGCCCAGAAGGTGGAGCCCCAGAAGCATCCTCTCATATTGCCACCCGATGTCGTGAACCGTCTTGCTGGGGGTGCATTCTGGAGGGACAGAAGCATGAACCCGAAGTCGGTACGGATCATATGAAAACCAGCAGAATTTATGGCCGGAAAGGATCATCCGGGTAGCCGACATCCATCAGGCATAGGCCATCGGGGGGAGCGGTGGGGCCAGCCTTGCAGCGGTCCCGGGCTTCCAGTACTTCTTTCACACGGTCCGGGTGCCACTGGTGATGGCCGACCAGAGCCAGCGTTCCGACCATGTTGCGGACCTGATGGTGCAGGAAGGACCGGGCCTGCACGTCCACATGGACATGGTCGCCGGAGCGGGTGATGGTGAGTTCATCCAGCGTCCGCAGGGCGTCCCGGGCCTGACAGGCCGCCGCCCGGAAGGAGGTGAAGTCATGCCCGCCCAGCAGATGGTTGGCTCCCTCCTGCATGGCCTCGACATCCAGTGGGGCACGGATGTGCCAGACGAACCCTTCCTGCATGGCCGGACGGGCCGGACGGTTGAGGATGGTATAGCGGTAACGCCGCCATGTGGCGGAGAAGCGGGCGTTCCAGCCCTCGGGGGCCGGGGCGGCTTCCAGAATGGAAATGGGGTGGGGCTTCAGATGGTAGCCGATGGCGTCCCGCACGGCCTTGCGGCTGAGGGGGGCATCATCGGGAAAGTCCAGATGGGCCACGAGTCCGGCGGCATGGACGCCTGAATCGGTCCGGCCCGCCGTCACGCTGCTGACCTTGCGGCCCTGCGTGAGATGCTCGGCGGCCTCCTCGATGAGCTGCTGGACGGAAAGGCCACTTTTCTGGCGTTGCCAGCCGACATAGGGCCGCCCGTCAAATTCGATGCGGATGGCCCAGCGGCTGATGCCGGGCGGGGCGGCGTCAGTCAAGGCGCATCCCTCTGTCCAGTTTCGTGCCACGGAGGAAGGCCTCCCGGTCCATCATGGCCCGGCCCGGTTTCTGGATGCGTTCGATCCGCAGGCAGCCTGTCCCGCAGGCAATGGTCAGCCTGTCATCCAGAACCGTGCCCGGAGCAGGAGCCGAGGCCATGAGGGCGGCAGTTTCGGCCTCGTCAGGCAGGCTGACGGCTCCGATGCGGTAGGTCTGCCCCTCCAGCAGCGTGTAGCTGCCGGGCCACGGAATGAAGGCCCGTACCTGACGTTCAATTTCCACGGCAGAACGGCCCCAGTCGATCTGCCCGTCCTTGCGTTCCAGTCTTGGAGCGTAGCAGGTCCGGGAATCATCCTGTGGAACGGCAGTTGGCTGTTCCTCCAGCGTGCGGACGACCAGCCGGGCACCGATCCCAGCCAGCCGGTCATGCAGGCTGCCTGCCGTGTCCTCGGGTGTGATGGGGGTGGCCTCGGAGAGAAGGACGGCTCCGGTATCCAGCCCCTTGTCCATCTGCATGATGCAGACGCCGCTTTCGGCATCTCCAGCCCGGATGGCGGACTGGATGGGCGAGGCCCCCCGCCAGCGGGGGAGCAGGCTGGCATGGATGTTCAGGCAGCCCAGCCGGGGAGCTTTCAGGATGGCTTCCGGCAGGATGAGGCCGTAGGCAGCCACGATGGCGGCATCGGCCTTCAGGCTCTGGAAGAAGGCCAGCTCCTCATCATTGTGGCGCAGTTTTTCCGGGGTCCGCACGGGAATGCCGAGCGCATCGGCTGCCTCATGAACGGGCTGACGCCGCAGGGCCTTGCCCCGGCCTGCGGGACGGGGGGGCTGCGTATAGACGGCGACAATCTCATGCCCGGCCTCGATCAGGCCGTGCAGGGCCGGGACGGAAAAATCCGGCGATCCCATGAAAACGAGGCGCATGGGTTATCGTCTCCGCTTCTGTTCCTTGGCCAGACGGCGCATGATCATGTTGCGCTTCAGGGAGGACAGATGATCGACGAACAGGATGCCATCAAGATGGTCGATTTCGTGCTGGATACAGGTGGCCAGCAGGCCGTCCGCATCCTGCTCGATGGTCTGGCCGTCCAGGTCACGATAGCGGACACGGATGGATTCCGGCCGGATGACCTCGGCATACTGGTTGGGGAGGGAGAGGCAGCCTTCCTCCCGCACGGCCAGGGTCTCGGTGGACTCGATGATCTCGGGATTGATGAGGACCATCGGTCGGCGGGGTTCATCCTCCCGGGCGACATCAACCAGCACGAAACGCTGGCTGAGCCCCACCTGCGGGGCGGCCAGACCGATGCCAGGGGCCTTGTACATGGCGGAGAACATGCCCGGCAGGGCCTCACGGAGGGCCGTCATGTCTTCCGGGCGGACCTCATGGGCCACCTGGCTCAGCACGGGCTGGGGGGCAACAAGGATTGATGTCGGGGCGATGTCATCAAGCCGGTCGAGAAACTCTAAATTTTTCATGGCAGGCATGTTAGCGGCTGGCTGTGTGTAATGCCAGCCTGTTCTTTGATGCGGCAGGCCGGGGCATGGCGGGCCTTGCATCATCGTCTTTCCATCCTCATATCAGCGGGGACGGGCGATGCCTTGTGTAGGGTCGTTCGTCTTCATTCACGTCTCGCTCCCTGAGGAGGCATTTTAGAGCCATGTCGTCTGGACGTCTTTTCACTTCCCCCATGTTTCTGGGGTTTGATCATCTGGAACAAATGCTTGAACGGGCATCAAAAACAGCATCGGATGGGTACCCGCCCTACAATATCGAACAGCTGAGCCGCACGGCACTCCGCATCACGCTGGCTGTTGCAGGTTTTGTCATGGATGATCTCCAGATCACCCAGGAAGACAACCAGCTCGTGATTCGTGGGCGGCAGGCGGATGACACGCAGGGGCGCGTTTTCCTGCACCGTGGGATTGCAGCACGGCAGTTTCACAAGGCCTTTGTTCTGGCAGAGGGAATCGAGATTGCTGGAGCCTGGCTGGATAATGGCCTGCTGCACATCGACCTTCATCGCCCGGAGCCGGAGGTGCGGGTGAAGCATATTGCCATCCAGCAGGGCAGTTCCGGGGGAGCCGTACGGGCCCCGGCACCACCAGCCCGTGATGTGGAGCTGGCCCGTGATCTTCCTCCTGTCGCAGAGGAGGAGCCTTTTGGCCGGGAATGATGAGAGGGGAGCCTCTGCCGACGCTGGGTTGGCAGGGGACATGCAGGTCCGGGCCCGTACCATGACGGGTGCGGAGCTGCGGGACTGGGGGATGAAGGAAGTTGCCTATTTCCGGACCATAACGCATGAGGGGGCCACGCTGGTGGCCATTCATGCAGCGGACGGCACCCCGGTTGGCATTGCCGAGGATGAGGACAGTGCCGTGGATGCCATCCTGGAGCAGGACATGGTGCCGACCTTCCTGCAATGAAGGGCCAGCCGTGGGGCTGCCCTTTCCTGGCGGAGGGAAGGCTGGATCATCGTCTGTTTTGCGAGCGGCAACGTGTCTGAATCCAGTCAGACAGCAGGCATAGGGGAAGGACTATGACGACCATGCAGGCGAGGTCGAGGAGGTCACTGTGTCCGATGCCCCAGTAGAGGCTCAGCTGGTGGGAGGTACGGTCCGAGATCATGCTGCACGTGACGAAAGAGCAGGTCTGTGAACCTTCGAACAGGATTTTTTTCATGGCCTCCCCAGCATCCGGAGTGGACATGGGTACATCCACTTTTCCTGACAGATACTGGCAGCTCATTATGGCAGGGGTGTGAAAGAGTTTTTTTTCTTTACAGGGAGAAATTCTCTCCCAGATAGACCCGGCGCACGTCCTCGTTGGCGACGATGGCTTCCGGTGTTCCTTCCATCAGGACACGGCCGCCATGAAGAATATAGGCCCGGTCGATGACCTCCAGCGTTTCACGCACGTTGTGGTCCGTGATGAGAACGCCGATGCCACGGTCCTTCAGATGGGAGACGAGGGCACGGATTTCACTGACGGCAATGGGGTCGATCCCGGCCAGTGGCTCATCCAGAAGGATGTAGTTTGGCTGGCTTGCCAGGGCGCGGGCGATCTCGAGACGGCGGCGTTCACCCCCCGAGAGAGCCAGGGCAGGAGAGTGGCGCAGACGGGTGATGCCGAATTCAGCCAGCAGGCCGTCCAGCATGGCCTGCCGCCTGTCCCGGTCCTTCTCGACGGCTTCCAGAGCAACAAGGATGTTCTGCTCGACATTGAGCCCTCGGAAAATGCTGGCTTCCTGCGGCAGATAACCGACTCCCAGCCTGGCCCGCCGGTACATGGGCAGGGGGGTGATGTCGGCACCATCAAGCGTGATGCTGCCCATGTCTGTCTGCACCAGCCCGACAATCATGTAAAAGCTGGTCGTTTTTCCTGCACCATTCGGGCCAAGCAGCCCGACAGCCTCGCCACGCTGCACGTGGAGAGAGACATCATGGACGACGGTGCGCTTTTTGTAGCTTTTGCCGATACCCCGGGCAGCCAGGCCTGGTTTCCCCTGATTTTCCTGCATGGTCATTTGCCTGCCTCATTGGGGACGATCAGCCCCTGTACGGGATCGCTGGAGCCGGAGAGCATATGGGAGACGCCGGTCTTCATGTTCACGATGGCCTGCGAACCATTGTTCTGGTTCTGCCCCTGCGTGACACGGACATGGCCGATCAGCCGGGCCAGCTCCGGTCCGGCCAGATAGACGCCACGGTCCCCGGTAGCGGTCTGCCGGTCCGTACGGATGACCACATGGCCCCAGCCATAGGCCCGGTCCAGATTGCCACTCTTCGCTTTTTCCCCACCAGCAGCCTGGCTGGCCCTGTTGGCGGCTTTCTGGGCATCGGAAAGTTCCACAGCCTGCATGACATCAGCGGTGATGCGTTTGCCGTCACTGGTATTGACGGTCGCTTCTCCCCAGCCAATGGAGGTATGGGTCTGGGGGTGATATTCCACAAGGTCCCGAGCTGTCATGAGCTGACGGGGCGTAGTGAATTTCATGGCTTTGCCCGTCATCAGCAGGACGGCCCTGTCAACATCGTACAGCCCGTGATCGCCCCAGCCCTGATTTTCCAGATTGTAGATATGGACATGGCCGAAGGCCTCAACACGGTACAGTTCCATGTCGCTGCTGCCACCATTTTTCTGGCTCTCATCAGTACTGGATGTGCCTGCGGCCTGCTTTTTCGGGCGCAGATAACCGATGAGTGTATCGGCATCGACAGTCATGTCGCCCCGCTGGGCACGGGCACCTCCCGTCAGGGTAACGGTCTGGCGGTTATGGTCGTAGATCTCTTCTTTCTTCCAGAAAAGATGGACGACCTGCCCATGGGCCTGATCCCCGGGTGTCGGGTCGGCTGCCAGAGCAGTGGGAGAGGGGGCCAGGGCCTCGGCCAGAAGAAAACCGGCAGCGGCAAGAAAAGCATGAGGGCGGGAAAAAACAGGGAGACGCATCATGCTTCCTTTATGGGCTTCTCGGCGTTGCGGGAGAAGAGGGGGCGGGTGATAAATCCTCAAAATGATCCGTACGTCCGGCACCGAGGAACTGAAGAGTCCCTGTCTGCTGGTCCATGAAGGCGCCTTCTGCATCCTGTGTGCCGAAGGGCCCTTCGGCATGGACCCAGTCATGCGTGGCGATGACCTGCTGGGGCAGGTCAATATCGGCTGAAGGGCTGTTCAGCAGGACGCCGTCACTGCGGTAGATCACGACATGGCCGTTCAGTGTCAGCGTCTGTTCGTGCTGGAGATACATGCCGCTATCCGCCCGGGCATGGACCCACTGATGATTGTGCAGCAGGATGTCTGCCTCAGGCTCGGTCATGTCGATGCGGTCCGGCTCGCTCTGGCGGGCAATGCGGGATGTGATGGTATAGGGGCGGTCCTGCGAATCAAGATCGTGGTAGGCGGCATGTTCCATCATGCCGCTATCCGTATGGGCATGACGCATGCTGGCCAGAATGGCGCTGTTCTGGTGGATCAGATGATTGATTTCCGGCCATATGGCGACCGAGAACAGCAGGAACATCGCAAGACCGGGGAGACCCCATTTGGCCCGCTTCAGCAGCAGGCTCCGTCTGGCCATGGCTTCGGCTGAAGGGGGCGTGCGCCGTCTGGCCATGCTTTCCTGTCGCATGGCATCCAGCTGGCGGGTCTTTTCCAGACGGTCCGGGTCAAAATCTTCCCGGTTGGGCTGCGGTGCGTTCATGAGAGACCTGCCCGCAGGAGATCATGCAGATGAAGAATCCCGACAGGGCGACGCTCTTCATCCAGAATGAAAAGACTGTTCACGGGGACAGGGCGGTCATTCATGAGGTGCCGTATGTCCTGAGCCCGCATGTCTGCCGTGCCCGTCAGGGGCGTGCGGTTCATGATCTCCACGGCCGTGGTGTTGTCGAGATCACGGTCCAAAGCGGGGCGGAGGTCACCATCGCTGATGAGCCCGGCAAGGCGGCCTTCGTCATCCAGAATGCCGATGCAGCCGAAACTCTTGTGGGTGATTTCCAGAATCACGGCACGGAGGGACATGTTTTCATGGCCCAGTGGCATGTCCTGCCCTGTATGCATGAAATTGCTGACGGGGCGGAGCTGGGCACCCAGCGTCCCTGCCGGATGCAGGAGACCGAAATCATGCGCATTGAAGCCACGGCGTTCCAGCAGGGCGATGGCCAGCGCATCCCCCAGGGCCAGCTGGAGCAGGCAGGAGGTCGTCGGGGCCAGTCCCATCGGGCAGGCTTCCGGCGCGGCAGGGAGGATGAGGGGAATCTGCACCGACTGGGCCAGTGTCGATGAGGCCCGTGTCGTAAAGGCGATCTGCGTGAGATTCAGGCGGGCTGCATGAAGCAGGACTGGCGCCAGCTCGTTGGTCTCGCCGGAATTGGAGAGATAGAGGATGACATCATCGGCCTCTACCATGCCGAGATCCCCGTGGGCGGCTTCGGCAGGATGAAGGAACAGTGATGGTGTTCCCGTGGAGGCCAGGGTGGCGTTGATCTTGCGACCGATATGGCCGGATTTCCCCATCCCTGTCAGGATGAGGCGGCCTTTCATGGACAGTATGGCAGTGAGAGCGGCTTCAAACCCTTCCTGCATGGGGCCACGCAGGCACGCCTCGAGCTGCTCAAGCCCCTGACGTTCTGTCTGGAGGGCACGGCAGGCGGTCGAGAGGGAAGATGAGGTCATGGAGCAGCTATGTCAGGCACGATGGGCGAAAATGTCCGACACATCATAGCCCAGAAGATCCAGCTTTGCACGGGCAGGGAGGAAATCATAGCAGCTCTGCGCAAGATCACGCCGCCCTTCCCGGATGAGCATGGCTTCCAGCTTTTCCCAAAGGGCATGGAGATGCAGCACATCGGAGGCTGCATACTGGCGCTGCTCTTCTGTCAGCGTCGGGCTGCCCCAGTCGGAGCTCTGCTGCTGTTTGGACATCTCGACGCCCAGCAGCTCCCGGCTGAGATAGGCAAGGCCATGCCGGTCCGTGAAGGTATAGACAAGACGGGCGGCAATCTTCGTGCAGATGACGGAATTCAGCGTGATGCCGAGATAATGCTGGAGAACGGCCACGTCGAACCGGGCAAAATGCATCAGCTTGGTGACAGAACTGTCCTGAAGGAGCGCCTTGAGGTTGGGGCAGTGCCCGTAGCCACGCCCGCCCAGATGTTCCGGCACGAACTGTACGAGATGCGCCTGACCATCCCCGGCGGAAATCTGCACGAGGCAGAGGCGGTCCCGGTGGGGGTTGAGTCCCATGGTCTCGGTATCAATGGCGATGGAAGAGCCCAGCTCAAGATTGTCCGGGAGGTCGCCCTCATATAGATGAATGGCGTTACGCGGAGTGCTCATAGATTCACCGGATTTTCTGAGAGGGGACAATTCTGCCCTGCATGTCAGGGGAGAAAGCCTTGGTGCCCAGAAGAAGACTCGAACTTCCACGTCCTTGCGGACACAGGCACCTGAAGCCTGCGCGTCTACCAATTCCGCCATCTGGGCATAAAGCTGTAAGAGGAAGCTGTCTCCGTGAGGAAGCCGCCTCAGCTCTGTTGAGGATGCTTTTACGGCGCAGGAGGGGGGACGTCAATGAGGAAAATGCGTCCTTTTGAAAAAAAACGAATGGAATGATGTCAGGGTGACAATAGGTCCGTTTCGGACTTATTTTGTAAAATGAAAATGACAATCATGCGCATTTTCAGGATGTTATGATGCTCATTAGGTAAGCGGTACTGTCTGGTCTTTTATGGTTGAGCTGTTTAGTGCTGGGGCGACAAGGACCATTCTGCGCTTCACGGTGCAGGCAAGACAGGGATTGATGTCATAATGGCTGAACAGATGCTGCGGTTCGTAAACTGCTCCCAGAAACTCCCGGACAAACGCTCGGCTGCCGAGAGACGGAAGGATTTTGGCGAGATTTACGCCGGGTTCAGCCCTCAGAGGGCGCAGGAGCAGGCGTCACGCTGTTCCCAGTGTGGGATTCCGTACTGCACGGTCCACTGCCCGCTGGGCAATGTCATTCCCGAATGGCTGCGCCTGACGACGGAAGGGCGGCTGAAGGAAGCCTATGAACTTTCCTCCAGCACCAACAGCTTTCCGGAAATCTGTGGCCGCATCTGTCCGCAGGACCGTCTCTGTGAAGGGAACTGTGTCATCCGTCCGGGTTTCAGCAGCGTGACCATCGGGGCCGTGGAGCGGTATGTTACCGAGACGGCCTTTGCGGAAGGCTGGGTCCTGCCCCGTCTGCCCGCCGAGGAAACAGGGCAGAGCGTGGGGATTGTCGGGTCCGGCCCGGCCGGTCTTGCCTGTGCCGAGCGTCTGCGGGCCGCAGGGCATGAGGTGCACGTCTATGAACGGCAGGAAAAACCCGGCGGGCTGCTGATGTACGGGATTCCGGGCTTCAAGCTGGACAAGAGCGTCGTGGAACGTCGCTGGAAGCTGCTGGAGGAACAGGGAATCATCTTCCATCTGGGGCAGTCCGTCGGGCATGGCGATGGTGCTCTGCCTCTGGAGGAACTGCGTCAGCGGCATGATGCCGTGTTTCTGGCCACGGGTGTGTATCGTGCCCGGCAGGTGAAGGGGCCGGGGGCCGGTCTGGCCAACGTGGTGGAGGCCCTTCCTTACCTCAAGGCCTCCCAGACGGAGCATGAGACTGCTGGCCTGACAGCGAAAGGCAAACGTGTCGTGGTGCTGGGGGGCGGTGATACCGCCATGGACTGCGTCCGCACGGCCATCCGGCAGGGGGCGAAGGAAGTGGTCTGCGCCTATCGTCGGGACCGTGACAACATGCCCGGCTCCCGTCAGGAGGTTCTCAATGCGGAGGAAGAGGGAGCCCGCTTTGAGTGGATGCTGACACCGGAGGCCTTCCTTGGCGATGACAGGGTGAAGGCCGTCCGCCTGCGGGAGATGCGCCTCGGGGCAGCTGATGCGGCGGGCCGCCGGGCCGTGGAGCCGACGGAATCGACTCGTGAACTGAAGGCCGATCTGGTCATCTGTGCGCTGGGGTTCGAGCCGGAAGACCTGCCGGACCTCTGGAACCGGCCCGACCTTGCCGTGACACGGTGGGGCACGGTGGAGGTCTCCGGCAGCGGGCATGAAACCAGCCTGCCGGGTGTCTTTGCCGGTGGGGACATCGTCCGGGGGGCGAGCCTCGTCGTCTGGGCCATCCGGGACGGGCGGGACGCCGCCGATTCCATCATGAACCATCTGTCTGCCGGGGCTGCCCGGACCGCAACATCTGTCGGGGAGTGTGCCTGATGACCACCATGAACGAAACCACGACCATGACATCCGCTCCGGAAACGGCGCAGGACTTCGTGAAGGCCTATCAGGCCAATGTTGAACGGCTGGAAGGGCTGTATGACCCGGCGCAGGAGCATGATGCCTGTGGTGTGGGGCTTGTGGCGGCGATGGATGGCAGGCCCAGCCGTGCCGTGGTGCAGGCGGGCATCGAGGCCCTGGGCAACATCTGGCACCGTGGTGCCGTCGATGCTGATGGCAAGACGGGGGACGGGGCTGGCATCCATGTGGAAATCCCGCAGAATTTCTTTGAGGATGCCATCCATAATGCGGGTGACCTGCGGATCGAGGGACGCATCTCCGTCGGGATGGTCTTCCTGCCCCGCACGGACCTGGGAGCGCAGGAACGCTGCCGCCAGATCATCGAGACGGAAATCCTGCGGTTCGGCTATGGCATCTATGGCTGGCGTCAGGTGCCGATTGATACGGCCTGCATTGGCGAGAAGGCCAACGAGACCCGCCCCGAGATTGAGCAGATCATGATCCGCAACACGCTGGGGCGTGATGAGGAAACGCTGGAACGGGACCTCTACGTCATCCGTCGTCGGATCGAGCAGGCGGCGACACGGGCACAGGTGGAGCTGTACATCTGCTCCCTGTCCTGCCGTTCCCTCATCTACAAGGGCATGTTTCTGGCGGAGAACCTGACGGATTTTTACCCGGACCTGCTGGATGAACGGTTTGTCTCCCGTTTTGCCATCTATCACCAGCGTTATTCCACCAACACCTTCCCGAAATGGAAGCTCGCCCAGCCTTTCCGCAAGATCGCCCATAACGGGGAGATCAACACGCTCTCCGGCAACGTCAACTGGATGCGGGCGCATGAGACACGGCTGAGCAGCCCGGTGCTGGATGACTACATGGAGGCCCTCAAGCCGGTCGTGCAGGTGGCGGGGTCCGACACGGCCGCTCTGGACAATGTCTTCGAGCTTCTGACCTTCGCTGGACGGACGGCACCATCGGCCAAGGCCCTGCTGATCCCGGCAGCGGCGGGGGCGAATTCTTCCCTGTCCGCCCGGGCCAAGGCATTCTACCGCTACTGCAATGCCGTCATCGAGCCGTGGGACGGTCCGGCGGCCCTGTGCGGGACGGATGGCCGCTGGATCATCGCCGGTCTGGACAGGGCCGGTCTGCGGCCGCTGCGCTACAGCATCACGAAGGACGGGCTGCTGATCGTCGGGTCCGAGACGGGCATGGTGCGTGTGCCGGATGAGGCCATCGCCCTGCGTGGGCGGCTCGGGCCGGGGCAGACCCTTGCGCTGGACCTTGATGAAGCCCGTTTCTACACGCCGGATGACGTGCTGGACATGCTTATCAACCGGCAGGATTATGAAAGCTGGATCAGGGACGGCATCGAGGATGTCGGGCCGCTGATGGCTCGGGTGACGGAACCGGACGGCATTGATGCGGAGACGCTGCGCCGTCGCCAGCTGGCCGTCAACCTGACCTATGAGGACATGGAGGCCACGCTCCAGCCGATGGTGGAGAATGGCAGCGAGGCTCTGGCCTCCATGGGGGATGACACGCCGCTTCAGGTGCTGTCCCGGCATTATCGGGGGCTGTCCCACTATTTCCGGCAGGGATTCAGCCAGGTGACGAATCCGCCGATCGACAGCCTGCGGGAAACACGGGCCATGAGCCTGGTGACGAGGCTGGGCAATCTGGGCAACATCCTTGCCGAGGAAGCGGGCCAGTGCCAGCTTCTCCAGCTTTCCAGCCCCATCCTGACGAATGGCGAATTCAGCCGTCTTCAGGAGATGTGCGGCAGGCAGGGTGAGGTCATCGACTGTACCTTCCCGCTGGCCGAGGGCGAGGACGGGATGCGGGCGGCCCTGACGCAGATATGCCAGAAGGCCGAGGATGCCGTGCGGGGTGGCTGTGCCCATCTCTTTCTGACCGATGAACACGCCACGGAGGACCGTGTGGCGGTTCCCATGGTGCTGGCCGTGGCGGCCGTGCATGTCCATCTCACCAATCACAGCCTGCGGACCTTCACCTCCGTGAATGTCCGGGCCTCCGATGTGCTGGACGTGCACAGCCTCGCCGTGATGGTCGGAGTGGGGGCCTCCACGGTCAATCCGTGGCTGGCCCAGCAGAGCATTGCCGATCGTCTCCAGCGGGGGCTGTTCGGAAAGATGACCCTGCGGCAGGCCATGGAGCAGTACCGCAAGGCCGTGGACAAGGGGCTGCTCAAGATCATGTCCAAGGCGGGGATTTCGGTCGTCTCGGCCTATCGTGGCGGGTACAATTTCGAGGCGATCGGCCTCTCCCGTGCGCTTGTGGCCGAGTTCTTCCCCGGCATGGCGTCCCGCATTTCGGGCATCGGCCTGCCCGGTATCGCCCGGAACGTCATCAAGGCGCACAGGCAGGCATGGCAGCCCGCCAACGTGTCTCCGCTGCCCATCGGGGGGCGGTACAAGATCCGCCCGGGTGGGGAGGCGCACTCCTTTTCGGCCAGTGCGGTCCACATGCTTCAGACGGCGGTGCAGGCCAACAGCTACAGGCTCTTCCGCCGTTATGCGGACGCTCTGGAGGCGCAGGAGCCGGTCGCCCTGCGTGATCTGCTGGATTTCCGTTCCAGCGCACGGTCCATTGACGTGGATGACGTGGAAGGCATCACCCAGATCCGCCGCAGGCTGGTTGCCCCGGGCATCTCCCTCGGTGCGCTGAGTCCGGAAGCGCATGAGACGCTGGCCATCGCCATGAACCGCATCGGGGCGAAGTCCGATTCCGGCGAGGGAGGCGAGGACCCGGCCCGGGCCACACCACGGCCCAACGGGGACAATGCGTCCTCGGCCATCAAGCAGGTGGCGTCCGGCCGCTTCGGCGTGACGGCGGAATATCTCAACAATTGCCGGGAGCTGGAGATCAAGGTCGCACAGGGGGCCAAGCCGGGTGAGGGAGGCCAGCTTCCGGGCTTCAAGGTCACGGAGCTGATCGCCCGTCTCCGTCATGCCACGCCGGGCGTCACGCTGATCTCGCCGCCGCCGCATCATGACATCTATTCCATCGAGGACCTTGCCCAGCTGATCTACGACCTCAAGCAGATCAACCCGGAGGCGACCGTGACGGTGAAGCTCGTGGCACGGACGGGCATCGGGACCATCGCTGCCGGTGTGGCCAAGGCCAAGGCTGATGCCATCCTGATCTCCGGCCATTCCGGCGGGACGGGGGCCAGTGCCCAGTCTTCCATCTATTATGCCGGCCTGCCGTGGGAAATGGGGCTGAGCGAGACCCATCAGGTGCTGATGCTCAACCGTCTGCGCCACCGGCTGAAGCTGCGTGTTGATGGTGGAATCAAGACCGGGCGTGACGTGGTGATCGCCGCCATGCTGGGGGCCGAGGAGTTCGGCATCGGTACGGCGGCCCTCGTGGCGATGGGCTGCATCATGGTGCGGCAGTGCCATACCAATACCTGCCCTGTCGGTGTCTGCGTGCAGGATGAGGAGCTGCGGAAGAAGTTCGAGGGCACGCCGGAGAAGGTCATCAACCTGTTCACGCTGATCGCCGAGGATGTCCGCAACATTCTGGCCCGTCTGGGATACCGCTCCCTTGAGGAGATCATCGGCCGGACGGACCTGCTCCATCAGGTCTATCGTGGCTCGGATTATCTGGATGATCTGGACCTCAACGCCCTGCTGGTGCAGGCGGATACGGGCGGCTTTGCCCGTCACTGCACGCTGGAGGGCCGCAATGAGGTCCCGGACACGCTGGATGCACAGATCATCGCCGATGCGCAGCCGCTGTTCGAGCGGCGGGAGAAGCTGCATCTGCACTATATCGTCCGCAACACGCATCGTGCGGTGGGGACGAGGCTGTCATCCCTCATCACCCGTCGCTTCGGCATGGCCAGCCTGCCGGAAGGGCATCTGACGCTCTCCCTGCGTGGGTCTGCCGGTCAGTCCCTTGGGGCCTTCGCCGTACAGGGGCTGCGCATCGAGGTGGAAGGTGATGCCAACGATTATGTCGGCAAGGGCCTCTCCGGGGCCACTCTGGTGCTGCGGCCCAGCAGTGCGACACCCTGCGCCACGGAGAAGAATTCCATCATCGGCAACACGGTGCTTTATGGTGCGACGGCGGGAGCACTCTTTGCCGCCGGGCAGGCCGGGGAACGGTTCGCCGTGCGGAACTCCGGTGCCGTGGCCGTGGTGGAAGGCTGTGGCTCCAATGGCTGCGAATACATGACAGGCGGTACGGTCGCTGTTCTGGGCAAGGCCGGGGACAATTTCGGGGCAGGTTTCACGGGTGGTACGGCCTATGTGCTGGACCGTGATGGCGACTTTCCGAAACGGGTGAATCACGACACGGTCATGTGCCAGCCCGTGACGGCCAGACGGTGGAAAGATGAGCTGCGGGGCCTCGTGGAGCGGCACGAGCGTGAGACGGGCAGTGCCTATGCGGCGGATATCCTGCACCACTGGGAGGAGGTTCTGCCGAAATTCTGGCATGTCGTGCCGAAGGATTATGCCCGCATCATCGGGTATGAGGAGGCCGATCTCAGAAGCCTGTCAGCCTGACAGGGGCCACCCGGGCAGGGCTGCGGGGCTGGAGGATGGACCGTGACAGAAAAGGGAGTTTTCACAGCCCCCTCGCTTGGCTAGTCTGCAGGGATGATGACATCATTTCTCAAGACACGCTCCTTTGCCCGTCTGCCGGAAGGCAGGCAGGTTTCCGCCCCGGAAGGTGAGGCGGCTGCGCCCGTGGCCGCCCCCCGCTGGGACCTTTCCGACCTCTATGCCTCCCCGGAGGACCCAGCCATTGAATCGGATTTCGTCCGGCTGGACCATGAGGCCCGGACATTTGAAAGCCGCTGGAAGGGTACGCTGGGCAAGGCCTCTCCGGCCGATCTGGCCCATGCCCTCCAGGGCTATGAGGTGATCGAGGAGGGGCTGGGGAAGATCGGCTCCTATTCCCAGCTTCTCTTTGCAGCCCACACGACCGACCCCGCCTGTGGCCGTTTCGCCCAGAGCGTGCGGGAACGTCTGACCGCCATTTCAGCCTTTCTGCTGTTCTTCCCGCTGGAGCTGAACCGGCTGGATGATGCAGCCCTTGAGAAAGGCTTCAGCGAGAATGCGGAGCTGGCCTCATGGAAGCCTTATCTGCGGGACCTGCGGGTCTTCCGCCCCTATCAGCTTTCCGATGAGGTTGAGCGTGTTCTGATGGACATGGCCGTCTCTGGCCGGAATGCGTGGGTGCGGCTGTTTGACGAGACCATGGCCGGGCTGATGGTCTCCTTCGAGGGGAAAGAGCAGCCGCTGGGCGACGTGTTCAATTACATGACGGACAGCGACCGGAAAAAGCGGGAAGGGGCGGCCAGGGCCATCAGTGCCACGCTGGCAGCCAACAACAAGCTGCTGGTGGGCATCACCAACACGCTGGCCAAGGACAAGGCCACGATTGATACCATGCGGGGTTACCCCCGGCCTGTCAGCAGTCGCAACCGGGCGAACATGGTGGAAGACGAGGTGGTGGATGCGCTGGTGGATGCCGTGCAGTCGTCCTTCTCCCGTCTCTCCCACCGTTATTACGGCATGAAGGCCCGCTGGCTGGGGCTGGACAAGCTGGAACACTGGGACCGCAATGCCCCGCTGCCCGATGTGCAGGACAGGCGGCTGAGCTGGGATGAGGGCAAGGCGATCGTCCAGCGTGCCTATCAGGATTTTGATGAGGAGATGGGCCGCCATGCCAGCACGTTCCTCAACAACCCGTGGATCGATGCGGCAGCCGTACCGGGCAAGTCTTCCGGGGCGTTTGCCCATCCGGTCGTGCCCTCCGTGCATCCTTATCTGCTGATGAACTATCATGGCCGTCCCCGTGACGTCATGACGCTGGCCCATGAGATGGGGCACGGCATCCATCAGATGCTGGCCGGGAAGAAGCAGGGCTATCTCCGTTCCGACACGCCGCTGACGCTGGCCGAGACGGCCTCTGTCTTCGGGGAGATGCTGACCTTCCAGTCCCTGCTGGATGCGGAGAGTGATCCGAAACGCCGTCATCATCTGCTGGCCTCCAAGGTGGAGGACATGCTGAACACGGTCGTGCGGCAGATCGCCTTCTACCAGTTCGAGGTGCAGGTGCATGATGAACGCCGCAGGGGAGAAATCCCTGCCGAGCGTCTTGGTGAAATCTGGCGGGACGTGCAGACACGCAGCCTTGGCCCGGCCTTCAGCTTCACCCCGGATTATGACCTCTACTGGTCATACATTCCGCATTTCATCCACTCGCCCTTCTACGTGTACGCCTATGCCTTTGGCGACTGTCTGGTGAATGCGCTTTATGGCGTGTATCAGGACAGCCCGGCAGGCTTTGCGGAAAAATACAAGGAGATGCTTGCCGCCGGTGGCACGTTGCGCCATCAGGAGCTGCTCGCACCGTTCGGGCTGAATGCCGGTGATCCGTCCTTCTGGAACCGTGGTCTGGATGTCATTTCCGGGCTGATCGACCAGCTTGAGGCTGAACCGGCTGCATGAGGATGAAAGCCGGCCTGCACGCCATGCAGGCTGGCACACTGCCTGACAGGGCAACAGGTAAGGGTTGAGATCATGGCACGTGAACGTGACATCGACAGGACGGGCTTTGTCGATAACATGCAGCGCATGTTCCGGGCCTCCAGCATGGTGGGGGGTGTTGCGGCCCGCATGGCCGGGCACAAGCTGGGCCTGCGGAGCAACACGACCAGCCATGCGGAGGAGCTGCGGGCCGTTCTGGGCAACCTGAAAGGCCCGATGATGAAGGCTGCCCAGCTTCTCTCGACCATTCCCGGTGCCCTGCCTGATGACTATGCCGAGGAGCTGGCCCATCTCCAGGCCAATGCGCCGCCAATGGGATGGAACTTCGTCCAGCGGCGGATGAGGGCCGAGCTGGGGGCGGGGTGGGAATCCCGCTTCCGGTCTTTCAGCCATGAGGCCGTGGCGGCGGCGTCACTGGGGCAGGTGCATCGTGCGGCTCTGGCCGACGGGCGGGAGGTGGCCTGCAAGCTGCAATATCCCGGCATGGCGGGAGCCATGGAGCAGGACCTCCGGCAGCTGAAGCGGGGTCTGGGCGTGTTCAGCCTCGTGGGTAATGCCATCCGGCAGGATGAGGTCTATGCCGAACTGGCCGAACGGATGCGGGAAGAGCTGGATTACACACGGGAGGCCAGCCACCTGCGGCTCTACAGGCTCATGCTGGCGGACGTGCCGGAAGTTACCGTGCCTGCCCCCGTACCCGGGCTGGTCACGGAACGGCTGCTGACGATGGACTGGGTGGGGGGCCGCTCCATGAAGTCCGTGCTGGAGGAACAGCTCCCGCAGGAAGAGCGCAACGCCATTGCGATTGCGCTGTTCAAGGCCTGGTACAGGCCCGTCTATCATTATGGTGTCGTGCATGGTGACCCGCATATGGGCAATTTCACCGTGCGGCAGGATGGTGGGCTGAACCTGCTGGATTTCGGTTCCGTACGCATTTTCTCGCCCCGGTTTGTCGGTGGTGTCCTGTCTCTCTTCGATGCCCTGCGGGATGGCGATGAGGAACGGGCCTACGAGGCCTATCATGACTGGGGCTTCAGGGACATTTCACGGGAGCGGGCTGCCGTGCTCAATGAGTGGGCACGCTTCTTCTATCGTCCTCTCATGACGGATGAAATCTGCAATGTGGAAGAGAGCAACAACCCGCAGGAGGCCCGCCGGGTGCTGGAGCATGTCTATGACGGGCTGAAGCGCACGGGCGGCATCACTCTGCCACGGGAATTCGTTATGCTGGACCGCTCGGCCATCGGGCTGGGCAGTGCCTTCCTGCGGCTGGGAGCACGGGTGAACTGGCACCGGCTCTTCATGGAGCTGACGCAGGATTTCAATGTGGATGTTCTGGCGGCCCGGCAGAAGGATGCCCTGCGGAAGGCGCAGGTCCAGCCCGCCAGATGAAGGCAAGGCCGGACGGGTGAGCATACCGGTCCGGCCTTGCCTGTCAGGATGGGCAGGGAACTGTCAGCGGAAGAATTTGCTCAGCAGGTTGCCGCCGATTTCCTGGATCACGTCCTGCTGGAGGGCCTTGCCGAAGCTGGCGAAGCCGCTGCTCTGCTCACCGGAGCTTTCGCCCCCGTTTTTCTCGCCGAGATGGCTCACCAGACCGGCCAGCTGGCCGACGAGGTCTCCGGCATGGCCCTGGCCATTCTGGAAGATGGAGGAAATCTGCTGGAGGCTCGCAGCCCATTCCCCGGCCTGTGCGTCGCCATTCTGCGAGGCGTCCTGCATCTGGCCGATCAGCCGGTCAATCAGCTGGAAGGCCTGCTGCGCCGTGTTGCGGAACTGCGTGTAGCTCTGCTCGATCTGTTCGATATCCATAAGGTTCTGACCTTTTTGTGGAAGTGGAGCCTCATTGGGCAGTGAAGAGGCGGTGTGATGGTAAACGACCCTGTAAAAACTGCCAGTCTTTTTATGAGGAATGAACAGCCGGAAACGGGTGGCTCCATTTATTCCGTCAGAGGCATCTTGTGGTGGCAGGAACATGCTCCCATCTAGGGGCCATGGCAGTTTCTTCGTCGTCCCGCAAAAAGAAAAAACCGGTCGCGCCCCGTCAGACGGATTTTTTCCCTGAAAAACAGCCCGCCAAACCGAAGACCAACCGGTTTGTCGTCAAATCGGATTACGAACCCTCCGGGGACCAGCCGCAGGCGATTGCCGCCCTGCTGGACGGGTTGCAGGCCGGGGAGCGGGATCAGGTGCTGATGGGTGTGACAGGGTCGGGCAAGACCTTCACCATGGCCAAGGTGATCGAGGCGGCGCAGCGGCCCACGCTCATCATGGCTCCCAACAAGACCCTGGCGGCCCAGCTCTATAGTGAGATGAAACAGTTCTTCCCCGACAATGCGGTGGAATATTTCGTTTCCTACTATGATTACTATCAGCCGGAAGCCTATGTGCCCCGCTCGGATACCTTCATCGAGAAGGACAGCCAGCGCAACGAGCGCATAGACCGGATGCGCCATGCTGCCACGCAGGCCCTGCTGGAAAGGAACGATGTCATCATCGTGGCCTCCGTGTCCTGCATTTATGGTATCGGCTCGCCCGAATCCTATGCCCGCATGAAAATCCGCCTCGTGCCGGGGGAGATCATCGATCGGGACGACCTGATCCGCCATCTGGTGGAGCTGCAATACCAGCGGAATGATCTGGCCTTCGAGCGTGGGTCATTCCGGGTGCGGGGGGAGCAGGTGGACATTTTCCCCATCCAGAACGAGGACAGGGCGTGGCGTGTCATGCTCTTCGGGGATGAGGTGGAAAGCATCACCGAATTCGACCCGCTGACGGGGGAGAAGACGGCTGATCTGGAAGAGGTCAGCCTCTATGCCAGCTCCCATTATGTGACGCCCCGCCCCACGCTCAATCAGGCGATGGTCAGCATCAAGGATGAACTGCAGGACCGCATCCAGTATTTCAGGGACAAGGGAAAGCCGCTGGAGGAAGAACGCATCCTTCAACGGACCAATTTTGATCTGGAAATGCTGGAAACGACAGGCGTCTGCAAGGGAATTGAGAACTACTCCCGCTATCTTTCAGGTCGCCGTCCCGGTGATCCGCCGCCAACCCTCTTTGAGTATCTGCCGGAAGATGCCCTGCTGATCGTGGATGAAAGCCATGTCGGTGTGCCCCAGATTGGCGGGATGGAACGGGGAGACCGTGCCCGCAAGGAAACGCTGGCAGATTTCGGGTTCCGTCTTCCCTCCTGTCTGGATAACCGGCCCCTGTCTTTTTCGGAGTGGGATGCCTTCCGGCCGCAGAGCATCTTCGTGTCCGCCACGCCGGGGCCGTGGGAGATGGAACAGACGGAAGGCGTGTTTGCCGAGCAGATCATCCGTCCGACCGGCCTGACAGACCCCATCACCATCATCCGACCCGTGGAAGGGCAGGTGGACGACCTGCTGCATGAGGCCAGGGCGACCATTGCCGAGAATGGCCGTGTCCTCGTCACGACCCTGACCAAGCGCATGGCTGAGGACCTGACGGAATATCTTTCCGAACATGGCGTGAAGGTGCGGTATCTCCATTCCGACATTGATACGCTGGAGCGCATGGAGATCATCCGGGACCTGCGGCTGGGGGCCTTTGATGTTCTTGTGGGCATCAACCTGCTGCGGGAAGGGCTGGATATTCCCGAATGTGCCCTTGTGGCGATTCTCGATGCAGACAAGGAAGGCTTCCTGCGGTCCCGCACCTCTCTTGTGCAGACGATCGGCCGAGCCGCTCGCAACGTGAATGGCCGTGTCCTGCTCTATGCGGACAAGGAGACGGACAGCCTGCGTTACGCCATCGAGGAAACGGCCCGCCGCCGGGAAAAGCAGATGGCCTGGAACGAGGCGCACGGCATCACGCCGCAGACGGTCCGCAGCCGCATCAGCGACACGCTCTTTCAGGAAGAGCTGGCGGGCAAGGAAGCTCCGCCGGAGTCTGATCCACAGCTCACCATTGACGATCTGCGCAAGAAAATGCGTGAAGCAGCAGCTGAGCTGGACTTTGAACAGGCCGCCGCCCTGCGGGACGAGATTCACCGGCGGGAGGCCAGCGACATTGGCCTCATTGCTCCGGCCCCGGCAGCTTCGCAGGCCAGACAACGCAAGACGACCAGACGGAAAAAGAAGGACTGACCATGCTGGAACTCAAGAGAGACGGGCAGAGCCTGACCATCCTGCCGGAGACGGGGGCTGCCCTTGGCCAGTGGCAGGTGCAGGGGCATGACATGCTCCGTCCGGTCGCCAATCCGGCCCTGCGGAACCAGAAGGGCGTGGCCGTGGGGGCCTATCCTCTGCTGCCCTATGTCAACAGGATTGCAGACGGCCATTTTGCCTTCGGGGGAGAGGAGCACAGGCTTGTCCCCAACATGGAGGGCTGCCCGCATCCCATCCATGGCAATGGCTGGGAGCATGAATGGCAGGTGGCGCACAGAACGGACAGTCACGCCATCCTGACTTTCGATCACACGCCTTCTGATGATGAAGCCGGTCGGGGGGAATGGCCCTATGCCTATCGGGCCGTCATGTCCTACGAGCTGCGGGCGGACGGGCTGCATGTCTCCATCGTGATCCGGAACAGCGATACGGTCGATCAGCCGGTCGGTCTGGGGTTCCATCCTTTCTTCCATTCGGAGGCCAAATCCCGCCTGAAATTCGCAGCGGACTCGGTCTGGCTGACGGACGGTCACGGCCTGCCGACCGAAAAAAAATCCTGCGAAGGTGAGTGGGATTTTTCGAAAGGGCAGGCCCTTGAGGAGCTGAAGCTGGATAACGGGTTTGCCGGGTTTGCCGGTCAGGCCCGGCTGGAGCAGCCCGGGGGGCTGCCAGACCTGACGGTGGAAGCGGACCGGATTTTCTCGCATCTGGTGGTCTTCTCCCAGCCGGAGGAGGGCTATGTGGCCATCGAGCCGGTCACGAGCATGACGGATGCCCTCAACAGGCCGGAGATCGCCGGGCGTGGCGTGCATGTGCTGGCACCGGGGCAGAGCCTTGGCGGCATGATCCGCTTCCGTGCTGATGTCTCACGTCGTCCGGCGGAAGGCTGACGCCGCATGGCCGCCGAGAAGATTGCCCTGCACCGTTATCTTTCCCCACAGGGTGCGGCCCGGATGCGGGCTGAGCTGAAAGAGCTGACCCAGAAGGAGCGGCCGCAGGTCGTGGAGGTCGTCTCATGGGCGGCGAGTAATGGCGACCGTTCGGAGAATGCGGACTACCAGTATGGCAAACGCCGCCTGCGGGAGATCGACCGGCGCATCCGCTTCCTGACGAAACGGCTGGATCAGGCCGTGATTGTGGACCCGGCAGCCCAGACCAACCGGAACCGTGTCTTCTTCGGCGCCACCGTCTGCTATGCGGATGAGGAGGACCGTCATTATACCGTGACGATCCTTGGCGTGGATGAGTCCCGGCTGGAGCATGGGGAGGTCAGCCTGCAGGCTCCGGTGGCCCGTGCTCTCATGAAAGCTGCCGTGCATGATGAGGTCACCATGCAGACACCATCCGGCCCTGTCCTTGTGGAAGTGCTGTCCATCGCCTATCCAGACCCGGCCTGATATGGTGGGGGCCTGAAAGAAACCGTTCGGTCCTGAACTGCTTTTGCGGAGTTATTCTTATGGTCCAGTCCTCTTCCTCCCGGCGGCGTGTTGCCGTGCAGATGGACCCGCTGGAAGACATCAACATTGATGGTGATTCCACCTTTGCCCTGATGCTGGAAGCCCAGCGACGTGGGCACGAGCTGCATGTCTATCACCCCACCACCCTGTCCCTGCTGGAAGGAAAGGGCACGGCAGGCCGTCTTCAGGCCCGGAGCCGCAGGGTGACCGTACAGCGGAAGAAAGGCGATCATGCTGCCTTTGGCCCGGAGGAGGTTCTGGACATCGGCTCATGTGATGTCGTGCTCATGCGGCAGGACCCGCCTTTCGACATGGGCTACATCACGGCCACCCACATGCTGGAGCATGTTCATGGCACGGGCGAGGGGCAGGCCCTCGTGGTGAATGATCCGGTATCCGTACGCAATGCACCGGAGAAGCTGCTGGTCACGCATTTTCCCCAGCTCATGCCGCCAACGCTGGTGACGTGGGACCGGGAGGCGATTGCCGCTTTCCGGCAGAAGCACAGGGACATCATCCTGAAGCCGCTTTATGGCAATGGCGGAGCGGGCATCTTCCGGGTGAAGGAGGATGACGAGAATTTCTCCTCCCTGCTGGAGATGCACTTCTCCCGCTCCCGTGAACCGCTGATGGTGCAGCGTTATGAGCCTGCCGTGCGGCTGGGGGACAAGCGCATCATCCTTGTGGATGGCGAGCCGATCGGGGCAATCAACCGTGTTCCTGCGCAGGGTGATGCCCGGTCCAACATGCATGTCGGCGGCCGTGCCGAGCGTGTGGAACTGACGGACCGTGACAGGGAAATCTGCCGGACCATTGGTCCGTACCTGAAGGAACATGGCCTCATTTTCACGGGGATTGACGTGATCGGGAACTGGCTGACGGAGATCAACGTCACCTCCCCGACGGGCCTACAGGAACTGGACCGTTTTGATGGCATCAACAGTGCCGGGATGATCTGGGACTGCATCGAGGCCCGTCTTTCCTGAAAGGAAACATGGAAGCGGCCTGGCCCTATGGTCAGGCCTTTCACCTGTTTGGTGTCTGGTCCGTTTTCCGTGTTACGGTCTCGTGGGGAGGCTCTTCCGGTGATGTGGAGCCGTCCTCTGTCCTGGCATCTTTTTCAGGGTCGGAAGGATAGAGATTGTCCCGGAATGGAATGGGTACGCCATCAGAGAAATATCCATTTTCCACCTTCAGGTCCCTGGATGGTCTGTCCCGGCTGAACCTGTTGATGAGCCATGGAAACAGTCTTTCATGGTAATAGACGACATAAAGGGCCACCCAGAAAAACAGGCAGAGAAGGGCCAATATGAGATCGAGATGCTTCATCATGTGATCCAGTCATGAGTTCTGGTTCTGTTCTGGACAGGTAGACCAAATTTTTTCGCATAATATCGTCAGAATACCTTGTCAGCCAAGGGCGTTGGGGGGCAAGAAAGGGGCGGACTGATCGGTATCAGTAGCGATAATGCTCCCCGCTTTGTTGGGGGCAGACAGTTGAGGCTGCATTTTCATGGTGTCTTCCCTTAAACCCCGTTCTTCCCTCGATGCTGACAGCGTACGTGATGCCTATCGCCGTTGGGCCCGCATGTACGACAAGGTTTTTGGCGGTGTATCTGCTTTCGGGCGACGGCGGGCCGTGGCGGCTGTCAATGCGCTTCCGGGCACGCGTGTGCTGGAGGTGGGAGTTGGAACCGGGCTGGCCCTTCCTTCCTACAGGTCCGACAAACGCATTACAGGAATCGACCTCTCGGAAGACATGCTGGCCCTTGCCCGGGAGCGTGTGAAGAGGGAAGGTCTCCGTAATGTTGATGAACTTATGGTGATGGACGCCGAACATACCACCTTTGCCGATAACAGCTTTGATATCGCCGTCGGCATGTTCGTGGCCTCTGTCGTGCCTCATCCGGACCTGCTTCTGGCAGAGTTGAAGAGGGTGGTGAAACCGGGGGGACACATCCTTTTTGTCAACCATTTCCTTGCCCGTGGGGGCCTTCGGCTGAAGGTGGAGAAGGTCATGGCCCGGGCCTCCCGTGCGCTGGGCTGGCATCCTGATTTTGCCATTGAATCCCTGCTTCCACCGGAGGATATGGCCCGGGCGACCATCGTGCCCGTCCCTCCGGCGGGTCTGTTCACCCTCGTGACATTGCCGCCTGAGAAGACTAAGTAGGGGAAATCCATCTGCCTTCGAGAAAGGCAGATGTTTCATGGTGGCAACAGGCTGGCGGAATAGAGTGACTTCAAGGCCGTTATTTCAGACAGTATCTTCATCCCGTCATGGGAGAAGCGGTGGGGCGTTTTTTCTGCTGGCGTTGTTTGCTGGCATGTTGGGGGGCGCCATGGGGTTGCCTTTCCTGCATGTGCATCCGTCTCCTGGTGTCGTTGTGTCCCATGCCGTGCTGATGACATTTTATGTTGTATGCCCGGCTTTTCTGGGCGGGATGGCCCGCTGGTTCCTGCCGGACCTGCTGAAAGGCGAGGGCATGGCTCTGCCGTTTGCGGTCCGTACCGGTTTTGGCGTGCTGGCTGTAGGTGCCTTTCTGCTGCCGGTCATGCCGTTTGTCGGGCTGGCTCTCTGGAGCATTGGCGTGCTGGCGCTGGCTTTCAATGTGCTGGCCACGGTTCTGGAGATGCGGTCCATCCCCTTCCGTGATTGTCCGCCGCTGGTCTGGGCGTTTCTGGCCAATGCTCTGTCTGTGCTCATCATCGCTCCCGTTCTGCTGGCTTTTCTGCTGCGGAGTGGTCTGGCTGGTGCCGGGCCTGAAGCCCTTCTGACGGTTCTGCGTGGCAGTGTGGAAATGACCCTGCTGAGCGTGCCTTCGCTTGGCATCATCATGGCTGCTCTTCTGCCCGGGCAGAAGAAGCAGGGGTGGGTACCCCGCTGTGCTCCCCATGCGTTTGGCGTCATGGGTGTGGTGCCTGTTCTGCTCTGGGCTGACCATCTCTTCGGCGGGTTTCCGTCATCGGTTTACAGTGCTGGATTGAGCATCGGGCTAGGGGTTCCCTGTCTGGTTCTTCTCGTAGCCTTTGCCAGGGATATATGGCGTACTGCCCTGCCATCGGGGCCAGTGGCGGCCTGGGCTTCCGGTGGGCTTGTATTGCTGCTCGCTGGCTGGGCCGCCATGCTGACCGAACCAGTCTGGGGCATACAGGGGGTGCCGCCGGGGGCCTTCGTTCTGGGGGCGGCAGGGCATCAGCTTGTGATGTTCGGCAGCCTTCTTGCTCTCAGTGCAGCTTTCTATGGCTGGTGCGGGGCCAGACTGGCACGGTGGGGGCGATCTTTTTCCATTTTTGGCATGATTCATGCTTTCATCACGTTTGTCGGGGCGCTCTGTTCCATTCTGCCGCAGCTGGTCGTGCCTGCCGTGCTGTTGATGGGCTGCAGCCTGCTCATGTTCGCCCTGTCTGCCGGAATGGTCTGGTATGGCCTGCTGGTAGAGCGGACCCAGGGGACAATGGGGCTTTTTCCTGAAGAGTAAGGTGTTTTTCCATGCAGGCATCATCCGGTCTTTCGGCCTCTCCACTGGCCCGTTTTCTGGGGGCGCTGCGTGTCGAGGGACATGCTGGTGATACGGCTCTGCAAGATTGGGTGGCGCTGCTCAAACCACGAGTGATTTCACTTGTGGTCTTCACCGGGTTGGCGGGCATGGCCGTAGCGCCGAAATGGCCGTCCGTACCTGTCGGGCTGGTTATCATTGCCTGCATCTGCATCGGGGCCGGTGCGGCGGGTGCCATCAACATGTGGTATGATCGTGACATTGATGCGATCATGAAGCGGACCCGCATCCGTCCTGTTCCCGGAGGGCGGGTCGAACCAACGAGTGCGTTGGTTTATGCGGTTGTGCTGTCGGTAGCCTCCGTTGTGCTGCTCTGGTTGGCGACCAACCTGCTGGCGGCAGGGATTCTGGCTTTTTCCATCTTTTTTTATGGTGTGATCTACACCATGTGGCTCAAGCGCAGCACGCCGCAGAACATCGTGATTGGCGGTGCAGCCGGAGCTTTTCCCCCCATGATCGGTTGGGCAGCGACGATGGGATCGCTGGACGTGCTGCCGGTGGTGATGTTCGCCATCGTCTTTCTGTGGACGCCTCCGCATTTCTGGTCGCTCTCCCTTTATGCGTGCAAGGATTACGAGAGTGCGGGCATCCCCATGCTGCCAGTCGTGAAGGGCGCACGCCATACACGCTGGCAGATCGTCATCTACACTTTCATTCTGGGCGCCGTGTCTCTCGTGCCGAGCGTGGTCGGGCAGTGTGGCTGGTTCTACACGGTCTGTGCCAGCCTGCTGGACCTCGGTTTCATCTATTACGGCCTGCGGGTCCTGTTCGACAGACAGGATGAGAAGGGGAACAGCCTGACGAAAGATAAACCGGCCCGTCATGCGTTTCGCTATTCACTGGCCTATCTGTTCTTCCTCTTCTGTGGCCTTCTGATTGACAGGGTTCTTCTGGCATGAGCGATCATAACACTCCTTCCCGCCGCCAGGGCCGTCTCTTCGGCATCGTTCTCGGGCTTTCCTTTTTCACGCTGGCCCTGTTCGTGGTGGCTTTGTACCGACTGTGACGTCTTCTCGTAGATGGGAAAGAAAAACCCCGCCTGCCTGTCCATGAAAGGTTCAGGCAAGCGGGGTTTTTCTTTCAGGTGAGGGCGGCTGAGAGGCAGGGTGGCTGCCTCTCGCCCAGGGGAGTGGTCACCCGGCCTGCTGGATGGCGGAGAGGATCCAGTTGCCCCGGCCATCGGCACGGAGGAAGGTCCAGAGTTCCGTGATGGTCTGGCGTTCGGTTTTGCTGCCGTCCAGAACATTGCCCATGCTGTCGGTCGTGACATCAATGGCGGAATATTGCAGGGCCACGGTGGCGTAGGTGATTGTGCCTTCCCGCCAGGCTTCGGCAAGGTCACCCCGCAGGAACTGGATATCAGAGACGATGTTGCGGGCACCACGGCTTGTCAGCTCGGAAAGCTGGTTGTTGAAGTAACTGACCATTTCAGGCGTCGCCATGCGCTGGAGGGACATCATGTCCTGTGCGCTCCAGGCAGCCTGTACGTTTATCAGCAACTGCTGGAAGGTGCTGTAATCATCAGGCGTCAGGGTCACGCCCTGCGAAGGAGCCTGCTGCGGCTGGCTGGTGAAGGGGGAGGAAGCGCCACCGGCTGCACCAAACAGGCCAGAGCCACCTGCATTGCTGGACATGGTGTTGTTGGAAGACCGTTTCCGCCAGAGTTTGATGAGGAAATTGATGATGAAGGCAACGACCAGCACCTGAATGAGGAAGCCGAAGAAGGACCCGCCGCCCCCGCTGAAACCGCTGAAGAAGCCATGCCCGCTCAGCATTCCGAACAGCCCGGCCCCAAGGAAGCCACCAGCCAGCCCGGTCAGAAAGGGGTGCCGCATGGCAAAGGGTGGTCGCATGCTGTTGCCGAAGTTTGGCCGACTGAAGCCGCTCTCCGGTGCCGGAGAGGCATAGGACGGCGTGCGGGGCGTCATGCTGCGGTCCATGGGCCGGGTCCAGTTGGGGGTGAGGCTGGTGCGGGGCGGGGGGCTATAGGTGCGGGAGCCCCGGCTGCCCAGGGAAGACCCCATGCCAGCTCTGGCATCGGCAGCCGGAGCAAGGGCAAAGAGTGGCAGGCACAGGGCTGCCGCTGCTAGGGGGAAAAGACGAATACGCATAATCTGGTCAGTCTCCAGCAAGACTCATCTGGTCAATACGGATGGTTGGGGCGTGATGGCCCGTCATCAGGTTGAGGTCATTGGCGGGGATGAGCCGCGCAAACATGTCAAGCAGATTACCTGCCACCGTGATGCCTGATACAGGCTCGGCAATCTCGCCATTGCGGATCATGAAGCCTGAACCGCCCCGGCTGTAATCGCCTGTCAGCATGTTGATGGCGTTGCCCATCAGTTCGGTGATGAGCACACCCTCCCTGATATCACGTCTCAGTTCTTCAGGGGAGTGGGTGCCCGCATGAAGGAACAGGTTGGACGGACCGGGGTGGACATTGCCCCCGCCGGTCCGGTTGGCCCGGCCATTGCTGGCGGGCAGACCCAGCCTGCGGGCACAGCGGCTGTCCAGCAGCCAGTGGCGAAGCTGCCCGTCTTTCACAAGGTCCAGCGGCAGGCAGGCCGTGCCCTCACCATCAAAGGGGCGGGAACCGGCAAGACGGGGCAGGGTCGGGTCATCGGTGATGGTGACGCCAGACCCAAATACCGCTTCATTCAGCCTGTCCTTGAGGAAGGAAGTCCCCTGCACGATGGCGGATCCATTGATCGCCCCAGCGAGATGCCCCAGCAGGGAGCCGGACACGCGGGGGGCGAACAGGACCGGATAGAGGCCCGTTCTGGGGCGGGTAGGGTTCAGCCGGGCAAGGGCACGGCGGGCCGCCTCATGGCCCAGCCGGGCAGGATTTTCTAGGTCGGCCTGATGCACGGCACTGTGCAGGGCATAATCCCGTTGCATCCCTGTTCCTGTTCCCGCCAGGACGCTGACGCCACAGCTGTGGCCGCTGCGCTGATACTGGCCGGCAAAGCCGGCACTGGTGGCCAGGGCGATGTCCTGAAGGGTCGTGCTGGTTGAGGCACCACTGCTGTTGGTGATGCCTGCATGTGAGAGGGCTGCGTCTTCCATCTCACGGGCTCTGTTCAGCAGGGCCGGCGTATCCGGCGTGCCAGAGGGGTCGAGCAGGTCGAGCTTTGCAATCGTGCTGGCAGGAACAGGCATGAGCGGTTCGTCTGCCAGACCGTCATCAGGGGATGGAGGAACGACCCTGGCCATGGCACAGGCCCGTTCTGCAAGCTGTGAGAGGGCTTCCGGCGTTACGTCATTGCCGGAGACCGTGGCCACACGGCCCTGATGGAAGACACGCAGCCCGAGGGACAGGCTCTCCGCATGGCGGAGGCCTTCCGCCTGACCCTGCCGGATCATGGCGGAGCGGCTCCGGCCACGGAGCATGACCGCATCGGCATGGTCGGCACCGTGCTGGCGGGCAAACTTCAGGGCGGCCTCAAGATGGGGGAGCAGATCGGTCATGCGGATTTCAGTGCGGCGTGGATGGCATCTGGCCCGGGGATGTTGCGGGCTGGTCCCATGGTGGTCAGCGTCGGAGCCCCGTTGAAGATGGTCCGGGCCATGGCCAGGACGTCCTCTTCCGTTACGGCATCGATCTTGCGGATCATGTCGCTGGTGGAAATGATGCGGTCATGGACCTGGATCTGGCGGGCGATCTGGGCACAGCGGCTGCCTGTGCTCTCCAGCGACATGAGCAGCGAGGCCTTGAGCTGCGTGCGGGCACGGTCCAGTTCTTCCTTGCTGATTCCCTTCTGGAGGGTGCTGAGCTCAGTCAGGGCGGCAGGAATCAGTTCGTCCGTCTTGTCTGGCCCGGTCCCGGCATAGAGGCCGAACATGCCGCTGTCCGCAAAGGGGCTGGCAAAGGTGTAGACGCTGTAGACGAGCCCGCGCCGCTCCCGGATTTCCTGGAACAGACGGGACGACATGCCACCTCCCAGCAGGGTGGAGAGGATCATGGCACTGTAATAGCCTTTTTCCCGATAGCCGGGGGCGGGGAAACCCAGCAGGAGGTGGACCTGGTCCAGCTTGCGGTCCGTCTGCTTTATCCCGCCGACATACCGGCCCGGTACGGCCTGTGGTGGCGTGTGCGTGGGCAGGTCGGCAAAATGGGTACGGACGAGGTCGACAACCTCATCATGGTGGAGATTGCCCGCTGCGGCGATGACCATGTTCTGCGTGCTGTAATGCTCATGCATGTAGGCCATGAGCGTCTCCCGGCTCATGCTGGCGATGCCATCTTCCGTGCCAAGGATGGGGCGGCCCATGGGCTGATCGGGGTAGGCACATTCCTGGAAATGGTCAAAGACGATGTCATCAGGCGTATCATTCGCCTGACCGATTTCCTGAAGGATGACACCACGTTCCCGCTCCACTTCTTCTGGCAGAAAGGTGCTGTGGGTGAGGATGTCGCCGATGAGGTCCACGCCAAGTGGCAGATCATCCTTCAGCAGCTTGACGTAATAGGCTGTATTCTCCCTGGCCGTGTAGGCGTTGAGATAACCGCCCACATTTTCGATTTCCTCGGCAATGCGGATGGCAGAACGACGCCCTGTTCCTTTGAAGGCCATATGCTCGAGAAAATGGGCTGCTCCATTGGTGGCTTCGCTTTCATGGCGGGTGCCAGCAGCCACATAGGCTCCGAACGAGACGGTTTCGACACGCTCCATCCGTTCCGTCACGATGTTGAGGCCATTTTCAAGAGTCGTACGTCTGATCTGTTCGCTCATGCAGTTCTGCGTGTCCATGATGTGAGAAGAAGCGGAAAGTGTTTGCAATATGGGGTGCCGGGAGTCTTTTTCCAGTCCCCCCGTTTTTCACGGGGCAGACGGAAAAGGGGACAGCCTGACAGGGCCATCCCCTTTTGCCCATGTGTAGCAGCCAGCGCAGGACTCAGCGTCCGCGATGCGCCCGGACAGCCGCTTTGACCTTTTCGAGGTCGTTGGGAAGAACCTCATAACGTTCCTTGCGGGAGAAGAGGTCTGCCAGATGCGGCGGCAACTCCGGATGGATGCCGGTTGCTTTCTTTACGGCATCGGGGAACTTGGCCGGGTGGGCCGTGGCGGCGGCCACCATCGGCACGCCTGCTTCACGGAAGCGCCGCCCCGCTGCCAAGCCGATGGCGGAGTGAGGGTCTGCCAGATAATGGCTTTCAGCGTAAAGTGCCTTCATCGTGGCGGTCGTCTGCTCGTCACTCAGGGCAACGCCGTGGAAAGTTTCCCGGATCTGCTCCCAGGCGTCATGTGGCACGGCCATGCAGCCCGTCTGCCGGAATTCTTCCATGATGGCACGGCAGCGGTTGGGATCACGGCCCAGCATCTCGAACAGCAGACGCTCGAAGTTGGACGAAACCTGAATGTCCATGGAGGGGGAGAGGCTCGGCTCCACCTGCCGCTTCGTCATGTCGTTGTTCAGAAGGAAGCGGGTCAGGATGTCGTTCCGGTTGGAGCCGACACAGAGATGATCGACAGGCAGCCCCATCTGGCTGGCCACCCAGGCGGCCAGGATGTTGCCGAAGTTGCCGGTTGGCACGGCGAAGGAAACCGGGCGGTCCGGCCCACCAAGAGCGAGGGCGGAGCGGACATAATAGGGAATCTGGGCTGCAATGCGGGCCCAGTTGATGGAGTTGACGGCGGAGAGGGCGCAGTCCGTACGGAAGGATTCATCGGCGAACATGGCTTTGACCATGTCCTGACAGTCATCAAAGTCGCCTTCCACGGCGATGTTGAGGACGTTGTCCTCCAGCACTGTGGTCATCTGGCGGCGCTGGACTTCCGACGTCCGGCCATGGGGATGGAGAATGACGATGGACACATGTTCCCGGCCACGGAAGGCCTCGATGGCGGCGGATCCTGTATCGCCCGATGTGGCACCGACAATGGTCACATGGTGGTTGCGCTGTTTCAGTACATGTTCGAAGAGGCGGCCAAGCATCTGCATGGCCATGTCCTTGAAGGCGAGCGTCGGGCCGTGGAACAGCTCCAGCGAAAAGAGACCATCCTCCACTTCCACCAGCGGTGCTACGGCGGCGTGGTCGAATTGTCCGTAGACGTCGTGCGCCATGGTACGGAGTGTGTCACGGTCTATGCTGCCCTCGGTGAACAGGCCGATGACCTCTGCCGCAAGGTCGGCATAGGAGAGGGTGCGCCAGCCTGTCAGGGTCTCGCGGGGGATATGCGGCCAGTGATCGGGCATGTAGAGCCCGCCATCACCAGCCAGACCGCTGAGCAGAATATCGGAAAAGTCGGGGGCAGCGGCATCCAGTGTGCCGCGGGTAGATCGATAACGCATGCCCTCACTATATCACCGAAACGCCATCAGGGCAGGGTAATTTCCAGAAGATGCTGGTGATTGGTTATTGGGGCCGGATTCGTGCCGTTTTCCGGCATGGCGGAACCGGTCAGGACAGCCAGTCGTCCCGGCACGCCTGAGCGGCCTTTGAGCAGTGTGACGGCCTGGGCATCATAGAGTTTCTCATCATGAAGCAGGCGCCAGGGCAGGCGGTCGGCACCAAAGGCGAGCAGGTCTCCATGTTCGATGTCGATCATGTAGATCGTGTCATCCCGGCTGATGGTCATGCCGCCAAGGCTGGGGGTACGGCGCCAGTTTGTCATGGCTTCTATCCGTTCCGCCGGGCCAAGGCTGGAATCGGTCAGAATGTCAGTTCCGATTCGGTAAAGTGGTCCTGTCGGGGTCTGATAAAACAGCCAGTTTTTGCCGTGGTCCAGTAGAAGGAAGCGTACGTTGCCCCCCGTTTTGGGCTGCCCCTGTGCCGTCGTGACGGGCTGGCCATGCCGGATGAGAGGGGCATGGCTGCTGAGGGAGGGGGCGCCTTCCAGCAGACGCTCTGCATGACCGCTCCTGAGGTCGATGATGACGAAAGCCGGAACGCCGTCATCGACCAGAAAAGCCTTGCTGTCCGTGACCTGAAGGGCCGAAATGTGGCTGCCGACGGCCAGGGCGTTGCTGAAGCCGATATGGTTGAGGATGACCCCTGTATCCGGTGCGATATTGAGCAGTGCGGGCGTGGGCGCCTGTGTTACGGCCCAGAGGCCCTGGGATGTCGCCGTCAGGGCCGTGATGGCGGGCAACTCGTCCATCAGGAGAGTGAGGCGGCTGTCCACGGGGTCCAGACGATAGATCTTGCCCGTCATACCCAAGGCGAAGGGGGACCCATCGGGAAGGGAATTCAGCGAGGGGGCCAGCGGCAGGCTCAGCTCATGTTCGCCAACAATCCGGGCCTGCACATGGGCGTCCTGCCAGGGGCGGTCTGCTCTGGCAGCGGGGCTGAGCCCCAGAACGGCGGCCGACATGATAAGGGCTGAGGTCAGCAGTGAGGACAGACGTATTTTCATGGCAGGTATCTGGGTGTTCCCCGATGGTTTTGCAAGTTCCGGCCTTTGGGAGCTGGTGAGTGTGGCAGATGGGGGAGGGTCAGGCCGAGCAGAAAGCCCGTGGCTGGAGCTGTGAAGGCCCAGAGGAACAGTCCGTCCAGTCCTTCCAGAAGGCAGGCTCCGGTCAGGCCGGCGGCAGGCAGGGCCAGGCGGAGAAGCGTCTGTAGCGTTCCGGCAGGGGGAAGATGGCAGGGATTCTGTCGCCTGTAGGTGGGCAGTCTGTTGAGATGGAGCAGCCAGACAGCAGCCCAGAGGCCCATGAGGAACAGGATGATCATGCCGCCTGCTTTCGGAAAAGATGCAGAAGAACGGACAGGGCAGCCAGTCCAAGGCAGGCTGCCAGAAGGTCCACGGCGCCGAAGAGGAGAGGTCGCCCCGTATGAAAAGGGCGAGTCAGCAGGTCGAGTCCTGTAGTGCCAGTGCCCAGAACAGCAACAAGGGCGAGCTGCTGGCAGGTTGCCGGTCTGATGATGAAGGCATGGAGCAGTGAGAGGCTCCAGAGACCGAAGAAAACACTTTCTTCCCAGAGAATGGGCGACAGGGAAAACGGCGTGGGGAGGCGTGTGCTCCAGAACAGGGCCAGCGTGGCCAGGGGCAGCCCCAGTGTGGTGGCGATGGTGACGGCCTCATGACTGCGCTGGAGGCGCTGCCGGATTGTGGAGGAAACAGGGTGATGGGTGATGCTGTTCCTTTCCGACTGCAGGAAGAGGACCAGGCCGGACCCGATGATGATGCAGCCCATCAGACCGCTGAAGCAGTAGAACCAGCGTGTTGCCAGTCCGGCCCAGCGCAGGTTGTGCAGTCCCACGAAGAAGCTGTGTACGGTCGGGCAGACGGACCGGGGCGGCAGGGTGGGGTGGGAAGGTGTCAGGGCCTGCCTCTGGAGGCAGAAATGCAGGGTGTCAGGGCCATAAAGGCCGATTTCCCTGCCGGTCTGCATGAAGAATCCATCTGCTACCGTGCCCCACTGCCGCAGGCCGTTTTCGGTCAGGCTGCTGATGATGGCGGGAGACAGGGACGGAGGTATGGCTGTGTGGGCCTGATGGCGACTGGCATGGCCTGCGGGGTGATGGGGCGGGTTCATCATGTGGATGAGCTTCTGGGACTGAAGGATCACGCCGGACAGGCCGATGATGAACAGGACGGGCAGGCTCAGCGTGCCGCACAGCAGGTGCAGGTCCAGCCAGCGGCGTTGGGAGGCAGCCCGGGGGCGGAAAAGCAGCAGGTCCGGCAGGAAGCGGCGCAGCTGGAGCCACAGGCCGGTCAACAGTGTCACGAGCAGACCGATGCCTACGGTGGTTGTCAGTATCTGCCCCCATGGGTTGGGCAGGTGAAGGCTGGCATGGAGGGTCACGAAAAACGTGCCGCCGGTGATGTCATGGTCTGTCAGCGGCAGGCCCGTGTCAGGCGCAAGGGCCGGGCCGAGGAAGATGCGCCCATCATAGTGCCAGAGGCGGAAAACGGGGTCCCGTGGAGAGGGAAGTTTCAGGAAAGCGAAGATGCCCGTGTCGAGCTGTGTCTTCAGATTCTGTCCGGCCTTCAGCAGGCCGGTGCGTGTCATGGCGGGCAGGGGACTGTGGAGGGCGGTGCGGGGCTGCATCCAGCCCTGTATTTCCGGAGAAAAACAGGCCAGCGAGCCGGTGAAGCAGAGAACGAACAGGAAAAGGCCAGCCGGGAAGCCGATCCAGCGATGGAAAAGGCGCAGTGCGGTGCGGAGCCTTGGAGACATGATGGACGCAACACGGCATAAATGAGAATGATTCTCATTTATTACGGGGTTTTGGCAGTTCTGTAAATGGGGCAGGACGCAAAAATGACAGGGGTGTAAAAAACGGTAAGAGGAAAAAGGTTTTTTTATGAAAAAAAGTTGAGAATAATTATCGTTAACATATAAAGCGGCACTCATTCAGTTTCACAGTTCAGGATGGGCACGCATGGTTATTCCTTTCCGTTTTTCCCGCAGAACCGTCACTCTCTGGTGCTTTCTGGCAGGCAGCATGCTGACGGGGCATCCCGTCTGGGCTGCCGGAGATGAGGGCAGAGAACAGACGGCAAAGGGCCAGATGGCCCGGCCCGGCCAGCCGGACGGCAAGGCTGACATCAGGAAGAAGAGCGTCGGAAAGGACCGTCAGCAGGCGGACGCCCCCCCGGTGGAAACCATCCTCGTCAAGGCACGGCGGCGGGAGCAGATGGAAGTGAAGCTGGGCGGGCAGGCCGGCGTGCTGGGCAACAAGAAGGGGCTGGACCTGCCCTTCAACCTGCGCAGCTATACGTCCAGCATGATCCTGAACCAGCAGTCCCAGACACTGGGGCAGGTGCTTCAGAACGACCCGTCCGTGCGGACGACCTATGGTTTTGGCAATTTCTCGGAGACGTTCATCATCCGGGGGATGCCGGTTTATGGGGATGATGTGGCCATCAACGGCCTGTATGGAATCAGCCCCCGCCAGCTGATCTCTCCCCAGCTCTATGATTCGGTGCAGGTGCTGAATGGGGCAAGTGCCTTCATCAACGGGGCCGCTCCGGGGGGAACGTCGGTCGGTGGCAACATCAACCTCCAGTTCAAACATGCGGGGAGCGAACCGCTCGCTCGTCTGACGGGCGACTATACCAGCAGGGGTCAGGGAGGCGGCAGTCTGGATGTGGGGCGTCGCTTTGGCAGGAATGACCAGTTCGGCATCCGTTTCAATGCGGCGGGCATGGATGGCCAGACCTCCATTTCTGGTGAGCGGCGTCATTCCGTTGCGCTGGGCCTGGATACGGACTGGCACAATGACGACACCCGGATCAGCCTCGACATCAACTACCAGAACCAGAACGTCCAGCAGGGGCGGGGGTCCGTGGTGCTGAATTCCGGTCTGACGGCCGTTCCCAGACCCACGAGACCGGGGCGCAACTGGAGCCAGGGCTGGAGCTATGAGGACATGCACTATGTGTTCGGGCTGCTCAATGTCGAGCATGACCTGAACAGCCATGTCATGCTCTATGGCACGTTCGGGGGCATGACAGGCCATGAGGAAGGCAATTACGATACGGTCTATGTCTCGGACGGGCTGAAGGGCACCGGCTTTGGATACGGGTCCTACATCCCCTACCAGCAGACCAATGAAAGCACCCGGGGTGGCGTGCGGGCGCATTTCAGGACAGGTTTCCTGAAGCATGAGGTCAATGCCGGTGGGTCGGCCCTGTGGTCGGAGGCCTCCACGGGCTATGCGGGCGGAATGGTCGGCGATACGAGCCTGTATGCTCCCGGGGTCCAGGCCAAGCCGGCGTCGGTCCATCACGTTTCGGCAACGCCAGCCACGAAGACGCAGCTTTACAGCCTGTTCTTCTCGGATACGATGTCTTTCTGGCATGACCGCATCGCCCTGACGGGAGGCTTCCGGTACCAGCACATTCTCCAGAACAGCTACCAGTACACGCCGACCCATTATTCCCGGGATGCCATCACGCCTGTGGTTGGGCTGGTGGTGCATGTGGCCCGCCATGCTTCTCTCTATTTCAACCGGGTGGAGGGGCTGAACCAGGGGCTTCAGGCCCCGGCACGGAGTTCCCTCTATCCCAATCTGGTCAATGCGCAGCAGTTCCTGTCACCCACACGGACCGTCCAGTATGAAGTTGGCGGGAAATATGACATTGGCCGTTTCAGTGCGTCCCTGGCCTTTTACCGGTTGGACCGGCCGACAGGGCTGGTCGAGGATTATGGGACGGAACAGATATTCAAGGCCAGTGGCAGGCAGCGCAACCAGGGCATCGAGCTGAACGTCAATGGTGAGATCATTCACGGGCTGCGCTTCAACGGGGGCAGTGCCCTCATCCAGGCCAAGCAGGTCAAGGGGGACTATGTCGGCAACAGGGCTGTCGGCATTCCCGGTTATACGATCAACGGGAATCTGGAGTATGACATTCCTTTCGTGAAGGGACTGACCCTGACGGGGCGTGTCACCCATACGGGCCATCAGTGGGTCAATGTCCAGAACTCCCTGCGGATTCCGAACTGGACGACCTACGATCTCGGAGCCCGCTACACCTTCATGATGACACCGAAACGCCCGATGACCTTCCGTTTTGGTGTGGAAAATCTCACCAACAGCCATTACTGGGCTTCATCCTACACGGCGTTCAGCAGCGTGAACGGTTATCTGACCCAGGGGCTGCCACGGACCTTCAAGGCGTCTTTCTCGACCGACATGTGAGTCGAACCGGACGGGGCCATGCCATGCAGGCACGGCCCTGTTCCCGTCAGGAGATGTCCGCCTCCGTGTGGCGGAGCGTTTCCAGCAGGGCCGTCTGAAGGGCCTCTTCCTGCTCTGGCGTTGCCAGCTTGTGACCTTCCGCATCCGTCACATAGAATACGTCCACGGCCCGCAGCCCGTAGGTCATGATGTGGGCGGAAGAAATGTGCAGCTTCAGGCGGCTGAGCGTGGCGGTGATGTTGTACAGCAGGGCCGGTCTGTCCCGCCCGTTGACCTCGACGATGCTGTGATTTTCTGACGCATCATTGTCGATGAGAACACGGGAGGGAATGGGAAGGGCTTCCAGCCGCCGGACGAGGGGGAAGCTGGCGGCACTGAGCGTCTCGTCCAGATTGACATCCCCTTCCATGACCTGCCTGATTGTCTCACGCAGGCGTTCTACATGTTCCGGCTCCAGAAAAGCCTCGCCGTGGGGGGTCTGGAACCAGAATGTGTCCAGCACCATGCCATTGTGGAGCGTATGGATGCGGGCATCGGCGATGGTGGCCCCGCAGAGGGCCAGTGCCCCCGTGATGCGGGAGAAGAGGCCCGGCTTGTCCTTGCAGAAGACGGTCAGCTCCGTGATTCCCCGGCTCGGGAGGGGGACGATGTCCATGATGATGGCGTTGTCACGCCCGTCCTCACGGTGTTGGCTGATCAATCCGGCATGGCGGACATGGCTCTGCGGGTCGAAGCTCAGCCAGTAGCCGGGGCTGCCAAGCTTCATGAAGGAGGCGATGTCTGCGGGGGCCATGTCTTTGTCCATCAGCTCCTGCCGGACGAAGGCCTTGTTGTGTTCCACCCGTTCATCATCTTCCCGGGCCTGCAGGCCGCCTTCCAGCACATCGGCTATGCGGGCATAGAGGCGGCCCAGCAGGGTGGCCTTCCATGCGTTCCATGCCCGTGGGCCAACGGCCCGGATGTCGGCAATGCTGAGCAGGAGCAGCATCCGCAGCCGCTTGGGGGACTGGATGGTGTCAGCGAGGTCAAGAATGGTCTGGGGGTCATCAATGTCCCGGCTGAAAGCCGTGCGGGACAGCAGCAGGTGGTGGAGCACCAGCCATGAGACCGTATCCGTGTCGCTGGCGGAGAGACCAAGCTGCTGGCAGATATGTGTGGCGATTTCGGCCCCGATCTCGGAGTGGTTGCCGCCCCGGCCCTTGCCGATGTCATGCATCAGCGTGGCAAGATAGAGCAGGGGCCGTTGTGTCATGGTACGGGCCAGCCTGTAGGCCAGCGGCAGCTCGTCTGCCATGCGGTTCTGCTCAATCATCCGCAGGATACGGATGGCTTCGATCGTATGGGCATCCACGGTATGGATGTGATAGCCATCAAACTGCGTCCGACCGAGGATGCGGGACCAGCCAGGCAGGAGATGGGAGAGGATGCCCGTCTCGTTGAGCAGTGGCAGCCAGAAGAGGCGGTCCTGCCACTGCTCGGGATATTGCTCCGGTACAGTAGCTGTGCCTGGTGCCGGAAGTTCAGCAGCCGGTTCGCAGAGCAGCCTGATGAAGAGGGCGGAGGCCTCATCATCATGGCGGAGGAAGGCGCTGTGCCGTTCAAAACGGATGATATGCTGTATGGCAGCAGGGTGCAGAGCCAGTTGATGGCGGCGTGCACAGTCCAGAAAACGCAGGACGGTCACAGGTTCCCGGACAAGGGCCAGCGGGTTGGGGAAACTGAGGCAGCCATCAATGCGCTGGAACCCGTCTGGCCCCGGTTCCACCCGCGGGGGGCGCTGCTGGAGCTGGTTGCGCAGGTGCAGAAGGATGGCAGGCTGGAAGACATGGGTCAGCCGCATCACGGCCCGGGCCATGAGGAAATGGTGGCGCATGAAGCGCTCCACCCCTCGCTGATGACCATGATTGCCATAGCGCATCCTGGCCCCGATAATGGGCTGGACATCAAATGTCAGACGTTCTTCATTCCGGCCGGTGATGTAATGAAGGTTGAGCCGCACCGTCCAGAGGAAGTTCCAGAGGCTGCGGGTACGGGATATTTCCCGTTGTGTCAGCAGGCCGAGCAGGGTACAGGCCGGGGCCAGCCCCTGGGCACGCTGGAGGTTGGATTTTATTGAAAGACCATTTCCCAGCACGGCATAGCCAATCCAGTTCAGGACCTGAAGGTCCCGCAGCCCGCCTTTGCCTTCCTTGATGTGTGGCTCGACCAGATAGGGTGTATCACCAAACCTCTGGTGCCGCTCCTCCCGCTGGGTGATGGCCTGGAGGACGAAGCGCTCCAGTGCAGGGCCTTTCAGATAGGCTTCCAGCTTTTCCTGGAGAGCCAGGACGAGTGATTTCTGTCCGTGGAGAGGGCGTATGTCCAGCAGGGTCGTGCAGGAGGTCTGGTCTGTTCTGGCCATCTCCATGGCACTGTCGATGGTGCGTGTGGCATGGCCGACCCGCAGCCCGAGGTCCCACAGTGTATAGAGGATGTACTCGATGGCTTTGATGAGGTTCGCAGAGGGAGGGGCCTCGGTCAGGAAGAGCAGGTCCACATCACTGAAGGGAGCCAGCAGTCCCGCACCATGTCCGCCCGTGGCACAGAGGCAGAAGGCCTCACCTGTTCCATCTTCCTGTGGAGCAGAGGGCAGCCCGGCATGGCGGGCCAGTTCTGCAATGACATGGTCCATCAGCAGGGCGAGGTTGCGGGCTGTTTCCACACCGCTCGTTTCCCGTTTTTCAAACTGCTGGCGGATACGCTCCCGTTGCAGGCCGAGTTCTGTTCTCAGCCGTTCCAGAGCTTCCTGGCGGGGCACGACGGGCTGCCAGGCTTGGCTCATGTGTGATGGAGGGGTGGAGGTGAGGGGAGCAGACATGACAGCTCTCTTGTTGGCGGCAGGCTCTGGCAGGTTTTGCAGGGTACCCGTTGCGTCATTCTGCATCCGCAACATCCTTTTTGGCAAGGCCATCCATCAGGCTTTTCAGCTGATAGAGGGCTGAATGGGCCTCCCGGGGGGAGAGGGAGTCCGGGTCCAGCCCTGCCAGTTCGTCACGCAGGGCATGGAGGGTGGCCAGTCCGTCGGTGGAGGTATGGCCAGTGGGCAGGGGGGCATCCGGTGGAGGGGTTTCCATGGCGGCCTGTTCAAACAGGGGCAGGCTGGCAGGCTGGCGGGTCTGTCCCCGTTCGTTTTCGAGGCGTGCCAGCAGGACCCGTGCCCGCTGGAGGACGGAAGCTGGAATGCCCGCCAGCTTTGCCACATGCAGGCCCCAGCTTTTCTGGGCCAGCCCGGGTCGGACCTCGTGCTGGAAGACGACATGCCCCTTCCATTCCCGCACGGCCATGGTGCAGGGGGCCAGCCGGGGGAGGGTTTCCAGCAGGGCACCGAGCTCATGAAAGTGCGTGGCGAAGATGGTGCGGCAGCGCAGCTGGGAGTGCAGGGCCTCCAGCGTGGCCCAGGCGATGGAGAGGCCATCCAGCGTCGAGGTGCCCCGCCCGATCTCATCCACCACGACAAGGGAGCGTGGCCCCGCCTGATTGAGGATGGCGGCGGTCTCCGTCATTTCCACCATGAAGGTGGAACGCCCACGGGCCAGATCGTCGGCCGCCCCCACACGGGAGAAGAGCCGGTCCACGATGCCGATCGTTGCCTCCTGTGCCGGGACGGGCAGCCCGGCCTGTGCCAGAATGACGGCCAGGGCGTTCTGGCGCAGGAAGGTCGATTTCCCGGCCATGTTGGGGCCTGTCAGCAGGATGGCGTGTTTTTCCGGTGGCAGGGTGCAGTCATTGGCGATGAAGGCCGTGTCATGGGCGGCCTGATCGTGCAGGGCGGCTTCCACCACGGGGTGACGGCAGGAACGGAGCGTGAAGTCCTGCCCGTCCGTCATGGTGGGGCGGCACCATGTGCCACGGTCCATGATGCGGGCGCAGGAGATCAGCGCATCCAGCTCGGCCAGGGCACGGCCGACATCATCAAGGGCAGGGGTGTTGAGGCAGTGCTGGGCCAGGTCGGCAAAGAGGTGACGTTCCAGCTCGTCAGCCTTTTCCGATGCTTCCAGAATGGCCTGGTTGAGCGAGGAGAGTTCTTCATTGGAGAAGCGGGCGAGACTCGCCGTGCCCTGCCGCAGGCTCAGCCCCTCATGCTGGCGCAGCTTCCGGCCTGCCGCCGCAGGAACCTCGATGACGTAGCCGAGCTGGTTGTGATGGCGGATGCGCAGGCTGGAAATCTCATAGTCTTCCGACAGGCGGACCTGCAGCTGGGCGATCAGGCGGCGGCTGTTGTCCCGCAGGTCCCGCTGGCGGTCCAGCTCGGCATCAAAGCCGGGAGCGATGACCCCACCATCCTCGATCTTGACGGGCAGTTCGGCATTTAGGGCGGCCTCAAGCCGTTCCAGCAGGGCGTCGGCCCGCCCGTACAGGCTGGCTCCGACATGGCGGATGCGCTCGGGCATGCCGGTTTCTGTCAGTCCGCCGAGTATCCCGGTGATCTGATCCGCTGCCCGGAGCGTGTCCCGGATGGCGGCAAGGTCCCGTGGCAGGGGACGGCCGCTGGAGATGCGCCCCAGGGCACGGGCGGAATCGGGAGCCTGCCGGAGGATGTCCCGCAATGTTCCCGTGGGCTGGGGATGCTGGTGAAGCCAGCTCCAGCCCTCCTGCCGTTGCGTGATGAGGGTGAGGTCCGTGCTGGGGGTGCTGACCCAGTGGGACAGAAGGCGGGTACCGGCCGCTGTGGCTGTCTGATTGACACTGGTGAAGAGCGTGTGCCTGCTGCCGCCATCCCGGGACTGGAGAATGTCGAGACTGCTGCGGGTGGCCGGGTCCAGCCCCATGATGCTGTCCAGCCCGTGGTCGATGGGAGGGGCCAGCCGGGGCAGCCTGCCCGCCTGGCTGCGGCGGACATAGTCCAGCAGCACGGCACAGGCGATGATCTGTTCATCCCGGAAATCCCCCAGCGCATCCATCTGGGCGACCTGATAGGCGTCTGTCACGGTGCGTTCTGCGGCCTCCCGGCTGGGGGCGGCCGTGGAGGGGGTGATGATTCCGGCATGGTCCGCCGGGATCAGGGCCGGGTCGGAGAGAATTTCCGAGGGGGCGAGGCGGGCCAGCAGCTCGGCCAGGGTGTCTGCCTCCAGCCGGAGCAGTTCCAGCGTACCGGTGGAAATGTCGATCCAGGCCGCACCGAGGCAGTGCCTGCGGCGTCTGTCCGGGGCGATGATGGCCAGGAGCGTGTTGGCCCGTCCGGCTTCCAGCAGCTCATCTTCCGTCAGGGTACCGGGCGTGATGACACGGACGATCTCCCGGCGGAGCGGGCCTTTCTGGCCCTTGCGGGGGATTTCCGTCTGTTCGGCCACGGCTACCCGGAAGCCCCGGCGGATGAGCCGGGAGAGGTAGACCTGCGCCGTGCCCACGGGCACGCCACACATGGGGATGGGTTCCTCATCATGAGTTCCCCGGTGGGTGAGGGTGATGTCCAGCGCAAGGGCGGCCGCATGGGCATCGCCAAAGAAAAGCTCGTAGAAGTCTCCCATGCGGAAGAAGAGCAGGGCATCAGGTTCCTGCTTTTTCAGGGTGAACCACTGCTCCATGGTCGGCGTGACCTTCCCCGTTACCTGCGGGGGAATGGGAGGGACGGATGGTTTCTGGTCGACCATGCAGAAAAAAGACCTCACCGCTTTGTCGTGGCTGGGCAGCCCATGAAGATTAATAGAAGGTTAAGTTGAGATGCGATGCTTCTTATTATCATGAAATGGTGAGGGGAAGGCCAGAGTCATGATGGCAGGGCAGGGTAGAGTGGTTTCCCTTGCCACAACCTGCCCCGGGGCGGCATGGTGGCCTCATGAGTACTGCACCGGAAAATCATGTTGTTTTTGAAGATGTTCTCCCGATGGCTCAGGGACTGCTGGAAGCCGAACGGGACGAAATCGCCAATCTGGCCAATATTGCTGCCCTGCTGTTCGAGGCGATGGCGCAGGTCAACTGGGTCGGTTTTTACCTGATGAAAGGTGGTGAGCTGGTCCTTGGTCCGTTCCAGGGCCGGGTGGCCTGCACGAGGATTGCCGTGGGCAAGGGTGTCTGCGGGGCTGCCGTGGCAGAACGGGCCGTGCAGCGTGTGGCGGATGTTCATGCCTTCCCCGGTCACATCGCCTGTGATGGAGCCTCGGAATCGGAGATCGTCCTGCCCATCATGAAGGGTGGGGAAGTGCATGGCGTGCTGGACATCGACAGTCCCGTGAAGAATCGCTTTTCGGCAGAAGATCAGGCACAGCTGGAAGCCCTTGTCCGGCTTCTGGAATCGCATCTCTGAAATTGTTTTTCCGCCTGCCTAGCGCCTGAAACGCCGGAGCAGGCGGGTACGGAGCTCCTCCAGTCCCAGCACCCGCAGGGCCACGAGCAGCCCGCCATAAAGTGCGGCGCTGCTGCCGATCAGGATGATCAGGGCGCAGAGTCGGGGCAGGGCGTGCCATTCCGGCAGGCCGGTGGCCAGAAAGCGGGCACAGCCCCAGGCCCAGACGCCCATGATGAGAGCGGCCACCATGATGCGGATGGCCCGTGACAGGCTCGTGACGGTGGGGCGGAACGAGTCCCGTCTCCAGAGCAGCAGGGCCAGTGCCCCCATGTTGACGATGGCGGCCAGCGTGCTGGCCAGTGGTGGAGCCAGATGGGCCAGCGTGCGGTACAGCAGCAGGTTGAGGGCCAGATTGATCCCCATCGTGACGAAGCCGATGCGGACCGGTGTCGTGGTGTCGCCTTCGGCAAAAAAGGCCGGAGCCAGCAGCTTGATGATGATGAAGGCGGGCAGCCCGAGCGCATACATGCGGAGGGCTGCGGCGGAATTCTGCACGTCATGGGGTGTGAAATGCCCATAGCCGAACAGGGTGGCCATGATCTCCGGTGCCAGGCTGAACAGGCCGATCATGGCGGGGAGGCTGAGCAGCAGGGCGTAGTTCAGGGCCTGGTTCAGGCTGGTCTGGAGGGCGGAGCGGTCATTGGCAGCGACGTGACGGGTGAAGAGCGGCAGCAGCGTCGTGCCGAGGGCCGCCCCCAGCACGCCAAGAGGAAGCTGGTTGACCCGGTCTGCAAAATAGAGCCACGAGATGGAGCCTGTTGGCAGCAGGGTGGCGATGATGGTGTCGATGGTCAGGTTGATCTGCGTGACGCCGGAGCCGACCAGCCCCGGCAGCATCCGGCGGAGTAGCAGCCGGATGTCGGGCGACAGCGCCGGGCGGACCAGTGGCACCGTCAGTCCGGCCTTTCGGGCTGCCCAGAGCAGCCCGGCAAGCTGGGCGATACCGGAGAGGGTGATGCCCCATGCGCTGGTCGGGGCGACATGCTGGTGCCCCCAGAAGGCCCCCACAAGAATGGCGGCGATCCCGACGATGTTGAAGGAAATGTACGCCGCCGAGGCGGCTGCGAAATGGTTGCGGGCATTGAGGATGCCGGCGACCAGGGCTGCCCCGCAGATCAGCACCGTATAGGGCATGGTGATGCGGGTGAGCTGCACGGCGATGGCGAAACGGCCCGTGCCGTGGGAGCGGAAGCCGGGGGCGATGAGGTCGATCACCCACGGCATGAAGATTTCTGCCAGAATGGTCAGCAGGCTCAGCCAGAGCAGCAGGAGGGAGAAGGCCTGCCCGGCCAGCAGAAGGGCAGCCGGTGGGCCTTCCTTCTCATAACGGGATGTGAAAAGCGGAACGAAAGCGGCGTTCAGGGCCCCTTCTCCGAAGAGGCGGCGGAACATGTTGGGCAGGCGGAAGGCGATCTGGTACGCATCCTGCACGGGGCCGGCCCCCAGAAACATGGCCAGAAGCTGGTCCCGCACCAGCCCCAGCAGGCGGGACAGCATGGTCCAGCTGCCAACGGTGAGAAGGTGACGCAGCATCGTTCAGGCGTGTTTCCGGCTTACCCGGCGGATCTCCTCCAGCAGGCGGGGGGCCTGGGGGTCTGTCAGCGGGGTGAACCAGCGGTGCAGCTTTCCCTGACGGTCGATGAGATATTTGTAGAAATTCCAGCGGGGCAGGGAGAGGAAGCCTCCTTCCTTCGCCAGCCAGCGGAACAGCGGAATGGCTTCCGTTCCCCGGACGACGGAGCGTGCCGCCAGAGGGAAGCTCACGCCATAACGACGCTGGCAGAACTGGCTGATCTGCTCCGATGTCCCCGGCTCCTGTCTGCCGAAATCATTGCTGGGCACGCCAAGCACGATGAGGCCATCCGGCGTGGAATGTCCCATGTCACGCCACAGGGTCTGGAGGCCCTCATACTGTTTGGTGAAGCCACATTCGGAGGCTGTGTTGACGACCAGTACGGGGCGGCCCCGCCACTGGGAGAGGTCAATCTCGCCGCCTTCAAGGGCGGGGAGCCGGAAATCATAAAAGCTGGTCATGATGGGGCCTATTCAAAACGGGTGGGGCGGTCCAGCAGCTCGTCACGGGCCTGATGGGGGGTCAGCTCCCCGGACAGGAGACGGGTGATGACATTGATGATGGGGGTTTCGATGCCGAAACGCTGGCCAAGCTCCTGCAATGTCGGGGCTGTCAGAACGCCCTCGGCCACCGTGTCACGCTGGGCGAGGATGTCCTGTATGTTCTCGCCTTTCCCCATGGCCACGCCCAGGCTGTAATTGCGGGATCCAGCCCCCGTGGCTGTCAGGATCAGGTCGCCCATCCCGGCCAGACCGTACATGGTACGGCCCTGCCCCCCCATGGCATCGACAAGGCGGGCCGTTTCGGCCAGCGCACGGGTGATGATGGCGGCTCTGGCATTTTCACCCATCCCGGCACCGACACTGATGCCCGCCCCGATGGCGATGACATTCTTGGCTGCCCCGGCGATCTGCACGCCCAGCGGGTCCGTGCTGGCATAAAGGCGCAGGGTGGGGGTGGTGAGGCGTTCGGTCAGCGCCGTGACGAAGGCGAGATCATGCGCGGCCAGCGTGGCTGCGGCGGGCATGCCCCGGGCCACCTCGATGGCGAAGTTGGGGCCGGAGAGAACGGCAGCCGGTCGGCCGGGCATGGTCTGCTCCACGATCTGGAGAGGGAGCAGGAAGGTGCCCCGCTCCATCCCCTTGCAGCATGTGATGACCGGCACGTCAGGCTTCAGATGCTTCTGGAGGGCCATGGTGACATCCCGCAGCCCCTGCGTGGGGACAACAAGCACCACGATGTCGGCTTCCGTCGGCAGGTCGCTGGTGACGGTGACGGCCTCTGGCAGGGTGACCTGTGGCAGGTGCGGCAGGGCACGGATGCCTGCCGGAACGGGAGTGCGTGTCCAGAGGGTGATCCGGGCGATGTGGGAGAGGGTGCAGGCCAGAGCAATGCCCCATGCTCCGGCACCGATGACGGCAATATGTGGCTGGACGGTCATGCGGATGGTTCCATCAGAGAGCTGTGTCCGGTGGAGGACGTTTCCTGTGTGGCATGTGGCCGGTAGGGCTGGCGTTCACTCAGCGGCCAGCGGGGGCGGGGGGCCAGGGTGATGTCGTCCGGCACTTCACCCTGTTTCAGCCGTTCCAGCGCAGCCCAGCCGATCATGGCGGCATTGTCGGTGCAGAGACGTAGCGGGGGCGCAAGGAAGGTGATCCCGTGCTGGCTGGCAATTTCTTCCAGCCTCTGGCGCAGCACGCTGTTGGCCGCCACGCCACCGGCCACCACGAGTGAGGTGACCTGCGGTGCCAGAGCCAGAGCATTGAGGATGCGGTCCGCCATCACGTCCGTCACGGCCTGCTGGAAGGAGGCGGCGAGGTCGGCGGCCACCTGCCGGGGCAGGGCCTCACGTCCGTATGGTTCGATGTGGCGGGCGACGGCCGTCTTGAGGCCGGAGAAGGAAAAATCGCAGCCGGGGCGGCCTTTCAGCGGGCGAGGCAGGCTGTAGGCCTGCGGGTCGCCTTCTCTGGCGAGCTTCTCCAGTGCCGGGCCGCCGGGCCAGCCCAGTCCCAGCATCTTGGCCACCTTGTCGAAGGCTTCCCCGGCGGAATCGTCAATCGTGCCTCCGAGGCGGCGATACTGGCCGGTATCCTCCACGGTGATGCACTGGCAGTGCCCGCCAGAGACGAGCAGGGCGAGATAGGGGAAAGCCGGGGCCGTTTCATCCGGCCGCAGGGCCGCAGGCAGGCGGGGGGTCAGGATGTGGCCTTCGATATGGTTGATGCCCATGAAAGGCTTCCCGCAGGCCATGGCCAGCCCCTTGGCGTAGGAACTGCCAACAATCAGCCCGCCAATCAGGCCGGGGCCGGTCGTGGCGGCAAAAAGGGCGATGTCCTCCAGCTCCAGTCCGGCCCGCTGGAGGGTCAGCTCCACCAGTTCCGGCAGGGCCTTCAGGTGGGCACGGGCGGCCAGCTCCGGCACGACACCGCCCAGGGCAGCATGATCCTCCTGCGAGAGGACGCTTTCCCCGAGCAGGGCTCCGTGGGCGTCCAGAAGGGCGCAGGCGGTGTCATCGCATGAGGTCTCGATGGCCAGAAGCGGCGTCAGGTGGGAAATGTCAGACATGATTGGTTCATTATGGCGGATTCTTCGGAGCATGACACCCCTTCCAGAATCGGTTATGGAGGGAACACCATGAATGCTTCAAACTTTTCCTCCGCAGCACTTCAGAAAATTGCTGCCGAAGCGGCTCGCCGCTCCCATGCGCAGGCTCCACCGGACCGGCGCAAACTTCCCCTGCGGGTCGGGACACGGGCGTCCCCGCTGGCACTGGTGCAGACGCGGCACTTCCTGACCCGGCTGACCCGTTTCTGTCCCGTTCTGCGGGACATGGGGGCCTTCAAGGAAGAGCAGATGCAGACCTCCGGGGACCTGAACCTCAAGGACCGTCTGGCCGAGATCGGTGGGAAGGGGCTGTTCTCCAAAGAGATTCATGAACTTCTGGCCGTGGGCGGGATCGATTTTGCCGTCCACAGCCTCAAGGACCTTGAGACCCACCTGCCGCCGGGACTGGTGCTGGCCTGCACGATGAAGCGTGAGGATGCCCGTGATGTGCTGATGCTGCGCAAACGGGGCGTGACGGTTGATCCTGAAAGGCCGTTCGACTGTCTGCCAGAAGGAGCACTCGTGGGCTGTGCGTCTGTCCGCCGCCAGGCGCAGATGCTTCATGTCCGGCCGGACCTCCGCTTCACCCTGCTGCGGGGCAATGTGCAGACCCGGCTGGACAAGCTGGGGGCAGGACAGTGCGATGCGACGCTGCTGGCCTACGCCGGGCTGAAACGCCTCGGCATGGAAGACCGCATCGACGTGCCGCTCTCCCCCGAGGTGATGCTTCCGGCCTCCGGGCAGGGAATCGTGGGCGTGACGGTACGGGAGAGCGACCATGAGCTGAGGGAGCTGCTTTCTGCCATTGAGGACCCGGAGGCCCGTGCCGTGGCCACGGCGGAACGTGCCCTGCTGGCGGAACTTGATGGCTCCTGCCGGACTCCGATTGGCGGTTATGCCCAGCTGAAGGAAGGGCGGCTTCATCTTTCCGGCCTCGTGGCCAGCGAAGATGGTACCTTCCTGCTGCGCCGGGAAACTGAAGGACTGCCGGAAGATGCGGCTCGTCTGGGCTATGAGCTGGCCTGTGAGCTGCGGCGGGATACACCGCCTGCCATCTTTGCGAAGATCGTCCAGCCATAACGACCATGCGTCAGACTGTGCTGGTAACCCGGCCTGAGCCGGGGCTGAGCGAGACAGTCGGTGCCGTGCAGGCGCAGGGCTGGCGGGCTGTTGCCAGCCCTGTCATGACCATACGGCAGGAACCGCCAATGGCGGACCGGTCCTGTCACGCTCTGCTGGTAACGAGCGGTCAGGCCCTGCCTTTTCTGGTCCATCAGGACCGTGACAGGCTGCTGCTGACAGTGGGCCACCGTACGGCGGAGCGGGCTGTGGCGATGGGGTTCCGGCGTGTCGAGGCGGCATCAGGGACACAGGCCGGTCTGGAAACGCTCTGCCGCCAGAAGGGGTTGTCTGGCTCCGGCCTTGTGCTGGCCTGCGGGCGGGGGCGGCATGGACAGCCCTACGGGGCCGATCTGGCGGCCAATCTGGGGGCGCAGCGTGTTGAGGCCTATCAGGTACAGCCTGTCAGACAGCTTGCTGCGGCGGCAAGGACCGCCTTGGCGAGCAAAGAGGTGAGCGCTGTCCTTTTTTATTCCAGTGAGACGGTTTCCCTGTTCATGGAGCTGTGCCCGCCGGACCTGTACCGGCAGCTTGGCCATTGCAGGGCCATCTGTCTCTCCCAGGCCATCGCCGGGCGTGTCAGGGAGAGCGGCCTGTGGGGGCAGGTTGAGGTTGGTCCTCCTCTGAGGCTGCTGGGAAGAGGATAAGAAAAAAGGCGAACCCTCATTGGGTCCGCCTTTCCTTGTTGTGGTCTGGCCACAGCGTGTTTCCCGGCTTCAGGCTTCGCCTTCCGGCTCGGGGAAATTCTGCTCCTGCTTGGCCTGCCACAGAGCGGCAAAGTCGATGGGCTGGAGAGCCACCGGCGGGAAGCCGCCATCCCGTGTGACATCGCTGATGATGGCCCGGGCGAAGGGGAAGATCAGGCGGGGTACTTCCACCAGCAGGATCGGCTCAATGATTTCCTGCGGCGGGTTGTCCAGCGTGACGATGGCGGCATAGGCGAGCTCCGTGATGAACACCACTGGCCCGGGGGTCTGGCTTCCTTCTGCGGGGGCCTCGGTGGCCTCGGTGCGGATGATCAGCGTGACCTCATAGATGGACTGTTCTTTTTCGATGCGGTTCGCCTGCACGTCGATGTTCACGCCAACCTGCGGCGGAGCCTGAAGGGAGGTGAAGGTTGACGCACCACGGGGAACTTCGAAGGAGAGATCCTTGGTATATTGCAGGTTGATGGCCAGCGGCAGGGAGGGAGGGGTGTTGTCCTGCGGGGCCTCAGGGTTTGTCTTGTCGGACATTCGGGATCATCCTTGCGTGAACGTAACTCTAGATGGGGCGCCCGCAGGGATGAAGCCGCTTTCCGACGGGGGGATGGGCCCGCCTCCTGCGTACGCACGTCTTTTATGGCGGTAGCATGTCTTGAAGAAGGGGCCAAGCAGATGCGGTTCTTCTTTTGCTGCTGCGGTGCGAGAGGGTGGTCACTCTTGAGATTGCCGACGGGGCGGCCTACCTTTAGGGCATGATGAGGAGAGGGCCGTGCAGGCCGGCTCCGGGTGTGATGATTGGGACTTGAGATGACGGATTTCCCCTGGGATATCGTTTTTTGGGCTCTGCTGGCCGTGGCCGTGGGCAGTGCCGTGTTTTTTGTTCTGGGGCGCCGCATGGGGGCGCAGGCCATCCGGCAGGAACAGATGCCGGCAGCCCGTGCTGTTGGCCAGCGGCAGGAGGGGGGCGTGGCCGATGCCCCCAAGCCGCCGCCGTTGCCCGGCCGTGTCGGCGGAGAGCAGAAAGCGACGGAATACAGGCTCCCGGAGGCGGATACGCAGCTCGGACAGGCTCTGGCCCGAGTCGGAACGGATGTCAGTGGGTTCTCGGCAGAATATTTCCTGAAGAAGGCTGAGGATATTTTCGCCCGTACCATCAAGGCCTTTGCCTGCGCTGATCTTCCTGCGCTGGAGAAGGTTCTCTCCCCCGCCGTGCTGGAAACGTTCAGTCACGTTCTGGAGGAGCGGAAGAAGCGTCATGAGCAGGTTCATCTGGAACTGCGACGGATCGAGCGGCTGGATTATGCATCCGTGCATCCGGGAGATGGGGAGGGTGGTGCCTGCCGTCTCGGTGTCCGCATCGTGTCGTGGCAGGTCAGCTACTGCCGGGATGAGAAGGGGATGCTCGTCGAGGGAACGGAAGCCCTGACGGAGTTTCGTGATCGCTGGACCTTTGAACAGGGCGAAAATGGCCAGTGGAAGGTGGTTGCCACAGAAGCGGACTGAGGCTACCCCGCTGGGTAAGGTTGGTCTCCCGCACGGGGAGGCCGGGTATGATGAAGACCCGGTGCTTGTTCATGCCGGGGTGGGGTAACTCTGTCATGATGAAACGTCGTTTCTCCTCTGCTGGTCTGGTGCTGGGCCCTCTGATGCTTCTTCTTGCCGGGTGTATGCCCGGCGCTCCCAAGGGCAGGATGGATGTTGCTCCTGTCAGCTTCAGCCAGCTCCCCGGCTGGGAGGGAGAGGACCATACGGCGCTGGTCAACATGGTGCGGCTGGAGTGCCTGCGTATCGCCCATCTGCCTGCGGGGACTTCTCTTGGAGGCGCCGTTACCCTGCCTTATGGCCGTGACATGAAAGACTGGAAGAATGTCTGCGTGGCAGCCTCGTCGGTGCGGAGTAACAGGACGGAGGCCAGACAGTTCTTCGAGAGCTGGTTCCAGCCCTACCTCGTCCAGCAGGATGCTTTCTATACGGGGTACTATGACCCTGAGGTTTCTGCCTCGCTTACACAGGGTGGAGAGTATCAGATTCCTGTTTATGCCCGCCCGAAAGACCTCCTGCGGGGGCGGGATGAAAATGGCGAGCTGGAATATGGCCATTGGGTGAATTCCGTGTTCCGGCCCTATGATGACCGGGCAACCATCAATTCTGGTTCTCTGGAGGGGAAGGGGCTGGAGCTGGCCTGGCTGAAAAGCCCTGTCGATCTGCTGTTCCTGCAGACGCAGGGCTCTGGCCGTTTGCGCCTGCCGGACGGCCAGCAGGTGTTTCTTGGTTATGATGGCCGCAATGGGCGGCCTTATGTTCCGATTGGCCGCGTGCTGGTCAAACGTGGGCTGATGAAGTCGGAAGATGTGGATGCCCAGAGCATCCGGGACTGGCTGGCCAACAATCCGGATCAGGTTGCTTCTGTCCTGGAGGCAAACCCCAGTTATGTCTTTTTCCGCCGTACGCAGCGCACGGCTGATGAAGGACCGACAGGGGGCTTTGGCCTGCCGCTGACTCCTCAGCGTTCTCTTGCCGTGGACAGGCGCTTCGTGGGGTATGGGATGCCTGTCTGGGTGAATATCAGTGGCAAGGATGCGCAGGGGCGTTTCGTGACATGGTCCCGGATGGTCTTTGCGCAGGATACCGGGAGCGACATACGGGGTGCAGCGCGTGGGGACCTGTTCCTCGGGTGGGGTGAGAAGGCCGCCAGGATTGCTGGGGACATGAAGAATCACGGTCAGATGATGGTTCTCGTCCCCCTGCCTGAGGCAAAGCAGGCTGGTGAGCAGCCGGTCGTCGGTACGGCAACGGAGGTCATGGCAGCAGGGGCGGGGCAGACAGCCAGATGATTCGTGCGCGTCGTGAGACGCTGGGGATGCATACGCTCATCCGGGGAGACTGTCTGAGTGTCATGCGGCGTATGCCCGCAGGCAGTGTGGATGTGGTGGTGACATCCCCTCCCTATAATCTGGGGCTTGCTTACCGCAGCTACAGGGACAGCCTCTCCGAGGAGAGTTATCTCGACTGGATGGAGATCATCTGCTCCAAGGTAGCCCGTGTGATGCGGGATGATGGGTCTTTTTTTCTCAATATAGCCGGGTCATCTGCCCAGCCATGGTTGCCATTCGAGCTGATGGTCCGGTTGAGGAAGCTGTTTACCCTTCAGAACCATATTTCATGGATCAAGTCCGTCTCGGTAGGGGAGGTGACGCATGGGCACTTCAAGCCGGTCAATTCACCTCGCTACGTCAACCGGAACCATGAGCATATTTTCCACCTGACCAAACAGGGAGATGTGGAGCTGGACCGGCTCGGGGCGGGTGTTCCTTTCACGGACAAAAGCAACATCCATCGTCGCCAGCACAGGGAGGACCGGCGGTGTCGGGGTGATACATGGTTCATCCCCTATGAAACGGTACGGAGTCGTTCAGCCCGCTACAGCCATCCGGGGACCTTCCCCGTTGCCCTGCCGGAGCGTTGCATCCGCCTGCATGGGGTGCATCCTGAGATGATGGTGCTGGACCCGTTCATGGGAACGGGGACGAGCCTTGTGGCCGCAGAGTCGCTGAAGGTCCGCTCCATCGGCATTGAGGCCGATACGACCTATGTCCGGTTTGCACGCAAGCGTCTGCGTGCCATGATAATGCAGGGTGATACCGGCGCAGTGACGGAAGACGGGGCATAACAAGGTGGCAAGACGGACTCTGGGTGATGATGAAGCGGCGCTGTGGAAAGCTTTCGTCCGGGATGTTGCCCCGTTGCGGGGGCGAAGGGAGGCTGCGGGCAGGTTTGTCCGGGAGGAGACTGGCAAGACGGAGAGTACGGTAGCCCGCCAGTCGGAGGGGGGGCGGAATACAGGGATGATGACGGTCAGGCTGGTGATGGCCCAGCCGGCCAGGGCACCCCGTCCCCGTCCTGCCCCGCATGTGGGGGTCCGTGCTCCTGGCCTTGATGATACGCAGTGGCGTCGTCTGTCCCGTGGGCAGATGCGTGTGGATGCCCGGCTCGACCTGCATGGCTACGTCGTGCAGGAGGCTTTTGAGGAGTTTCACCGCTTCATGCAGCGCAGCCGTGTCATGGGGTGGCGCTGCGTCGAGGTCGTTACCGGGCTGGGCAGTGGCATCCGGGGAGGGAGCATCCGCCGGGAATTGCCTCATTGGCTGCATCGTGCCGACATAGCGCCCATGGTGCTGGGTGTGGTGCACAGCCATCAGGGAAATCAGGGTGCCTTGCGGCTTCTTTTGCGGAAAAAACGCTAGAAGAGGAAAGGGAGGATCATTCCGATCTTGGAGAAGGGGAAGAGGTTTTCTATAACATTAATGTCGAGAATGATTATCAATTAAAGCAGGAGGTTTCATCCATGGGGGGGCACGGTGTCCCTGCGGGATGACCTTTCCGGGAAAGGCGCAAGATCATGGTTTCATTGAAAGCCCTGTTTGGCTCTGCCGGCGTCATGCTGGCAGCCCTGGCTGGCGGTATGTGGCCAGTCCATCAGGCTCAGGCGAAGGATGTGCGGGACATCACGGGGGCGGTCGTGTCCGTTCCGGATCATCCCCAGCGCATCATTCTGGGAGAAGGGCGGCTGATCTACGCCCTGGAGCCTCTGGAGGGAAAGCATCTGTTTGACCGTATCGTCGGCTGGCAGGGGGAATTCCGGGAGGCCGACAGACAGAATTATGAGCAGATGCTCAAGACATTTCCGGAGGCTGACAAGGTCGCCGTGATCGGACGGACAACCGCTGATACGATCAGTCCGGAGAAGGTGCTGGACCTTCATCCTGATCTCGCCATTTTCAGCACGACCGGCCATGGTCCCGGGCAGACTGGTGATGTGACGGCCAGGTTGCGGGCAGCGCATGTGCCTGTCCTGTTTGTGGATTTCCGGCAGGACCCGGTAAAAACGACCGTCCCCAGCATGGTCATTCTCGGCCAGGCCCTCGGGCGTGAGGCAGAAGCAAAAGCCTATACGGATTTTTATGAAAGCCGCCTGAAGGCCATCCAGTCTGTCGTGGAGACAATCCCGGAGGCCCAACGCCCCAGCGTGTTCATCAACATGCTGGCCGGGGCGCGGCAGAGCTGCTGCCATACGGCAGGGCGAGGCAACATGGGAGCCTTTATCGAGGCTGCCGGGGGGCGCAACATCGCAGCCGATCTTCTACCGGGTTATATCGGCGATGTTTCGGCAGAGATGGTCATCGCCAAAGATCCCGACGTGCTGATTCTGGATGGCACCCGGGGGCCGGGCAACAGCGGGCCGGGCCTGAAGATGGGATCACAGGTGACGCCGGAGATGGCGCAGGCCTCTCTTGCGGCCCTGCTGAAAGCGCCTGAACTCGCCGGGCTTGGGGCGGTCCGCAATGGACGTGCCTATGGTATCTGGCACACGTTCTATGACAGTCCGTTCAATATTCTCGCCATTGAGGTCATGGCAAAATGGTTTTATCCCGAACGCTTCAGGGATCTGGACCCGGATGCTGACCGCAGCCTGGTACAGAGCCGTTTTACAGTGATGCCGAACAGCGGGACATATTGGATCAAGGCGAATGCCCATTAAAGAGACAGAGACCAGAACAGACGGGCCATCAGACGAAATGGCCCGTCTTGCCGCACGATTGACAGGCATACAGGCATCCTATGTAAAGCTGACCCGCCACAGGGTGGGTGTCCTCTGCCTGATGGCAGGGCTGATCCTTTTTTCCATACTGCTTGATTTTTCCCTGGGTCCGGCCGGTCTTGGCCCGGCGGCCTTGTTTCATGCGCTCATGCATCCCTCATCCGGGACGAATGCCGTCATCGTATGGCATATCCGCCTGCCTTATGCCCTGATGGCGGCCCTGGTGGGCGTTGCTTTGGGAATATCCGGTGGGGAGATGCAGACGGTGCTGGATAACCCCCTGGCCAGCCCTTACACGCTGGGTGTGTCGGCGGCGGCGGCATTTGGGGCCTCTCTGGCCATCGTGCTGCATTGGCATATCCCTTATGTGCCGGAAAACTGGATGGTCCCGCTGGAGGCGTTCGTGTTTGCTGTGGGTTCGGCTGGTCTGCTGGAGCTGGTGGCCCGGGCACGGGGCCATTCCACGGCCATGGTGGTGCTGTTCGGTATTGCGCTGGTATTCACTTTTCATGCCTTCGTGGCCTTGATGCAGTTCATCGCTGATGAGGATGCTCTTCAGGACCTTGTTTTCTGGACGATGGGTAGCCTGACCCGGGCTGACTGGGGCAAGATTTCCGTCATGAGCCTCGGTTGCCTGTTGGTGCTGCCGTTCTGCTTCCGGGCGGCTCCGGCCCTGACAGCCCTGCGGCTGGGAGAGGACCGGGCTGCAAGCTATGGTGTGGATACGAAACGCCTGCGGATGATGTCTCTGCTGCGCATCAGTGTGCTGTCTGCCCTGGCTGTATCCTTTGTCGGGACGATCGGTTTCGTGGGGCTGGTTGCGCCCCACATTGCCCGCCGCCTGCTGGGGGAGGATCATCGTTTTTATCTGCCCGGGGCTGCCCTGTGCGGTGGGCTCATCATGTCGCTGGCCTCCATCGCGGCCAAGAACATTCTGCCGGGGGTCGTGATTCCGGTGGGGATTGTTACCTCACTGGTGGGAATTCCTTTCTTCCTTGCCGTGGTTCTGAGAAAGGGGGCCTGAAATGGGGAACTGTCAGACACATCAGCTGGAAGTTGAAAATTTCAGTGTCCATTATGGGCGGCGGCAGGTCCTGCATGACATGACGCTTGCCCCCATGCGGGCCGGGCGTGTAACGGCCCTGCTGGGGCCGAATGGCTCGGGCAAGTCCACCTTCATGCGGGGGGTTGCCGGCCTGACCCGGGCGGAGGGATGTGTTCGCCTTGCCGGGCAGGATCTTTCAAAACTGGGGGTTGGTGAGCGGGCCAGGCTGGCTGCCTATCTGCCACAGAGCCTGCCGCCTGCCGTTCATCTTCAGGTGATCGAGGCGGTGATGGTGGCCCGTCGGGCGGGGGAGGCCGTGTCTGCCGAGTGTGCCCTGCGGGAAAGCACCGACGTTCTGGAGGAGCTGGGTATCGGCAGGCTGGCCCTGCGCTACATGGATGAACTGTCCGGTGGTCAGCGGCAGATGGTGGGACTGGCGCAGGCCTTGGTGCGCCGTCCGGCCATGTTGCTGCTGGATGAACCCTTGAGTGCGCTGGACCTGCGGTATCAGTTTGCCGTCATGGACGTTGTCCGTCGTGAGACACGGAAACGTGATATCGTGACGCTACTGGTTGTTCACGATCTGAACATCGCTCTGCAACGTGCTCATGATGTTGTCTATATGCGGGATGGTCGGCTTGTGGCACAGGGGGCTGTCATGGCCGTGACAACACCTGCCGTGCTGGGAGATGTCTATGGTGTCCAGACCCGTCTGGAGGTCTGTCCCCGTGGGCTGCCCCATGTGCTGGTGGATGGCATTATTGGGAGTGATGGCTGAGGCACTGTGCTGCCGGAAAGTCCCATGATGACCCGCACGGATACCATGGCGTGTTTGTCAGGTAGGGACAGGATGAGCCATTGCCCAGTAACGGACTGTTTTCAGATGTCGTGAGTTCTTTCGGGGCCTTTCTGGTCAGGAGGCCCCGATGCGTTATCTCGTGACGGGTGGTGCCGGCTTTGTTGGCAGTCATGTCGTGCTTGCCCTGCTGGATGCAGGGCATGAAGTTGCTGTTCTTGATGATCTGAGCACAGGGCATCGGGCAGCCGTGCCACCTGGCGTCCCTTTCTTTCTGGTCGATCTGGCCAGTCAGGAGGCCACAGCGGGTGTGATGGCCCAGGGGCCGTGGGATGGTGTGCTGCATTTCGCTGCCCTGTCCCGTGTTGGTGACAGTGTGAGAAGGCCCCTCCATTATCTGAGGCGGAATTATCTCACCACGCTCAATCTCATCGAAGCTTGTGTGGCCCATGGCGTGAAGAAATTTGTCTTTTCCTCCACAGCGGCACTGTTTGGAGGAACGGAGCGCACTGGCCTCATTTCAGAAGCGGCATCTGTTGATCCCGGTTCCCCCTATGGGGAAAGCAAATTCATGATCGAACGTGTCCTGCATTGGGCTGACAGGATATACGGCATGAGAAGCGCCTGCCTGCGTTATTTTAATGCTGCTGGGGCCGATCCCGCTGGAAGGGCAGGTGAAGATCATCGGCCTGAAACGCACCTGATTCCTTTGACGATCGAGGCTGCGTTGGGAATGCGGCCAACGCTGAAGCTGTTTGGCCTGGATTATCCAACGATGGACGGGTCCTGTATTCGTGACTATGTGCATGTCGCCGATATTGCCGAAGCCCATCTCAGGGCGCTGGAGCAGATGGAGCAGGGCAGCATATGCTACAATATCGGGACCGGGTGCGGTTATTCCAATCTGGAGGTTATTGCCAGTGTTGAAAGGGTAAGCGGCCGGTCGGTACCTTGGGAGCCTGCTCCAAGGCGGGAAGGAGACCCTGTCAGACTGGTGGCAGACCCGGCACGACTGCACGCCGATACAGGCTGGACGCCCAGATTTGCAGGGCTTGACATGATTGTTGAAACAGCCCTGCGCTGGCGGCAGGCTCATCCGCAGGGCTATGCTGACTGATCATTCTTCAGCTCCGTATGGAGCTGGACATGAATGCTTCAGGGCCAGATGACTTCTGGTGGCATGGACATCAGGATGGCCTCGGTATTGCCGCCTGTTTTCAGGCCGAAGAGCGTCCCCCGGTCATAAAGGAGGTTGAACTCCACATAACGGCCCCGTCGCCTGAGCTGGGCCTGACGGTCTCCATCCGTCCAGGGAGTGAACATCCGCCCCCGGACGATGCCGGCATAGCTGTTCAGGAAGGCTTCTCCCACATCCCGGGTGAAGGTGAAGTCATTGGCGAGGTTCTGGCTGTCCAGCCAGTCATAGAAGATGCCGCCCAGCCCACGGGGTTCGTTGCGGTGTTTCAGGAAGAAATACTCATCACACCATTTCTTGAAGCGGGGATAGTAGTCCGGGTCGTGTCTGTCGCAGGCCTCCTGAAAGGCCCGGTGGAACGTGGCCGCATCTTCGAGGGCTTCCGGGCTTTCAGGGAACATGGGCGTGATGTCGCCACCCCCACCGAACCATCCCTTTGAGGTGATGATCATGCGGGTGTTGAAATGCGCCGCACTGACATGGGGGTTGCAGGGATGGGCCACCAGAGAGATGCCTGTGGCAAAGAAGCGTGGGTCCTCCGCCGCACCGGGAATGGTCTTGCGGAATTCTGGTGAAAATTCCCCCCAGACGGTTGAGACATTCACGCCAACCTTCTCAAAGACACGCCCCTTCATGACAGACATGACACCACCGCCACCTTCAGGCCTCTCCCAGGCCGTACGCTGGAAACGCCCCGGCAGCTCATGCCCGGCCAGAACGGGAGCGTCCCCGGCTGCTGCCTCGTCTTCCAGAGCCTCATAGGCGGCGCATATCCTGTCACGCAGGCTTTCGAACCAGCGGCGGGCCTCGTCCGTCAGGCCGGCATGGGGCAGGTCGGGCAGGGCAAAAGGCGTTGAGGATGGCATGGGCATCTCCTGATCTGTGTGGGGCAGAAATGGATGGTTTGTCACTCTGGGTTGTCATGCTGTTCATAGGCCAAAAGGCTCATTCTGGCTTACTGGCTTTTCCTGATGTTGTAAAAAGGGCAGGCAACCCTGCCTATTGATTTTTGGGTTGGTCTTCTGAAAGACTGTCCGCTATCTGATGAGAGGACTGCCGGAAGGGTTGTGCGGGACTGTGTGCCCTGCGAGCGGCGACCGGGTCGAGGCAGGATGGAGTGAGGATTTATGGTTGCAGACAAGATGATCGAACCTGTCATTGGTGTCATCGGGGGCTCAGGCCTTTATGAGATTGACGGGCTGGAAAACCGGGAGTGGCGGCGTTGTGAATCCCCTTGGGGCGCTCCTTCCGATGAGCTCCTCTTTGGCACGCTGGAGGGGGTGCGCTGCGTGTTTCTGCCCCGTCATGGCCGTGGGCATCCCATTCCGCCCTCACGTCTGAATTACCGTGCGAACATTGATGCCCTCAAGCGGGCCGGTGTGACGGACATCATCTCTCTCTCTGCCGTGGGGTCTCTGAAGGAAGAGCTGGCTCCGGGCCATTTTGTGCTGGTGGATCAGTTCATTGACCTGACACAGGGGCGCCCCCGGACCTTTTTTGAGGAAGGCTGTGTGGCCCATGTCAGCATGGGTGAGCCGGTTTCCGCCCGCATGGCCACCACGCTGGCTGATGAGGCCGAAAAGCTGGGTATCACGGTTACACGGGGCGGCAGCTATGTCGTGATCGAGGGGCCGCAGTTTTCCACCCGGGCCGAGAGCGAGCTTTATCGTTCCTGGGGGGCGTCGGTCATCGGCATGACGAACATGCCGGAGGCCCGTCTGGCCCGTGAGGCAGAAATGAACTATGCCACCGTTGCCATGGTGACCGATTATGACTGCTGGCACGAAGAGCATGAGCACGTCACGGTGGATGCTGTCGTCCGTACCATGAAGAGCAACTCCAAACATGCCCGGGAGCTTGTTCGCCGGGCCATTCCGGCCCTTGGCAAGGCCCGCCCCATCTGCACCGGTACCGGTGCAGCCGAGCGTGCGCTGGACAATGCCATCATCACGCCGCCGGAAGCCAGAGACTTCTCCGTTCTGGCCCGTCTGGACGCTGTTGCGGGGCGTGTGCTGTTCAGCTGAGCGCCAGCCTGATGGCTTTGTGAAGGGAGGGCCTCCCTGCCGGATGGCGGGGAGGTCTTTCTGCATGCAGGGCCTTCAGAAACCGTGAAGCAGGCCCCCGTCAACCGGGATGCGGGTCCCGGTAATGTAGGCCGCCAGAGGGCTGGCCAGAAAGGCGGCCATGTGCCCCAGCTCTTCGGGTTGGCCGTAGCGGCCTGCGGGCACGCCGTTTTCTTTCTGCCTGCGGAACTCTTCGAGCGGAATACCAGCCTTTTCAGCCCGTATTCTGTTCAGGGTGGCGACGCGGTCCGTCTCGAAGCGGCCGGGCAGCAGCGTATTGACCGTCACGCCATCATGGGCGACCTCCCGGGCGAGGGTTTTGCCCCAGCTGGCCAGTGCGGAGCGGAGTGCGCTGGAGAGAACGAGGTTGGGAATGGGCTCCACGATACTGGTGGAGGACACCATGATGATCCGGCCGAACTGTCGTTGCCTCATGCCCGGCAGATACTGGCCGACAAGCTGCATGACAGGCAGAAGCATCGTGGCGGTTTCTTTCTGCCAAAGTGCCGGATCGCAGGCCGTGGCAGGCTCCAGGGGCGGTCCGCCGCCATTGCCGATGATGATGTCCGTCTCCGGCATGATATTCTGGAGGGCTGTCAGGCAGGTCTGTACGCTGTCTGGTGACGAGAAATCCACGGCATGCCAGTGCGGGGTGATGCCGGTATCGGCTGCCAGATCATGAGCGGCCTGCCGCAGTCTGTTTTCATCACGGGCCAGCAGACAGGGGCGGACGCCTTCCCGTGCCAGGGATCGGGCAATGCCCAGTCCCAGCCCCCGGCTTCCTCCCATGATGATGGCTGTTCGTTCTTGCAGATGCAGGTCCATGATGGCCTCTCCTGATCCTGTAAAGACGCCCCTTTTCAGGGAATGGAAAAGAGAAGTTTTCACCTCTTCGTGGTCAGGAGCAAGAGGGAATGAAACGGTGTGGCTCATGACAGGATGCGCCTGTCCATGAATGTTTGTTTGAAAGTAAGAACGATTAAAAAATCTCCGGTGCCTCGGAGGGGAGTTCTTGACGCTACAGGGGGGCGTCACTATCTCTCATTCGCCCCGTTTGATCGGGGAGTTTACTGGTGCGCTGCTAGGATGAGCGCAATAACCCGGCTGCGCTGCTTTATGGAAGGGCCAGCCTAAAATGGAGTGATCCATGACGAAGTTTCGTCCCCTTCACGACCGTGTAGTGGTCCGCCGTCTGGACGGTGAAGAAAAAACCGCCGGTGGCATCATCATTCCTGAAACAGCCAAGGAAAAGCCGATGGAAGGCGAGGTCCTGGCCGTTGGGTCCGGTGCCCGCAATGAGCAGGGTCAGGTCGTGCCGCTGGATGTCAAGGCTGGCGACCGTGTCCTGTTTGGCAAGTGGTCCGGTACCGAGGTGAAGATCGGCGGTGAAGACCTGCTGATCATGAAAGAGAGCGACATTCTGGGCATCGTCGGCTGAGGCCACATTCCCGGACATTTTTCTCTCTGACCATCTTTGAAGGAATTAGGTGTTATGGCTGCTAAAGACGTGAAATTTGGTGCTGATGCCCGTGAGCGCATGCTCCGTGGTGTTGATATTCTTGCCAATGCCGTGAAGGTGACGCTCGGTCCGAAGGGCCGCAATGTCGTTCTGGACAAGAGCTACGGTGCCCCCCGCATCACCAAGGACGGCGTTTCCGTCGCCAAGGAGATCGAGCTGGCCGACAAGTTCGAGAACATGGGCGCACAGATGGTGCGTGAAGTGTCCTCCAAGACCAACGATGTGGCTGGTGACGGCACCACGACCGCTACCGTTCTGGCCCAGGCCATCATCCGTGAGGGTGCCAAGGCTGTCGCCGCCGGCATGAACCCGATGGACCTGAAGCGTGGCATCGACAAGGCCGTGCTGCGTGTTGTGGAAGAGCTGAAGACCCGCACCAAGAAGATCTCCTCCCAGGATGAGATTTCCCAAGTTGGCACGATCTCTGCCAACGGCGAGTCCGAAGTCGGCAAGATGATCTCCGAAGCCATGGAGAAGGTCGGTCACGAGGGTGTCATCACGGTGGAAGAGGCCAAGGGCCTGCACACCGAGCTGGATGTCGTGGAAGGCATGCAGTTTGACCGTGGCTACATCTCCCCGTACTTCGTGACGAACACGGAGAAGATGACGGCTGATCTGGAAAACCCCTACATCCTGATCCATGAGAAGAAGATCTCTTCTCTCCAGCCAATGTTGCCGCTGCTGGAAAGCGTCGTGCAGTCTGGCCGCCCGCTGCTGATCATCGCCGAGGAAGTCGATGGTGAGGCTCTGGCCACGCTGGTCGTCAACAAGCTGCGTGGTGGCCTGAAGATCGCTGCCGTGAAGGCTCCGGGCTTCGGTGACCGTCGCAAGGCCATGCTGGAAGACATCGCCATCGTGACCGGTGGTCAGGTCGTCTCCGAGGATATCGGCATCAAGCTGGAATCCGTCACGCTGGACATGCTTGGCACGGCCAAGAAGGTGCATATCGACAAGGAGAACACCACCATCGTCGAGGGTGCCGGTGCTGCCGAGGGCATCAAGGGCCGTTGCGCCCAGATCCGCTCCCAGATCGAAGCCACGACATCCGACTATGACCGTGAGAAGCTCCAGGAGCGTCTGGCCAAGCTGGCTGGTGGCGTTGCCGTCATCCGCGTCGGTGGTAGCACCGAGGTCGAGGTGAAGGAGCGCAAGGACCGCGTTGATGATGCCCTGCACGCAACCCGTGCGGCTGTTGAGGAAGGTATCGTCCCGGGTGGTGGTACGGCTCTGGCCCGTGCAAGCCTGCTGTTCGATGACCTGACCTTCGAGAATGACGACCAGCGTGCTGGTGCCCAGATCGTTCGCAAGGCTCTTCAGGCTCCGCTGCGCCAGATTGCCCACAATGCTGGTGAAGATGGTGCCGTGATTGCTGGCAAGGTGCTGGAACTGAGCAACTATAACGAAGGCTTTGACGCCCAGAAGGGTGAGTACAAGGACCTCGTGGCTGCCGGTATCATTGACCCGACCAAGGTCGTCCGCACGGCCCTTCAGGATGCAGCCTCCGTGGCTGGCCTGCTGATCACCACCGAAGCCATGGTTGCCGAGCGTCCGGAGAAGAAGTCCGACGATGCTGCTGGTGCCGGTATGGGTGGCATGGGCGGAATGGGTGGCATGGGTGGTATGGGCGGCTTCTGATCGCTCATCCTTCCCCATCCCGGTCACTCTGGCCGGGATGGCCTCCTGTCCCGTACAGGCAGAAAGAAAAGCCTCGCTCTTTCGGGAGCGGGGCTTTTTTGTGTTTTACCTGTTCAGGAAGCCGTCAATGTCTGTCAGTGCTTCGCTCAGCGGTAGACGCTGGACAGGTACGCCATCAGGGAAGGCGGAGAGAAGGCGGGACGGCATCCGGCTGTCCAGAATGATGAACACGCCCCGGTCATCAGCCCGGCGGATGAGGCGCCCGAAGGCCTGACGCAGGCGCATCCGGGTGATGAGGTCGTCATAATCGCCCGGCCTGCCGCCGGAAAGATGGCGGCGGCGTTCCCGGTGAAGAATGTCGGGCCGGGGCCAGGGGGTACGTTCCATCACCACCATGCGGAGGGCCTCTCCAGGGACATCCACGCCATCACGCATGGCATCCGTGCCCAGCAGGCAGCTGTTCGTCTCGGTACGGAAGACATCCACCAGCGTGGGGTTGTTCATGGCGTCCACATGCTGGGCGTAGAGGGGGATGTTCTTCATCCCCAGCGGCTCATGGATGCGGCGGTGGACCTCTTTCAGCCGTTGAATGGCTGTGAAAAGCCCCAGAGCTCCTCCATTGGCGGTTTCAAAAAGAGCCTGAAAGGCCTGCGCCTGTGCTGCCGGGTCCCGTGAGACATCCGTGATGATGTAGGCCCGTGTCTGGTGGGCATAGTCGAAGGGACTCATCAGGGCAGCCCGCATGGGGGGCTTGAGGAAATGCGCCGTGCCCAGTCGTCGCTCAGCCTTTTCCCATCCGGCTTCCCCGTCTTCATCCGGGCTGCGGTCCCGCAGGGTGGCGGAGGTGATGAGCAGCCCGTGCGTGGTGCTTTGCAGGGTGCTGGCGAAGGGAATGGTCGGGTCCAGCCAGTGGCGGTTCAGGGCAATGTCGTGTCCTCCCTGGAGGAGCCGTGTGGGGGGTAAAGGCTCCCGGTGGATGAAGTCCACATAGGTCGGCAGGCTTGTCTGGGCAACGGGTTGCTCCATGATGGCCCGTACCATGCTGATCCACCCTTGAAGGCGGGAGAGGGCACGGCGATGCAGGCTGCGTATGGTTCCCTCCAGCCGTTGCTGGAAGGCTGTATCGGGGTCTTCCTCCTGCGCTTCCAGAGCTTCCTGAAGGTGCCGGATGATCCGGTCCAGCGGGGTGACGATGTCCTGAAGGGCCGTGAGCAGGGTTTCGGCGTGCTCACGCAGCGGGGCGGGTATGGGGTGCAGGTCGCATTCCTGGCGAGGATAATGGCCCTGCTGGCCGCGGGTCTGCATCTGTATTTCCGCTATGCGGGCATCCAGATGCATGTCCAGCATCTGGAGGAACGCCTCGGCCGGTTGGGGGAGGGACGCTTCCTCGACCATGGCGAGGGGGAAAGGGTCTTCCTCATCGTCATCAGGCGGGGTGGCAGGCCTGTCTTCCAGCGGGGGGACGTCTGGTGGCGGCGGGGCCATGCGGGCCTGCCGGGCCTCGTGCAGGCGTCCGCTCCAGCCGGGGCGTGGCAGGCCTTTCTGTGTGGCAAGGACAAGCTCCTGAAGGGCATCCTTGAGGGCTGGCAGGCGCTCCATCAGGTCTTCCATGCGGCGCATCAGGCCACGGGCACGGGAGCGGCTCCCCTCAGCCCCGAGTATCCAGCGGCGCAGGTCGGCTGCTTCCAGCCCGGAGAAGACCAGAGAGAAGGCACTGTCTGCTGCATCAGGGATGTGATGGCCTTCATCAAAGACATAACGGGTGGGGACGCCATTTTCGTCTGCCAGATTGCCGGGTGCCATGTCCTGCGGCAGCATGGCGTTCCACGCTGCCTGGGACAGGACGAGCGCATGGTTGGCGATGACGAACCGGGCATGTTGTGCACGGCGTATGCCATGCTCGATGAAGCAGCTCTGATAATGCGGGCAGGCGGAATGGATGCACTCGCCCCGCCGGTCGGCAATCATGTTCAGCAGCCCGGGCTGGAACAGGTCCCCGAACCAGCCGGGAAGGTCGCCCCCCATCAGGTCGCCATCTTCCGTGGTCTCGGCCCAGAGAGCGAGAAAGACCAGCGGGATGAGGCCAGGCTGCGCCTGTGGCTGGCGGTTGAGAAGGGCGGTGGTGATATCTTCCAGGTTCAGGAGGCAGAGATAGTTTTCCCGCCCCTTGCGGATGACGGCAAGCTCATGCCGTTCTGTCGGATCGGGGTAAAGACGGGTCAGTTCCTGTTCGATCTGCCGTTGCAGATGGCGGGTATAGGTACTGACCCAGACAGCTCCGTCATTCTTTTCGGCCCAGAGGCTGGCCGGGGCGATGTAGCCCATTGTCTTGCCCGTGCCGGTACCCGCCTCAGCCAGCATGATGTTGGGGGCATTGGCGACATCCCGGGGGGTGAAGGCGTAGCTGGTGGCCGAGGCAAAATCGGCCTGACCGGGGCGGGGTTCTGCATGCCTGCCCAGCAGGGCGGAAAGACGCCTGCGGGCTTCCTGCTGGCTGACTGGCTGGCTGCCAGCAGGGGGACGGGGCGCACGCTCCTCCCACTGGGGCAGGCGCCGCCATATTTTCAGGGCATCAATTTCTCTGGATCGTCCCGAAGATGCAGAGGGAGGAGGCAGGGCCTCTTTCACGATGTCGTGCCAGCTCCATCCGGCCTGGTCCAGAGTGGGCAGCAGAAGGTGGAGCGTGGCGATTTTCTGGGAAGGCTGTCCTGACAGCTCATCCAGAAGGTGCTGGGCAATACGGTAGAGACTGTCGGCCTGTAGGGGAGCTGTATCCGTCGGTTCTGCAAGGCCCAGCTCCAGGGCGAGGCCACGGGCTGTCGGGGTCACGCTCCGGGCCGGATGGACGAGAAGGAAGAGTTCCAGCAGGTCCAGCCAGGGAGCGGGAAGAGGTTCCGGGGGCAGTGCCAGCAGACGGAGCGTGGCAGGCCCGTGGATGAGCAGCGGCGGCGGCAGCTGGCGGAGCATGTCCCGGACTTCGGCAAGGGGGATGTCCAGCACCTCACCATCAGGCGTGATGAGGGAGGAGAGGCCATGTCGTGCGATCAGGGCTGGCGCATCAAGGTAGGAGCGGAACAGGCTGGGCATGCTCCAACTCATACACAGGAAGTCCCCCTTCTGCGAGGGGAAAGCAGTGCACGCCCCGCCTGCATACTTGACCAGAGGGGGGAGGGTTCATAATTAACGTAGTCTTATGCAGAACAAAACGCCTTCTCCCCAGAATGATTCGTCTTTCCCCAAGCTCTGGCCGTTTGAGGAAGCCCGTAAACTGGCCGCCCGTGTGGCAGACAGGGACCCCAGCAAACCGGTTCTGATGGAGACAGGCTACGGGCCTTCCGGCCTGCCGCATATCGGTACGTTTGGCGAAGTGGCCCGGACGACATGGGTTCGGCAGGCTTTTGAGAAGCTGACAGGTCGCCAGACCCGTCTTCTGGCCTTTTCTGATGACATGGATGCCCTGCGCAAGGTGCCGGGCAATGTCCCCCAGCAGGAGATGCTGGCTGAGCATCTTGGCCTGCCGCTCTCCCGTATTCCCGATCCGTTTGGCACGCATGAGAGTTTTGCGGCGCACAACAATGCCCGCCTGCGCCAGTTCCTTGATGCGTTCGGGTTCGATTATGAATTTGCTTCTGCAACCGATTACTACACGTCCGGCATCTTCGATGCGGCGCTGAAGCGTGTTCTGGAAGAGCATGACCGCATCATCGAGGTGATCGCTCCCACGCTGGGCAAGGAACGGCGGGCGACCTATTCCCCCGTGCTGCCGATCCATCCCGAGACGGGCCGTGTCATGCAGGTGCCCATCATCAGCGTGAACCCGGAAGCCGGGACAGTCGTCTGGAAGGACGAGGACGGGAAGAGCTTTGAGACATCCGTCTATGGCGGACAGGCCAAGATGCAGTGGAAGGCCGACTGGGCCATGCGCTGGTATGCTCTGGGTGTCGATTATGAGATGTCCGGCAAGGACCTCATCGACAGCGTGAAGCTTTCCTCCAGGATATGCCGCATTCTTGGCAGTGAGCCACCGCTGAACCTGACCTATGAGCTGTTCCTCGATGCCAATGGGCAGAAGATCAGCAAGTCCAAGGGAAATGGCCTCTCCGTGGAGGAATGGCTGCGGTACGGCCCGTCGGAGAGTCTGGCTCATTACATGTTCCAGCAGCCGACCCGTGCCAAAAGGCTCTATACGGACATGATCCCCAGAGCCACGGATGAATATCTGGCCCTCGTGCAGAAGGGTGAGCAGCAGAGCGCAGAGGAGTTCCTTTCCAACCCGGTATGGTTCATCCATGAAGGGAAACTGCGCCCGCAGGATACCAGCCCGGTTTCCTTCACAGCCCTGCTGAATCTGGCCAGTGTGGCCAATGCCAGGGAAGTGGAGACACTCTGGAAGTTCCTGCGGCGTTATGATTCCAGCCTGTCGCCAGAGACACATCCTTATGTGGCACGGCTGGTGCAGCACGCTCTGGATTACTTCAATGAGCGTGTCCGTCCGACCAAGGTGTTCCGTGCTCCGACGGAGACAGAGCGCAAAGGTCTGGAAGACCTCGCAGCAACGCTGAAGACGGTGCCGGACAATGCGACCCCGGATGATGTGCAGAATGTCGTATTTGAGGTCGGCAAGCGTTACTTTGCCAAGCCGGAGCTGCGGTCCTGGTTCGGGTGCCTGTATGAGGTGCTGCTGGGGCAGAAAGAGGGCCCCCGCTTCGGCATTTTTGCGGCTTTGTTTGGCCTGAAGGAGACTGTTGCCCTCATTGATGAGGCTCTGGCACGTCCTGTTGAGCCTGCCGGGGCAACGGAGGAAACCAGAGGCTGAGGCATGACGGCTCCCTCCGGTATGCCAGATGGTGCGGATGCCTCTCCGTCACTTGCTGACGGACGGCTGCGGCGTTTTCTGACGCGTCTGCCGGCCATGGTGGGGCTGGTCCTGCTCATTTTTGCGGGGCTGGTGATCTGGCGGGAGCTTCAGCATCTGTCCCTCCAGCAGGTGATGGCGGGGCTTCATGCCATTCCTGCCGCCGCCTTGTGGAAGGGGGCCGGGGCAACCATTCTTTCTTATGCCATCCTGTCTTTCTACGATGGTCTGGCCTGTCATCATGTGCAGGCGGGCATTTCGTGGCGGCGGTCAGCCTTTGTGGCGTTCTGTTCCTATGTCCTGTCCCATAATCTTGGGTGCGCAGCCATTTCGGGCACGGCTGTGCGCTACAGGCTCTATCGTAACTGGGGTGTGCCGGGGATCAAGATTGCGGCCATCGTGGCGTTCTGTTCCGTCACCTACTGGCTGGGGATGCTGGGGCTTGTGGGGTTCATCCTGCTGGCCCAGCCGGGCATTATTCCTTATGTCCGTCATCTGCCGCCCTGGGTAACTGATCTTGGGGGAGCAGCCTGTTTCTCTGTCCTGCTGGCCTATGTGCTTCTGCCCTGCTGGAAGCAGGAAGTGCATATTGGCAGGTGGACATTGCGGTTTCCAGACTGGCGGATCGGGCTGGGGCAGATCCTGTCCAGCATGGCGGACATGTCTGCTACCGCCCTGATCGCCTGGTGTGTGCTGGATACGCTGCCCAATGGGAGCGGCCTGACATTTGGCGGGTTTCTGGCCATCTATATCGGGGCTTACACGGCCGGTCTGCTGGCCAATGTTCCGGGTGGGCTGGGAGTGTTCGACAGCACCATGCTGCTGGCGCTGTCCCCGTGGTTTTCCGTGCCGCACATCATGGCAGGGATTCTGGTTTTTCGCCTGTTCTATTACATCATTCCCCTGCTTCTGGCGGGTGCCATGTTTGCCGGGCATGAGCTGTTCATAAAAGGGGCACCTCTGCTGGCCCGGTTTGGCAGGACCGTGGAGCACAGCCAGAGTCTGCGTTCATCTGAAGCGGATTTCGCCACGATCGTTGCCACGGGCAGTCAGGCCGTGCTGGGCATCGTCATCGTGGTTTATGCCCTTCTGGCACCATTGCCTCCGTTCCATTCTTTCTGGAGTGCGGTCCTTCTTCAGGGCGCCGCTTTTCTGCTGACCCTCATCGGGGTGATGCTCGTCGGCCTGTCTCTGGGGCTGTCCCAGCGGGTGGCGTTGGCCTGGCGGCTTTCTGTCGGGGCTCTGTCCATCACGCTGTTGATCCTGACCGTAAGGCAGGCCCATTGGGTGGCTTTTCTTGTCGTGCTGGCCGTGCTGTTCGTTTTGCTGCCATTCCGCAAGACCTATTACAGGCAGGCTTACTGGCGGGTAGAGCCGTTTTCTCCTTTTGTTCTGGCGCCATTCTCGCTCTGGCTGTGTGGGTTGGCCGGTGTCAGCTGGATCGCCCGTCAGCGGCATCTCGGGCATGTCTGGTGGCGTTCTATGGTTCATGATGCCCATACGGCGGTCGGGCGCTGGTTTCTCGGTGGTGCGGCCGTGTGCTGTCTGCTGGGGCTGTGGTTTGCCCTGAGGAAAGCACGGCTGCATCTTCTCCCATGGAACATGGATGCCCGGGTGCAGTACGCCTGCCTTCAGGATTCAGCAGAGGCTCTTTCCCTGCCGTGTGAGCGCCTTTTCGTGCCTGATGGCATGTTGTCGGATGCAACAGGGAAGGCTGCCTGCGCGGTGGTCCGGCTGAAGCCTTTCCTGCTGTCGGAGCCAGTGCTCCTGTGTCTGGGCGGAGCCGTGGGGGCACGGGGACAGCGGGGTGGTGCTGTCTGGCGGCTGCGGGATTACGCCGTGCAGGAGGGGTGCCAGCTGGCCGTCCTTCAGCAGGGAGCACGGCAGGCGGACATCTACGCCTCTTTCGGCCTTGGTCTTTTTTCTCTTGAAGGCGACGAGGGATGGTTTCTTGTCTGCCGGCCGGAAGATTATCACGCCCTGAAGCTGCTGCTGGGCCTTTAGAAAAACCCGTTTTCCTCATCAGTCAGAAGAGGGCTGACGTGCGGCAGGGCAAGCCCCGGCTGGGCCGGGTAGGCTTCCAGAATCTGGAGATGGGGGCCGGTGCCAGAAGGCAGATGCTCTACCAGACTGATGTGGTCTACTGTCATTTCAGAGCTGTGAAAGAGGTTGTGCCGCTGTATCCATGGGATGAGATCGGTCGGGGAGGCCGGTTCCAGCCAGGCAATGGTCACTTCCGGGACGACGGCACGGCGGGGCAGGGAGAGGCCTGCGCGGCGGAGGGTGCTGGCAAGCCGCTTCTGCAAGGCAAGCAGCGGGGCCTGCGGAGTGAGGCTGACTGTCAGCCGGTGTTCCATCTCTCCCATCTGATGGCCGACCTGATGGAGGGCCAGAGAGAAAGGTTCCCATCGCAGGTGGGACAGGGTCATGTCCAGCTCCTCCATCTCGTGGCGGCTGTTTAGGTGGCCAAGGGGCTGGAGGGGGATCAGACACTGTTCTGCCGGTGACCAGCGGACATCATCCAGACTGCCACGCAGCAGGCCAAGTTCTGCCTGTATGGTGGGGGACAGCGTGAGGGCGAGGGAAAGATTCATGGGGCCTCCCGCAAATCAGGGAGATTAACAAAAAGAAAGTCAGGGTCTTGTCCTGAATTCTTGACTTGGGAAGAAACTACCCCACATTCTACGGGAACGATAGGGGCGGGCCCAGTGAGTCCCCCCTGAAGACTTATCGCAGCAAGTGGATATCATGGCTTTCCATTCCGATTACGAGACAACACGAGGACAGGCGGCTGCCGCTTTTGATGCGGGTCTGCGGGCTTACATGCTGCGTGTCTACAACTGGATGGCTCTTGCTCTGGGGATAACGGGGGTGACGGCCTATGCCGTGGTCCATACGTCGCTCCGGGCGCTGTTCTTTCATGTCGTGCAGAGAGGGGATGCTTTTGCGCTGGCTCCGACCGGACTGGGGATGGTGAGTGTTTTCGCCCCTCTGGCCTTTGTCATGGTGCTGTCCTTTGGTGTGAACCGTCTCTCCCGTTCGACAGTGCAGCTTCTGTTTGTGCTGTTCAGCGTGGCCATGGGCGTCAGCATGGCATCGCTGCTTCTGGCCTACACAGGGTCTTCTGTTGTCCGGACATTCTTTATTGCCGCCTCCCTGTATGGCGTCATGTCTCTCTGGGGGTATGTGACGAACCGGTCCCTCATGGGGATGGGGTCGTTCCTGACGATGGGGCTGATAGGTCTGGTGATCGCTTCTCTGGTCAACATGTTCATCCCGGCCCATGGGCTGACAGTGGCCATATCTTTCATCGGGGTGCTGCTGTTCACGGGGCTGACAGCTTATGACACCCAGCGCATCAAGCTTTCCTATCAGCAGTATGCGTCTGTCCTCCCGGCTGAAGAGACGGGGAAGATGGGGATCTATGATGCCCTGACGATGTATCTGAATTTTGTAAATCTCTTTCAGTTCCTGCTGCAGTTTACAGGGACAAGATCTGGTGGGCGCGATTGATCCACTGATGAGTCGGGTCAGTGTCCTGACAGGAAGAGGAGCCTCCGGGCTCCTTTTTTGTTGCGATTTTTTGCGGTTGAAAGGAAAATGGAAAATTAAGCGATCATCTTCTTGTTTTTGATGAAAATATGATGTTTTCTCAGAAATGGCAGATAACCGGTCTTTTTTTAAAAAGACCGACGGGGTTCCTTTTTTTTATGAGGCTTGCCCCCTTGTAATCTCCGTTATTCGGGAAGAATAAAGTGGGCGGCACTGGGGTCTCAGGGCTCCATATTTCATATTGAGTACGGAGGGAGTTCCCTTCTGTTGTCAGGATACGAACGGGAAAGGCACATATAAGATGACAACGTTCGGTGGCGATCGCGCTGTCCTGACTGTGTCAGAAAGTGTTCCGGCCTTTTTATGGCGGAACAACAGATAGAGGCAGGATCCATGAAAAGACTCTGGCGATTTTTCCCGGCGTTGCCTGCATTGATGCTGTCGGGCTGTACGGTTGATCTTCTTCAGCCAGCCGGCCCGATCGGGGAAGGTAATCGCGACATGATGGTGCTTGAATGGGCCGTCATGATGTGCGTTGTGGTTCCGGTGATTATTGCGACACTCGTATTTGCCTGGAAATACCGGGCTTCCAATACGAAGGCGGAATATCTGCGGAACTGGTCACATTCAAACAAGATTGAAGTGTTCATCTGGGGTGTCCCCATTCTGATCATTCTTGTTCTGAGTGTCTTCAATTACTGGAGCACGCATTATTACGACCCGTACAAGCCCATCTCCAAAGAGATGCAGGTAAAAGTTGGTGCGCCTGATGCAAAGCCGCTCCATGTGGAAGTTGTTTCCCTGGACTGGAAGTGGCTGTTCATTTACCCAGACCTTGGGATTGCAACCATCAACGAGCTGGATGTCCCCACAAAGACACCTCTGGATTTCCGGATTACGTCTGACAGTGTGATGACATCGTTCTTCATTCCGCAGCTGGGGTCACAGATCTACAGCATGGCCGGGATGGAAACACAGCTCCACCTGATGGCAAGCCGCCCGGGCAACTTCCAGGGTGAGGCCGCCCAGTACACGGGGCCGGGCTTCTCCGACATGCGCTTCCGCACGATTGCCATGCCGCAGGAGCAGTTTGACGCCTGGGTACAGAATGTACGCAGTGGCGACAATCCGCTTGCAGCCAAGGAAGCCCTGGATGCACAGACGTACCTGAAATATCACGCCGCACCGGCTGCCCCGCATGATGAGGCACCCAAGCCGGCTCCGGTCGTGTATTTCTCCAACGTACAGTCTGGGCTGTTTGAGAGCATTGTTGCGAAATACAATGTCGGCATGACCCATGAGAACCACGGCACGAGCATGGGCGACAAGTCCATGGACATGCCTGCTGAGTCTCATACGGCTGCACCTTCCAATACCGGCATGTGAGGACTGATCTAAAGATGCTCGGAAAACTTACCCTTTCGTCCATACCGTATGATGTGCCGATTCTTGTCGGTACATTCATCGGTGTGGCTGTAATCGGGATTGCCGTTCTTGCGGCGGTCACCTATTTCAAAAAATGGGGTTATCTGTGGCGCGAGTGGCTGACCACGGTCGACCACAAGAAGCTCGCCATCATGTATGTTGTTCTCGGTCTCGTCATGCTTGTGCGTGGCTTTGCCGATGCGCTGATGATGCGTACACAGCTTGCCCTTGCCTACGCAGGTAACCCCGGTTATCTGCCTCCGCACCATTATGACCAGGTCTTCTCGGCCCATGGTACGATCATGATCTTCTTCATGGCCATGGTGATGATGCAGGCCCTGTTCAACTTCGTGGTGCCATTGCAGATTGGTGCGCGCGACGTTGCGTTCCCGCTGATCAACTCGATCAGCTTCTACATGACGCTCGTCAGTGCCATTCTCATCAACATCTCCCTCTTCATTGGTGAGTTCTCCAATGTTGGCTGGCTCGGCTACCCGCCGATCTCCGAACTGCAGTTCAATCCCGGCGTCGGTGTGGATTACTACATCTGGTCGGTGCAGATCTCCGGTATCGGTACTCTGCTGACAGGGATGAACTTCCTGACGACGATCATCAAGCTGCGTGCCCCCGGCATGAAGTGGATGCACATTCCTGTCTTCACATGGACGGCTTTCTTTGCCTGCATCATGATCCTGACGACCTTCCCGGTTCTGACGGTTTCCATGGCTCTGCTGGCTCTGGATCGTTACCTCGGCATGCACTTCTTTACCAATGATGGTGGCGGTAGCGTCATGCTCTACCTGAACCTGATCTGGTCCTGGGGTCATCCGGAAGTTTACATCCTCATCCTGCCTGCCTTCGGTGTGTTCTCCGAAATTGCAGCGACCTTCTCCGGCAAGCCGCTCTTCGGCTATGCCACGATGGTCATCGCAACGGGTATCATCACCTTCCTGGGCAGCATCGTGTGGGTTCACCACTTCTTCACGATGGGTGCTGGTGCTGATGTGAACACCTTCTTCGGTATCATGACGATGTTCATCGCCGTGCCGACGGGTGTGAAGATATTCAACTGGCTCTTCACCATGTACAAGGGGCGTGTCCGCTTCGAAGGTCCGATGCACTGGATCGTCGGCTTCATGATCACCTTCTCCATCGGTGGTATGACCGGTGTCATGATGGCCATGCCGGCAGCAGACTGGGTGATCCACAACTCCCTGTTCCTGGTGGCGCACTTCCATAACGTGATTATTGGTGGTGTGTTCTTCGGTTACGTGGCTGGTCTGAGCTACTGGTTCCCGAAGGCTTTCGGCTACAAGATGCGCGATGTCTGGGGTAAATGGGCGTTCCGTTTCTGGTTCGTCGGTTTCTACCTCTCCTTCATCCCGCTCTATGCTGTTGGTCTGGAGGGCATGACCCGTCGTATGAACCATTACGACAACCCGAACTGGCACCCCTGGCTGCTCGTGGCCTGTGTTGGCGTGTTCGTTCTGGCTGCCGGTCTGGCCTGCCAGGTCATCCAGTTCGTGCTGGCTGCGTTTGACGCCGTCAACAAGAAGCCGGATGCTCTGGATCTGACGGGTGACAACTGGGGTTCTGGCCGTACGCTGGAATGGTCCCTTCCGTCTCCGGTTCCGCACTACAACTTCGCACGTCTGCCGGTCATCCGTGGCCTGGATACGTTCCATATCGAGAAGGAGCTGGGTCGCCCGGCACCGGTCTCCGAGCTGGAGCCGATCCACATGCCGAAATATTCGGCGGTTGGCCCGATGCTGGGTGCCTGCGGGCTGCTGATCGGCTTTGCGCTGGTCTGGCACATCTGGTGGGCTGTGATCGTAGGGCTGGTCGTAGCCTTCTTCACCATCGTTCACCGCAGTGCGAACCTGGATGTTGATTTCTACGTCACCGTGGAAGAGATCCGTGCTGATGAAGAAGCTTTTGCCCGGCGGCTTGCCGCTGCCAAGGCAGCAGAGTAAAGGGAGGCGATGAAAACCATGTCTTATGACGTAATGCACGCGCCCTCTGCTCATCACGATGAGCATGAGCATCATCAGCAGGAAACCACGATCTTTGGTTTCTGGATCTACCTGATGACAGACTGTATCATTTTCGGCACGCTGTTTGCCGTCTTTGCTACACTCTGCCATCACTTTGCTGGTGGGCCGACGGGGAAGGACCTGTTCGATATCAAGAATGTTGAGATCGAAACAGCCATCCTGCTTTTCTCCTCCATCACCTACGGCTTTGCTTCCATCAACGCCCACAAGAAGAACAAGGGTGCCGTGCTGGGTTGGCTGCTGCTGACCTTCGTGCTCGGCGTGTCCTTCGTCGTTCTGGAGATCAACGAGTTCCACGAGCTCGTGGCTCACGGCGCAGGGCCGGACAAGTCCGCCTTCCTGTCTTCTTTCTTCACGCTGGTAGGGACACATGGGCTGCATGTCACGATCGGTCTGATCTGGATGCTGGTCCTGTTCTTCCAGATCATGGGCAAACAGGGGCTTAGCACCCGGATGCAGACGAAACTGACGTGCCTGAGCCTGTTCTGGCATTTCCTTGACATCGTCTGGATCTGCGTCTTTTCCTTCGTTTACCTGGGGAGTGTTGTCTAATGAGCGGGAATCATACGACATCGCACGAAGGTGAAAATCACGGCTCCTATGGCTCCTACATTGTAGGGTTCATCCTTGCCGTGGTCCTGACAGTGGCATCCTTTGCCACTGTTCTCAGCAAGGCCTTCTCCTTCTGGCAGACGATTGCCATTCTCGGTGTGCTGGCTGCGGTCCAGATGGTCGTCCATCTGATCTTCTTCCTGCACATGGGTACGAAGAGCCTCTCCCAGCGGCAGAATCTGGCAGCTTTCATCGTGACGGCCCTGATGGTCCTGATCGTGGTTGCCGGGTATCTGTTCGTTCTCTGGGACGCTCAGGCGAACATGATGGCTGGTTGATAGACCGGCCCATCATGTCAGCGACATGAAGAAACCGGTGGGGGGAAACCTCCACCGGTTTTTTTTATGTGTGATGCAGCCGTGGCAGCCATGCAAAGAAAAACCCCCGGAAGGACAATTCCCCCCGGAGGTTCTGCTCCGTTCCAGCAGGAAGAAGGCTGGCGTCAGTCCTTGTGTGGCTCTTCGGAGAGCATCTCACGCTTGCCTTCCTTGCCGTTCCATTCCTCACGGTCGGCCGGGGGCGTGCCCTTCTGGCTCATGTTCGGCCAGATGGCTGAATATTTGGCATTGATCTCCATCCAGTCAGCGGCACGGGCATCACTGTCGGGGAAGATGGCTTCTGCCGGGCACTCAGGCTCGCACACGCCGCAGTCAATGCATTCATCAGGATTGATGACGAGGAAGTTCTCACCAGCGTAGAAGCAGTCAACGGGGCAGACTTCCACACAGTCCATGAACTTGCAGCGAACACAGTTTTCTGTGACCACATAGGCCATTATTGCCGTCTCCGGTTTGGTGTTGCAGGCCAGCCAAACGGCCCATTTCAAAGATTCCAGCACTGATATGCCGAAAGCGGAGGGCCTTTTGCAAGCCTATTGTCAGAAATTGGCCGTCTTTTCCTCGATCTGTTCATAAAGGAGGGCGGCCTCTCTGGCAGGACCACGTCGCTCTCCCAGCTGCATGACACGCCATACGCAGACCTCCCCCTGACGGTGGGGAGAGGCGAAGCTGACGATGTCTCCCAACCGGAGGCGGGCATGGGTCTTGTGGGTCCGCTGCCCGTTGATGCGAACCCGTCCCTTGCGGATGAAGGCGGCGCAGAGACCACGGGTTTTGGCCAGGCGGGTGTAATAGAGCCAGAGATCAAGCCGCTGTCCGTCCATCATGATGATCTGCCAGATGACCAGTTCCGGAGGGTTGCGAATGGTGAGTCGGCCTGCTTCTGGGCGGCTTTCTGTTCCCTGCGGCCAGCAGACGGTTTCTGTTGCCGGTTCCTGCGCCGTTCGGTGCCTTTCTGGCGGCCGGAAGGCCGTGTGTCCCTGTGGCCCGTCCGACCCAGAATGATGAGGGGCGAGGCGACGCCATACTGCCCGGCCGAAAGCGGCTGCGGCGCATGATGGGGAATGTTCAGGCTCTTGAGCAGGGCGGGTAGCAGGGTCGCCTTTATCCCGAGGGATGAAGCCAGTGTGTCGGGAGCCACGATATTGCGGCTGGGCTGCCTGCCGTGGGGACGAAGGATGGAGAGCAGGGCATCCAGCCTGTCCAGACGGACATGCACGGGGCCGGCCTTTTCCCAGCCCGGCGGGGGGATGGGATGGCCATCGCTTGTGAGACAGATTCGGGCGGCATCGGGTGTGGCCTGCTGGCGGTCATGCCAGATGTTGTGCAGCAGGACCATCATCGGCAGGCAGGCCGGGCGGAACAGCTGCGGGCAGTAGACCTGCCGCCAGCCGATGCGAACCCCGCTGCGGTGCAGGCGTTTTCTCTCGGCAGGGGTAAGGGTGCGGTCTTCGGGCAGGGTAGGGGTGGTGCCGCCATCCTCCCGCAGGCGGTAATAGAGGCCACGCAGGGTGGGACTGTCCTGCAGCTTGTCTTCCAGACGGAAAAAGAATTCCAGAACGGTGCTGATCCGCTCCGTCATCAGGGCCTGAAGATGGGTCTGTACCTGTCGGCTCTGGTGGTTGTCCTGAAACTCACCGGGCAGAAGCTGGATGAGGGGGTGAAACAGGTCATCGCCCCGCACGAGGGTGGCAATGGGGGCACCTTCCCAGTGAATCTGCCTGTCATCGGTCAGGGTGAACCGGCTGATGTCCTGTGTGAGGAAATGGCGTATCCGGGCGGGCATGGCCTGCCGCAGGGCACGCCTGCCTGCCCGGCGCAGCAGGTCACCCTCCCGGCTGTCGGCGGGCGTGTCGATCTGCATGGTGAAGCCCACAATCTGCCCGACCTCGTGCCCTTCCACGATGATGCGGTTCTGGGGGGTGACGGCATGGAGAGCCTCGGAGGCCGCCCCGGGTTCAGGACGGCGGAGCAGGGCGGTGGCCCGCCTGTTGACGAAGCGTTCCTTCAGCCGTTCATGCAGCGTGTCGGAGAGGCGGTCCTCCACGGCACGGCAGCGTTCCTGCCACTGGCGGCTCTGGTGCATCCAGCCCGTCCGGGCAGCCACATAGGCGCAGACCCGTACGCCGGAGAGCCGGTGCATCAGTGTGTCCATGTCGCCATCTAGCCTGTCCAGCCCTCTCAGCTGGCCTTCCATCCACGCTGGAGGGATGCGGCGATGTTTCAGGAGGTCAAGGAACAGGCGGGCACAGAGGCGTGTATGGCTGCCATCGCCCAGCTTGCGGAAGTCCGGAATCTGGCAGACATCCCAGAGCAGTTCCGTTGCCCTGTGGCCACGGGCCACCTCCCGGATGTCGTCCATCTGCATGAGGCCGGTCAGGACATCCAGATCGGAGGCCGTACGCCCGGTGATCAGGCCGGGGCGGGGAGGCTTGCGCATCAGGCTGTTGAGAAGCGTCTCGGGCGAGGTGTAATCCAGAGCCGTCTGCCGCCAGTAGACGGCCTTGATGGCCTCGAACTCATGGTCTTCCACTGCCTTGACGAGCTGCTGGCTCATGGGCGGGCAGGAGGCCGTCGTGCCGAAGGTACCATCCCTCATGCCCCGGCCAGCCCGACCGGTGATCTGGGCGACTTCCTGCGGCGTGAGGGCACGGGAGTTCTGGCCGTCAAACTTGTGCAGGGCGGCGAGGGCGACATGGTCCACATCCATGTTCAGCCCCATTCCGATGGCGTCGGTAGCCACGAGATAGTCCACATCCCGGTTCTGGTAGAGGGCGACCTGTGCATTGCGGGTACGGGGGCTGAGACGGCCCATGATGATGGCACAGCCACCCCGTTTCTGCCGGATGGCCTCGGCAATGGCATATACCTCCGTGGCGGAGAAGGCCACGATGGCCGAGCGTGGTGGCAGACGGGTGAGGTTGACCGGCCCGATGTTCGTCAGCCGGGAGAGGCGTTCCCGGGTCTCGATCGTGATGCCGGGAACCAGCTGCCGGAGCAGCCCCCGGATGGTCTCAGCCCCCAGAAAGAGCGTTTCTCCCTTGCCACGGGCATGGAGGAGCCGGTCGGTGAAGATGTGGCCACGGTCCGGGTCTGCGGCGAGCTGGATCTCGTCAATGCCGACAAAATCCACCTTCCGGTCCAGCGGCATGGCCTCCACCGTGCAGGAGAACCAGCGGGCCCCCGGTGGAATGATTTTTTCTTCCCCTGTCAGCAGGGCGACATGGCGCTCGCCTTTCAGCTTCACGAGGCGCTCGTAATTCTCCCGGGCCAGCAGGCGGAGGGGAAAGCCGATGATGCCGCTCTGGTGCGCCATCATGCGGGTCAGGGCGTAATGGGTCTTGCCGGTGTTGGTGGGGCCAAGTACGGCATGGATCACCCCCGATTGCCGGGAAGTGGCTGGGGCAAAGGCTGGATGTGGTCCCGTCATGGCTGGAATGATCTTGCCTGAATCGGATAAAAGCAAGACATTCCATGCAGTTTTTCAGGAAGGCCAGAGTCACGCTCTGGATGATGGGACGGTATCCATATGTCTGACGCTCCGTTTTTGCCCCTCTGTACCTCTGGCGATGGTGGGGTGGCTCTCCCCCTCCATCTGGTCAAGGCGGGTGATGAGGCGACCCTTGCCCACCTGCTGGGGGAGCATGAGGCCTTCCTGCGGCAGCAGGGCTTCGAGGGGTGTGCGGGGCAGTTCACCTTCCTGCCGGGTGGTTCCGGTGTGGCCGGGGCCGTGTTCTGCGTGGAGGAGGGGCGAGGCCCCATGCCTTATGGTGCCCTGCCTGCCCATCTGAAGGAAGGATGCTGGCAGCCGCAGCCTGAAGGGCAGGAGGACGCCGCTCACGACGCCATGCTGGAGGAGCTGGTTCTGGGGTTCTGCCTTGGGGCGTATGATTATTCGCTGAAGCATGAGGGAGGCAAAGACCAGAAGACGGGGCCAAAACTCTGCATTCCGGCCAGCCTTGGGAGAGAGGCCCGGATTCTGGCCCGGGCTGCCTGGCTGGGGCGGGACCTTATCAACACGCCCGCCAATCTCATGGGACCGGCGGAGCTGGCTACTGCTGCCCGCAGGATGCTGGAGGAGCGGAAGGTTGCGGTTGAGCTGGTGGAAGGTGAGGCTCTGGAGAAAGCCTATCCCTGTCTGGCGGCGGTGGGTGCCGGGTCGGACAGACCAGCCGTGGTCGTGATCGGCCGCCGGGATGGCCGGAGCAAGGATGCTCCCCGCCTGTCCCTCGTGGGGAAGGGCGTCTGCTTCGATACGGGCGGGTATGACATCAAGCCCGGCTCCTCCATGGCGAAGATGAAGAAGGACATGGGCGGGGCTGCCCTGATGCTGGCACTGGCCTGTGCCCTGCTGGATGCCGGAACTGACATTGCGCTGGAAATCCGCCTCGGCTGTGTGGAGAACAGCGTCTCCGGCCATGCCATGCGCCCGGGGGACGTGCTGACAACCCGAAGGGGGCTGCGTGTCGAGGTGGGCAACACGGATGCGGAGGGGCGTCTCGTTCTGGCAGACCTTCTGGCAGAGGCTGCCGAGAGCCAGCCTGACGTCCTGTTGGATGCGGCGACGCTGACGGGGGCCGCCCGTGTGGCTCTGGGGCCTGACCTGCCTGCCCTTTTCAGCAATGACGAGGAGCTGGCGGACCATATCCTGGCCTCCGGCAGGGAAGCTCACGACCCGCTCTGGCAGCTGCCGCTCTGGGCAGATTATGACGGCTGGATGGACAGCTCCATTGCGGACTGCAACAACCTGTCATCCCGCCCGATGGCCGGGGCGATCACGGCGGCCCTGTTCCTCCAGCGTTTCGTTCCGGAAGGGCAGAGATGGGCGCATGTGGATACCTATGCGTGGAATGACACGGCCCGGCCCGGTCGTCCCGCAGGCGGGGAGGTGCTGGCCCTGAGGGCACTTTTCCGTGCGTTCTCGGAAAGTTTCTGAAAAGAAACAATTTGTAATCTTGTGTGCAGCAACCTGTTTTTTCTTGCCTTTTGCAAGGGAAACGGGTTTTGGAATGGCTGCCTTGCGCTGAGAGTGCTTGTCATTTCGATGTGAAAACGTCACAGAATGGATGGTAGAATGAAATCCCTATACAGGTGCGTCTGATACCACAGCCGGAAGGCTTGCTGGGCCGGCAGGATGATAGGGTGTGTGAAACCGGGAAACGATGGGGCTTTTGTTATGAGTCGGAATGCTGATAATCGCATGCTTCAGTTGCTGCGTGATACGATCGTTTCCACAGTACGTGGTGAGGGGCCGGATCTTTCTGCCCGTCAGCTGGCTGTGTTTCTGAGCTGCTATCTGGAAGATGGCGCCCACACGGTGCGGGGCCTTGCCCAGTCTCTCAATGTGTCCAAACCAGCTATTACCCGTGCGCTGGACCGATTGAGCGAGCTTGATCTGGCCCGCCGCAAGGTGGACCCGCTGGACCGTCGTTCCATTCTTGTTCAGCGAACCCTGAAAGGCTCGGCCTATTTGCGGGACCTGCGTGGCGTGATGGAAGAAGCCTGCGCTGATGATGTGGTTGTCCGTGCGCCTGTTCTTTCATCCGTGGCGTCTCTCCAGACCCGTCGGGCTGGCTGATTTCTTGTCCGGGCCTGTCTCTTTTCTCGACCTGCCCGCCCAGCAGAGGCGTCTTGGGGCGGCCCTGCGGGAGCGGCTGGATCGGGTTCTGGCTCATTGCCGTTTCGTAATGGGGCCGGAAGTGGCGGAGCTGGAGGAGCGTCTGGCCCGTCATGGCGGTGCCAGACATGCTGTCGGCGTGTCCTCCGGGACGGATGCTCTGCTGATGGTTCTGATGGCGGAGGGCATTGGCCCCGGCATGGCGGTTTTTCTGCCAGCCTTTACCTACACGGCCACTGCGGAGGTGGTGCTTCTGCTGGGGGCGGTGCCAGTTTTTGTGGATGTGGACCCGCATACCTTCCAGATCAGCCTGCCATCTCTGGAGCAGCGTCTGGCGGATGTCCGGCAGGATGGTCGTCTGAAACCTGTAGCCATCATGGGGGTGGATCTGTTCGGGCAGCCAGCCCCATGGGATGAGCTGAACGACCTTGCCACCCGGGAAGGGCTTTTTCTTGTTGCGGACTGCGCCCAGTCCTTTGGCGCTTCTTATAGGGGGCGCCGGCTGGGGCATGAGGCCAGAGCCACGACTTTGTCCTTTTTCCCTTCCAAACCGTTGGGATGTTATGGCGATGGCGGGGCCGTCCTGACGGACGATGACGACAGGGCCGCACTTTATCGCTCTCTGAGAAGCCATGGGGAAGGGCCGCAGCGTTATGACGTGCAGCGCATCGGGCTGAATGCCCGGCTGGACAGTCTTCAGGCAGCTGTTCTGTTGGCCAAGATGGATGTTTTTGATGAGGAGCTGAAGAGGCGTGAGGCTGTGGCCTGTGCTTATGATGCTGGTCTGCCGTCGCTGGTCCGTCCGCCAGCACGGGTGCCGGAAAGCCAGAGCGCTTGGGCTGTCTATTGCGTGACCCTGCCATCCCGTGCCCTGCGGGACAGTCTGCGGGCCCGCCTTGCCGAGGCTGAAATCGCCACGGCCATCTATTATCCCATGCCGTTGCATCAGCAGCCAGCGTACCGGGCGGTGCATGATGGCGTTGCCCTGCCTGTGGCAGAGAGGATAGGAGAGCATGTGCTGGCCCTGCCGATCCATCCTGATCTTTCTGATGAGGCGGTTGCGCATGTGCTGGCTGTGACTGGAACATGGGCGGAGGAGCAGGATGAGCCGCAACAATAAGTTTCTTCTGGTTTTTGCGGTGGCGGTGATCGTGCCGGTCGTGCTGATCTGGACGGTGGCGTGGCCCATTCTGCGCCCCTGGTCCCTGCCGGACATTGCCCGTGGGACAGTGCAGGAAGCTGGAGAAGAGCGGAACCTCATGGCCGATGAGATCACGGCCATGAACCAGTGGCTGCACCAGCACCAGACAGGCTGGGGAATTTCTGGCGAGGTCCCCCCCAAGGATACACCGGCGGAGGCTGTTTATCAGCTTTCCAGTGCCGATGGTCAGGCCGTCATTCTGTCAGCCTGGCACTTCCGGCATGGTGCCGATGTGGTGGGTATCCAGACAAAGGCAGGTGGGGCGTACCGGATGCGTTCTTTCGAACGTGGGACACTCCATCTGCCTGATCTTCCCTGAGGGGAAAGTCGCTCATTTCTTGGGCGGAGAGGTTGAGCCATCCGTCTCCTTTTTTGTGCTGTCAGATTGTTCCTGCCTGTTTCTGGCCATTTCCAGCTGGGTCAGCTCACTGGTTTCCAGCTGGGTTTTTGTAGCATCCGCCAGTGGTGGAGTCGCCTTGTCAAACACGGCCAGCAGGGCGGCCGTGATGGGGGACGCCAGCACAAGCCCTGGCACACCAAGGATGGAGCCGAAAACACTCTGTGACAGGATGGCCAGAGCAGGCGGCATGTGAACGGCCCGCCGCTGGATGAGGGGGGCCAAGATGTTCCCTTCGCAGAACTGGATGATGCTGTAGAGAATGGCCACGAAGAAAGCCTCTCGTGTGCCGAGGGACAGGCTGATGAGCAGGGCGGGCACAGCCCCCAGGATGGCCCCGATATAGGGTATGAAGTTGCAGAGCCCGGCCACGACACCCAGAGCAAGGGCCAGCGGAATGCCGATCAGATACAGGCCGAGGCCGGAGAAAAGACCGACAGCCAGCATGTCCAGAGCCTGTCCGGCGGTCCATGCCCAGAGAGTGTTGCCTGCACTGTAGAGGAGGTTGCGGGCGGTTTCCCGCTGGTCGGGCGGTACGAGCCGAAGAAAGCCGTTGATGTAGAGGGACGGGGAGACGGCAAAATAGAAGGCTGAAATCAGCACGACAAAGAGCGTACCAACCAGACCGAAAGCGCTGCCCAGCAGGCCGGTGACGGACCCGGCAAGACCAAAGCCAAAGCTGCTGAGGGGGGTTGTTGCATCATTGCCGCCCAGCGAGACGGGCAGGTGGTCCAGCACCATCTGCCCGATGGTTGTCTGGGAGAGATGCTGGTGCATGTCACCGGACTGTGCAACCAGGGCGTTCTTGAGGGCAATGAACTGTTCCCCGATGGCCGGGCCGTTGCTCCAGACCAGCGCCGTCATGATGCCAATGACAGCGAGGGCGACAAGGCTGACAGCAACCGGATAGGGAATGAATTTCATGTGTCGCCGCAGGATGCGGGCCAGCCCGTGCAGAACAATGGCCATCAGTGTGGCAGCAAACAGGACCGCCAGTACCTCGCCCATGAGCCAGATGGCCAGCATGATGAGGGAAAGCCATAACGTCAGGCGAATGATGCCGTAGATACGGTCCAGCGCATTGGCGGGAGTCTGCTGTGCCGCAGGAATGGGAGGGCGGTTGAAGAAAAAAGACATCGGGCGGGGCAGTTCCTGTGAGGGGCGGCGAAGATGACGAAAGAGATAATGTGGCTTATTTCACGGCAGGTCAATTTGTGGCTTTTTCAAGTTCATCCTGCGCTTCCAGCCAGTGCATTTCTGTTTCGTCCTGTTTCTGGCTGACGAGGGCGAGATCGCTGTTCAGCGTGGCAATATCTTCTGCACGGCTGGACTGATAAAGGTCTGGGTCGGCCAGTTTGGCTTCCAGCTGGGCTTTGGCTTTTTCCAGACGTTCCAGCCGTGTTTCCAGATCACGGATCTTGCGGCGGAGTGGAGCGAGCTGGCGGGTCTGCTCCTTGCGCTGGGCACGCTGCTGGTTCCTGTCCGGCTGCGGGATGTCGTCATCCGTGTCTTTCCGGGACCGGGCTGCCTGACGCTGGTTTTCCTGCGTGGCCTGTCTGGCCCGTTCGTCCAGCCATGTGCGGTAATCGTCCATGTCGCCGTCAAAAGGCGTGATCGTTCCGTTTTCGGCAATCCAGAGCTGGTCAGCGACGGATTCCACCAGATGGCTGTCATGGCTGATGAGAATGACGGCCCCTTCAAACTCACCGAGGGCACGGATGAGCGCATCGCGGGCATCAAGGTCCAGATGGTTGGTCGGTTCGTCCAGCAGCAGCAGATGGGGAGCGTGGCGGGTGGCCAGAGCCAGAAGCAGGCGAGCCTTCTCGCCACCGGAGAGGCTGCTGACAGGGGTTTCCGCCCGTTCTGCATCCAGCCCGAAACGGGCCAGCTGGGCACGGACCTGTGGCGGGGTGGCCTCCTTCAGCGTACGGGCCATGTGCTGGACGGGGGTTTCATCCAGAACCAGCTCATCCGTCTGATGCTGGGCAAAATAGCCGACCCGCAGGCGGGAGGAGGCCTGCACCTCGCCGGACATGGGAGACAGCTGCCCTGCCAGAAGTTTGGCGAAGGTGGATTTGCCGTGCCCGTTGCGCCCCAGCAGGGCTATCCTGTCCTCACTGTCCAGCCGGAGGGAGAGGCGGCGCAGGATGGCCGTCTCACCATAGCCGACGGACACGTCATCCAGTTTCAGCATGGGGGGGGGCAGGGCACCGGGGGCCGGGAAGGAGAAATGGGTGGGGGTGTCTTCCACCACCGCATCAATCTGCGGGAGGCGGGCCAGAGCCTTCAGGCGGGACTGGGCCTGCTTGGCTTTCGTGGCCTTGGCCCGGAAGCGGGCCACGAAGGCCTCCATCTTCGCCCGCTGGTCCGCCAGCTTTTCGGCCTGCCGGTTCTGCTGGAGCCTCTGTTCCGTGCGTATCTGCACGAAGCGTTCATAGCCGCCGGGGGTGAGAGAGAGTTTTTTCTGGTCCAGATGGGCAATGGCCTGCACGCTGTTGTCCAGCAGCGCACGGTCATGGCTGACGATCAGGGCCGCACCGGGGAAGCGGGCCAGCCAGTTCTCCAGCCAGAGCGTGGCCTCGATGTCCAGATGGTTCGTCGGCTCGTCCAGCAGCAGGAGGTCGGGGGCCAGAAAGAGCGCACTGGCCAGGGCCACACGCATCCGCCATCCGCCCGAGAAATCATTGACGGGACGCTGCTGTGCCGCCTGATCGAACCCCAGACCCGCAAGAATGGTGCTGGCCCGGGCTGGCGCACTGTGGGCATCGATGGCGAGCAGGCGTTCATGCACGTCCGCCAGACGGGTCGGGTCTGTCGTGCTGTCGGCCTCTGCCAGAAGGCGGGTGCGTTCCTCATGGCTGTTCAGGACCGTGTCCAGAAGAGAGAGGTGGCCGGAGGGTGTTTCCTGCTTCACCCGGCCCATCGTGGCACGGCCGGAAAGGGTGATGCTGCCGCCATCGGGAGAGATGTCCCCGGCAATGGCGGCCAGAAGGGTGGATTTTCCTGCCCCGTTATGACCGATCAGCCCGATGCGCCGCCCGGGTTCGATGGTGAGGGAGGCCTGATCGAGCAGGGTACGGCCTGCGATGCGCAAGGTAAGATCGGTAATGGAAAGCAGACTCACGCAGGCCCTCGGACGATGAAAATATGAAAAAAGATGCCCCGAACACTACCAGAAACAGGTTTTTTCCTCTAGGGGAGGCTGACTATAGACGTCTATTACTGAGGAGGGTCTTATGGCTCTGGAACGTACACTGTCCATCATCAAGCCTGATGCCACACGTCGCAACCTGACCGGCAAGGTGAATACTGTATTCGAGAATGCAGGCCTGCGCATCGTGGCCCAGAAGCGCATCCAGCTGACAGAGAAGCAGGCTGGTGCTTTCTACGAAGTCCACAAGGACCGCCCCTTCTTTGGTGAGCTGGTGTCCTTCATGTGCTCCGCTCCGGTGGTCGTGCAGGTTCTGGAGGGCGAGAATGCTGTTGCCCACCATCGTGACGTGATGGGTGCCACCAACCCGGCCGAAGCCGCAGAGGGAACCGTCCGCAAGCTTTATGCCCAGAGCATTGGCGAGAATTCCGTTCATGGCTCTGACAGCCTCGAGAATGCAAAGCGTGAGATTTCTTTCTTCTTTGCCGAGACGGAAATCCTGCCCTGATCCCTCTCTGAATGGAGAGCGGCATGGGGCATCGGCCCCTATAAGAAAGGGAGCCGGAGACGGCTCCCTTTTCTGTATCCAGTTGGTGGATCCTGTTCAGGAAATCTGCCGTCCCTCGATGAACCGGCGCAGTGTTTCCGGGTAGAGGCGGTGTTCCTGCTCCAGAACACGGGCTGCCAGAGTGTCAGCATCATCGCCGGGCAGGACGGGGACATGGGCCTGGGCCAGAATGGGGCCTTCATCCACACCATCTGTTACGAGATGGATGGTGCAGCCATGCTCCTTGGCTCCTGCCTTAAGGGCGGCCTCATGCGTATGTAGGCCGGGGAAGGCGGGCAGCAGGCTGGGATGGATGTTGATCATGCGGCCCTGCCACTGCTGGACAAGCCAGGGGGTCAGCACCCGCATGTAGCCTGCAAGGCAGATCAGCTTCGCACCAGAGGCCCGGACGGCCTCGTCCAGTGCCCGCTCATGAGCTTCACGATCCTTGCCGTATTCCTTGTGGGGAATGCAGAGTGTTTTTATTCCAGCCCTGCTGGCCGTTTCCAGCCCGGCCGCATCGGCCCGGTTGCTGAGGACAAGAACGATCTCGGCAGGAAAGTCTGGCCGGGCACAGGCTTCCATCAGGGCGACCATGTTGCTGCCACGACCGCTGATGAAAACGGCGATGGGGGTCTTCTTCACCATTGGTTCCTCAGCCCAGATTCAGCGGGGAGGTGAGGCGGAACGGCGTGCTGCTGCGGACGACACGGCCAATCAGCATGGCTTCTTCATCACGCTGTTCCAGCTCTGCCATGACCTTCTCCGGCTCGCTGGTGACCAGCACCATGCCGATGCCGCAGTTGAAGACCTTCAGCATTTCATCCTCGCTGACAGGTCCCTGTTCGGCAAGCCATGAGAAGATGCCGGGGATCGGCCAGCTCTGCCCGTCCACTTCCACACCCAGCCCTTCAGGCAGGACACGGGGCAGGTTCCCGGGCAGGCCGCCACCGGTGATATGGGCGCAGCCATTGATCAGCTTCTTCTCATGCAGGGCAAGAACGGTGCTGACATAGAGGCGTGTGGGCGTCAGAAAGGCTTCGGCCAGCGTCTGCTTCGGGGAGAAGGGGGCAGGGTCGTTCCAGCTCAGGCCGGAGGCTCCCACGATGTGGCGGACGAGGGAGAAGCCGTTGGAATGGACACCGGAGGATGGCAGGGCGATCAGGCTGTCGCCTTCATGGATGGTGGCGGGCAGCATGGCATCACGTTCCACGGCACCAACGCTGAAGCCTGCAAGGTCGTAATGGCCCTTGCCATAGAGTCCCGGCATTTCAGCCGTTTCACCCCCCACCAGGGCGCAGCCGCTTTCCTTGCAGGCGTTGGCAATGCCCTTGATGATCCGTTCCGCCACGGCGACGGAAAGGCTGCCCGTTGCCATGTAGTCGAGGAAGAAGAGCGGCTGGGCACCCTGCACGATCAGGTCATTGACGCACATGGCCACGAGGTCGATGCCGATCTCATCATGCAGGCCGCTTTCGATGGCGAGCAGGAGCTTCGTGCCTACACCATCCGTGCAGCTGACGAGCACGGGGTCTTTCAGGCCCGCTGCCTTGGGGTCGAACAGGGCACCGAACCCTCCAAGCCCGCCCATGACACCGGGGCGTGTCGTGGCCTTGGCCGCCGGCTTGATGGCATCGACCAAGGCATCTCCGGCTTCGATGTCCACACCGGCTGCGGCGTAACTGGCACTGGGGGAGGAGGATGTCTTGGTCATGGGGGTATGATGTCCCTGCTGGTTGATGCTGGTGCCTTTATAGAGCATCCTGCGTGAAGACGGAATGTGCAGGACTGTCAAATCATTTCGGTTTTGTGAAAGAATGGGAAACCTTCTGCTCCCCGATGACAGGGGCAGGCAGGCTGAGGCAAGGGGGCGGATGAAGCGGGGATGACAGACGCACGGGTACAGCTGGTGTTGGATCTTCAGCAGGACCGTCCTTTCTCGGCGGAACGGTTCATTGCTGGTTCGTCCAATGCGTCGGCGCGTGCATGGCTGGCACGGGCCCGCTGGCCGGAAGGGAGGCTCTGGCTGTGGGGGCCTGCGGGTACAGGCAAAAGCCATCTGCTGCATGTCTGGGCGCAGCAGAATGGGGCTGTGCAGTTCGAGGCTGCGGCACTGTCCTGTGATGCAGATGGGGCCCTGCTGGTGGCGGGGCAGAAGCTGGAGCCGGGCGTGACCCCGTTCGTGATCGACCATCTGGAAGGGCTGGAGCAGAAACAGGAAGTGGCGCTGCTGCATCTGCTCAACCGTGCTCATGCGGCGGGCAGGCGGGTGCTCATGGCATCCCGGCACCCACCGGCACGCCGTTTTTTCCATCTGCCAGACCTTGCGAGTCGGCTCAGGGCGACCATGACAGCGGGGCTGGAAGAGCCAGAGGATGAGTTGCGGGCAACCCTGCTGCTGTCTCTCATGGCTGAGCGGCAGCTTGTCGTGCCACAGTCCGTCACGGACTGGCTCTGGCGTCAGCTGCCCCGGACAGGGGAGGCACTGGTCCGGGCGGTGAACAGACTGGATGATGCTGCCATGAAACGGGGCAGCGCCATCAGCCGTGCTCTGGCCATGGAGGTGCTGGCCGATCTTCTCAAAGAAGAAGACTGATGGAGCCTTGCATGGTCCAGGGGAAGAAATAAGAGACGGTTTTCTGCCAGATCAGGAACTGTCCAGCCCCAATTGCATTTGTTACCTGCAAGGCTGAAATACTATCTTAATAATTGTCATATTGACGGAACCTCTGTCTTATTGAAGCAATAAAGAAGCGGGATTGTGCCTGCTGACCAGCCAGGTGAGGAGACTGTCATGTCCAACATAGGGAATATGGCGTTTGTTGAGACAAACATGGCGAGTGAAGCCATGACAAAGAAACATCAGACCCGTTTCATCAATCGTGAGCTTGGCTGGCTGGATTTCAACCAGCGTGTTCTGGATGAAGCTGAAAATCCGGCAGCGCCCCTGCTGGAGCGGCTGCGCTTTCTCTCCATCAGTGCGGGCAACATGGATGAATTCTACGCCGTCCGTGTCGCTGGGCTGGTGCACCAGCTGAAGGATGGTTCCGGCAAGAAAAGCCCCGACGGGCTGACCTCGGCCCAGCAGCTTGAAACGGTACGGCACCAGGCATGGCATCTCCAGGGAGAGCAGCAGCGCATCTGGGGTGACATGCTGAAGGAGCTGCGGGACGAGAATATTCTCATCAGGAATGTTGAGAAGCTCCATCATCACGATCAGGAGTGGCTTTCCAAATATTTTGACAGCCAGCTTTTTCCTGTACTGACGCCGCTGACCCTGAATCCCACCCATCCCCTGCCGTTCATCTTCAGTGGCGGGCAGGCGCTGGTGCTCTGTCTCAAGGACCCGAAGACGGATCATCACATGATGGATGGCATGGTTGTCCTGCCAGAGCAGCTGCCTCGTTTCATCCGTCTGCCGGACCAGGATGACACGATCCGCTTCGTATTGCTGGAGGATGTGATCTTCCGCTTTGCCAAACGTCTGTATCCGGGGCTTCATGCCAGCCGTTCAGGCATGTTGCGCCTTGTGCGTGACCTGGATGTGGAGCTGGAAGAAGATGCTGAAGACCTGCTGAACAGCTTCGAGAAGGCTGTGAAGGAACGGCGGCGTGGGGCCTGCATCCATCTGGAGGTGGATGGTCGCCTGCCCGGGCATCTTATCCGCAAGCTGGGCGTGGCCAAGGATGATGTTGTCCATCTGCCGACCATGGTCGGTGTGGGCGATGTCAAGCAGCTCATCGTGTCCGACCGGCCGGAGCTTCTTTTCAGACCGTATCATCCCAGTATTCCGCAGCGTGTCCTGAAGCATGACGGCGATTATTTTGCCACGATCCGGGAGGCTGACCTTGTCGTCCATCATCCGTATGAGAGTTTTGATACGGTTGTTCATTTCCTCCAGCAGGCAGCACGGGATCCGGATGTCCTGTCCATCAAGCAGTCCATCTACCGGACATCGCATGACAGCCCGATCGTGGATGCGCTGATCGAGGCTGTTGAGGCGGGTAAATCCGTTACGGTAGAGGTGGAGCTGCGGGCCAGGTTTGACGAAGAAGCCAATATCCGTCTTGCCCGGGCACTGGAGACCAGAGGCGTGCAGGTCGTGTATGGTCTGGCGGCTTACAAGACCCATGCCAAGATGATCCTAGTGGTACGGCGTGAAGGCGACCACCTCCAGTCCTATGCCCATTACGGGACGGGCAACTATCATCCCAATACAGCTAAGATCTATACGGACATTTCCTATTTTACCTGTAATCCCGTCCTGGTTGATGACTGTGCCCGGCTCTTCAACTGTATTACCGGCGCTGCGGTGCCGGAGCTTCATGCGGTGGCTTTTTCGCCTCTTACCATTCGCCCGACGCTGGAAAAGTTGGTGCGGGAAGAGATGGAGCATGTCAGCGCCGGACGGCCCGGGCAGATATGGCTGAAGATGAACAGCCTTGTGGACAGGAAGCTGATCGAGCTTCTCTACGAGGCATCACAGGCCGGTGTGAAGATCACCATTGTGGTGAGGGGGATGTGCAGCCTGCGGCCGGGTGTGCCGGGCCTTTCTGAAGGGATTGAGGTACGGTCCATCGTGGGGCGGTATCTGGAGCATGCCCGTGTCTTTGCCTTTGGCAACGGGTGTGAGCTGCCTTCCCGCCAGGCAAAGCTGTACATTGCATCGGCTGACTGGATGAAACGGAACATGGACCGCCGCATTGAGGCCATGGTGCCCATTACGGATACGGAGTCTCATGACCGCATCCTGGGCGAGATCATGGTGGTGAATGTTCATGATACGTTGCAGAGCTGGGTGATGCTGCCTGATGGCCGCTGGAAACGTGTCGAACCCGGCGAATCTCCCCTTTCCGCGCATGAGTATTTTATGGAAAAAGCCTCTGCGTCGGCTAAAGAAGCAGACACTCCAGCGAATCCCCGGCTGGACTCCGAGGATGGGGAAGGGCCTGCGAAGGAGGCGTAAGAATGGTGTATACGGCAGCGCAGTGGGGGGGACGGGAGTCCCGCCGGGCTGCAATCGTGGACCTGGGCTCCAACTCCGTGCGGATGGTGGTCTATGAGGGGGTTGCCCGCAATCCCGTTCCCATCTTCAACGAAAAGGCCACTCTGCGTCTTGGCGCAGGGCTGGAGGCCACAGGGATGCTGAGCGAGGAAGGCATCAACCGCGCGTTGGAGGTCCTTGCCCGTTATCAGGCCATTGGTCAGGCCATGAAGGTGGAACCGTTCGATGTTCTCGCCACGGCTGCCGTGAGGGATGCCCATAATGGGGCTGACTTTGTGAAAGCGGCCAAAGCCCGCATGCCGGAAGCCCGCTTCCGTGTGCTGAATGGAGAGGAAGAAGCGGATTATTCCGCCGCAGGGGTGCTGTGTGCCCTGCCGGATGCTGATGGTGTGGTGGCCGATATTGGAGGGGGCTCGCTGGAGCTGATCCGTGTCAGGAACGGGGCCTATTTCGAGGCTGGGACGACACCGCTTGGAGTGATCCGGTTGCGGGAGCGTTCGCAGGAGGACCTGGGAGAGGCCAGCAAGATTGCCAGAAAGACGCTGGCAGATGTCTCATGGCTGGAAACGGCGGCCGGCAAGCCGCTTTATCTGGTGGGTGGGGCCTTCCGAGCGCTGGCCCGCCTGCATGTGGCCCGTATGGAGTATCCTCTGAACATGGTCCATCTCTTCCGGCTCAGCCGGTCAGAGGCAGAGGAAATGGCAGGCTGGGTCATCGGGGCCAGCCGCAAGCAGATGGAAAAGATCGGCAATGTCCCACGCAAGCGGATGGTGGATGCGCCATTTGCAGCCCAGGTTCTGCTCGCCCTGCTGGCCCAGACGGATGCGCAGGAGGTCGTTTTCAGTGCGGAGGGTCTGCGGGAAGGCTGGTACATGCGTGAGGTTGCCTCCTCTGTCGCTGAGGAAGACCCTATGGAGGCTCTGGCTCGGGAGATGGCAGGGCGGCTTGGCCGTAATGCCTCCTTGGCCGAGCCTCTTATCACATGGGTGTCTCCTGTCTTCCTGACCGGACTGGACTGGGTAGAAGATTCTTTTCTGGCAGCACAGCTCCGGCTGGCCTGTACCATCTCCGATATCGGGTCATATGACCATCCGCAATATCGGGCAGAGCAGACCTATCGACGGGTCCTGTACTGTCATGGTGTTGGTTTTTCCCATGAATCGCGGGCCTTTCTGGCCCTCGTGCTGGCCGTGCGGTACGAGATCAACAGGGATGATCCCGTTCTGGAGCCGTCCCGCCGTCTGCTGAGCAAGGGACGCTACGAGGCGGCCGTGCAGCTCGGGCTGGTGCTGCGTCTGGTCTATACATTATGTGCTGGGACAGAGGTTCTTCTGGAAAGAACACACCTGGCCATGAAGGATGACAAGCTGGTGCTCAGCCTGCATGGCAGTCGACTGCGTTCTGGTGGCAGCGCCATTTCCCGTCAGCTGGAACGCCTGGCCGAGGCACTGGGGATGAAACCGTCCCTGCGCTGACAGGCGGCTGTTTTCTGTACAAAGAGCCAGCATCCCCGATAGGATGGCTGGCTCTTTTTTTAATCTGACATGATCTTGCGGGCCTGGTCCTATTCCCAGACGTTTTGTCGTCCTTCAGGGGGCATGTCAGACGGTTCAGCTTTTTCTCCATTCCACCCGATATGACGGGTTTCTGCCGGCTGGCTCCCGCCATCTGACAGGGTCAGTGCGACTGACGGAGGGGGGCAAGAAGCCGGTTGAGATAATCCAGCTCACTCTGGGGGCGGGTGCGGTCAGAGGCACGACGTTGCAGTTCACGCTCGATGTCATGGGCACGGTTGCGCTCATGGTCCGGGATGTGGGCATCAGAGTCCGGACTGTCATCCAGTTTCCGGCCCAGCGGGTCCTGATTCTCCGGCTGTTTTTCCTCATCATCATGTGTGTCCTCATCCTGCCCGCTGTTCGGGTCGTCATTGGGGGAGGCAGAGGGGGTGCCGTTCTGCTCATCTGGCGATGAGGAGGCAGAAGGAGGAGGAATGAAGCCAAGATGCCCCTTGCTTTCCTGACTGGATGCAGACTGGTTCCGGCTCATCTCATGACGGGACTGTGACAGATCATTCAGGACGGTCTGGATGTTCTTCACGCTTTCTTCGTCCTGACGGTTGGCGAGGCTCTTCAGGACAGCTCCCATATCTTTTTCCGCTTTTAGCAGATTGGACATTTTTTTCTTTGTCAGGGTTTCCCCACGATGGTTGAGCGTGCCGGCCAGAAGGCGCAGGGCATATTGGGTTGCATGGTCCTTTTGCCGTTCATCAGCATGGAGGAGAACGGCCTCCTGATCCAACTGTGATGTTGTGGAAGAACTGTCTGTTGAGGCGGAAACCATGCCAAGCTGGCTGAGCAGTTCGGCTGTGGACATCTGGGAGACATCCTTGTGCCGGGTGTCCTGATCATCCGTTTTGGGGCGCTCTGAGGCAAGACGTTTCTGGGCGTGGTTCAGAAGGTCGGTTTCCTGCCGTATCAGATCCCGCAGGGCGAGGCGCTGGGTACGGGCTTCAGCCTGCGCCTGCATGGAGGCGGCCAGCGACTGCATGTCTGGCAGGGTCGCCTGCCGGAGCTGTTCGGCAGGTTCCACCATATTGCGCAGGTGCTCCAGAGCCTGTTCTGTCCGTCCGGCCAACGCATCAGACTGGACCTGCCCGGCAAGGCGGATCCAGGGCATTCCCCGGCCACCGGGCATGGGCATGACGAGGCCGCTTTGGCTGGCCTTCTGGAAAATGAAGGCCATGTGGCCGTCCAGAGCAGTTTTCAGGCTTTCCAGTTCGTCATGCAGCGCCTGCTGTTCAGCTGGAGGCGGGGGAGCGGGATGCTGCCCGAGAGCGAGAAGATGCAGGCGTATCCCGTTCTGCAAGGTCCGTACATGAAGCATGGAGGCCGCAATGGCCTGCCCGGATTGTGAACGGTCTTCCGCATAAAGGGCTGTGAACCAGAGCTGTTCAGTCAGGGTCTGGAGGGGCAGGCCTGTCGTTGCCTGCCGCTGTAGCAGGGCGAGTGGCAGGCTGAGATCAGCCGGAAGAGGCAGGTCTGTCAGAAGGGCCAGCAGGTGGGCTGCCTGTGCTTCTGTTGTGCGCTCGAGAACAAGAGCCAATCGCAGGTCCAGCAGTGCGCGGCTCAGTGGATCGTGAAAGGAACGGTGCCCCAGGCGGAAGGTCTGGAGTTTGGAGCAGCGTTCTTTGCCAGAGCTGCTGCGGGCGCAGAGCTGCCCGGCAACTTCCAGCCCGGCGAAGGGGCTGTCGGAGAGGTCGAGCCGGGTGGTGCCCGTGGCTTTGGTCGGCTGTTTTTCCAGCGGCAGGGGAATGGTCAGACCATGAGCAGGGTCCGGCGTGTGCGCTGGTGGAATGATGGGGTGCAGTCTGGCCTCCAGGGAAGCGACGCCATGGGGCTGGCTGACTGACCATGGAAAGCTGGTATACCAGTCCTGCGATATGGCACCGGCTTTGGCGGTCCATTGAATGTCTGGCGGTGTGTCGGCACTGACATGAAGCTGCCAGCGCCCCAGCCTGCGGCCCCGGACAGAAAGACTTATGGTGCCGCTCTTTCGCAGGGTTCCTTCAATCTGCCAGCTTCCTTTCTCCCGGGATGTCTGGCTGTGCTCGACAGTACCATGCAGGGCGGGGCGTCCTGATGTGGCGTCCAGCACGGCGTGGAGCCGTGCTCCTTCCGGTAGTGAGAGGGCGGGACTGTGTGCCGTCAGGAAGATGGGTGGGCCGGGTGAATAGGCGGGCTGGTCGATCCATGCCTGCATGGCAGGGAGCGGTGCGGCGTCATCATCCATGCCGGGGATGAAGCCAGCCTTCAGTCTCAGCCCGGCCTGTGGTCCCGCCAGCCCCCCAAGGACGAACAGGCAGAGCATGACAAGAGCGGTTGTCAGCCTGCCTGCCCAGTGTGGAAAGAGCCGTGGAAGACGCAGGCGGAGAGAGTCGAACGACTCCAGAAGCCGTTGCCGGTGGATGGTCCAGAGCTGCCCTTCCCGGCGTATGTCTTCCTCGGAGAGGCCTTCAGGCAGAGCGGGGCGGTCTGTCAGGGCTGCCAAGGGCGGAAAGGCAAGCCCGGAATCGCTGGCGATACGCTGATCCACCTGTGCAGCGGAGGGACGGGGCAGGCGGTGGAGGCGCCGGGCTGCCAAGAACAGCACACTTCCGAAGGAGGAGACTTCCAGCAGGAGGTGCAGGCTGTCAGGCAGGGATTGTGGGAGATGAAGCAGGGCCGCACAGCCCCACAGGCCAGCAAGCAGCAGGGGCCAGCGGGCATGATGCCAGCACTGTTCCAGCCGGAGCCGGCGGTAGGCCTGCCGCTGGATGTGGGCAAACCGGGGAGGGAGGGGTGTGGGCTTCACGGGGGTCAGGGGCGGGCCAGCCAGTCGGGGACGGCTTCCTGTGCCAGCAGCTCTTCAAGTGTCTGGCGTCTGCGGATGATGGCTTTCCGGCCGCCTTCAATCATGACCTGCGCAGCAAGGGGGCGTGAATTGTAGGTGGAGCTCATGACTGTGCCATAGGCTCCGGCATCCAGCAGAGCAACCAGATCTCCTTTCTTCAAAGGGGGCAGGGAACGCTGGCGGGCAAAGATGTCGCTGCTCTCACAGATGGGACCGACCACATCTACGCACTCTTCGGTGGTGGTGTCCGGTTCGCTCAGGGGGAGGATGCCATGCCAGGAATCATACATGGCTGGGCGGACGAGGTCATTCATGCCAGCATCAATGATGACGAAACGGCGGGCAGCGTCCTTCACGTCGATCACACGGGCCAGAAGAACCCCGGCGGGTGCCGCCAGCCAGCGGCCGGGCTCGACATGCAGCTGCACATCCAGGTCTCCCAGCGTCTCGGCAATGACATCAGCCAGCATGGCGGGGGGAGGTGCCTGCTCGTTCCGGTAGGCGATACCAAGGCCGCCGCCGCAGTCAATGTCGCTGACATGCAGCCCATCTTCCCGCAGGGTGCGGACGAGTGCGGCAATTCGCTCATAGCCTTTGCGGAAGGGAGCTGCCGTCACCATCTGGCTGCCGAGATGAACGGCAAGACCGACCAGCTCCACACCGTGCATGTCTGTCTGTGCCTTCCGGTAGAGGGCCGGGATGGCGTCATGGTCAATGCCGAATTTGTCTTCGGCACGCCCTGTCGTGATCTTGCTGTGTGTCTGGGCGTCAATATCGGGATTGACCCGGAAGGCGATGCGGGCCCGCTGCTGCATGTTTTGTGTCAGAGCGTTGATCCGGTGCAGTTCTTCCACACTTTCGACATTGATCTGACCGATCTGATGATGAATCGCCAGCTCCAGCTCGTCATCCGTCTTGCCGATTCCTGAGAAGACGATGTCACGGGCCCTGATGCCCGCCGCAAGAGCCCGACGCAGTTCTCCACCGCTGACGACATCAGCCCCGAAGCCACAATGTGCCAGAACGGTCAGGCAGGCCTGATGATCCTGTGCCTTGACGGCAAAGTGGCAATGGATGGGCAGATTGCGGGCCCTGAATGCATCCTGAAGGGCATGAGCACGCTGGCGTAGCGTATCAGCGCTGATGACCCAGCAGGGTGTTCCGTGCTCTCTGGCAATATCCGTGAGAGAGGTGCCATCCATGACCAGCCCCTGTCTACCTTCGTAGGACAGGTTGGGGTGGTTGTTCAGGAGGGTCTGGAATGTCGGGTCGGGATGTGTCGAAGTCATGACCGCATGATTACAGACCAGCAGCCAAAATGGGAAGGTGTAACCCGCAGGAAACAGGGGCGCAGCCGCAGACAGTACGGAACACCCTGACGCTCTTCCCAAGCAGCTATGGAAGCGCTTCAATCATGTATTCTGGATGAGGAGATATGTGGTGCACCCGAGAGGACTCGAACCTCTAACCCCCAGATTCGTAGTCTGGTGCTCTATCCAATTGAGCTACGGGTGCAGACCTCGGAAGACCCGAGTATATGATGACATGGTGCACCCGAGAGGACTCGAACCTCTAACCCCCAGATTCGTAGTCTGGTGCTCTATCCAATTGAGCTACGGGTGCGCCGTGTTGAGGAGGCTTCTATCCGGTCTGGGGCAGTGGTGCAACCCCACTGGAGAAGTTTTTTTAAATATTTTCCAGTGGGATGTTCCCGGCGTTTTTCAGCGGCGAATCAGCGAAACATGGGCACGGCAGCGTGGTGACGTGTAGGTCCCACCGATGGCCGTACCAACCGGATAGCCGTTGAATGTCTGCCTGTAGGGGGTATCGTTCATTCCCTTGTCGGTCAGTTCGGCCAGGTAGTGCTGCTGGCCTTTTTCATAGGTGCCCCGGAGGGTGGATGTATTCATGCCGGGGTTGAAAACGACCTCATGCCCACGGATGCGAAGGGAGGATATGTCCCCGGTCGGGCAGATTCCCTGTTCGGTAACGAGCTTGCCTGTCCACAGGCCATAGGGGTCGGAAGCCGGGTCGGGAAGGGAGGAGCAGGCCCCCAGAGTGCAGAGGCTGACCAGACAGGTGAGAAAAGCGGGACGCATTGCGCAGTTCCTGAAAAGCATGTTCGAGTAATGTGAGCCGCCGCGGAAATCTTTGCCGGAAGGTAAAAACCGGTGGAGAATAAGGATGACGTTGGCGGTCGATCGTCCTATAGAGACTAGCACGAATTGAGCATTGTGCCATATCCAGCAGGCGAGGCCCGGAACTTGACGCAGAAAAACGCAGACACCCTTCAGCAGCTTGATGAAACCCTCCATGAAGACCGTATCCTGATTCTGGATTTCGGCAGCCAGGTGACCCAGCTGATCGCCCGCCGTGTGCGAGAAAGCGGGGTGTATTGCGAGATCTGGCCGTTCACTTCCCCGCTGGAGAAAATCCGTGAGTTCAACCCGCGGGGCATCATCCTGTCCGGCAGCCCGGCCAGCGTGCATGACGACAATGCGCCGACCCTGCCGGAAGGGCTGCTGGAGCTGAAGCGCCCCATTCTGGGTATCTGCTACGGCCAGCAGGTTCTCTGCCATACGCTGGGCGGGCGTGTGGAAACCCATGACCACCGTGAATTTGGCCGTGCCTATATTGATGTCGCCGAGGAATGTGCGCTGTTCCACGGTCTCTGGGCACAGGGTGGGCGTGAGCAGGTCTGGATGAGCCACGGTGACCGTGTGGCGGCCCTGCCGCCGGGCTTCAGGGCCGTGGCCTATTCCGAGGGGGCACCGTTTGCCATCATCGCCAATGAAGAACGCCGCATCTATGGCGTGCAGTTCCACCCGGAGGTGGTGCATACGCCACATGGGGCGGAGCTGATCCGCAACTTCACGCATGGTGTGGCAGGCTGCTCCGGCACGTGGACGATGGCCGGTTTCCGTGATCTGGAAATTGCCCGTATCCGCAAGCAGGTGGGTGATGGCAAGGTGATCTGCGGTCTCTCCGGTGGTGTGGACAGCTCCGTGGCAGCCAAGCTGATCCATGATGCCATCGGGGACCAGCTGACCTGCATCTTTGTCGATCCGGGCATCCTGCGTGCCGGTGAGGCTGATGAGGTGGTGAAGACCTTCCGTGACCGTTTCAACATCCGTCTGGTCCATCGTGATGCCTCCGACCTGTTCCTTGGCGAGCTGGCCGGAGTGACGGACCCGGAGGTGAAGCGCAAGACCATTGGTCGTCTCTTCATTGAAGTCTTTGAACAGGAAGCCGCCAAGCTGGGCGGGGCGCAGTTCCTGGCGCAGGGCACGCTGTATCCGGATGTGATCGAGAGTGTCAGCTTCAATGGCGGGCCGTCCGTGACCATCAAGTCCCATCACAATGTGGGCGGTCTGCCAGAACGGATGAACATGGAGCTGGTCGAGCCGCTGCGTGAGCTCTTCAAGGATGAGGTCCGTGCGCTGGGTCGTGAGATTGGCGTGCCGGAGCATATTGTCGGGCGGCATCCATTCCCGGGGCCGGGGCTGGCCATCCGTATTCCCGGTGACATCACACGGGAGAAGCTGGACCTCCTGCGGAAGGTGGACAGCATCTATCTGGAGGAAATCCGCAAGGCTGGCCTGTATGATGAAATCTGGCAGGCTTTTGCGGTTCTCCTGCCTGTCCGCACAGTGGGCGTGATGGGTGATGACCGTACCTACGATCAGGCCTGCGCCCTGCGTGCCGTCACCAGCACGGACGGCATGACCGCCGAGGTCTATCCCTTCACTTTCGAGTTCCTCAACCGTGTTGCCGGCCGCATCGTGAACGAGGTGCGTGGCATCAACCGTGTCACCTACGACATCACCTCCAAGCCACCGGGCACGATCGAGTGGGAATGATCCCGCGTCTGGCATAGGATGGCACCACCCGGCATGGAAGTGCCTTAAAGCCCGCAGAAATGCGGGCTTTTTTGTTTTTTGGTCCGGCATTGTCTGGCGTCTGACGGTATCGCCAAGCAGTTATTTTTTATGGCATAGTGCGTGGCACTGACTGAGTCTGATGCCATGATTTTTGTTGATACCATGTCAGGAATTCTATGGGTGTCATGGTATCGATATTTAATAACCATATGAATAATAAGGATTTTATCCGGTTATTTTGATGGTTTTTAGGTTCAGGACTCATAACCAGAACATGATGGTTGCGGCGAGGCAGACGGCTGAGAAAAAGACTGTCGGAGACCTGTCATAGCGTGTTGCGATCCGCCGCCAGTCCTTGAGCCTTCCGAACATGATCTCGATGCGGTTGCGTCTTTTGTATTTTCGCTTGTCGTATTTGACTGGTTTTCCGCGAGATTTCCGTCCTGGAATGCAGGGCTTTATCCCTTTCTCTTCCAGGGCGTCTCTGAACCAGTCAGCATCATAACCTCGATCTCCCAGCATCCATTGTGCTGCAGGCAGACTGTCCAGCAGGGCAGCGGCACCGGTATAATCGCTGATCTGCCCTGCCGTCATGAAAAAGCTCAGCGGTCGTCCGTTCTGATCGGTGACCGCATGGAGCTTGGTATTCATACCGCCTTTGGTGCGACCGATCAGGCGGCCTGGATCCCCTTTTTTAGCCGCAGGCTCGAAGCCGTGCGGTGCGCCTTGAGATAGGTCGCATCAATCATAATCGTCTGGGGCTCTGTCCTTCCGGCAGCCAGACCGTCCATCATCCGGGAAAAGATCCCCATGTCGCTCCAACGCTTCCAACGGTTGTAGAGCGTCTTGTGGGGGCCGTATTCCCGGGGCGCATCACGCCAGCGCATCCCATTGCGGTTCACAAAAATGATCCCGCTCAACACTCGGCGGTCATCAACGCGAGGTTTGCCGTGGCTCTTGGGAAAGAACGGCCGAAGACGCCCCATTTGTTCGTCCGTCAGCCAAAACAGGTCGCTCATCTTCAGTCTCCTCACAGAGCCTGAATCAAAATTCCCCACAAAAATCAATGGGTCCTGAGCCTATGAAAAGACGGGGAAATATGGCATCGTTCGCCCGATTTTTTTTGTTTTTTGCCACGCAGGCGGATGCCTCTTCCCTCGTCATGCGAGGGCATAGGTCTTACTTGGCGGGAACAATAAGTCGAGCGAACCGGCCTCGATTTTGAACGATGGCCCGCGTTCATGGGCACGCCCTGAATCCAGCCGTTTCATCATATGGTCCATCGTGATTACACCCTGCTCGACAAGAATGTCGAACTGCGAGCCTATCGGTTTCCGAGTGTGTATCACGTCTATGAATTCAAAGTGCTCGTGGCCATCAATGCAATGGACCTTTGCCCCAATCCAGAATGTTTCGGCGTGTTTTTTCTCAAGGTCGGCACGCAGCTCTGACAAATACCACGACGCGAATGCGCCATGTTCCGCGGTGGTTGAAACCTCGTTCAATATGCCGTTTTTATCATCGATCTTGAACGTGAGTCCCTGCGAGTTGACGTTAACTGCGCTGACCGTACAGTTTAGACGGTCGCGGCCATTTCGGAAATATCCGAAGGTGTCGAGCACCTCCGTCATGCTGTTGAATTTGCTGATTTCCCAGTTGGGAACCTTGGTGAACAGTTGCTTTCGGTTCTCCCGGGACTTGGGCTTTTGTCGGTACGACTTCAGCTCAATACCCTTGTAATCGGGCTCACGTCGCGCGTTCATGGCAATACCAAGCGCGGCCTCAAGGGTGCGCCCGATGGCTGTATCCGCTCGTTCGACCATGATTGAAGGAATATAGCCGCCTGCTGCAATGATACGGAGCTTACCCAAGAGCTCGTCCGCGATGCTAGTCGCCTCGGCACTGATATCCTGAAGAATATCCCATAAGGGACCGCTTCTTTGGACATCCAGCACATGGGCGACATCAACCTGAGAGAGGTTGATAACTACGAGCTGATCGTTGTGCTCCGTGATGGCAAGTATGTCATCCGGATTGGCATGATGATGCAGCTTAGAAAACCAGATGCGCGGATCGCCGTCCTTGCCCGGCTTAGCCTTCGGTTTATAGAGGGATGCTGGAGCATTGATTTGCTCCTGTTCGCTGACAAGAAGGGCCTCGATCTTCACCCCGTTCTCACGTGCGCCGCGACCTTGGAGTCCGAAGTCGTGCAACCCGTTCTCCTTGAGGTAGTTTCGAACGGGAGCCGTGGCGTCCATGTAGCCCTTATCCAAGGCGGTCCATGTGGGCTGTAACAAGGTAATATCAACGGACTCGGCCGTAAGACGCTTCATCCGTTGCCGCTCGATCGCGGTGAGCTGACGAAGGGGCATGGCCTATCTCGCGCCCAACGCCTGATCCAGAATTCCTCTGAAGTGTTCGCCCACTTTTTGCGCTAATCCCACAGGAACGGCGTTTCCAATTTGAGTATACTTGGGCACCTCCCGGTCGAAAATTCCTTCGAGCGGATTTCCTGCGCGACGGATACCGCCGGTTGTGCGCTTACCTGCAAAACGGTACCAGTCAGGGAATAATTGCAGTCTGGCCCATTCACGCACGGTTAGAATGCGAGGTTGGCAGTAATGCACGTAGTCGTCAGGCAGGGAAGTCGCGGTCATATTCGGCTCTTTATTTCCCCAGACCGGTGGCAGAACCCTCTGCGAGAACTTTCGGGTCCGGTAATGGACTGGAATCTCACCATTATTTGCAAGCATATGTTCGAACTTATCAACTACTGCCGACTTGTGCTTAGAGTACTCTTGCTCGGTAAGCCGCACCCGACCATTCGGCTCCCACAGGGGAGGCGTCCGCAGGTGCTTCTGGATAGGTGTGCGTGCCGGACGCGGATAGCTTGTTGTCTCGAAGGCGCCAGACGCGAACTGACCAGACCGCAGCGTCTCCGTAACGCTTTCGTCTACTAGATCACCAAGCAAGTCTTGCAGGTCTGGGAACGACCCTGGTTCACCGGCAGGAAGGAACCCGCATTTGACCGCATCTTCTTCATCAGCCTCAGGCTTGAGTGAAGGGCAGGCCCCCAAGATGTCTTTACGGATCCCGACGAGTAGAACTCGTGGACGGTTCTGGGGGACACCATAATCCTTGGCAAATACCAGAGACCAGCGGACTTCATACCCAGGGATCTGCCGAAATGCAGCCTTGACGTCAGGCCAGATCGGCTCTTCACCTTCCCGTGTCCACTTTGCGTTCAACAGCCCGCGAACGTTCTCAAACAAGAAAATTCTCGGACGCAGGCGGTAAATGATTTTTGCCATACGACCGTACAGCACATTCGACGGGATTTCCTTGCGGTCAACAGCATAGGACCGACGGATGCCGATGCCAGAATACCCTTGGCAGGGGGGGCCTCCAGCCAAGACGTCTAGGGAACTGCCGCTACCACTTTCTGGACTGCCCGTGTCAAAGCGAAAGTCGGCTTCGGGCATAGTGCTGAGGTCCGAAACCATTTGCTCAAGGCGCTTCCCCTGAAGCTCATGCGCATCATGGCAGCGCAACGCAGGGTTTTTAGAGAACATCTCGCCCCCGAGCTTGTGGTGGCGGTTCTTGAGGTAGGTTTGCAGCGCATCTGTGTTCAACTCACTGACAAACAGCGGTGTGAACTTGGCGTTTTCGAACCCCATGGACAGACCGCCACATCCAGCAAAGAGGTCAACCATGGTATATAAGCCGGAACCATCCAGATTCCGAGGGCGATCTCCGCTTGCAGATTCCTGGTGGAAATTCTCTTTAACCACTTCACTCATATTGTTTTTATCCGCCTAGATGCTGCCTATCGAAACCATTAGCATATCTTGTGCCAGAGGTCCAGGTGCTCACTACAGGGGGCAGTGGTCATCGGCGAAAAAGCTTACGTGACAGCATCTCCGCGGAAAATTTTTAGCATTTGTTCACAGGTGAGCAGCTTCTCCATGTTCACGTTAAGGCATGCTGTCCAGAACTTAGTCCTGTTGTCAGGATCAACATCTCCCGCATTCCAACGCCTTCCCTCACGGTCCAAGGTATCGATGTCAATTCCTCCGACTAGATAGGCCGCTTCGAAGCGTCGGATATCTTCGATGGCACTTTTCCGGTCCCGATAAAGAGATACGAAAAAATAATAGCTCGGCCTTTGGTGTTCATGGTTGTAGAGTGGGACAGAGTTGTCGTGAAACGGCTCTGGTTTTACAGTTCGATCCTTCGTTTTGAGGTCCAGAGAAAATCTCTTTTCTCCAATTAAATAATCGTGTGTTGTGGTATCTCGACAGTCTTCGAAAGGAATGTTGTTCTGCAAGAGGAAGGATTCGAATGCAATTTCACCGATGCATCCAACGATATTTGCCTGCTTTTTCCGATGCGAGTTTTGAAAAATGGGTAGGGCGTCGGCCCTAACCTGAGCTGCTTCCAACAGCGCCGTGGTCAGCAAAATTTTATGTGGTGTCCACACCATCTGGCTAAGGTCCTACTAAATGATTAAAGTCGGGAGACTATCCCGTTGATTTTTGAAATACAAGTCTCCTCGGGCTATTACCCGGCCCAAACGGGCGGCCTCCTAGAACTGGGGAGCGAAGGGGGAAGCCGCCACAGGCGCTGTCACGTTAACGCTACGTATTACACCTTAGTAATGTGACAGCTCCAGCGTAGGGACAGGTGCAACAGAGCCGCCCGCTACGACAAACTGAAACCACCTTCCTTACAGCCGTTCAATTCGCATCAGTTATAACCCTGCTTAACTGACGACACGCCGTAGGGAGAGGCCCTATGAGTCCGGACGCTCAAAATTGAGTTTCAAGAGGTGCATCGTAGATAAAATGGTATTTTCCATGGTATCCACGCATTGGCAATTTTTAAGTTACTGATTTATAATGGAAAATCTTATCAATTAATAATTGAGTGGGAGAGACTGCAGAACATTATGGGGAATGATGGGGAAGGCCTGCAGGAATGCAGGCCTTTTTTGTGCCCTGATGATGGTCAGGAAGATGTCAGTCTGTACAGAAAGGTCATGAGATATGAAAGCATGTCCTATGAGGGAAAAGATGAGTGAATAGAGACTGCCAGGCGGTTGGATTTTATTGCATTTCCCTCCTTTCCTGGGAGGAGTGGTGTTCAGTCCGGGTAAGGGATGGCTTTCACAAGCAGAGTTGAACCGGAAACAAAGAGGATGTTCCAGCCATTGCTCCCAGCATGAAGCCGATTCTTCGCCCTAGTCTGCCCATGAGGATCGAAGCTCCAAAAGTTGTCAGGCAGGCCACGAGCGTGATGAGGGAGTAAGGGAGAGTGGCCAGCGTCTTGTCAGGCGTCAGCTGATAGCCGACAATCCCTGTCAGGGTCAGATCGACTGAGAATGAAGCCGTGAAAAGCAGCTGCCCCAGAAACAGGATCATGAGGCGGCCTCTGGTGGTCTGGGGCATGATCAGGACTCCCTGATGCCTCATTGTTGGTCCTGATTTGTGGTATGAGTGTGTTCTGGTTCGCATGGGCGGACAGAAGCGTGGCGTGACCATGCCACGCTTTTCTGGCAGGGCAGGGTTGCTGTACATGAGCGGATTTTTTGGACATGAGAGGGGGAATACGGCTTGCCCAAATGGCTGTCCCTTGGCAGGGATAAAGGGATGAGAGTACCTGTTTCATTTTCCTGTAGGCTGCCCGTGCAGGGGGCGTTACCGATTATGGTGATGGCCCTGTTTGCAGCTTGTCCCGCCCGTGGGGCGGAGGGAGAGCAGGCTATGTCTCATGCTTCCCATCATCATGGTAAGCGGCATGAAAAGCACCACGCCGCCGTGCATGAGCCAGCCCATGCGGCAAAAGCGCATGGGCGTGTCCACCATGGGCGCACCACCCCTCACAAGGTCGCTCCTGCGGCTCCGACGACGCAGCCAGCTCCGCCTCCTGTTCCCGATAATGTCGGTACGGAGACAAAGCTGCCACTGCCCCGCTATGCCGCCATGCGGGCGGACCGTGTTTATATGCGGCGTGGCCCCGGTGAGCGGTATCCGATCGACTGGGTCTATCATCGCCGTGGATATCCGGTGTTGATCGAGCGGGAATTCGGGGTCTGGCGTCTTGTGGAGGATCAGGATGGCCAGAAGGGCTGGGTACATCAGGTGACGCTGCATGGCAGCCGTTCCTTTATCATACCCGGTTCCGTGTCCTATGATGGGGATGCGTCTAAAGTTTCGACCACGGGTCATGCTGATTCCCGCATTGTGGCATACGTGCCGGCGGGGGAGGTGGCACGGGGCCAGAATCATGACGTCCCTCTGATGAGTTCGGACAAGCCGGACCGGACCGTCGTCGCCCTGCTGGAGCCGGGGGCGATCGGAAAGATCAAGGCCTGTCCACAGGGCTCATCATGGTGTCATGTCACAGTCAGGGGCTATGACGGGTGGATCGAACGCCGCCTGTTATGGGGGGTGCAACCCGGTGAAATCATTCAGCCTGACTGAACAAATGAAAAGTCGAGGAATGTTATGACAGCCAACATCCATCATCGCCGCACTCGGATTGTTGCGACCCTCGGGCCGGCATCAGAAACCGCTGAGCAGATTCTCCATCTTGCCAAGACCGGTGTGAATGTTTTCCGCCTGAACTTCTCCCACGGTGCCCATGATGAGCACGCCGCCCGTCACAAGGCCGTGCGTGAGGCCGAAGCCAAGCTGGGCCGCCCTCTGGCCGTCCTGGCCGACTTCCAGGGGCCGAAGCTGCGTGTTGGCGTGTTCAAGGATGGCCCGGTCCAGCTGAAGGTCGGCCAGAAATTCACGCTGGATCTGGACAAGACCCCCGGCGATGCCAACCGTGTCAACCTGCCGCACCCGGAGATCATCGCCGCTGTTGATGTCGGCCACCGCCTCCTGCTGGATGACGGCAAGCTGGCTCTGCGCGTCACGAAGAAGCACAAGGAAGCGCTGGAGACGGAAGTTCTCGTGGGGGGCAAGCTCTCCGAGCGCAAAGGTGTGAACGTTCCTGACGTTGCCCTGCCGATCCCGGCCCTGACAGAGAAGGACCACAAGGATCTCCAGTTCGCCCTCTCCATTGGTGTGGATCTGATCGCCCTGTCCTTCGTCCAGCGTCCGGAAGACATTCAGGAAGCCCGTGACATCGTCAAGGGCCGTGCATGGATCGTCACCAAGCTGGAGAAGCCGCAGGCTGTTGAGTGCCTCGATGAGATCATCCGTCTCTCCGATGCGCTGATGGTGGCCCGTGGCGACCTGGGTGTCGAGCTGCCGGCCGAGGATGTTCCGGTCATCCAGAAGCGTGCCATCACCGAGGCCCGTCGTCAGGGACGTCCGGTCATCGTGGCAACGCAGATGATGGAAAGCATGATCAGCAGCCCGGTGGCGACCCGTGCGGAAGTTTCCGACGTGGCCAATGCTGTTTACGACGGTGCTGATGCTGTCATGCTCTCCGCTGAGAGTGCTGCCGGTTCCTTCGGGCCGGAAGCCGTGGCCACGATGGCCCGTGTCACCGCCCGTGTGGAACAGGACCCGGAATGGCGTGCCCGCATGGACCGCATGCGCCCGGCCTCCGAGCACACGATCCAGGGTGCACAGGCCAAGTCAGCCTTCGATGTGGCCCGCAACGCCCGTGCAGCCGCTCTGGCCGTGCATACGGAGAATGGCCGCAGTGCCGTGCTGGTTTCCCGGGAGCGTCCGCATGAGCCGGTCGTGGCCCTGACGAACGAGACGACCTCCCGCCGCCTGTGCGTGGTCTGGGGCGTGTTCCCGAAGGTTGTTTCCAGCAAGGATGATGTGAAGGCCGTTGGCGAGTTCGCCAAGGGTGGTGAGCATGTCGTCCTGCTCGACAGCTCCAAGAACCTGCGCATCGTCAAGGTCTGATCCTTCGCTGATGCGTTGTCTGCATCCCTGGAGGCTTCGGTCTTCAGGGACGCAGGGAGAAAAGAAGAAGCCCGGCAGACTGATCACCTGCCGGGCTTTTTTTGCATGGGGTTGAAGAAGAAACGGTCAGGCCTGCTTGTTCTCGATCAACCCCCGCCGGATACGGCGTCCACGCCTGATGCGCTCCGTGATGGCCTCGGAATCGCCATTACGTATGGCCTCGACCATGAGGTGGGCATCCTTCTCGAAACGCTCGAACGTGGCGAGCAGGACGTCCCTGTTCGTCAGGAAGATGTCCCGCCACATGGTCGGGTCGGACGCAGCAATGCGGGTGAAGTCCCGAAAGCCCGAAGCGGCATATTCCAGCACATCGGCCCGGAGGTCGGCGGAAAGACGGTCCGCAGTATCGCATATGGTGAAGGCCAGAAGATGCGGGAGATGGCTGACCATGGCGCATATCTGGTCATGATACTGGTCGGTAATCTGTCGGGTGCGGGCCCCACAGCGCTGCCAGAAAGTTTCCATTGTGGTGATGGCTTCAGAGGGTGTTCCCGCAGGGGGGACGAGCAGGGTCCAGCGATTCTCGAACAGGGTGGCGAACCCGGCATCTGGGCCGGAATATTCCGTACCAGCCATGGGGTGAGCCGGAACATAGCTGACATCTTCTGGCAGCAGAGCGCTGATGTCCGGCCCCAATGTGCTGCGGACGGAGGCGACGTCACTGAGGATGCTCCCGGGCCTCATGTGGGGAAGGATGGCTGCAGCGACCGGCCGGATGGCCCCCGTGGGAATGCAGAGGATGACAGCATCGGATTTTGCGGCTGCCTCTGTCAGGGAGGCTGTGACTTCATCCGCCAGGTCCAGCTCTCTTGCCCGCTGGAGAACAGCCGGGGCGCTGTCGGCTGTGATGAGGCGGCGGGCAAGGGTGCCTGTCTGTCGGGCACGGCGGAGGATGGAAGAGCCGATCAGCCCCGGGCCGATGATGGTCAGGGTGTCAAAGAGGGGGGCATCAGCCATGGAGATATCCGTTTCATCCTGTAAAGCGCATGTGGGCCAGTGTGTTGTTCAGGACCGGCGCAGCTGGCGGAACTCATAGAGCTGCCAGAGCAACAGGACAGGCACGCCGATGACGATGTCCCGTCCCCGTCGCAGCAGGGAGATGCTGATGGAAATGTCGGCACTGATGCCGAACAGATGCCCCAGAGCCACATAACCTGCTTCCTGCACCCCCAAGGCACCGGGCACCAGAAAACCGGCGGACATGATACCACAGACGGCCCCTTCAATGGCCAGTGCATTGAGAAAAGAACAGTGTGCGCCCAGCAGGATAAGGGACAGCCATGTCAGCAGGGCGCTACCAATCCAGCAGAGCAGATGCAGCGCTGCCCCCAGGCCGATGCGGACCGGTTGGTCCCAGAGGCTTTCAATATAGCTCTGGAAATTTTCGCTGTTTTCAGCCAGCGCATCATGCCAGTCGGCAGAGATGTGCTTGGAAAGAAAACGGGCCAGCGTCTGGAGGGCATTGCCGCTGCGCTGCTGTGTCCAGATGAAACCCGCCATGCCGATGCTCAGCAGAACGATGCCAATGGCCAGCGGCCAGACAAATCGCCCGGCATCGGCCTGGCCGACAAGGCAGAGCAGGGCGATGATGATGAAAGCGAGCTGCCCCAGAACTTCCGTTGTGATGTCAACAATGTTGGCGGCAACTCCCTCTGTCCAGCTGATGGGCTGTCCATCCGTCGTGTGGCGGGGGTGGCCCGCCGTGGTGGCCCGTATGCCGATGAGCATTCCGCCAAGCTGGGAAAAAGGCAGGCACGCTGCTGCAGCATCCCGGACAAACCGGGAAAAGGTCAGGCGGAGGAAGCTGATGCTGGCGATGCTGCTTTTCCAGGCGACGCCGAGGAGAATGTTGACGGCCAGCTGGCTGAGGATCAGCAGGATGAACCCGCTGAGGCCGATCTTGGCAAGTGAGGCCAAAATCGGGTGTATGCCAGTACGCAGGGTCAGAAAACAGAAAAGGACGACACCTGTAAGGGAAAGAACAAAGGGAAGTATTTTTTTCAAGGTGCCCGCCATAGTGTTAAATTCATGTTCATGTCCTTCTAGGCCACTCCGTAGCGCACGTCCAATCAGCAGGGCTTTACCCGCCATGATGACGGGGCCTATATCCGGCAGAACAAGGCGCTGAAGTGAGGAAGGAGCGGAGATGTCAGAAGATGTGACCCTGGTGACCGGGGCAACCGGTTTTGTGGGATCGGCCGTCGCACGGGCTTTGCTGGAGCGTGGTCATCGTCTGCGCCTTCTAGTCCGGCATACATCGGATCGCCGCAACGTGGCCGACCTGCCCGTGGAATTTGTTGTCGGAGACCTGGCAGACCCTCAGAGCCTGGCTGAGGCGCTGGAGGGCGTGACCTATCTTTTCCATGTAGCGGCGGATTATCGCCTTTGGGTACCAAACCCTGAAGTGATGATGAAGGCCAATGTCGAGGGAACCCGGCGCCTGATGCTCGCCGCCATGAAGGCGGGTGTAAAGCGTATCGTGTATTGTTCCTCCGTTGCGGCACTGGCCACGGCCCATGATGGCATTTCGGCCACGGAGTCTTCCCCCGTGACGGAGGATCAGATCGTGGGCGTTTACAAGCGGTCCAAATATCGGGCGGAGCAGGAAGTTCTGCGCCTTGTCCGGGAGGAGGGCCTGCCGGCTGTCATTGTGAATCCATCGACTCCGGTGGGACCACGGGACATCAAGCCGACACCGACCGGGCAGATGATTCTGGACTGTGCGACAGGCCGTATGCCGGCTTATGTCGAGACTGGGCTGAATATTGTCCATGTTGATGATGTGGCAGAAGGCCATGTGCTTGCTTTTGAGCATGGTACGATTGGCGAAAAATATATTCTGGGCGGCGAAAATCTCATGCTGGGTGATCTTTTTCGCATGGTGGCGGAGGTCGCCCATCGCCGTCCGCCCCGTATCCAGCTCAGGCAGTCATGGCTTTATCCGGTAGCCTATCTTTCCGAACTGTTGGCAAAAGGCTTTGGAATTCAGCCTCGTGTCACGAAAGAGATGCTGGACATGTCCAAAAAGTTGATGTTTTTTTCTTCGGCCAAGGCGGAGCAGGAGCTGGGGTACCGCCCCCGTCCGGCCCGTCAGGCCGTTGCCGATTCCGTGGCCTGGTTCCGCCAGCATGGGCGGGGACATTTTTTATCTTGAGAGGTAGTAGCAGGCTGGCACGGTGATGGTTTTTGTGATGGCGTTGTTTTCCTTGTTGGCCTGGCTGGGGCTGACATTTTTTCATGGTCAGTTCTGGATTGGTGGCCCCTGGCTCAGGAGGGGGCTGAAGGCCAGACGTTGGAAGAATGGCCTTCCAGCCGTGGCTGTCATCGTTCCAGCCCGTGATGAAGCAGCCTCCATCAGTGCCTGCCTGTCTTCCCTGCTGGGGCAGGATTATCAGGGGCGCTATCATGTTTTCCTTGTGGATGATGAAAGTACTGATGGTACGGGGGATATTGCCCGCCGTGTGCCAGACCCGCAAGGACGCCTGACCGTTCTGGATGGGAAGCCCCACCCGGCGGGGTGGAGCGGCAAACTCTGGGCCGTTGGGCAGGGGCAGGAAGAGGCTCTGGAGTTCCTTCCTGCTGATGGCTATGTCCTTCTGACAGATGCCGATATTGTCCATAAGGAAGACCATGTTTCCTCTCTGGTGGAGAGAGCCCAGAGCGAAAATATCGACATGGTTTCCGAGATGGTGAAGCTGAACTGCGCCTGTTTCTGGGAAAAGGTTTTTGTTCCGGCCTTCGTCTATTTCTTTGCCATGCTCTATCCTTTTCGAAGGATCGCTGACCCGCAGTCTCCAGTGGCTGGAGCTGCCGGGGGGACGGTGCTGATCCGCCGCAAGATGCTGGAGATGATAGGGGGAATACAGACCCTCAGGGATGCCTTGATCGACGACTGTACGCTCGGTGCCCGTGTCAAGGAGGCCGGAGGGCGGCTTTATCTTGGGTGCAGCGAACAGGCATGGTCCATCCGCACCTATCAGACCTTGGGCGAGATATGGCACATGATCGCCCGCAACGCTTATGTCCAGCTCGAATTCTCCCCCTGGAACCTTCTGAAAGCCTTGGCCGGCATGGTTCTGATATGGTTTCTGCCGGTTCGCCTTCTTCTGTTCGGCCGTGGTAAAAACCGCGTGGTGGGTGGCTGTGCATATGCGCTCAGCTGCATTACGTTCATGCCGACCCTGCGCTGGTTCAACCTGTCATGGTGGCGCGTCCTCTCATTGCCGCTGGTGGCTGCCTTCTACATGATGGCAACCGTCGGCTCCGCAGTGAATCATTATCGGGGCAAAGGTGTCAGCTGGCGCGGGCGGTCGTATGAAGGAGCAGAATCATGATGCCACAGTCTGGTGGGGCCATGGCGCAGGAGGATGCCCAGATCTGGGGAAAACAGGACGTTTCTTCCAGCAAGGGCATGAAGGATGAGAACTTCCCCGTCGGGTCTTTCCTGATATCTCCGGGACACAGGCCCGCCGTCCATGCCTATTACAGGTTTGCCCGTGTGGCGGACGACATGGTGGACAATACCCGGCTGTCTCCCGCTCAGAAGGTGGTCCGGCTGAAAGCCCTGCGTGAGGTCCTGCACGGCGAGCGGAAGCCCCCGCCTGGCCGGGCTGATGCCTGGAGTGCGGTCATCCTCCGGACGGTTCTTCAGGAGCGCAACCTGCCGTTGGAGCTGGGAAGCGACCTGATAACGGCCTTCATCATGGATGCGGAAAAGACACGCTATGAACACTGGTCGGAGCTGCTGCATTACTGCCGCTATTCGGCCAATCCCGTAGGGCGCTTCCTGCTGATGCTGCATGGTGAAGGGGAAGAGACCTTCGGTCCGTCGGATGCGCTCTGTACGGCATTGCAGATTGTCAATCACATGCAGGATGTCAGCAGTGATCTGAAGCAGCTGAACCGCTGTTATGTGCCTCTCCCGTGGTTGCAGGAAGAGAATGTCCGCCTGAAGGACCTCATCCTTGCCCGCAGCAAGCCGGGTGTACGGCGCGTGTTCGATCGCATGCTGGCCCATGTTGATGCCCTGAATGAGGAGGCCGCACGTCTTCCCACACTTGTGAAAGACCGTCGCATGAGGCTGGAGGCCGCCGTGATCGTGGCACTCTGCCGCCGCCTGACAGAGCGTCTGCACCGGCAGGACCCGATAGCCGAACGGGTGGCGCTGACAAAGTCTGATGGTCTGCGGGCGTTGGGCTGGGCCATGCGTTACCTGCGCTGAGGCGGGTTTCATGCTGGCCCTTTGCCACGGCAGACTTTGCCGCTAGAAGAGGGCAGGCTGTGATCGGCCTGTGGTTACGGTTCTGGCTGCGGCCATTGAAGGGATATGAGGAAGGTTATGGTCTCTGTTCGTCACAATACGTCTCAGGGTCTGCCATGTGCTCCGTCTGACCTGAGACAGGTGGAAGAGATCGTCAACCGGTCAGGGACGTCGTTTGGACGGGGGATGAAAATCCTGCCTCCCGGGCGGCGGGATGGCATGTTTGCCATCTATGCCTTCTGTCGTGTCGTGGATGACATCGCCGATGGCGACACCCCTCATGATGACCCTGCTTCCGCCCTGGAGAGCTGGAAAGGTCGTATTGCCGCCCTGTATGAGGGGCAGGCCGATACGGCGCTGGAGCGTGTCCTGCTTGAGGCCATCAGGCAGTTCGGGCTCAGGCAGGATGATTTCATCGCCATCATTGATGGGATGCTCATGGATTGTGGTGAACCGGTCGTGGCTCCTGATGAGGCTACGCTGGACCTGTACTGCGACCGGGTGGCGTCTGCTGTGGGCAGGTTGTCCGTGCGCATCTTCGGCACGCCGGAGGAGCAGGGGGACAGGCTTGCCTACCATCTGGGCCGTGCCCTTCAGCTGACGAACATCCTGCGTGACATTGCCGAAGATGCAGCCCGTGGGCGGCTGTACCTGCCAGCCGAACTGCTGCGGCGTTACAGCGTGCCGGCTGATCCCGCCGAGGCTCTCTATGCCGTTGGGCTGGATGGGCTGTGCCGTATCCTCGCGGGACGGGCAAAAGATCATTTCCGCCGGGCTACGGCCCTGATGAAACAGTGCCCGGCAGCCACGGTGCGCCCGGCCCGGATCATGGCGGCCTCCTACCGGGTCACGCTGGCCGCTCTCTGCCGCCGTGGCTGGCGCAACCCGGAGGCCCCCCTGCGGGTTTGTTCCGTCCGCAAGAAGCTGGCCATGCTGCTGGCGGCGGCTGGAGTGTCATTGTGAGCCATGTGCATGTCATTGGTGGAGGACTTGCGGGTCTTTCCGCTGCTGTGGAGCTGGCACCCCAGGCGCAGGTGACCGTCTATGAAGCTGGTCCGGCCTGTGGGGGGCGGGCCCGGTCCTTTCATGACAGGGCGCTGGACACGGTCATCGATAACGGCAATCATCTGCTCCTTTCCGCCAATCCTGCCACGTTCCGCTATCTCGACCGTCTGGGTGCCCGGGATACGTTGCAGGGGCCGGGGGCTCCCATTTTTCCGTGGCATGATCTGGAGGCGGGCCTTTCCTGGACGTTGCGCCTCTCGCCGGGGCGTCTGCCTTTCTGGCTGCTGCGGCGGGGCAGCCGTGTGCCCGGTATGCGCCTTGGGGAGGTGAGGGCTCTGTTCCGCCTGATGAAGGCTGGTGATCAGGCCAGCGTGGCAGACTGTCTCCTGCCGGGGCAGTTTGCCCGGCGCCTGCTGGAGCCGCTGGCTGTCTCCGGCCTCAATACGGGCATAGACCGGGGAAGTGCCCGTCTGCTGGGTAACATCGTACGGCGGACGCTGGCCAAAGGGGGACAGGCCTGTTGCCCGTGGATGGCCGCCAGAGGGCTTTCGGAAAGTTTTGTGACCCCCGCACTGCATTACTTGGAGCAGTTTCATGCTCAGGTGCTTACGGGTACGCGCGTCTCTGCCCTTGCGTTTGAGGATGGATCAGGGCGTGTGAGTGCGCTGGAGACATCCAGTGGCCCTGTGAGACTGGGGGCAGAAGATGCGGTCATCCTGGCCGTTCCGTCACCGGTGGCGGTCGGGTTGCTGCCGGGGCTGGAAGGGCCGGATGAGTTCGAGAGCATTGCCAATGCCCATTATCGCCTCCAGCAGCCTCTGCGGCCTCGTGGTGCTCTGAAGCAGGCTGGTTTTCTTGGGCTTGTTGGTGGTGTGGCGGAGTGGGTCTTCCTGCATGATGAGGTCCTGTCCGTCACGGTCAGTGCAGCCAACTGCTATGCGGACTGGCGCCAGGACGAGATGCTGGCGCACATATGGGCGGAACTGCATCAGGCCCTGGACCCGCTGGTTGAGACCCCGCTGCCGCAGGACATGCCGGCTGCCCGGTTGATCCGGGAGAAGCGGGCCACCTTTGCAGCCACACCGGAACAGGATAAAAAGCGGCCGGGAGCAAAAACGGCTCATCCCAATCTTGCTCTTGCCGGGGACTGGACGGATACTGGTCTGCCTTCCACGATCGAGGGTGCCATACAGTCCGGGCTGGTGGCGGTGGGAGCGCTTGGTTTTCGCACGGCGTCTGCCGGAGCGGCGTGTACCTGAAGAACTGGTTTATGGTCTCCGCACATGTGGACAGGCACAAGCCCTGCTGTGCGAGGATTTTGGAGGAGAGGTCAGTGAACAAGACGTTGTTCCGTCATAACATGGATGCCACGGTGGTGGAGCAGGCTGTCAGGGCTTCCCATACTGCCTTGGGCAAGCGTCAGAAGAGTGACGGTCATTGGGTCTTTGAACTGGAAGCCGATGCAACCATCCCGTCGGAATATGTTCTGCTGCGCCATTTCCTTGACTGCATTGATGTGGAGCTTGAGCAGAAGATCGGAGTCTATCTGCGACGGACACAGGGTGAGCATGGGGGTTGGCCCCTCTATACGGATGGCCGGTTTGATCTTTCCGCCAGCGTGAAGGCCTATTTCGCCCTGAAGATGATCGGGGATGATCCGGAGGCCCCCCACATGCGCAAGGCCCGTGCGGCCATCCTGCATCATGGCGGGGCAGAGCGGAGCAACGTCTTTACCCGCATCCAGCTGGCCCTGTACGGGGAAGTTCCGTGGGATGCCGTGCCCGTCATGCCAGTGGAGCTCATGCTGCTGCCCCGCAAGGCGTTTTTCTCGGTCTGGAACATGTCCTACTGGTCCAGGGCGGTCATAGCGCCGCTGCTCATTCTGGCAGCTTACAGGCCGCTGGCCCTGAATCCCCGTGGCGTGCGGGTGCAGGAGCTGTTCAGGAGACCGCCAGCCACCATCAGGGACTGGATACGCGGTCCGTACCGGTCGGTCTGGGGGCGGGTATTTACCGGTCTGGACAAGCTCATCCGGCCGCTGGTTCCATTCATTCCCCGTTCCGTTCATGAGAAGGCCATCCGTGTCACGATCGACTTCATCGAGAAGCGGCTGAGTGGCGGTGGACTGGGTGCCATTTATCCTGCCATGGCGAATGTGATCATGATGTACCGGACCCTGGGGGTGCCGGATGATGATCCACGGGTTGTCCAGGCATGGGAGGCGGTACAGGGCCTGCTGGTAGTGAAGGATGATGAGGCCTATTGCCAGCCCTGCGTGTCGCCTGTGTGGGATACGGGGCTTTCCGGTCTTGCCATGCTGGAGGCTTCGACCGGTGCCAGGGGCGTGATGCCGGCCGAGACGGCGACTGCCCTGAAGAAGGCCGCTGCCTGGCTCAGGGAGCGCCAGATTCTGGATGTCAGAGGGGACTGGGCCATCAATGCGCCGACCCTGCGTCCGGGAGGTTGGGCTTTCCAGTACGAGAATGATTATTATCCGGACGTGGATGATACGGCTGTTGTCGGCATGTTGCTGCACAGGATCGACCCTGAAGAGAACCGTACGGCCATCGAGCGTGCCCGGGAATGGATCATTGGCATGCAGAGCAGCAATGGTGGTTGGGGTGCCTTCGACATCGACAACAACATGGAGGTGCTGAACCACATTCCATTCTCCGACCACGGTGCGTTGCTGGACCCACCAACGGTGGATGTCTCCGCACGCTGCATTTCGTTCCTCTCCCAGTTGGGTCATCCGGAAGATCGTGAGGTGATCCGCAAGGGGCTGGATTATATCCGCTCCGAGCAGGAAAAATCCGGCAGCTGGTTCGGCCGCTGGGGGACGAATTACATTTACGGCACGTGGTCCGTTCTCTGTGCCCTGAACATTGCTGGCATCAGTCATGATGACCCGATGGTGCGTCGGGCCGTTGCCTGGCTGGAGAGCGTACAGAATGATGATGGCGGCTGGGGTGAGGACTGCGCCAGCTATGAGGGGGCCCCACAGGGTCTCTACAAGGAGAGCCTGCCGACCCAGACGGCCTGGGCAACGTTGGGGCTGATGGCTGTTGGTCGCCACGATAGTGAGGCTGTCCGCCGTGGCATGGCCTATCTGATGCAGGCGCAGGATGATCAGGGTGAATGGCACGAGGCGCCGTATAATGCCGTTGGTTTCCCCAAGGTTTTTTACCTGCGCTATCATGGCTACAAGCAGTTCTTCCCGCTCATGGCGCTGTCCCGGTACCGCAATTTGGCTGATAGCAATTCCGGGCAGGTGGAGTTCGGTTTCTGATGCTGGGGGTCCTGGCAGGGCTCAGGCAGGAAGCACGGCTGGCCCGCCGTTTTTTCCCCGGGGCGAAGATCGCCCTGAGCCATGCCTGTGAGACCGGGGCACGGCAGGCTCTTCAGGTTCTTCAGGATGAAGGTGTGACGGCATTGCTGTCTTTTGGCTGCTCCGGGGCGCTGGATGCCGTCCTGCCACCGGGGAGTGTGCAGGTGGCTGAATATGTGCAGGCTGATGGTGAGCATTACAGGGCTGATCCCGCCCTGAGTGCCCGTTTCGGTGCGGCCCAGGCGGCTGTCCGGGGTGGCATCCTGCACAGCCCGGTCATGATCGGCACGGCCAGAGAGAAAGCAGACCTTTTTTCCCGGACGGGGTGCCACGCCGTGGATATGGAGAGTGGTCTCGTAGCCCGGTCTGGCCTGCCCTTTGCGGTTCTGCGGGTGATCTGTGACGATGCGGGCAGGGACCTTCCCCCCGCTGCCCGGGAAGGCCTGAAGGACGGGCGGGTCCACGTGCCGGCTTTGCTGGGGTCCATCCTGAGGCATCCCGTGCAGATTGGCGCCTTGATCGGCCTGGGGCGTGATGCTGCCCGTGCCCATCAGGCCATGGCTGATTTTCTGGAAACACTTCCGCTCGCACGGGTCTGAAAGGCGTCGTCTGAGTACTTGCGTTTCCGTCCGGCCTGTTCTAGAGAAGGGCCGTATTTGCCGCTTCCATGTGGGGCGGGAGGTATATTTCGCACGCATGGCCCGGATTGCCTGGTGTCCCTTGCCATCAAGGGGCGTTGCCATGCGGAGGACAAACCAGAGAAAGAAAGTTTCAGACTATGGCAATGCCACAGTTCACGATGCGCCAGCTGCTCGAGGCTGGTGTTCATTTCGGTCATCACACACGTCGCTGGAACCCGGCCATGGCACCGTACCTGTTCGGTGTCCGCAACCAGGTGCACATCATCGACCTTCAGCAGACCGTTCCGCTGCTGGACCGCGCCCTGAAGCAGGTGCGTGACACCGTGGCTTCCGGTGGACGTGTTCTGTTCGTCGGCACGAAGCGCTCCGCTGCCGATCTGGTGGCTGATGCAGCACAGCGTTGCGGCCAGTACTACGTCAATCACCGTTGGCTCGGTGGGATGCTGACGAACTGGAAGACCATCACCGGCTCCATCAAGCGTCTGCGTGGCATTGACGAAATGCTGGCTGGCGACACGACCGGCCTGACCAAGAAGGAAGTCCTCGACATCACCCGTGACCGCGAAAAGCTGGAACGCTCCCTCGGCGGCATCAAGGATATGGGTGGCCTGCCGGACCTGCTGTTCGTGATCGACACGAACAAGGAAAAGCTGGCTGTTGAGGAAGCCAACAAGCTGGGCATCCCCGTGATTGCCGTGCTGGACAGCAACTCCGACCCGAAGGGTGTCACTTTCCCGATCCCGGGCAATGATGATGCCATCCGTGCCATCGCCACATATTGCGACCTGGTCTCCGGTGCCGTGCTGGATGGCATTTCTGCCGAGCTGGCTGCGTCCGGGCAGGACATTGGCGCTTCCGCAGAGCTGCCGGTTGAGGAAACCGTTGTGGCAGAGAAGGCTGAATAAGCCTCTCCGGCTTTTGGCCACAGGGCCATGCGGACAGTCCGGCCCGTCTTTCATGGAGTGGCCGGACAGTGGATATTGTGACATGAACAGCTCATGCAGCCGTGGAGACTTTCCGGCTGCATGGGTGTTTTATCGGGGATGAAGAGATATGGCAGAAGTTACTGCTGCAATGGTGCGTGAGCTGCGCGATACAACAAGCGCAGGCATGATGGACTGTAAAAAGGCCCTGACGGAAGCCAATGGCGACATGCAGGCTGCCATCGACTGGCTGCGCAAGAAGGGTCTGTCCCAGGCTGCCAAGAAGTCTGGCCGCGTTGCGGCTGAAGGTCTGGTGGGTGTGGCCGTTGATGGCAAGAAGGCTGCCATGGTCGAGGTCAATGCCGAGACGGACTTCGTGGCTCGCAATGATGCCTTCCAGCAGGCTGTGGAAGACATCGCCAAGGTGGCTCTGCAGGTTGGTGGTGATCTGGAGGCCGTCAAGGCTGCCAAGATGCCGTCTGGCCGTACTGTTGCTGATGAGCTGACCCATCTGGTCGCCACCATTGGTGAGAACATGAGCCTGCGTCGCGTGGACGTGCTGAGCGTGCCGTCTGGTGTCGTGGCCAGCTACGTTCACGGTGCCCTGCGCCCCGGCGTAGGCCGTATCGGTGTGCTGGCTGCTGTCGAGGCTCCTTCCGAGAGTGAAGCTCTGCTGACACTGGGCCGCCAGATTGGTATGCACGTTGCTGCCACCAGCCCGACGGCTCTGGATGTGGATGGCGTGGACGCTGCGTCCGTTGCTCACGAGCGCAAGGTGCTGGAAGACCAGGCCCGTGCCTCCGGCAAGCCGGAAGCCATCATCGAGAAGATGGTGGAAGGCCGTATCCGCAAGTTCTACGAGGAAGTGGTTCTGCTGGAGCAGGTCTGGGTGCATGACGGTGAGAGCCGCGTGAAGGAAGTCGTCAAGAAGGCTGGTGCTAAGCTGGTTGGTTTTGCCCGCTACAAGCTGGGTGAAGGCATCGAGAAGGCTGAGACGGACTTTGCTGCCGAGGTGGCTGCGGCTTCTGGCCAGAAGAAATAAGCCTTTAACGGTTTCTTGCTAGAAGAAAGGGGCTTCGCCAATATGGCGGGGCCCCTTTTTCTGTCTTGAGGGTAACGGTATGGAGTGGGAAGACCCGGCCATCATCCTGCGGCTTTCTCCTCATGGGGAAAGCAGTCTGCTGGTCCGTGCACTGACCCGGCATCGGGGGGTTTTTCATGCTCTGGTGCGTGGCGGGCAGTCCCGGCGGCAGGCGGCGCTCTGGCAGGAGGGCAGTCTGGTCGTGGCCCGCTGGAAGGCCCGCCTGCCAGAACAGTTGGGTTACATGACAGCGGAGCTTGTGCGGCCCACAGCGTCTTTCCTCCTCGACCATCCTCTATCTCTGTCCCTGCTCGGGAGTGCCTGTGGCCTGTGTAGTGAAGCCCTGCCAGAGAGGGAGCCACATGAGGCGCTGTTTGCGTCTCTGGCCCATTTCATGGGGGTGATGAGCGTGTCCGCCGCCCTGCCACCCGTGGCGCTTTATCTGCGTTGGGAACTGCTTCTTCTGGAGCAGCTGGGGTATGGCCTGACGTTGGACCAATGTGCCGTTACGGGCGTGCGGGAGGGGCTGGCCTATGTGTCTCCCCGCACGGGGCGTGCCGTAAGCGAGGAGGGAGCTGGGGAGTGGAAGGATCGTCTTCTTCCTCTGCCGTCCTGTCTTCTGGATGATGAAGAGGAAGGAAAGCCGGCAGACTGGCTTGCTGGGGCAAGGCTGAGTGGCCATTTTCTTCAGCGGGCTGTTTTTGCTGCCTGCCATCGTCCTTTGCCCGCTGCACGGGACCGGCTGATGACAGCCCTGTATCGACTGGCTGAGGATGCGGCCTCTGGACAGGAGGAAGAAGAGCGTGTCTAACCTGTCTCTATCAGAGAGGCGAACATGAAGCAGGAGACCTTATGACGGGCGATCTCGCCGGGCATATCGAAGATACACGGCTGGCTGAGGCACTGAGTGAGCGTTATCTGGCCTACGCCATGTCCACCATCACGTCACGCTCTCTGCCGGATGTACGGGATGGGCTCAAACCGGTGCATCGCCGTTTGCTCTATGCCATGCAGCAGCTCAAGCTGGACCCGAGTTCCGGCTTCAAGAAATGTGCCCGTGTGGTGGGTGATGTCATCGGTAAGTTCCATCCCCATGGGGATGCGTCCGTCTATGATGCGCTGGTGCGTCTGGCGCAGGATTTTGCCGTGCGTTATCCGCTGGTGGAAGGACAGGGCAATTTCGGGTCCATTGATGGCGATGGTGCGGCTGCCATGCGGTACACCGAAAGCCGCATGACCGAAACGGCCCGCATCATGCTGGAAGGAATCAGCGATGATGCGGTCGATTTCCGTCCGACCTACGACAATGAGGATCAGGAACCGGTCGTCTTGCCGGGGCTTTTCCCCAATCTTCTGGCCAATGGAGCGGCCGGGATTGCCGTGGGTATGGCCACCAGCATCCCTCCTCATAATGCCGCCGAACTCTATCAGGCGGCCCGGTTACTGATCGAGAAGCCGGACTGTAGCACGGAGGAGCTGCTGGATGTCGTGCCGGGGCCGGATTTCCCCACCGGTGGCCTGCTGGTTGAGGACCGCCAGACGCTCGTTCAGGCCTATGAGACAGGGCGTGGCAGCTTCCGCATCCGGGCACGCTGGGCGGTCGAGAAGGGCCGTGGTGGCGCATGGACCATCATCGTCTCGGAAATTCCCTATCAGGTGCAGAAGGGTAAACTGATCGAAGATATCGCCAGGAAGATGGAAGAGAAGAAACTTCCTCTCCTGGCTGATGTACGGGATGAAAGCACAACGGATATCCGGTTGGTTCTGGAACCCAGAACCCGCAGTTGCGAGCCTGATGTGCTGATGGAAACGCTCTTCCGGCACACCATGCTGGAAAGCCGCTTCAGCCTGAACATGAACGTTCTCAGCCAGGGGAAAATCCCCGGCGTGCTGTCTCTCAAGGATGTTCTGAAGGCATGGCTGGAGCATGTGCATGATGTACTGGTCCGCCGCACGCAGCACCGTCTGGATGCCGTCCTGAAAAGACTGGAAATTCTGGATGGTTTCCTGAAGGTCTATCTCAACCTTGATGAGGTCATCCGCATCATCCGGGAAGAGGATGAGCCGAAGCCTGCCCTCATGAAAGCGTTCTCCTTGAGTGAGCTTCAGGCGGATCATGTGCTGAACATGCGTCTGCGGTCCCTTCGACGGCTGGAAGAAATGGAAATCCGCAAGGAATGGGACGGTCTGGGCAAAGAGCAGGCGTCACTGGAGGCTCTGCTGGGGTCTGAAAAGCGGCGCTGGAGCCGGATCGGGAAAGATCTCCAGAAGATGCAGGCCCTGTTTGAAGGTGGACCCTATGGCCAGCGTCGCACGGTCATGGGTGAGGCCCCGGTCAGCATTGATACTTCTGCCGCTCTGGCGGTGGAACGGGAACCTGTCACGGTGCTTCTTTCACAGGAGGGCTGGGTTCGTGCTGTCAAGGGGCATGGGCATGATGTGGAGAACCATCGCTTCAAGGAAGGGGACGGACTGGCCTGGCATGTCGAGTGTCAGAGTACGGACCGTCTCTGTCTGATGGCAGCCGGGGGGCGGGCTTTCACGCTGAAGGTGGCGGACCTGCCCCGGGGGCGTGGCTTTGGTCAGCCGGTGCGGACACTGGCTGATCTGGCGCAGGATGATCAGGCTGTGGCCCTGTTTGTTCTTGGTGAGGATGATGCCCGGTATTTTCTGGCCAGTACCGATGGCCGGGGGATGCAGGTGGCCGCCAGCAATCTTGCAGCGGAGAAGAGAACAGGGCGGCAGGTGTTCAACGTGCGGGATGGAGCGCAGGTATGGCTTGCCCTGCCCGCTGAGGGGACGCATGTTCTCTGCCTGACAACTGCCAGACGTGCGCTCATCTTCCCGCTGGAGCAGGTGGCCGAAGTGGCGAAGGGAGGGGGTGTCAGCCTCCAGAAACTGGCTGATGGCGTGGCGATCAGCCATATCCGTCTCTTCTCTCTGGAAGAGGGCCTCGTCTGGCAGGAGGGGCAGAAGGTCCGGTCCCCGGCTGATCTGGCCCCGCTGGTTGGCCGCCGGGGCGCTGTCGGGCGGGCAGCACCACAATGGATGCTGCGCCGATAGGCGGGACAAGCCTGAAACAGCCTGCCGCCCGTCTCCGCCTGCAGGTGGGGGCGGGCTGATTATGGGACCATGCTGAGGAGAGGACATGGCAGCGCTTTTTTCATATACCTTCCTGCTGGGGCTGCTGCATGTCAGTCTTTCCCTTCTGGTAACAGGCCATATCCTGCTCACCAAACGGGATACGGCTGCTGCCGCTGGCTGGATAGGTTTCTGCTGGGTCATGCCCTATCTGGGGTCGCTGCTTTATCTCTGCCTGGGGATCAATCGTGTCCATCGCCGGGCGCAGAAGCTGCGGGAAGATGTCAGCCCGGAGGAGACGGCCTTTCTGGCGACATGGACCCATGATGCTGCCGACAGTTTCATGGCACCTCTGGTAAAGATGCTGGATGGACTGACTGGCCTGCCCCTGCTCAAGGGGAACAGCGTGACCTGCCTGCATGATGGCGACCATGCGTATCCGAGGATGCTGGAAAGCATTGCCCGGGCAAAGCACTCCATTCTGCTCTGTTCCTACATTTTTCGGGATGATGGAATCGGCAGGAAATTCGTGGCAGCTCTGGCGGAGGCCCGGCAGCGTGGGGTGGAGGTCCGTGTACTGGTGGATGGTATCGGCAGTGGCTATCTCTACAGCCCGATCATCCAGAGGTTGAAGCGGGAGAACATACCCTGTGCCCGGTTCATGCATTCTCTCTGGCCGTGGCGGATGCCGTTCATCAATCTGCGGGACCATCGCAAGATATTGGTGGTGGATGGCCGGACAGGCTTCATGGGTGGGTTGAATATTGGAGCGGAAAATCTGCTCAACCAGCCCAGAGGGCGGCGCATCCCGGTGGCGGATACGCATTTCCAGCTGGAAGGCCCCGTGGTCCAGCAGCTTTCCGAGGTCTTCGTGAGGGACTGGGCCTTCACGACTGGGGAAACCCTGGAAGGGGAGCGTTATTTTCCGGTGCCCGTGGCGGGTGGCAGCATTCCGGCCCGTGTCGTGACGTCAGGGCCGGACATGGACGTTGAGAAGATTGAATATACCATTCTTCAGGCTGTCATTCTGGCCCGCAGCCATGTCTGCTTCATGACCCCTTATTTCATCCCGGATAACCGGTTTGCCACAGAGCTTGGGCTGGCTGCCCTGCGTGGGGTGCGGGTGGATATTGTTGTTCCCCGTCACAGCAACCATCCGGTGACGGATTATGCCCGCAATGCCCGCCTCAGGAACCTGGTGCTGGCGGGTTGCCGGGTCTGGCTGGGGGATCCGCCTTTCAACCACTCCAAGCTCATGACAGTGGACCGGGCCTGGAGCCTTGTTGGCAGTGCCAATCTGGACCGACGGTCCCTGCGTCTCAATTTCGAATGCAATCTGACCCTGCATGGTGCGGAGACGGCAGGTCATCTGGAAGAGTTCATCCTTGGCCATTGCAGCCATCAGCTGACGCTTGCTGAAATTGATTCATGGTCCCTGCCGGTCCGCCTGCGGAATGCGGCCTGCTGTCTCTTCCTGCCTTATCTCTGATCAGGAAGGGTGAGGCTGCTGCTTACGGCCTCTGGTTGCAGGGTGACGGCAATGGGGCGATGGTCTGATCCGAAACGGGGATAGACCCGCCGTTCCATCAGGGAGAAACCGCGGACAAGGCAGCGGTCCAGCCGCAGGGGCACCCTGTCGAGCATCCGGTGGGTCTGCTCCCGTGGTCCCACATCCCTGAAACCCCGCAACATGGCGGGGCCTACCTGATTGAAGTCTCCGATGATGATGGCCCGTTCCGGCAGTTCCTCCCGGATGAGCCGCAGCTGACGCCGGTTGAGGATGGGACCGTGGGAGAGATGGACATTGGCGAGGCCGAACGGCCCAAACCCTGTATCAAATTCCAGCAGCTGGGCAGAACGGTGGGCAGCCAGACCGGGCGGCAGCATGTGCAGCCGTGGGGAGGAGAGAAAGGGATGGCGGCTCCAGCAGGCGGTGCCATGGACCCGTCCCTCTGAAGCCAGACGGCTGAAATGCCCCCCTATGAGGTCGGGCAGACGGTTGATGAAGGGGCGGCATTCCTGCATGAGCAGTATGTCGGGCTTCGTAACCCGCAGCAGGAGGCGGATATCCTCCAGCGTGGCACCATCCTCATGAAAAAGGTTCCAGCTCACCAGCCGGAGGGCATGGGGGACTGCAAACGGCAATGTCGGGTCCTGCATTGTTGTAATGACCTGATAATCAACAGAAACAAGACCCATCTGCACAGGCCTGAAAGGGAGAAGGCAGTCTATACCGTTTTGGCGGTAAAGAACATCATGGAACCTTCATGCCAGATACCGGCCTTCTCTACAGGAGAAAGCTGTACGGCAGGGGGCTTCATGAAGGGGGGTTGCGTCTCTTCGTGAAGAAGGGAAAATGTCTGTCCGACCCGCATGGATAGCAGGAGTGACAGGTATGAAGAGCAGGAGCAGGACCATAGGGGCAGGGTCTGTCATTGGTGAGGGCTGGCAGAAATTTGCGACGTTTCTGACCCACGCCGGGCGTCAGCAGCCGGGTCGGGAAGGCGGATTTGTCAACATGCCGGTTGAGCGTGGTTCAACGGTCGTGTTCCCGACGGTTGAGGACATGGAGGCCCAGGGCGTTCATGCCTACGATCACAGGCTTGTTTATGGCGCCATGGGCAACCCCGTCCAGCACAGGCTGGAACAGGTGATTGCAGCCCTGGAAGGCGGAAGCCATACGCAGGTTGTCAATTCCGGTCTGGCAGCCTGTAGCGTGGCTCTGCTGGCGTTCCTGAAGAGCGGGGACCATCTGCTTCTGCCAGATTCCGTCTATGGTCCGACACGGCGTTTTGCGTTGGGAATGTTGGCCCGTTTTGGGGTTGAGACCGGCTTTTATCCGCCCCGTGCGGATGAAGCCACCCTGCGGGCGCATCTCCGGCCCAACACGGCCGTGGTTTTTGCCGAAAGCCCGGGCAGTCATACGTTCGAGGTGCAGGACGTTCCCCGGATCGCCCGTCTGGCACACGGAGCCGGGGCACGGCTGCTGCTGGACAATACATGGGGGATCGGGGCGTTCCAGCCCTTCACGCATGGGGTGGATGTGTCCATTCAGGCCCTGACGAAATATCCCAGCGGCCATGCGGATGTGATTCTCGGGTCCATCACGGTCCAGCGGCAGGAACACTGGCAGGCCCTGCGCCGTGCCGCCATCGAGCTGGGAGCCTGCGGTGCCCCGGATGACTGCTGGCTGACCCTGCGGGGCCTGAAGACCATGGCTGTCCGTCTGGCCCAGCAGGCCCGCTCCGCTTATGAGCTGGCCCTCTGGCTGGAGAGTCGCCCGGAGGTCGCCCATGTGCGGCATCCAGCCCTGCCGGGCTGTCCGGGGCATGAGATATGGAAGCGTGATTTCACGGATGCCAGTGGTCTGTTCGGTGTGGAGCTGGTTGAAGGGATCACGCAGGAAGCCATGGTCGCCATGCTGAACGGACTGAACCTCTTCAGCATTGGAGCCAGTTGGGGGGGGTATGAAAGTCTTGTCCTGCCGACATCCGGGGGACTGACACGACATCATGAAGAGGGTTTGCCGAAGGGCGCAGCCTTCCGTATTCAGGTCGGGCTGGAGGACGTGGCGGATTTGAAGGCTGATCTGGCCCGTGGGCTGGATGGACTGTCTTCCTGATCTTCAGAGCGGGGTGCGGTAGGAGAGAGCTTCTGCCGCATGGTGTTTCTGCACGGTTTCCGTGCCGTCCAGATCGGCAATCGTGCGGGCGACACGGAACATGCGTGTGATGCCACGGTGTGAAAGTTTCATCCGCAGGGCTGCCTGTTCTGCAAGAGCCAGGGCGTCCGCTTCGAAGAGGAACCCATCGGGGGGCATGGTGCTGTTGCAGGTTCCCTGTCGTTCCATCTGCCGATCATAGGCCTTTTGCACTCTGGCCCGTACCTCTGTGCTGCTTTCCCCTGTGGGGGCACGGCTGATGGCCAGAGGTGAAAGGGAGTGGATATGAACGCACAGATCCATGCGGTCCAGCATCGGGCCGGAGATGCGGGCCGTATAATCCTGTGCGCAGCGTGGTGCCCGGTTGCAGGAACGCTCGGCATCATGGACATACCCGCAGCGGCAGGGGTTCATGGCGGCAACAAGCTGGAAACGGGCCGGATAGTGTGTATGCCGTGCGGCACGGGAGATGGTGACCTCACCTGATTCGACAGGCTGGCGCAGTCCTTCAAGACAGTTGCGGGGAAATTCAGGGAGTTCATCCAGAAACAGGACACCATTATGGGCGAGGCTGACCTCGCCGGGCATGGCTTTTGGACCGCCACCGACCAGAGCAGGCAGTGTCGTATTGTGGTGTGGCGCCCGATAGGGGGGACGGTTGACAAGCTGCCCGGCAGGCAACAGGCCACCAATGCTGTGGATGCGGCTGGTCTCCAGGATTTCCGTCGCAGAGAGATCAGGCAGGATACCGGGCAGACGGCTGGCCAGCATGGATTTTCCAGACCCGGGCGGGCCAGACATGAGCAGGGAGTGACGACCTGCGGCGGCAATTTCCAGCACACGACGGGCCTGCATCATGCCCTTCACATCCCGGAGGTCGAGGCCATAATCGGGAGGCTGGGGGGTAGGAGGGGGTTCATCCGGCAGGGGCTGTTCTTTGCGGAGATGGCCGATCAATGCCGTGAGGGATGGCGTGGCGATGATCTCAAGGGCCGGATGGCCCCAGCGTGCCTCTGCCCCCTGCGATGCTGGGCAGATCAGCCCTTGGCCCTGGGTCGATGCTGTCAGGGCGGCGCAGAGGATGCCGTTTACAGGGGTGACCGTTCCATCAAGGGCGATTTCACCCAAAGCGGTCAGGGCCGTGATGGAGTCGGCCGGGATGACACCCATGGCGGCAAGCAGGCCCAGAGCGATGGGGAGGTCGAAATGGGCTCCTTCCTTGGGGAGGTCGGCCGGGGTGAGATTGACGAGGATCCGTTTCGGAGGGAGGGCCAGCCCCATGGCGGAGAGTGCCGCACGGACACGCTCCCGGGATTCGGCAATGGCCCGGGCGGGCATTCCGACAATGATGAAGGATGGCAGCCCGCTGGAAATCTGAACTTCCACCATGACAGGCAAGGCATCGATTCCAGAGAAGGTGACGCTCTGGATGCGGGCAAGAGCGGGCGGGGTGGTGGCCATGATCAGAAGTCCTTGTGGGTCGGATATGAAACCGCCCGACAGTGGACCTGCCGGGCGATTGTCAGAAGCAGACCGGACAGGGCAGCAGGACGGCTCAGTCTTCAGCCGGGACCGGACGGATGGAGCGGGCCCGCAGGGTTCCTTTCAGGCTACGGAGCTGCTCCAGAAGCTCTTTTTCCAGTTCGGCGACATTCTGGCCTTCCTGTGCTTCGGCTTCGGTCACGACGTAGCCAAGCTCACCATCTGTCTGGAGGAACTGGGCCGTCAGGTTGCAGGCGGCCTTGGCAAAAATGTCGTTGATCTGCCCAAGGATGCCCGGCTGGTTGGAGTGGACATGCATGAAGCGCATCCCGCCGGGGCGCTCACCCAGCTGAACCTGTGGGAAGTTGACAGCCCCGATGGTGGAGCCGACATCAGAATAATCCACCAGCTTCTGGGCGACTTCGACACCGATGCGCTCCTGTGCTTCCATGGTGGAGCCACCGATGTGTGGGGTCAGCAGTACGTTTTCCAGCCCCTGGAGCGGAGAGGTGAAGCGCTCCTGACTGCTCTTCGGTTCCACGGGGAAGACGTCGATGGCCGCACCCATCAGGTGGCCGTCCTTCAGGGCACGGGCCAGGGCTTCAATATCCACCACCGTGCCACGGGCGTTGTTGAGCAGAATGGAGTTCGGCTTCATGGCCCGGATTTCAGCCTCGCCGATCATGTTCTGCGTTTCCGGTGTTTCAGGAACATGCAGCGTCACGATGTCGGACTGGCCCAGCAGCTCTTCCAGAGAGCTGACGGCAATGGCGTTGCCGTGTGGCAGGCGGGGGGCGATGTCGTAAAAGAGCACCCGCAGGCCGAAGGATTCGGCCAGAACGGACAGCTGGGACCCGATGGAGCCGTAACCCACGATGCCGACCGTCTTGCCGCGGACTTCCCACGCATTGTTGGCGGACTTTTCCCAGCCCCCCTTGTGGCAGGCCTCCGAGCGGGACGGAATGCGGCGCAGCAGCATCACGATCTCGCCCATGACCAGCTCGGCCACGGAACGGGTGTTGCTGAAAGGCGCATTGAAGACGGGAATCCCGGCCATCCGGGCAGCCTTGAGGTCCACCTGGTTGGTGCCGATGCAGAAGCACCCAATGGCCATGAGGCGGTTGGCAGAGTTGATGATATCGGCTGTCAGCTGCGTCCGGCTGCGAATGCCGACCATATGGACACCCTGAAGGGCTTCCTTGAGAGCATCGCCTTCCAGGGCGCCTTTCAGCCGGGTGACAGAGGCGTAGCCCTGCTGTTCCAGATAGTTGACGGCACTGTCATGGATGCCTTCCAGCAGAAGAATGTTGATTCTGTCTTTGGCGAGGGAGAGGGGCATGGCGGGTAACCTTCATCGTGGGAACCGGGTCAGCAGGCGTGACCTCGTGAAGAATCGTTATCTATGTGTAATGGACAGATCGTCAGGTGGAAAGGGCTTCCATGGCCTCATCACGCAGGGGTGTGCTGGCACAGGCCAGTACGGTGCCGTCACTTTCCAGTGTCAGCGGGGCGCCGGACCAGTCCGTCAGGCTGCCACCGGCCCCCCTGATGATGGGGGCCAGTGGTCCCCAGTCCCATGGTTTGAGCGTATCTTCCGCAATGAGGTCGATCTGTCCCAGAGCCAACAGTCCGTAAGCGTAGGCATCTCCTCCCCATGAGGTCCGGCGGACTTTTTGCTGAAGTGCCTGAAACTGCCGGAACTGGGCAGGACGGAAGATTTCCGGTGCCGTGCAGGAAAGCTCAGCCTCTTTGAGGCGGACAGTCTGCCGGGTGCCGATGGTGCCGGGCATGTGCGGGGCGACATAGCGGCTGGGGTCGCCATCCAGCCCGAGCCAGCGTTCATTGGTGACGGGCTGGTCGATCAGGCCCAGTACGGGACGGCCTTCATGAAACAGTGAGATCAGTGTCGTGAAGCTTGGTCGGCCCGTTACGAAGGAGCGTGTGCCGTCAATGGGGTCCAGCACCCAGAGCCAGTCTTTCCCCGGAGTGCCAGAGGCACCGGCCTCTTCGCCCAGGATGGCATGATGGGGAACATGCTTTTCCAGAATGGCCCTCATGGCAGATTCGGCTTCCCGGTCGGCCAGGGTGACGGGGCTGTCATCGGCCTTGGAGATGATGGTGAGGGACTGGCGGAAATACGGCAGGATGACCTGTCGGGCGGCATCGGCGCAGCGCTGGGCAAGGGCCAGATGGGAGGAAAGATCAGACTGACGCATGAGGATTGTGCCTTTTTCCTGCTGGGTTGATTGACGTGGACAGGACCGCACGGCAATCAGGGATCATGCAACCGATTATTGTCATTCCCTCCAGAATTGCCTCCACAAGGCTTCCACGCAAGGCTCTGGCCGAGATTGATGGCGAGCCCATGATCGTTCATGTCGCCCGCCGGGCTGTGGCGGCCGGGTTGGGGCCTGTCCTCGTGGCGGCCGGAGATGAGGAAATCCGGGACGCTGTGGCAGGCATGGCGGGGGTGAAGGCCATTCTGACAGACCCGGCCCTGCCAAGCGGATCGGACAGGGTGCAGGCGGCGATTGAAGCTCACGACCCGCAGAGGCGGCATGACTGCGTGATCAATCTTCAGGGTGACCTCCCTCTTGTGGAGCCGGAGACCCTCCAGCAGGCCTTGCGCCCACTGGCAGAAGGGCGGTTCGACATCGGGACACTGGTTGCCCCGGTGCAGGGTCCCGAGGAGCGTGACGCCGAGTCGGTCGTGAAGGTGGCCTGTAGTTTCCAGAGTGACGATGACGTGGCCCGGGCACTCTATTTTTCCCGGTCCGTGATTCCGTGGGGTGAGGGCGTGTACTGGCATCATGTGGGTGTCTATGCGTGGCGTCGTGAGGCCTTGGCCCGGTTCGTTACCCTGCCGCCCTCCGGGCTGGAAGAGCGGGAAAAGCTGGAGCAGCTCCGTGCGCTGGAGGCGGGCATGACGATTGGCTGTGCCCGGATTGCCACGGCTCCCTTGGGGGTGGATACGCCGGAAGACCTTGCGAGAGTCCGGGCCAGAGTGGGGGAGCAGCCATCATGCCGGTAATTGCGTTTCAGGGGCGGCCGGGAGCTTATTCCGATCTGGCCTGCCGGGCCACACGTCCGGGCTGGGCCACGCTGCCCTGTCGCAGCTTTGCCGAGACGATCGAGGCCGTGCGGGATGGTCTGGCGGATGAGGCCCTTCTGCCATGCGAGAATTCCCTTGCCGGTCGTGTGGCAGAGATCCATGCGCTGCTGCCGGAAGCGGGATTGAAGATCGTGGGGGAGCATTTCCAGCGGGTGGAACACTGTCTGTTGGGTGTGAAGGGGGCACGGCTTGAAGATGTGAAGCGTGTCCATACGCACCCTGTGGCGATGGCGCAGGTCCGGGGTCTTCTGGCACGGTATGATCTGGAGCCGGTAACAGAGTTTGACACGGCGGGAGCCGCCGAGCTTGTGGCAGGCTGGGGGCGCAGGGAAGAGGCGGCGGTGGCGTCCTCCCTTGCTGGAGAGCTGAACGGGCTCGAAGTTCTTCTGCGCAATGTGGAAGATGCCGCCCACAATACCACCCGTTTCTACCGTGTGGCCCCTCCGGACGCTGTGGTGGAATCCGTGGCAGGCCAGCCGATGATGACGACGCTGATCGTTCATGTCCGGCATGTGCCGGGGGCATTGTGTGATGTTCTGGCCTGTTTTGCACGGCATGGGGTCAACATGACACGGATTGAAAGCTACATGCTGGGAGGCTCTTTTGAGGCATCCCGTTTTCTGATGGACATTGAGGGGGCGCCGGATGACAGGGGAGTTCGGGAGGCTCTTCTGGAGCTGGCAGGGGTGAGCCAGGATCATCACGTGCTGGGCACCTACCGGCGGAGTTCGTTTCGGGATGAGATGTGACCTTTCTCCAGCGGAGAGGTCTCACTATAATGGCAGCAGAATGTCGGCTGGCGAGGTCAGCCCACGGATTTTTATGAGCAGGGACAAGGGTGGAGAGTAAAGAGATGGCACAGAATATCAATGAACGGTACCACAGCTCGCTGACCGCCCTGATCACCCCCATGAAGAAGGACGGTACGCTGGACGAGCAGGCCGCTACCAGGCTGATCGAGCGTCAGATCCAGGGTGGTACGACAGGCCTCATTCCGTCCGGGACAACGGGGGAAAGCCCGACGCTCTCCCATGCGGAACATGGCCGTGTCGTGGAGCATTGTGTGGAGGTGGCTGCTGGCCGTGCGCTCGTGATGGCCGGAGCAGGCTCCAACAGCACACATGAGGCTGTGGGTATGGCTCGTCATGCTCACAAGGTGGGGGCCGATGCCCTGCTGGTGGTCGTTCCCTATTACAACAAGCCGACGCAGGAAGGGCTGTACCGCCACTTTATGACGGTGGCTGATGCCACGCCGCTGCCGCTCTGGCTGTACTGCATCCCGGGCCGTTCCGTTGTGGACCTGACGCCGGAGACTCTGGGGCGTCTGGCCAAGCACCCGAACATTGTCGGTACGAAGGATGCTACGGCCAATCTTTCCCGTCCGCTGGCCGTGCGGCGGGAGGCTGGGGCGGACTTCAACCAGCTTTCTGGTGAGGATGGGACCATCCTGTCCTTTCTGGCCGCCGGAGGGCACGGCTGCATCAGTGTGACGTCCAACGTGGTACCGGATCTCTGCTCCCAGCTCCATCGTCTCTGGCGGGAAGGGAAGGTGCAGGAGGCCATTGCTCTTCAGGACAGGCTGCTGCCGCTGCATGATGCCCTGTTTGCCGAGACCAGCCCAGCCCCGGCAAAGTACGCCATGTCCCGTCTCGGGTTGTGCGAATCCACGCTGCGCCTGCCAATGGTGGAGCCGATGGAAGGAACGAAGAAGCGTGTGGACGAGGCTCTGCGTTCACTTGGCCTTCTGGATTAAGACGGACCATGGCAGCCAGCAAGAAAAAAACAAAAGGTGGGCTCATTTCCCATGGCATCGCTGCGCAGAACAGGAAGGGCCGTTTCAACTATACCATTCTGGAAACGGTTGAAGCGGGTCTTGTTCTCAAGGGGCCGGAGGTCAAGAGCCTTCGCATGGGCCGAGCAACACTGACCGAGGCCTACGCCGTAGAACGGAATGGTGAGCTGTGGCTCATCAATTCCTATATTCCGGAATATCAGGGAGGGGTGCTGTCCCGGTTTGATACACGGGCTCCTCGCAAGCTGCTGCTGCACCGCAAACAGCTGGCCAAATATATTGGAGAGGTCACCAGAGCCGGGGCTTCACTGGTCCCGCTGGACATTCACTTCAATGCCCGTGGTGTAGCCAAAGTGACACTTGGTCTTGGTAAGGGGCGCAAGAAGGAAGACAAACGCCATGCCATTGCAGACCGTGACTGGCAGCGAGACAAGGCCCGTCTGCTCCGTAACAAAGGGCGTGGAGATTATTGAGGGGAATTCCCCGTTAAAGTTGCCCCGGGGCCAGTAGTAGCAGGATGGGATGCCCGTTTCTGCTGGTTGTGGGCAGAGGATACAGAAAACCCCACGTTCCTTGCGGGCCGTGGGGTTTTTCTTCAGCGGATGCGGAAGACTGTCTTATTCAGCTGTAATCTCTACAGCCTCAGGGCCTTTGTGTCCCTGAACAACCTTCATGCCGATCTGCTGGCCATCAGCCAGACCATGCAGGCCAGAGCGCTCTAGAGCAGAGGCGTGGACGAACACATCCTTGCCACCTGTCTCAGGCGTAATGAAACCGAAGCCCTTCGTGGTGTTGTACCACTTGACGATTCCACGCATTTCCTCGGCCTGGGACAGGTCCGGAGCAGGATGGAAACGTTCCTGGCGCATGGGGGCAGGGCGACGGGGGGCTTCTGCTGTGGCCGTGCTGGCATCGACAGAAATCACCTCAGCCACCTGGCGGCCTTTCGGCCCCTGGCCGACACGGACAACAACGGTCGTTCCCGGTGCAGGCTCAGCATGGCCGAGGGCGCTGATCGTGTTGGCATGGAGGAAAACATCGCCACTGCCATCGCTCAGGCCAACGAAGCCAAAGCCACGCTCGGTGTTGAACCATTTGACGGTACCGGTGATCTCCGGACCTGTCGGGGTGATCTGCGGGCCACCACGGCCACCGCCACGGCGGGCGCCACCGCCAAAACCACCGCCACGCGGGGCATCGTAACTGCCGCGATCATCAAAATAGGAAGGCTGGGTCATGAAATCGCGGTCAAAACCGCCGCGGCGAGAGGAAAAGGAGCTGCGGTCGGATCTATTATTTCTCAAGGGTCTCGTCCCGTACTGGGGTCATCAGGGAGGAAGCGGTCGATCCGCTCCCTCAGGGTCATTATGTTGGAAACATGCCTGCATGTTCCACTTCTGACGGTAGCATGTTTTTTCAATTAAGCCACAAGGAAAAAGATGAAATTACGATAATTTTTTCTGCCGTTATTATGCTGCGTCGTCTGGAAGTCTAATTGTAGGCCACTCCTTCGTAGAGATGACAATAATGTAAGTTTATGGCTGAACAAATATTGTTAACAATTTCTGTGACAGTCTTTTATTTCAGCCAGATACAAGCAGTCTGTCCGGTATGGCCCGGTCGAACAGATGCAGGAGGTCCTGGAGGGCCTCTCCCCTTGGCCCTGTCAGGTCGGGGTTGCGGGTGAGTTCACGCTGGCTGTCCTGCCGCATGGCTGTCAGAAGCAGGGAGAGGCGGGTCGGGTCGGCCAGCCGGAAGCCCGGCAGGCCGGACTGTCGGTTGCCTGTCAGGTCGCCACCACCACGGATGCGGAAATCTTCATCGGCAATCAGGAAGCCATCCTCCGTATCCCGCAGGAGGTGGAGGCGACGCTGGGCTGTGAAGCTGGTGCCTTCACTGTGCAGCAGCAGGCAGAAGGATTTCTGTGCCCCCCGGCCGACACGGCCACGCAGCTGATGCAGCTGGGCCAGACCAAAGCGTTCGGCCTGTTCGATGACCATGATGGTGGCATTGGGAATGTCCACGCCGACCTCGATGACCGTGGTGGCGACCAGCAGGCGGGTCTGGCCTTTCTGGAAGGCCGTCAGGGCGTTCTGCCTCGTGTCGATGTCCTGCCTGCCATGAGCCAGCCCGATGATGGGGCCGAAACGTTTTGTGAGCTCCGCCCAGCGTTCTTCTGCCGCTGCGGCACTCTGCGTTTCACTCTCCTCGATGAGGGGGCAGACCCAGAAGATCTGCTTCCCCTGGTCCAGGGCCCGTTTCATGCCGGCAAAGATGTCGTCCAGCTTGCCCATGTTGTGCACGGTCGTATGGATGGGCTGGCGGCCGGCTGGCTTGCTGTCCAGCCGGCTCACGCCCATTTCGCCCCATTCCGTCAGTTGCAGGGTGCGGGGGATGGGGGTGGCGGTCATGACGAGCAGGTCGGTGGCTGCCCCCTTGCTGGCCAGCTTCATGCGCTGCTCCACGCCGAAGCGGTGCTGCTCGTCGATGACGGCCAGGCCGAGGTCGGCAAAGGTGACGCCATCCTGAAAGAGTGCATGGGTGCCGATAGCGATCTTCGCATGGCCATCGGCCAGTTTCGCCAGTGCGACCCGCCGTGCCTTCCCCTTGACGGAGCCGCTGAGAAACACGAACGGCACCGGGCACAGGGCCTCGCACGTGCTGGCATGCTGCTGGGCAAGGATCTCCGTCGGGGCCATGAAGGCGGCCTGTGTTCCGGCCTCGACGGCCTGGAGCATGGCCGTCAGGGCGACAAGCGTTTTTCCGGCGCCGACATCCCCCTGGAGCAGGCGCATCATGGGGGTGGGACGCTCCATGTCAGCTGCGATTTCGGCCATGACACGTCGCTGCGCCGGTGTGGGTTCATGGCCGAAACGCTCAAGCAGGGTACGGCGCAGGGAGCCATCGCCCGCCAGCGGGCGGCCCGTGCGTGTCCGGGCCTGCATCCGGGCCAGCCCTAGGCAGAGCTGGTCCGCCAGAACTTCATCGGCTGCCAGCCGGGCACGGGCACGCTCCAGAATGGGAGTAGGGTCGTCGTCGGAAGGCAGCGTCTTGGGGAAGTGCATCAGCCCAAGAGCCGTGGCGAAGCTGGGCCAGTTCCGTTTTTTCACCAGGGGCGGGTCCAGCCATTCCGGGAGGTCGGGCGGGATCAGGGCCAGGGCGGCCTGCATGGCTTTCCGCACGGTGGAGGGAAACAGCCCGGCCGTGAGGGGCCAGACCGGTTCCAGCCACGGGAATCTGTCCTTCTTTTCCCAGGCCATGATGTGGTCCGGGCGGGAGAGGGTCAGCCGGTCATGGTAATGCCCGACCTTGCCGGAAACGAGGATTTCTGCCCCCTCTGGGGGGAGGAAGAGCCGCCCCTTCTGGAAGAAGGTGATCTCCAGCGTGCCGGTGCTGTCTCTGGTGGTCAGGATGGTGGGCTGGGAGGAGCGGACGGGGCGGCGGATGCCTGTCACACGGACACGGCTTGTCAGGATGTCGCCCGCTGGCAGTTTCCGCCCCTCGGCGACGCTCATGAGCCTGCGCCGGTCGATCAGCTTTTCTGGCAGGGTGAAGAGCAGGTCGATGATCCGCCTGCCGCCGCTGATCCGGCCCAGCATCGTGGCGTGGCGGGGGCCTGTGCCCGGCAGGCTGCTGATGGGAGCCAGAAGTGGCGCAATCCGTGCGGAAGGGGGAGCTAGGGGCATGGCATCGGGGGCGGGTGGCTTCCGGGCTGACAGGGGGGCTGTGGAGGGCTATAGGGTAGCAGAACCGGCCGATAATAAAAATGTCCTTAGTGGAGAGCCCGCCCTGATGCCTGTTGATCGTTCTGCCGTTGCGTCCTTTGGTCCGACAGTCTGGGGGGTGCCTGATGGGGCGGTGGCATTCCTGCTCCGTCAGCGTCTGGCGGAACATGAGGGGACGCTTGTTCATGTGGCACATGATGACGCTGCCCTGGCGTCTCTGGCGGACATGCTGGGCTGGCTGATGCCGGAAGTCACCGTCCTGCGCTTTCCGGCATGGGACTGTCTGCCTTATGACCGGATTTCCCCCAATCCTTCCATCGTGGCCGAGCGTGCCGCCACACTGAGCCACCTTCTGGAGCCACGGCCCAAGACGGGCCGCATTGTGCTGACGACCATCCATGCCATGCTCCAGCGTGTGCCGCCCCGTGCGGCCTTTGCGGGGCAGACCATCCATGTGAAGGTCGGTGATACGCTGGATGCGACCAGTCTGGCGGAACGGCTCGTGGGCAACGGCTACAGCCGTGTGGATACGGTGATGGAACGTGGCGAGTTCGCCATGAGGGGCAGCATTTTCGATCTTTACCCCGCTGATTCCGGGGAGCCTGTCCGGCTGGACCTCTTCGGGGATGAGGTGGACAATATCCGCAGTTTTGATGCCGCCACCCAGCGGTCCACGGACCAGCGGACGGAGTTCAGCCTGACGCCGGTTTCGGAATATGCGCTGGACAAGCCCAGCCTGAGCCGCTTCCAGACGGGCTGGCGGGATGTGTTCGGCGTGGGAGCGATGGAGGATGTTCTCTACCGCCAGCTTCTGGAAGGACGCAGGGCCAGTGGAGCAGAGCATTATCTGCCACTGTTCCATGACGGCGACGGCCAGCATATGGAAACCCTGCTGGATTACCTGCCGGATGCCGCCCTGAGTTTCGAACGGGACACGCCGGAAATTCTGACGGCACGGCTGGACATGATCGCCGACCATTATCAGGCCCGCTGTGCCGCCGGGCATGAGGGGGAGCTGCCCTATCGGCCCCTGCCACCGCACCGGCTCTATCTGAACCGTCATGGCTGGGACGGGATGCTGAAGGGTCACCCCACCGTCCTGCTGTCACCTTTCGCCCAGCCCGATGGCGCAGAAGGCGTGGATGCCGGGTACAGGCCGGGTCCGGTCTTTGCCAGCATGGGCGGTGCCGGACGGGAAGGGGTCTTCCACCAGTTCTCCACCCATGTGCAGGACTGGGCGAAGCAGGGACGGCGGACCTATCTGACGGCCTGGAGCAACGGCTCCCGGGAGCGGATCAGCAGCCTGCTGCGGGACCATGACATTCCCTGCGAGAGTTTCGATGACTGGGCGCAGGCGGCGGGCATGGCCCGTGGGGCTGTCGGGCTTGTCGTGCTGGGCATGGAACGGGGCTTCACCGGGGAGCGTCTGGCCTTCGTGTCCGAACAGGACCTGCTGGGGGAACGTCTGGCCCGTCCGCCCCGGCGCAGGCGCAAGGGCAATGACTTCATCACGCAGATCGGCGAGATTTCAGAGGGCGATCTTGTCGTGCATGAGGAATACGGCATTGGCCGTTATGTCGGGTTGGAGACGGTGCGGGAAGGGCGTGTGGCCCATGATTATCTCTCCATCCTGTATGATGGTGAGCAGCGGCTTCTTCTGCCCGTGGAAAATATTGATCTGCTGAGCCGTTTCGGCTCCGAGCAGGGGGCGGTGCAGCTCGACCGTCTGGGCGGTAGCTCGTGGCAGGCCCGCAAGGCGAAGATGAAGACCCGCCTGAGGGAAATGGCCGGAGAGCTGATCCGCACGGCGGCGGCCCGTGCCATGAAGGAAGCTCCCATCATGGCCCCGGCTGAAGGGATGTGGGATGAATTCTGCGCCCGTTTCCCCTTCATGGAGACGGAAGACCAGTCACGGGCCATTGCGGACGTTCTGGAGGACCTGAGCAGTGGCAAGCCGATGGACCGGCTCGTCTGTGGTGATGTGGGCTTCGGCAAGACGGAAGTGGCCCTGCGGGCGGCCTTCGTGGCGGCCATGTCCGGGATGCAGGTGGCGGTGGTCGTACCCACGACCCTTCTGGCCCGGCAGCATTATATCGGCTTCAGGAAGCGGTTCGAGGGGCTGCCCGTGAAGGTGGAGCAGCTCTCCCGCATGGTCACGGCCAAGGAAGCCACGAAGGTGCGGGAAGGGCTGGCCGATGGAACGGTGGACATTGTCATCGGCACCCATGCGCTGCTCTCGAAAGCCGTGTCGTTCGAACGGCTGGGAATGCTCATCATTGACGAGGAACAGCATTTCGGCGTGTCCCACAAGGAGAAGCTGAAGGCCCTGCGGGAAGACGTGCATGTGCTGACGCTGTCCGCCACGCCCCTGCCACGGACGCTTCAGCTGTCCCTTTCCGGCGTGCGGGAAATGAGCCTGATCGCCACCCCGCCGACGGATCGTCTGTCCGTACGCACCTTCATCACGCCTTTTGACCGGGTGATGATTCATGAGGCCATCCAGCGGGAACGCTTCCGGGGAGGGCAGGTCTTCTGCGTGGTGCCCCGTCTGACGGACATGCGGCACATGGCCGATCGGCTGCGGGAGATCGTGCCCGATGCCCGCATCACGGAGGCTCATGGCCGACTCACTCCCACCGAGCTGGAAACGGTGATGACGGAGTTCTCGGAGGGGAAATACGACATCCTGCTTTCCACCAACATCGTGGAGAGTGGGCTGGACATGCCCCGGGTCAACACGATCATCATTCATCGGGCGGACATGTTCGGCCTTGGGCAGCTTTACCAGCTGCGGGGCCGTGTGGGGCGGGCCAAGCAGCGGGGCTATGCCTATCTGACCTGGCCGCAGACGCATGTCCTGTCGGCTTCATCCGTCAAGCGGCTGGAGATCATGCAGACGCTTGATTCCCTCGGGGCGGGCTTCACGCTGGCTTCTCATGACCTTGACCTGCGAGGGGCAGGAAATCTGCTGGGGGATGAGCAGTCCGGCCATATCAAGGAGGTGGGAATCGAGCTGTACCAGCAGATGCTTCAGGACGCCGTGACGGACCTGCGCCGGATGAGGAACGAAGGCGAGGAGGAAGATACGGGCTGGACGCCGAACATCATCCTCGGCCTGCCGGTGCTGCTGCCGGAGGACTATGTGAAGGACCTGCCCGTCCGTCTTGGCCTGTACCGCCGCATTGCCGCCCTGAAGGATGAGGCGGATGTGGACGCCATGCGGGTTGAACTGGTGGACCGTTTCGGTCCTCTGCCGCAGGAGGTGGAGAACCTTCTGGATGTCGTGATGATCAAGAAGCTCTGCCGTGAGACGGGCGTGGAGCGGCTGGAGGCAGGCCCGAAAGGCATGGTCCTCCAGTTCCGCAGGAACAGGTTCGGCAACCCTGATGGTTTGATCCGCTGGGTTGCCCGTAATGAGAAGGCCGGTGTGAAGATACGGCCTGACCACAAGCTGGCCATGGTGCGGGAAATGACCAATGCCGTGCGTATCAGCATGGCCCGGAAGATTCTGGCTTCTCTGACCAAGCTGCTGGAGAAGGTTCGCCCGGCCGAGGCAGGCTGAAGGTTGCTTTCAACCCGCAAGGCAGGAATGGGGCGGCAATAATGGTGCCGCCCCATTTTTCATGTTGTTGCGGTGTCGGACAGGTTCAGGCCTGTGTGACGAGATAGGGGGTGGATGCAGAGCCGAACATTTCATAATGGATGCGATCCATGGGAATATCCTGCTCCCGCAGGGTGTGGATCATGCTGACCATGAACTCTGTCGGGCCACAGATATAGAAATCAGCCTGTCTGTCCTTATGCGCTTTCAGCCATGAGGGTGTGAGGCGTCCAGTATGGCAGTTCAGGCCATCTGTCCGTTGTGGAAGGCTGTTCATCTGGCTGTAGAACAGGTCTGCCGTAATGGCTCCGCAGGCAGCCAGGCCATGGGTTTTGCGGGCAAAAATTTCGTTGTCTGCTGTCTGGGTGCCATGAATGAAATGGATGGCCGGATGTGAAGTGCGGGTGGTCAGTGCTTCCATCATGGACATGACAGGCGTGATGCCTGCACCAGCAGAGATGAAGCACAGTGGTCTTTCGGAGGAAGATTGCAGGAAGAAATCACCGGCTGGAGCAGAGACATCCAGAGTATCACCTGCCCGGACATCGTCATGGAACCAGCGGGACACGACGCCGTCTTCCTGTTTCCTGACAGTGATGCGGTAATGGTCATCTGCCGGGGCTGATGAGATGCTGTAATTGCGGCGCTCCGGGCCATGGCCAGGGATGTCCAGCCGGAAGCTGAGATACTGGCCCGGCTGGTGCTGCATGACGGGCTGGCCATCCACCGGCTGAAGGATGAAGGAGACGGTGTCAGCCGTTTCCTCATGCCGATCGGCAATGCGGAAGGCACGCCATCCTGTCCAGCCGCCTTTTCTGGCGGCGTGGTCCTCATATATCTGCCGTTCCCGGTTGATCAATACGTCAGCCAGAAAACCATAAGCCTCTTTCCATGCCTCCATGATTTCAGGTGTGGCCTGCTCTCCCAGAACATGGGCAATGGCCCCAAGCAGCGCTGTGCCAACATGGGGGTAATGTTCTGGCAGGATGTTCAGCCCGACATGTTTTTCGGCAATACGCTCGATCATGTCCTTCAGGGCCGTGGGATCGTCAATATGGCGGGCATAAGCGAGGACGGCATAGGCCAGGGCCCTGGGTTGGTCGCCATTTTTCTGATGGGAGATGTTGAAGAGGTCTCGGATGTTTTCATCACTCAGAAGGCGGCGATACATCTCTCTGGTGATGTCGACGCCATGAGCCTCCAGGGCAGGAATACAGGCTTTGACGATGGTACGGGTCTGTGGGGTGAGGGAAATGGACAAGGATCACACTCTCTAAAAGATGTATACAAAATACATCTTTAAAATAGGTCGATACCAGCCGTTGTCAAGCCGGAAGAGACGAGGCAAGGAAACAGGTTGGCAGATGTCATCTTTCTGTTAGTTTCGGAGAAGGAGCCACTGCCACCACGTCTCCTCTTTTGCATGCAGGCTTGGAGTGACGCCGGATCATCTGAAACACGACCGGAAGGAAGCTCCCGGAATGCGTCTGACCCTCTATACCGACTATGCCTTCAGGTCCCTGATCTATCTGGAGACACAGAAGGAGCGTCTCGTCTCCATTGGCGAGATTGCCCGCGTGTACGGCATATCAGAGAATCATCTGGTCAAGGTCGTGCACAGGCTGGGGCGGCACGGCTTCATCAAGACGCTGCGTGGCCGCAATGGTGGGCTGCGTTTGGGCAGGAATGCTGAGGAGATCTATCTGGGAGACATTGTCCGCTGCACGGAGGATGATCTCGCCCTTGTCGGCTGCATGGGCAAGGAGGAGGGAGCCTCTGGCTGCATTCTGGTTGGTGGCTGCCGTCTGAAACAAACGCTGTTGAAAGCCCGATTCGCTTTCATGGATGTGCTGGATGAAGTCACGCTGGCCGATGTCACGGCCCCTCATGAGCGAAGTGTCCTGATGCAGGCCGTGCAGGAAATGATGACTGGAGCGGAACGGTGATGGATGCTGCTGTCAGGGATCAGGGGGTGTTGCTGTCAGGCCACTTCATGAATTTTCGCCAGTTGGCATTGGTGCTCTGGTAGGCAAAGTGTGAGCAGGTATCGAGTGTCTGCTCGACCTGACGATGGGCAACAAAGGCGATTCCTGCTGCCATCAGGAACTGGCTGATCTCATGGAATGGAACTTTCTGGTTTTTCAGGGTGTGGGCGATCCAGCTCATCGTGCCGACAACCATGGCGCCGGGGCCGGTCGAGACCCAGACATTTTCAAAATAGCCGGTTTCCAGAATGTGCCGGACCCGTTGGAACATGGTTTCCATGATAGGCTGCATGAGAGGGTTGCCAGCCTCCTGGATGAGCACGTCGTTGTCGAGGCACCATGGTTCGCCGACGGAATAAGGTAACAGCGTCCTGAAATGTGTGCCTCTGGTTATGTCTGTCAGAGGGGCACGGCTTGTTACATCCGCATCAATATAGACGCCGCCTTTTACATGCAGGTAGCAGAGCCGCCAGAAGTCCGACCGCATGGCCGGGTGAGGGCAGACGTCATAGAGGGCGGTGACGCTGGCGCCATAGTGGTCATGGATGAACGCCCGGGCGGAGGCATCACATTCCAGATGGTAGGAGAAAGCCGGGTTGTCATTCCGGATGCCTTTCATGGCATCCCGGACGTCTTCCGGCGGTTCAGGGCTGTCCCAGAACTGGGCAATGTGCTTCGGAATGTTCCGGGGGAATTCCTGTGGAACGCAGCGGGACAGGATCGGAAACAGGGACTGCTCCAGACCGATCGGCAGAAGGGCAAAGCAGGCGTCCTGATGGCCGCAGAGCGCCCCTATAAATAGGTTCCGAATCGGTTCTGGATAGTCGTTGAACTCACGGCTCACCACGGAAACCCGTGGCAATGACGTAAAGCTCGCTCGATTCCTTGCGGGAGGCAGGGGGTTTGACGTGCTTGACGACGGCAAAATTGCGTTTCATCAGGTCCAGCATGTCTTTTTCGGACCCTCCCTGAAAGACCTTGGCGATGAAGGCTCCGTCCTCGGCCAATATTTTCAGGGCGAAATCTAGGGCGTTTTCGGCCAGGGCCATGATGCGGATATGATCGGTTGCGGCATGGCCGGTCGTGTTCGGTGCCATGTCGGACATGACGAGATCAGCCCGCCCGCCCAGCATGGCCTGGAGCCGCTCCGGCATGTCGGCCTCCATGAAGTCACCCTCGATGATCTCGGCCCCCGGCACCGGGTCCACCGGCAGCAGGTCCACGCCGATCACCTTGGCAGCTCCACGCTTGACGGCAATCTGTGCCCAGCCTCCCGGGGCAGCTCCGAGGTCCACCACCCGGCTTCCGGGCCTGATGAAGTGGAAGCGGTCATCCATTTCCAGCAGCTTGAAGGCGGCACGGGAGCGCCAGCCCTGCTGTCGTGCCGCTGTCACGTAGGGGTCGTTCAGCTGGCGGTTCAGCCAGCGCTGCTGCGCTGGCGTGCGGCCCCGTGCCTTGCGGAGTTTTACGGTCTGGGTTCGCAGTGTCTGGGAGGTGGCGGCGTCATCCGCCGTATCCCGGGTGCCGGGCGTGCGGGAGTGGCGCAGGGGTTTGCCGGGGATGCGGGGTGGCGTGGCACCGCCCTTTGGCCGGCGGGAAGAAGGAGGCGTGTGTTTCGGACTCATGGAGGGAAAGATAGGCTCTTCCTGTCGCCCTGCAAAGCCTGTCCGTTGCTGCCTGCCCCTTTTTGCCTGTAAGGGATGAGGGATCATGAGCAGAAAGGCTCATCATCTTGAGAAACAGGTACAGCTCTTGAGACAGTTTTACGCCGCTTTTGTTCTGGCCGCTCTGGCCCTGTGTGCTGGTGCCGCTCTGGGGTACGGACATACGCCCAGCCTGTACGGTGCTCTCATGGGTGTGGAGGGCGTGGCCATTCTTGCCCTGATGGAAACGGCTGAATCCATGGATAATGCCATCGTGGATTATGGCATCCTCAATACCATGTCGCCACGCTGGCAGAAGCGGTACATCAGCTGGGGGATGCCTCTTTCCGTACTGGGGATGCGGTTCCTGTTCCCCGTGCTTCTGGTCGCTCTGGTGGCCGGGCTGTCACCATGGCAGGCGGCCCGTCTCGCCATCATGGAGCCGCAGCGTTATGCCGCCATCATGCTGGGGGCAAAGGACATGATTTCCGCTTTTGGTGGGTCGTTCCTTCTGTTGATTGCGCTGAACTATTTTCTGGATGATGACAAGACGCATCACTGGCTCTCATGGCTGGAGCGTCCGGCAGCCCGTCTGGGCGGGGTGTCAGCCCTGCCGGTCGGGCTGACACTGGCAGTTCTCATGCTCATCACCCGCCTGATAGGGCAGGGGCATGACCCGATGGCCTTCCTGTTCTGGGGCTGCGGGGGGATTGCGGCCTATATTCTGGGCAAGGAAACGCTGGTCTGGCTGATAGGCGAGCCGGGGGCGTCCCGCATGGCGGCTGGCGGGGGGCTGCTGACTTTTCTGTATCTGGAATTCATTGATGCCAGTTTTTCCTTTGATGGTGTCATCTCGGCCTTTGCGATCACGACGGACCCAGTTGTCATTGCGCTGGGGCTGGGCGTGGGGGCGATGTTTGTCCGTTCCATGACACTCTCCATGCTGAAAACGAATGCTCTGGCCGAGTATGTCTATGTGGAGCATGGGGCGTTTTACACCATTTTCATCCTTTCCCTCCTGATGCTGGTCAGCGTGCTGGTGGAGGTGCCGGAGTGGGTGACGGGGCTTGTCGGGCTTGTCCTGATTGGTGGAGCATTTCTGGCCAGCGCACTCCGGCGTCCGGTAAAATAAGGAAAAACTTTCCCATCCCCCTTGCGTCGTGAGGGGAATGGGGCTAGAACCCCTCCAGCAAACGCCGCTTGGGAGATAGTTTAGCGGTAGAACTACCGGCTCTGACCCGGTCAGCCCTGGTTCGAATCCAGGTCTCCCAGCCAGTCATGTGGTGTGTTTGCTCCAGGGGGAAGCCCCGACCGCTTGGGAGATAGTTTAGCGGTAGAACTACCGGCTCTGACCCGGTCAGCCCTGGTTCGAATCCAGGTCTCCCAGCCATTTTTCTCAGACAGGTTAATCGTTCCGTTACATTCTGCCATGGGGTGGTTTGCGTAACAGGGTGCGCCGCTGTAAGCAGAAGCTCCCTGACCGAGACTGGATTATGGTGAGACTGTGGCTGCAAATATTTCTCCTGACCTGATCGCCCGTTATGGCGGCAACCTGCCACGCTATACCAGCTATCCTACGGCGGTCAGTTTTTCTGATGCTATCGGGCCGCAGGAGGTGGCAGACTGGTTGAAGGCCCTGCCGCCAGAGCAGTCCGTCTCCCTGTATTTCCACGTCCCGTTTTGTGACGAGCTGTGCCGCTTCTGTGCCTGCAACACGGCAGTGATGCGGCAGGAAGAGGCACGGGCAGCCTATGGTGACATTCTCTTGGAGGAGATGCACCGTATCGTTGCACTGGTTGGGCAAGGGCGTGTGGTCCGGCATCTCCATTTTGGTGGCGGCACACCGACAACCCTGCCAGAAACGGCCCTGCGTAACGTAATGTCCGCAGTGCGGGAACAGTTCCGGCTGGCTGATGATGCTGAAATCGCCATGGAGATGGATCCCCGTCATGTGCCGGAGGGCATGCTGCCCCTGTTGGCCGAGCTGGGCTTCAACCGCATCAGTTTCGGTGTGCAGGACCTTGATCGTATTGTGCAGGAGACCTGTGGGCGTGTGCAGTCTTACGAGCAGACGCTGGCCTGTGTGGAGCAGGCCCGTGCGGCAGGGGTGAATGGGGTGAATATCGACCTGATCTATGGCCTGCCCTATCAGACAGTCGAGAGCGTACAGGACACGGCCCGGCGTGTTGCTGGAATGAGGCCAGACCGTCTGGCTGTTTTCGGCTATGCCCATGTCCCGTGGAAACAGAAACGCCAGCAGCTCATCCCGCAAGACTCTCTCCCATCTTCGGAAGAGCGGTTGCAGCAGGCGGACAGGATCGACCGTGTTCTGGTTGAGGAAGGCTACAAGCCCATCGGGCTGGACCATTATGCCCATCCTGAAGATGCCATGGCCCATGCCTATGAGGCCGGTACACTGCATCGCAATTTTCAGGGCTATACGATCGATTCATCACCCGTCCTGCTGGGGATGGGAGCATCGGCCATTTCCATGACACCTGACGGATTCTACCAGAACATTCCGTCTACGGCGGCTTATATCCGGGCATTGAAGGAGCATGATGGCCTTCCCGTTGCCCGGGGGGTGTTCCGTACGGAGGAGGACCGCTGGCGGGGGAAGGTGATCGAGACCGTCATGTGCCTTTCGGGCGTGGACCTGACACCCTACATCCCGTCAGGACAGGGTCTGGAACAGGCTTTTGCAGAAGAGCTGGAAGCCCTGCGTCCTTTCGAGGAGGACGGGCTGATCCGCTGGGAGGGCAACCGGGTGAGCCTGACAGAAAAGGGCGGCCCCTTCCTGCGGCATCTGGCGGCCGTATTCGATACACGGCGCAAGGAACTGGCCGCAGCAGGCGAGGGGAAACCAGTCCCCCGTTTTTCTTCCTCCCTGTGAGGAGAGCAGGCTGCAGTCTGTTTTCCTTTGCCTATGGTTACAGAGTGCGTTATGAGACCCTGCCAACAGCTTAATTACCCTTTCAGTGGTGGTAGGCTGACCTAGTTGTATCGAACAGGACGCACGAGCGAGGGCGTAGGCATCATGACCAATTTCCAGAATGACAAACTTTACAGCCGTGTGCGTGATGCCCTGGCCTTTGATGACGTGCTGATCGAGCCGGTTGAATCATCGGTTCTTCCCGGTCAGGTCAGCACGAAGACACGTCTTACCCGCAAGCTGGAGCTGAACATTCCGCTGCTTTCTTCCGCCATGGATACGGTGACGGAAGAGGAAATGGCCATCTCCATGGCGCAGCAGGGCGGCATGGGTGTCATCCACAAGAATCTGACGCTGGAAGGACAGGCCGAGCAGGTCCGTCGTGTGAAGCGTTTTGAGGCTGGCATGGTGGTCAATCCCGTTACGGTGGGGCCGGACCAGACGCTGAGCGATGTTCATGAGATCATGGCCCACCATGGCATTTCCGGCCTCCCGGTCGTGGAGAAGGATGGCAGGCTGGTTGGTATTCTGACCAACCGTGACATGCGTTTTACCGAAGATAAAAATACCCGTGTGCGGGACCTGATGACGCATGAGGGGCTGGTCACGGTCCGGCACGGGGCATCCCCGGATCAGGCCCGCCAGCTGCTGCATGATCATCGGATCGAGAAACTGCTGGTCGTGGACGATGCGGAACGCTGCATCGGTCTGATCACCGTCAAGGACATGGACAAGGCCATGACCCATCCGCTGGCCGTGAAGGATGCGGAGGGGCGTCTGCTCTGCGCTGCGGCCATCGGCGTTGGGGAGGATGGTCTCCGCCGTGGGGCGGCTCTTGTCGAGGCGGGCGTGGATGTGCTGGTGGTCGACACGGCCCACGGTCATTCCCGTGGCGTGCTGGAGACCGTGGCCCGCCTGCGTGACAGATATGCCGACGTGCAGCTGATCGCCGGCAACGTGGCCACGCCAGAAGCTGCCAGGGCGCTGATCGAATCCGGTGCAGACTGTGTGAAGGTCGGCATCGGTCCGGGGTCCATCTGCACGACCCGTGTCGTGGCCGGTGTGGGTGTGCCGCAGTTCTCCGCCGTGCTGGAAACGGCAGCCGCCTGTCATGAGCTGGACATTCCTGCCATCGCCGATGGTGGCATCCGCACGTCCGGTGACATCGTCAAGGCCATCGGGGCCGGTGCTGATGTCGTGATGGTCGGCTCCATGCTGGCCGGATGTGAGGAAAGCCCCGGCGAGAGCTTCCTGTATCAGGGGCGGACCTACAAGGCTTATCGTGGCATGGGGTCCATGGGGGCCATGGCTCGTGGTTCGGCAGACCGTTACTTCCAGGGTGAGGTGAGGGACACGCTGAAGCTGGTGCCGGAAGGGATTGAAGGGCAGGTGCCGTACAAGGGGCCGATGGCGGCTGTCGTACACCAGCTGATCGGTGGCCTGCGGGCTGGCATGGGCTATACCGGCTCCGCCACGATTGCCGATCTTCAGGCCCGTGCCCGCTTCCGCAAGATCACCAATGCGGGTCTGCGGGAAAGCCACGTGCATGATGTGACCATCACCCGGGAAGCTCCCAACTATCGGCTTTAATTGGCTTTGAAAGGTCATTTTTTCCTTTCCTGATGAAAGGAAACGGAGTAGGCGGGGGCCATGACCCCCGCTGCTCGTCTTTCTGGTGCGATTGATCTGCTTTGTGCGATCCAGAACGCACCGCACCGTCCGGCTGATGCCGTTGCCAACAATTTCTTCCGTGAACGCCGCTATATCGGTGGTGGTGACCGCCGGGCCATTTCCACCCTTGCGTGGGACGTGCTGCGGGCATGGCGTCGGCTGCACTGGCATCTGCGAGCGGACCTGCGCTACCGGCATGAGGATGTTTCCCCGAGGCTGCTCTGTGCGGCCATGCTGCATTTTGTCGGGCAGCCCCTTTCATCCATCCAGTCCCTTTTCAGCGGGGAGCGTTACGCTCCAGCCCCGCTGAGCGAGCGTGAAATGGTCATGCTGGAGGCTCTGGAAGGGCAGGACATCAGCAGCGAAAAGCAGCCACTGCCGGTCCGGCTGGAATATCCCGACTGGCTGCACCCTTATCTGGTGGAAGATTTTGGTGACAGGCTGGAGGAGGAAATGCGGGCCCTCATGGGGGCACCCTCCCTGGACCTGCGGGTCAATCTTCTGAAGGGAACACGGGAGGAGGCCCTGCGCCGTCTCCGGCGGGAAGGTTTTCAGGGGGAGCCGACGGCTCTCTCTCCGTGGGGCATCCGGCTTGAAGGGCGTCAGCCCGTTACAGTGGCGGCTCTTTTCCGGGAAGGGCTGGTAGAGATACAGGATGAAGGCAGCCAGCTGATCGCAGCTGCCGTGGATGCCAGACCGGGGCAGAGGCTTCTGGATTACTGCGCCGGTGCTGCCGGGAAAACGCTGGCTCTGGCCATGACGATGGAGAATAAAGGGCAGATCGTGGCCTGTGATGTCTCCCGGGTCCGGCTTGATGGTGCCACGAAGCGTCTGCGCCGGGCGGGTGTCCATAACGTGACACGGCATCTGTTGAGTGAAGGCGACAAATGGGCGAAACGGCGGGAAGGCCAGTTTGACACGGTACTGGTGGATGCCCCCTGTTCCGGTACCGGGACATGGCGGCGCAATCCTGATGCCCGCCTGCGTTTGACAGAGGAGGACATCAAGGAACTCTGCGCCAAGCAGGCAGCCATTCTGGACATTGCAGCCCGTCTCGTCCGGCCGGGCGGGAAGCTGGTCTATGCCACCTGTTCCCTTCTGGGGGCGGAGAACGGAAAGCAGATTGAAGCCTTCCTGAAGAGGCAGGAGGCCTACACCCTGCTGCCTGCGGAGAAACGTTCCATCCTTCTGCCGGAAGAACTGCGGCAGAAGGCACTTTTCTCCCTGACGCCTCATGGTTTCGGGACGGATGGTTTCTTCGTGGCGGCCATGGAAAAAATGTCCCAGGGCTGAGACGCATGCAGGGACGGGCTATCCGGTCTCCTGTCTGTCCCTGCGGCGGATTTGTGCATCTGTCATGAAAATGGCTAATATTTGGACAATGGCCAGCCTGTTCCTGCTACGGGGCCGGGTGGTCTGTCTGACTGGAGGAAACATATCCCCTATGGCCTATGATGTTCTCTTTGGTGTGGTGCTGACATTCGGGGCAGGGATGCTGGCACAATGGGTTTCCTGGCGCCTGCGGCTCCCAGCCATTGTTCTGCTCTTTGCCATGGGGCTGCTTTTTGGCCCTGTTCTGGGGTGGCTGCATCCATCAGAAACATTGGGTCATGCATTCCGTCCACTGGTCTCCATGCTGGTGGCCCTGATCGTCTTTGAGGGTGGAATGGTGCTGGATATCCGCCAGCTCCGGGAGGCCGGGCAGGGCGTTGCCCGCCTGACGATGGTGGCCCTGCCAATCAACTGGATACTGGGAGCTCTGGCAGCCCATTATGTTGCCCATCTGGAATGGGGAACATCCTTTCTCTTCGGGGCCATCATCGTGGTGACGGGGCCGACGGTCATCCTGCCCCTGTTGCGGAGTGCCAAACTCCAGCCCCGTGTGGCGGCCTTCCTGCGGTGGGAGGCCATCGTCAACGACCCGCTGGGGGCCATTCTGGCTGCCGTCGTCATGCAGATCATGCTGTTGCATGTGGACCTGCACAAGCAGATTTTCTTCGTCCATACCTTGCCGGACATGCTTCTGGCTGGGGCTGTTTCCGTGGCGGCGGGCATTTTGCCTGCCTATCTGCTGCGTTACCTTTTTACCCGGGACCTGATGCCGGAGCTGTTGAAGGTACCCATCATGGTCACGCTGGCGCTGATCATTTTCGAGGCCTGCACGCTGGTGATGGAAGGGGCCGGCCTGATTGCCGTGACCGTCTTCGGCATGATGCTGACCAACCTGCATATCCCGGGCCTGAATGAACTGAAACGGACCAAGGAATCTCTGGTGGTCCTTATGGTATCCGTTCTGTTCATCCTGCTGACGGCCGACCTGCACCGTGCCGTGCTGGCCAGACTGTCCATTCCCATCCTGCTTCTCACGCTGGTTGTGCTGTTTGTCGTTCGCCCCCTGTGCATTTTCCTGGCCACGCTGGGGACAAGCATCAGCTGGCAGGAACGGATTTTTGTCGGATGGATCGCTCCACGAGGGATTGTTGCGGCGGCTGTGGCTGGTGCGGCGGGGATCAAGCTTTCGGAGGCGGGGTACGCCTCTGCCGATCTTGTCATGCCGGCCGTGTTCTGCGTGATTGCCGTGACGATGATCTGCCACGGTTTTTCACTCGGCCCGCTGGCACGAAGGCTGCATCTGACTCTCTCCAATGAGCCTGCTCTGGTCATTCTTGGTGGTAATGCTTGGTCGACCGATCTGGCGGCCTGCCTGAATGAGGAGAAGGTACCTGTTCTGCTGGTGGATACGACAGCGCAGGAACTCATGCCCGCAGCCCGGCGTGGGGTGCCGGTCCTCAAGGCGGAACTTCTCTCCGCAGCGGGGCAGGAGGCTCTGGAGGAGCGCCCGGCGGACTACCTGATCGCCACGACCGGGGATGCCATCTATAACGGGATGGTCTGCGGGCATATGGCTCCGCATATGGGGCGGGAGAGGGTCTATCAGGTCAGTCCCGGTGTGGCCCGGCTGGACCTGTATCGTGGTCTCTCACGTGATGCCCGGGGAAAGGTGCTGGGAGAACCGGGCTGGAACTATACGTTCTTTGATACCCTGTTCAGTCGTGGCTGGCGTTTTGTCTGTCAGAGCGTGACGGATGCCACGGTGGATCTTTTCGGGAAAGAAGAAAACCGGTTGGATCTGCTCATTGTTCGCCGGGGTACGGGCATCTTCGTTCGCTCGGCAGAAGATCGGGCCTGGACCATGCCGAGCATGGGGGATCTTGTCATTTCCATGAGGGCGCCGGAAAGCCGTGATGAGGGGGCAGATGTAAAAGAGGAAGCAGAACTGCGTGCAGGGGCGTAGTGCTTGGCCGTCATTCGGGCTAGTGTAGTGCCCTATCAGAAAGACAGGTCCTCCCTGTCTGCCCATCCGGCATGGGCGGAGAGGCGGGGTTTTGAGTGCATTACGGACGGGATTTTTGGGATATGAATGCTCATCACTCAATACTGATTGTTGACGATGATGATGCCTTGCGCCTTCTGCTGGCTGAACAGCTGGGAGAGGAGGAAGCGTACCGCGTTGAACAGGCTGCCACCATTGCGGCTGCACGGGAGGTGATGGATCACTCTTCTGGAGGCAGGACAGACATTCTTCTGCTGGATGTGAACCTGCCAGATGGTGACGGGCGGGATTTCTGTGCCGGGTTGCGGGAGAGGGGCATTCATATCCCCATCATCATGATGACGGGGTCGCATGATGAAGATGACGTGATTCGTGGTCTGGATGCTGGAGCGAATGACTATGTGGCCAAACCGTTCCGCATGGGCGAGCTGAAGGCCCGTCTGCGGGCGCAGCTGCGTCTTTTCGAGAACAGTGAGGATGTTGTTTTCGATATCGGTCCCTATGTTTTCCATCCGGCCAGGAAGCAGCTGGTGGACCAGAAAAAGGGGCAGCGCATCCATCTGACGGAAAAGGAAACGGCAATCCTGAAATATCTCTACCGTGCCGGTGGGCAGCCAGTGGAGCGGGACGTGCTGCTGCATGAGGTCTGGGGCTATCACGCCTCGGTGACGACCCACACGCTGGAAACGCACATTTACCGTCTGCGGCAGAAGATCGAGCCTGATCATGGCCGGGCCGGGATTCTGCTGACGGAAGGTGGTGGGTACTGCCTGAATCCTGATCTCTGACGGATGGTGCCCTGAGGGCGGACAGAAGAAAGGCTGGCAGGAGGAAGTCCTGCCAGCCTTTCTGCCATCTGGTCCAGTCTGGTCAGACGGCCAGATCCATCATGACGGGAACGTGGTCGGAAGGGGAGGTCCAGTCCCGCATGGGGCTGAGGACATTGATTGTCTTCAGGCCGGGGAGAAGGTCCGGTGTTGTCCAGATATGGTCCAGACGGCGCCCCCGGTTGGATTTTTTCCAGTCACGATTGCGGTATGACCACCATGTGAAGAGCTTTTCCGGTTCTGGAATGGCCTTCCGCATGGCGTCTTCAAATCCGGCATGAAGCCATTCGGTCAGGCGTGTCGTTTCCGGTGGCGTATGGCTGACGATTTTCAGAAGCTGACGGTGGCTCCAGACATCATGCTCCAGCGGAGCGATGTTGAGATCACCGACCAGAATGCTCCGCTGTGGCGGATTGGCCCGGAACCATGCTGTAGCCTCCTCAAGGAAGGCGAGTTTATGGGCGAATTTTTCATTTTCCTGCGGGTCGGGAATATCGCCACCGGCGGGCACGTAGAAATTGTGGAGCGTCACCGGCCCGGTTTCTGTCTGGATGCTGGCAGCCACATGGCGGCAATCCTCCCGGCCACACCAGTCCGGCGTGCCGGTAATGGGCTCCAGCGGTGTGCGGGAGAGAATGGTGACCCCATTATAGCTCTTCATTCCACGATAGAGCTGATGGGGAAAACCCAGCTCTGCCAGTGCATCACGGGGGTAGAGAGGGTCCGGCACTTTGGTTTCCTGAAGGCAGATGACATCAGGGGCCTGTTCCTCAATCAGACGCTGGAGCAGGGGTAGCCGGAGGCGGAGTGAATTGATGTTCCATGTAATGAGACGCATGTTTTCTGATCTCCTCTGGAGCGGGAAATTTCAACGGATGATCTTGCGATGAACAGGGTTTACCCCAATCTGGGGGGAATGAATAAGGAAAGTCTCCCGCATATGCCCATCCTGATGATCGACAGCCATATTGATATTCCATGGAACGAAAAAACGGCGGAAGGTCTGCCCTGCTGGCATAAGCGGGACCAGGCGGATGTTGCCATGCGGGATGTGGAACGCCGGTTTACCGTTCCGAAGGCGCAGGCCGGTAGGATGGGGGTGGCCTGTCTGGCTGCCTATACACCGCAGGCTGGTCTGGATGACGCAGGGCATGAGGCAGCGTGGCAAAGAGCACGGGCCATGCTGGAGGCGATGGAAGAGATGGTTCCGCTTCATCTTTCCGGGCAGGCTGTGCTGTGCCGGAGAGTTCCGGATATCCGGCGGGCTACGGAGGCCTGGCAGGTGGCTTTGGTGCCTGTCATGGAAAATGGCTACCCCTTGGCGGATGACCCGGCCCGGATCGGCTATCTCGCCCGGCGGCATGGCGTGCGTTACATGACCCTGACCCATAATGGCCATAACCTTCTGGCGGATTCGGCGGTTGTCCGGCAGGGGCCGGCAGAAGTGCATGGCGGTCTGTCCGCTCTGGGGCGGGAGGTTATTGGTGAGATGAACCGGCATGGTGTGCTGGTGGATGTTTCCCATGCATCCCGCAAGACCATGATGCAGGCGGTGGATGCATCCTCAGTTCCTGTTTTTGCCAGCCATTCCTGTGTGCGGGCTTTGTGTGATCATCCCCGCAATCTGGATGACGGACAGCTTGATGCACTGAAGGCCAGTGGTGGCCTGATCCAGATTACAGCCATGGGGCCATTCCTGCGCCGGGGTGGTGGTGGAACGCTGAAAGATTTTGTGGAGCATGTGCTGTATGTGGCCCGCAGGATTGGTGTCGAACATGTGGGAATTTCGTCCGACTTTGATGGCGGAGGCGGGATAGAGGGCTGGCAGGATGCCAGTGAGACTCACCATGTGTCCGAAGCGCTGGCTGTTGCTGGTCTGGATGCCGGGGAGATTCGGGCCATATGTGGAGAAAACATGCTGCGCCTGTTGCAGAGGGCAGAAGATAAAATTTCGAAATGTCAAACCTGATTTTTACTTTTTGAGAAAATTCGTGGTATTTTTTGCACAGTAATTTTTTCAGAAACGGGATTGACAGCCCACACCGCCATCAGGGGGCAGGAAAGGGGAGGATGCAGGGATAAAATCTTTTATAATTCCTTATTTTTCAGATGGTTATATTCTTTGCCTAAAAAATGGGCAATCTATGAAAAAAGAAGAGAAACCCTATGCTGTGTGCTTTTACCCTTGGAGTATTCACAGCTTTGTCCACAGGAATGGTGGATGAGTATGAAAGGCGCAGCATGATCATGAAAAACTGGCGGAAAACTAGGACATATGCCTGAAAGACCCCACGGCGCCCCTGCGATTCGGAAAGCCCTGAAGACGATTCCTGAAAGTCCCGGCGTGTATCGCATGATCGGTGTGAAGGGGGAGGTGCTGTATGTCGGCAAGGCGCTGAACCTGAAAAAGCGGGTCACGTCTTACACGCATGTCGCCCGTCTGCCGGACCGGTTGAAGCTCATGGTCTCCCTGACGGCCAGCATGGAAATTGTCGTGACACGCACCGAGGCCGAGGCCCTGCTGCTGGAGGCCAACTACATCAAGCGGATGAAGCCCCGCTTCAACATCCTTCTGCGGGATGACAAGAGTTATCCGTGGCTTCTGCTGAGCGGGGATCACGCCTATCCCCGCCTGATGCGCCAACGGGGGAAGCCCGTCAAAGGGGCAACCTATTGGGGGCCTTTTGCGTCATCCAGAGCAGTGGACCAGACAATTCAGGTCATTCAGCGGGCCTTCATGCTGCGGACCTGTACGGACAGCGTTTTCGAATCCCGGACCCGCCCCTGCCTGCTGCACCAGATCAAGCGTTGCTCTGCTCCCTGTGTGGAGCGCATCAGCCCGCTGGAGTATCAGGGGCTGGTGGAACAGACGAAGGAATTCCTGAGTGGAGGCGGCCGGGAGCTGCAACAGCGCCTGACCCTGGAAATGGAACAGGCTTCCGAGGAGCTGGCTTTCGAACGGGCTGCTCTCATCCGTGACCGTATCCGGGGGTTTGCCAATCTACGGGCCTCAGGAACCATCAATCCGGCCAGCATCCAGGAGGCGGATGTCGTTGCGCTCTGGCAGCAGGCGGGGCAGAGCTGCATTCAAGTCTTTTTCATCCGTGGCGGTCGCAACAATGGCAACAGGGCTTTCTATCCCCGGCATGAGGCAGATGAGCCTGCGGCTGATGTTCTTGCGGCGTTTCTCCTCCAGTTCTACGAGGACAAGCAGCCTCCTTTACAGGTGCTGACAAGTTCTGAGCCTGCTGAACAGCCTCTGTTGACTGAAGCGCTGAGCCTGCAACGGGGGCAGAAGGTGCAGATTCTCCAGCCGCAGCGGGGTGAAAAGAAGGCGGTGCTGGACCACGCCATTCTCAATGCTCGTGAAGCTCTGGAGCGTCGGCTTGCAGAAACGGCCGGGCAGGCCGTTCTGCTGGAAAAGGTGGCCGAGCTTTTCGACCTGCCCGAGCCACCGAAACGTATTGAAGTTTATGACAATTCCCATCTGATGGGACAGGCTCCCTATGGCGCCATGATTGTGGGCGGCCCGGAAGGTTTCGTGAAGCGGGCTTACAGGAAATTTGCCATCCGTGGTCCTGTCGCTCCGGGTGATGATTTTGGCATGATGAAGGAGGTCATGACCCGTCGCTTTGCCCAGCTGACACCGGATGATTCAGGGAGTGAAAACTGGCCGGACCTGCTGCTGATTGACGGCGGCAAAGGGCAGGTACGAGTCGTCCGGGAGATTCTGGCGGAGAGGGGCCTGTCCTCCATTCCTGTAGTGGGTATTGCCAAGGGGGTGGACCGCAATGCAGGGAGGGAATGGTTCTTTGTGGAGGGGAAGGAACCGTTCCAGCTGCCCGTCAATGATGCTGTCCTCTACTATCTTCAGCGGTTGCGGGATGAGGTCCACCGTTTTGTCATCACGACACACAGGGCAGGACGTTCCAGAGCGTTGACCCGTTCCGGCCTCGACGAGATTCCCGGTGTTGGCCCAGCTCGCAAGAAGGCTCTGCTGACCCGTTTCGGCTCTGCACGCCATGTCGGGCAGGCGGCTCTGGAAGAGCTGGAGCATGTACCGGGAATTAATCGCGAAATGGCACAGGTCATTTATGGATATTTCCATCCAGAATGGGTAAGAGAACAGAGTGACGTCCTCAAAAAACCCTGACTGAGCACCGTGTTGGGGGGGGGCCTTCCATATTAGGGATATCAGGTGATCAATCTTCCCAACCTTCTCACTCTGTTCCGTATCCTTGTCATCCCGGTGCTGATCGGGTGTCTGGCAGGTGGTGGCCTGTGGGCTGATATGGCGTTTCTGCTGTATGTTGGCGCCTGTGTGACCGACTATCTCGATGGGGCTCTGGCCCGTCGGCAAGGCCTGACATCAGACCTTGGCAGGATGATGGATCCGATTGCAGACAAGCTCCTTGTCGGGGGGCTTCTCCTGGCACTCGCAGGGATGGGAGGGCTGCGGTTCTGCTCGTTGTATGCAGCCATTCTCATCATGCTTCGGGAAATCATGATCAGCGGGCTGCGGGAGTATATGGCCTCCCGCAATGAGACGATTCCGTCCACCCGTCTGGCCAAATGGAAGACAGGCACACAGATGGTGGCCATCGGTTTCCTGATTCTGGGGGAGGGGGCTTCTACCTCCTTTCATGACGTGACATGGTGCTTTGGCGTAATTGGCGCTGCGCTGCTCTGGCTGTCTGTCATTCCGACGCTTCTGACGGGGACAGGCTACCTCAAGGCGACCGTGGCGCAGATGCGGAGATAGACTTGGTGTGAGGTATCTGGCAGCTCGAGATGATGGTGGCAGAAGGTGGGCTGAGCCTTCCTGGGGACAGGTTGCGATGGTTGTAAAGGGTAGGGAATGAAAAGCAGGGAAGGAAAGCTAAAGAGGGTAGGCGCTGTCATGTCCTTCTTTGCGGTGGGGTGTACCAGTTTTTCGGTCAGCTGCACGGGTCTGGACAGGCATCTGGGCAGTACGATCAATCCTTTTGGCAATCCGAACATGCCAGATGCCCGGAGCGAGACGGCGCAGCGTGTCCGGGGAGTGAAGCTGAGCACAATGCCTGTTCTTCCCGAGGAGGGGGATGTCTGGCCGGGTCAGCCGGAGCCTGTGCCCAGCCTTCAGGATGTCAGCCGGTCTGACAGGAATTTTGTTGAGAAATGGCAGAAGGCGCGACCACAGCTTGATGCGGATCTCCGGCAGCAGCTCAATGATGGCCAGGGCATGAGTGTCGGGGAAGATGTCGGGCAGCGTTATGGGTCCGGTAGGGGCGTGATGCCCATAGGCAAACCCATTCCATCCCATGTCAAGGATAATGCGCGGCCTTACATGGAGCCCGCAGGGCGGGGTGTGGTTACCATTCCCAATGGTGATGGAACGGATACGCTCATCGCTCCTGATGGCAGCGTGAAGGTTGTCAGTGCGGGCAGGGCGTCCCTGTACGCACATGCCAGAACATTCGGGCATGTTCATTCTTCTGAGGAATCGCGGCAGGAGGCTCAGGCCGAGCTCCAGAAGGCACCGCCGGTAGAACCGCTTTCCCATCTGGAGCGCAGGGCTGGCGGGGGTGCCGTATCCCGGCAGCCAGCCTACAGGGAGCCGACGATTACGGAAGCGCCCCGTCCGCAGCCCAGGGTCGAGGTTCTTCCCGAACCGCAGCGTCCTGTACGTCAGGCGCCAGCCGTTACGGAAGCGCCCCGTCCGCAGCCCAGGGTTGAAGTTCCTCCCGAACCGCAGCGTCCTGTACGTCAGGCGCCAGCCGTTACGGAAGCGCCCCGTCCGCAGCCCAGGGTTGAAGTTCCTCCCGAACCGCAGCGTCCTGTACGTCAGGTACCAGCCGTTACGGAAGTGCCCCGTCCGCAGCCCAGGGTCGAGGTTCCTTCCGAACCGCAGCGTCCTGTACGTCAGGTACCAGCCGTTACGGAAGCACCCCGTCCGCAGCCTGAGACTGGTGTCGTAGCAGCTCCTCTTCCACAACAGTCTGGAGCTGATGAAGAGATGGGCAGACAGCACAGGTCCAAGGGCAAGGCTGGAGCACATCACAGGCATGAGGCTGCAGTGGTGGATGCAGCACAGCCGGTGGTGGAGCCGCATCGGACGCATAGGCATAAGCATACGCAGGCCCGTCAGCATGAGGTGGTGGTTATCGAGAGGGAGCATCACACGGTCGCCGGACGGCATGTGGAAGCACATGCCCAGAAGGAGCGTCATCATTCGAGCAGAAAACGTGATGATGATTACGTGGATGCTCTGGGCTTTGAGGCTCCTGCGAGGTCCCATCGTTCTCATAAGAGTGAAAGGGTTTATCAGTTTGACTGGGACAAATGAGATCAATCTTGTGAGAAAAAGAGCATAATCTGTCTCAATGAGGGTATCGTGGGCTGGAAAGGGCTTGACCTGAAAGGCTCAAGGTATCATTGTCCCGCTCAGGTATAGGGGATGTGCTGCTCCGACACTGATGAAGCAGCGTCCCATCATGCGGCAGCAGTCCGAGGGTAGTATGGCCAAGACAAACGTAATCATGATCCGTCTCGTTTCTTCTGCAGATACGGGTTATTTCTATGTCACGAAGAAGAATGCCCGTACGGCAACGGGGAAGATGGAAGTACGCAAGTACGACCCGGTCGTGCGCAAGCATGTTGTCTTCCGTGAAGCGAAGATCAAGTAATCGTCATTCCATTTGACGAAAAAGAAAGGCGGCCTTTTGGGGCCGCTTTTTTTTATGTGTCATTGCCCCCAAGAGGGGAGAAACGACCTGATAGTTTACAGGGAAACGTGAGGTGAGCGGGGGCAGAGCCCGGTCATTCTGTCTGTCAATAAAGAGAGTTTTTCTCACCGTAGGGAATGACCAGATCGCCCTTGCGGCTGCTGTTGAGCATCACTCGGCTCCGTTCATCCAGCATGTCCGGGTCCAGGGCTCTTTCATTCAGCGCCATGACGCGCCGACGCCAGATGTCCTGCTCCTTATGGGCATCCAGCAGGGCGGACTGTGCCTCTGCCTGAAGTTTCTTCTGTCGTTGATAGGCCTCAATACCAAGAGTCCCATGCAGGGCATTCCAGATGAAATAGGCTGTCAGAAGCAGAAAGAGGAGCGGAGCGAATACAGCACCCAGTCCACGCCGTAGCAGAGCGATCATGCAATGGCTCCTCGGTCTTCATGTTGATCAGGTTGAAACGGTTATCACCTTATAAGCGGTTGGCGGGAGAGGCAAGGTATCTGCCGGCCATGCCAGAGAGAAATCTGAAGGGGAGGTATAAAAAAAGGGAATTATATACTTAACTCCCTATAATTTTCATTATAGATACATTATCCAATTTTTACTTATAGTTACAGTGTCATACGATAGCATTTTCCTTCAAGAAAGATACTTATAATCCGTGGACTTATAGTCGTTTGAAATCATTATTAGACATATGAGTGCCACGGAGGAATCAGATTTTCTGAGAAATTTTGGATTGCGAGTCAGACAGCTTCGTAAGGATAAAGGTCTTTCGCAAGAAGAATTTGCCTCAATTTGTGAGCTTGATCGAACTTACATTGGTGGCATTGAGCGAGGAGAACGTAATCCAAGTCTGAAGAATATCTTGAAAATTGCAGATGCCCTTCATTCAACGGTGCCAGAGCTTTTTTATAAGTTTCCAACTATCGGAAAGGGCCGAAGAGATGAATGAATATCAGCATAGGAAGCGTGAGATATTGGGGTCACTTCGTGCTGAAATAGGTCCTAAAGTTAATAAAATATCTAAATATTCTTCAACACCGAATGTAAAAGCTAAAATGGTGAATGAGATAATTTCTGAGTGTCGTGCTTCATTATTGACTTCAGTTAATTATCTCTCAAAAAATGAACGTGAAATAGAATCTCTAATCATTCAATATTGTTGTTCGGTTGTTTCTCTTGAATATAGAAATCAAGTTTTCCCATATGAATATATGGCGTTCTCACGGAGAGTTGGAGAGTTGTGGGAATGTTTCTGTAAAACTGCGTGGGATTATCCTGTAAACGATTCTGTATGTCGTATTCAACCTCCTAATTTTATTAATGTAAAGTCCATGATAATTGATCGTATTAGAAGTAACTTGGGAAATAATCCTTCTTCTAATGATGTTATGTCTGATGTGAATAAATTGTGTGATGTGATAGGCAATATCAATATGAAAGAGGATGAAGTTTTTCGTAAAGATGATATTCCTCATGTGATAGATTTTAAGAGCGGATTTGGTTCTAATGAAAAGGGAAATATGCTGCGTTTATTGGCTGTGGGTAAGGCATATAAGATATGGGACAGCAGGACGCAATTGATGCTTCTTATTCGTCAAAATGATAATAATCATTATTTAAATAGTTTAAGGAATTCAAGAATATGGGATGTGCATACGGGTCTGGACTCTTATAAAAAAATAAAGGAAATAACTGGATCGGATATTGAAAATGTTCTAAAAATAATTAATTGGGAGAGTGATTTTAGTAATAATTTTTATGAATTTCTTGTCAGGTATAACCTCACTAAATATCTTGATTGGTGATTACATAATTAATAAATGAATCACACGTTTCTATACTTAATACACCCTTTTTCAAAGATTCATTTACTATAAATTTGGCATTTTCACAATCACTTTTCTGGAAGTGCGGTATAGGAAGTCTTTTAAGGTAGTTAGCCGAGTTATTGGCACTACCGTTAACAAGTTGATTCCGCAGTTTTGTTGCTAAGGATGAGTTTAAATATAAAAGAAGTGCTTCATGGTAAAGTGAAGATACTGGAAATACCCCAACTACACCTTGGTCGAATATAGAATTACTCATTAATGAAGCTGATAAACGCCTTGATGTGACCATCGGTACTGCAAGGCCATTTCTGAAATAATAAGCTAAATTCTGGAGCCGAGCTTTTTTATTATTTTTATAAAAATGGAGTGCCTCTTTGTCCCAACGAATTGCCCATGCTGTTTTATCATCAAAATTGCGATGTCCACCTCGAATGAAAGGGACATAAGCTTTTTGAGAATCCAATCCGCATTCTTTTTGTTGTTGTGACATTTCGCCTTGATAAACATCTTGCCATTGAATTGGATGTCCGTTTAATCTTTTAGTAATTCTTTCAACATCATACCCAATAAATTGACGATTATCTCCTGTGTAAATTCCAGTTTTACATTCAGCGATTTGTCCTAGCGTATCCCAATTTTTTATTTCTGAATGTGCTGAAGTAATATTCGCGTACCATCCATCATTCACATTTTTTTCCAAATTTATCCCAGGAATTTCCCACACAGCATCATCAGACTGCTTTAAAAGTGGAGAGTGATTGTCGAAAGCTTCTATCCATTTTAGTTTAGATGAATGCGTAATTGGTCTCTTATATCCAGCAATAATACAAAGATTAGCATATCCAAAATTTACAGTTTTAAACCGTTTTGAAGGAAAGCGCACGATATGGGTTGGATCACCGTGAGTATTTATAAAACGCCGCAAGGGTGTATGATTTTTGCTAGTTAAGAATGTGTCAGGTAAAAGAAATACATATCTTGCACCGTTCTTAATAGACATAAGCGAAAAAACAAAGAATAGGCCGTAAGATTCCCGTGCATACATATAAGGAAACAAAGATTTTATTTTTGCTCGCACATCTTTGCTCAAATTCAAACCGAACGGTGGATTAGATATGACAGCATCATAATCATACTTTATAGTAGAAAGATTATTTTTATAAATAAAAAGATTTATGAAGTCTTCATGATAGGTATATATAGGAAGATAATGAAATTTTTTCTTGGTCATTGATAAAAGAGACTGGTCTATATCAATAGCATCTATTGAGGATGGCATTCCTTTTAAATTAGAAAGAAGTGACCCATTTCCAACGCTTGGTTCAAGTATGTTTAAACCATTTACATCTCCAAGAAGTTCCGTCATCGCTATATTCACGTCATACGAATCGGTGAAATACTGTTTAAAATTATTATTACTACTATTTGACATTCTTGCTTCACTCACGTTTTAGTGTTTTAAATATATTACTTCCATTTATTCTGCGTTTAAAAAAACATGGCTTATCAAACTCTCATAAGATATTCTAACCCGGAACGCTTTATCAAGCAGGGAGTTGATGCGTTCGTATGTGTGGTTTTTACAGCTTCCTTCGTTTAGGCGAAAGGTGAATTCGTTCAGGTAGCGTTGAAGATGCTTCCCGCTGAACCAATGATAAATCCCATAGAAACCACGCTTCAAAACAGCCCAGACGCTTTCAATGCTATTAGTATGAGCCATATCGTCCACAAACTGCTTTGCGCTATGGTTAACGACCTTATGTGTATATTCCTTCATGCCGACATATGAAGCGTGTTCGTCTGTGCAAAGAATCGTGCCAGTCATAACCTTATTACGGACGGCGTTTTTGATAACAACGGATGATGTGTTGGGCAGCACAGAAGCGTAAACATGGCCCTTACGTTGTCTCAACCCCATCACGATCAGTTTTCCAACTGTACCACGCCCTGCCTTTAGCTTTTTTGAGGCATGTTTGTTCATTTCTTTCCCGCCGATATATGTTTCATCGACCTCAACAATGCCTTTCAGGAAACCATTCGGATTATCATCATCGTCATCATCATCATTTTCCATGCCACAAGCTGTTCTGATGCGCTGTAGCATAAACCATGCTGTTTTTTGGGTTACGCCAAGTTCCTTGGAAAGCTGTAATGACGATATGCCCTTACGAGCTGTGACGATCAGATATAGCGCATAAAGCCATTTATCGAGAGGCACATGCGACCGCTCAAAGATGGTTCCAGTGCGAACGGTAAAGTCCTTCTTGCAGACATTGCAGCGGAAATATCCACCATCAACTTTCCTCCGGTGAACACGGTTTATTTCACCGCAAAAAGGACACTTTGGAAAACCATTCCAACGGCGTTCTTCTAAAACTTTCCTGGCTGTTTCGGCATCTGGAATAGCTTTCAGAAATTGATAGGTGCTTACCGTAACATGGTCGTTGTGCATAAAAGGCCCCCTCTCAAAAGAACGAACCTCTTATAGCACAAAAAAGGGAGTTAAGTATATAGTTCCCTAAAAAAAGCCCCCACCCGTTTCCAGGTGGAGGCCTTTCCGCAAGTTCAGCCGGGAGAACCGGCTAAACTGCTCCCGTAATTACTTGCGGGCTTTTTTCAGGATGCTGTGACCAGCATACTTGGCGCTCTTGCCCAGCTGCTGCTCAATGCGGATCAGCTGGTTGTACTTGGCCATGCGATCGGAGCGGGAGAGGGACCCGGTCTTGATCTGCCCCGTGTTCACGGCGACGGCGAGGTCGGCAATGGTGCTGTCCTCGGTCTCACCAGAACGGTGGCTCATGACAGTGGTGTAGCCAGCGCGCTGGGCCATTTCCACAGCGTGCAGTGTCTCTGTCAGGGAGCCGATCTGGTTCACCTTCACGAGCAGGGAGTTGGCAACACCCTTCTCGATGCCTTCCTTCAGGCGGGCCGGGTTGGTCACGAAGAGATCGTCACCGACCAGCTGGATGCGGTCACCCAGACGCTCTGTCAGCTCTTTCCAGCCTTCCCAGTCATCTTCAGCCAGACCATCCTCGATGGAGACGATCGGGAACTTCTTGGTCAGTTCCTCAAGGTAGGAGACCATCTCGCTGGAGGAGAAGCTCTTGCCTTCGCCCTTCATCTCGTAACGGCCGTTCTTGTAGAACTCGGTGGAGGCACAGTCGAGAGCGATGGTGATGTCCGTACCGAACTTGTAGCCGGCATCGGCAACGGCCTTCTCGATGTACTTCAGGCCTTCCTCTGTGGACTTCAGGTTCGGAGCAAAACCACCTTCATCACCAACGTTGGTGTTCAGGCCGTTCTTGTGCAGCTCTTTCTTCAGACAGGCGAAGATTTCGGAGCCCATGCGGATGGCTTCAGCAACGGAAGAAGCCCCGACCGGCTGGATCATGAATTCCTGGAAGTCGATGGCGTTGTCCGCATGCTCACCACCGTTGATGATGTTCATCATCGGGACCGGCAGAACATGGGCGAATGTGCCGCCAACATAGCGGTACAGCGGCAGGTCCAGCTCTTCAGCTGTGGCACGGGCCACGGCGAGGGACACACCGAGAATGGCATTGGCGCCAAGGCGGCCTTTGTTCGGTGTACCATCAAGGTCGATCATGGCCTGGTCGATGGCGATCTGGTCTTCAGATTCCATGCCACGCAGCTTGTCGGCGATCTCCGTGTTCACGGCGTTGACGGCCTTCAGGACACCCTTGCCGTGGAAGCGTTTTTTGTCGCCATCACGCAGTTCTACAGCTTCGTGGGCACCGGTGGAGGCACCGGAAGGAACAGCGGCACGACCGGTAACACCGGAGGCCAGTTCAACATCTACCTCAACAGTCGGGTTACCACGGCTGTCCAGAATTTCGCGGGCAATAATATCAACAATAGCGCTCAAGGGAATTCTCCTGACTCTATGCGGCGGACCCCGAACGGCCTATTATCAGCTCGCAGACCGGATCCGCTTTCGCTCTATTTCAGTCTCAAAATCCGCGCCCGAGGTCAATTAAGATGCGACAATTTCCTGTCACGGCTGCCATGCTTGTTGCGCTTGGCGGCGTTTTTCCCTTTTTGGTGGGGGGCTGGCTGTTTCTGGCGGGTGTGCTGACATCCCTGCCACATCTCAGCCAGATCCTTCTGGCCTATGGGGGATGCCTCCTGCCTTTTTATGGGGCTGTACAGTGGGGTTTGCTGGCCAGCAAACCCACGATCATTCCGCCAAAGGGAGAGAGCCTGCGGGACAGGCGGGCGCTTCTTTCAGGGACGTTTGCGTTTCTCTGGGGGTGGCTTGCCCTCTGCGTAGGCCTGCTGGGAAATCTGCGCACAGGCTTCGGGCTGGAGGCAATCGGCTTTGCAGGAATTTTTGCTCTGGAACGAATCGCCAACCGGCATGGTGACCTGCCGCAGGGATATATCATGGTCCGGGCCATCAGCACCGGTCTGTGCGTGATTGGCTTCCTGTTTGCCCTTCTATCACCGCAAGGCCAGTTTTGAGAGGGAGGAAGGGCCTCTGATCAGAGGCCCTCAGCTTTCACGAGTTCGTCAATCTTTTTGAGTGGGGTCAGCAATGACCGCATTTCAGCAAGGGGGATCATGGTCGGGCCATCACTGGGGGCCGTATCCGGTTCCTGATGGGTCTCGATAAACAGGGCGCTGACACCTGTCGCCAGGGCGGCCCGGGCCAACGGAGCAACGAATTCACGCTGCCCTCCGGTGGCTGTACCCAATCCGCCCGGTTGCTGCACGGAGTGGGTGGCATCGAAGACGACGGGATAGCCGGTGCGCGCCATGATGGGGAGGGCCCGCATGTCGTTGATGAGTGTATTGTAGCCGAAGCAGGTGCCACGTTCGCAGAGCAGGATACGCTCATTGCCGGTAGATTTCAGCTTGTCGACAATGTTCTGCATGTCCTGCGGAGCGAGGAACTGCCCTTTTTTGACATTGATGGCCCGTCCTGTCCGTCCAGCGGCCAGAAGAAGGTCTGTCTGACGGCAGAGAAAAGCCGGAATCTGGAGAACATCCACAGCTTCAGCTGCAGGAGCACACTGTTCCGGTGCGTGAACATCCGTCAGCACAGGAATATTGAAGCGGGACCGGATGTCGGAGAGGATTTTCAACCCTTCCTCCATACCGACACCACGGGCAGCATGGACGGAACTGCGGTTGGCCTTGTCGAAACTGCTTTTGTAAATCAGCTTGATATCCAGCTCCTGACAGAGCCCATGCAGGGCTTCGGCCATGAAGAAGGCGTGATCACGGGATTCGATCTGGCACGGGCCAGCGATCAGCCGGAAGGGCTGATCCTGACCAATGATAAATTTGCCCAGAGGGACGCTCATACATCCTGTTCCCGTGACAAATGTTCTTTTTTTGCCGCGCCGACAAACCCTACGAAAAGCGGGTGCGGGTCGAACGGCTTGGAAAGCAGCTCTGGATGGTACTGCACACCGATAAACCAGGGATGGTCTGGATATTCCACCACCTCGGGCAGAACGCCATCGGGAGACATGCCAGAGAAGCGCAGGGACGTTTTTTCCAGCACGTCACGGTAATGGACGTTGACTTCCCAGCGATGGCGGTGGCGCTCACGGATGTCCGTCCGGCCGTAGACCTCTGCAACACGGGAGCCTTCAACCAGTTTGGCCGGATAGGCACCGACACGCATGGTTCCGCCAAGGTCGCCTCCTTCACGGCGGCGCAGCAGTTCCGTGCCACGGGCCCATTCGGTCATCAGGCCGACCAGTGGCTCATCTGTCGGGCCGAACTCCGTGGAGGAGGCCTTCTTCAGGCCTGCGAGGGAGCGGGCACATTCAATAACGGCCATCTGCATCCCGAAGCAGATTCCAAGGAACGGAATCCGGTTTTCACGGGCATAACGGACAGCGTTGATCTTGCCTTCAGACCCACGTTCGCCAAAGCCGCCCGGCACGAGGATGCCATCCATGCCACGCAGCTGCTCTTCAAGACTGGAGGGGTCTTCCAGCTCTTCTGCATCAATCCAGTTCATATGGACACGGACATCCTGCGAGATGCCACCATGCAGAAGGGCCTCGGCAAGGGACTTGTAGCTGTCCAGCAGGGCCGTATATTTGCCGACGATGCCGATGCGGACTTCGCCTTTCGGCTCCCGAACGCCACGGACGATTTTCTCCCAGCGGGAGAGGTCTGGCGCTGTTTCGAACGGCAGGCCGAAATAACGCAGAACTTCACGATCCATGCCCTGCTCGTGATAGGCGATAGGGCAGGCGTAGATTGTATCGACATCCAGCGCTGCAATTACGGCTTCGGGACGGACATTGCAGAAGCTGGCAATTTTCTGCCGCTCTGTCTGCGGAATGGGACGGTCGGAGCGGCAGAGAAGAATCTGCGGCTGGAGGCCGACATTCTGGAGTTCCTTGACGGAATGCTGGGTCGGCTTGGTTTTCAGCTCACCAGCGGAGGGAATGTAAGGCAGGAGGGTCAGGTGAACACACATGGTGTTCTCATGCCCCAGATCATTGCGGAGCTGGCGGATGGCTTCCAGGAAAGGAAGACTCTCAATGTCGCCAACCGTGCCGCCGATTTCAACCAGGACAAAATCGTAGCCATCCGTATCGGTAACCACGGCTTCCTTGATGGCATCCGTGATGTGCGGAATGACCTGGACCGTAGCCCCGAGGTAATCGCCCCGGCGTTCCTGGGCGATGACATCGGAGTAAATGCGGCCCGTCGTGGTGTTGTCGGAGCGACGGGCATGAACACCCGTAAAACGCTCGTAATGACCGAGATCGAGGTCGGTCTCGGCACCGTCATCAGTGATGAACACCTCACCATGCTGATACGGGCTCATCGTGCCCGGATCAACATTCAGATAAGGGTCCAGCTTCCTGATGCGGACCTTGTGCCCACGAGCCTGGAGGAGGGCAGCCAGAGCCGCCGAAGCGATACCTTTACCGAGGGAGGATACAACCCCACCCGTCACAAAAACAAAGCGCGTCATGGGAGGCCCTTATATAGTGAAGAGGGGGGGAAGGGGAAGCAGATTATGTGCTCCGCTTCCCCCAAAAATGGCCTCAGGGATGCTGTGGCTGGGACGGTGCTGTCGGAGCCGCTGGAGCTGCTGGTTGGCTGGCAGGAGGATGGGCCAGAATGTCCCGCGTGTTGCCACCGCTGGAGGCCCCACGGTTCAGCACGGCCAGACACAGGCAGAGAATCATGAAAATGGCAGCCAGAACGGCCGTACCGCGGGTCAGCAGGGTGGCTGTCCCCCGGCCGGACATGAAGGAGCCAAGTCCCTGACTGCTGCCAACGCCGAGACCACCGCCTTCGCTACGCTGGATCAGGATAATGCCGATAAGGGCCAGGGCAACCAGAACAGTGAGGATAAGCAGTAATGTGGTCATGCAGTCAGGTCCAACAGGTTATGGGGAAGGCTGAGGCGTTGTTGCTTCAGCCGCAGCGCCAATGATGTCCAGGAAGCTTCGTGCCTCGAGGCTGGCACTGCCGACAAGCACCCCATCCACTGCCTCTATGGACATGATGGAGGGAGCCTGCACGGAAGTTACAGACCCGCCATACAGGACCGGAACACGAATGTCATCCGTCATGAGTCTCATTGGCAGCAGGGCACGGATCAGCTGGAGCTTTCTCTGGAGCTCTTCCCGGGAGGGTGTGATACCACTGCCGATGGCCCAGACAGGCTCATAGGCCACGATTCCACGGAAGCCCCGTGTCAGGGAGCCCTCAATCTGTGTGGAAAGTACGCTGGCGGCCCGACCTTCGTTCCGTTCAGCCAGATGTTCGCCAATGCAGACGATTGGCGTCAGTCCGGCTGCCGTGGCGGCCTTGACCTTCTGACGGATGACTGCGTCCGTCTCCCCATGGTTCTGGCGCCGTTCGGAATGTCCCAGGATGACATAGCGTGCTCCCATGTCCCGGATCATCGGGGCGGAAATATCCCCCGTGAAGGGCCCGGAGGAGGCCGGGTAACAGTCCTGTGCCCCCAGGGCCAGCTGCTCGTGGGGCAGGCAGACTTCCTTCAGGGCCTGATGGACACCATCGAGCTGCGTGAAAGGCGGACAGATGATGGTGTGAAGGTGGGCTGGCGGCGGGGCTTCTTTCATGCCATGGGCAATGTCCCGTGCGAGCTGTAGGCCGTGCTCGTGGCGAGCCTGCATTTTCCAGTTCCCAATGACGAATTTGGGTACGGTGGTCATTCTGCTCTCCCCGGTCGGCACGATGCATCCACTGCGCATGAGCAGAGAAGGGACACGCCGTGCTGGTCAATCTGTGTCGGCATCTCTATGCTGGGGCAGCTTAGCGGGTTTTCCCGGCTAATGCTATTCTGCCATCAGTAAAGTGATATGCGTCTTCGATGATTACTGCCCTGCGTCATTTCCTGGTTGACTCCTGGCTCGGCCGGGTGATCGCCTTAATGGTTTTCGTGTCTTTTGTTGTACTGGGAGGCACCTTTTTTGGGCTGGGCGGCGGCATGGCCGGTCTGGGCGGTGATACCGTGGTGCAGGTCGGAGCACACAAGATCACCCCTGCCGAGTTTCAGAAAGCCATCCAGAATCAGGTTGCCTCTGTCCTTCAGCAGACGGGTGGTTCGGCTGAATTCCTGAAGACCCCGCAGGGACGGCAGGAGATCGGCCATACGGCCCTGCGCAGTCTCATTCTGGTGCATGAGGGAGAACTGGCTGGCAGGCGGAATGGCCTCAATCCTGGGGATGAAACGATTCGTGGGGTTGTTTTTGCCATGCCGGATTTCCAGGATCCCAGTGGCCGCTTTGACCCGCAGAAGATGGAGGCGGTGCTCGGGCGTAACAATATGAGTCATCAGGATCTGACGCAGGAAGTACGGCGCATGCTTTATGGTAGTGCCACTCTGCTTGCATTCGGTAAAACCGTGCAGCCCCCGGCGCAGGAGCTGGATTGGCTGATGAACTATATCGGTCATGGCGCCGTGGTGGATATGGTGCGTCTGCCGTTCTCTCTGGGAGAGGTGTCTGCCCAACCGACTGATGGGCAGCTGAAGCGTTATTATCAGAACCATCTCTGGCAGTTCCGGCAGCCGGAGTACCGTCATGCCCGGATCGTGATCATGACGGCAGGCAGTGTCGCAAAGACGATCCAGATTTCTGATGAGGACCTCCAGGCGGCATACAGGATGAAGATGCAGGACCCCGCCGAGGCGGCCCGGCATAACAGTCCGGAACTGCGCTCCATTGAGGTGCTGGCCGTGACGGATGAGGCTACGGCAAAGAGTCTGGCGGCAGCATGGCGGGGAGGGCAGTCTTGGGCGGCTTTGCAGAAGCAGTACCCTAAAGCCATTCCTGCCACGTTGAATGACGCCCGTCTGACCGATCTGCCTGATGAGGCCTTGGGCAAGGCAGCGTTTGCCACGCCGGAGGGTCATGTTTCCGCACCTGTTCGTACGGCCGCTGGCTGGAGCGTGGTACATGTGCTGTCCGTCAAGCCTGCGAGACATGCCAGTTTTGAAAGCCTGAAGGACAGTCTCCGTGAGGATCTGGCCAATGAACGGGCGACGGCCATGCTGAAGGACCGTCAGAGAGCCTTTGAGGAGGCCGTGGCCGGGTCTGTCACGCTGGACAAGGTTCCGGCCGACATTGGTGCTTTCCCTCTGGAAGGCAGTCTGGATTCCCATGGCAATCTGCCGGGCGGGGAGCCTGCTCCTTTGCCGGGTGATGCCGCCCTGCGTCAGGCTCTGATAGAGCAGGTCTTCAGTCAGAAGAAAGATGAGCCGCCGCATGTCGTGACCGGACCGGATGGCAGTGCTTTTGCCGTGCTGGTGGATGGTGTCACGCCGGGCAGGCAGGAGCCGTACGAGGTCGTGCAGCAGGCCGTCAAGGATGCCTGGCTGGCGGATGCCCGGAAACACGCCACTGAGCAGAGGGTCACCGCCCTGTATCAGCAGGCGAAAAAAGAGGGGCTGCGTCAGGCTCTGGCAGGACAGAAAGAGGAAGCCATGCTCCAGAAGGATGAGCATTTTTCTCGCCTCCAGCTGCGGAACGATGTACCCGCCCTCATTCTCAGGGCGGCGCTTGAGCAGAAACAGGGACAGACAGCCATGCTCCAGGAGGGAGATGGCTACTGGCTTGTCAATGTGACAGGGCAGTATGCGGAATCACCGACCATGATGCAGGCCATCCGGCAGCGTCAGGCAAGCCTGATAGCCGGGGCTTACCGCAATGATCTTCAGGAGACGCTGGGCATGTCCTATACCCGGGAGGCTCCTCCCCGTCATTTCAATGCAGCTCTGTTCAGTGATGTGAATGAGAGGGTGCTGAGCATGATTTCAGGAAGGTTGGGCCAGCAGTGAGCAGGATATTACATAGGGTAGAAGCAGCCGATCTGCTGACACCGCTCTCGGTTTTTCTCCGTCTTTCCCGTCTGGTGGATGATCCGTACCGCCTCTTTTTCGAGAGTGTGGAGGGAGGCGCTGCCAGAGGGCGGTATTCCATCATAGCCCTGCTGCCGGATACGATCTGGCGCTGCAAGGATGGTCAGGCATTCCGTGATGGAAGGCCGGAAGAGGCGGCTCCATTGGTGTCGCTGAAGGCTCTGCTTGATGAGAGCCGTATGGACCTGCCGGAGGGGTTGCCCCCGATGATTGGCGGTGTCTTTGGCGTGCTGGGCTATGACATGGTCCGGCAGATGGAAGACCTTCCCAACCCGCCGCCGAATGACCTGGACCTGCCAGAAGGGGTGATGATCCGTCCCCGGCTGTTTGCTGTGTTCGATACGGTGCGGGACGAGCTGATTCTGGCCACCCCGTTGCGTGATGGCATGGCCAGGGCAGAAGGGGAGGCGCTGCTGGAGAAGGCTGTGGCCGCTCTGCGGCAGCCCGTTGCTGACCCGGCAGAGACCCTGCCAGAGGGAACCCGGCTGGCGGAGCCTGTTTCCAACATCATGCATGAGGCTTTTCTCCAGAAGGTGAGGACGGCGCAGGATTATATTGCAGCGGGTGATGCCTTCCAGATTGTTCCGAGCCAGCGTTTCACGACAGCGTTTCCCCTGTCGTCACTGGCCCTGTATCGCAGTTTGCGGCGCATCAATCCGGCACCGTTCCTGTTTTTGATGGAGCTGGGTGAATTCACCCTCGTAGGGTCGTCCCCGGAGATTCTGGTGCGGATGCGGGATGGTATCGTAACGGTCCGTCCTCTGGCCGGAACCCGGCCCCGCGGGCGGGATCGGGCCCATGATCTGGCACTGGAGAAAGAGCTGCTCGCTGATGGCAAGGAGCTTGCCGAGCATCTCATGTTGATCGACCTGGGCAGGAACGACGTGGGGCGTGTGTCCCAGCTCGGGACCGTGGAGGTGCCCGACCGTTTCGTGGTGGAGCGCTACAGCCATGTCATGCATATTTCATCGACCGTGACGGGCCGGGTGAAGCCGGGATGCGGGGCGCTGGATGCTCTCTCGGCTGCTTTCCCGGCGGGAACGCTGACCGGGGCGCCGAAGATACGCACCATGGAAATCATTGACGAGCTGGAGCCCACCCGGCGTGGCCCTTATGCCGGGTGTGTCGGCTATTTCGGAGCGGATGGTGACATGGATACCTGCATCGGTCTGCGCATGGCCCTGCTGAAGGATGGCCAGATGCATGTGCAGGCCGGTTGCGGTGTCGTGGCGGAATCTGACCCTGAGGCGGAATATCAGGAGACGAGAGCCAAGGCCCGGGCGCTCTTCACTGCTGCGGAGGCGGCCATTGGTCAGGCTGTTCATAATGGGCAGCAGGCGTTTTCTGGGGAAGGGGGGTGTAATTCCTCATCCCGCACATCATCTGAGAAAGCAGATATGACCTCTGGATGTGAGGAGAGAGTCAGATGATCCTGCTGATTGATAACTATGACAGTTTCACTTTCAATCTGGTGCATCATTTCGGAGCACTGGGTGTGGAATGTGCGGTGAAACGGAATGATGCGCTGACCGCAGACCGGGCGCTGGAGATGAATCCTTCTGCCATTGTGCTGTCTCCCGGCCCCTGTTCTCCCGATGAAGCGGGTATCTGCTGTGAGCTGATTGAAAAAGCAGCGGGGAAGGTCCCCGTGCTGGGTGTCTGTCTGGGCCACCAGTCCATTGGGCAGGTCTTCGGGGCGAAGGTCGTCCGGTCTGCCGTGCCGATGCATGGCAAGATCAATGCCATCCATCACGATGGCAGCGGGGTCTTTGCCGGGCTGCCCGACCCGGTGGATATGGTGCGCTATCACAGCCTGACGCTGGACCCGGACAGCATACCGGATTCGCTCATCGTCAATGCAAGGACGGAGGATGGTGTCATCATGGGGGTCCGTCACCGGGAGCATCCGATCCATGGTGTGCAGTTCCACCCTGAAAGCATTGCCTCCAATTCCGGGCGTGACCTTCTGGCCAACTTTTTGCGACTGGCCAATGTTCTTCCGCAGAAAGAGGGTGCAACTGGCTGATGGGCGGGCAGGAGAAGCCATTTGCGTCTTTTCTCAGGAAAGTCGCCGCCAGAAAGGAGCTGGATGTTTCTGAGGCGGAGCAGGCTTTCAGGCTCATCATGCAGGGAGCCGTTTCGGATATTGAACTTGCCGCTTTCCTGATGGCCCTTCAGATGCGGGGAGAGACCGTTGAGGAGCTTTCAGGTGCTGTGCAGGCCGTGCGGCAGAGTATGCAGGCCTTGCAGAACGTGCCGGATGACACGGTGGATGTCTGCGGCACAGGGGGCGATGGCCTGGGAACATTGAATGTCTCCACAGCCACGGCCTTTGTTCTGGCTGGGCTGGGCGTGCCCGTGGCCAAGCACGGGGGGCGGGCCCTGTCTTCCCGGGCCGGGGCAACGGATGTTCTGGAAGCTCTGGGGATTCCTGCCGATGCGGACCATGCCCGGCAGGAAAAACGTCTGAGGCAGGAAAATCTCGCTTTTCTGGCAGCGCCGTTCCATCACCCGGCCATGCGTGTGGCTGCACCTGTTCGCAAACAGCTTGGTTTCAGGACACTCTTCAACCTTCTGGGGCCGCTCTGCAATCCAGCGCGGGTCCGGCGGCAGCTGGTGGGCGTGTTTGATGAAGTCTGGTGCCGGCCAGTGGCCCGGGTGCTGGGTGAGTTGGGGGCTGTTTCCGCTTGGGTTGTGCATGGTCATACGGATGAAGGCGGAATTGATGAACTGACTCTCGCCGGCCCAACACACAATGATGTGTGGGAGAATGGGGAGATCATTTCTTTTGACCTGACACCGGAAATGGCCGGTCTGCCGCATTACGGCATTGCCGCCCTGAAGGGGGGAGACCCCATCTGCAATGCCCAGCGCATGAGGGCTCTTTTTGCAGGAGAAACAGGCTGTTATCGGGATACGGTGCTGTTGAATGCAGCTGTTGGCCTGCATGTTGCCGGGCGGGGGAATCTGCTTGAGAGTGGCCGTCTCTCTGTTCCCGCTCTGAGGCGCAACGTGGCCGAGGCAGCCCGCTCCCTTGATGAAGGGCTGGCCCGGAAGGCTTTAATCCGGGCTCAAACGGGTGTAAGTGCTCAGGACTGAACGCTAGAACCGTTCGGTAATGTTCCAAGGTAAAGATTCAGGACGATCATGATTTTTTTGCCACAGCGGTCGATGGCTGCTTTTGCCCCTGCAGAGGATGGTGGACAGGTTCCGGCTTCTGATGTCCCTTCAAATGGTGATGCACAGGAGGCGGTAGCGTCGGAAGTCCCCCAGCCTGCCACATCAGGTAGCGGGGAGAGCGGCGGTGATGTGCTGGAGCGCATCTGTGCCCGGACCCGCCTTGATGTCGAGCAGCGGATGCAGGTGATGCCGCTGAAGGAGATTGCTGCCAAGGCAAAGGAAGTCTCCATGCCGACCCGTGGGTTTGGTCAGGCCCTTCAGCATATTACGGCTGACAGGCGTGTGGGACTCATCGCAGAGGTGAAAAAAGCATCTCCATCGGCAGGAATCCTGCGGCCTGAGTATGATCCGGCGCAGATCGCCCGGTCCTATCAGAATGCTGGGGCAAGCTGTATTTCCGTTTTGACGGAAGGGTCCTGTTTCCACGGGAGTGCGGAAGACCTTCAGGCCGTCCGTGCTGCATGCAGCCTTCCGATCCTGCGGAAGGATTTCATCCTTGAGCCATGGCAGGTTCATGAGAGCCGCCTCATCGGGGCGGACTGCATCCTGCTTATCATGGCCGCCCTGAAGGAAGATGAGGCTGTTGAGCTGATCGCTCTGGCCCGTGGTCTGGACATGGATGTGCTGCTTGAGGTGCACAACGAAGAAGAGCTGAATCGGGCGCTTGCTTATGACAGTTTCCTGATCGGCATCAACAACAGGAACCTCAAGACATTGAAGACGGACATTCAGACGACGCTGGACCTTGCTCCGCAGGTTCCGCCGGATCGTCTTGTCGTGTCCGAGAGTGGCATTGCCACGCCGGATGATCTGGCCAAGGTTGGCGAGGCAGGGTGCAGTGCCGTTCTGGTCGGAGAATCACTGTTGCGTGAGGAAGATCCGGGGCTTGCAGCCCGCAGGCTGCTCGGTTTCTGAAAAGAGTACCGGTCCGGTATAAAAAATGGTTGGAGGGGGTCTCGGATAGCTAGCTTTTGGAAGGGACTGTTGTTACAAGTCCGCCCTATCTGAAATCGTCAACCGCGGGAGAGTGTCATGGGTTCTATGACGGACGCGCCGAACCGGCAGAATGGCCCGGCGCTATCACGGGAGGAAATGGAGCGTGCCTACAGGGAAATGCTCCTTGTGCGTCGCTTCGAGGAAAAGGCCGGCCAGCTGTACGGCATGGGGCTGATCGGTGGCTTCTGCCATCTTTATATCGGTCAGGAAGCTGTCGTGGCTGGTATCGGTCTCGCCATGAAGAAGGGCGACCGTTCCATCACCTCCTATCGTGATCACGGGCAGATGCTGGTGGCTGGCATGACGGCCCGTGGCGTCATGGCGGAGCTCACAGGCCGTTCAGGGGGGTATTCCCACGGCAAGGGTGGCTCCATGCACATGTTTTCAAAGGAACAGGAGTTCTACGGAGGGCATGGTATTGTCGGAGCGCAGGTGGCCATCGGGACCGGCCTTGCCCTGACGAGTGCCTACAAGAAGGATGGTGCCGTTTCCATCGTGTATTTCGGTGAGGGTGCGTCCAATCAGGGGCAGGTTTATGAGAGCTTCAATCTCGCCGCCCTGCACAAGCTTCCCTGCCTTTATGTGATCGAGAACAACCGTTACGGCATGGGGACTTCCATTGAGCGCTCCTCCGCCTCCAAGGACCTCTCGAAGAATGCCGCTCCGTGGGGAATTCCATCCCGTAAGGTGGATGGCATGGATGTGGCCGCCGTTTATCAGGCCGCCAGAGAAGCCATGGAGCATTGCCGCTCCGGCAAGGGGCCGTTCCTGCTGGAGATGGAAACTTACCGCTATCGTGGCCATTCCATGTCAGACCCGGCGAAGTACCGCCAGCGGTCCGAGGTGGACGAGATGCGCCGGACACGTGACCCGATCGAAACGCTGAAAGCAGAAATGATCAAGCACGGGATTGATGAAGCCTTCTTCAAGGCAGTGGAACAGGATGTGAAGGCCACTGTGAAGGATGCTGCCGAATTTGCAGAAACCAGCCCTGAGCCGGATGCATCCGAGCTCTGGACCGACGTTCTGGTGGGGGAATAACTCATGGCCTCTCCTATTCTCATGCCTGCTCTCTCCCCGACGATGGAGGAGGGAACACTGGCCCGCTGGGTCAAGAAAGAAGGTGATGTGGTCAAGCCCGGCGAAGTGATCGCCGAGATTGAGACCGACAAGGCCACCATGGAAATGGAAGCCGTCGAGGAAGGCGTTCTGGGGCGTATCCTCGTCACCGAGGGAACGGACCACGTGGCGGTGAACACGCCCATCGCCGTCCTGCTGGAGGAAGGTGAGGACGCTTCTGCAGCGGACGGGCTGGACCTCGGTCCCAAGGCTGGCTCTGCTTCCAAGGTGGAAAAGAACGTTCCTGCCCAGACGCCCGCACCACAGGCTCCGGCCAGCACCTCCACGACCGATCTGGTCGAGCCTGAATGGGGGGAGACGGCCGAGATCACCGTGCGTGAGGCTCTGCGTGATGCCATGGCTGCCGAGATGCGTCGTGATGAGGACGTGTTCCTGCTCGGTGAGGAAGTGGCCCAGTATCAGGGCGCCTACAAGGTCAGTCAGGGCCTTCTGGATGAATTCGGTGCGAAGCGTGTCATGGACATGCCCATCACGGAGCATGGCTTCACCGGCATGGCCGTTGGTGCCGCCCTGTCCGGTGTGAAGCCGATCGTCGAATTCATGACGATGAACTTCTCCCTTCAGGCTGTGGACCACATCATCAACTCTGCCGCCAAGACACGTTACATGTCCGGTGGTCAGATGTCCTGTCCGATCGTGTTCCGTGGTCCCAACGGAGCAGCGGCCCGTGTCGGGGCGCAGCATTCCCAGTGCTTTGGCAGCTGGTATGCCCACATTCCGGGCCTGAAGGTCGTGGCCCCGTGGTCTGCGGCAGATGCCAAGGGCCTGCTCCGTGCCGCCATCCGTGATCCGAACCCGGTCGTGGTTCTGGAAAATGAGATCATGTACGGCAAGAAGTTCCCATGCCCGGTGGATGAGGATTTCATCCTGCCGATCGGCAAGGCCAAGATCGAGCGTGAAGGCAAGGATGTGACGCTGGTCGCTTTCTCCATCATGGTTGGCGTGGCTCTGGAAGCTGCCGAGCTTCTGGCCGAGCAGGGCATCGAGGCCGAGGTGATCAACCTGCGGACCCTGCGTCCGCTCGATACGGAAACGATCATCAAGAGCGTGAAGAAGACGAGCCGCATCGTGTCGGTGGAAGAAGGCTGGCCGGTTGCGGGCATCGGGTCCGAAATCTGCACGGTTGCCGTCGAGCAGGCCTTCGACTGGCTGGATGCCCCTCCGGCCCGTGTCTGCGGGCTGGATATTCCTCTCCCTTATGCAGCAAATCTGGAGAAGCTGGCCCTGCCCAAGCCGGAATGGATTGTTGAGGCTGTGCGCAAGCAGTTTGGAGACTGAAACCGATGGCAATCAATATTTTAATGCCGGCCCTGTCTCCGACCATGACGGAAGGTACTGTCGCCCGCTGGCTTAAAAAAGAGGGTGACATGGTCCAGTCCGGCGATGTGATCGCTGAGATCGAGACCGACAAGGCGACCATGGAAGTGGAAGCGGCGGATGAGGGGATTCTTGGGAAGATCCTCATTCCGGAAGGGACCGAGCATGTGGCCGTGAAAACCCCGATCGCCATTCTGGTGGATGAGGGGGAGGATGTTCCGGAGGCTCCGGCTGCCGGGGCAAAGCCGGAACCGGAAAAGAAGGCCGGGGTAAAGGACGAGGCTCCCGCCCCGATTGAGATTTCCTCTTTCGACCCGGACAAGAAGCCGGCTGCACCTGAAAAAGGCAAAGGGGAGCGTATCTTCATTTCTCCTCTGGCCCGTCGCATTGCCAAGGAGCATGGGGTTGATATTGCCAGCCTGGCAGGGACAGGCCCCAATGGCCGCATCCTGCGGCGTGACGTGGAGAAGGCGAAGGGGCAGAAGCCTGCTCCGGCTGCGTTGTCTGCGGCCGCTCCGGCAGCTGGTCATGTGGAGCATGTGAAGCATTCCGGGATGCGGAAGGTGATTGCCCGCCGCCTGACGGAATCCAAGACACAGGTGCCGCATTTCTATGTCTCTGTCGATATCGAGCTGGATGCCCTGCTGTCCCTGCGCAGCCGCCTGAACAAGGCTCTGGAGGCCGAGGGCTGCAAGATCTCTGTCAATGACATGATGATCAAGGCTGTGGCTCTTGCCCTGAAGAAGCTGCCGGGCCTGAACGTCCAGTTCACCGAGACCGAGATGCTGCATTTCGAGGATGTGGACATTTCCATGGCCGTCTCCGTGCCGGATGGGCTGGTGACGCCGGTCATCCGGCAGGCTGACCGCAAGAGCCTCAGGGAGATCAGTCAGGAGGCCCGCAGTCTTGCGACCCGTGCCCGTGACGGCAAGCTCTCGCCTGAGGACTATCAGGGTGGAACGTTCTCCATCTCCAACATGGGCATGTTTGGCGTGAAGGACTTCGCCGCCATCATCAATCCGCCGCAGGCTGCCATCCTTGCGGTTGCTTCGGGTGAGAAACGCCCCGTGGTGCGGGATGGTGAGCTGGCCGTGGCAACCGTCATGACGGCCACGCTCTCGGTGGATCATCGTGCCGTGGATGGTGCTCTTGGTGCGCAGTGGCTCAATACGCTGCGTGACCTCATTCAGAACCCTTATTCTCTGGTGCTTTGATCATGTCCGACCTTTTTGATCTTGTTGTGATCGGTGGTGGCCCGGGGGGCTATGTGGCCGCACTGCGGGCCAGCCAGCTTGGCATGAATGTGGCTCTGGTGGAGAGTACCCACATGGGTGGCGTGTGCCTCAACTGGGGCTGCATCCCCACCAAGGCCCTGCTGCGCTCCGCCGAGGTGTATCATACGCTCGGCCATCTCCAGGAGTACGGTCTTTCTGCCAACCAGCCGTCCTTTGACCTCGCAGCCATCGTGAAACGGTCCCGTGGCGTGGCGGAGCGGATGGGGAAGGGCGTGGCCCATCTTCTGAAGAAAGCCAAGGTCACGACCTTTGATGGCCGTGGCAGGCTGGCCGGTCGTGCTGGTGAGGCGCATAAGGTCTCCATCACGAAGGATGGCAAGGAAACGGCCCAGATCCGTGCGCCTCATGTCATTCTGGCCACCGGGGCACGGGGGCGTCAGCTTCCCGGGCTTGAGACGGACGGCAAGCTTGTCTGGGGTGCCCGTGAGGCCATGACGCCAGATACGCTGCCCAAGCGGCTTCTGGTCATCGGTTCTGGTGCCATTGGCATCGAGTTTGCCTCTTTCTATCGTGATCTTGGCTGTGAGGTCACGATTGCTGAAGTGGCTGACCGTATCCTCATGACCGAGGATGCCGAGATCAGCGCACAGGCGCACAAGGCGTTCGAGAAGCGTGGCATGACCATCCATACGGGTGCGAAGGTTGGTCCGCTGAAGAAGGGGGCCAATGAGGTCTCCACCACGATCGAGACGGCAAAAGGCAAGGTTGACCTGACGGTGGATCGTGTGATCTGCGCCGTGGGTATCGTCGGTAACGTGGAAGACCTCGGCCTCGAGGGGACGAAGGTCAAGGTGGACCGTTCGCACATCCAGACGGACGAGTTCTGCCGCACGGGTGAGCCGGGCATCTATGCCATCGGTGACGTGGCGGCTCCGCCGTGGCTGGCCCACAAAGCAAGCCATGAAGGTGTGATCTGCGTCGAGAAGATCAGCGGACGCTCTCCGGAGCCTCTCCATGCCCGCAACATTCCGGGCTGCATCTATGCCCGTCCGCAGGTGGCTTCCGTGGGGCTGAGCGAGGAGAAGGCCAAGGCAGAGGGCTACAAGGTCCGTGTCGGGCGGTTCCCCTTCCTGGCCAACGGCAAGGCCGTGGCCATGGGTGAGCCTGAAGGCATGACCAAGACGGTCTTTGACGCCGAGACGGGCGAGCTGCTCGGTGCCCATATGATCGGCTCCGAAGTTACGGAGATGATCCAGGGGTATGTCATTGCCCGTACGGGCGAGCTGACCGATGCCGAGCTTATGGAAACGGTCTTCCCGCATCCGACCATCTCGGAGACGATGCACGAAGCCGTTCTTGCCGCTTATGAGGGTGCTCTGCACATCTGATTCATGGTCCAGCGTATCGTCATCAATCATCAGCGGGAGCGTATGGCGGCCATACGGCATCCTGAGAAGGCTCACCGGCCGGACAACCCCATCCAGAAGAAACCTTCATGGATCAGGGTGAAGGCTCCAGGGAGCAATCCCGTCTATGATGAGACAAGAGAGCTGATGCGCACGCATGGCCTGGCGACCGTCTGCGAGGAAGCAGCCTGCCCGAATATCGGGGAGTGCTGGTCCCAGCGCCATGCGACCATGATGATCATGGGTGAGATATGTACGAGGGCCTGTGCCTTCTGCAATGTCACGACGGGCCTTCCCAACCGGCTGGACCCTGATGAACCTGCCCATGTGGCGGAGGCTGTGGCCAAGCTGGGGCTGAAGCATGTGGTCATCACATCGGTGGACCGTGATGACCTGCCTGATGGCGGGGCGCAGCATTTTGCCGATGTGATCGCCGCCATCAGGGCTGCGTCGCCCGGTACGACCATAGAAATCCTGACACCCGATTTCCTGCGGAAGCCGGGTGCGCTGGAGGTGGTCGTGGAGGCCCGGCCGGATGTGTTCAACCACAATATCGAGACGGTGCCCCGGCTCTATCCGGGGATACGCCCGGGGGCCCGTTATTATCAGTCAGTCCGTCTTCTGGATGAGGCCAAGAAGCTTGATCCGTCCATCTTCACGAAGTCCGGCATGATGCTGGGGTTGGGTGAAGAGAAGATGGAGGTGGCGCAGGTGATGGATGATTTCCGGATTGCCGATGTCGATTTTCTGACACTGGGTCAGTATCTCCAACCCACTGTCAAACATGCGGCAGTGAAAGCCTTCGTCACGCCTGATGAATTTGCTGATTACGGTGCCATGGCCCGGGCGAAGGGGTTCCTTCAGGTCAGCTCGTCTCCGCTGACCCGGTCCTCCTATCATGCGGACCGGGACTTTGCCGAGCTGCGTGAGGCCCGGGAACGTCGTTTGAAAAAGGGTCAGGGCTGATGCCGACACACGCTGAACAGAGAGTGATTCCCTATTCTGCTGAGCAGCTTTTTGATCTGGTAGCTGATGTTGGCAAGTATCCCGAGTTTCTGCCCTGGTGCGTGCGATCGGTCGTTCGGTCACGTACGGAAGACGAGCTGCTGGCCGACCTGACAATCGGCTTCGGGCCGTTCAGGGAAAGCTATACGAGCCGTGTGCGGCTGGAGCGTCCCCATCGTATCGTCGTGGGGTATGAGCGTGGTCCTTTCAAACATCTCAAGAATGTCTGGACCTTCACACCGGAGGGGCAGGGCTGCCGTGTCGATTTCTTTGTGGATTTTGAGTTCCGGTCCCGCCTTCTGAGGAATGCCATCGGCATGGTCTTCAATGAGGGGGTCCGCTTGATGGTCAAGGCTTTTATTACCCGGGCCGGGGCAATCTATGGGCCTCCCGGAGGGAATGCAGGCTGACAGGACCAGCAGACGAAAGATCTGTTGCCCGGTCTGGATGGGGTGGACTTACAGACCTGTTTTTTATGTAATATTTCTTTTAGTGCTGTGTGGATTGTTTTGCAGAAGTATTCGTCCTACACTGCCCCCGTCGTCACATGGAAGGACGATTGAGGAGGATTTTATGAAGAAACTGTCTCTCTCTGCTGTCGCTCTGATCGGCCTGACAGCTGCTGCTGCTCCGGCTTTTGCTGCTGATGCCCATCATGCTCGCCATCACCATCATCATGGCAAGAAGTGCAACATGAAGCATGGCCAGAAGAAGGAAGACGGCAAGGCTCCGCAGGCTACTGAAGATCTGAACGCATCTTCCCTGCAGAAGTCCCAGCCTGCAGCTCCGGCTCCGGAAGCAGCTCCGGCAGCTCCGGCCCAGCCTGCAGCTCCGGCTCCGGAAGCAGCTCCGGCCAACTGATCCAGGCCTGTTTCTGGCAGTGGAAAAGCGGTCCCGTCTGGGACCGCTTTTTTTATGATTCGTCCCTAAAAGATCAATGGGGCAGGAGAAGTGCGTAAAGGGACATGTCCGTGATGATGTGCTCGATATAAACCCGTGTTTCCTTATAGGGGATGAGGAGAATCCAGCGCAGCAGACTGTCTTCATCTTCACGTGTTGGAGACGTGGGGCTGCCTATTTCGTCCTGCCACTGCCTGGAGCGGCCAGGCCCGGCATTGTAGGCAGCCAGTGCGTAGGGCAAAACCTGACCGAACTGGGCCTGAAGGTCCTCCATGAAAAGGCTGCCGATCGTCGTGTTGATGTTGGGGTCCAGCAGGTCGGCAGGGGATGTCAGCTGATACGGCAGAGCATGGCGTTTTGCTGTCCGGATGGCTGTTGGCAGGAGAAGCTGCGTGAGGCCAAGTGCATGGCGGGGGCTGACAGCGTATTCATCCATGCTGCTTTCCTGGCGGATCAGGGCTGGCATGAGGCTCTGGGGCAGGGAAGTGGGAACCATGACACGGGGTGACGGATAGCCTCCCGGATAGAAGGCGATACCCTGCCGGGCCAGCTGTCGGGCCACGAGGATGGCGGGCTTGGGCAGGCCAAGTCTGGTTGAAAGGCGTGCTATGGCTGGCTGTCCCGCCCGGTCATCCTGTGTCCTGCCCTGAAGATAGGTCAGGAACAGGGTAGCATTCTGGTTGTCACCAGCCTGTTGCAGCCGTGTTGCGGCTGCCATCAGATCAGGTCGTGGCGACTTTCCTGCTGGTGGCATGGGGGGCAGAGCAGCCAGTTGCTGTTTCAGAAGTGCGAGGAAACGCATGTCCCGGGTGGTGGCCGAGAGAAATGCTGTGTGCGTCAATCGTGCCAGAGCCATTTGGCCGTAAAAGGTGGTCGGCAGGGTTGCTGCTTTCCTGAAGAGTGGTCCGGCCTGGTCCGGGTGCTGGCTTTCCAGACTTCGGGCCTGCCAGTAGAGCCCTGCGGCCCGGTGGTTCAGGTCTGTTTCTGCTGCCAGAGCCTTGAAATGTGGTGCAGCCCGGTTGGGGTCATGCAGCAGCATGAGGGCGATATATCCGGCCATCATGTGGCTGTCTTCGGTCTGGCTGGAGGCAGGTATGGTGTCCAGCAGGGCAAAACCCGTCAGTGCGGCATCATGTCTGCCGGAGCGTAACAGGGCCCGGACAAAATTTGTACGCTCGTCCTGCCATTGTGTGACCGTCGGCGGGGAGAGGGCACCGACGGACGTTGTGGGAAGCGGTTGCTGCCAGAGCTGGATGGCTTCATCCAGCCGGTCGTGAAGGCGCAGATATTTCAGTCGATAATAAACCAGCATGGCATCGCTGGAGGCATCCGTATTCTGGAAGGCAGCATCGGCGTCAGCCGTGGCAAAACGGTTGGCCAGCCGTGCTGTGAGGACAGGACGCAGAGCAGGAGGTGTTCGTTGAAGCTGCTCCCTGGCAAGGGTGACCGGGCCGTTGCGTTCCAGCCGCTCGTAGCGTTTCAGTTCATCATCGGCTGTCAGATGGGCTGAAAAACGGGTAAGGAAAAGCCCCTGTTCTGCCGGACCCATGTCTGTTTCCCGCCAGAGCCGACGTGCCTGGGTTGGGAGGTCCGGCAGAAAGGAGGCACAGGCGGCGAGAAGATCACTGCGCATGATGGGGAAGGCAGGACACAGGGCCTGACGTGCCTGCGCCGACGTTTCCATCAGCATGGCCCGTTCATACCGGCTTTCGATGCGTTTCTGCAACGGCCAGGCGGGTTGCTGGCGGAGAAAAGCCGCATAACGCTGGGCTGGGTAGGCCGTGCCTCCCGGGGCCGTCAGCGCTTTCCATTCATCCAGCCGGGATGGAGACGATGCGGATGGAACAGAAGGGGAAAGGCCGAGCTCTGCTTCCAGTGATCTGGAAGTGTCGCCCCATGCTGTCACGGCCGGAGCAGAACAGGCGAGGGCCAGAACGCATCGGAGGATTGTCCGCCCCGGTCTGCCTGGCGGTTTAATGGACGTTCGGAAAGCGGATATCATGATAGCCTTGGTAAAGAAGGTGCAGGCTGAGGCCGAGCATGATCAGGACGCCAACCCAGCCCAGCCAGCGCATCCGCAACAGGAGGGTGGGCGTATGGATGACGCCGACCGTGATGATCACGAGGGAAATGACGAGCCCGACAATGAGGATGATGTGGTGATGGATGGACACACAGGCGATGGCGAGAATATTGTCCAATCCGAGGGCGAGGTCCGCAATGATGATCTTGGGAATGGCCTCGGCCAGGCTGGTTGAGTGGCTGCTTGTCTCTTCCGGGACGGGGGACGTGAGGGCACGGTACAGTGTCCAGCTTGTCCAGAACAGCAGAACGCTGGCTACAAGTTTCGTGTAGGAAAAAATGAGGAGATCACTGAGGATCAGGGTCAGCCCGATCCTAAGAAATGCAGCCAGAGCCGTGCCGAAGATCAAAGCCTGCCGCCTGTAGCGCCGTATTTCTGCCTGTGTCTCGGAGGACTGGAAATTTTCATCGGTTCCGGTTGGTCTGATGCTGTCTATGATCTTCTTGAGGATGATCACGTTATAGCCGCTGAGGGCCAGATTCAGGAGGATGGTCAGACAGACCATCACGATGAAATGGAAAAGAGACATGATCACACGATCGTATTTGCAGTGTCCGGCCTGCCTTTGTCGGCCCTCCATTATAGCCAGAAATGTTTTCTGATGCAGTAAAATGATTTCTCCGGAGAAGATTGATAAAGACGGTTCTGCTTCCCTTCCTGTAAAAGCCGGTCTCTTTTCGCTGTCGGCTCTGGCAAGAGGGTACTGTTTGGGGTAAGCAGGGCTGGATTGCTTTTTCTGCAGGAGTTACGTCATGGTTCCCCGCTATTCGCGTCCTCGGATGACGGCCATCTGGTCACCGGTCAACCGTTACCGCATCTGGTTCGAGATTGAGGCTCTGGCCTGTGAGGCGCTTGCCAAGAGAGGGGAGATTCCGGAAGAAGCTGCCAGGATCATCCGCACGAAGGGTGATGAGGCCATGGCGGCATTCTCCGATGCTGATGTGGCCCGGATTGATGAGATTGAAGCCGAAACCCGCCATGACGTCATTGCCTTCCTGACATGGCTGGCAGAAAAGGTCGGACCGGAGAGCCGTTTTGTCCACATGGGCATGACATCCTCTGATGTCCTGGATACCTGTTTGGCCGTACAGCTGACGCAGGCGGCCGATATTCTCCTGGAGGACATGGACATCCTTCTGGCTGCACTGAAGAAGCGTGCCCATGAGCACAAACATACCGTCACCATCGGGCGCAGTCACGGCATCCATGCTGAACCGATGAGCTTCGGTCAGAAGCTGGCCGGGCATTATGCCGAGTTTGCCCGCAACCGTCGCCGTCTTGAGGTGGCCCGTGAGGAAATCGCCGTCTGTGCCATTTCCGGTGCGGTGGGTACCTATGCCCATATCTCTCCCGAGGTGGAAGAATATGTGGCCAATCACCTGGGGCTGAAGGCGGAGGCTGTCTCCACGCAGGTGATCCCCCGTGACCGTCATGCGGCCTTTTTCTGCGCTCTGGGCGTGATCGCCAGCGGGATCGAGCGTCTGGCAACGGAAGTACGGCATCTCCAGCGCTCTGAGGTGCGTGAGGCAGAAGAATTCTTCCATGCCGGGCAAAAGGGCAGCTCGGCCATGCCCCACAAGCGGAACCCGGTCCTGTCCGAAAACCTGACGGGCCTGGCCCGTCTCATCCGCTCTTATGTCACTCCGGCGCTGGAGAATGTGGCCCTGTGGCACGAGCGTGACATCAGCCATTCCTCTGTGGAGCGGAACATCTGCCCGGATGGGACGGTCACGCTGGACTTCGCCCTGGCCCGCCTGTCCGGGATGATGGAGAAACTGGTGGTCTATCCAGACCAGATGCTTGCCAATGTGGAAAGCCTTGGTGGCGTGGTCCATTCTGGCGAGGTGCTGCTGGTTCTGGCCCGTGCTGGCATTTCCCGGGAGGATGCCTACCGGATCGTCCAGCGTGCCGCCATGGCAACATGGACGAAGCTCGGTACGCCAGAAGGCCGGACATTCCGTGAAAATCTGGAGGCTGATCCCGAGGTGGCCGGACGGGTCGAGAAGGCCGTGCTTGATGATGCTCTGGATCCCGCACGGCATCTCCGTGCAGTGGACCAGATATTTGCCCGCGTTTTTGGCTGAACAGCAGGGCCGGAGCTGCCGGCCTGATCTCAGGCTCGTCTAAGGGCGTCCAGCTGTGCTAGGCTGCCCGGACGACCTGTAGGTGCATCGATTAAGGATTGAATGACATGGCTCGCCGTCGTCAGATTTATGAGGGAAAAGCCAAGATCATTTTTGAAGGGCCGGAGCCGGGAACGGTCGTCCAGTACTTCAAGGATGATGCAACGGCAGGCAATGGGGCCAAGAGTGGCGTCATTACGGGCAAGGGTGTTCTCAACAACCGGATCAGCGAATATCTGATGCAGCGTCTGGGGGAGCTGGGCATTCCCACCCACTTCATCCGCAGCCTGAACATGCGTGAACAGCTGGTGCGGGAGGTGGAGATCATTCCGCTGGAGGTCGTGGTCCGCAATGTTGTGGCGGGGTCCCTTTCCAAGCGTTTTGCCCTGCCTGAAGGTGAGCGTCTGTCCCGGACCCTTGTGGAATATTATTACAAGAATGATGCGCTGAATGACCCGCTGGTTTCCGAAGAGCATATTGCCACATTCGGCTGGGCGCATCCGCAGGAGCTTGAGGAAATCCAGAGCCTCGCCCTGCGGGTGAACGACTTCCTGTGCGGCCTGTTTACGGGTGTCGGGATCACGTTGATTGATTTCAAGCTGGAGTTCGGTCGTCTCTGGCAGGGGGACGAGATGAGGATAGTCCTGGCTGACGAGATTTCACCAGACAATTGCCGTCTGTGGGACAGCCGGACACAGGAGAAGATGGACAAGGACAGGTTCCGTCGGGACATGGGTGGCGTCGGTGAGGCCTATCAGGAAGTGGCACGTCGTCTGGGTATCCTTCCGGAACATGGCCAGGCTGAAAGCGTAGCTGCGGAGAGTGTGTGATGAAGGTTAGGGTGTTTGTTTCTCTGAAGGACGGTGTGCTGGATCCGCAGGGCAAGGCAGTAGAGCATGCGTTGCATTCTCTCGGGTTCGAGGGGGCATCTGATGTGCGGATCAGCCGTGTGGTGGATCTGTGCGTGAAGACTGACAGTGCAGAGGCGGCCAAGGAGAAGGGAGCTGAAATGGCTCGTGCTCTTCTGGCCAATGAGGTGATTGAGGATTTTCGGGTAGAGGTGGTTGGATGAAAAAGTCTGTTCGGCAGACAGGGCTTGCCCTGTTTTTCAGCATGGCATGCGTGTTCTTGGGGACTGCGGCTCACGCTCAGCGTATTTCATCTCTTTCAGGCGCTGAGCTGGAAAAGTTCTGCCAGAAAGAGTCCAAGCGGGCTGCCTGCGGGTCCTATCTGGCCGGTGTGGTCGATGGTGCTGCCTGGTCGCAGAGTTTTGGGGCTCTGGTCGGGGCACGCCCTGCGACGGCTTTCTGTCTGCCTGCGGGGATCAAGGGTATTCAGGTCCGGTCGCTTGTTGTCGGCTGGTTGGCTGGTCATGATGGCGTGGCCGCCCAGCCTGCCGGACGGGCCGTCTATCAGGCCCTTCATGCCAACTATGCCTGCCCTACGGGCATGGCCGGCATGTATGTTGAACAGAGGGCTGAAGCGCAGAATATTTCTTCTCTGCCGGGACGTGGCCTCGTCTCCATGTGCACGCATGAGAGTGGCCTGCTCGCCTGTGACGGCTATCTGGCCGGAACGATGGACAGTGAGGTCTGGGCCCGCAATTATTCCACGGTCGAGGGAGTCCATACACCGGTGGCTTTCTGTGTCCCGAAGGAAATCCGGGGAGCCCAGCTCCGGGCTTTGGTTGTCGGGTGGTATGCTGGTCATGAAGATGCCATGAACGAACCCGCCGGGCGTGGCATCTACCGGGCCCTGCATGACAACTATCCGTGCTCTTCCACGATACGGCCCATCGCCTCGGCACCAGCGGCTCAGTAGAGGACAGTAGACAGTCAATGAAAACAGGTATCGTCGTTTTTCCGGGCACCAATCGGGAGCGCGACATGGCTCAGGCCTTCCGGGTGGTATCCGGCCGGACACCTCAGATGCTCTGGCATCAGCAGGACAGTGTCGAAGGGTTTGACCTGATCGTCCTCCCCGGTGGGTTCAGCTTTGGGGACTATCTCCGCAGCGGTGCCATGGGGGCTCATTCACCGATCATGAAAGCCGTGCGCCAGTTCGCCGAGAAGGGTGGTTATGTCCTTGGTGTCTGCAATGGTTTCCAGATTCTGACGGAAGCCCAGATGTTGCCGGGGGCGCTCCTGCGTAATGCGGGGATGCGCTTCCTCTCGCAGGACTGTCACCTGAAGGTTGAAGGCCGTGACAGCATCTTCACGTCTGGCTGGAAGCATGGTGATGTTTTCCGTGCACCCATGGCCCATGGGGACGGCAACTACACGGCTGCGCCAGACGTGTTGGACCGTCTGGAGGGAGAAGGTCGTGTCGCTTTCCGTTACTGCACCGCAGAGGGGCAGGTGAAGGACGGGGACGAGCACGTAAACATGAATGGCAGTGCCCGGTCCATTGCCGGTGTGCTGAGTGAGAACCGCCGTGTCTGTGGTCTCATGCCGCACCCTGAAAATCTGACAGAGGAGATCCTTGGCGGTACGGACGGCTTGCCGCTCTTTAACGGGATCATGGAGGCACTGGGCTGATGACAGCAGCACCTGTTGATATCGAGCTTGCACGCTCTTTCGGCCTGAAAGATGACGAATATGAGACGGTGCTGAACATCATGGGACGGACGCCGAGCCTGACAGAGCTTGGCATTTTCTCCGTCATGTGGTCGGAGCACTGTTCCTACAAGTCATCCCGTCTTCACCTCAAGACATTGCCCACCAAGGCTCCATGGGTCATCCACGGTCCGGGTGAGAATGCCGGTGTGATTGATATTGGAGAAGGCTTGGCCGCCGTCTTCAAGATGGAAAGTCACAATCATCCGTCATTCATTGAATCCTATCAGGGAGCCGCAACGGGTGTTGGTGGTATCCTGCGTGATGTGTTCACCATGGGTGCCCGCCCCATAGCCAACCTGAATGCCCTGCGCTTTGGTGATGCCTCCCACAAGGATACCAAGCGTGTGGTGGATGGTGTCGTGCGCGGTATTGGTGGCTATGGCAACTGCATGGGGGTACCGACCGTTGGCGGTGAGGTGAACTTCCATTCTTCCTATAACTGCAATCCGCTGGTCAATGCGATGACGGTCGGGATTGCCCGGCAGGACCGTATCTTCCTCTCAGCTGCGGCAGGTGTAGGTAATCCGGTTGTTTATGTCGGCTCCAAGACGGGGCGTGACGGGATTCATGGTGCCACCATGTCTTCAGCGGAGTTTGATTCCGAATCAAGCTCCAAACGTCCGACCGTGCAGGTGGGGGATCCCTTCACCGAGAAACTTCTGCTGGAGGCGTGTCTGGAGCTGATGGCCACCGATGCGGTGATTTCCATTCAGGACATGGGGGCAGCGGGCCTGACTTCATCTGCCGTGGAAATGGCCAGCAAGGGTGGTGTCGGGATTGATCTGGAGCTGGATCATGTCCCGCAGCGTGAGCCCAACATGCATGCCTATGAGATGATGCTTTCCGAGAGTCAGGAACGCATGCTCATGGTGCTGCGTCCTGACAGAACGGAAGAAGCTCGCCGGATTTTCGAGAAGTGGGAACTGGATTTTGCCATTGTCGGAAAGCTGACTGACAGTGGACGCATCATCGTGCGGCATAATGGAAAGGTTGAAGCGGATATTCCTCTCGGTCCGCTGGCCGATGAGGCTCCGATCTATGACCGGCCTACGGTGGTGTATGAACGGCAGCCTGCTCTGGTGGCGCCTGCTGATCCATGTGGAATAGAGGCAGGACTCTGCCGCCTTCTGGCGGGTGCCAATGGGGCCTCCCGTGCATGGATATGGAACCAGTATGACAGCGGCGTGGGCGGGCAGACTGTCCAGCGTCCCGGTGGGGCTGATGCGGCCATCGTCCGGGTGGAAGGGACTGACCGTGCTCTCGCCATGACGACCGATTGTACACCACGGTACGGTCAGGCTGATCCGTATGTTGGGGGAGCTCAGGCCGTGCTGGAAGTGTGGCGGAACCTGACAGCCACAGGTGCCACACCATTGGCCATGACGGACAATCTCAATTTTGCCAGCCCGGAAAATCCACGTATCATGGCGCAGTTCGTCGAGGCTGTGAGAGGGATTGGCGATGCGGGGCGTGCTCTGGACTTCCCGGTCGTCAGCGGCAATGTCTCCCTGTATAATGAGACCCGTGGTGATGATGGTTCGGTGACGGCCATTCAGCCAGCTCCTGTGATTGGTGGTGTCGGTGTTCTGGATGATGTCCGGAAGGCCGTTGGTCTGGCCATGCCGCAGGACGGTGAGCTTCTTCTGGTTGGTGAGACCAGGGGGGAGCTGGGTCAGTCCATCTGGCTGAAGGAAATCCTGGGTCGTGAGGAAGGAGCCCCGCCGGCTGTTGATTTTACGGCAGAGCGGCGCAATGGCGACTTCGTGCGTGAGCAGATCCAGAAAGGTCTTGTCGAAGCCTGTCATGATGTGTCAGACGGCGGCCTGATCGTTGCTTTGGCTGAGATGGCCATGGCAGGTGACAGGGGATGCATCCTTGAAAAAGGACCGGCCGGACTGGCGGAGCATGTCTACTGGTTTGCTGAGGATCAGGCCCGGTATGTATTGGCCACGAAGCAGGCTGATGCAGTGCTGGAGGCTGCACAGGCGGCTGGTGTACCGGTATCCCGCTTGGGCCGTATCGGCGGTGATGTGTTGAAGCTTGATGGCGTCATGGCGGTATCGGTTGAACATCTCCGTAAGCAGCATGCCTCTTTCTTCCCCCGTTTCATGGGGCAGAAAGAGGAGGATGCTCCGGTCGTGCATCTGGATGAAATATCCTGAGGAAACGAAGAGTAAGGAGGCTTCGGCCATGATGACAGCAGAAGAGATAGAGAAGACCCTCCGGGCTGCTTTTCCTGATGCCGAGATTGTGGTTGAAGACCTCGCAGGTGATGGCGACCATTTTGCCTGTGAGGTCGTCAGCAAGGCATTTCGTGGTGTGCCACGGGTAAAGCAGCACAAGCTGGTTTATGAAGCTTTCGGGGACCGTGTCGGAACAGAGCTTCATGCTCTGGCCGTCAAGACACGTATTCCTGGTTGATCGAGAGGACATGATCAAATGAATGAGGCTGTTTTTCAGACCATCCAGTCCCTGGTGGACAAGAATCCCGTCATGCTCTTCATGAAGGGCGACAAGCAGTTTCCGCAATGTGGGTTTTCTGCTCGTGTCGTGCAGATTCTTACCCATGTGGGTGTGGATTTTGAAACGGAGAATGTGCTGGAAAGTCCGGAGATGCGTCAGGGTATCAAGGATTTTTCCCAGTGGCCGACAATTCCACAGCTTTATGTGAAGGGTGAGTTCATTGGCGGGTGTGACATCGTGACGGACATGTACCAGAGCGGTGAGCTGGAGAGCCTTCTGGCAGAGAAAGGCCTGCTGAAAAACGGGGACTGATTTCAGAGCAGGATGGTCCTCATTAAATAAAGGTCAGCGTAGGCTTCCAACGTTGCTTTCTTCATCCTGTTGTGATTAGAGTTACCCATTATTTGTAGAATGAGGTCCATCCCTGTTGTAGCGGCTTGGGGTAAAGGTGGAGGGTTGATGACATGGTGAAATCCCTTAAGGGAGGGGTTCTTTTTGGGCTTCTGGGGTTTGTGGGGCTGGCGTCTGCTCCTTCTGCCCATGCAGATCGTATCCTGACAGAGCATGAGGCAAGCAAGCTGACATTCAGTGCGCTCATCGCCCCGCCATCGGCCTTTCATCATGTGACGGTTGCCCGTCGGGCAGCGTTCCATGCACGTGGTGCTATGCCGACCCGTCTGGCCGCTTCACATTATCATCGGGCTGTTGCTGTCCGGACCGTGGCTTTCCATGGCCATGTTGTCAGCAGGCATCAGCGGAATACGCATCATCGCCGCGGGTGAGCCTGTCTCCCTGTGAGCATGAAAATGGGAAACCCCGCAGGCTGAATTGGCCTTTGTGGGGTTTCTTTTTGTTCGGATGAAGTGGTCAGTATAGACGGAGGGCATCCTCTATCTGTTCAATGCGTCCCGTCTTATCGATGACCAGCACATCCAGCCGGGTATTGGGGCGCTGCCAGTCTGGTCTTGTCTCGAGAATGAAGGAAAAAGCCCGGAGCAGGCGTTGGCTCTGTTGGGGCGAAAGAGCGTACCGGGCTTCGCTCAGGGTTGTGCGTTGCTTGACCTCAATGGCAAGAAGCCACTCATCATTGGCGACAAGGAGGTCGATTTCTCCGCAGGGAGTTCGTAGCCTTCTTGCCAAGGGGGTATACCCTTGTCTGGCCAGAAATTCTGCAGCAGCATCTTCAGCCTGTTTACCTGCCTGATAGGCCAAGCTACCCCGCTTCCTGCGGTGAGGAGGCGGGGTGAGAGAAGATGGTTTAGCGGGCACGCAGCAGACGGGCTGCTTCGACAGCAAAATAGGTGAGGATGCCGTGGCAGCCGGCACGACGGAAGGCCATGAGACTTTCCAGAATGGTCTTCTCACGGTCCAGCCAGCCATTCTCAATGGCGGCCATGATCATGGAATATTCACCGGAGACCTGGTAGGCGAATGTCGGTGCGGCAAAACTGTCACGCACCCGGCGGATGATGTCCAGATAAGGCATCCCTGGTTTGACCATGATCATGTCGGCCCCTTCTGCAAGGTCCATGGCAACTTCGCGCAGGGCTTCATCACTATTGGCGGGGTCCATCTGGTAGCTTTTCTTGTCTCCGCCGAGCAGGGCATCGGAGCCCAGAGCGTTGCGGAACGGACCGTAGAATGCAGATGCATACTTGGCTGCATAGGCCATGATGCGGGTTGTCTGGTACCCATTTTCATCCAGCGTGGAGCGGATGGCCCGGACGCGCCCATCCATCATGTCGGAGGGAGCAATGATGTCGATGCCGGCCTCTGCCTGGTTGAGGGCCTGTTTGCGAAGAACCTCGACGGACTCATCATTCAGAATCTGTCCATCCCGTACTAGACCATCATGCCCGTGGGAGGTGTAGGGGTCCAGAGCCACATCCCCGACGAGAGCAAGCCCGGGATAGGCGGCTTTCAGTATCCGGGCAGCACGGCACATCAGGTTGCTGGGGTTCAGGGCTTCCGTTCCCATCTCGTCACGTTTTTCCATGGGCGTGACGGGGAAGAGAGCGACAGCTGGTATGCCCAGCTCGACAGCGGGGCGGACATGCTCCGCTAGCAGATCGAGACTCACACGTTCCACGCCCGGCATGGCCTGTACTTTCTGACGCTGTTTTTCGCCCTCACAGACAAAAATTGGCCAGATCAGATTATCGACATGCAGGTGTGTTTCGCTGACAAGGCGGCGTGTGGCGTCATCGTGACGATTGCGACGCAGGCGGGTGTGGGGAAAAGAATGTATCATCATGCAGGCATGATGCCTGTTGAAATCCCGTATGACCAGACCCCTTAAAAAAAGCCACCCTCGCAGGAGGGTGGCTTCATGGAGGAGATGGTGGCTTTCAGTGGTGTGTATGTTTGAGGCGGCTGCGGTGCAGACCATAAACGGCGTAGATTCCAAGGCCGACCAAGAGCCAGAGGGCCAGCCTGATCCATGTCATGATGTCCATGGAAAGCATGACGGTTCCGCAGGACAGGATACCGAGGATGGGGACGAGGAATGGCCCCCCCGGTGTCTTGAAGCGACGCACTGCATTCGGTTGACGGAGGCGCAGGACCATTACACCGAAACAGACAATGATGAAGGCGAGCAGTGTCCCGATGGAGGTCATCTTGCCAAGGATGTCGATGGGCAGGCAGGCTGCCAGAATGCTCGCCACCACGGCTGTGATGATATGTGAGGACCACGGTGTCCGGCTGCGTCTGTTCAGGGTTTCGAAGAGGGAGGGAAGAAGGCCGTCTCTGGCCATGGAGAGACAGATGCGGCTTTGGCCCATGAGCAGCCCATAGATGACGGAGATATACCCCAAGGCTATGCCGAAGGTTATCAGGGCAGAGAACCAGGGGATATGCAGGCTGTGCAGGACCGTGGCGACCGGGTTGGGGTCATGCAGCATGGCCCGGTAATTGACGACACCGACAATCACGAAGGAAAAAATGGCGTAGATGACGGCGGCCAGCACCAGGCTGCCCAATACGCTCAGGGGGATGTTGCGCTGGGGGTTGTGGCTGTCCTGCGCCGCTGTGGAGACAATATCAAAACCGATATAGGCGAAGAAAATGAGCCCCGCAGCCCGCATCACGCCACTTGCGCCGAACTGTCCGAACTGCCCTGTATTGGCCGGAATGAAAGGGTGCAGGTTGGCAGCGCTGATGTGTGGCAGGCAGATGACCGTCACGCTTCCGATAATCAGCAGCTTGAGAGCCACGATGGCCATGTTGATCTTGCTGGAGCCCCTGGTGCCACACATCAGCAGGCAGGTGACGGCACAGATGATGAAGACGGCAGGAGCATTGAACCAGGCGCGGACGAACTGCCCGTCCGACGTCATGATGGAGGCACCGGTAGGGGCCAGCAGGCGGGGATCCAGCGAAATGCCGATTTCATGCATCAGGCTGGCAAAATAGCCTGACCAGCTGGCTGCTACCGTGGAAGCGTTTACCGTATATTCCAGGATAAGATCCCAGCCGATGATCCAGGCGATACCTTCCCCCATGGAGGTATAGGCGTAGGTGTAGGCGGACCCGGCCTCGGGAATCATTCCGGCGAGTTCGGCATAGCAGAGACCGGCAAAAGCGCAGGCAATGGCGGCGATCATGAAGGAAAGCGTCACGGCAGGGCCGGCATACTGCCCTGCGGCCACGCCCGTCATGGAGAACAGGCCAGCACCGACAGTGACACCAACACCCAGGGCAATCAGCTGCCACGGCCCCAGTACACGATGTAGCCCTGTTTCAGGGGCTGCCGCCTGGGATATTGGTTTGGTACGCCAGAAAGGCCGTCTCATGTACTTTGCTCCACGATGTTTCGGTGTCGTCCAGAACAGGAGGGCGGCCGTTCAGCCGTTCGTCCTGAGATGACTGTGCCGTATGCTATAAGCGAAATAGATGACAGCACCAATGACCAACCAGATAATTAGACGCATCCATGTGATCAGGCTCATGGAGAGCATGACACTGCCGCAGGAGATGATGCCCAGGCAGGGGATCAGAAGCGGCCCTCCGGGCAGGCGAAAGGTGCGGGGCGCATCGGGAGATGTGAAACGCAGGGCGATGACACCTGCGCAGACAATCACGAAGGCTGTCAGGGTTCCGATGGATGCCATGTTGGCCAGCACATTGATGGGCAGGCAGCAGGCCAGTACGCCACTGACTAGGAAGCTGAGCATGTGGCTGGGCACCGGCGTATGGCTTTTCGGGTGCATCCGGCGGAAGAAGGTGGGCAGCAGGCCATCCTGGGACATGCTCATCAGGATGCGGCTCTGGCCCATCAGCAGGCCATAGACGACAGACACATAGCCCAGACAGATGCCGCCTTTGATGAGCAGGCTGAGCCACGGGATGTTGACGACATCCATGACGGTAGCCACGGGGCTGGGGTCATGGGCGAAGTGGTGGTAGTCCACCACGCCAACCAGCACGGCCGATACGATGACATAGACGGTTGCACAGATGATCTGGCTGCCCAGGATGGCGAAGGGCATGGAACGCTGGGGGTTCTTTGTGTCCTGCGCCGCCGTGGAGACGATGTCGAACCCGATATAGGCGAGAAAGGCCATCCCGGCTGCCCGCATGACACCACTGAAGCCAAAATCCCCATAATGTCCTCCGTTGGGGGGGATGAAGGGATGAAAATGTGCCAGTTGGACATAGGGGATGCAGGCAACGGTCAGGCCGACCAGCACGCAGATTTTGATGCCCACGATGAGCGCATTCATCCAGGAGGATTCTTTCATGCCCCGTGTCAGCATGATGGTGACCAGCCAGAGGATGAACAGGCAGGGAGCATTGAACCACGCATGGGCCTTGTGGCCGTCGGGCAGTTCAACCAGCGTCATGGGCGGGTTCAGGAGCCGTGGATCGATGACAATGCCCCAATCCCGGAGAAAGGAGGTCATGTAGCCGGACCAGCTGGAGGCGACGGCCGCCGTGCTGACGGTATATTCAAGGATCAGGTCCCACCCGATGACCCAGGCAACGAATTCACCGAGGGCGGCATAGGCGTAGGAGTAGGCCGATCCGCCAGAGGGGATCATGCCTGCCAGTTCGGCATAGCAGAGACCGGCAAAGCTGGCGGCAACTGCAGCGATGAGGAAGGCGAGCGGAATGGCCGGGCCGGCATAAAGTCCTGCTGCCACACCTGTGAGAGAAAAAAGACCGGCCCCTATGGTTACACCCACTCCAATGGCGATGAGCTGCCACGTCCCGAAGATGCGCTTCAGTCCGGTGGATGGAGGAGTGGAAGAGGTGATGGCCTTTTTGCGCCACAGGGATGACATCATGGGGAAGAAGATCTCATGTCCGGTCGTTTCTGGTCTGCCCCGGATGCGGTATCCTTTGCGGGGAACCGCATCCGGGGTGATCTCTCTTCTATGGAAGAATATTATAAATTTCCACCCTGTTTTGTAGAATTATTGCGTAGTCTACTTTTCCTGATGCCATAAGCGAAATAGACGCAGAAGCCGACTGCCAGCCAGAGGATCAGACGCATCCATGTGAGCGGGCTCATGGATCCCATGACGATCCCGCAGGAAATGATCCCCAGCAGAGGCACGGCGAACGGCCCGCCCGGCACCTGGAAGCTGCGTGGTGCCTCCGGTGCCCGGAAGCGCAGGGCCGTCACGCCGGCACAGACGATGACGAAGGCGAGCAGGGTGCCGATGGAGGTCATCTCCCCCAACGTGGCGATGGGGACGCAGCCCGTCAGCACGGCGGCCGTTGCCGCAGTGATGATATGGGCCGTCCAGGGCGTGCTGGTGCCTTTGTGCAGTCTGGCAAGGAAGGGGGGCAGAAGGCCGTCATCGGCCATGTTCATGGCAATCCGGCTCTGCCCGATGAGCAGGCCGAACAGCACGGAGATGAAACCGAAGGTGATGCCGATTTTCACCAGCACGGCCATCCATGGCATATGAATCTTGTCCATGGCCGTGGCAACGGGGCTGGGGTCATGGGCGAGGGCACGATAGTCCACCACACCAAGAAGGATGGTGGAGAAAACGACATAGATGACAGCACAGGTCAGCAGGCTCCCCAGAATGCCGATCGGCATGTTGCGCTGGGGGTTCTTCGTGTCCTGTGCGGCGGTGGACACGATGTCGATGCCCACATAGGCAAAAAAGGCCATGCCAGCAGCCCGCATGATGCCGCTGATCCCGAATTCTCCGAATTTCCCCGTATTGGCCGGGATGAAGGGGTGGAAATTGCTGGTATCGACAAAAGGCGTGCAGACGATGATCAGGCCGACGATGACGAGAATCTTTACCAGCACGACCAGCGAGTTGAGACGGACGGAGAAGTTTGTGCCCCGCATCAGCATCAGGGTGATGATGAAGAGAAGCAACATTCCCGGTGCGTTGCACCACGCATGGGCGGTGTGACCATCCGGCATGACGACATCCGTCATTGGTGGTGCAAGCAGTCTCGGGTCAATGATGATGTTCCATCCCTTCAGCAGGGAGGCGATGTAGCCCGAAGCACTGGAGGCGACGGCCGCCGCCCCGACCGTATATTCCAGAATCAGGTCCCAGCCGATGATCCAGGCGACAATTTCACCCAGTCCGGCGTAGGCGTAGGCATAGGCGGACCCGCCGGAGGGCAGCATCCCGGCCAGCTCGGCATAGCAGAGCCCAGCGAAGCTGGCGGCGATGGCGGCGATGAGGAAAGAGATGATGACTGCCGGGCCGGCATTCTGTCCGGCAGCAACGCCTGTAAGGGAAAAGAGACCCGTGCCAACGGTGACGCCAACACCCATGGCGATGAGACGCCAGGGGCCGAACACCCTTTTCAGTCCACTGTTCTGACTTTCTGGAGGGGGGACTTGTTTGGTCTGCCAGAAGGGCAAGGTCATTGGTGGGTCTCTCGCATTTTTTAAACGTAATTAACCTGCGACGATAGACGCGCTTAGCTCTCGCGCCTATAGAAAGAAAAGAGTTTTTTTGCGGGAGATGGATGACAATGTCCAAAAGCACCAATCAGGCCGGTCTGCATTCTTTCTTTCATGCCCCCCTCAAGGAGAGGGATCATGAAGTCAGTGCGATCCTGAATGCCGAGCTTGAACGCCAGCAGGATGGCATCGAGCTGATCGCTTCTGAGAACATGGCGTCTTTCGCCGTAATGGAGGCTCAGGGGTCCGTCCTGACCAACAAATATGCCGAAGGTCTGCCGGGTCGCCGCTATTATGGTGGCTGCGTTGATGTGGACAAGGTCGAGAATCTTGCCATTGACCGTCTGAAGAAACTTTTCGGTGCTGAATTCGTCAATGTCCAGCCCCATTCCGGTGCCAATGCCAATCAGGCGGCCTTCATGGCACTGGCAAAGCCGGGTGACACCATCCTCGGCATGAGCCTTGCCGCCGGTGGCCACCTGACCCACGGTGCCGCTCCGAACTATTCCGGCAAATGGTTCAAGGCTGTGCAGTACGGCGTGCGTGGCGAGGACGGCCTGCTCGATTACGAGGAGATGGAGCGTCTGGCCCGTGAGCACAAACCCCGCATCATCGTGGCGGGCAGCTCGGCCTATCCCCGCGTGATCGACTTCCCCCGTTTCCGCAAGATTGCTGATGAGGTCGGTGCCTATCTGATGGTGGACATGGCCCATTTCGCCGGGCTTGTGGCGGCTGGCCTCTATCCCAGCCCGGTTCCTCACGCTGATATCACGACTTCCACGACACACAAGACGCTGCGTGGCCCCCGTGGCGGCATCATCATGACCAACGATGCGGAGATCGCCAAGAAGATCAACTCTGCGGTGTTCCCTGGTCTCCAGGGTGGCCCATTGATGCACGTCATCGCCGGTAAGGCTGTAGCTTTCGGTGAGGCCCTGCAGGGTGAGTTCAAGGAATATCAGCAGCGTGTGCAGGCAAATGCCCGTGCGCTGGCTGACGAGCTGCTGAAATGTGGGTTCGACATCGTGACGGGTGGTACGGATACTCATCTTGTGCTGGTGGACCTGCGCCCCAAGAAGGTGACCGGCAAGAAGGCCGAGGCCCTTATGGAACGTGCTGGCATCACCGCCAACAAGAATGCCGTGCCGTTCGATCCGGAAAAGCCGTTCGTCACCTCTGGCGTGCGTCTGGGCAGCCCGGCCGCCACGGCCCGTGGTTTCGGTGAGGCAGAGTTCCGTCAGGTGGCTCGCATGATTGATGCCGTGCTGAGCGCTGATGAGAATGATGACGCTACCTTCGAGCGTATCCGCAAGGATGTGAAGGAGCTGTGTGCTCGCTTCCCGATCTATGATCGTGCGTCTGCCTGATCATGTTCAGTTCAGCCGGGGGAGGGCGTGAAAGTCAGCCCCCGGCAGAAAGGCCGTTCTATAGCGTTTCCGTCGTGATGATGCGGATGCGGTACTGGATGTGCTTCTCAATATCCCGCAGGCGGGTCCGTTCTTCCAGCGTGGCGAACGTGACGGCCCGCCCCTGCTTTCCCGCACGGGCTGTCCGGCCGATGCGGTGAATGTAGAGTTCTGGCGTCTGGGGCAGGTCCATGTTCACGACGAGTTGGATGTCGTCAATATCAAGTCCGCGGGCGGCAATGTCCGTTGTCACGAGGATGGACCCGGTCTGATTCTGGTAGCGGTCCAGAGTCTTTTTGCGGTCTCCCTGCGTCTGCCCGCCATGCAGGGCAATGGCCCTGTATCCGGTTTTTCTCAGGAGTTTTGCGACGGAATCGGCTTTCTGCTTCGTCTTCGTGAAGATGATGCTTCGACCCGTTCCGTCTTTGGCTTGTGCTCCTGACCGTTCCAGAAGTGTCAGGAGCAGGGAGTCTTTCTGCGCCTCGGTGATGAACAGGGCCTGCTGGCGGATGCGCCGTGGCGTGACCTCTTCCTCGCCGGGTTCCACCCGCACGGGGTCTTTCGTAACCTGTTTTGCCAGTGCCATGACAGGTTCCGGCAGCGTGGCGGAACAGAAGATGGTCTGGGGCCGGTCGGCGATATAGGGCACGAGAGCCGTCATGCTGGCGGAGAATTCTTCATCCAGAAGACGGTCAGCCTCATCCAGCACCAGATAGATGATGTGTTCCAGCGACAGTTCGCCTTTCTCCACGAAGTCCAGAAGGCGGCCATGTGTGGCGACGATGATGTCGGCTCCCTGTTCCAGTGAGCGTGCCTGCTGGTCACGGGGCACGCCGCCACAGATGACCCGCGTGCGGAGGGGAAGTTGACGGCCCAGCTGACGGCAGACCCCGGCTGTCTGCATGGCGAGGTCACGGGTTGGCTCTAGGATCAGGACCCGTGGAATGGACCCGGCAGTTCCGTCCTGCTTGAGGCTGGCCAGTTTCTGGAGGGCGGGCAGGACGAAAGCTGCCGTCTTGCCCGTGCCGGTCTGGCCGGGCAGGAGAACGTCACGCCCCGCCAGAAGGGGGGGGATGCCCTGCTGCTGTATGGGGGTTGGTCTGGCCATGCCTGCTTTCCAGGCGGCCTGTGCCAGCTCGTCTGAAAGGCCGAGGTCTGTAAAATCTGTTTGTGTCATGAATGCTGTTCTTGCCAGAAGAGGGATGTCGATGTGATGCACGGGACCATACCCGCAGGAGATCAGGAATGCATGCAGCCATCATAGCTGAAGATTTCGCCGGAATGAGATCCCAGGGGCGAGGGCTGGCAGAGCGGACGGGTTTTTCGTGGGAGTTCCATCCTGTCATCACCAACAGGGGAAGGCTGGTCTCACGTCTGTCCGTCCGTTTCTGGCCGCATTCTCTGGGTCTTTTTGCCCCATTCAGCCTTTCTTCTGCAACCCGTCTCATCATCAGCGTGGGTGGAAAGGGCGGCGTGGCCGGGGCGGCTCTCGGAAAACGGTACGGTCTGCCAGTAGTGCAGATACAGCACCCACGAGTGAAACTCTCTCCCTTTGCTCTTGTCGTGGCCAGTCAGCATGACCGGCTTGAGGGGCCGAATGTGCTTTCAGTCCGTACAGCCATGCATGATGTTACACCGGCCCGTCTGGAAGAAGCTGGCAAGCTGTGGAAGGATCGTATCCGGGCAGGGGCAGAAAAGGTGTTGGGGGTGCTTCTGGGTGGCTCCAATGGGCGGTACAGGTTGGAAGAGGCCGAAGCTGCGGTCCTGTCGGAGAAGCTGGCCGGTTTCATGCAGGTAACTGGTGTTCGCTGCGTGCTGACACCATCCAGACGGACATCACGGCAGGCTTTGGAGGTGCTGCGGGAGCGCCTGATGCCTCTGGGGGGTGTCGTGATGGAAGGAAAAGGGAATGAGAATCCTTATATGGGACTGCTGGCCTGCGCTGATGCTCTGGCTGTGACGCAGGACAGTGTATCCATGATCTCCGAAGCAGTGGCGACGGATCGCCCTGTCTGTATTCTGCCATTGAAGGGTCGGTCCTCAAGGCTTGAGAGGTTCGTCGAGATACTTGAAAAAGAGGGACGTGTGCAGTCTTCTTTAAGAAACGTTTCGTTTTCTCCTTGTAAAAGACTTGACGATACTTCTCTGGCAGCAGAAGAAATACATCGCCGTATTCAGTTCAATCAGGAAGGATGACCCAATGCTGGATATCAAGACATTTGGCCCGCAGGGGGGGAACGTCCTTTATAAGGCTTTGTCTCACCCTCTGGTTGTAGAGGGAATGAAAGAGCTGGAGCAGACGCTTCAGCACTGCTCTCTTGCCGTTTATGACCCGGAGGGGTACCTGCCGACAGTATGCGGGCTGTATCCTGCTCTTCAGCCTTCCGTCATCCTGACGCATGATAGCGAGCAGGTCGGGCAGCCTGATGGATTTGGCGGGCAGAAAAAGGCTGTCGTCCACATTGCCGAGATTGATGCGGATGCGGTCCTGGCCCTGTCTTTTGATGATGCCAGGATGCGGTTCCGTCTTGGGGGATTTCTCGGAGGGAAGCCTCTTCATACTCTGGGGGATGCGCGGTTGCCGGATAAATTTCTGCCTTACCGGCGGCCTTATCTGGACAAATGCAATTTTGCGACCAATTTTGCCTTTTTCCGGGAGACTGAACAGTTCAGCACCAGGCTGGTTACGGCGAATTATTGGTCGAATTATGGTGCAGAAACGATCCGCTATTGGTTGCGGCTCTTTGATGTTACTGGTCACGTTCTGGCTGAATGGTTTGAGGAGGTGGAAGAGGCTGATGCGGGTGTAGTGATTGACAGCCGCACGGTGAAGAAACAGTTTGGCCTGCCAGATTTTGTTGGACAGCTTTTCATTCATGTCATCGGGGCGAAAGGCCATGATGTCGTGAAATATGCGCTGGACAGCTTTGGCCGGAATGGTGATCCCAGCCTGTCTGTTACCCATGATGCCAATGCCTGGCCTTCCATGCGCTTTGCCACATTGCCAGCTCCAGACGACGAGGAGACGGTCCGCCTCTGGATACAGAACAGTCATGGCACGGCCATTCCGTCAGGGGCGATCACGCTGAACCCGATGGGCGAGGAAGAGCATCGTGCGGTAAGGCAGGTTATCGGACCTTATGAGACGGTCGCTGTTGATGTGGGAGCGTTGTTTCCTGATCTGGAATGGCCAGCCCAGCTTGAACTTCGTTCCGGGCAGCATCTGGTGCGGCCCCGCTACGAGGTTGTGCAGAGGGGCCGGACCCGTATTGCCCATATGAATGTTGAGCGTGCCGACCTGCTGCCGGACCCGGCAATCCGCACGATGTCCCCGTTGCTTGGGCGTGGTTTCGTTCTGCCTTTTCCGGTGCCGGACCCGGCCATCTATACGAGTTTCGTCCAGCCGACCCCCATGTCGGAAGCTCTGGAGAGCCTGCCGATGAGGCTGGATCTGTTTGATGAAGCAGGCCAGAGCTGTGGGAGCCATTTTCTGGGTAATCTGCCCCGGAATCATCAGGGAGCCGTGGCCCTGCATGAACTGATGAATCAGCCCGGTCATGCGGAGCTGGTCTATGATTTCCGTGATGGGGGGGAGGGAGATGGCTGGCCTCATGCGCTGATGCGTTATCGCCATATCGGGACAGATCATGCCGCCGAAACCAGTTTTGGCGGACATATTTTCAACACCATGATGACCTGGCGGAATGAGCCGCAGTCTTATGCAGGTCCACCGCCGGGCCTGACCACCCGGCTGTTCCTGAAGCTGGGGCAGAAGCTTGATGGTGTTACCCTGAAAAGCTTCTGCCATCTGATCTATCCCACGTCCCTGCGGGATGGGCGTCAGCCTTCCAGGACCTGTCTGCATCTTCACGCTGCCAATGGAGCTGAAGTGGCGCAGGAGACCATCAGTATTCAGCCTTCCGGTTCCTGGCTTCTGAAGCCTCATGAGCTTTTTGATGCGGAGCTGTTACAGAAGGCAGGAGAGGGGGGGTATGTTCTCATACGGGACCTGACCTGCCGTCTGTTCGGGTATCATGGGCTGGAGAATGGCGTTGGGAGTTTCTCTCTGGATCACATGTTTGGTTTTTGAGAGGGTTATTGAAATAATCTGTACCGTTCTCCCTTATTGCTCTTGCAAGCGCCGGGGGAGAGCGGTATAAGGCGCTCATCCAAAGAGACGGATGCGTAGCTCAGCGGTAGAGCACTGCCTTCACACGGCAGGGGTCACAGGTTCAATCCCTGTCGCATCCACCATGGCTTTCCTGAAAAAATGTCGTTTTTCGCTTTTGCAGTTGTTTTGCTGCCTTATTGTTTTTAATTGACGGTGACTTTGTGTCGTCATTTTTAAAATGACAGCTTTTGGTTGAACTGACCGGATTTCGTTTTGTCGGTATTGTTCTTGCCCAATTCCACGAGATAAAATTTATCACATTTTATTTTTGTCCATTCCTGTTTGCAGAATGATGAAAAATGCACGGAACGTTCTTTGTCGTGATGCGATGGTATACGCTTGGAAGATAGGGTGATCATGCGTAGCCTGTATCTGAGGGATTGAACTGTCCTGTTGTGGTCCCCACTTTCAAAGATGGTTGGATGTCTGCAAGTGGATGGAGGGGTTATGCTGTATACGCACGTTGTCATCGGGACGAATGATCTGCCACGGGCCAAGGCTTTCTACGATGCCCTTTTCAACGTTCTTGGAGGGCAGGCCCTTGGGGAACTAATGGGTAAGCTGCTTTACGAGAAGGATGGTCAGATGTTCATGGTTGGGCGCCCCATTGATGGGCAGCCTGCCACAGCTGCGAATGGCTTTACCCTTGGTTTTGCCCTTTCGAGCGTGGAGGCGGTGGAGGCTTGGCACAGGGCTGGTGTTGAGCATGGTGGAACCGCAATAGAAGACGCACCTGGCGTGCGGACCATCGGAGGCAGGAAATATTTCATGGCCTATCTCCGGGACCCCGATGGCAATAAGCTTTGTGCCCGTCACGATATGTGAACGTGGGATAATTGCAGGGGGGGCGGGAATTACTGCGAGTCCCGTGGGTATGATTGATTGGATCATACGAGGCTCCTGTGTATGTGAGGTTTTTTCTTTTCCTTCAGTGTGTTCTGATGAAGGAAAACAGGAGGAGATAGCCATGTCTTTATCATCCAGGCTGGCCCGTATGTTTCTGCTGGGAGGAATGGCCATTGGGGCCTGTACTTCTTCCATAGGGTTCGCTGCTTCGGGAAATACCACGGCTCAGCAGGGAGGGCTGAAGCAGATAACGGCGCCGTTTTCTGGTTCTGTGAGTCCTGCAGGAGCGGTGGAGGACAACAGTACGGGGAAGATCATCGGAGAAGTTGATCGGACCGGTGTCGTGTATGACAATACGGGCACGGTGGTAGGGTCGATCGATTCGAAGGGAATCGTACGGAATGCCAAGGGGGTGGCTGTGGCTCAGGTTGCACAGAACAACCGTCTTGCCGGGATAGCGTTTCTTCTGGGCAGGTAAGTCCTGTTCTCTGATTTGCCCTGCCCGGTTTATGGGGCAGGGTGAGTCCGTGCCATTTCGGATAGAATGTCCGTGATGTCTTTCTGTACTTTTTCAAAATGGCGGTTGGGTTGTAACGTCTGCAAGTTCAGGTAGCAGGCACGGTTGATTTCCACCTGCAGGGTCTGCCGATTTTCTTCCATCTGGCCGTATCTGCCCGTTATGTAGCCGCCCGAGTAGGGTGTGTTTCGCTGGACATGGTATCCTTTCTCGAGAAAAAGGTGCTCTACTAGGCTGATAAGTCTGTCGGAGCAGGTTTTCCCATGCCTGTTCCCTAGGACGACATCACAGGGGCGGGACTGTGCCAGTGGTGGCATGGAATGGATGTCCAGCAGGATGGAAGCGCCAAACTGTGCGTGCAGTGTTTTCTGCGTCTGCTGGAGCGCTGTATGGTATGGCTCCCAATATTGTGAAAGGCGATGTCCCGCCTCTTCGAGAGGCAGGCAATAGCGGTAGATGCTCTTGCCTGGCGATGTGCAGCGGGGAATGACACCATAACCTGCGCTGACTTTCGTGCTGAGGATGAGGTCCTTCTCAATGAGAGGAGGAGAAAACATGGTGGCATCCAGTTCTCTCCAGTCCCGGTTTACATCGCAGAAACTGCGAGGAAACAGGGCCTGCACGAGGCTCAGGCCATTCTCAGGGGCATATCGAAGGAGCTGATCGGTAAATCGGTCCTCCATGCGTTCCAGCTCTGTCATGGGCAGGACGGCCATTTCCAGGAAATGCTGGGGGTAATTGCGCCCTGAATGTGGAGAGGAAAGCAGGAAGGGTGTCCGCTTCCGGCAGGAAGGAAGATGGATCCCGACAGTGGAAGACGGGCGGGCAGTGTTGGTGCATGGAAGTTTCTGATTTTTTTTCACAATAAAGGCTTGCCACAATCCATAGGCTGAGGTAAACACCATTTCACACCAGACGGGGGCGCATAGCTCAGCGGTAGAGCACTACCTTGACATGGTAGGGGTCACAGGTTCAATCCCTGTTGCGCCCACCACCCCTCTGGTGATTAACTCCCTGAAAATATGCTTGAAGTGCAGGTGGCTGTATAGCCATCTTTTTTCTATTCTAGCGAAAATTTCACTTAGCCTGTAGATTTTCTGGTACGCGCAGAGAATGTGTATTGGTGTGGAAAGGAAGAGACCATGTTCCTGAGTCATATTGTTGTGGGATCGAACGATCTGGAAAAGGCCAAGGCGTTCTATGATGCCCTGTTCGGTGTCATGGGAGCTGATTTCTGCCCGCAGGATAATCCGGACAGGATCGTGTACCAGAAGGATGGGCAGATATTCATCATCACACGTCCGATCAACGGGGAGGCTGCTACGGCTGCCAATGGCGGTACGGTTGGTCTCGGCCTGTCGTCTCCCGAGGATGTACGCAGGTGGCATGAAGCTGGCATCAGGGCAGGGGGAACAGCTGTTGAAAATCCGCCAGGTGAGCGTGTGGTGATGGGCATGAAGCTTTATCTGGCCTATCTTCGTGACCCGGACGGAAACAAGCTCTGTGCGTTTCATAAAATGTAACGGGTAATTCAGACCGGATTATTCGGTTTTTGTGAAATGGCCGCATCTCCTGGAACGGGGGATGCGGCCATTTTTGTTCATGCCATGATAAAAATGCAGCCCATCCATACAGTTGCCATGATGAAACTGGACTACGCCTTATCTGATTTTAACTTATTGTAAAATAAGAATTTTATTTTTAAGATAAATTTTATTTATTGCCTTTCTTGCCTTCAAAAATAATTCCTTTCCCAAGGTTAATTGCAATTACCCCGTCTGGAGTCTTAACTTCGGGGAAACGAAGCGGGAAGCAATGGAATTTTCCGTTCGTCACCAGCCTTTGTAATCGTGCGGGGCTGCTTACTTGAGTGAAAAGGATGTATTCATAATGAGCTCTCACTCACCACATAAACCAGTAAATGCAGGTCGTCGGCATGTTCTTGGAGCACTCGGTGCTTCTATTCTGGCTGGCGGCGCTGGCAAGGCTGTGGCCCAGTCTCTCGGTTTCCCCGCACCGCCTGCCGGGCTGGGCAAACGCCCGTATCCGAATCTGCTTCGCCCGATGAATGATGGTCCCCGCAAATTTGGCTATGCCATCGTGGGTCTTGGCAAATATGCCGTCAATCAGATCCTGCCGGCTTTTGCCGAGTGTGAATATGCCAAGGTGACGGCGCTGGTCAGCGGCGACATCAACAAGGCCCGTCGTCTGGGCAAGCATTACGGGATCGAGGAATCGCACCTCTACACCTACGACAATTTTGACAAGATTGCGCAGGACCCGGAGGTTGACGCCGTTTACATCATCCTGCCCAACTCCCTGCATGCCGACTTCACGGAGCGTTCTTTCCGTGCCGGCAAGCATGTGCTGTGTGAGAAGCCGATGGCCGTCACGGTCGAAGAGTGTCAGCGCATGATTGCTGCCGGCAAGAAGGCTGGCAAGAAGCTCATGATTGGCTATCGCTGCCACTTTGACCCCGTTACGCACAAGGCTATCGAGCTGGCCCGTACCAGCATTGGCAAGCCGCAGATCATTACCACGGATAACGGTGACAATACCGACCCGACGGATCCGACCTACCAGTGGCGTCTGACCCGCTCCCTGTCTGGTGGTGGTGCGCTGATGGATCTGGGCATCTATGGCGTCAACGGTTCACGCTACATGCTGAATGAAGATCCAATCGAGGTCCAGGCCACCATCATGCCGCCGTCTGACCCGATGTTCCGTGAGATCGACGAGACCATCGTCTGGATCATGAAGTACCGTTCCGGTGCCGTGGCACATGGCAGCGCCTCCTTCAACGTGAATGCCATGTCCCGCTTCAACCTTCAGGGGACGGACGCCTCCCTGCGGATGGACCCGGCCACGAGTTACTGGTGCAACAGTGTCAGCCACTGCACCACTGGTGACACGCATACATGGTCCACCCCGATGTTCACCATCCCGGCCCTGAACCAGTTCTCTGCACAGCTGGATCATCTGGCCATCAGCGTTGCCAACAATACGCCGCTGGCAGCCACGGGTGAGGAAGGGATGCAGGATGTCCGTCTGATTCAGGCCATGTATCAGTCTGCCCATTCTGGCAGCCGCCCGGTTTCCACCGATTGGGGTGATTGGCGCAAGACCATCTGATCATTTCGATTGGATGTCATGCAGGAGGGGAGGCCGCATTTATGCGGCCTCTCTTTTTTGTATCGGCAGGATCAGGCCGCAGTGGCGTCCAGCCAGCCCTGGAGCATGTAAGCGGCGGCCATCTTGTCCACGACCTCGCCACGCCTCTTGCGGGTCATGTCGGCTTCCTGAACGAGGAAGCGGTTTACGGCACTGGATGAAAGCCGCTCATCCCACAGGCAGGCAGGCAGGCCCAGCCGCTCACTAAGGTCATTGGCCCAGTCACTGGCGGCACGTGCCGCCGGGCCAAAGCTGCCATCCAGTGAAAGTGGAAGGCCGACCACAATCCCGCCAATTTCATGTTTACGACAGAGGGTCTGAAACTGGGGAACCATCTGCTTCATTTTACCACGGGCCAGCACGGTCAGGGGGGAGGCCAGCATGAGAGCAGTGTCGGAGAGCGCCACGCCAATCTGTTTGCTGCCGGGGTCCAGCCCCAAGATGGAATGTGCTGCAGGGAGCTGATTACGCAGGTCATGTGGATTGAATAGTGTCATGGCAAAGGGGTATGATCGCTTCCATGGCCGTAATAGGCTGATGTGATTGATGTCTGAAAGCAGGATTATACATGTCGCTTGATGCGAAAACAGTGGCAAAAATGGCCAGGCTGGCAAGGGTTGGCCTCTCGGAAGAGCAGGTTCATACCTATCAGAAAGAGATGCAGGGGATCATTGGCTGGGTTGACCAGCTCAATGAGGTTGATGTGACCGACGTTCCACCGATGATTGGAACTGGTTTGGCCCAGCCACGTCTGCGGGACGATCAGGTGACAGATGGCAACTGTCGGGACAAGGTGCTCTCCAACGCACCGGACCGTGAAGGCCCCTTCTATACCGTGCCGAAGGTGGTGGAATGATGAGCAGCATTTTTGATCATACTCTTGCTTCTGCCCGTGAGGCTCTCCGGTCCCGCAAGATTTCTGCCGTCGAGCTGGTCGATGCCCATATTGATGCCATTGAACGTCTTGATGGTGGGCTGAACAGCTTCATCACCCGCACGCCCGAGCAGGCCCGTCTGGCCGCCAAAGAAGCGGATGCCCTTCTGGCGAAGGGAGAAGGTGGAAGCCTCTGTGGCCTGCCCATCGGGATCAAGGACCTTTTTGCAACTGAAGGCGTTCGTACGACGGCTGCCAGCAAGATTCTGGGTAATTTTGTGCCGCCTTACGAAAGCACAGTGACAGCGAACCTGAAGCGTGATGGGGCCATTTCGCTGGGCAAACTGAATCTTGATGAATTCGCCATGGGCTCCACGAACCTGACCTCTGCTTTTGGTGGTGTGGAAAATCCGTGGAAGCGTCGTGATTCCGATGCAAAGCTTGTGCCGGGTGGCTCTTCTGGCGGGTCCGCTGCTGCTGTGGCGGCAGGGCTTGTTCTGGGAGCGACCGGGACAGATACGGGCGGTTCCATCCGTCAGCCTGCGGCTTTCTGCGGTATTACGGGAATCAAGCCGACCTATGGCCGCTGCTCCCGGTTTGGGACGATCGCCTTTGCCAGCTCTCTGGATCAGGCGGGGCCGATGGCCCGTACCCTTCAGGACTGTGCCATTCTTCTTGAATCCATGGCAGGGTTCGACCCCAAGGATTCCACCAGCGTGAACAGGCCCGTCCCACATTATGAGGCGGCTCTTGGACGTGGCGTGAAGGGGCTGAAGGTCGGTATTCCAAAGGAATATCGCATCGATGGTCTGCCTGCCGAGATTGAAGCCATCTGGCAGCAGGGGATCAACTGGTTGAAAGAGGCTGGCGCCGAAGTGGTGGACATTTCCCTGCCGCATACGAAGTATGGTCTGCCAGCCTATTACATTGCTGCTCTGGCAGAGGCATCCTCCAACCTCGCCCGGTATGATGGTGTCCGCTTTGGGGAGCGTGTCAGCGGTGCGTCTCTGGATGCACTTTATGAAGCCACCCGTGCTGCCGGATTTGGGGATGAGGTGAAGCGCCGTATCCTGCTGGGCACCTATGTGCTGTCTTCTGGCTATTACGATGCTTACTATCTTCGTGCCCAGAAGGTTCGTACGCTGCTCCAGCGTGACTTCCTGAAGGCGTATGAAACGGTTGATGTCATCCTAGCACCAACGGCTCCTTCCGGGGCTTTTGCCTGGGATGAAAAGCCGACTGATCCGGTTCAGGTCTATCTGAATGACGTCTTTACGGTGCCGGCCAGCATGGCAGGCGTGCCGGCCCTGTCCGTTCCGGCCGGGCTGGATGGCCGTGGCGTGCCGCTCGGGCTCCAGCTGATCGGCCGTTTCTTTGATGAAGAAACGCTGCTGGCCGCCGGCTCCGTTCTGGAGCGGGCCGCTTCCTTTACCCATCGTCCCACCATTCATGCAGGGGTGTCAGCATGAGCGCATATCGTATCACGGGTGAAACTGGCGAATGGGAAGTCATTGTCGGGCTGGAGGTCCATGCCCAGATTGTCAGCCAGTCCAAGCTGTTCTCCGGTGCCTCTGCGGAATATGGCGGGGAGCCCAACACGCACGTCAGCTTGGTTGATGCCGGTTTTCCCGGCATGTTGCCTGTCCTGAACCGTGAGTGTGTGGCACAGGCCGTACGGACGGGCCTTGGGTTGCGGGCACAGATCAATCTTTTCAGCCGCTTTGACCGGAAGAACTATTTCTACGCTGATCTTCCGACGGGCTATCAGATCAGTCAGTTCGAGCATCCGATCGTTGGTAAGGGCACGGTCGAGATCGAACTTTCTGATGGTGAGATCCGCCATATTGGCGTGACCCGCATGCATATGGAACAGGATGCAGGCAAGTCCATTCACGATCAGGACCCGACACGCTCTTTCATCGATCTGAACCGTGCGGGTGTTGCTCTCATGGAGATCGTGAGTGAGCCGGATATCCGCTCTCCGGAAGAGGCTGGGGCTTACCTCCGCAAGCTGCGTCAGATTCTCCGTTATCTGGGGACGTGTGACGGCAACATGGAGGAAGGCTCCATGCGTGCGGATGTGAACGTTTCCGTCCGCCGTGAGGGGGAAGAAGGGTATCGCACGCGCTGCGAGATCAAGAACGTCAATTCCGTGCGTTTTGTCATGCAGGCGATCGAGGTCGAGGCGCAGCGGCAGGTGGACATCTGGGAGTCTGGTGGAGAGATCGATCAGGAGACCCGTCTTTTCGACCATGTGAAGAGCGAGACACGGTCTCTGCGGACGAAGGAAGATGCGCATGATTACCGCTACTTCCCGGAGCCGGATCTTCTTCCGCTGGTCATCGAGCAGTCCTGGGTTGATGAGCTGAAGGCTGCCTTGCCGGAACTTCCAGAGGACAAGCGTGCCCGTCTGGAAAAAGAATATGGCGTGTCCCGCTATGAGTCTGGCGTGCTGACGGCGGAGCAGTCCGTTGCCGATTTTTACGAGACGGTTGCCCGTGGGGCTGATGCCCGTCTGGCCACGAACTGGATTCTGGGTGACTTCTTCGCCGCATTGAACCGTACGGGGCGCAGCATCGAGGATAGTCCTGTTTCTGCCGAGGCCCTGCGTGAGCTTCTGTCCCTGATCAGTGATTCCACCATCAACGGGAAGATTGCCAAGGAAGTCTTCGAGGACATGGTGGAGACGGGGGAGAAGCCCTCTGTCATCGTGGATCGCAAGGGCCTGCGGCAGGTGACCGACACGGGAGCCATTGAGGCAGCCATCAGTGATATTCTGGCAGCCAATGCGGACAAGGTTGAGGAGTACAGGAGCGGTAAGGACAAGCTCTTCGGCTTCTTCGTCGGACAGACGATGAAGGCGATGAAAGGGAAGGCAAATCCTGCCATGGTGAACGAGCTGTTGAAGAAGCTTCTTGCCTCCTGAAAAATATAAAAAAGAGTGTTGTAGGGGGTTTACGTCAACGTCATTTCCCCCTACAAACACTCCTGCAAACGCCGTGTGAAAACCGTTTACAGCGGAGGGGTGGCCGAGAGGCTGAAGGCGGCGGTTTGCTAAACCGTTATACGGGTAACTCCCGTATCGTGGGTTCGAATCCCATCCCCTCCGCCACGGTTCCATGCCATATAGCGACACCACACGACAAAAGCCGCAGAAAACAGCCAAAAATGAACGCCACAATGCGCCACATCGTGACATGTAGCGACATTTAACGACATAAAAATGCGGGTATTTTTGTGGGTAACGGTCGGCTATAGTGGGTAAATGCTGACCGACATTGCTGTAAAACGTCTGAAACCCCAAGAGAAACCCTACAGAAAGGCCGACTCAGGCGGCTTGGCTATCAGGGTCTTACCCAATGGGTCGAAACTCTGGCAGTTCCGATACAGGGTAGGCGGGAAAGAGAATACCTTATCAATCGGGCCATATCCAGAAGTTTCTCTGGCACAGGCACGGGCCGCCCGTGATAAGGCAAAGGCTGAGCTTAGGGCCAATCGTGACCCGAACATTACCAGAAAGCAGGAAAAGGCCGCCGCCGCTGGGGTAAAGAACCGCCTCCATAGCGTCGGGGAAGACTGGTTAAAGGCAAATATGGGGCGGTGGACGCCAAAACATGGTGGTCAAGTGCGCTCCACTCTGGAGCAGTTTGTGTGGCCGAAGCTGGGGAATGTCCCTGTAGCAGAGATTACCCCGCCCATGATTCTGGCTGTTGTCAGGGATATTGAGAAACGGGCCGCCATCGAGACCAGTAGAAGAGTGCTGCAACGTATCAGTGCCGTATTCATCCATGCTGTTGCTCATGGTCTGACGGACAGCAACCCGGCGGCAAATCTCAAGAGTGTTCTAGCCCCAGTCGTACACCAGAGACGACCTGCCATTACGGAACTGCCGGGGCTGTATCAGTTATTCGCAGATGTGGAGAGCATGCCCGCCAGGCCGACAACTCTGCTAGCCCTGCGCTTTCTGGCTCTTACAGGTGTGAGGCCGGGGGAGGTGTGTGGTGCCCTCTGGAGCGAGATTACCGGCGATATCTGGAATATCCCGGCCCAGCGCATGAAGATGAAGCGGGCGCATGTGGTGCCGTTATCACGGCAGGCCTTGGAGGTTCTGGAGGTATTGAGAGAGCTGACAGGGAACGCCCCGTATCTGTTCCCTTCGCAACACAACGTGAATAGGCCCCTGTCAGGGAACGCCCTGGGCTATTGCCTCAATAGGGCGGGCTATCAGGGTGTTCACTGCCCACACGGGTTCAGGTCGTCCCTCTCCACAATAATGAACACCCGCCGCCCACAGGACGGGGCTTTCATTGAGCTGATTCTTGCCCACGAGAAAAACGATAAAATAGCCGCCGCCTATAATAGGGCGCAGCACGTAGAGGAACGCCGCGCCATCCTACAGGAGTGGGCAGACCTAATCTGTGAGGGAATAGGCCGTCCCAGCTACCTGTTAGAGGTGAGGGCGAGGTGATGGTGAGGCGATTCGAGTGCCACGAAACGGCGGTTCCTCAGGGTGGGTTGATTTTTTTCTGTAAAAACAAAAAACCTCTTGCGCTCTGTATACTATCGGTATACAACAGAATCACACCACAGGGAATGATCCCTAGGTGAATAGGAGATGAAACATGACACAATTTATCCTGATGCGCCGCCTGCCCGAAAACGTCGCAAACGATATTCGCAGCAACAGTGTGGGCGATTTCACCAATCGTCCTCAAGAATGGCTGAACGCTCCTGCAACGGGTACTGGACTTATCGAGATACTGGAAGAGGTCGAAAAGCGCACAAGGGCCACAGCAGAGGGCAATAACGACCGCTGGCATGGTGAACTCACTGAGTATTTTGTGGCGTGCGAGGGGAAAGAAATCCTCAACCCAGACGATCTGAATTCTCTTCTCGATCTGTACGTTGAATTGCGTGGGACGCAGGATGAGGATTTCGTGATTGATTATTTCACCAAGAGGGCCGCCGACCTCCACTAACGAGATTCATGGACGCTGGGACTTCCCGGCGTCCACACAAAACAGACGAACGAGAGAAATACGATGAGCAGTAAAAACAATCTGATGAGCCGCCCCCCATTGCGTTCCCGTGAGATCGCCACGGCCTATAGCGGATGGGAGACTGGCGAGCTGAAGCGCCGTTTTTTTGATAATCTGGTTATAAAGGTTGGCGGAATAAAAGGCGTTCCTTATGGAATCTACGTTTATATCTGCTATAAAGACACGCCGCTGGAAGAAGACCAGTTCGCTGATGTGCCGTTTTTCGAGAAGAGCGACGATGGGAATCTGATTGTAACCGGATTCCGGGCCAAGAGCGTGCCTATCAGGGAAGACACGCCGCCGCAGTCCGGAATACCCATCCGCACGCATTTCTCCAGGGAGATAAACGATTTTATCCCTGAGAAAAAAATTGACCGCCTGATCTCGATATTGCGTAGGGAGTGGGGCAGCGATATCCCAGTCAAAAATAACACTCGATATGCGGCGATCAGGTATCGGGATCGTGACGAAAGGGCAGAGAATAACAGGATAATTTTTTCCTCACTTCTCCAGTCAACCGGGTTATCCCTGAAATCAGCGTCACAGCTGTTCCAAATCAGGGAGGACAGTTTGCGGAAATTTCTCGATGGGAAGGCGCCTGTCCCCGATGCGCTGGTTGAGCGAGGCGAACGTCTCGAAAGCGAGATTCAGTATTACGTTAATACGATATCAGAAAAAATAAGAAAAGAGAAAGGAGATGAAATTGACATTGCAATATCTGAAACTGATTACGGACACGCAATTTCAGTGGCGTACGGTATAGATGCCCCGTGTGAATTTTCTATAAATGGCAAGAAGATAAGGGAAACCAATAAATGTGACGGCGGAGACTGGTCAATACCTATTTTCAGATGCATTATTGGGAGAATAATCGGGATGACGAACAAAAAATTAAATATAAAGGAAGTACCATGGAGTCCGTAAAAATAAAATTTCTTCTTGCCGCCACTGGCCTGTCATCTAGGCAGGCCGGGGAATTGCTAGGCTTCAGTCAGATCACCGTTAAATTATGGTGCTCGGGGGATAGGGTAGTGCCCTCCGGCGTGATCGATTCTCTGCGTGATTATTACGATAGAATGAGAGACTGGGCGGCTGAACAGAGTTGGCCCGTTCCTGATGTGGCGACTGATTCGGAGGCTAGAGAGCACGGTTTTATGGGGGTCAGTTCCTACAGAATTGCGGCCTCTATGGTTTTTTTGGATTATTTTTAAAAAACCTCTTGCGCTCTGTATACTATCGGTATACAACAGAATCACACCACAGGGGATAGGCCCCTAGGTGAATAGGAGAAAAACAATGAACGCCATCTACGCAACAGCTACGCAGTCCCTCACAACGATCAGCGGATTTATCTCTGATTTCTGCTCTGCTCCCAAGACAGAGGCCAACAAGCGGGCCCAAGCTTTCCTCAAAGCGATGGATGACGAGGTTCGTGACCGCTTCCTGGCTCTTACACAGGCCGTCAGGAACGTTATTTCAGCCCACGAAACCCTCGCAATGGCAGCCGCCTATCTCAATGACAGAAATGATGAGCAGATTGGTGATGGCCTGCCTTTCGCACTGGCCGAGACGCTGACGGCGCTGGTCAGCGGGTATAACAACGGTGAGGCGCTGGGCGGACTCGAGGGCGGCAATTCATGGCGGGACGGCATCAGCCTTCTGAATAAATATGCGCCATCCCTAATGTCCGGCCTCAATCTCAACGAGAATAGCGAATTGAAGGCAGCATTTTGGGGCTGCCTCGATGGGAAAATTGAGATCAAGAAGGTTAAGTAAGGGAAGCCCCGGTCGCCGGGGCTACCATAAAACAGTTGATTGAGAGAAATAGGAGGCCAGTAATGTACATTCTTGATACGTCGTTCAACGAAGATATTTTTGTTAAGACTTTTGCAACCGAACGAGAGGCAGCCGAATACGCCCTCGAGATGTTGGGGTCGGATTATGCTGACAGATTTTGGATTGATGACGATGGGCACCTTAGGCAGGATGATGGTATGCGAGATTTTAACGTAAATATTTATAGCTCAATTCTTGGATTAGTTTATGCAAATATTGGTCAACACCCTGGCGTATTGGGGACTATTTTGCGTAAATTGGGGGAGGATTTAGAAGCAAATGCTGAGCGTATGGAGGAGGATCGAGAGGAGATTGAGCCTAATGAAGAAGCCTGGTTGGAGCTAATGCGCCATTATAAAAGTCGGATTTATTATAAAAAATAATGAGTCGATGAAAGTAATGACCGGTGGCTACCCACCGGTCTTCTTTGTATGCAGCGCCCTGCACTCTGCCCGCTCATTCCCGTAGTCTGTCAGGAACACGGGAACCTCCCGCAGATCAGGATGAGCCCGTAGCTCTGCGGCCAGAACCGCCTGTTCCTGCGGGCTGTACTGTACCAGAGGCGGACAGATGAGCCGGACTGGGGTAGGGGTGCAGCCTCCCAGCATGGCGGCCACGAACGCCGCCAAGAGCGCTGCCCCTGCCAGATAAAGAACTGTGCTCTGCTCCCGCATCAGAACTCTCCCTTGTCGAGCGTCCCCAGCAGCTCATTGTTGCTGCGGATGCCGTTCGTGCGGGCATTGAGGGCACGCTGGGAGGCAGCGGCTTCCTCATTGGCCGTGGCGGCGCCCTGCCGCTCGGACCGTACACGGGCAGCGTTACGCCCGGCCCGGTTCGCATACCAGATCAGGGTGAGAATGAAGGCGATGACGGTCATGGTGAGGCCGCCGACGAAATAGGGGCTCATGGCTTCCTCCATTTTGCGGGGTGATCGGCAATGATGGGCCAGGGACTCCCCGGCCCTTTTTGTTTCAGCCGATCCCTCCGGTGCTGGAAGAAGAGGGGGCCACTGTGGGGATGGGTGCGCCCTTCTTGCGGACGGCGGCCAGAACATCCTCAATGCCCTGCTCAATCTGCTGGGCGCCCTGTTCGACCTGTGACAGGCCCGAAATCAGGCCCTGTGCGTCCAGATGGTCAGCCAGAAGCGGCTCAAGGATGCTGCCCACGGCAGAGAGGGCGGACGTGGCGGCATGGATGCGGGCACGGGTAGCGGCGCTTTCATGGTCGCCCAGGGCGTTGGTGATGAGGGTCTCAATGCCGCCGAATACGGTGGACAGGGTAGCGTTTGTGTCAGTCATGGTGATTTCCTTTGTTTGTGAGGTGTCCAGTCAACCGGCCTTGTTCTGGCCCGGTCGGACATGGTTGGCGGCCCAACCGATGTTGAGGGCCAAAGCAGAGATGATGCGGTAGGGCAGCACCCACCGGGAGCCGGACGCTGGCGGCCGGACAAACACGGTCACCAGATTGCAGGCCACGATGGCCGATGCGGCATAGGGCCACCATGCAGCGGGGAGGGTGTCGAGGAAGGCATCAAGGTCCATTTCTGTCTCCAGACATGAAAAAACCGCCCGGAGGCGGCCATGAATACGAAACAGGGAGATGCGAGTTTCGTATAAAGGGGGAAAAGGCTGAAAAGGTTTCGTCTCAGTCTTCGATGCGGGCCGGGAGCTTCGGCCAGTGGCCATAGATGCGCTGGCTGGCTGCCAGCTCTTTCAGAGCCTCTAGGTAGGCCCTTGTCTGCGGGCCGCCTCGGTTCTGGAGATCCACCAGCACCAGAACCGGATATTTCCGCATTTCGTTCTGCGCATCCGTACTGATCTGGCGCTGCCCGGTCGTGTAGACCTGATCGGTGTCGGTCGGGTCGCCCAGGTTGATGAAATCGCCGTTTCCGGCATTGACAATCTGATCTGCCATTTACTGCCCTTTCAAAAAACCGATGATGAGAAATGTCATGAACTCGGTTGTCCAGCCCGGCCAACCGCCGGGATGGCGGTAGGTGAGGCCTGTTTTCGTGACGGAAACCCAGCCCGGAGATCCCCCGGCGCTTCCGTCATAAGGGGTGATCCCTGATCCGCTCTGGAAATCAGAGGCGTTCAGGTCGGCCCCCTGCACCCGGACGTATGGAACGTCCAGAAACTCGATGCCGTCAGGGAAGGTGAGGCTGCCTTGATTCCCTGCCCCCCCACCAGAACGGACCGTCATGAACAGGACTGTCGGATCTTTCTTTTTGAAACCCGTCCCGTCATCGTAATATCCGATCACATTGCTGGCCGTGGTGCCGCCTGATGGTACTCCTGCTCCCCCGCCAGAGGGAAAGGCCGCCACCGTCTTCTCAACCGCTCCAACCCGGTTGCTGAGGGCCGCATCCGCATCAGAGCGGGTCTGCGCCTCCGCTTTCAGGGCGTCCTGCGATGCCAGACCGGAGATCCGCTGCAAAAGCGCATCATCGGCATCCTGACGCTCGCTCTTCTCAGACGATACCGCCTGTGTCACGGCTGCAGTCGTGGCGTAGGCAGACAGGTCTGGCTGCTGATGGTTGCCCATGAACGCCCCGGCCTGAAACAGGCCTACAGATCCATTCTGGAGGCCCATCACCCTGTCATCCTGACTGGGTGCCTGGAGGGCCGGGAGATCCGTCACGCTGACACGGCCGCCCTCTGTCGTGACTGTCTGGCTGCTCATAGCGTGAGTATCCTCCCGTCTGGCAGGGTAAGATTGGGGGGGTGCACTGCACCCCCATCGGGCGGGGTCAGGCTGGACCGCACGCCATCCACGGAGCCGCCATCATCCAGAACCGTGACCTGCACGGTGCGGACGTACCGGCGGCCCATGCTGGTCTCCAGTGTCAGGGTGACGGCCTGCTGCCCCGCCGTGCCGCCCTGTAGCCCGACCGTTGCCATGTCAGGGGACAGAGCGGACCAGAGGAGGGTCAGGCCGGTGCTCTCCGGCACGTCCACGGTCAGACGGATGACTGTTTCGCCCTGGTCGCAGCAGAAGGGGGCCAGATAGAGGCTGTAATCTAGCGCATCGCCCCGGCTTTTGGCGGGCCACCCCTGGATTGTGGCCATTTGCGCCGGATAGAGCGACCGGGTGGCGCAGGGCGTCACGATGCCCTCGCTGTGCCCTGTGACGGGGCCGGGGGCAATGTGGCGGCAACCTGCTCGACCAGCGCCCCATAAGGGTTCTGGCCATTTTCAAAGCGGATGATCGCCCGCATCAGACCAGCAATCAGGCCGGGTGTCGGAAGGCCGAGCGTCGCATCAGGCTCGACCCCCAGAACGTGCGCCACGCCCCGGATATAAGCCGCCGTGTTGTTTTCGGATGGTGGTGCCCACTTGCTGATGATGCCCGTTACCGTGTCGATGCCATCCCGTACCATGTAACGGCAGAGCTGGTCACGCAGGGCGCCCAGACCCGCTTCTGGCGTGGGGAAGCGGGCGAAGCGGGGCGTGATGCCCGGGCCAGCAGGTTCCAGAACGGCGCCGGGCTGATGGGCGAAGTTGAGGTTGCCCGGATTGTTGTTGCGGATGCCACGGGGTGGCCTGGTGGGTGTCTGGGGCATGGTCATCAGCCTCCGAAGAAGTGGGGGTAGAGCGTGTGGACAAGCTGATAAAGGCCGCAAGCCACGGCCCCGCCAACGGCTCCCCCGCCTGAAATTGCAGCATAGAGCGTGCGGGAACGGGATGAATTGGTAGCCCGTATTTGGTCGCTCAAAGCGGCAATACCGGCCCGCTGTTCCCGGGCCAGATCGGCGATTTCCTCGTGCAGGCGCTGGATGGTCCCGCCCTGCTGGTCCTGTACGGCCTCACTGGCAGCGACACGTTCACGGGTCTGGGCGTGGCGCTCATCAAGCTGCTCATGACGGGTGCGGAGCTGTTCGAACTCCTCCCGGGTAATCTCTGGCATTTTCATCCTCTAGACATAAAAAACCGCCTCATGGGCGGCTGGTACTCATCGTATTCTGGCTGGGGGATCAGGGGTTTTTCGGGTTGAAAATATCACCGGACTTGTACTTCCCCTGCGGTGCCCGCACCCATGTCGCACCATCAATCTCGGGACACAGGCTGATGTCAGTGGCCTGCATCTCGCAGATTACCCACCCTTCTGGCTGCCAGCCCAACTTCTTGGTGCGATAGCAGAGGAAATTGATCAGCGGAGGCACGTAGTCAACGTACTCAGGGGCCTGGATTGTGGTGGTTTCAGCAGCGTTTTCACTCATTTTATTCTCCTGTTTCATGCCGGGCCTGTTACGGAAATTGTAACTGGCACCTGAGCGGTCTCGTTTGCCCACGTGGAGCCGGTCCAGACATTGATACTGATCTGGAAGCCGTTTCTGTTTTTTTGGAACCAGGCTGCAATATGAATCCGGTTATTCCCGGTATCCTGTGCGACAGGCACTACAGAAACAGCATCTCCAGAAAACGGCTCCGGAAAATCAATCTGCTGCCCATGGGAAGCCTGGACGTCAAAATTATACGTTTTTTTGGGCCCTTGGCCGCCGGATGTGACAACGTCCTGCCCGTTGAATGTCAGCGCCTTGGGTGACGCCGTTAAAAACGGCTGCCCGCCGTTATAAAGGACAAGGTTGCCATCACTCTGGAAGGCGGCCCTGGATCCAAGCCCCGGCCCGTATGCGACATTCAGGGCGGTATTCCCGTTGTCTGGCGCATTGATATATCCGGTTGTCAGCGTGCCTTGTACGGCGGGATTGCTGACGGGCAGAAGCGCACTCTCTGCCGCCTGCGCTCTGGCTGTTTCGGCCGACAGTGCTGAGACTGTAACGACTGGCTGGCCATTGAATGCCAGAATTGTGGGGGACACCGTCAGAAAGGGCCGGTCGCCGTTGTACAGGACAAGGTTGCCATCGTTCTGCAGGGCAACCCTGTATGCCAGCCCCGGCCCGTACGACAGGTTCATGGTCTGGCCGCCGTTATTGGGCGCATTGATGTATCCGGTTGTCAGCGTGCCCTGCACGGCGGGATTTGTGGCGGGCAGAAGGGATGCCTCTGCCGCCTGTGCACGTCCCCGCTCAGCGGCCAGATCGGAGGCCGTAACGAACTGCTGCCCGTTAAAGACGAGCGTATCAGGGGACAGGATGAAGAAGGGCTGGCTCCCGTTATAGATGACAAGCCGCCCATCGCCCTGGAAAGCGGCATGCATTCCCAATCCCGGCCCGTACGACAGGTTCATGGTCTGGCCGCCGTTATTAGGCGCATTGATATATCCGGTTGTCAGCGTGCCCTGCACGGCGGGATTGCTGACGGGCAGAAACCCTGCCAGAGGGTCAACCCAGCCCGCCATGCTATTCCCGGGATCGTTGGTATTCCCATCCAGCACGCAGATTAGGAACCGGCCCTGTGCAGATGGATGGGCCACCGTCGCCCCTCTTGGGTACCCCCCGATGGCATTTGCGAAATTGGCAGAAAACGGCCGCAAGAGGCCAGCCTCGGAGGCCCGGGCAGCGATGGAAAGCATCGCCAGAATCCCGTTCATGTCCTCCCCGTATGGGGGGAGGCCACCCGCTGCAAGCGGCGTCATGGTGGCTTTAGGGAAGCCAAGCGCCATCGACGCCCTGCCGGTTTCAGCCGTAGTTGCAGGGATTGTAGAAATGGTGGAGCTGTCCGCCTGAGACGCCCAGGGGATAGCAAACAGGTGCGTAGTGTCTGACTGTTTCACGATAGATGAACTCTCTGATAAAGGATGTGAATGCCTGCCGGGCGGGGAAGTGCCCCGCTCTTTTGAATCAGGGTGGCGTCCAGAGGGGACAGCTCCCAGCTGTGCCGGATTGTCATGGTGCCGGTGGCCGTTCCGAGAGATGAGGCGTTGAAAAAGATGCCGTTGTTGAAGGTCTGCGGCTGGCTGTCTTCTGACACGGCCTCGCTGAACCCCAGATAATCCCCCGAAGCGGCACCCTCCGACAGATAGATCAGGCCACGGTCACCGAAGAGGATCATGAGGATGCGGTTGATGTCAGCGATGGATCCGCTGGAGATGTTTGCTGCTGCCTTGGCGTAAATCAGCTGCCGGAAAGCGTCGTCCGTCAGGGCGTAATTGTCGGTGATTGACGCCCCGTGATAGAAGAGCCCCTCATTGAAAGGACGTTCTGCATCAGAGCCGTCCGCAGCCTCATCGAACCCCAGAAACTGGGGCTGCGCCACTTTCTGGACCCTGTTGACCCCAACAATCCTCCCCCACACGTCCAGCCCCCATCCCGTGGCCGTGGCCGGGTTCCAGACATCATGCAGGAAGGTCTCGATAGACCGTTGCGGGTCCACCGCCGCATTGAAGCGCTCGAGGATGCCGGTGAGGGCAGGGCTGTTGGCATACTGGGCGAGGATGGTCTCCCGTATGTCGATCATGCCACCACCTGCACGCTGATCGTGTCCGCCGTCACCGTGGGAAGCTGGTTGATCGGCAGTGTGAGCCTGTTCTGGCCCGCATTGCCATCAGTACCGATGGACAGGGTGAGCACTTCTGCCCAGTCCCCCAGCCCGTCCACCACGGCAGAAAGGCGGGAGGCATAGACGGTTCTGCCCAGCCGGATGCGGTTGGCCCCGGTTGTCAGATACGCCACGATGGCCTGCTGGATGAGCTGTGCCGCATTGGATGGCACGGCATCCGAGGCCGCAATCTCCATGACCACATGGACAGCAACCGGCGTCGGCCTGTCATAGCGGAACGAGTATGATGGCTGGTTGCCCGCATAAACAGGGTTGGTGTCCTGCACCGTGACGATCTGGGTGCCAACGGTGGGGATGCCCGGGGGCTTCTTGTGCAGGATGGCCTGGCCGATGTCCTGCGGGTTGCCCCCTTCCACCAGAATGTACTGTGCCCCCGCCGGGATGGTCACGCCCTGCTGCACTGTCGGAGCCTGTGCCGGATTGTCCGTCACATAAGCATCCGTCACGCCGGGCAGCTCCAGCAGCGCCCCCATGAGGGACGCATTCTGCCCGATGCTGTTGGCCGCCACGCTGGCCTGTCGTCGGGCTTCAAAATCCGCGCGGTCTTCTACATTCTGGCCGATCGATCCCGCCACAGGGTTGGTTATGGAATCCCAGCCAGATATGATCTGATATAGCCGGGTCAGCGTCCAGGCTGGGCACGGAATGGGGCCATTCTGAGTATTGGAAAACTCAATGCTGACTGTCCCGTCCGCCCCGATGGTCCCAGATGACATGGCGGTGTAGGTCTGGCCGGCCGTATCCTGGACCACGGTTCCGGACGGGATAACCGTCCCCTGTGCTCCACGGCATAGGCCGGTCACTATGGTTGGTGTTCCGGCCCGGCGCTCCATGAAGTAGATGCGCCCGATGGCATCCTGCATCACACCAGACGAAGTCTGCGGGTCCACCCCGGCCATGAGTGCGAGGAAGGCGGCATGTACATCGTTGATGATGGCGGCCTCTGATATGGCAATCTGGCTCTGGGGACGGGATGTTTCGAGATTCCCGCTGTTGTCATAAAAAGAAAGCCGCCCGGAGAAGGCGGCTTGCAGATCGGCAATGGTGCCGGTGAGAATGTCGGAGAGGGCTGGTGCCTTGAACCCGGAATCTGTCAGGGCCGGGGGCGGCACATTCGTATCAGATTGTGACATTGAGCGTCGCTCCCGTAACAGTTGTCACCAGAACATCCCCCCCTATGGTACGGGACGCCCTGTCATAAGAAAGTAGGGTTTCAGCGTCGGTGACACCCGGAACTCCTTGAGCCGCCCCGTTGATGAGGCTGCGGATAAGAGAAAAATCTGGCGTACCGGGACTGGACAGGATGCGGGATATGGGCAGACCTTGGCTCGGATCGTACCAGCCCTCACCAAGGATCAGCTTGATTTCATTCCCCACGGCTTGAGCCACGGAATAGTCATCTCCGGCCAGGGCGATATTCCCTGATCTGTCAGCCGAGACGTCCCAATCAGTATTAAGAAGAAGGTCTGCCATTGTCTGGCTCCATTATTGCGGTCCCCCAGTGTTGCTCCCGCCTGTTTGCACGCCGCCATGCACATGCTTGTCCAGACTGATGCCCCCGCCGGTCACATCCCCGCTTGCCATGATCGCCCCATTCACATGCAGATCAGCATTGACGGTAACAGGGTGAGGGCTTGTTAGGGTGATCCCCCCTTCTGGAGAGATCGAGATGACATTTTCTGGTGGTTTCTCAGTCCAGAGCGTGCGGATGTAGATGGCATCTTCCCATGCATAACAACGCATGGTTGCAGGCGTTCCAGCCTTGCGGGCCGCTTTCAGGCGTGAAATATCACGGTAGGAACAGACCACAATGCCGACATCTCCTGCCTGCGGATCAATCTGGATGACGCACTCGCCGGCCTGTTCGTAGCCGTATGGAATGTCATGGAGATTGGTATGTCCAATATCCTGATTGTCTGGCGTCACCTGATTGATAAGAGGAGAAACCACCAGACGCTTCGCGCCCGCATCCACAGACACGACCACAACGGGGAAAATGGCGTTCAATTCGCCATGAATTATCCGTCGCACAGCATAGCTTAGCCCATTTTTGTCGCCGTAAAGATCGCCTCTTGTTGCACTTCCTGGCGCTAACTCCGTCATGAGTGCCTCGCAATGGCAACCGGTGTATTTTTATCGACCATGAAGGTTGCAGCGATATGGCTCTCCCATAGCCCTTCTGGCAGTTCTGACGATAGATGGTGAGAGATGGCCCGGATTGCGTAAAGCCCCGTTGCATTGGGCAGGCTCTCGCTTTCTATTTCGATTTTATCGCCAAAATGGAGGTCTGACCTAAATATCGTTTTAACAGTAACTCCAGAACGATTAAAACTAGGAGAATAGATCATGCCATTCCCCTTGTTTATTTTTGCGTAGCTTTCTTCAGAGCGTTTTCGATACCCCCCATTGGGCCAGACAGCCAATGTCTTCCCCTCAAGAAGATAACTGAAATCACCGCCATATCGGGCCATCTTGTCGAGCTGGTCGATATAATTGCCGGTCAGATAAGGGTTGACCATGACAGTATTAACCCCGCTGTCTTCCAGAGTGTACCCGATGGCATCGGCAATCTGTTTTATAACCGTGATTGTGGGGACGCTCCCTCGGTATGAAATGACCTCCGCCTTGAGCAGCTGGATAGGCAAGAGGCTGTTGGACTGGATGCTCAAGAATGGGTCTGGCATAGAACCCATGTTGGCTATCGCATTAGTCAGATAACCACGATAAATGAGTTTTCCTTGCCCATCTTCCGAACTCTTGCCGTTCGTAGCTTTCCGGGCGAGAGGCTTCTGCCCATATTGAGTTACATCATATAGCCTGACTTCCGGGAAGTCATTGCCATTAACCCGCTGGAAAACAAGCCCATCCTGTCCATAATATCCCGCCACAGCGTTCATGATGTCTGGAGGCACGTTGGTGATGTTGATTTGAGCCGCCACGCCATCAAGCTGGCCATAACATTCAATGTCCACCTCACAGCGAAAGCCCGTCATGCGAATGGTCTTGCCCGCCAGAGCGGACGGGCTTGCCCCATCTTTCACATGAGGGTTAAACTTCTGCGTATCAGCCGGGACGTATACCTCCACGGCAAGTTGGCGGTAGGCCCAATGTCCGTCATGAAGCCGAGCCCGAAGTTTTCCGGGAGCGCTATTCTGAGTCGTCATAAATTAGCTCCCACCTACTGCCCAATCCATCTGGCTGAGGATCGGCATTACCTTGCGTATCCTGAAAGAAAAGGTCGCCGGGCAGGCCAGCGCCAACCCGGCGGATGATCGGCACCCTGTCCAGACAGATGCGTCCGGCACAAATCGGATTGCCCCCTACATCCAGAGACAGGAACATTCCATATCCGTCTCTCCATTCAAGATTGACCGTGCATGATTGCCCGGAAAGAGTAACCCCGAATGTCTGGCGTGCTGATGGCGTGACAGGGATGACATATTGGGTCATGATTGCTCCGATATGAGAAGCGTATGGTGGAGGGAACATGTCCAAGAAAAGAAACAGAAAGATCGCCATTGTCGCTATCTTTCTGGCCGTCTCTGTTCAATATGCCCATGCCGCACCGCCAATGACAGATGCTGAATGGACCGCCTACGAAGAATCGCACACACGATTTATCTTTCAACAGTTCGGCGCTGATCCAGAAACGGCACGATGGGCGGCATGGGCGATGAAGTATCAGCCATCATCACGGTGCGCCATGTCTGCACGCCCTGTTTTCCACGCCGTGGAGGGTGGAATGAGTCTCTTTCCTGGCGATGGGGAAGGTATGGTGGTCGACCATATCTGCGAGCCAGAAGCGTTGAAGCATGACGCTCTCACGATCCCACCATTTTCAGCCATCGAGGGAGAAAATGAACGCCGTCGATGGAAGATTGCTCAGAGGGATATTGATAAGGCAAGGCGAGAAGAAGATGAGCGCCACAAAGAGACAATAGCTAATACACAAGTCGTTACCCATAAATGTCAATTCGATTATGTGGAATACCCGGAGGAGGCGCAAGAATTGGGAAATGAAGGTAGCGTGATGGCTACATGCCATTTCCAGAAAGATAAGGATAATTATTGGCACGCTGATTCATGTAATTTTTCATATCGCAAAGGAACCGATGACAGTTTTTTAAACGAAGCAAAAAGATACATGACATCTGCCTGCTGGTCTTCTGAAAATTTCCCTGTGTCTCTGGATCATAATGGCACTGGTGTTCGCACAATAGATTTCTCTCTCGGCGGCAAGTAATCACCCTATTCTCTGGGGTATTTTATGTCCCATATCATCAGGTTCCATTGGCGTCCCGCTTTTTGTAACAATGCGTTTCTTGCCAGTAATCCTCACTTCTTGGAATGATAATTTAACGATCAATAGGTCACATCCTGATTGAGATGTGCGGTCAAATTCATACCCTTCTAGTGTGACATAGGTTGATTTATAGCCAGGCATCCTGAGGATTAGCAGATCGGCTTCACTTCGTAGCCCCTCTATTTTCTGAAAAACCTTGTTTTGATCGCCCGCCGCACCAAGAGGATCCCGCATAAAAACGGCGCTTACTCGCCATTTCTGAGGGGAAAGAACCTTATTATAAGATGCAATTCCCCCATCCTCCAGCGGGGCCTGTGCAACTGACGCTGTAGCGTTCAGGCTCATTCCCGTTATTTTTGCCAGAGGGAACAGGTTCTGCCCTTCTTTGGTATAAACACCCCACTGATACCCCACGGCCTCGTCCAGAAAGGACCGCCCGACACTGATGGCAGAAGCGAAGGCATTGCCCTCTAATGCTGTAATGATGCTCATGGTGTTATCCTTGACCCGTGTTCCATTGCAATGACCTGTTGCTGGCGTTTTGCGCTTTTCTGGCCATTGAACGAAGGAAGTCATCGGCGTTGTCTGTTCTGACGGTGACACCCGTAATGTTCATGTTGATGTTTGTCTCATGTTTCTTGTGCTCCCCATTGGACTGCACCTGAACTATAAGAGGGGGTGGGTTTGCCGTGGAGGCGGTTACGATTGGGGCCTCATATCTGGCAACAGGAGCAGGATGATTGCCCTGCGTCCCATGATCCCGCCGCTCCCTTGCCCCTATGGAATCGGCAGAAAGGCTCTCGAAGAGCTCCCGGTTGTTATTGGTGATCGTATCGAGATGTTTCTGGCTGATTTGCCATGAGACGGGCTGCCCATTCGGGGTTTCTGGCCCCAAGGTACGCCAAGACTCTTGAGCAAGTTGTGGACGTCTTTCACGCTCTTCTGGCTGCACTTGCCGTACGACAGGCTCTTCCCTGCTATTTGGGGCCGCTTGCTCCCTATGGGGGATGGGCTGATCCTCATAGAAACCCGCTACCTTTCTGGCATACTGGGCGTTTTCCATGCTTGTGAGATGCGCACGCCAATCGTTCCCGAACTGAGACACGATCTGGTCAATGTGCCCCTGGCCTCCGTTATAAGCCGCCAGGGCCTTGTCAGTGTCACCGTGATAATGCCGCTCCAGCTTCTCCAGAAGCCGTCTCGCACCCTCCCGGGCCTGCACAGGGTCATCAGGGTTTACCCCAAGCCATGCAGCCGTATCCGGCATCAGCTGGTATACACCTCTTGCGCCGGCCCTGGAGACAAGCCCATTCTGGCCGCCACTCTCGGTCAGGGCAACGGCATCCAGCAGTCGCTCCATGTCGATATGCTGCCTATCAGGCAGCCCGGAGCCTTCACGCTGCATCAGGCGGCGCTCTTCATCCTCATTGAAATCAGACGTATTCCATGAGCCGGGCCGTTTGCGAGCCCAATAGTGCCGGACCAGCTTTTCACGTTCCGTTCTGGCCGGATCATCGCCTCCTTCCGTGTCACCTGAGAGGGACAGGAATGAGAGTAGGGGCAAGAGCCTGCTGGCGGCCGCTACTCCAGCCCCGGCGCCAGCTGCCCCTGATCCTCCTGCCGCCACTCCAGCGGCGCCAGCTTCAAGGGCCGCCAGTTCAGCTCTCAGGGATGTGATCGTGGCCGCCATTTTAAGGCTGCCCACGACGGCTCCGATTGGAGCCAGAAGGGCAATTATAGCCCCGATGCCCGTCAGGCCAGCCGCAATGATGGCGGCATTTTTGACGGCATCGGGGTGCTTCTGGGCCATGTCATCCAGCTTGTCCACCATTTTGCCCATGCTGTCTATGACAGGCTCCATGTCATCAGCAACCAGACGGCGGAATGTGCTCACGCTGTTTTCAAGTCTGGCAAATGCCTGTGCCTCTCGCAGCTCTTTCTGCGGGTCGATATTGACGGCCTGCTCTGCGCCCTCCCGATTGAAGCGGCGGTAGGAATCGCTATCCAAAGCAAAGGCTGTGTACCCGCCCGATGTCAGCCCGCTCTCTTCAAGACGGGACGCAATCTGACGATCATTCCATCGCAAGCGGCGATAGCCTTTGATGACGGCCTGCACAAACTCATCATGCCGCATGTCTTTCAGCTGGCTGTAATCCAGCCCGGCATCACGGACAAGCTCATATGGCCCCGTAATCTGGCCTTTTGTCTCAAAGAGGGTCTGCGCCCTTTTCCAGTTCGCTATCGAAGACCGGGCCTCACCAGCGTTTGACAGCCCGGAAAGCTCTGCGCCCTTTTCTTCCCCTATGTTCGTCCGGGCGTCTGTCCCGGTACGTCTGGCAAAAGATATGGCGGATGCACCCTCCTGAGCAACGCCTTTGATGGCGGTATAAGCACCGGCCATCCCCACACCGCCACCGATGGATATGGCTGCCAGGGAAAGCAGGCTGTCCCGGAGGTTCAATACGGCCTGCCCGCGCTCTTTCAGCCGCTCCATCTCGATGCGGTGCTGCTGTCTGGCGGTCTGTTCAGCGGAACGCTTGCGCCGGGCCGCCACTCGCTCCATTTCAGCGTCCTGCTTGTCCATCTCCCGCAAGGCGTTTGAGACTTCCTTGGGCGAAGCAGACAAGGCTTTTGCCAGAGATTCGACCGTCTTGTCGCCTTCACGGGCGGCATGGATGAAGGAAGCGATCAGCCGCTCTAACTCGTCCTGTGCCTTGGCAGAGCCACCCAGAAAATCAGACGGGTCAAGGCCAAGGCTGACGCCTGCTATATGGTCAGTTTCTGGCATCAGGGACTCTCCTTATTGCTGCGCCTGCCTCTGCGCCGCCTGATGGGCTCTTCGTTCATTCCCCGCCTGCACGCTGGCAATTTCCAGCAGATCGTACAGGTCTTTCACCCCGTATACAGTCTGGAGCTCATACAGGCTGGCCAGCCTGGCGCTTATGCAGGCTGCGATGGTGCGGGGGATGTTCCGGGCGACTGCCCAGCCATCGCCTTCATCTCCGCCGCCAGAATCATCCGCTCCGCAATCGACCGGGCGGCGGGTGTAAAAAAATCGGCATGGAGGCCGAACGCTTTGGCTTTGAGCCGGGCAACGGTCGATGCATCCGAGATGAGATTGCGAACATGACGGGGGATCGCTCCATCCTCAATCACCGGCATCCATGTATCGCCGTCGCACTGGACATCACAGCATGAAAGCAGCGGGGTCATTACCGTGTCCTGCTCATCTGGACCAAGCTGCAGGAAAACCCTCAAGCCAATGAGGGCAGCCAGATTCATGGGAGCATCTTCCCGCTTGTCTTCCGTCTTCTGGTTAGCCTCCTCCTTCCGGCGGGCGATCTCATTGGCTACCACCTCAGCCGTGCGAGGTGATGCGCTATCCTTGGGGACTGCTACCGGTTCTGGCTCCTCTGCCACAAACACATCACGGATGGAACTTGTCATCATGGAAAGCAGGGCGTCATCCGGCCCGGATAGGGAGCGGGCTACAACCCCAAGCGCACGTCTGGCCCATTGCTCACAGGTGAAAGCATCCATTTCCGTAATGCGGAAACGGATTGCGGTGTCCCGGCCAGATGCCGGGCTCCAGTGCTCAATACGTCTCATGCGATCGGCTGCGGGGTGCAGCTCCCAAAGGTGAAACCGAAGCGAAGAGGGTTCTGGCTCTTCCCGTGCGAGGGGAGGGGCTGCGTCCGCATGAACACTCCACCAGAAAGGACATACCTCATCCCTTGGGCAATATTGTCCAGCGTAGCATCAATGCGGAACGTCTCACGACCTCGGTTCTGGGCGGCGGCCAAGTCCTGCAAAATCTTGACAGTCGGGGAATCTGCCATGAGCTGAAGGTTAAGAACGGTCGTTTCGCCAGATGCGATCCATCCGACCGCCAGTTCCCCGCCATCGATCGGCTTGAACACCTCTGCCATTTCCTGCTCAGAGGCATCGAACATCAGGTCGGCCGAATAGCGCTCGACTTCAATAGGCACGCTGACAAGGCTGGAAAGGGCCCCCAGGGCCGTGTTGAGACTGGCCAGACCTGTGGCGGCCCGCCAGTCCCCGATCGTGATGGTGAGCGTGCTGTTAGCTGACGTTACAGAGTGAGCCATGTTCACTGAACCTCAATGCTGTTGAGATTGATACGCTGGACAGAGCCGCCCTGCGTGTAGATGACGGTGGCCGTCACAGCCTGCCTTTTGCCACGGGTGGCAGGATCGGCGTTTTCCATCGCCACAGAGATGGCATATCCGTTGTTCTGGAGGGCCGTCAGGGTGTTCTGGCCATAAACCGTACTGATCGTCAGTGCCTCATCCTCGGAGAGGTTCACCCCCTGAGAGATCAGGCCGAAAGACAGGGCGTCATTCACCGCTGGCTGGAGCGTGGCGGCGATGATGGTATCGCCCTTTCTGGTGTAAGGGATGGCCCTGGGCAGCCGGAGCATGAGCGCAAGCAGATGCTGCATCCGGCGGTTGAACCAAATCTGCCCCATATAAGCGTCCGCCCATGCAAAGGGGCCTGATACGCCGCCAGACTGGAGCTGCGTCAGGTCCGTATCGACCGGGCCAGCGAAATTGCCAATGTAGCTAATGCCTTTCGCATCAAGGGCGGCGGCTGTTGCCCGGTCTGACACCGTGGCAGCCAAGCTGGATGACGTGCGCCCTGCGAAGGGCAGGAACCCGTTTGCCTGCGTGAAATCAACGGCTGCATAAATGCAGGATGCGAAGGCGGCCGCCAGAGGGTCACCATTCAGCCCGAAAACACCATTATAACCGGCGTTTACGGCCTGATCATACAACGTGTTCGCCTGAGACAGCGCATTGGCGGTCATGCCGGTTAGGGCGGTGTCATGAAGCGCAGCCATTACGGTGCTGTTCTGGCCGTTTGCCCACTTGGCTAGTTCCAGATACTGCGCCTGTGGGTCGAAGGCACAGAAAAAACTTGCCCACGTCGGATTGGCCGCCCGAAGAATGTCCATGACATTCCCGGCAGTGGGGGACAGGCAGGAAGGTGTTGTGATCCCGCCCTTGCTGCCCGACAGCGCCAGAGCATCCGCAACCGGCCCCGATGCCGTTGTGATTGTGCTGTCCTGTGCCGTGCCGTCGCTCTCGCTGGCCTGGGCAGGGGCCGTGATGACAAAGGCATCAAGGCCGATATTCCACGTCACCGTCCCGCCATTGCCAGAAGGCCACAAAGCCGCCTGTATCTCACTGGCCGCCTGTGAAAAGCTCGTTGCTTGGCTTAGGTCGATCTGTGCGGTTCCAGATTTCCCATTGACGTTCAGCGTCAGGGCGCCACGAACCTCCTTGAGGGCATCGAGGGTTTTCCCCGCCAGAGACCCGCCCCACAATGCGGCCTGTATGGGCGTTTTCTCATCGCTTGGCAGGTAAGCCATGTTCATGGCGGATGGGCGTGTGGACGCACCAGAATAGGCGCTGAAATAGACAACTGCCTGCTGATATTCCAGCGTGTCCTTGCCCAACAGGGAGCCGACATCATCAGCATTGGTGAATGTCAGAACCCGCCCGAAGGGTACGGATGAGCTCCGAGAGAGCATCAGGCCGTAAAGGGTATTCTGGCCTGCCCCCGTCTGGATGACGGACGGGCTGACAGAGACAAGGTAAGATAAGGGGATACTCATTTAATGTCCTCTATGATGACGGGGCCGGGGTATATGGCGGATTCAAGGGGAAGTGTGATGCGCTGATTGACCTGCATGGCCAGATCAGCCGTCCACCGTTCTTCATAATCCTGTGCTTCGTTGATGAATTGGACCTGCTGCCTCTGTTCGGCATAGAGCGGGGCCATGTCAGGGAAGTTCTGGCGGAACCAGTCGCAAGCGTGTTCATCCCGCCACAGGGTAGTGAGGATACCCATACGGTCAGCCCCGCCCTGTCCATAAGTGTCTACCTGCATGTCCACCTGTGCGGCCTGTTCAAGCGTCACCTGCCCATCCACTGAATAATCCCGGCTATTGGTTGCCAGACGGATGGTGCGCCCCGGATTGATGATGACAAATGGCGGTTTGGGGATGTCCACATCATTTTCCTGTGCCAGAATGACGGGCACATCATTAGGCATAAGGGAGCGAACATACTGGAAAACTGCCATCTGGGCGTCTTCCTGTGTTCCGCTAGTCTGGATGCTGCTCATCTGTCTGCCTCAAAGCCACAATAACCTTGCTCCAGCCATTCAGGGGCCAGTTTTCCGGCACGGAAATGACCTTCCATGTCTGGCCATTGAACAGGAACAGGTCGCCGCCCTTCATCTCGCTACGTCTGGCCCCCATGGCCTGGGCGTTCAGGTAAACCGCCCTTGTATAGGCCTGCTGGTTCAGCCCCTCGATATGCCGGAGGTCATGGGATGTCAGGGCCTGTACCTGCCCAACCAGTGGCGTATCCTGCCAGTTGGCAGAGCGTTTGCCGGTCTTCATGTCCTGCACGATGCCCATATTCTGACGCCAGATGATAGGCATGTTAGGGCTGATGCGGGATGTTGCCGCATTGGCCAAGGCACGAATATTCATGATGTAACTCTGGCTAGTTGTGTTTCCCCGGTATTCCTGGTCTCACGAAATAGGTAATGCTTCCCAGCAAATACCCCGTATCCTGAAGCGGCTTCCGGTCATACCCGAGAGCCAATGCTTCTGGTGAATACCGGTTTTTCTCATGACGCTTCCTGATCGTGTAATCCGAAAGCGGGGGGCTATCCACGGCATTGATCGAGGCTTTCAGGTCCGTAACCATCGTCAGGGACGCCCGAAGAAGGATTTTTTCTCCCGTCAGACTTTCATCGGTTACCGCCTGTTTCAGACCATGAGCAATGATATGCTCCCACTTCCCTTCATTTTTGGCGATACAGGGCCGGATGAAGGGCCGGGGGGGGATGCGGACCGTGCTTTTCCCCTGCATGTCTGGTGGCGCCGGGAGAATAGCGCCATATTCCTGAATAACTGCCACATCAGCAGCATATTCACCGCTCGGATAGCGGCAATTCTCATCCCATCCAGCTGTCAGGGTGAGCTCTTGGCCGATGCGATTGTCCATGCTCTTGAGTTGCTTCCTGAGACGCTCCAGCCCGTCTAGGTTCGCACCAAAACCACTTTTCACGGCCATGCGTAATCGTCCCACGCCGGGCCTGCCGTCAGATAGCGGGGGCCATGCAGATAGCGTTGAATGATCTGCCACGCCATCGCCCCGAACTGGTTCTGCATCAGAAACTTTTCCGTTGAACTGGCATTGCCGCCCTGGAGGGACTGAACCCCCACACCAACGGACCCCTCATGAGCGTTCGTCACGCTTCCCACCAGACCGGGCTGGAGCGTGGCACTCGCATTGTCCATGCCCTGCGATACCGTGACGGCGCCCTGCACCAGAACGATGTAGAATGCCGTCAGGTCGTACAAAGCCTCTTGGCGATCGCAAAGATTGGTTATGATGGATGAGGGGGAATTATCCAAGAACCGCTCTGCACGGCGGAAATTGACCTTTACCTGTTCTGGTGAGGCGGCAGATTGCAGGCTTGGGAAAAATGCATAGAACTCCTCAACATTCAGAGGCACTACACCTGGGGATGACACTCCATCGGAGGCGCCGCCATTATCACAATCTGCCACGCTTCACCTCACTGCCCCATCCGCTCCAGAATGGCGATCGGGTCATCGCTGTCAGTAGCCGATGCACGATTTTCCTGCGCACGTTTCTGCGCTTCCTCAGCTGCCATCCCCCGATCAATGGGAAGCCGCCGGTCATGAGTGCGAAGCTCTGCCAGATCACGGCCAACGCTCTTGGCATCGGCGCTGTTGCCAACCCGGCGGATCACCTTGCTCAAGATCATGGGGTGGGAAGCGTGAATGGTTTTCAGCGCTTCCCAGTCAGAATCTGGCACTTCTGTGAGCATGACGGCATCCGGAGCCGCTTCGCCATTGTCACGCACACCGATGCGCTTCTTCCCATCCGGCCCGAGAATGACCTTCTTCGTGGTCATGGACGTGCCCATGATTGTCACGGTACGGGGATGCCCCCGGTCAATGCGGGGCGGCTGGGTAGTATACCGGTCAAACTTGATAGGCGCGCTAAGATCAAAACGAACGTCAGAAAACGCCTTGCTCGCAATAAGTGCCATGATGCTTTCCTTTACTTGCCTGCGGCTGTCTGAGTTGGCGCTGTCAGGCCGATCATCTGGCCGATAAGGAACGGACGGACCCCAAAGAACCCGGCTGTCTGAGCCATGACCTTCTGGCTGAAATGGGCAGAATACGATTCAATGCGCCCCTCCTGATATTTCAGCTGATGTCCGCAATAGCAGGTCTTCACGCCCTGATATTCATCAATGATGATCGCCAGACGGGCACCGAGCACAGGATCATCGAACTCAGGAACAACGATGATTTCCCACATTCCAGCACCGAACAGGGCGTCATACTGCTTTGCCATGTCGAACTGATATTCGTTCGTAGCCCCGATGATGTCATTCTGGAGGCTGCCAGCAATCAGAATCTTCTTCTTGAGCGTGCGAGATGCCGCAATGTCAATGTTGCTCCCAGCCTGCTGAAGAATCTGATTGTATACCCGGCGAACATCCTCGAACTTCTGGTACCCGTTCTTGTCGGACCAGTAGATGATGTTGCCACCAGAACCGCTTGTCGTGGCATCTTTCCACACCGATGGCGTGATGGCCGGGGGCAGGTTGGGGTCCGTCAAAAATCCGTATGTCTGCTGGCCAGAAAGGCCATAAAAGGCCGTTTCGTTCAGGAACTTGGCCATAGACAGGGCGGCACTCTTCCGCTTGTCCCGAATGAGATCCAGGCGGGAGCGGCCAGCAAGGGCCGTCTCATAATCGCCATAAGCAATGGCGGTCATTTCACGGCGGGTCTGGCGCTGGTCATAGTCATAGTTGACATCAGACAGCGGCGCCGGGGCGAAATCGTCATAGGCACTGCGCTTGCTGACAAGTTCAGCGTTGGCCCACGTGATCACCCGATCAGTCGGAGACCCGGCGATGCGCTCACCAAAGGCCCGCCCGGCGTTCACGGCCCCGTAAATGACATCAACCGTATCTGGCATGATGTACTGGAGGACAGAAAGCAGCCAGCCATCATTGTTTGTTGTGGACAGGCTGCCATTCGAGGGCAGGGAGGGAGCCTGCACTGTTGCGGCGTCACCAATGCGGGCACGGGAGCCCACCAGATGAACGGGAACCGCCTGCGTCGCTCCCACTGGGGTAGCATTGAAATGCACCCCGGAGGCAGCCAGAACGCCAAGGGCCTGCCCGCTGTCATAGACCTTCTGGAGTTTCGGATTGCTCATAGCCATTGATTAAGAGCCCTTGCTTGCAGATGTGGCGGCGGGAAGAAGGGCTGTAGTGACGTAGCCCGAAATGCTGACGAGATCGCCAACATTGCCGCCAGAAGTGAAGGTGAAATTGGTCGGGACCGCCCCCTTGCTGGAGCTTGCGCACACAGCCCCAGTTGTCGGGTCGGCATATACCTGAGTTCCAGATGTTACCGGGGCGGTCCCCCCCACGATGGCAGAGAAATCGCCGCCGTTATAAATGACGGTTTCCTGACCGGCCAGGATGCCGTTTACAGCACGGCCAAGCCACTGGGTGATGACGCCGGTACGGTTCTTGTGCAGGAAGCCAAGCGGACTGCCAGACCCGCTATTGAGAAGGGTGCGCCCTGATGCGTCGGAAGGATCAGCCCATGCGAAAGCACCGACGGCCAGGCCGTTGGCCCCGGCCCGGAAGCCATCATTGGGAGACGCGACCACGTTTAGGGGATTGAGATTGACCCGCTGCCCCGGCGTGCCGATGGGCTGGAGCAGGGATACTGTCTGCTGTGCCATAATTTTCTCCTCAGCCGAGCAGCTCGGCCGCCATGCTGTTGATGTCGCCAGATGCGTAAGAAGCGCTGTCGCCCATGCGATAGTCCGCCCCACGGCGCTGGGCTGCGAACGAGCGGAATGTGCTTTCAAGAACAACGGCGGGAAGCGTGTCAGCCCCCATAAAGCCCATGGATGCCAGACCGGCACGATACACATCTTCTGCGCTGTCACCGACCTTGCACCCATGCAGGCGCCCGGTTTCTTTCTCCACTTCGTCCCGGGCCTTGTCAGCCTTCTGGCGGTTCTCTTCTTCGGCCTGACGCTGGCGCTTCACCTCCTCGGCAATCGCCGCCTTGCGTTCAGATTCTTCCTCATCCTTGGTCTTGCCCTTTGGCAGCTCGGATGCAGGGATGTGGCGGGCACGCTCGACCATCTCTTCTGCTTCTTCACCAGACAGGCCGCGGGCCTTCATAAGGTGCGTCTTCACCGCCTCCTCATGCAGCCCCTTGTCCAGAAGCTCTTTTGCTTCTTTACGATGCGCCTTCATCCTGTCTTCTTTCGCATCGTAGCGGTCTTCCTCAGCCTTATTCTTGTCTTCATCGGCTGTTTTCTGGCTGGAATCATGGTTCCACCCGCCACGGCCATGCCCCCCGCTACTGATCGTGTTGGTAGACGTCCCACCGAACAGATCATTCTGGGTGTGCCGGAAGCCACGAGCGTCTCCAGTTTTCCCATCATTTTCTGCGCGGCTCATCACACGCTTCGCGGCGTTCGTCAGACCCAAAGATTCAAGGTGTTCACGCACTTTTTCTTTTGGGGCATCTTCCATATGGTGAAGAATGTCTTTCGCCATGCGGTCTTCCCGCTCAATGCGCTCTTTGCTCATGTTCCCCTCTTCATCGTGCGCCGTTCCGCCGCCAGAGCCGCCCCCCGGCATAGCAATGTGGTTCCAGCCACCACGGCCAAGCCCCTGGCTCCACGTGATGCTCCGGCTGGCCGGATTGTATGAACCGAGCCGGGTAATGCGGGTGGCTTTTGCGTCCCCCATACGGCCATCACCAAACAGCCCTTCATGGAGAATCTGGTGAGCCTCAGCCCGCTCGCCTTCGCCCTTGCTGCCTTCCTTGAGGGTCCGTTTGGCGGCATCCGTCAGGCCCATGGCATCAAGGCACTCCAGAACCTTTTCTTTCGGCTTGTCCCGCATCTGGTGCAGCATTTCACGGGCACGGCGTTCTTCTGTCGCCCGCACCAATTTTTCATCTTCATCTGCCACTTTCGGCTTCTCCTTGCTGAATGCGCCCATCAAGGCATCCACGATTTTCTTCACAAGCCCGTCCTGATCGCCGGTCTGGCCAACGTCCTTTGCTGACTTGGCCGCCTCTGGCTCATCTTTGGCCTTTGCCGGTTCCGGGCCGTTCTGAGCTTCCTTGGTGTTGAGATCAGCGATTGCCCGCATGACAGCTGCTCTCACCACGTCAGCCGGGGTATCCGGGCACGTCTGGCAGATAGCCGTCATCGCCTCCTGAAAGTTCATGTTTGCCTCGTCTGCAATTTTCGCCAGCGGGCCAGTATTCCCCGGATGATTGACCCGCCCCACAGGAACCAGGGCCACATGCTCAGGGATGATCTTTGTGAACCGTCCGTCATAGTGGCGTCCGTCTGGCGTTGTTCCGGGCGTCATGTCGACATCGAAAGAGTAGCCAAGAGAAAATTGCTCTTTGGTGCCAGCCTCAATTTCCTTGATGGCCCCTTCCTTCCAGATGGTGACGTTGATATACGCCGCTCCGTCCTTCATTTCTGGCGCGTCACCGGTCGTACCTACCAACTTGTCATCCTTGAGGTTGTTGGCCGTCTCGAAATGATGGCCGTCAAGGATGCGGAGATGCTTCATCAGAGGCAGGGCCGCCTCAATCACTTCTGGCGGCCTATAAATCTTGTAGAGCTTGTTCGGCTCCAGTCCCGGCTTGTTCAGGGATGCGCCGGGGTACTCATCAACGCCTGTTTTTGTGATGACCGATTTCCCGGCATGGAGCGCATTGATGGCGTCCCGCCATCGTGTTGACGTGGCGGCGTCTGTAATTTTGCCTAGCATCTAATCAATTCCCGGTGGACAAATCTCGAACCAGCACTGACAGCCAATCTTCTGGCCAGGGAGGATGAACTCGCCGTCAATCCAGCAGCCTTCAGAGAGCTTGAAACGTCTCCCGTCAGCCTCAACATGGCTTTTCCGTGGCTGCTTTTCCCCGCCATGAACGTGGCACCAGATGGCCTCAACATCATCGCCCCATGCGGCCAACGCCTGAGCTACATTCAGGCGGGCGGTAATGCCTCTGTTCTGGTCATTGGCGATGAGGCGGGCACGCTTGCGGGTTATCCCGTAACTGTGCCGCAGCTTCTCCACCAGATCATCAAGCGGCCAGCCATCTTGAAGGGCCTTCAATACGTCTTGCGCAACACGGTCGTGGAACTGTTGAGGGATGGACTGGATCAGTCCGACATTCTGTTCAACTGCCGCTTCCTCAATGGTTTTGACCCGCTCTTGGCCTTCTGGCGTCAGATCAGAGGGCAGGGATGGGAGCGGTCCAAGCCGTTCATTCTCCCACCCAATCCAGCCATTTTCACGCCGCTGGCCCACATTGCGAAGGGCGGTAGTCGCTTCATATTCATGCAGGGCCTCAAGGGCCTCCTGTTCCTCTTCTGGAGTGGGGGACGGGCCTAGGATGGGAAGCGGCTTGCCTTGTCTGGCAATCTTGCGCCGCCATTCGTATGGCTCCCCCGTGCCCCTGCCTGCCGCAAGCCCCTCATAACTCCTTAGGGCACTCCTGAAAGCATGGGCCTGATAACCTGATGCCTGTCTGATGAACTCGGAAGCAACGCCCTGGCTTCTGCCAGAAAAGAAATCAATCCATCGCTCCCGAAGGCGGCCAAGCAGGGTTTTCGACGCCTGAACCTGCGGGCTGGCATCGCCCATTTTCCTCTCTGGATATTCCTGCCTGATCTCTCGATAAAGTTGTGCGATCTCATGCAGGTAATCCTGTCCCATCTGATGAGACATGGACCTGATTTTCCGCTCATAAGAAGCAGCAACCCCGGCGTTTGGCCGGGGCGTCTTCATCCTGTTACGGGGCCGGATCTTCCGAGGTAAAGTCTTCAATTTCCTCATCCTCGATCCCCAATGCAAGGCGGTTTCCTGATCGGATCATGGCCCGCCGGGCGTCTTCTGGTGAGATGATGCCTTGGTCAACCAGTGCGGCCAGCCCTCTGGCATCGTTCCAGTCCATATCCGCCCTCTCGGACGGGCTAGGCTCGCTGATGGCGTCCCAATCCCACCGGATCGATCCCGGCCTGAGCCTGGTCTCACCCCAAAGATGGAATTGCAGAATATCGCTCATCCGGTGGATAAGCGGCTCTAGGTAAAGCTGCCTGAAGGATTTTTTCCTGTCGTCAGAAAGCCGCAACGCCCCTTCACTTGAGGCGTTCAGCCCGGTTGGCTGATTGCCTGTGAACTCCATAACCGTGGTCTGGGTGATGTTGCATATCTGCTCCAGGGCCTGCGCCTGCAACCGGTCCAGGCCAGAAAGGGGGGTGTTTAGGCTATTGACCCGCTCTTCTTTCCCCGTGAGCATCAAGCCCATATTGTTTCTGGCAGCTATGAACTCATGTGCCCGGCGTTTCAGGTCTGATCGCCCCTGAGCGCTCATGATCTGCGTTAGGTCTGTCTCCAGAATGGTCGTTCGCATCGTGGAGAGTAGGGCGGTCACATTATCCCGAGTTTTCCGCCAATTATCGACATATGTTTTTGCCATGAACAGCAACGACATTCCGGCAAAATTATATGACGGTTTGAAAATGTCTGACACCGGGCGGCTGATGAGCGTCATGCAGCGGGTGCCATGCCATGACGTACCTTGCACCCACCAGCGGCGGGGCTTGTAATAAGAATCAGAGGCGGCATTGCTGGTGCTGTAGTCGTCTGGCGAAATCCATGTCGGATCAACCGCCTTGAAGCGTGCGAGGCAGCCTTTCCCCAGCTTGCCCTTTGTCAGAGTGAGCGGCGTTTCTGTCTCACCCGTTTCGTCCTCATCATCGCCCTTCATGACCGCCAGGGCGAACCCCATGCCATAAACAACGTCATGGCGGGTCATCTCTCGAAGGCAGTTTCTGGCGTCAAACTCATCAAAAGCGGCATTCAGCTCATCAATGCGCTCCTTGCTGGCTTCATCCACCTCATCATGGGCAACCCACCGCCCCCATGAACGCAGCACGCCGTCAACTTTGGTGGTCAGGATGTTCTGGAAGTCCCCCTCATTGGGAAGGGCCGCTAGATAAGGGAACCCCGGGAACCCAACGCCCTGATGCAGAAAATCACCACCAGAAGCGAAAATACCCATGCCTGGGGCAGTCTGTGGACCTGTAACACGGATATTCGCAGCGTCACCCATCTTTCCCTTTACACCAGACAATGCACCACGCCGATATGATCCGATCATGGCGCTGTTGTCGTAGGGTTTTAGCCGCTCTTCTAGCGGAACAGAAGATGCAGCAGCCTGCTCCTGTGTCATTTCCGCCGCCAGATCGTTCGCAAGGGCATAAAGCCGCTTTTGAACCGCCGGAGCCAGCTTTTCAAACTCTGGCATGGGAGGGATGGGCAGCCCGTCCATGTAGGGATTCGCCATCAGAAAAACCCTCCATTATCACTCCAGAACATATCCGGGTCATCCGTTGGCATTGGCCCCATATTGGGCCGCCAGATTGCCGTGAAAGCCCCCGCCGCCGCATCCACCTGATCGTCGTGTGTGGCAGCTGGGAAGGCTCTTAATTCCTCTCTAAAGGCGTCATTCCAGACGCCACGAACTAGCGAAACATTCCCCACGTTCACCTGTGCAGCGAACGGGGCTGCCCGGGTTGATTTATCCCCAGTCTCTCTGATAGCCTGCACCCTGTATCCAGGCAGCAGCCCTACCAGATACGCCGACTGTGCTTTACCGGCCTGCCCAGGGTCTTCTGGCAGCACAACACGCACATCATACCCATCGGCCTGCGCCGTGTTCACAATGACCTGCTGCACGTCCTGCGGGCCGCCACGAAGGCGGGTCACGTCCAGAATGACGTACCTGCCACCATCCATCCGGCCCATCTTCACGCCCACGGTCCAATCAGGATCATTCCCGCCCGTTTCCCGTGTTGCTGCCAAGTCCCACCGCCGCACGATGTCCGTCACGCCAGAAGGGGCGGCATCGAGGCAGGGCATGGCCGTTATCTTGAACAGGTTCCCCTCTGCCTCGGTTGGCTTCTGCTGGTACAGGGCGGACCATTCACGGGGGCCGATGTTGTCCCGCATCCGCTTCAAAGCGGGTAGCGGGTATCTGGCGGGCCATAACGCTTCACCTTCCGATCGGCCCAGCGCATCGTCTGGACTATCAGCAAGGGCAGGAAGCTCCACAACCTCCCACTTGTCACCGCCCGTGGCTTGCGCCTTGAGCAAACGACCTGCCAGATCATCAGGATGCCAGCGGGTCATGATGAGTACGATGGCCCCGCCGGGCATCAGGCGGGTGTAAAGGACGGACCTATACCAATCCCACACGTTTTCCCTGATGACCTGTGATTCTGCCTCTTTCCGGTCTTTGAACGGATCGTCAATCAGGGCCAGATTTGCACCCTTGCCCGTCAGCCCTCCATCAACACCAGCGGCAACATACACGCCGCCTTTGTTCGTGGCCCATTGCCCCTTGGCGCTGCTATCGGATGACAGCGCAACGCCGGGGAAGACGTTCCCAAACTCTGGCGAACGGAACAGGTTACGCACGTTTCTCCCGAACGTGTTTTCAGCAAGGTCAGCAGAATATGAGGCGGTGATAATCTGTCTTGTCGGGTTGCGCCCTAGGTACCATGCAGGAAAGCGAGTGCTGGAGAGCTCCGATTTCCCATGCCGGGGCGGCATGAACACCATGAGGCGGTCTATCTCTCCACGCTCCACGGCCAGAAGTTTGTCCGAGAGCAAACGCAAATGATCGCCCGCCTCATAGGACGGCATTGTGTATTGCGTGAAGGCAATCGGGGATTGGCGGGCTGCCCGTCTTTTCCCTAGTTCGACCGACGCCTTTCTGGCAACAATGCGCTCCAGTTCAGTCCTGCTCAGAGTCCCCATCATCAATACCGGCCAACAAGGCAAGGTCTTCCTCGCTCATGTCGGTTACGCTCCGCTTCACATTCGCATCAATAGTCTGCCTTGGCTTGCCGTGCCCCCGGTCCAGAATGTCCTTGGCGGCCGCTACACGGGCCGCCTCACTAGCGGCCTCATTTCTGGCAATGGAGAGAAGAACACTCAGTGCTTCGTCCGTATACTCTTGTGCGAGCGCCCGGATGTCGGCTGTGGCCTTATTCATCGACCCCTTCGGGCGGCCAGCGCCATTTCTTCGACCGCCGTGATTTTTTGCTTGATTTTTCATGATTTTTTTTCAAGCGGCTTACCCATAAATCCCACTCACCCCGCCAGACCTTATCTCAGCCCGTTCCCAGCGGGTTATTGCGTCTTCTTTCTCGACTGCCGCCCTGACGCGGGCCAGAAGGTCATCGCTGATTGTCGCATTCCGTCTGGCAAGATGGCGGACATTCATTCTGAACACCCGGCATCGCACCTTGTTACCGGTATTGATGCCCAGCGCCACTGCATCCCCGAGCCCTATCTGCACATCTGATCGGTGCCGGTATCGTGGGTTCTGGAGGATGCGACATAATGTAGCGGTTGTGCCCCGCACGTTCACGACGATGGCCAGAAGACCGCATGGACCGGATACAGCATCCCCTCGCTCAATCCGTCTGCCGGAGAGCGGGGCGGGGCGGGGCATGGAGGTCTCCAGATACAAAAAAGCCCCGCCGGATCACATCCAGACGGGGCAAGGTGCGCCACTGTCAAGCCGTTGGTTACAAGGAAGACGCACCAATTCCAAAGCTAGCTATTTGATAGGTTTTTTTTCCGGCCCCGTCAACAGCTTTCCACAATGACTGCCCGTGGAGAGCTTGGCCAAGGGTGCCCGTCTGTTGTCCTGCTGGCTGTTTTCCGCCGTTTTTTACGGTAATCAGCCAGCCAAATAACCAACCGCTCCAGAAGGTCCATGCACATGCGCCGTCCGTGCTCATATTGCTGGGTTTTTTTTAGATTCGAATAGTACGCCGCCCCGATCTCCTGAAACGATTTCTGCTCGACCAGAAACGAATATGCCAGAGACCAATACCCCCATCCGTTTCGGTCGTAAAATGTACGAAGGATTGCGTATGTGTCGGCCCGGGAGAGCCGCCACGTCAGCTCATCGCCCTGGGCCTCTTCCTGCCCTGCGTTGTTGTATCTGGAAGGGGTGGCATCCAGAATTGGATCACGAACGCCATGCCTTGCCCATATCTCCCGTGTCCAGAACCATTCCGCCGCCTCGCACTGCTCGGATGTGGCCCGCAATGCGACCAAGTTCCGATCCAGCTTCGTCCGCTTCTCCGGCGTATCTGCCATTGTACTGCCTGCCCTATGGTGCTATAAAAATCCTCATCTTGTCGTGAGGGATAAGATTTGCGCACAAAGAGCCGCCCGGATTTACCCGCCGGGCGGCTTTTTATTCTCTGGCCTTGCGGCTCATCCACCCATCATCACCCGATAGAGGGTGGCGAACCCTGCCAGAAACACCCCCAACCCGGCCATTTCTGCGCCGGTCAGTTTAATGGCCCCAGTTGCCCAGAGGGCAAAGAATGCCATCAACCCCAACAGCAGCTTTGCGGTGGCGGGCATTAAAATCAGAATGGCAACTGCTAAAATCACACCCAAACCAATTAAAAACATTCTCAAATCATTCCCATCACTCATTCCACATCTCCTCCGAACGCCCTGTGAAGGGCGGTTTCATCCCATTCTTTCTCAGGCCCGGGCTGTTCTGGCGGCTTGTTCTCATGCGCCATCGCTGCTCTCCATTGGCAGCCATCCGATTTCTGGCCTGCCATGATGGCCGTGCTCCCAGACGAACCATGCGTAGGCGATGGCCCCGCTGAACTTCTTCTGCGGGGCCCCCAGCAGGTGCCCCGGGATGCAGGCCACTCGATCAGGCACAATCCAGACCCTGGCGAGGGGGCTGTTTCTCAGCCAGACTGACCGTTTCTTCCCTTCGAGGAATGCCAGCCTCAGGAACAGGCAGACCCGGTCCTGCGTGCAGTCGAGAGCAAGCTGCGCCATTTCCTGCGCCCGGTTGTAGGGCGGGTTGGAGATGATGCTGTCTGGCATTCTGCCGGGGAGCGTCTCGGTGAAGCATCCCCCCAAAGCCCCAGGAAGGCGTGGTGCAATATCGCAGCCATCGGCTCCCTCCAGGCCAGCACCCCACATCGCCCGGACAGCGTTCCCTTGCCCGCAGCATGGGTCCAGCACAGTCCCGATGAAGGGACGCTCTACTGCCAGAAGGCGGCGGGTAACGCTCTCCGGCTCAACGTACCAGTCGTTCTGAACCCGCTCGTACCCACCAGAACGCTTCACCGCAACAGACGCCCGCTCATTGCGTTCTGGAGCCTCTCTGGCGTCATATATCGTGCGAACGTATGTACCGCACTCAGAGACCATCTGTGTGGCTGTTATGGGCATGTTGTCTGTCCTCATGGCTTACCATCCCCTGCATTCTGGAAGGCCGTACCCTTTGAACGGGGGGAAACGGCGCCTCTTCTGGATTGCGATAGGGGAGGCCTGATGCCTCATAGCGAGGGCGGTTCTGTAATCCTTCTCGCAGTCTCTGCATCGGGACTGAAGCCCGCATTTCCGGCTTGAAGAGACCGCAAAGCGAGAGACTGGCAACATCTCCTCACATTGACTGCATCCCTTTTTGCCGTTCGCGACAACGGCCGAGAGGTTGGGGGGATGATTGACTTTCGGCTGTCTCTGTTCCCGCAACTCCATATTCAGGCACGCTTTGCAGAATGTTCTCCTCCCGTCTGGTGACGACTTGCGCTTCACAAAATCGCTGAGGGGCTTCTCAATCCCGCATTTCCGGCAAACCTTGGTCATGCGTAGGTCCTCCCGTAGCGGTCCCGACGCTCCACTTCATCCAGAGACGCATAAGCAGCGGGGGCCTGCTGCCGGAGCAGCGTCAGGGCGGAATGTCGGGCTTCGTCTGGGTTCGTGCCTCGCTCATCGCCCAGTGACCGGAACCCATCAGCCACGGCCTCCCGGAACCTGTCCAGCCAGAGCCTCTCATCCAGCGGGATCGAGCCATCGCCACGGGGGCGGGAACTGCTGATTTTCTCCCGCTCCCACCGCTGCTTCTGCGCTGCCAGCACTGGCTCAACATGTCGCTCCAGAGCGGCGCACAGCTCGGCAGCGCACGGGAAAAACTTGAACTGGCGGCGGCAGAACCGGATTGAGTCCGATGTCCATGCGGCGTCCGGCAGATCGGCTTCCGCCATCACCTCAACCAGTTCCGCCCAGAACACAGCACGTCCCCGCTCATCCATCTCCCTGAACTCAACCGAGTGGGTGAGGTATGACGACAATTTGGTCAGCCAGGACCCGATCTGACGGTTTCTCCGCTGCTGCTGGGCGTGGGAAAAATCTTGGGAAAATTCAACAATTTCAGACATTTTCAGCTCCGGTAACGGCGCATCAGCGCCTTGTCTTCTGGGCTCAGTTCAGGGATTTCCACGTCCGTGAAACTGTCCGCAAACCCTGCAAAAGGATCACGTGGCGGGCGGGTGTTGCGCTGCTGTCGAGCCGGGAACGGGGTGACGTTCCCGGCACCCGGAAACCGCTGTTGATGGCGGTCTGCGCTGCGACGGCACCATGTCCGCCACGTGGCGGCCCAATCCAGTTTCACGCCACCGGCCCCGGGCTTCGAGTGCCAATAATCCCGGAAATCCTCGGTCTCTCGCTCTGGATCGAGGCCGTGAGCAGCGGCGTAGTCGAGCAGCTCCTGGGATGGCTGCCAGCCATCGGGCAGCCGGTGGCCTCGTTTCGAGGCGGTCGATTTTTTTGAGCGAGATTTTTCGCTAAGGGGGGTAGGGGGGATAGAGTGATGGTTATTGGTGGTTATTGGTGGTTCTGGTACTGCGGAACGAGGTTCCGTTTCGATGGACGCAGGTTCCGTCATGGCGGAACGAGGTTCCGTTTTCGATGATGCGGAACGAGGTTCCGTGTTTCTGGAACGGCGTGCCGGTTTGCTGGAACGAGGTTCCGTTTTCTCGGAAATGTCTGTCATGGACAGGCGAATGTCATTCAGCCGCATCCAGTCTTCCTTCACGAGAAAACCGGCGCTCATCATCGCCCTTTTTGCGTTGCGAATGGCCTTGTCGCTGAGGCCTGTGACCTCCTCCAGATAGCTCATGGAGGGGAATGCCAGACCATCGCTATCAGCGCAGTCAGCCAGCACCAGAAGCACCAGTTTTTGCGTAGGGCTGACACGCTGTTTCTTCGCCCAGTTGATAGCTTCGATGCTCATGGCAGGACCTCCAGTTCGGTGATCGTGACCACCGTTTTCTGTTCGCACAGACGGCATTTCACAGCGTGGTATTCAGCTGTCATATGAGCTGGACTGTCATCCACGATGATGCCCAGCCCGCGCCTGTTCCTCTGGCGGCCGCCCTTGCCCATGACTGGCGTTGTCAGGCAGTCGATGAGCTGCTTCCCACCGCCTACCAGATTGTCGTAGTCCGGCGTCCCCACGCTGTGCCGTTCGATAACGACACGGGCTTTCTGGAACGGCTCAGGCGGCAGCCCGGCGGCTCCACCGATCTGTTCCAGTATGGCGCCCCTGATAGCAGCCTGCTGGCGCTTTCGGACGCTCCAGTGCGCCCGCAGAGAGCGGTTCAGAAGCGGGTAGGGTGCGGGTAGGACGAAACTTATCTGTCTCACCGGAACCTCCCTTTCTCATCACGTCTCCGGCGTGCGAGGGCATCGTCCCGCTGGGCACGCAGACGGCAGTTCTGTGCCAGCAGGGCATCCCTGTCCTCTGCCAGTTTCCGGCTGTAGGCCATCTCGGTGAACAGCCGCTCCTCAACACCGTTGAGGGCCAGTTTCAGGGCGCAATTTTCAGCCCTGAACCGGTCACGGCGGGGCATGATAAAATCCAGAATACTCATAGCCCCAGAGCCCTCCGGTAGGTCTCCACGAGGGTTTCCTGTTCCTCCACCTCAGCAGGTTCCTGCTTGCGCAGCTTGATGATCTGCTTGATGGCCTTGACATCAAACCCAGCTGATTTTGCATCCGTGAACACGCCCCGGATGTACGCCCCCAGGGCCTTGCGCTCATCTTCCAGACGCTCCACACGCTCGATGATGGAGCGTAGACGGTCAGCGGCGATCCCGCCTACGTTGTTGGTTGTTTCGTTCATTTTGTTCTCCATCAGAACGGAATTTCATCATCGAGCGGCTGGCTGCTGCCGCCATACCCGTACCCGGCGGCGTCGCTCATCGAGCTCCCGCTCTGGTAGCGCTGGGTGCTGTTGGATTGTGTGGGCTGAGACTGCCCTTGGCCCGGGCTGTCAACCAGCACGAGATTGCCACGGTACTGAGTGATCACCACCTCGGTCGTGTACTTCTCCACGCCCTTCTGATCCGTCCACTTGCGGGTACGCAGCTCGCCTTCGATGTAGACTTTGCGGCCCTTGCGCAGGTAGCGTTCCGCCACATCACCGATACGCTCATTGAAGATGGCCACACGGTGCCATTCCGTGCGGTCGCGCTTCTCACCCGTGTTGCGGTCGTTCCATGTATCGCTTGTGGCGATGGCCAGATTGACGATCTTGCCGCCGGACTGGGTGTTCCGGACCTCTGGATCGTGCCCGAGGTTGCCCACCAGAATGACCTTGTTTACGCTACCTGCCATTATGCGCGTACCTCTCCAAGGTCCGGGCTGCCCGTGTACCCGTACCCGTTGTCGGCCCCGGGTTCTGCGACCATCCGGCGTTCGATTTCGTTGTAGGCAACCCGGCCCATCAGCTTCATGAGCGATGTCGGGACCACACCGGCATTGATGGCGGCAAGGTCAGCATCAGAGAGCCGTTTGATGAATGGGCTGACGGACGTCTCCATCCAGTCATGGCTGTCCTGCTCTTCCAGCTCTGCCTGCTGCTCAGTGGAGGCTGCTACGTTCCCTGTGCGCCCTTCGGAGTGCGAGTCCGCAGGGTGCTTGTCGTGATTTTTGATAGGAGATTCTTGTGTTTTATTTGAAGGCGTTGCGGATTCAGAACGATGAACGTCGGTTTGAGGTTCATATTTCTGGGCATATTCAGAGGAAGTCTTCGTCTGCTTTGTCTCCTCAGAATTCCCCTCTCCAGCTGACAATCCCTCTGCTAGCCCTGCCAGAAAATGTGCTGACATTTGATGATTGGGAGCAGTGGGTCCGTGCGTGGCTTGTTCAGCAATAATCAGAGCGTGCCTGAGAAACACCCACTGAACTGGTGAGATTTTGATAAACCCATTCCCAGCCTCTTGCTGGCTGGGGGTGAGGCCTTCGTACCACTCGACGCCGAGCAGTCGTTTGAATTTTCCGTTCATGATGCGCTCCTCTGGGCGGGGGCGTGGAAAAAATCGTTCGCCGTCACGGCCCCGTTGGTGAATTCATGGATGCGGCGCAGCATTTTTGAGGATGGCCTCCTCGTTCCTGCCGTATATCGGTAGATCGTCGCCACAGACTGGACCCCGATTTTCTGAGCCACATCGGCTGGGGTGAGGCTTTCCGCCTCCATATATTCGGATAGTTTCATGGAGGCATTTTGCCTAAATGGCAAAATTAATCAAGAAATTTTGTCTGTCTGGGTAAAGATATTTTTTCCACTTTGGAGAAAATCAGTCATGACAAAAACGAGAAATACCCAGCAACCTCATCCGAATCACCTGCGTTCCTATCTGGTTGCGCTAGGGATGACATACGAAGAAGCGGGGTCCGCTGTCGGATTGCCTCCCACCGGGATATGGCGCCCGGCGAATGGAGAGCGTAAATTACAGCTTGAGGTCGCTATCCGCCTCTGGAAGGCATTCGGGTTCCCTGCCGAAGATGTTGGGCATCTCTACGTGAAGGAGCCGTGCCCCGAATATTTTGCCCTGCACAATGTAGAGTGGAAGGGACCTCTTCCTAAGGGTGCCTCCGTCAAGCGAATTCCTGGGGTAAAAATACGATTGATCCCAGTAATAGGGGCAGTGCAGGCCGGGGTGTTTTCTGAGGCGTTAGAGGTGCCTGACGATGAGCGTTATTCTGTCAGCTACCCTACGGATGATGGATACCCTGCATCTCTGAACAGATATGCCCTAGAAGTGAAGGGGCAGAGTATGAACCGTGTTTTCCCTGAGGGTTCGGTCGTGTGCGTTATTGACTACTCGGAGCTGGGGCGACCTCCTGAGACGGGGGACTTTGCAGTGGTCCGTCGTCGTGATCCGTATGGGCCAGGGGTTGAAGCGACGATAAAAGCGTTGCAGATTCTTGATGACGGTTCGGCATGTTTATGGCCGCAGAGTACAGACCCTAATTTCCAGCAGCCAATCATACTCAAGGCGCCTGATCTCGAGACGCCAGATAATGCCGGCATCCCTGAAATTCAGATAAAAAGTCTTGTAGTCGGCATGATAAAGACACGGCTGAGAGCCACCTTCTGACAAGGGAAGTTAATAATTTTCTCATGAAAGCCGCCTTCCTTGTGGGCGGCTTTTTCTATGGCAACACGCAAAAGTATAAAAATTGCCAAAAAGGCAAAAAATGCCTTGCTTGTTTTATCCAAATAGGCAAAAGTCTACCTCAGGCACCACACAAACACGGAGGTGATGAGGTGGATAACAACAGGAACGCAGCCCTGTCCCGCATCAAAGCGGCGCATGACGAGCTGGAGACAGTGTCAGAGGGGACCAGCCTGACGATCAGCGAGCGGAACGAGCTGACGCAGGCCATGATAGCACTCGACAACCTGATCGACAGCCTGACCTACCCATATGAGCGCAACGAGCCGATCACAGAAGCGTCGTTCCCGGCAATATGGCCTTTCAACACGGCGGCACTGTCCGATGCCCTGGCTGCCCTTTCAGTCCGTGCGGGGAATGAGCCATGAGCATTGATCAGAACTGGCTTGAATATCAGAAAAGCCACGCCGAGGCCGGTGTCGTAGCGATGGGGAACCTGCTGGACGAGGGGGGCAAAGAAGACGTCCTTTATGTGCTGAAGGAAATCATTTCTCTCCTGGAGGAGATACCCGTCTCTGACGATAAATCCGGGGCAATCAATGAACTCCTGGGTGATGCGTGTGAGAATCTCGAGATCGCCCACTCTATGATGGGAGGCGGAGAATGATGGAAAACAAAAAATATGAACTGACGGACGAGACGATCCAGCATGACGGACGCACACTGCACCGTATCCGTGCCTTGATCGACATCCCCAGTATCGGGGTAGAAGCAGGCGAGCTGGGCGGATTCATCGAGACTGAAAAAAATTTGTTCCACGATGGGAATGCGTGGGTAGGACAGAATGCCTGTGTGTACGACTGCGCCGAGGTGTATGACGATGCCCGGGTGCGCGGCTCTGCCCGGGTGTTCGGCTGTGCCGAGGTGCGCGGTGACGCCGAGGTGTCTGATGGCGCCCGGGTGTACGACTCTGCCAAGGTGCACGGTGACGCCCAAGTATATGGCTCTGCCCAAGTGTATGGCTCTGCCCAGGTGTTCGGCTGTGCCGAGGTTCACGGTAAAGCTCAAGTGTACGGTAGCGCCGATGTGCACGGTAGCGCCGAGGTGTTCGGCTCTGCCGAGGTGTACGGATTTGCCGAGTTGTACGACTGTGCCGAGGTGTACGGTTCTGCCAAGGTGCACGGTAACGGCGAGGTGTCCGGGGGGAAATTCGAATGAGCATTCTCTCCGAGCAGATCGCCCACCAGAACCGCCCGACTGACAACGGCCTGCTGGAGCGTATCGAACGGGACCGCCACCCATCGTCATTCGCTGTGCTGGCCCTGATAAGCCGCGCGGCTGACATTCTGGAAAAGAATGACACCCTCAATGAGAGGGTGGAGGATGAGGCTTGGATTGCGTTCGAAGCCCTCGACAAGCTGCGGGGGAAGTTGAGTACCATTCTCTACGAAGATGAGGCGGGTATTACTGCTGAGAATAAGTGGCGTGACAGAATCTATGCTTATTATGACATGCGGCGTGCTGAGGCAGTGGGCAAGTAGCGCCCGATAATACCAAGTAAAACTGGGAGTTTTTTGAGATGCTGAAAAATGCAAACAGGAGAAGTGCGTCCATTTTGCCGCCGGGAATCATGGAAAGGGCCGAATATCAGAGGATGATGGACGCCCACGTTGCCGACCTAAAAAACCAGATCAAGAGCAGTCTCGCAGAAAGCAGTCGGATGGCAGCCGATGGGCGTGATCTATACGCCATTTCCGAAGAGCACAACGCTTGCATAGCAATGCGCCGGCTCATCGAGATGGGGGGGCTGTGATGAGCGTAAAAATCTATCACGAGCTGAAGCAGGGCACTCCAGAATGGCACGAGGCCAGGCGGGGCATCATTACAGCATCCGAGATTGGCAGGCTCATTACCAAGGCGGGGAAAATTTCCGATAGCGAAGTAAGCCGTGGCTTGATTGCAGAGAAAGCCGCCCAGCGTATCACCGGGTATATCGATGAAACGCCGAATACGTTCGCAATGCAGCGGGGCCATGATGACGAGGCCGAGGCACGGGACATCTATTCCGAGCGTGTCGCTCCCGTCACTGAGGTGGGATTTATCACCCGTCAATTCGATGGTGTGAAGCTCGGATATTCCCCGGATGGTCTGGTGGGTGATGATGGCCTGGTTGAGGTCAAGAGCCGCCTACAGAAGTTTCAGATGAGGACACTGGCAGCGGCTGAAATGCCTGATGCTTATAAAGCACAGGTGCAGGCGGGGATGATGATCTCTGGCCGCCCATGGTGCGATTTCATCAGTTTCCCCGCATGCGGCGGGGGCATGATGATGGTTCTGCGTGTGAAGGCAGAACCGGCTTATCAGGCCCTTCTTCTGGAAGCCGCATTGGCTGCGGAAGCAGAAATCTCTGAAATACTCGAGACGTTCAAGGCTGCACAGACCAGCGGGAAAGCCCGCTTTTTCAATACAGAACGCCGTGAGTATGGCGATCCGGCAGAAGTGGAGTTTTTCTGATGGTTGATATTTCTCCAACCTTGATCGGGAAAAGTGAGCGCCTCAATGCAGATGACCTGTCGGAAGAGGGGCGCATCATTACCGTGACGGATGTTCGTCTTACGAATGATAGGGAACAGCCTCTTGCAATAGGGTACGCAGGCGACAACGGACGCCCATACTATCCATGCGTAACAATGCGCCGGGTTATTGCTCACCTGTGGGGGACCGATGGCCGCCTTTATAAAGGGAGGCAGCTGCACCTGTACCGTGATCCGACTGTCACATTTGGCAAGGAGACTGTAGGCGGCATTCGCATCAAGGGGGCATCTCATATTACTGGCGCAGTCAACTGCTCGATGACTGTCGGACGTGGGAAGAAGAAGCGCATCACAATCCAGCCGATTAGGGGCGGAGCTAGCCAGGGCGGGGAAGCCCCGACAGGGGGCGCCATACCTCCCGAAGCTCAGAAATGGGCTGATGGTTTTATCCAGAGAATACGGGCAGCGAAGAGCGGTGACGCGCTTGAGAGGATCACCCAGGAGCAGGATGTCATCAGGGCCAGAAACAGGCTCAGAAATGAGGCCCCGTCTCTGGAAGAAATAGTTTCGGCTGCAATCACGGAGAAGCTGGGCTCATTCGGCAATGAAGAGGCGTCATCATGGGTTTGATAATTTTCCTGCTCGCTGCCGGGTATCTGACGCCCGGCATCCTCTGGCGCATCTCCCTGTTACGCACCAGCAACGGATACCGCCCCGGTCTGACCAGCGCCGTGGTGTGCGTGACACTCTGGCCGCTGATCGGCGCCGCTGAACTGAATGAATGGGTGAAGGAGAGAATGGCGTGAGATTTATAAAATTTTTGTGGTTAGTTGCATTTATATCAATCGCTGCGGCTGTTTTCTTATATAGTGATAACATAAAGACGGGGCTGATACGTGTATTAGTAGTTACCGGCATGTTTTCTACAATAACAATAATATGTGTTCCGATTTGTTTAGGGATTAAAGGAGAGTTTGATAGGGGGGAATTATAATGACTTGGTTTAAACTTGATCCGTGTCCTTATTGCGGCTGCCCCGACCCGAATGCTGAGCGCATCCTTAACGACAGAGGGCGCGCTTACGAATGGGTTGTTCGTTGCCGGAATTGTGGAGAAGAGGGAAGAAGACCATGACTGTCACAATCAGAACTCTGACAGCGCAGATCGTAACGGCGTATGTGAGCAGTCACGATGTTGCTGCCGAAACTCTGCCGGACCTTGTCCGTTCGGTGCACGGTGCCCTTGCAGGTGCCGGTGTTGCCGTGGAGGCAGAGCCCGAAAAACCGGTACCGGCCGTACCGCCCCGCAAGTCGGTCTTCCCCGATTATATCATCTGTCTGGAAGACGGGAAGAAGGTGAAGATGCTGCGCCGTCACCTCAAGACAGCCTACAACATGACACCGCAGGAATATCGGGAGCGTTGGGGGCTGCCAGACAACTATCCGATGACGTGCCCGGCGTATGCGGAGAGGCGGTCTGCGATTGCCCGGGAGAATGGGCTGGGGAAAAACAAGACAGGGGAGAAGGGATGAGCGGTCAGATTTATATTTCAGTGAAAAAGGCCGCTGAGATCGTAGGTGTGAACGAGCGTACGATCTGGCGGTGGGTAAGGGGAGGCGACTTCCCGTCGCCGTCAATCCAGACAGGGGGTGCTACACGCTGGGCTGAGCAGGCTGTGAGAGACTGGTGTGCTCGCAAAAAGGAGACGGCCTAGCCAGAACAGAAGTGGGTAATAGGGTGGGTAATAAAAAATTGCCCATCCTAAAAAATACCAGAAAACAAGCTAATTTGGCTGTTGTTTTGTATTCCATCCCCTCCGCCACGGTTCCTTCTGAAAATCGCAGTGTTGCCCCAGAGATAAGATGGCATTTATTTTCTGGCCCCCGGCGAGGCCCAAAAATTATTCCTTAGAAGTACCTGCTTCAATAGATTGCTACCGCCCATTGTCCCAAAGGAGGGAGGTGGGATTGCGATTCCCCTCCCATAAATTTTCATGAAATTTAAGAATCGCTTGCGATGTGTACACTAGCAGTATGGAAAGAGAATCACAGAGCGAGAGAATGAAAGTAGCGGCATCTGACTTTACCAACGCCGAGGCCAATAATGGTCGGGGATCAGACCGTGGGATCCTGCAGGCAACTTTCGAAATCGTTTCCAGCCATGATGACGCTAAGCAGATTGGGGAGGTTCTTACTGAAGAACTGGAGCTTACGCTATGAAAAAATCTGGAACTGTCGGTGTGATTATAACTCAGCAGGAATACACTTCGCATCACGATGAGTATGTCATCCCGCCAGATAGGGCGGAACGATTGTCCGTATTGTTGTCAAGGATTTTGATAGGCTGATTTCTATCAAGGCAGCCAACAGATATCGTTTCCTGTTCTAGATTCAGAAACACCTAAAGAGGATGGCAATAAATCCGTGAGGCCGTTTTTTGACGAACTATCCATGTGAGCCGCCAGGGCTAGTTAGTTCAGCGACGAGATACTCTGTCTGTTTTGAACTGGATTGTTGACAGGTTAGAGAGTGACGTGGGGCGTGAGGGAATGGTTCAAATCATTGAGAGAGCGTTATCGTTGGCTCTTTACTTTTGGAGTGTTAATGGAAATGGTTCTCTTCGCATCCATATGTAAGAATTGAGGTATATTGAGGGGCATAGATGAAGGGGAAGCTTCATCAGGGAAACAAATTTATTCTAATTTAGAATTCTAAGATATAGTTTCACGCAAGGGAAATACATATAGAGTCTTCAAAAGTTATCTTTCAGCATAAGGATTTATTGTAAATGGCATCAGTTGTATCTTAATAGATCAGACATAAAAATTTTAAATAAAAATCCCTCTATCTTTTATATTTTGTTCTAAATATTGAATCAAGAAAAGGTAAGCTTATTGAATAATTATGCTCTTCTGTGCGGTAGTGATGAAGTAAATGGTGCTTTTTCCATAAAGATAAAGGGAATTTTCTCATTTTAAAATTATGCGTAGCATAATGTATGGTATCGTATATGGCGTACCCTGAGAAAAATCCCATGAAAAAAGAGGTACCTAAAGAAAAACCTATACTATAGACACTAATACTCCAGATAAATAGTCCAATTGGTAAAGTCACAATGATCGGCATCAACGTTCGAAAGGGATGATTGGGTTGAATATGATGATTTCCGTGGAAGATATAAATCAGTCTTTGTATTTTTTTATTATTACTAACAAAATGGAAAGCAAATCTATGAAGAATATACTCAAATAAAAGCCACAAAAATACTCCAATTAAAAGAGGGATAATAAATGTTATCAATGGTGTGTGTGTATAAAAAATGGAGAAAAGCAAAATACCCTCAAAGGTTATGCAATATATAATAAATTTCCTGAAAGAGATTAGAGTGAAGGATTCCATCCAATCTTTCTGGAAGATTCGAACAGGGGGTTCCTTGGCAGAAACTTTATGATTGGGAGTTAAAGAATTTGCTGGATCAGAAACTCTAATCAATCTGGAAGAAGATTTTGACATATTAAGACAGAACCCCAAGTCGTTGGTAGGAGGGAGAATTACATCAAGGTTGCCTGCTGATATATCCTGAAAGGATTCCTCTTAATCATAAGACGGACTAGCGAGCAGCAACGGCAGCCATGGATGCGGCTTGCCCGAACAACGCTCCAACAATCATATTTATCTTGAAAATGGAATCTGTCGCAGCGTCAGCTATCAGGATAGAATCATGGTCCTTCATTGGGATTCTTTGTGCCAAGAAGTATTGAGTCGGATTCAGCATATCAATCTCATATACAACTGGAGCAGAATCCATTCCTGGCTTAATCGGAACACCAAGGCGCTTACAGACCATTTCATTTTCATAGCGGATAAGATAAACGGCATTCCCATCAGCACGACTATCAGCAGGGCCACCAATACGTGCCAGAGCTCCTGCAAGGGTCAACTTAGCTGTTCCGAACTGCACCTCATTACGTGCCTGTGTCTGTCCTACTGCGCCAAAGGCAGTGAAAGTACGAGGCTGGTATATAACATGGATCCGATCGCCAGGATCAGCTCGAATATCTTCTTCCGGGTGGTTTTCTAATGTTGCCAGATCCGTAGCCCCAATTTTGCCGTTACGTACCAGTTCAACTTGTGAGTCTGTTGGTGGGTACTTTGCTCCTCCAGCTATGGCGATCACATCTGAAAGATGTTCGTCGGCAAGGGAAAGGACAACCCGGCCTGGATGAATGATTTCACCTGAGACAATAACGGTGTTACCAATGTCATTCTGAATACGGACCATAACTTGAGGATCTTGCGATTTTCCTTTCAGATGTTCCTGAATTACCGCAGCGACTTGGCTAGGGGTTTTCCCTAAAACATTCATCCTTCCGACATATGGAACCATAATGGTTCCGTCACCTTCGACTTGAGTAGGAGGAAGATTTTGAGAAGAGATATGAGGTGCACTTCCGCCTACAGCCGCACCATCACTGGTGGGTGCTGTTTTATCAGAAGATGAGAAGAGGCCATTTCCCAGCTCAAATATCGTAATGCCTAGCACATCGCCAGCGCCGATATGATCGTTGCGGGATTGCCTGAGATTACTAGTGACGAGTGTAGATATCTTGGGGGTTATTTCAGATGACAAAATATCTGCAATCTCTGGTGTCATGGTTAGAAGTTTGTAATCGAGAGCTTTCGTATTCTTCGATGATTTCGTATAGTTATGGACCTGTTTCTGCGTAGGACTGGAATGAGGAACCCAGCTACAGCCAGATAGAAGGAGGATAGCAAGCCCAGTGGCCCCCCTCATTGCACGGGTGAAGGTACTAGCGTTGCAAAAGGAAGTTTTCTTTAAAGAGGGGGAATCAAGCACGGTGCGATCCTGATGGTAATGACCTTAGAAGGGCTAGCCGGACTTGTCATTATCCATTTTTTAGGAGTAAGGCAAGCCTGATATGTTTCGGTATTGTGCTTTCTCAAGAGGTAGCCTTCGCTTTTCCGAAGTTGCAAGTGCTTGACTGAAAAATATTCAGGTTGGTATGAACGCACATGGCCGAAGGGAGTGGGTTTGAACCTATCCTGGCAGATAGTTTTAGGAAGTAGACAGTTGAGTGAACCGCTACCGGAACATCTGAAGCATGTTCAGAAAGATACTTTTCTTGATGATAAAAATAGGACACCGGTTAGCTCTGGCATGATGTCTTCTATTACCTATTTAGGGAATGTACTGCTACGGAATATGGTTGGTGCGGTAAGATGGCTTGGGAAGCAATGGGATTTTTCTTTGATAGTCTTGCTTCCAACTGCCGTTGTAGCAGTCTATCTTTTGTGTTTGGCAAGTCCTCAGTATATTTCTGAAACACATTTCCTTGTTCGTGGGAAATCAATTAATAACTCTGCTATGGGTGGGTTAAGTAGTCTGTTGGAAACTAGCCACGGCGGATCCCAGGACACTTATGCTGTACAAGATTATATGATATCTCGTGATGCTTTAAAGATGTTGATTGAGAAAGTACGTATCAATACATTATTTAATGACCCCTCGGCTGATTTTTTAGCTAAATTTCCTTCTTTCTTTCTGAGAAAGGATTTTGAGAGTTTTTATAGCTACTATAGGAGACATATAGATGCGCGCATTGACGAAGAAACGGGTATATCTCATTTGAGAGTTCGTACTTTTTCGGCGCTCGATTCACAACGTGTTGCGCAAACATTATTGGACGCAGGTGAAAGGTTGGTTAATGAGATAAATGATAGGCAGCGATATAACACTCTTCATGCTGCTCAAATGGAACTTGATACAAGCTTGAAGGAGTTGCATGATACAGAAATGCAATTGGCGATTTATCGGTATAGTAATGAGATCATTGATCCGATGAAGCAGGCTATTCCGATGGTCGGTACGGCACTTTCTCTGGAAACAAGACTTTCTATGTTAGAAGCTGAAAAGAAACAGCTTATTTTGAGTGCTCCTAATAGCCCTCTGATAAAAGTATATGCTCAGCGGATTGCGTCGATTCAAGCTCAAATGAGTGGTATGCAAGCCCACATAACAGGGCGGAAGGGAGAAGGACAAGGATCTTTAGTGCCTAAGTTGCTTGGATATGATGAGCTCACGGTTAAAAAGAGTATAATTGAAAAAAAGATTTTAGCTGAGACGAGCGCATTGGAAATGGCTAAAGCTCAAGCTGATAGGCAGATGCTATATGTTACAGTTGTGGCGCAGCCGAGTTTGCCGGACTATCCGGAGTATCCTAAAAATTTGGCCTTTCTTTTTATAACGTTTGTATCTGCATTGTTGGTCTATGCTACCGGGAAACTATTAGTTGCGGGGGCACGTGAACATGCGCTCCAGTAAAGATTCTTCAATAGAGGAGATCAGTAGATATAGTGCTGCAAGGCATGCGAGGCCGAGTTTGCCTCATGCTTTTATGATACAACTACGTGTTATCTATGCTCTATTAATGAGGGAGATACATACTCGATATGGTAGAGAAAATATTGGTTTTTTATGGGTAATAGGTGAACCTATTTTATTTTGCGCTGGGGTTGCAATTGTATGGACTGCTATTCGTCCCTCTCATGAGCATGGGTTGCAGATGACGGCAATGGTCATCTCAGGATACGTTCCCCTAACTATGTGGCGTCATACTTATAGCCGATCCATCAAGGCTTATGAGGTTAATTCATCTTTATTGTTTCACAGGTTGGTTACTCCATTAGATATTATTTTGGCTCGAATTATTTTAGAAGCAGCTGGGGCGATATTAGCTGGAGCCTTGGTTGTAGCTGGTGCTTTGTATTTGAATTACATGGAGGTTCCAGAGAGCTGGTTTTTTGTATACTTAGGTATGGGGTTTTGTACATTTTTTTCATTTGGCTTTGCAATTATTTTAGCAGCATTAACAGAGCGCTCTGATATTTTGGAAAAAGCGATGGCTGTCTTTTCGTATCTCTCGCTTCCATTGTCGGGAGCCTTTGTTATGACCGATTGGATTCCTGCTCGTTATCGTTGGTTGTTGGAGTATTCTCCGCTGGCAAATAGTATTGAGATGATAAGGTATGGTTGTTTTGGAATGAAAGTTATTCCTCACTATTCGGTGCCCTTTCTTCTTTTTAGTTGTACGCTTTTGTTTATGATTGGATTGTATTTGACTTTGCGGGTAAGGCCGCACATTAATATTTCGTGAGGCATGTATGATAGGACTAAAGTGTATTGGCCTAACTAAGACTTTTAAAGTTGGCCGTAAAAGGCGTGTTGTTTTAGATGAGGCCGACCTTGATGTCTATAAAGGCGATAAGCTGGCTGTTCTTGGGCGGAATGGAGCTGGGAAGTCGACACTAATAAAATTGATAGGGGGAGTCGAGCATCCTACAGGGGGCATCATAGAGCGAAGGATGACCATTTCGTGGCCGTTAGCGTTTTCAGGGGCGTTCCAGGGAAGTCTTACGGGGCATGACAACTTGCGTTTTATATGTCGCGTTTATGACCTTCCCTACGAAAAGACATTGGATTACGTCGAGGATTTTGCTCAATTGGGTAGGCAATTTTATGAGCCTGTAAAAACATATTCTTCGGGTATGCAAGCGCGGCTTGCTTTTGCCCTTTCTTTGGCAATAGAATTTGATTGTTATTTAATAGATGAAGTCATTATGGTGGGGGATGCACGTTTTTCTAGACGCTGTGAGGAAGAGTTGTTTGGGAAGCGTTCGGATAGAACTTTGATTGTCGTATCACATCAGATGGACTTTTTAAGAAGGACCTGTAATAGGGCGGTATTGCTGAATGACGGGAAAATTCAAAATTGCTCATCGGTCGAAGATGCTATCCAACGGTATGAAGCACTCTAACTAATTTGAAAGGGACGTTCGGTGAGGCCTAATTTGCGCATTGGAGTTGATGGGTTTAATCTTGCTCTTCAGAAAGGGACAGGGGTCGCTACATATTCAGTAGCTTTGACTAGGGCTTTGCGTTTATTAGGGCATCATATAAGTTTATTATATGGATTGCCAATACCTAGAAATCTTTCTTCCGATTTAAGGGAAGTCTTGTTTTTTGATACGTTAGGTACCGATCTTTATCCAAGACGACCTAAATTTCCCAAGCCCTCTTGGTGGAAAGAGACATTTAATCACTTTTATGGTCATAAGGCAGAAGAAGTAGTTATTAGTGGACATGTTGTTTTGAAAGAGCATGCAACGCGCCTTCCGGAATATGACAAAGTTTATAATGTTCCTTCATTGTTTAGAGCTGCCCAGGGTTTTTTTAAAACAACAGGGCGTTTTTTAACTGTAACCATGCCCAATCCGCCTGATATCATGCATTGGACGTACCCCTTGCCGCTGAAGGTGCGAGGTTCTAAAAATATCTATACCATACATGATATAGTTCCCTTGCAGTTGCCACATACAACATTGGATGATAAGAAGTTATATTTTGACCTGTTGACGAAGATAGTCCGTCAATCTGATGGAATTTGCACTGTCTCAGAGGCTTCGAAGAAAGCTATTGTTGATATGTTCCCGGCTGCAGAGGGGCGTGTTTATAATACATATCAATCCCATTTACTTGATGCATATTGTATTGATGATAATTCTTTGATTACGAATAACGAGTTGCATCGACTTTTTTCGCTGAAGAGTGACGAGTATTTTTTGTTTTTTGGTCAGTTAGAGCCTAAAAAAAATATAGGCCGTATAATAAAGTCTTTCTTGTTATCAAATACGCGCAGGAAATTGGTGATTGTTGGTTCAAATTCGTGGAAGGAAGAAGATGAGCTTAGGTTCTTAGGTAAAGGTATAGAGGACGGCCGTATTATACAGATCCAATATGTAGAGAGAGACGTTCTTTATTCACTTATCAAGCACGCACGGGCTTTGATTTTTCCGTCTATCGCCGAAGGTTTTGGATTGCCTGTGTTAGAATCTTTGGTTTTGGAAACTCCAGTATTGACCTCTAGGGAGGCTCCTTTAAGAGAAGTGGCAGGGGATGTTGCGGTTTTAGTCGACCCTTATGACATTAATGATATTAAAGAGGGGATTGAACTTTTGGATAGTAACGATGAGTTATGCTTTCTTCTAAGGCAAAAATCAAAAGAACAAGCAGAAAAATTTTCTCCAAACCATTATGCGGAAAATTTATCTCATTTTTATAGAAAAGTTCTTATTTAGTGCAAAACTATATTTTACTATTTTCTATGTCTAAGATAGATTTCTAGGGAGAATTGAGGAGTGATTCAGAAGATAAGATGTAAAATATTTATTTTGCGGAGATTCTATTAAGATATCCGGCAATGAATTGATAATACCTCTTACCGGGTGCTCCTATTCTTTATTCTTTGAGCTTAGCTCAGAGATTTTCCTCTGGATGTCGGCATTCTGTATGATTATTGTGGATGGTAGAAAGTAAGTTGCCGTCGTTTTAGCGGGGTGACAGGAATGAGTTGACGCTGTTGAGGCATTTTTTGATTTTATCCAGAGTATATCATCTGCCACAAAGCAGATAGGTTGGGAACTTAGATAATTGATCAAAAAGAGCACAGGGTTATGGCAGCTTACGGGCTTGGTTAGGAGGCGGGTGAAGGTTAGAGTTTTTTCGTGCCATTAGAGGTGACGTAGACTTTTGATCTAGGGTCACCATGTGAGGGGCCAAAGCTCTGCGCGATTCTGATTTTTCTCTGCTTTACCTTTTTTACGACCCTGACTGCTTTTCGGTGAGCAAGTATGACGGTTCCATCAAAATAGGCCGAGCCAAAGTGAAATCAGCTTTTCTGAGATGATGGCAAGTTTCTGCTATATTCTTTATAGTAGTGTATGTGCCTTGATTTTTCTGGGAAGGGTACATCATGAGGCTCCATTTTCCTTTACATGGCCTCTAACCTGCCGATCTCCCGGTTGGTTTATGATTTGGCTGGCCGGCATGGGGCGGAATATCAGGAGGGAGGCTTCGGAACATGGCCATTTATCGGCTAGCAATACATCCTTCTTTGCCTACAGGCGTTACGTGCAGCAAACTGAGACAGTACCTCTAGAGGTATATCCTTATTGTGAGGTGAATATATCCAATAGGTTAGTGATCATAGCATCACAGTCTCTTCAGCCTCATTCTTGCATGATTAATGAGATCAACGGTTCGATTGTCCCAGAAGGTTGTGGTTGGATGAGAGCATATATGTGCATTGACGAGAATTATTGGGTTGGTGCCAATGTAATATTGCTGAGAAGGCTGGGATGACATGATGAGCCAATGGCCTTCTCATTTGTAGAGGCTTGCAATTTGGATTGAAAAAAGAATCTAGCCTGCACCCTAGGGGACGGAACTGGCGCAGTGCCTGTCCGGAGAGGTGCGGTGGAGAACACTACGCTGTGTCCAGGCTGAAAAGCTGGTGTATCTGTTATTCTACCGAACTAATTGTTCCGATAGAGTTAGTTGCTCTCATCAGGACATCGGAAAATGCTAGTAAGGCAATGCGTCAAGATGGGGGACGGTGAATATTGACTGGAATAGTGCTACTCGTTTCCTTCCGACGTAGAGAACGTAAGTTCAAATTTTCCAATTTATCGTTGACCGTGCTCCGCAGTTGCGCGTGTCCGTTCGGATAACGGCTCTAATTCTATCAGAATATCCTGTGTTACCTAGCTATTGAAGATGATGACGGCATGTACTTTTGGGCAGGTTGGCCTAAGCCCTAGTGATTATTAATAATATCAGGATGGCTTAAATGCCCTAGCCCGACTTGGACTCTTAGAGCTCATGGCGTGTGATCAGAATCTCCATGCTGAGTTGGTGCCCGTTCGTTAACGGGGGAGGGGGGAAGTGTCTTTTGACCGACGTCGACCTCGTCGCTTCTAACTGCGTTGGGTTCGGACCTGGGTGTGGTACTGGACGGCATGGATTGAATCTTCGGCGGGGAGACATAATCATGGGGATATCTATTCAAGACAAGTTGGGCAGTAAGCTCTGCCCCGTTTTCTTAATCTTCTCTAGTAATGCCACGAGGCGATCTTGGCCAACGTAGGAGGTGTGGTCGGTCAGCTTATAAAGAATCTCCTGTAGTAGCGTCGTCGTAACGTAATTGATGCTGAATAGCTGAAAAATGAGCATTCGCCTTAGCTCTGAATCGTGAAAAGATTCTGACTGATTGGGTGACAATTCAAGGGCTAGGAAGCTAAGAATGAGATGTTCTGGCTGCGTCGCTATGCAGGGAGAGGGTGGGATAATTTTGGAGTAAGTTGAACTAATTTTACTTGGTTCGATCTGACTAAATTGGGTTTAGTTCTGGAAGAGATATGTGAGTGTTTGGCTCATGTCGTGATCGTATGTTTTTATGGAAGATTGTAATAGATTCGTACGATACTTCCGGCACATTGTTCTTTATATTGAGACCCATTGGAAATTAGCGTTCTGGCGGGATAAGTTCATCGAGATGGCAGGCTATTTCCGCAATCTGCAGGGATGGTTTGTTCTAGCCTTCTGTGGTTGCCCGCAGGTAAGGGATTGTTTATTTGATCTGATATTGAAAAAGTTGATGTAGGATACTTGCCTTTTGGAGTGTGCTGACGGCAGTGGTTGGCAAAGTGAGCCGTTGATCTCGAATTAAAACGGAGATCAAGGACGGTTCAAGCGCCACTTTTAGTGGGAAGATTGGGTTAGAAAATCAGTCATTTTTTCTTGTTTTGTAGCAGGATACCTGCCTTAATATATTCATTTCTCTATCTTAATACTTGACGCATATTTTTGTATATGTCATATAACCTGCTTATACTAATTAATAATTTATTTCTAGTTGTGGAATTATAGACAACCATATCAATGCGATGAAGCATATGCTTCTGTTACACCTAAGTGTAACATTATAAATAATTATGTGAAATATTCAACTATTGCTTGTGATAATATGTAACGGTATCCTTAACGACTCCCTGATCTGGACAGGTTTAAGCTGAAGCTCGAAGATTAAAAAAATATTTTTTTTGAAGGAGGTTTTATCTGGCGGGACGGTTTGAGCTGTGGTAAGTAAGGACATAATAGCTGAGACGGTGAGCATGTTGTTTTGCCCATTTCAGTGGGGCTTTTGTGCGTGGGGCTTTTGTGCAATGCGTGGGGTGTGAATCTCGGAAGGTGAGGGGTCTGTCTATCCTGAGAAGTGCGTATTGGCTCAAAGTTTTTAATGTATGCAGCCATGTTTATTAAGAAGGGCTTGGGTTGTATCTTGCTGGAATGGGACTTGCGGGTTGGGAGTGACTGCCTTGTGTCTTCCGAGAAAATGGTAAGGCATTTTTGATGGAGTGGTAGGGTATTTTCTCTCGGCTTGTCGATCGTTTGTATTTATGGTTCGACCCTTTCTGGGTGCTTTAAAAAGGAAGTAGTTGGTATGCCTACAGCTCTTATCACTGGTATTACGGGGCAAGATGGAGCTTATTTAAGTGACCTTTTGTTGAAGAAGGGTTACCGCGTTGTGGGGCTTGTACGGCGGACCGCATCTGCAGACGTGATTTGTGCTCGTTTAAAGTGGCTTGGGATAGAAGATAAAGTCGAATTTGTCGACGGGAATATGACGGACCTGTCAAGCCTTATACGTATCATGCAGGATGTAAAGCCAGATGAGGTTTATAATCTCGCAGCGCAGAGCTTTGTTGGTGCTTCGTGGCAGCAGCCTCTTTTAACGGGGACTGTAACGGGTCTGGGTGCCGGTAATCTTCTTGAGGCTGTCAGGATCGTTAATCCGGGAGCTCGTTTCTATCAAGCGTCTTCATCGGAAATGTTCGGGAAGATTCAAGAGGCTCATCAGTCTGAGCAAACGCCGTTTTATCCACGCTCTCCTTACGCTGTTGCCAAGCTCTATGCGCATTGGATGACGGTGAATTATCGTGAAAGCTTTGGGATGCATGCGTCGTCAGGCATCCTTTTTAATCACGAGAGCCCGCTACGCGGGATTGAGTTTGTTACCCGCAAAGTGACGGATGCTGTGGCGCGTATTCACTTGGGGTTGGCGGACCATGTTTCCTTGGGGAATTTGGAAGCAACTCGCGATTGGGGGCATGCGCGCGATTATGTAGAGGCTATGTGGCTGATGCTGCAGCAGGAAACACCGGATGATTATGTTGTTGCGACGGGTCGGACAACCAGCATCCGTGATTTGTGCAGGATTGCCTTTTCGTGTGTTGGTCTTGATTATGAGCCGTATGTTCGTGTTGACCAGGCATTTATGCGGCCGGCCGAAGTTGATGTGCTGCTCGGAAATCCGAAAAAGGCTGAAGATAAATTGGGTTGGAAGCCGACAACTTCGTTGGAAGATATGATCTCGGAAATGGTTGAAGCCGACATTGCGCGTCATACAGCGGCTGCGCACAAACTGACGCGGAAGTAATATGTCACGTCGAATCCTCATTACGGGCGCGAGCGGTTTTGTTGGGCGCCATTTGACGTCTCTCCTTAAGGCTCATCCTTCGAAAGACTTGATCTTCGATGAGCGGTTCGACGTTACTAACATTTTGGAAGTTAGCGATGTTGTTCGGCGTGTGCAGCCGGATGCTTGTGTGCACTTGGCTGGCGTGACTTCTATCGCTCAGGCGCGCCAGGATCGCAACAAGGCGTGGAATGTTAATCTACAAGGTACGTTAAATGTTGCCCAAGCTCTTTTGGCGTATGCACCACAGGCAACATTGGTCTTTTCGTCGAGTAGTGAAATTTACGGGGATAGTTTTCTTACGGGTGAGGCTTTAGATGAGAACGCTCTTCTCATACCTAATAATCCTTACTCAGTTACTAAAGCGGCAGCTGACCTGAGTTTGGGAGCGATGGTGCGAGAAGGGCTTAAGGTCATTCGTGTTCGTCCTTTCAATCATACGGGGGCAGGGCAGGTAGAAAATTTTGTTGTAGCGGCATTTGCTCGACAGATTGCAAAAATCGAAGTTGGTACGCAGAGGCCAGTTGTCGAGGTTGGTAATTTAGACGCCGAGCGTGATTTTCTTGATGTCCGCGATGTTTGTGAAGCTTACAAGGCCTGTATTGATCGTTCCCAAGATATTCCATCGGGAGTAATCTTGAATATTTGTTCAGGGCAAACGCGCTCTATTCGTTCCATTTTGGAAAAATTAGTTAATTTTTCTAAGGTCGAAATCGAGATACGTGTTAAAAAAGAGCTTTTACGGCCTGTCGATGTTCGCTATGCACGTGGCTCGAATGAACTAGCATGTAAGATATTGCATTGGCAGCCGAAGGTTCTGTGGGAAGAAACCTTGCAAAGTGTTCTAAACTATTGGCGTGAAAAAGAGCGCTCGGCAAGTATTTCTTAGTCTTAATTTGAGGGTTTGTTGTTTTTGTATTCGGGGGGGGATGATGAAATTTTTTAAGTTCGCTTCAGGTGTTAAGGATAACACAAATTACTGTGCTGTCGGTGATCGCAACATGAAGGAAAAGAAATGGGAGTCGGCTGTTGTAAACTATAAAAAGCATCTGGAATTACACCCAGGTGATTCTGCAATTTGGGTACAATATGCTCATGCCCAGAAAGAGCTTGGGCGGTCAGAATTAGCTATTGCGGCCTATGAAAAGGCAGTGAGTCTTGACAATCGAGACCATGAGACATTTTCCCATTTAGCTCATCTCGAATATCGACTTGGAAAACAAGAGGAAGCTCGCTCTCATGCGTTTGAAGCTGCAAAAATAAAACCATTCAAGAATTATGTTGATTTGTTCGTTCGTTTGGGTGGAGACATACGCTTTTTTGAAACGAAGGAAAGTAAGGCTAAATATCTGATCGAGATTGATGATATACTTATTTTTTTAAAAATCCATAAAACTTTATCAGGAATTCAGCGTGTCCAGGCTGGTATAATGCAGGGCATCATCAACCTTCCTAAAGCTAATTCGAAAAATTTTGCCTTTGTAAGAGCAGGTGAGAACGGCTTTGGATTTTGGCAGATTTCTTTTGAGAATATTTCGCGGATTCTTGAATATATCCGCTCCGATAATGTTGAACAGGAAAAGTTAGTTCGTTTAATTGAGGATGCTGAGAGAGAAGCCTCTCTTATTTCCGTTGTTAAAGGTCAAGTTTATCTCATTCTTGGAGCTTTTTGGGCTGCTCAAACAAGCCCCGCACGTTATTCATTGCTTAAGAAAAGTGGGGTGTCCATTGGTGTTTATATATATGATATAATTCCAATATCTTATCCTGAATATTGTCATGTTAATTTGGTAGCTGAATTTTCTTATGCGTTGTCGGATGGTTTTTTCAATTTTGATTTTGTCTTTACGATATCTCAGTATGTTGCAGATGAAGTTAAAGGGTTTATGAGGGAGCATAATCTTAAAGAAATTCCTGTAATCCCGGTTACTTTGGCCCATAGGATGAATGGGGAGACTAATCCGACTTTAAGATCTAAAGAATTTGAAGGGGACTTATCCTTTCTAAATGAACGAGAATTTGTATTAATGGTTTCGACCATTGAAGCTAGAAAGAATCATATTTATCTGTATAGGGTATGGAAGGAGCTTGTTAAGCAAGGGGTCTCGGTTCCTGATCTTGTTTTCGTTGGGCGTTTTGGTTGGCGTGTAAATGACCTCAAGAGCATGCTTGAAGATACGGACTTTCTAGGCGATAGAATTCATGTTCTTCATGATATCGGTGATGTTGAATTGGAGATGCTCTATAATAAATGTCAGTTCACGGTATTCCCCAGTTTTGCAGAGGGATGGGGCTTGCCTGTTGGTGAAAGTCTTTTCTTTGGTAAACCGTGTGTTGCCTCCTCAAGTTCTTCCATACCGGAAGTAGGTGGTGATTTAGTTGATTACGTTGATCCACTCAATTTGCATGAGGGTATTGAGGTCATCAGAAAGATGATTGAAGATGCTCAATATCGGGCCCGTCGTTCTAAACTTATAGCCACTACCTTTACACCAAGAAGCTGGGACGATGTGACGAATGACCTCATCTCAGCCCTGCCCAAAAAATCTATTGTTACCGATGTGGATTATTTGCCACCATTGTTAAAAATGGGTAAGAAATTTGAGCCGGCACGATATACGCATGGTCAGAGATTTTGCCAGGATTACGTCAACCAGCCGCTTCGTCTTTTGCTTGCTGATGGTTGGTATTCATGTGAGCCAAATCTAGGCGCATGGATGAAAGGGAAAGAAGGAATTATCGAGTTTAGAACTAACCTTCCGCCACAAACAAAGATTACAGCGTATCTTGATCTTATAGCTGCGCCTTGGACGAAGCATAAAGTTCGTGTTTCAGCAGGTTTGGCTAGTAAGTTCCCTACAAAAGACAAAGGCATCGATCTTGTTGCTGGGGAGAGAATTTCATTACCCGTAACTGGCTATTCTGATAAAAAAGGCGTCTTCTCTATCTGTATTGAAATATCGGGAGAAGATATTATCTCTCATCCGTTGAGAAATGCTCAGGAGAATCGGATTTTTTATCTAGGATTGCAATGTTTGATTTATGTTCCCAATCTTGATTGACTTGATTGACTTGAAATTTTGGAGCTAGTTGTAGTCTTTCACTGTTGGAAGGGGATGTAAAACTCAAGCTTGTCACTTTGGTTTTTGCAAGTTTCAAAAAGTACTTCAATGTAAAGATCAGGTGGTAAGCAGCCATGACGTTCTTCCGAGAACAATAACTTGAGCAAGGTGAATTTGCGGCGAGAGAGTTATTGTTGGAAGCGAGGAACTTGAGGAAGTTACGACTGTAGAGAGAAGTATACGGATACCAGACGTTCAGAACTATCCTGAGGTTTGGAATTTTTATACTTCTCTCGCATTTTTAACTTGGAAGTTGACGGTCCTCTGTCTCCCTACTTTGCCTTTCTGGAAAAGGCCAGGGTATATACACTTGTAAATACTTGCATATCTATTTATTTTGACGTGATGATTCTTATATAAAATTTGGGCTTATGTGTATTGGAAATATCCTACAATAATGGAATATTTTGTTTTTGTGGTATTGATATTTTGAAATAAAAGTGCAGGATCTGTTTTCTTTTGTTGTTAAGGTAATTTTGAGAATTTATCCTATCTTTTGATCTAGCATACGAATCAGATTGTTTTTTTTGTTAGGGGGGCCATTATCGCCCTCTTCTTAAGGGGAGGTATTATTCATGAAAATCAGCAGGTTAATGCAGGACTCTGGCGTCTCTTTCGGCACAAGTGGGGCAAGGGGGCTTGTTTCGGACATGACCGATCAAGTCTGTTTTGCATATGTTCAAGGTTTTTTATCATATCTTGGAACAATTGGTGAGTTTAAGTCAGGGAAAGAAGTAGCCTTGGCAGGGGATCTTCGGCCTAGTTCACCACGAATATTGCAAGCCTGTATTGCAGCTATTGAATTTTCTGGGGGGAAGCCTGTGTTTTGTGGCTATATTCCGACCCCAGCTCTTTCTTACTATGCTTACGCAAAGAAGATTCCATCATTAATGGTAACTGGTAGCCATATCCCAGCGGATAGGAATGGCATCAAATTTAATCGTGCAGAAGGGGAATTCTTGAAGAGTGATGAAGTCAAGATGGGAGAGCAGGATATTGCAATACCATCCCACTTGTTTGACCAGGTCGGCAACCTGTTAGAAGTTCCGATGTTACCTGAGCCGCTTAGTGTGGAAGAGGAGTATATTAAAAGATATAAGGTTTTTTTTGGAGAAAATGCCTTAAGCGGTATGAATGTTGGAGTGTATCAACATTCTGCTGTAGGGCGAGATATTTTAACAAAAATAATTTCGTCACTGGGTGGAAAGGCACTGCCATTTGGGCGTTCTGATAGTTTTGTTTCTGTCGATACGGAAGCCGTTAGGGAAGAAGATGTCGCCATTGCGCATCATTGGGCTTCAGAGAATGCTGTTGATGCCATTATAACGACTGATGGCGATTCAGACCGCCCTTTAATGGCTGATGAACATGGGAAATGGTTAAGGGGTGATTTGCTTGGGATATTGGCGGTCGAGTGCCTCGAAGCCAAAGGGGTCGCAACTCCAATTAGTAGTAATACAGCCTTAGAAGACAAGCATTCTAATATATCTATAGAGCGTACAAAAATTGGTTCGCCTTATGTGATAGAGGCTATGAACACGTTAATCGAGCAAGAGGTTTCTCCTGCCGTTGGCTATGAGGCGAATGGTGGCTTTTTGCTGGGAACGCCTGTTTATAGGAAGGGAAAGAAATTAGAGAAGCTTCCAACGCGTGATAGTGTATTGCCGATTTTGTGCGCTCTTGCTGCATCGCAAAATAGCGATAAGTCACTTAGTGCGTTAGTGGGAGATTTGCCTAATAAATACACAGCCAGTGATAGAATAAAAGATGTTCCAACTGCCTTTTCGAAAAAGAAGTTGGCATCGCTACGGGATGATATTTCTTCTGGAATGAAGGAGTTAGGTTTTCTAGATTTATGTGGCAATGTCAAGTCATTGAATGAAGTAGATGGAATAAGGGTCACATTTGATAGTGGTGATATAGTACACCTTCGTCCATCGGGGAATGCTCCCGAGTTACGGCTTTATGTTGAATCTTATTCAGAGGAACGTGTTCAGTTCTTATTATCTAATGGATTGCAATTTCTATCACGTTGGAAGAACGAGCTGTAACCAAGATTTGTGTCTAGGGAAGCTTGAAAAAGTTTTTCAATCTTCCCTAGACAGAGTTTATAGCTTACAGACTGCTACTGTTCGTTGTATTTTTTTAATGTTTCAGTGGGGTATGTAGTATGATCGTTCCTGTAATTCTTTCTGGCGGTTCTGGCACTCGTTTATGGCCTGTGTCTCGAAAGAGTTATCCAAAGCAGTTTTGTACGCTGTTGGGCGATAAAAGTCCTTTTCAAGAGACATTACAACGGATTGTAGGACTTGGTATAAAGTCGGCTCCTATTGTTGTTGGGAATCGAGAGCACCGATTCATAATGGCGGAGCAGTTGCGCCAAATTGAGATGAATGACGATAGTAATATCGTACTTGAGCCGCTTTCACGTAATTCGGCGGCAGCTATGGCTGTAGCAGCTTTTTGGCAGGCAAAGTCTGATGAAGACGCCATCCTTTGGTTTATGCCAGCGGATTCAGCTATCACCGACAATAAATCTTTAAATGAGTCTCTGCTTCGAGCGTACGAGGTAGCAACGCACGATTATATCGTCATGTTTGGCATTCAACCCACTCGTCCTGAAACGGGATATGGCTACATTGAGCAAGGTAGTCCGATAGAAGGGAAAGACGGAGCTTTCCATATTGCAAAGTTTTTAGAGAAACCAGATGAGCTGAATGCTGAACGTTTTTTAGAAAGCGGTAAGTATTTCTGGAATTCTGGAATGTTCATGGCTCGGGCACGTACTTTTTTAGAAGAGTTACGCAAGTGGGCCCCGGAGGTTTATGATTCTGTTGAGAAGAGTGTTCACCTTTCGAAAAGTGACTCTGCCTTCATTACGTTGGATGAAGCGAGTTTTATGAAGACTCCTTCTATATCTGTTGATTATGCTCTCGCTGAGAAAACACAACGTGGTGTGGTTGTCCCATCCTATTTTGAGTGGATGGATGTAGGAAGTTGGGATGCTGTCTGGGCTCTGACCGAAAAGGATCGTAATGGGAACGCTGTTTCAGGTAATGTGTTCCTAGATCATACGAAGAATTGTTACGTAAAGTCCGACAATGTGGTCGCTACAGTGACGGGGGTGGAAGATCTTGTCATTATAGTCACCAAGGATGCTGTTATGGTCTCTCATAGAGATCGTGCTCAAGATATCAAACATGTGGTTGAGCTTTTGAGAGAGCAGGGACATTCTGAAGCCGATCAGCACGTCAGGATGTATCGTCCATGGGGTTTTTACGAAAGTTTGATAAAGGGCCATCGCTTCCAGGTGAAACGAATCTGTGTGACACCTGGGGAGAAGCTTTCCTTACAGAAACACTTTCATCGAGCCGAGCATTGGGTTGTTGTAGAGGGTACCGCTTTAGTTACGCGGGATGATGAGATTCTTACGGTAAGGGAGAATGAAAGTGTCTATCTTCCCCTTGGATCCGTTCATCGTTTAGAAAATCCTGGTCGGATTCCGGTTACGTTGATTGAAGTACAATCTGGCCCCTATTTGGGAGAGGATGATATTGTAAGATTGGAGGATATATATCAGCGCTAGTTAGTTACCAGTATTCATGTGGGAGATTATTTCGCTCAATTTGACGTTGTAATCTCCTCTATGAATTTGATGTAGCGTTTTTGATAAGAGGGCGAATTAAATGAGTTACTGACCTGGTAGCCCTGTGTACGGATCTCGTAGATTTCTGAGGGGCTTGCCTTGTCAAGTTGGGTGATTTTTTCAGCAATTGAATCAATACTGAGCGGATTGCATAATAAAGCTGCCCCGCCGGCTATTTCTTCCGTAGCACCTCCTTGGCTGGTAAGCACGGGTATCCCTAAGGCCATGGCTTCTATAATAGGAACTCCAAAACCCTCAGCTAAACTTGGGAAAAGCAAGGCCTTCGCTTCTGCCAAGGTGCGTAAAAGGGAAGAACGTTGGCTCCAAGGCAGATGGATGACTCTACTGTCTGGAGAGGGTGAAGAACAATTCGGCTGGTCATCCCCTTTGGGGCCAATAAGTACAAGAGGAGTTTTAGTTTTGGTACGTGCATGAGCTTCCAAAAGTCGTTCTATATTTTTACGGTGTTCCATCCGACCATAAAATATAAAAGAATTTGGTGGCGCTATTTGAGGGGCTTTTTTTATGTCTTGCAGTGTTTCTCGATTAAAATCTACAGGTTGATATAAAGTTGTTATCCTATCTTCCTCTATAGTAAAAGTATTGATTATCTGTTGGCGAACTGTTTCGGATACGGTTATGAAATGTACATCGTGGTCGATGAGATTCTGAAGAAGAGAATGAAAATTATGAGCGTTGATATTTGTTAGGTGTGGATGTGTTAGAGGGATAATATCATGAATAGTTACTATATTTTTACACCCCTCGATAAGAACTGGAAGAGGATACGTCCAGTGCATTATATCTGGGGCGATAGACGATTTTAATATGAATATTTTTTTATGGTAACGAAAATGCACATGTGCAACACGGTAAAGATCGCTGGCTAGATGAGCTGTTCCCCATGGTGATTGAAAGCTCTCTTCATGAATATGAGGAGCTAATGAGGCCAATGCTCTTACAAAGCGGTATATACCACTTCTTAGAGGAGTATCTTGTGTATTCTCGAGAAGCCATTTAACATTGAATCCATTTTCTGTTAGAATTTTCTGATGGTTAAGGGCATAATAATAAATACCTGTGCCATTATGGCGACTAATATTTCTTCCATCTAGCCATATTTTCGGGTTGGACGATGGCAATGAAACTAGGTTCCTATTTTTCATAAATTAAATACTGTTTCTTTCTATCAAGGAAATACAGTTTTCTACAGTTTGAGCGATGCTCCCATCCCATGATAAGGGCTCATACGTTTTTAACTTTTCCATCTGATTTTGCCATAGTGGACCATGTTTTCTGAAATCATCGATCATAATTTCCCAATTTGGGGTATCAAGTGGATCAATATAATACGGGATGTCTCCACCAACTTCTCGTAGAGCCGGGATGTCAGCACAAATACTTGGAACCTGCAAGTACATAGCTTCAACTAGAGGCAGACCATATCCTTCTGTAAAGCTGGGGAAAAGAAGGCCATTGGCTCTTTTCAAAAGAGCTGTAACTTCTTCATCCGAAAGATTATTTTTTTCCTTGACGGAATTTTGTAAAGCAGGTGAACGGTCCAAGAGATCTAAAATATTCTCATTTTCCCAGCCACGTTTCCCAACAAGGACAAGATAAGGTACTTCTGCTTCCCCATGCTTTTGGACCATGGCTCTCCATAGATGGAGCAGCATAAGATGGTTCTTTCGTGGTTCTATTGTACTAAGATATATAAAATAAGGTCTATTATAAATGTCAGATAAAGTTTCCTTGAAAGAATTTCTGATATTTATTCCATGAGGTACGGCCCAGATAGGGGTATTGTCTTGTCCATTTTTCGTGGAAAAACTTTTTAAGGACGTAGCTACCGTTTCTGTTGGGACTACGACAGCTTTAGCTAATGCAATAACAGTTTTAATACGAGCCCTATGACGAGATAACTCACGCTGCCGCGAATATTCAGGATATTCGAGCGGTATGAGGTCATGCACCATTGGAACGAAATATGATTTAGTACGAACAAGAAAACGCTGAATTGCGTTTTTATGCGTTAGGTGATGGTGCGACAGGAGCAAATAAATTGATGGATAAAAAATCTTCGTTGAAGATGGGATAAAAGAGAAACAGAATTTAAGGCACAGAGCCATTTTATAGGCATGTGCCATGTGTTTCTTGTTTCCTGAGCTCCACCCATTGATTAGAGAAATTATAAATTTTTTGCTTATTTTTTTTGGTAAAATATTTATCCGCCCCAGTAGAGAATATGAGGCAAAATATAGTTGTTTTTCATGGTACTCGAGAAGATATTGTGCATATGCAAGCTCTACCCGGTCAATACCTGTGGGCGCCAAACAATCAGCACGGGAAAGTAGACGAGATATATCTAGTATAAAAACAGGCTGTAGCTGAGATGATGTCATGCGTTTCAAAGGGAGGCCGGCTGATATTGTTCGAGGCGTATTACGGTATGGTGAACTAATTTTTCAAGCCCTTCTTCAGAGAAGAAACCTCCAGGGATTAGGCATTGATCTATCAGTACACGACGAAAAGCCGCAAAGATGAGTGGGTCAGGTCGCTGGGGTGCCTGCCAGAAAGTTTTCAATGTCGATTGCGCAGTCAGTCCCGGCATGTCGTAAATGGCGTGACCCAAGGTAATGACAGGGACATTATGAGCCAGAGCCAGGGTACCAGTCGTGCTGTTAACGGTTACGACCCCACGGGCATGACGCACAAGCCTGGCTATATCTCCAAGCTCCATGTAATCCACACGATTGCTGACACCATGCGCAGCAGCAAGTCGCTGGACAAGTTTCTTCCAGTCCTGCACACCATTGTCGAGCGGATGCTCTTTGATGACAAGACGCATCTCCAGTGGGGCATTTTTGGCAAAGGATACAAGAACTTCGGTGATGACTTCCGCCACGCCTGAATAGGAAGAATGCAGGCGTAGCTGGGCATCGGCATCCAGTTGCAGAGGGAGCAGCATGTAAGGCTTGGGCCCTTCAACCAGCCAATCAGTCAGTTCGTGACTGCGTTTTTGAGCCTTTTTACGGCGACAGAGGCGTCGCAACCACCCAACGCCTTCCACCAGGGGCGGCCAGGGACGATAATCTGTCCAATGCGGGAAACGCCACTTCAGAAGAATGGTGGCCGCATTATAGGCCACGCCTTCCAGTGCACGACGTGGGAAAGAAGAGGGGACAGGCTCATGTGGGGCGGCAGGAGGCAGCTGGCTGGCACGCTGATAGTACCAGTCAGGGTCTTTGGGTAGCGTGGAATTACCGTTAACGCCACCAAGTTCCAGGGTGACCCAGTCTGGCCGGATATAGCCTTCCTCAAAAACATGGACGGCAATATTCATTTCACGGCAGATGAGGATGGCCTGCCGATGGAGTTCCCGGCAGTCACCAAACAGCAGCACGTCCGTGATGTGATGTTTTTGCAGGATATGCCCCAGAAAGGCGGGCCATGTCCCATAATTGCTGCGGAAGGCAATACCACCTCCCAGACGCCAGAAAAGCTCATCCCCTCCATTGAAGTTGATCTTCCACACATTATGCCCCCGTTTTTTCAGGGCACGGCCAACGGATTGGAAAAAAGGCCCCATGAGCCCCTGGAGCAGCAGGAAATTGCGTTTTGTTTTTGGGGGGATCTGGAGCGACATGGGCACAAGCGTGCTGGTCTCTGTCAGGCTCGGATCTTCAAAAAAATTGGATGGATATTCGGCGTGTTCCGTCTCTTCGGGAGGGTGGCCAGAATATGTTGTCTGGGTATTGTCAAGCATGAGGGGCCCGGCATGATGAAATGAAATGTGTGAAACAACGGCGTAGCTGGCCCTGCCTCTGCCGTAATTTCATGGCGTATGTTGGCTTCCAGAGCTCAGTCTTGCCAAAACAGTCAATCAGCTCCTCCACGTCACATCGCTGTTCTGTCTCTGGATTGATATAGAGCGGATACAGAATAAGGGCGATTGCAGCAAGGTCTGTTACATCCAGTTGACGCCCCCGGCGGGGAAGAGATGGTCCCAGATGTGTCGTCAGTCCCCAGCCAGCGTAAAAGGGGGCACCGTATGTTGTAACCTTTTTGCCACGTATCAGCGCCTCAAAACCTGTCAGGGATGTGAGGGTGTGTACCTCGTCAACATGTGTAAGGAGCTGGCTCATGCTGCCACTGCGGTCAATGCTGTTGGCGTAGGCAAGAATGATTGCTTCGGAAAGATGACCGGAACGATGGCCAGCCTCCACATCAGGGTGGGGCCGATAGATGATCCATGCTCCAGGATTCCTGCGGCGAACCTCACGCAGCAGGGCGAGATTATCCGTAATCTTGCCTCCACCTCTTACGACAGACAGATCTCCAGCAACCTGCCCCGGAACCAGAATGACCGGCACGCCCTCAGGATGCTCCATTTTGGCGGGAGATGAATCAGGCGTAGCGGCATATTTGGAAACATGAAGCGTTTTGAGGCGCTCCATGAGAGTATCGGCTCTTCTACGGAGGGCTGGTGCAACCTCGGTATCCCTCAGCATGTCCTCCAGATCACTGGGGTGGGAGGGATCAACATAAGCGCCCTGCCTGTCCAGGATAATGGAGCATGGAGGCAGAAACCCGCTTCCCAGCCCCATGGACCGGATGAAGCCATCTTCCACGAAGAAGAGGGGCACCCGCATGGCATAAGCCTGTGCCTGCAGGGCTGGTGTGATGCGGTTTGCCCAAACAGCCAGTCCAGCATTCTTTTTCCGGGCATAGGCCAGAGCCCGACGGGGCGACCAGAAAAACCGGATGGGGTCTCTTCCTTCAAGAAAAGAACGAATGCGGCGCTGTTTCCACCATGCTATTCCATGGCAGGCTACGACAGGCCTGATGGCTCTGGCTCCAGACGCAGGGACATGGCATGACATGGTGAAATGGGGCCTTTTCCATACCGGACAGGTGGTAGAAACACTAGCTTGTTATCAGGAAGTCTTTTTTTTGGGAAGAGAGGGGTGGTGAATATAATTTAATTTCCACGATTGAATAATAATTCGACCGATAAGTGGAGTTTATTGGCAAAATTTCCATTTCATTGATCAATCCATCCCTGAAATGTCCAGGGAAAACTTCATGAATCCGTTTATTCTGTCATTTCTTTCGGAGTTCCAGTATCTTCAATGTCATATTACATTACAGAATTATGTTTGATGATTGTAGGGAGCCTTGTCATTGGAGAAGGTATCGACCTTTTTGTTCACCCTGTCCGTATTGTAAGAAAGCCCTCCCTGGTCCTTTTACGCTGTTTTCCAGTCATGATGGCAACCGGTATTTTTCTTTGCCTGACAGGTGTCATCTGGCTTTCCCTGCTGCTGAGTGCCATCCTGATGGGGCTTCTGGTAACGGCATCCAACCTGAAGCTGCGCCTGTTGAATGAACCTTTGGTTTTCACGGACTTTGCCCTGATCGATGCGTTCATGAAGCATCCACGTTTTTATCTTCAGGGCATTCCGCCTGCTGTGCGGTGTGTTGTCGTAGCTGGTGGTGCAGGGATGCTCTACCTGCTTGCATGGGCTTCATCACTGTCTGTCGGGTTACGGCTGATGGGCTGTATCGAGGCAGTCGCCGTGGGACTATGCCTCTGGTGGCTCTTGGCAAGGGGAAGTCGTTCCGATGAAACAGGGCCGGACGTGTGGCGGGATGTGCGTGAGGGAGGGCTGCTGCCAACACTGCTGCTTTATGCCTGGCGCTGCCATGAGCTGGCACCGCTACCCGTCAGGCCTGCCTTGTTGCGGACGGCTGCCGCACCAGAGTCTGTCATCGTCATCCAGTGTGAATCATTTGCCGATCCTGCGGAGCTGAAGAATGAGTGGTCGCCTCTGCCAGAGCTCGTCCGATGTCGGCAGGAAGCGGTACAATGGGGAAGGCTCCTGCCTAGCGGATTAGGTGCCTATACGATGCGTAGTGAATATGGGGTTCTGTGTGGCGATGATGAGGAGATGCTCTCATATCGCCGGTTTGATCCATTCCTGACAGCGGATCAGTCTCCGTCCCATGCCCTGCCGAATCGTCTGAAACATTTTTATGAAACGGCTCTTTTCCTGCATCCCTATGATCTGCGTTTTTATGGTCGGAATCGTCTGCTGCCCTTATGGGGGTTCAATGACGTCATCGGGCGGGAATGTTTTTCCGAGCAGGACAGGGTTGGCCCGTATGTAGGTGATGCTGCGCTAACAGCACGGCTGCTGACATATCTCCAGAAAAACGATCATTTTCTGGCCTACTGTGTGACAATCGAAAATCATGGTCCCTGGAAGAAAGGGCGGTTGGAGCAATCGAGTGGTGCAGAAGCGTGGCATCAGCACGTGCAGAATGGTGATGCCATGTTGCGGGAACTGCTTGCAGAGATCAAAGGGAGCGGGCGGGACATCATGCTGGTATTCTTTGGGGACCATCGTCCGGCGCTGGAAGCATTGCCTGCTGTTGAAGGACTGGAGAGGGGGACACCCTATGTCATACTGCGGCCCAATGGGCCAGAGGGAAGTCGCGTATCATCTGAGCCTGTAGATGTAACACCTGCCGAGCTCCATCGGAGCATTCTTCATCACGTCAGCTCCTGAAAAGATACGCTATAAAAAAAGGGCGCCTGATGAAGAGGCGCCCTTCTTCTTTTCATACGCCAGAGAGGATTACTTGGCTTTCCCCTGGTTGGCGACAGCTGCTGCCTTGGCAGCAATTTCCTCGGCATCACCCAGATAGTAGTGCTTGACCGGCTTGAAGTTCTCATCGAACTCATAAACCAGCGGCACACCTGTAGGAATGTTCAGGTTCAGGATTTCATCTTCCGTCATGTTGTCCAGATATTTCACCAGAGCACGAAGGGAATTGCCGTGAGCAGCGATGATGACCTTCTCGCCCTTCTTGATGCGCGGCAGGATGGTCTTCTCCCAGTAGGGAATCACACGCTCAATGGTCAGGGCCAGGCTTTCCGTGACGGGCAGCTCATCAGCACTCAGATGGGCATAACGCGGATCATGACCGGGGAAACGCTCATCGGAACGCTCCAGAGCAGGCGGCGTGACAGCAAAACCACGGCGCCACTGCTTGACCTGCTCATCGCCATATTTCTTGGCTGTTTCAGCCTTGTTGAGGCCCTGGAGAGCACCATAATGACGTTCATTCAGACGCCAGTTCTTCTCAACGGGCAGCCATGCCTGATCCACACCGTCCAGAATGTTCCAGAGTGTATGGATGGCACGCTTCAACACGGAGGTATAAGCGTAATCGAAGGAATAGCCTTCCTTGTGCAGCAACTGGCCGGCAGCTTTGGCTTCGCTGCGCCCTTTCTCTGACAGGTCGACGTCATACCAGCCAGTGAAGCGGTTTTCCTGGTTCCACTGGCTTTCCCCGTGACGAACCAGAACAAGCTTTGTTACGGCCATGATGATCTCCTTAATGTATAAGGTTTTAGCAACACTGGGAGATTGCGCCACTACAGCCTGAACTGCAAGGGCTCAGCCTCACTTCATGCCGTCTGTCAGAGCATAGCCGTTATGAGGCATGACAGGGACGGAGAGAAAAAGGCCACCCGCAGGGGATGGCCTTTGTTCTGATCGGGCATGGAAGGGATGATCAGGGGGTTCCCTGCTTCTTTTCCTGCTCTTCGGTAAAACGGCGAGCCTCTGATGAAACGGTCAGTGTCATGGTCAGACCGGCGGTCAGCAGATAGATGATGGCAAATGTCCAGATGACGTAGGCCATGCCGACGCCGAAAATCATTTCGCAGAGGGAAACAATGGCAGGCCCTACCCATGTCGACGCTCCAGCGCCCAGCCCGAGTATGGACAGCGCAGCGGCTTTCTCCCGTGGGCAGATCTGGGGCATAAGACCGGAGAGAGGAACGAAGGCAGCGATGGAGGCTCCATAAAGTATGCCCACAACCGCAGCCGCTGCGAAATTGCCCGGATACCAGAGGGGAACATAATAGAAGAGAGGAATGGTGATGAAGCCACCGATACCTCCAAAAACAGCCACGACGAAGCGGTAGCCCATTTTGTCCGCCACCATGCCTGAAATCAGATTGACGATGATGTTGCTCAAAAAGATGAGTGACAGCAGGTTGAGCCACTGCCCGAGCGTGAACCCCAGATGATCGACAAAAAAGCCGGGCATGATGGCCAGAAAGGCATATTCCGATGATGTATCAACCGTGCGGACAATACCGGCAATGAGAGTTTTGGGCTCACGCCAGATGATGCTGATGGAGCCCAGAAATATCTGTCGGGCAGGAACATCGGCAGGCAGAAGACGGCGATTGCCGGTTGGCTCCCTTGTGAAAAGCAGGGCGATCAGTCCGCCGAGAACAACCAGCCCCAGAGAGCACCAGAAGGTGTTGATTTCACCGATGGCAGGAATCGCAAAACGGGCAAACTGGGAGCCGAGAGTAGGCAGGCCGGCAGAGAAAGAGAACCAGAACCAGCCGGCTGCCGCTCCAAGCATGGATGTTGGTGTCGCTGCAGCAATCCAGACCAGGAAACCATAGGCGAACAGCGGGTAGGCAAACCCGCGGAGAGCATAGAACGTCAATATCCATGTACTGTTGTTGGGGGTAAGCCCAAAAACAAGGAAGCAGACCTCCAGGACAGCCCATAGGACCAGACCGCTCCACATGACCTTTTTAGGTCCCATGAGATCGGATAGTGGCCCGGCAAACCAGGCGGCAATCATCACGGTGATGCCGTAAAAAGTGAAAAGCTCGTTGACGAAACTCTGGGGGTGGCCGGTGTGCAGCATGAACGTATCCAGGTATCCCGCCTCGACACCATCGCCGACCATGAAGAGAAGCTGTCCGACAAAGGCCCAGAACAGGGCGGCCGGTATGCCTATTTTTTCAACAAAGTGTGGTTTCTTGTCTGGCGTGCCTGCCATGAAATCTCTCCATTGGTTGGGGAGGGATGAAAAAAGCCAGTCCGTGGCGCTTCATTCCTCAATAGATGATTGACTGGCCTTACGAGAGTGCTCAGGCCCCTTGAATTATCGTCCGTACAGGAAGCGTTTTATTAGAGCCCTGAAATAGGAATTCAGTATGCCTGTCCAGACGCAGAAGTATGTTTCTGATATCATAAAGATGATTTTTTTTCAATTTTGTATATTCAGCGACCAGTTCTCCCTTATCGCCCGGGATATCTGGCGAATGGTAGAGATATTCCATGGTCGTGTCATGAATCACTTTCTGTTTTCGGTGAAACCTGAATTTTTTCATACCCATTTCGCTATCATTCTGAAAAGCCTTCGAGAAAGAAAGGAGAGAATTAAGTTGCGAAAGAATGTCATTATCATTAGCGTCACAGGGGTACAGCAGAATGGAAGGCGGGCTCCAGATGATTATATGCTCATGCAACGGATTGTCTGACAGGGACGTGCAGGCGGCCATCCAGGCCGGAGTTGTGAAAGTCTCCGAGGTTTACTCTGCCCGTAAGTGTCAGGTGAAATGCGGCAACTGTGTAAAGGGAGTCGCCTGCCTTCTGAAAGAAGCAAGGCGGAAAACCTGTCCCTGCCCGACAACTATGGCAATAGAGCAGGGGATGGCTGCACAGATAGCCAATGGTGATGACCCGATACAAAAAAAAGAAGCCTCCCTTTAAGAGAGGCTCCTTTCATCAGTCTGGCTTCTGACAGTGATCAGTGGCCGCTATTCTGGTCGGCGCTTTCAGAGTTCAGCGTAATGTAGCGTTCCAGGCCGATCTGCTTGATGAGGTCCAGCTGGGTGTCGATGAAGTCTTCATGGGCTTCTTCGTCAGCGAGGATGCGGAAGAGCAGGTCGCGGGACACGAAGTCACGGACGCTTTCGCAATAGGCGATGCCCTCGCGGATTTTCTCCAGAGCCAGAGCCTCGACCTTCAGATCACATTCCAGGATCTCTTTGACATTCTCGCCAATGTGCAGCGGGTTCAGATGCTGCAGGTTCGGCAGTCCACCCAGGAAGAGGATGCGCTCGATCAGCCAGTCGGCATGACGCATTTCTTCAATGGACTCTTCATATTCCTTCTTGCCCAGTTTGGTGACGCCCCAATGGTTCAGGGTGCGGGAATGAAGGAAGTACTGGTTGATGGCTGTCAGCTCATTGGCAAGCTGAGCATTGAGATATTCAATTACTTTCGGGTCTTTTGCGGCCATTTTTCTCTCCATCGCATGAAGTATGAACTGTAGGATTATCTCCAACGAAGGTCGGTATAGTCTTCAACTTTGAGGATTGCAATATAAAAATTAAATTACGATGTATTCGTACTTGATAATCATTATCAAAGAGACTTTATAAGAAAGATTATCAAAATCGCACGGTGAGTATTTCATGGTTTTTCTTGTCATTTCGATATATATTTAAAAATCCTGTTTATCCCATAAGTTTTTCTTTTCATTGCTCCTGATGCCCACACCCCCCCATCTTGATACTGGGAACAGGATGGAATCGTTTGCTGAATCCTTATTGTTTGATATAAATGGAACATATTCCCACATAACTGAAGGATGGATGTCATGGATCTTCTCCACGTTCTGAAAACACGGTACACGACCAAAGCCTACGATGCGGCTCGCCGTATCCCGGAGGAGACAGTGCAGCAGCTGCTGGCAGCCCTGCGGTACAGCCCGTCTTCGGTCAATGCCCAGCCTTGGCATTTCATCATTGCCGATGATGATGCAGGCAAGCAGCGTCTGGCCAAGGCAACACCAGATTCCGGGTCTCTGTCTTATAATCGGCCCAAGATCACGCAGGCCTCTCATGTAGTGGTTCTCTGCGCCCGCAATGAGCTGCCGGAATCTTATCTTGAGACAGTGCTCGACAAAGAAGAGCAGGACGGACGCTACGCTGATGCTGCGGCCCGTGAGGGTTTTGGTACAGCCCGTGCCGGGTATGTCCAGCAGCATCTGGATGCTGGCGATGTCGCCCACTGGAACCAGAAACAGGTTTATCTGGCACAGGGCTTTCTGCTGCTTTCCGCGGGGCTGTTGGGTGTTGATGCAACACCAATTGAGGGCTTCCTGCCGGATGTCATTTCAGAAGAATTCGGCCTGAAAGAAAAAGGGCTGACACCTCTGGTCATTGTTGCGCTTGGCTATCATTCTGACAAAGATGCCAATGCGACATGCCCGAAATCCCGCCTGGCACCTGAGAGCATCTTTTCGAAGGCCTGAGCAACACAAGGCTTCACCGGGGGATTACGATCTTCCGGTGGGGTCTACAGGCATGCACTCGGAGCGCTGAACGGAAAGCAGATTTTCAAGGGGAAGTGGCGGAGAGAGAGGGATTCGAACCCTCGGTACGCTATTAACGTACACACGCTTTCCAAGCGTGCGCCTTAAGCCGCTCGGCCATCTCTCCGCGAGCGATGGGGGGACAATACCATTATTCTTTGCGAGTGCAAGCCTTTTTCTGAGAATTTTTCACAAATTTTTCAATAAGAAGCGCAGACTTGATCCCAGGAGCTTCTTCCACTCCGGATGAGACATCAACGGCTTGGGCGCGGCTGACCCGTACAGCCTCGCTCACATTGTCAGGGGTCAGTCCACCGGCAAGAAGCCACGGAGCAGGAGCCTGCCACTGGCGTGTCAGCGTCCAGTCAAACACACGCCCCAGCCCACCGGGGCGGGTATCTCCTTTCTGGGCAGGTGCTTCGATGACATACCCATCCATGGCTTTCGAGACAGGCAGATCGTGCTGCTGGGCGACGCCACGGGCCAACCAGACGGGCCGACCTGTCTGCTCTTTCAGGGTGAAAGCAGTGGCTTCATCTGTATAGAGTTGCAGAATATCCAGAGGGATACGCTCCAGAACGGCAGCAATCTGCTCATGGGTTGGCCGCACAAAAAGCCCGACACGAAGAGGCCCCCCCGCAGAGGGAGACGCTATGGCCTCATGCAGCCGGGCTGCCTGTTCCGGTCGGACAAAACGGGGGGAGGCGGAATGGAACACAAGACCAACCCAGCGCACACCCGATACGGCACAGGCTTCCATATCTTCTGCCCGTGTCAGACCACAGATTTTGACATCAACCTTCACAAGGTCGCAGCCTGCAATTCATCCTGAATGGCCTGTGCGGCAGCGGCGGGATCATTCGCCCGGGTGATGGGACGGCCAACCACGATCCAGTCGGCACCAGCCCGTGCTGCCTGTGCTGGTGTCATGATGCGCTTCTGGTCATCCGTGCTGCTGCCTGCGGGGCGAATGCCCGGAACGACAAGTTCTGGTCCGTCACCCAGAGCATCACGCATCGCCGTAATTTCATGAGCTGAACAGACCAGACCATCAGCTCCGGCCCGGACAGCCATCCGGCCCAGCCGTACCACTTCCTTTAGCGGTGTGGTGTTGATGCCTATCTCCGCAAGGCTTTCCTCATTCATGCTGGTCAGTACAGTCACAGCAAGGAGCTTGGGGCGCTTCCGCCCGTCATCGAAAGCCTCTTCCAGAACTGCACGGGAGCGGCTGATCATCTCGGCACCACCAAGTGCGTGAATGGTCATCAGGCTCGGCTGGATGGGAGCCAGAGCCCGGAGGCCAGAGGCAACCGTGTTGGGAATGTCATGCAGCTTCAGATCCAGAAAAAGCTCCTGCCGGGCGGCCAGACTTTTTACGGCATCCAGCCCGCAGGCATAGGTGAATTCCAGACCAAGCTTGATGGCATCAACCTTGCCTTCCAGCGCTGCTGCCCAGTGCTGGGCCTGGTCGTGGGAGGCGGTATCCAATGCGGCAATGAGGCGGGTACGACGAATAGACATGAGGAAATGGTCTTATTTCTGTGAAGAAGGCTGGATCGCATCAGAAGTGGGAGCAACACTGCCCGCCTTGAGCTGGTCGAGCCGCTGATGCAGCTCGATCAGCTGTTTCTGGGATGTACGCAGCTGTGATTCGGCCTTGCGGGCGCGGCGACGCTGGCGCAGTTCGCCTGTCAGGCCAAGCAGCAGCCCCAGCACGAGGGACGGCACGGCAAGCAGGGTGATGAGTTTTCCCATTTTGATGGAGAAGCCGAATGAGGCCAGCCAGACGGTGGCATCATCAAGATTGCTCATGGCGAAAATGGCCGTAACGGCCAGAAAAAGAACGATGATCAGAAGGCGAATCATGCGGATTGCTCCTACCCTGCCTTGTGGCAGTAAACAAGATGGACCAGGAGGGTCATGAAGAATGCTGGTGAATGTTGTTGGCGGACTCTAGAAGAACTCGCCCATTCTGTCATCCATCTGTTTTGTCTTTACATGATCTTGATGAAAGGAGGTGTAGTTATCCTCCCTAAAAAGGGGAAACTCTGGTATTAGGCGCTCAGGCGTCGTCTCAATGCTGGAAAGGCTGGTAGAAGCAAGATGGACACGGATGGGACCTTTTTCGAGGCTGTAGCGAATGATCGGGCAAGGGCTCCTGTCTGGAGTGAATTTGATGCCGCCTGGTACCGTCGCCGTTATGCCCGGCAGCTGGCAGAGGCGGGGACGGTCTGGACGGACGGACAGCTTGCCGAGCGATGGCAGAGCGGTGAGGGACAGGAAGGAACTTCACCCAACAGGTATTTTGATGAAGAATGGTACCTGAATGCCTATCCTGATGTCCGGCGTGGCGTGCAGGAGAAAGGTATCTTTCAGAGCGGGTTCCAGCATTATGTGGATGTAGGCTGCCAGAGCTGCTCTGGACACTGGCTTTTCTCGGCAGAATACTACTTCAAGGTGAATTCGGACTACAGTCTCCGGGCCATGCGTGAGGCAGGGCATGTCAATGCCTATGACCATTTTCTCCGTGTCGGGGATTATGGTTTCCGGTCGCCTCATTTCCTTTTCGATGCCGAACTCTTCATTCGTGAATGTCTGGGGAAAAACATTCCGTTTGATCCCTCCCAGGGGGCCTTCAGCCAATATCTGGCCCTCGAACATCCTGACATGAAAACAGTCAGAACGTCCTGGTACTTCGATCCTGTCTGGTATCTTGAAAAATATCCCGATGTTCTCAAGCTGATAGAGGATGGCGTATTTACAGGGCCACTTCACCATTACATGGGATGTGACAATCCCAGCGCTTATGATCCGAACCCTTATTTTGATGAATCCTATTATCTGGCACAGAATCCTGACGTAGCTGATGCCGTGAAAAGCGGAATGTTCCGCAATGGTTATGCCCATTTCATCCGGGCAGGGATCAGTGAGCTGCGCAATCCATCGGCTGATCTGGATTTCAGGGCGTTTGTGGCCACGCTGGATATGCCCCAGTCACTCAACAAGGCACACGTGGACAATCCCTTTCTGCTCTGGATTTTACAGCAGGAAGGGCGGACAGGTGCCGAAATTCCCGGGATTTCCATTACTGCTGCCAACAGGCTGGCGTTATGCAAGGTCGAAGCCAGTCTGCCCTCCCTGTTCAGGAAGCCTTTGAGATTCGTGAATCAGGCGTCTCCCCAGCTGAGTGTCGTTCTGTTTTCACAGGGCAATTATCTGCTCGATATTGCAACGCTTGCTTCCCTGCATGCGCAGGGTATTCCCGACATGCAGGTCGTCGTGGCCAGTACGGGCAACCCCCTTTCCCGGCAACGGCTGGATCAGGCAGTAGAGGGGTTGCGGCACGTTGTCAGCGACAAGCTCCAGCCCCTGGCGCAGCAGTTGCGGGAGAGTCTGCCTTTTCTTGCCGGTGAGCGCATCCTGCTTCTGGAATCCGGCGTGCAGCTGTTGCCCATGGCCCTGTCCTTTGCCATGGCTTCCATGATGGCTGAAGAAAGTGAGGGGGGCGGCAAACTTCTTACAAGCATCAATACCGTACTGGAAGCAGGTAGCGCTGTATGGCGTGATGGCAGCATCACGTGCCATGGTCAGGGAGAAAAAGGACAGGCCCAGTCTGTCAGTTTCCAGAAGATGGTGGAAGCCATTCAGGGGGGGCTGCTGTTCTGCCATCGCACAGCGATGGAACAGGCACTGCACTACCTGGAAGGGCACAGGGCGGAGCCTTTCTTTACCTGTTTTTCCATGGCGTTGCGGGCCACGGGGCGGACCCTGTCTTATTGGCCAACCGTACAGGCCAGACTGCTGAATGCCACGCCGGAAAGTTATGCGAGGCGGACCATGGGAAAGGATGCCTTGCGGCATCTATTCCCCGTTTTTCTGCCCAGACATGCCGTGGCACGAGGGGACGCCCGCATGGGCAAGAGTTATCGCCCTCTTGTCATGATGGTTTTCCCCCATCTTCCACGCCTGATTGAAGGTGGTTCAGCACGGCGGGTCATGCAGCAGATTGATGCTTTCCGTTGGCTGGGCTGGCAGGTGCTGGTTGTCGGTCTGGACCGGAAAGAAGAAGACAGGCTCGTCATTCCTCATGATTATCCAGCTGATGTGGAATGCTGGCGGGGTGTGGATGATTTTTCATCCTTCCTGCGGGACCGGTTGACCGACATGAAACTGCTCTGGATTGGTGGAACGCATGTTCTGTCCCGTCTGGGGCCGGTTCTTGCCACAGGGGACATTTCCCTTCAGGACAAGCTGATCGTTCTTGATACTGTCAATCAGGACGGCACGGCCCTCAGAGCTGTGGAAGAGCATCTGCGACGTCTCGTTGGCATTGTGGATGAGCCGGCACGTCTCATGAGAGAAGCCAGAAAAGAACTGGATTATGCATGGCTCTGCCAAGGCATCGTGACGGGTGATGAGCAGACAACCGCACTGCTGCACAGGCTGGGCTACGGCAATGTCACAGCTCTGCCTTATGCTGTTTCGTGTCGGCAGCTGGGCAAACAGGACGAATTTGAACGGCGGCAGGGTATTTTGTTCCCTCTTTCCATCTACCGGGCAGGGGATTCCGGACATGACGGATTTGACTGGTTCTGCCTTGCCGTGATGCCCCACTTGCAACGTCATTTCAGTCTGCCACCTTCCATCGGGATCGGAGGGTATCATCATCCTTTGGTCGATCTGGGATTTTATGAGCGCCTGGCACCACTGGATGGCTTGGCCGAAATGGATACGCTGCCCAGGATGATGCAGCGATGCCGTATTCTCATGGACCCTTCGCGGGTCCCGGCCACACAGGCTACCGAGATACTGGAAGCCGCCGGTCAGGGCATCCCGGCCGTGCTGAACAAGGTTCAGATGGAACGTCTGGGCTGGAAGGATGAAGAAGAAGCTCTGGATGGTGGTTTCAACGATCCGCAGCATTTCGCCCGGCAGATCATCCGTCTGTATGAAGATCCGGCTCTCTGGGACCGGATACGGCGCAAAGCGCATGAAACGGTCAGGGAGAGGCACGGCCATGGTCGCCTGCATGAAGCTTTTGGGCGGTTCATCGGGGCATTACTGAATGGGCCCGCTACGGTAGCCCCCCCTGCCGGGAAGGAAGGGGCACCGCTACATCGCTCCTTTGCACCGGCCCCTCTGCGCATCGTGTTGAAACCGGCTGGAGCCCCCCCTGCCGCCGAAGATAAAAATGAAGAGTCGGAAGACGGGCTGGAGGATGATTTCATGCCGCTTCCCACTCATCTGGGTGTGACATTGCCTGAAGAAGACCAGAATCAGAAGGAACAGGCTGACAATGACTGAACGTATGGCCGCAGTCCTCCAGCATGTGGAGGCCACCAAAGAGACGGCGCTGGAGCGGCTTTGTGAACTGTTGCGGATTCCCAGCATTTCCACACAGAAGCAGCACAGGGATGATTGCCGGAAAGCCGCACGCTGGTTGGCGGACGAATTGCAGGGGCTTGGCTTTACGGCGTCTTTGCGGGATGTTTCATGGGCAGAACCGGGGCATCCAATGGTTGTCGGGCATGATGATGCCAATGCAGAGAAGGTACGGAACGGGCAGACCCACGTTCTCTTCTATGGTCATTACGATGTTCAGCCGACAGACCCCGAAGCCCTCTGGTTAACGGATCCGTTCGAACCCTGCCTGAAGGAGACCGGAGATGGCCGGAAGGTCCTCGTGGCCCGGGGAGCGAGCGATGACAAAGGGCAGGTGATGACCTTCATCGAGGCCTGCCGGGCATGGAAAGCTGTTCATGGGGATCTCCCCGTGGCTGTCAGTTTTCTTCTGGAAGGTGAAGAAGAATCCGGTGGTGAGAATCTGCTTCCCTTTCTCAGGGAGAATCAGGAAGAGCTGAAAGCTGATATTGCCCTGATCTGTGATACCGCCATGCCGGACAGGGAGACCCCGGCCATCACGACCTCTCTGCGTGGCACGGTTGCCGAGGAAATCGAGCTCGTCGCTGCCAGCCAGGACCTTCATTCCGGCATGTATGGCAATGCTGCGGCCAATCCGGCTTTTCTGCTCTGCCAGATCATCAGTGGCCTGCGTGATGAGCAGGGGCGGGTCACACTGCCCGGTTTTTATGATGGTGTGACCGTGCCGGATGAGCATACCCGCCAGCAGTGGCGGACACTCTATCCTGATGATGCAGCCCTGCTGGAAGATGTCGGCCTGTCCCATGCTGCTGGTGAGCGGGGCTTCAGTGCCATTGAGCAGACATGGTGCCGTCCGAGTTTTGAGGTCAATGGCCTTGCTGGCGGGTATCAGGCGGATGGCTTCAAGACGGTCATTCCGGCCCGGGCTTCGGCGAAGGTATCATTCCGTCTGGTACCGGGGCAGGACCCACTCAGGATTCGGGACTCCTTCCGGGCTTATGTCCGTGCAGCCCTGCCGGAAGATGTCGAGGTTGTCTTTACGGGGCATGGAGCTTCATCCGGTTTTGCCGTGAATCAGGACAATCCCTTTCTTCTGGCAACATTGGACGCTCTGGGTAAGGAATGGGGCAAACAGGCCGTCATGACTGGTTGTGGAGGCTCGATCCCGGTAGCAGAGGAAATCCGTGAAGCTTTGGGCATGGATGCACTCATGGTGGGATTTGCTCAGGCTGATGATCGGATACACTCTCCCAACGAGCAGTATGGTCTTGATTCATTCTTCCACGGGATACGCTCATGGGTCCGCATCCTGGCTGCCCTGGCCCGATGAATCGTATAAGACCAGGCATGGCGCAACCTGTTGCCCTGACCATGGGAGACCCGGCTGGTGTAGGGCCGGAGCTGACACGCCGTGTCTGGGAGTGTCTCAGAACGGCTGGGCGACCTTTTTTCTGGATAGGGGACCCGGTGCTGCTGGGAGGCAACACACCCTACCGGGAGATATGCCATCCGTCCGAGGCAGCCGCCTGTTTTGCAGAAGCCCTGCCCGTACTGGCGCTTTCCTGTCCGGAACCGGTCAAACCCGGGCATCCCTCAACAGGCAATGCCGTAGCGGTGATCGAGAGCATCAGAAAAGCTGTTCATTACGCTCTGTCAGGGGCAGCCGGAGCTGTCGTGACCAACCCGATTGCCAAGCATGTGCTGGCAGCTTCCGGTTTTCCCCATCCGGGGCATACAGAGTTTCTGGCAGCTCTGTGTGGTGCCCGTGGCAGGGAAGTCATGATGCTGGCCTGCCCGCAGCTCAAGGTTGCTTTGACAAGCATTCATGTCTCGTTGAGACAGGCCATCGAGACGCTTTCGGCAGACCGCATCATGGCTGTGAGCCGGGTAACGGCATCTGCCCTGCAACGTGATTTCGGTCTGGTCCAGCCTCGGCTTGCCATTGCAGGGCTGAACCCTCACGCAGGTGAAAATGGCATGATGGGGGATGAGGAAAGCCGCATCATCAAACCCGCTATAGAGGCCTTGCAGCGGGAAGGACTGGAGGTAAGTGGCCCCATGCCACCAGATACCATGTTCAGTGCCGCTGTCCGCCCCCGGTACGATGCGGCAATCTGCCTGTATCACGATCAAGGCCTCATCCCGGTCAAGACATTGGACATGGCTGGAGGTGTCAACGTCACACTGGGTCTGCCCATCATCCGCACATCGCCAGATCATGGAACAGCCTTTGATATTGCCGTCGGTCCGGGTGAGACAGGAAAGGCAAGCATTTCAAGCCTTTCATCAGCGCTTGCCATGGCCCATGATATGGCAAGCCAGCGTGTCATGAGTGATGCGCAGACTCCATGAAGAGGGAAAGGAACAGCCCATGATCCGTCTTGGTATCAATGTTGATCATGTTGCAACATTGCGGAACGCACGGGGTGAGCGCTACCCCGACCCTGTCCGTGCTGCTGAGCTGGCTCTGGAGAATGGGGCTGATGGTATTACGGCCCATCTGCGTGAGGACCGCCGCCACATTCGGGATGAAGATATCCGTCGCCTCCGGGCGCTTTCGGCTCCACTCAATTTTGAAATGGCTGTCACGGACGAAATGGTGACCATGGCCTGCGCACTGAAGCCCCACGCCTGCTGCCTTGTGCCCGAAAGACGGGAGGAATTGACAACAGAAGGTGGGCTTGATGTCGTAGGATTACGAGAAAGTCTGGCCCCGCATGTCAGCCGCCTTCTGGAAGCTGGCATCCGTGTTTCGCTGTTCATCGATCCAGAGCCGGAAGCCATTCGCACGGCGGCTGCTCTGGGAGCTCCAGTGGTTGAACTGCATACGGGAGCCTACGCTCTGGGGAAAGAAGGCGAGCTGGAACGTCTCCACAGGGCTGCCCATATGGCAGCTGAATGCGGGATTGAACTTCATGCCGGTCATGGTCTGACCTACGAGAATGTCTCTCCCATCACGAAACTGCCTGGGCTGAAAGAACTCAATATCGGCCATTTCCTGATCAGCGAAGCCGTCTTTGTCGGGCTGGGAGCTTCCGTACGGCGGATGAAAGATCTGCTTTCCTGAAGACTTCACAAACCGTCATGGAGAGGTCCCGTCACTGGGACCTCCCTCAGGATTCAGTTGGGCTGTGTGTTGAAGATGGGCAATCCATTATTGCCCTGCTGGATACTGAATAGCCCATTGTTACGACGGACCTTAGGGATGCTCCCGTCTTTAGGAGCTGGCTGGATAAGAGGTTCGTTCGGCTTATGATCGTAATTCGGAACAAATTTACTTGATTTGTCGGAATAGGTGGCCTCTGGCCGCTGCTCTTCCGTGGGCATGGAATGAAATGCCGAAATCGGCCCCATGGGCCAGACGCCCGGAGCATCACGCATTGTTCCTTCAGGCTGTCGTGCACAGCCGCGTGTCAGCATGGAGCAGATACCATCTTCGCCAATATATTCGTCATCGTCGCCTGCATAATGGATCTCGGCAACCCGATCATGATCCATACGGACAAGCATCCGGCAGCTTGAGCCAGCTCCACCAAAAATAGACTGATAGGCGCTGATAGCCGAACTTACTGGAAGAAGGCCAGAGCTGGGGAGAGGGGCGATCGAACGGGAAATGTCGTATTCCCAGATCGCCGTACTGTCATTCAGTGATTTGGTCGAATTGGGAGCTCCCGCACAAGCCTGCAGATCATAGCTTGTCATGCCGATCATTTCATATTGAGCTTTGTGAGCCTCATGGGCATCCCAATAACCGCAGGCAGAGAGGCCGAGCGGCAGCATACAGGTAAGCCGGAACAGGATTTTCTGAAATGTCATTCTCTCTCCATCAGAGTAGAAAGGCAGGCAATGGGGGGACTGCTTTATCATGTTTTTCTTTCTGTCTGAAAGATGGGTTTTAGTCTCCAGTGCAATCGGTTAGAGAAGGAGGAGCCGTTTCCCTTTTTGGAGTTTGCTTTATGGCCGATATTTCCGCTGCTGAGGTTCCCCGCCTGCAAAAGGCACTGCGCCGTCTGCTGGGCTCTCCGGAGCTGACAGTTCAGGTCCCGCCACGCAAGGGCATGAGTGTGGAAATCGCAGTGGCTGGTGAAGTCGTGGGGACTGTGTATCGCGATGAGGATGAGGGCGAGGTCTCCTATGCCGTCAACATGACAGTGCTGGAAGAAGACCTCCCTCCTGCCTGACCTGTAGCGGTCTTACCGGTACAGCAGGAAACCTCTCATCCTTGATGGTGAGAGGTTTTTTCATATGCAGGTACTGCTTTCAAAGCAGAGGTGCACAGCTCTGACGGAGCCACGGGTGCAGCTCATCTTCCAGCAGTGGCAGGAGCTTTTCCAGAACCGTGGCATGGTACTGGTCCAGCCAGTGCCGTTCTTCTGCTGTCAGAAGCTCCATGGCGATGAGACGGCGATCTATGGGGGTGTGGGTCAACACCTCGAACTCCAGGGAGGGCCGTACGGTTCCGGGCAGGGAACTTTCCCGAACGAGCAGCAGGTTCTCGATACGGATGCCGTAAGCGCCAACCTCGTAATAGCCCGGTTCGTTGGAAAGGATCATCCCTGGTACAAGGCCGGTCGGCCGTGGCGCTACGGAGATGGATTGAGGCCCCTCATGGACGGAAAGATAACTGCCAATGCCATGGCCGGTACCATGATCAAAATCCAGTCCCTGATTCCAGAGAGCCGCCCGGGCAAGAGTATCCAGCCTGTAACCTGGCAGTCCCATGGGGAAACGCTGGCGGCTCAGGGCAATATGCCCCTTCAGAACTGCCGTGAAAGCTTTCTGGATGGCGGCAGGTGCTTCATCCGGGCCAGTCCAGATAGTCCGTGTGATGTCCGTGGTGCCGAAAGGATATTGCGCCCCACTATCAACCAGATAGACGCTGTTTTTCTGGAGGATGCTGTCATGCCCGGCTTCAGCCCGGTAATGAGGGTAAGCGCCGTTGGGACCAGCCGCAGAAATTGTCTCAAAACTGGGGCCCCGATAATCAGGGGACATGGCCCGGAACGCCTCAAGGCGATCGGCCAATTCTGTTTCACGATGGCCGGGGCCATGTTCTTCCAGCCAGTGCAGGAACCGGGCCAGAGCAATGCTGTCCAGTTCATGCGCCCGACGGTTGCCATCCTGTTCCACGGTTGTTTTGATGGCTTTGGGAAGAGTGCACAGGTCCGGCCCATCAGCGATGTGAGCTCCGGCGTCCTTCAGGACCATGCTGAACCAGACTGGCGTCGTGGCAGGGTCCAGCCGTACGGTTTTTCCGGTCAGGGCCTGCAAGGCCTTCGACAGTTCGGAAGGAGGGAATGGACGTATGCCTGAATCTTCCGGGGCATCATGGAAACGGGTCACATCAGCAAAAATGTCGGCCGAACCATCAGCATGAAGCAGGCCGTACGCATGGGCGACAGGGGTCATGGCAATGTCACTTCCCCTGATGTTCAACAGCCAGGCGAGGGACGGGCAGTCCGCAAGGATCATGGCATCCTGCCCCGCTTCATGCAGCTGCCGGGCCAGACGATCCCGCTTGCTCCGGCTCGTTTCCCCTGTAAATTCGAATGGTTGGTGATGGATCAGATTGGCTGGTGAGGGAGGCTGATCATGCCATGACATATCTATTGGATTGTCAGACAGGGGTACGAGCTGAATACCATCCGTCTCCCATGATGAGAGGTCTCTCTGGCTGGTCAGCCGGGGGTCATACCCGATGCGCAGCCCTTGCGCTTTCTCAGCCAGCCACTGCCGGGGAGGATGCTGGCCGCCATGACGGGTTTCCCACAATGCGGCAGGAGCCTGCTCGGCCATCTGTACGGTGTAGCGGCCATCGGAAAAAACACAGCCGGTTTCTGCCAGCAGGATGGCAAGGCCAGCACTGCCCGTAAAACCGGTCAGCCAGGCCAGTCTTTCAGAATGGGGCGCAACATATTCCCCCAGATATTCATCACCCCGGGTGACGATGACACCGGAAATGCCAAGTCTGTCGAATTGCTGGCGGACGAGAGCAGGACGGTCCTGCAAAGGAATGGATGAAAGAGACACAGACGCCACCATGGAAAAACGGGAGAGAACAGTCAGGCTGGTTTCCGAAGGATCAAGGTACTCCAGGGGCCTTCCCTGAGCTGCTTTTCAAGGATCAGGCCCTGCCTCTGGTGGGCAACCAGCACCATGCGGGCCTGGGTATTGAGCAGTCCGGCCAGGATGGCTGTTCCCCCTGCCTGAAGGTTGCGGGCAAGATCCTTGGCCATACGGCAGAGAGGACGAGCCAGAATATTGGCAAAAACAAGATCATAGGGAGCATTGCGGCGAACAGCTTCCGTATGCCAGCCATTGCCGAAGCGGCAGTCCAGCAGGGGGCCGAGCCTGTTCAGCCGGGCATTGGAAGCTGCAACACGGACAGACCATGGCTCGATATCCACAGCCAGAACAGGGCGATGCAGCAGACGAGCCGCTGCCATGGCCAGAATACCGGACCCACATCCCATGTCCAGAATATGACGGGGGCGCCGATGGGCAATCTGTTCCAAGGCACGCAGGCACCCGCGGGTGGAACCATGTTCACCGGACCCGAAAGCGATCCCGGCATCCAGTATGATGTCCAGCCGATTGGAAGGTGACGTCTCCTTCAGATGTGTCCCCCGGATACAGAACCGCCGTCCGACATATTGGGGAGGGAAGGCTTCCTGCGTACGGGCCAGCCAGCCCTCGGCCTCGGTGTTCTGCCGGTGCAGGGGAGCGTCCACGCCTGTCATGGCACGGACAAGCGCCAGGGCGTTATCCAGCTCCTCCTCATTCCGCCCTTTTTCCTTGACGGCTTCCAGCCGCCAGTAACGCTGCTCATCATCCTCTTCGAACATGCCGACCGTGTCACAGACCCCAAGCAGGGCCTGCTCGAAAAGTGGAACGTGTATTTCCTCCACCACAATGGAAAGCGTCTCCAGCGCCCGGGCATGACGGGAACCAACATGGGTGGGGGCAATAGGGCTCTGTTTTGTCTTCACGATACGACCTCTATAAAACCGGCCATGATCCGCTTCAGACCGATATTTTCAAAATTGATGGACAGACGATCGCCTTCAACCCCGATGACCACACCTTCACCGTAACGGTTGTGGCGCACCGTCGCTCCGATGGGGACGGCAGGCTGCACAGCGGACGGTCTGGCCCGCTGTTGTCCTGACAGAACCTGAGCCCTGTGCCTGAAAAATGACCTTGAGGGCAGGGCGTGACCGGCCTCTGCAACATTCCGTAAAACCTGTTCTTCAGGCAGTTCATCCAGAAAGCGGCTTGGTATGGAATCCTGCCAGTTTGCATAAAGCCGACGACTGTTTGCATGGGATATGATTACCCGCTCACGGGCACGGGTAAGGCCGACATAAGCGAGGCGCCGTTCTTCCTCCAGAGCCTGGTTTCCACCTTCATCCAGAGAACGCTGGGACGGGAAAAGGCCTTCCTCCCATCCGGGCAGGAAAACCGTTGGGAACTCAAGCCCTTTGGCGGCGTGGAGCGTCATCAGGCTGACCTTGTCCGGATCGTCCTCGGCATTGTCGCTGTCCATCACAAGGGCGATGTGTTCCAGAAACGCATCCATTGTTGGAAACTCACCAATCGCCCGGATCAGCTCCCGGATGTTGTCCAGCCTGCCGGCGGCTTCTATGGTCTTCGGGTCATCCCGCCACATGGCGAGATACCCACTTTCTTCCAGCACCATGTCAGTGGCGACAACATGGCCTTCCTTGCCGACAGTGTCTCTGGCCCTGGAGAGGCTGTCCATCAGGTCCGACAGCGTGGCGGCCGCCTTGCCCTTCAGCTGCCCCTGTTCCAGCTGATGCTGAAGCGTCTGTTGAAGGGACAGCCCCCTCTCTCTGGCAGCATTCCGCAGACGGGTCAGGGCAACACTGCCAAATCCCCGTTTGGGCAGATTGACGATGCGCTCAAAAGCCAGATCGTCAACGGGATACAGCACTGCCCGCATATAGGCGATGGCATCCCGTATCTCGGCCCGTTCATAAAAACGCAAACCGCCAATAATCTGATAGGGGATGCCCATTTTCATCAGGGCATCTTCAAAGGGACGTGTCTGGAAACCAGCCCGCATCAGGATGGCGATGGAACCGTAAGGATGACCTTTTGTGTGAAACTCCTGTATCCGGCGGCCAATGACACGGGCCTCGTCATCCGAGTCCGGCATGTTGATGACCTCGACAGGATCACCCTCCATGATGTCGAGCCCGGGCCGCAGAACCTTGCCCAACCGTCCCTCATTATGGGCAATGACCTGCGAAGCCACGGTCAGGATGCGGGGGGTGGAACGATAATTCTGCTCCAGCCGGATGATCCGTGCACCGGGAAAATCTTTCTCGAAACGGAGGATATTGGCGATGTCGGCACCACGCCATGAATAGATGGATTGATCGTCATCCCCGACGCAGGCAATGTTAGAAGGTTGTCCATCCTGCCTTCTGGCCAGAAGACGCAACCACAGATACTGGATGGTGTTCGTATCCTGATATTCGTCAACCAGAATATAGCGGAAGCGTTTCTGATACTGCTCCAGTACATCGGGATGCTGACGGAGGATGGTCACCACATGCAGCATGAGATCCCCGAAATCACAGGCATTCATTTCCTTCAGACGTATCTGATAGGCAGCGTAGATGGCCGGGAGCTGGCCATTGGCCAGTTCAGGTGTCTGCGCAGCAGTGATGCCATCGGGCAGCAGGGCCTGATCTTTCCATAACTGGATCTGATGCATGATCTGTGCCGGAGGAGAGCGCTTGAGGTCCAGTTTCCAGGGCTCGATGACCTGCTTGAGAAGACGGAGCTGGTCGTCCGTATCGAGAATGGTGAAGTTGCGCTCCAGCCCGACATGTGGCGCATGCTGCCGAAGCATGCGGGCACAGAGAGAGTGGAAGGTTCCCAACCAGAGGCCTTCCACTGGTCGGCCGAGGATGGCGCTGATGCGCTCCCTCATTTCCCGGGCAGCCTTGTTGGTAAAGGTCACGGCCAGTATCTGCTCGGGCCATGCCAGCTTTTCCAGCAGGATATGAGCGAACCGTGTTGTCAGAACCCGGGTCTTCCCGGTACCGGCACCAGCCAGAATCAGCAGGGGGCCTTGCGTCGTTTCCACGGCAAGACGCTGCTCTTCATTCAGCCCGTGCAGATAATCAGGACCGGAAGACGGAAAACGGGGGGAAAAAAGATCATCCATCACAATTATCTGGTATAATGCGGCTCATACCCGCTGGCTAGGACATAACCATAGATTGTGAAAAAAGCAGTTTCATCCAAACAGGGGCACAGGGCACGGATGAGAGAGCGCATCCTCACCCATGGAGCCGAGACCTTGGCCGACTATGAGCTCCTGGAGGTTCTGCTTTTCTACGCCATTCCTCGCAGGGACACCAACCCGCAGGCCAAAGCGCTGCTTTCCGCTTTCGGGTCGATAGGGAAGCTGTTGCAGGCATCTTCTGCCAGACTGGAGCAGCATGGTCTGAGCGAGCGCATCATGAGCCTTCTGGAACTGCCCGTATTGGCAGCACGCTCCCTCATGGAGAGTGATGAAGACATGCCGCTTCAGCTGGGCAATGCCAAGGCTCTGATGAATTATCTGAAAGGCACATTGCAAAGGACAGATGAGCCAGCCATCGGTCTGATCTGCCTGGACAGCAATAACGGCCTGATCATGGAAAAGCTGCTGCCAGCAGCCAGTAACCTTCATGCCCTCCACCGATCAATTGCACAGACACTTCTCAACTGCCACGCCACTGCGGCCATCGTCGTCTATTACCATCCACGCAGTCCAGCCACGGCACTGGCTCCAGAGGTACGGGGGCTGAGACAGGCCTTGCGGTCTCTGGATGTCATCGTCCATGAAGGCATCCTAATTGGTGAGGGATGGTATGTCAGCATGAGTGAATCCGGGCTTCTATAAGGAGGATGATCATTACGGACCGTCTGCCCTCCGTCAGGGAGAGCTTTCACAAAATCGCATCGTTTGTTGTTGCCGGGAAAGATGCCCGCAAGGAGCTGGTTGAGCGCCTTCTGCGGCATCATTCTTCACTGGCTGAACTCATTTCAGCTCAGCCAACGGACAGAAAGGCCATAAACCGGGATGATGTGCCTCTGGCCGTATTCTGTGCTGTGCTGAAAGAGCTGGCCCATCGGTATGGACGGTCCTTGCTGCCAGAGGGCAACCTGCTGGAGCAACCGGAATTGCTGAAGGACTATCTGATGGTCCAGATGGCCAGGGAAAGAGTGGAACAGTTCCGGCTGCTTTTTCTGGATGACAGGAAACACCTCATCCGCGATGAAGTGCAGAGCCACGGGACAATCAACCATGTTTCGGTCTATCCACGTGAGATAGCAAAACGATGTCTGGCGTTGGGCGCAGCCGGAATCATCATGGTCCACAATCATCCGGGAGGGCAGGTAAACCCATCCCGGGGAGACATCACCATGACCCAGGCCATTCAGAAGGCATTGGCTGTCATCGATGTCTGTCTGATAGACCATGTCATCATCACAAGAAAAACCCAGACCAGCTTCCGCCAGCTTGGGCTTCTTGATGATGACTGATCAGTCCTCAAGCTGGGGCTGATAGCGGGAAAGAACCATGCTTCCGGGCAGTCCTCCACGAGGGAAGATGCGGTTTATATGGCCCATCTTGCGCCCCGGACGAGCTTCCTCTTTTCCATAGAGATGGATGGAGGCATTTTCCTCCCCCACGATCTCTGGCAGGAGCGCCATGTCATCCGGGCCAATCAGATTATGCATGTAGGCATCAGAATGGCGTCGGGCAGACGGCAGGGGCAGCCCGGTCACGGCCCGGACATGCATTTCGAACTGGTCTACCAGACAGGCACTCATGGTCCAGTGGCCGGAATTATGAGGGCGAGGCGCAATCTCATTGACAAGGAGCCTGCCATCCCGATCCTCAAACAGTTCCACCCCCATGATACCGACAAGCCCGAGCTTTTCAGCCAACGTTGCGGCCAGGGTCTGCGCTTTTTCAGCCAGATCGGGCATGATGGGGGCTGGTGTGATGGAGACACGGAGGATCCCCTGGCGATGATGATTTTCCGTAACATCAAAGCAGCGCACGGTGCCTGCTGCATTGCGGACAACCATCACGCTGACCTCACGGGCAAAATCAATTTTCCGCTCCGCAACCAGCGGATAGGGGAGGGTGTCTGCCTCTGCTGCCAGAGAGTTGAAAGCGGCTTCATTCTCCAGACGGAACTGCCCCTTCCCATCATAACCGAAACGGGTTGTTTTCAGGATGCAGGGAAAGCCGAATGATGGGAGAGCATGAAACTCCTCTGCCGAACCGATTTCCCTCCAGGGGGCAACCGGCAGGCCGAAGGATTCCAGAGTGGTCTTTTCGGTGATACGGTCCTGGCTGGTTTCCAGAATATGACCGGATGGATGGACCGGACAGAACCGTGCCAGATGGGCCAGACCCTCTGCGCTGATATTTTCAAATTCAAACGTAATGACGTCACAGGAACGGGCGAACTGCTCCAGACACACCGGATCATCGTAAGCACCAACCGTGAAACGGGCCGATGTTTCCGCTGCCGGGCTTGGCTCACTGTTGGAGAGGATATGGACCCTATAGCCCAACCGGGCAGCGGCCACGGCAGACATGCGACCAAGCTGTCCCCCCCCAACAATGCCGACCCAGGCGCCAGGCTGTAATGCTTCCGTCTTCATCCTGCAGGAACCTCAGCTACGGAAGCCGTCTGCCGTACCCTGAAGGCTTCAAGCCTTTCGGCTATGCTGTCATCGGAGAGGGAAAGGACAGATGCAGCCAGCAGAGCTGCATTGATGGCTCCAGCCTTGCCGATGGCCAGTGTGCCGACAGGCACCCCGCCAGGCATCTGCACGATGGAGAGCAGACTGTCCTGCCCTTTGAGCGTGCGGCTTTCCACCGGCACTCCAAAAACAGGCAGGGTCGTCCATGCTGCACACATTCCTGGCAGATGGGCTGCGCCACCCGCTCCGGCAATGATGACCTTCAGGCCACGTTCACGAGCCGTTCTGGCATAATCAGCCAGCCGGTCCGGCGTCCGGTGGGCGGAAACGATCCGGGCCTCATAGGGGATGCCCAGAGCGTCCAGCTGCTCACAACCATGCTTCATGGTCTCCCAATCCGACTGGCTGCCCATGATCACACCGACTGACGGCGCTGGTGAGACACTCATCGTGTTCTGCCCCTCTTTGTCTCAGAAGCTGTTGCCGGTTTCATCACGGGACGGGAAGAGGCTCTCCGGGTCGATTGCCTCATGATCATTCTCAAGCGGCTTCCCTTCCCGGACGAGACGGTCATTGGCGGCCTGAACGGCAGCATTCAGGTCTGTCTGGGTGCAGAGGCCAAGGATGACGGGGTCACGAGGCTTGATGTTGGGGCTGTTCCAATGTTCACGGTTGCGGATTTTGGCAATCGTATCCTTGGTTGTGCCCAACAGGCGGACAATCTGGGTATCGTTCAGCTGCGGGAACTGGCGCAGGACAAAAGCGATGGCATCGGGGCGATCATGCCGCTTGGCCACCGGCGTGTAGCGTGCCCCCTTGGCACGACGGGCCACGGGATTGGGAGTGGCTGTCAGCTTGAGCCGGGCGGCGGGATTGGCCTCACAGCGCTTGATCTCGGCTTCAGTCAGCTGATTGTTTTTTACAGGATCATAGCCGTTGATCCCGCCGCCAACCTCACCATCAGCAATAGCCTGAATCTCCAGCGGATGCATCCCGCAGAAAGTGGCGATCTGGTCAAAGGTAAGGCCGGTTTTCTCAATCAGCCAGACGGCAGTTGCCTTCGGCATTAGCGGCAGGGTCATGTCAACGCAGTCCTTTGCAGAGCGATAATATGGTCCGGCATCTGGCAGGGCCCGGGCCACTCTGGAAAAGAATCACCCGCCACCCGCATGAGGGGCGGTGCCTGCGACAATGCACGACAGTGCCGCCAAGATGCGTCAGAGACCATGAGAGGTCAAGATGGAAAGAAATAAAAAGAAACCCTCCACCCGAGGAAAAGGGTGGAGGGTTTCTCTATCCAGACATCCCGTAAAGGGAAACTGTCTTACTTCTTGATATTGCCAATACCGGAGAAGCGCTTGTTGAACTTGGCAACCTGCCCCCCTGTATCCAGAATACGCTGAACGCCCGTCCAGGCCGGATGGGTCTTGGGGTCAACGTCCAGACGCAGCTTCGCGCCGGGCTCGCCGTAGCAGGAACGCGTTGTATATTCGCTGCCATCAGCCATCACGACCGTGATTTCATGATAGTCGGGGTGGATACCGGGTTTCATAATATTTCCTGAACCTGATGAAAGAAGCTCCGATACCGACCGGAGCAGACGGAGCCCTCCATAAAGGATATGGCTCGGAAAATAAAGGTTGGGCATCATTCTTTTTGTTGATAAAGCGATTCTTAGAGACTTCATACAGTTTTGCCATAATACGCTGTATGCTACGGCAGGGCTCGGCTACATGGCACAGATCATGCCTGTCGTGCGGTCTAGATTCTTCAAATTTCAGGAAAAGGCTATATGAGTCCTATCAAAACACCTGGCTGGGTTTCTGATTTTCAGAAATTCATCATGCGCGGGAATGTCGTGGATCTGGCAATCGGTGTGGTGGTTGGCGCTGCTTTCAGCTCCATCGTCAACAGCGCCGTCAAGGATCTCCTGACCCCGATCCTGGGTCTTCTGACGGGGGGCGTGGACTTCAGCAACATCTTCATCACCCTGAAAGGGCCGGTCAAGGATACACTGGCAGAGGCACAGAAGGCCGGAGCTGTGACCATCAATGTGGGCCTGTTCCTCAATGCGGTCCTCCAGTTCCTCATCATTGCCTTCTTCATCTTCTGGGTAATGCGTCTGGTCGGCAAGCTGCACCGCAAGGAAGAAGCGCAGCCCTCCGCCCCGCCGGCTCCTTCCAAAGAGGAAGTGCTGCTGACGGAGATCCGTGACCTCCTGGCGGCACGCGCAGTAGAGAAATGACCCGTTTTTTCCCCATGAGAATGACGGCACGATGCGCCCTGGCGGGTCTTGCTCTGGCAGGCGTCCTGTCTGCCAGTTCCGCTAGGGCGGATGGTACAGCTTTCGGGGTCCCTCTGTCGCCCAATGCGCACCTTTATTCATATTTCATCATCAATGGAATGGCCCGTGGCGCTTTCCTGCTGGGCCAACTGCACCAGAAAGATATGCCCACGCTGATCCAGATGGATGAGGTGACCCGCAAGGCTGTGATCCACAATCTGGACTCACAGACGATCAGGTCGGACTTCAGGGCGGAACAGATACTGACCCGTTATCTTGGGCTTATCCTGAAATAGTTCCCGGGAGCTGGACAGGATACAGAAAAGGGGGCTCCAGAGCCCCCTTTTTTCTGACCATATTCCGGTGAAAAGGCTGGTCTCAGCCTGCTTTGCGCAGTCGCTTCTGCCCCATCAGGAGCAGAAGTGGTGCGGCAATGAAGATGGATGATGATGTCCCCACGACAATGCCGAACAGCATGACCGTAGCAAAGCCGGTCAGCGTGCTTCCACCAAACAGTGCCAGAGGCAGAGCGGCAAGGAACACCGTCATGGACGTACCCAGTGTCCGGTTCAGTGTTTCATTGATGGAAAGATCCAGCAATTCCCGCAGAGGCATTGCCCTGTATTTGCGGAGATTCTCACGGATACGGTCATACACGACCACCTTGTCATTTGTGGAATAACCCAAGATGGTGAGCAGTGCCGCAACCATGACGAGGTCAAACTCGAACCGTGTAACCACTAGAAAACCAATGGTTTTTGTCAGGTCCAGCACGAGTGTGATGACAGCACTCAGGGCAAACTCGCGCTCGAAGCGGAACCAGATATAGATGAGAATCATCCCGAGGCTGAAGAGGAGGGCAAGCACACCATCCCGAAACAGTTCGGACGACACGGACCCGCCGACAGCATCAGCCCGCTGGATCTGGACACCAGGAACAGCCTGCACGATGACCGTGCGGACCTGATCCACCAGCTTCTGGGTAACATGCTCATCTTCACCCCCTGGCGGAAGGTTGATGGCAATGCGGACATCCTGCGGAGACCCGAAAGACTGTACGGAGGCCGCATTGATGTGACCAGCCTTGAGGACCTCCCGCATATGGGCGGGATCTTCCGCTGCTGGAGAGTGGGTTTCCACGATGATTCCACCCCGGAAATCAAGCCCCAGATTGAGGCCCGGCGCGATGAACAGCACCACAGAGGCGATGGAGAGAAGGGCGGAGACAATCAGACCGGCATGACGGCCACGCATGAAGTGGATCTGTCGGTCATCACGTACGAAACGGAGAAGAGGGCGAGAAAACATGGCGATCAGACCGGCAATTCCTGTGGACGTTTATGAGCATACCAACGGACAATCAGCATGCGGGACAGCACCAGCGTCGTGAACAGCGTGGTGACGATGCCAATGGTGATGGTCAGGGCAAAGTTGCGGACCGGCCCCGTACCAAAGACAAAGAGCATGACATGGGCGAGGAAGGCCGTGGCATTGCTATCGATGATGGTCCCCGTGGCCCGCTGGAACCCGGCCTGAAGCGCCTGCAGGGGTTTCCGGCCGTTCCGTACTTCTTCCCGGATACGCTCATTGATAAGAATATTGGCATCCACCGCCATGCCGAGGGTCAACAGGATACCCGCCATGCCCGGCAGGGTCAGTGTTGCTCCAAAAAGCGACAGGATGGCCAGGATCATGACCAGATTGGCAAACAGCGCAATGTCCGCATACAGGCCGAACCGGCCATAGAACAGCAGCATGAACAGTACGACCAGCACAAAGCCAGCCGCAAGACTGACCACACCAGCATGGATGGAGGCCGCACCAAGGCTCGGCCCGATGCTGCGCTGTTCCACTACGGCAAGGGGAGCAGGAAGGGCCCCGGCACGGAGCAGCAGCGCCAGGTCGGAGGCGGAACGAGCCGTGAAGCGCCCGGTGATGATCCCGCGCCCCGCCGTGATGGGGCCGTTGATGACAGGGCTTGTCAGGATGTGACCGTCCAGAACGATGGCGAACGGCTTGCCGACATTCTCTGTCGTAATGCGGGCAAAGTCATCTGCACCTTTATTGTCAAACTTCAGTTCGACAACCCATTGCCCCTCATTCATTGTGGCAGCGGCGTCTGTCAGGTTGGCACCATCCACGTCGACCCTGTCCTCCACGGCGATTTCTCCACGCCCCTCAGGCAGGGGCAGCATGGTCGTGCCGGGACCAGCATGGAGCGGGTCTGGAGAGACGAGATGGAAGGTCATGCGGGCTGTTGTGCCCAGCAGGGTCTTGATACGCTGAGGATCGCTGATGCCCGGCAGTTCCAGCACGATGCGGTCTTCCCCCTCACGGGCAATGCTCGGGTCGATGGCTCCGGTACTGTCGATACGGCGGCGGACAATCTCGATGGAGCGTGACACAGCCTCCCGGGCCCGGGCCCGGATGGATTCCGGTGTCAGGCTGACGACGAAGCGGCCATCTTTCTCATTGATGGCCAGTTCACCAGGAATGGAGGGCGTCAGTTCTTCCAGAACCTTCCGGTCGCTCTCCTTTTCACTTTCGGAGCGGGGCGTGAGCAGCACGGAGGCCGTAGCATCATCCCGCTGGATGAGCCGATAGCCAAGGTGGGCACTAAGCAGCCCCTGACGGATCTCACCTTCCAGTGACTGAAGCCGGTCATGCTGGAGGGTTTTCGTATCCAGCTGCAACAGGAGATAGGAGCCTCCCCTCAGATCAAGCCCCAGATGTACCTGATGCCAGGGCAGGGATGATGAGGGAGATTTCATGAAATTGGGCAGGCAGAGCAGGGCACTGATCAGACAGATGCCCACCACGCCTAACATCCTGAGGCGGCTGTAATACAACATAAGGGGTCAGAGAACCTCAAAAACGTGGAAATGAAGAGGCCAGAACTAATCTCGCAGATGGGTGCGACCATGCCCTCTCCAGTATTTTATTGCAACCATTATGCATGGCTGCATGGCGCCTTGCACAAGCATTTCCGGGTGCTATGATTCCTTTCATGAAGACGGAAAAGCTCCTTGATGTCGCCATTGCGGGTACCGGGCATTTTGGCCGTTACCATGCCCTCCAGGCTGCCAGACACCCCCGGGAGCGGCTGGTCGGGCTGTACGACCCTGATCATGGTCGTGCCCAAAGCATTGCGGAAGAAACGGGAACCTCTGCCTTCAGAAACTACGAGGAGCTTCTGGAACGGTGTGAGGCTGTCATCATCGCTTCCCCTGCCGAAACACATTATCAGATGGCACAACAGGCCCTGATGGCCGGCTGCCACGTGCTGGTTGAAAAACCTCTCGCCGCCACAAAAGAAGAAGGGGCTGCACTGGTACGCTGTGCTGGAGAGCAGGGACGCATCCTCCAGGTCGGACACCTGCTGCGTTATTCGGCCGAGCATCAGGCCATTTCAGCCCGCATGAAACAGCCTCTGTACATCGAGGCCACAAGGATCGCTCCCTACAAGGAGCGGGGCACGGATGTATCAGTCGTGCTGGACCTGATGATTCATGATCTCGACTTCATCCTGTCCCTTGTGGACAGCCCCATCCTCCATATTGATGCGATGGGCGCCGCCGTATCCAGTGCTCATGAAGACATCGCCAATGCACGTGTCCGTTTTGCCAATGGCTGCGTTGCCTCCATTACGGCCAGCCGCATTTCTCTCAAGACCGAACGGAAAATGCGTCTTTTCTCTCAGGAAGGCTATCTCTCGGCGGATTTCATGAGTCGACAGCTGGTTTTCATAAACCGTCGTGAAGGAATACCCCTCCCGGGCAGCAATGGCTTCCGGCGGCAGAGTGTGCGGTGGCATGACCATGACAACCTGGCTGCCGAGCATGATGCTTTTGTGGCGTCCTGTCTGGATGGTGCTCCCGTGATGGTGGATGGACAGGCCGGTCTCAGGGCTCTTGACGCTGCCCTGAGAGTTGGTGAAGAGATACGGGCTGCGCAGGAGTTGATCCGGCATGCAGGTCTGATCGACTGATCAGGACACTATAGTGCATTTCCTTACGACATGAAGGGACAATCATCATGGACATGACTGACTACACGCAGCAGATCAACGCCATAAATCCTTATCTGAGCCTGCTGATCTTCGCCATCCTCATGCTCTCCATGCTGGCGCTGTATTTCCTGCCCAGCATCATTGCCATCATGCGGCAGCATCCCCAGAAATGGCTTCTCATCGGTCTGAATGTCTTTGCTGGGTGGACAGGGTTCTTCTGGATCGGCCTGCTCATCTGGGCACTCTGGCCAAAAGAAAAACTGGTTGCATTTCAGGATGGACAGGGCTGGGGCCCCTATCAGGCACATGATCGGACCCAATCTTTTGGAGGATCATCTTCTGACCGGCCAACTGAAACGCTGGAGCAGCTCGCCCAGATGAAAGACCGTGGCGCCCTGACAGAAGCTGAATTCGCCAAGGCCAAGGAACGTCTCATCAACCGCCTGTAACGGCATGTCCTTCCAGCCCGCCATTGCAGGCTGGAAGGACCTTTGCCGAAGATCAGTTTTCCAGCAGTTCTTCCCGTTTGCTTTCAAGCTCAACCCAGCGCTCTTCCGCTTGGCGCAGCTTTGTCTCGGTGTCTTCCAGCGCAGCCGTAATCTTTTCAAACCGGACAGGGTCCCGGTTGTACAGCCCGGGGTCAGCCAGAGCATTCCGGCAAAGCGTGGCGTCTTTTTCAAGTTTTTCAAGAAGCTCAGGCAGCCGGTCCAGCTCCCGTTGTTCCTTGTAGCTCAGTTTGACGGTCTGTTTGACAGTACGTACAGGAGAAGAACCTGTATCGCTGGAGGAGGGGGCCGTGTCTTTCTGGCGTCTCTCTACGGGAGACCGTCCCCTGCGTTGGGCCAGCATGTCTGAATAGCCACCAGCATATTCAATCCAGCTGCCATCACCCTCTGCCACCAGAGTTGAGGTTGCCAGTCTGTCCAGAAAATCACGATCGTGACTGACGAGCAGAACCGTCCCAGCATAATCGCCCAGCATGTCCTGCAACATATCCAGCGTCTCAAGGTCCAGATCGTTGGTAGGCTCATCCAGCACGAGCAGATTGGAAGGACGGGCCAAGGCAGCCGCCAGCGCCAGCCGCCCCCGTTCTCCCCCGGAGAGATGGCTGACTGGCGTGCGGGCCTGTTCCGGCCGGAACAGAAAGTCCTTCATGTACCCAATGACATGCCGTTTTTCCGTGCCGACCTGTACCATCTCGCCATGTCCGTCCGTCAGGAAGCTGGCCACACTCTGGTCGCCATCCAGGGCGCTGCGCTGCTGGTCCAGCGTCACCATCTGGATGGACGGACTACGCCGGATTTCACCGGCCTGTGGGGTCATCTCACCGGTCAGCAGGCGCAGAAGCGTCGTTTTCCCGGCCCCATTGGCCCCGCAGATTCCCAACCGGTCGCCTCTGGTCACCTTCAGCGTCAGATCACGGATGAGGGGACGCTCCGGATAGGCCCAGCCAACACCTTCCGCAGCCATGACAATCTTGCTGGTATTCTCCGTCTCACTGGCTTCCAGCTTCAGGGAGCCTCTCTGGCGGGAGGCAAGATCACGCCGCTCCGCCCTCAGGGCGGCCAGTTCAGCAACACGACGGACATTTCGCTTTCGGCGTGCTGTGACGCCATAGCGCATCCAGTCTTCCTCACGGGCAATCTGACGGTCCAGCTTGTGCGCTGCCCGTTCGGCAAGCTCAATCTGCTCGTCCCGCCATGATTCGAAATGGGCGAAGCTGGCGTCCAGCCTCTGCGTGCCCCCCTGATCCAGCCAAATGACTGCCTTGCACAATGTTTCCAGAAAGCGGCGGTCATGACTGATGATGATCATCCCCGCTCCCGAGGCCAGAAGCTCCCGCTCCAGCCAGGCGATGCAGGGGAGGTCCAGATGGTTGGTCGGTTCATCCAGAAGGAGAAGGTCCGGCTCAGTTGCCAGAGCCCGGGCAAGGGCGCTTCGGCGTGCTTCCCCTCCAGAAAGACTGGCACATTTTTCACGACCATCCATGCCGAGCTCACTCAGCATGGCTCGGGCCCGGTAATGGGCTGTCTCGTCCAGCTCCGCCGTCACATAATCGAAAACCGTGTCCCACCCAGAAAGGTCGGGTTCCTGCGGCAGATAATGTACTTTCAGCCCTGGCTGGAGGAAACGCTCGCCATCATCCTGTTCCAGCTCCCCCGCTGCAATGCGGAGCAGGGTGGATTTGCCCGAGCCATTTCGCCCGACAAGGCAGAGCCGTTCACCCGGCAACACGGAGAGCGTGGCACCGTCCAGCAACGGACGGCCACCCAGAGTATATGAAATGTTCTGTAGATTGAGGATTGGTGCAGACATGGGCCTGATGTGAAGAAACCGAAGCAGATTTGCAATATGGAACGGATGAAGAGGTGAAAGAAAGATTTTTCCGATGGAAAACTTTTACTCTGTCTGTTTTTCTTTTCCCCGCTTCCTCTGTATATGTCTCCCCATGAAGGCAGACAAGAAGATGCTCAAAGGCTGGGTACGGCAGCAGAATGGCGCCAATCGCCCAGCCACCATGTGTATGGCCCTGATCGGAATGTGCAACGTCCTTGCCGGAATGGTGCTGGTATGGAGCCTGGCCTCCATTCTGGCAGGCCTGCTGGCAGGCGGGGGGAGGCTGGATGCCCGCTGGTTGGGTATGTTCATTCTCATGTCTGTCGTCCGTGTCATTCTGGGATATGTGCAGGAACACTTGGCTGTCTCCAGTGGTGAGCTGGCCCGCAAACGCCTGCGGCGCGAGCTGCTGTCCCGCTTTTTTGCACAGGGGCCGGCGCTGCTCCGGCATCAGCACAGTGCTGCACTGGCGTCTCTGTTGACAGACCGCATCGAAGCGCTGGAGGGCTATTTTGCCCGCTGGTTGCCTGCCTCGGCCCTTTGGGTGGTAGCGCAGTGGTCTGTCGTTCTTGTTGTGTTCTGGCAGAATCACCGGGCAGGGCTCATTCTGGGGGGATGCTGCCTTTCCCTTCCTTTTTTCCAGGCCGTGTTCGGCATTGCTACAGCCATTGCCTCACGCCGTCAGCTTCTTGCCCTCAACCGCCTCCAGGTCCGTTTTCTGGACAGGATCAGGGGCATTGCTACCATCGTTCTTTCCGGCAATGCGGAAAAAGATGCCCAAGGCCTGGGGCAGGCTGCTGATGAACTGCGACAGCGGACCATGAAAGTGCTGCGTCTGGCCTTTCTGACATCAGCATCCACTGATGTTGCCATGATCGTTGCCTTGGTCTGGATCGTGATCGACCAGCGCCACGGTCTCATGCATGGCGGGTCTGTTGCGCAGACAACCAGCATCCTGTTTGCCGTGCTCATGGTACCAGAAGCCTTTGCGCCATTCCGTGCACTCTCAGCGGCCTATCAGGACAGAGCACAGATTACCAGCAGCGGCGAGGCCATACAGAAACTGCCGACCCTGCCAGAAATGGCAGCTGGCACATCTGCTGACCAGCCACGTGCCGAGCGGACGGCTCGGGGTATTGAGCTTGATGTGCAGGGGGTTTCCTATCAGTGGGTAAAGGATCGGCCACTGGCGCTTGACGATGTGTCATTCCAGCTCAAGGCGGGTGACGTGGCCCTGCTGACAGGCCCATCAGGAGCTGGAAAATCAACCCTCATTGAAATGCTGCTGGGTTTCATCAGACCCCTCGAAGGTTCCATACGTCTTGGCGGTGTCGACCTCCAGGCGCTGGGCCCGGCAGAAATCACGCAACAGATCAGCTGGATTGGTCAGAAGCCGGTCATTTTTGCAGGTACGCTGCGTGAGAATATCATGTTCGCTGCACCTGAAGCGTCTGAAAAGCAGCTTCAGGCGGCTTTGGAAGCATCTTCCATCACGGGATATCTGCCCCTGCTTCCTGATGGGCTGGAGACAAGACTGGGTGAGGGAGGATTCGGCCTTTCAGGTGGGCAGGCCCAGCGGATCGCCATCGCCCGTGCCTTCCTGAAAGATGCCCCGCTGCTCATCATGGATGAACCTACCGCCCATCTTGACCCCATGACGGAGCAGGACATCCTCATGTCTCTCCGGGGGCTGCTGAAGAGTCGTACAGCCCTGATTTCCACCCATTCGCCCCAGTTCCACAATATTGGTGAGACCGTGCGTCTTACCATGGAGACGGGACGGCTTACGGAACAGGAGACACTGGCATGAGGCAATTGCAGCCATTATGGAATGTATGGAAAGCCCGTGGGGGACGCCTGCTTATCGGGCTGGTTCTGGCCGAACTTTCCGTCTGTGCCGCTTTCCTGCTCATGGGGCAGACCGGCTCCCGCCTCGGGCTGATCGCCATTGGTGGGGTCGTTGCCTTTGGCATCCTCCGCTTTGCTGGCGCCGCCCGTATCATTCTCCGCTATCTGGAACGTCTGGCCACGCATGACGCCACCTTTCGGGTTCTTGCAGACATCCGCCTCTGGTTTTACAGAAATCTGGCCAAAGGAGCCGCAGCTGGGCTGGGCTTCCGGCGTTCTGGTGATCTGCTCTCCCGCCTCGTGGCCGATGTGCAGAGTCTGGACAGTCTCTATCTACGTATTCTGGTCCCGCTGGCAACGGCGCTGTTCAGTCTGCCCATCGTCATCTGGGTTTGTCTGAAGGGAAGCCTGCTCCTGGCACTCAGTATCGGTGTCATTTTCTGCCTGGTCGCCTTTGCCTTGCCGGTACTCATGGCGAAACTGTCCTATCGCTGGGGGCCAGAGCTGCAACAGGCGCAGGCTGACATGAACAATCAGGCCCTTGATCTCGTGGGAGGGATGCGTGAATTGCGCATCTTCGGGCATGAAGATGCCGCTGCAGAGCGGTTTCTGGCCGCAGAGGAAGCCTTTTACACCGTGCAGCGTCGACAGGGACAGGCCATGGCACACATCCATGCCATCTCCCTGTTGCTGACCCGCCTGGGGATCATCCTTGCTCTGGCAGGATGTGCGGGAGTCTTCTTCCCTGAAGAGCAGGCTGTCATGGGCATCACCATTCTTTTTGTTGTCATGACTGCTCTGGACAGCATCGTGGATCTACCAAGGGCAGGCCTTCTTTTCGGGCGCATCCGCCATGCGGCAGAACGTGTGGTGGATGCCACGGTCATGCCTGAAGGCACTCCCGCAGAAGGAACAGCGCCTGCCCCCGCTGGCCATGAGATTGAAGGGCGGGACGTCACCTTTGGCTGGACACCGGAAAAACCCGTTCTGCAGAATGTGAATTTCAGACTCCGGGCAGGGGAAAGGGCCGCACTTGTCGGACCATCAGGTGCCGGGAAGTCCAGTCTTGCAGCGCTGCTGCTCAAGGTCGTGGCGCCTCAGGAAGGAAGCATTACACTGGGTGGGCAGGACATGGCTTCCATCCAGACCGAGGCCCTGCGGGAGCAGGTGGCATGGCTCTCTCAGGCAAGCCATCTTTTTGACGACACAATCCGCTCCAATCTGCTTCTGGGACGGGAGGGCTTTTCTGACAAAGCCCTCTGGGCTGCTCTGGAACAGGCGCAGATTGCTGATTTCGTGCGTTCCCTGCCTGATGGGCTGGATAGCTGGATTGGTGAAAACGGGTCCCACATTTCCGGCGGGCAGGGGCGCCGCATTGCTCTGGCCCGCGTGCTGCTTTCTGAAGCCCCGGTACTGATCCTTGATGAACCCGGTACCGGGCTCGATCTGGAGACGGAACGTGCCTTTCTGGCAACACTCAACCAGCTGGACCGCTCCCGTACCATCCTGCTGATTACCCATCGTCTTACAGGAGTGGAACAGTTGGATCACCTCTGGACCCTCCATGAGGGACGCCTGAAGTCCCAGCCTCTTTGAGCCATGGATGCATTTTTACCACTCCCAGGGCCCAGACCCATATTGACCGGAGCTCAAAGCACGGGCAGTTAAAGATGATCATTTTCCATAGGTAACGAGAAGGATGCTCCCATGAAGAAGGTTTCTGCTTTCATGCGTCGTCTTGCTCCCGTGGGGGCGACCTCCCTCATGGTGGCCGGGCTTCTGGCTGGCTGCGTATCGCATCCGCCGCGGGATGATTATGTCGTGTTTTTTGATACGGAGTCTGTGACCCTCAGCCCCACAGGGGAGGCCATCATCGCCAGCGCCGTTGATGCCGCCCACAAACGGAATATCTCGCACATCACGGTTTCCGGTTCTGCCGGGAAAAATGAGGATGCGGACGTGCTGAAAAAACTCGCAGATGCCCGTGCGGATTCTGTGGTTGATGTGCTGGTGCGGGATGGCATCAAGCGTGAGGATATCCGCAAGGAACCCTTCGTGCCAACAGATGTCGAGAATTCACGCGTCGCCTTCCGTCGTGTCACGGTCCATCTGGGCGCACATTGATTCAGGAGCACGGTCAGCATGACGGGGAACCCTGCGAAGGAATAGGGAACCCCATCGATCGCTTTCCCCGTCATGTTGGTGAAACTCCTGAAGCTGTCCTGCACCGGGTTTTTGGTTTTGAGAGCTTCCGGGGCCTTCAGGAGAGTGCCGTTCAGGCCGTCATGAAAGGGGAGGACGTTCTCGTCCTCATGCCAACAGGCGGCGGGAAGAGCCTGTGCTATCAGGTACCGGCTCTCTGTCGCAAAGGGGTTGGGCTCGTCATCTCCCCCCTGATCGCCCTGATGGAAGATCAGGTTGCCGGGTTGAGGCAGCTCGGGGTGAGGGCATCAGCCCTTCATTCCGAAATGGAGTATCAGGATCAGCAGACAGTCCGGGAGGATCTGCTCTGTGATCAGCTCGACCTCCTCTATATTTCACCCGAGAGACTGCTGACACCGTACAGCCTCAACCTGCTGCGGCGGTGCAGCCTGTCGCTCATTGCTATTGATGAAGCGCATTGCGTTTCCGCCTGGGGCCATGATTTCCGGCCGGAATATCGAGAGCTGGCCAATCTGAAGCAGCTGTTCCCCAGAGTTCCCCGCATTGCGCTGACAGCCACGGCAGACCCTCGCACACGAAGTGACATGCTGGCGGCTCTGGACATGCCCCAGGCTCACATACTGATGGGCAGTTTCCACAGGAGCAACCTGTTTCTTCAGGCCCAGCCCAAACACTCGGAGACACGTCAGGTTCTGGATGCACTGGACCGCCATATGGGACAGGGTGCGGCCATCGTCTATTGCGGTAGCCGCAAGAAGACGGAAACACTGGCCCGGCAGCTGCGTGAAAAAGGCCATACAGCTTTTGCTTTTCATGCTGGCATGTCCCCCGCCGACAAGAAGAATGTCCTGTTGCGGTTCCGTTCTGGTGAGCCCATGATCGTTGCGGCAACCATAGCTTTTGGCATGGGCATCGACCGCCCAGATGTCCGCACCGTCATCCATCTGGACATGCCGACGTCACCAGAGGGCTATTACCAGCAGATAGGCCGTGCTGGACGTGACGGTGAACCATCGCATACTCTTCTGCTTCACAGCGGAGAAGGTGTCGCCAGAGCCCGCTACTGGCTGGAAGAAGCCCAGGTGCCGGAGGCGGAAAAACGGGCGATGCAGGGACGGCTGGAAAGCATGATTTCCCTGACAGAAACAACAGGTTGCCGGACCCAGGCCATTCTGGCCTGTTTCGGTGAAATGCTGCATGAACCCTGCGGCCATTGCGATAACTGTCTGCATCCTCCCTCTACCTTTGATGCTACTGAAGCAGCACAAAAGGTTCTCTCCACCATATACAGGACAGGCGAACGGTTTGGAGCCGTGCAGCTCATTGCTGTTCTCAAGGGCAAAATGACAGAAGCGGTGGAACGCCACGCCCTTCAGCACCTTTCAGTCTTCGGGATTGGGAAAGACAGAACGGATGTCTGGTGGCGCATGGTCATCCGGCAGCTCATAGCCCGTGGTGCGATTGGCATGGTGGGGGATCATGGCGGATTGGGACTGAAGCGGGAGACAGCACGGCCCATTCTCAGGGGAGAGGTGTCCGTCAGCCTGAGGGAAGATGCAACGTCACGCCACATGGCCAGCATGGGGGACACGCCACGGAATGACCCCAATGAAGGGCTTTCTGATGAAGAATATCGCCATTTCCTAGCGCTGAAGATGTGGCGGCGGGAAGAAGCCTATCAGCAGGAAATCCCGCCCTACATCATTTTTCGTGACGCCACCTTGCGGGAGATCATCCGGGCCCGTCCAACCAACAGGCAGGAGCTGGGAGACATCCGTGGGGTTGGTCAGAGCAAGATCGAACGTTACGGCGATGCGGTTCTGGCCATTCTGCAGGAAGCTCCCTGAAAAGGGGAGCATCAGGGGCCGACGTGTTTTTCTTCCACAATCGGCTGCATGACAAACGAAGCCGTCACGTCTCCCACATCCTGAAAATGAAACGTGAAATCAAGTTTGCTGCCAGCCTGATAGGGGACTTTCAGCCCGTGGCAGATCAGATGATAGCCACTTGTCGGAAAAACGAGCGTCCCTTCATGCGGCACAGCCATGCGCTGGAAGATATCATATGTCTGCCGGGGAGACTGGATCGCAACCTGGCTGTTCCGGTTCGACGTGACGGAATTGCATCCGGGAGATGTGATACCGCGCAGCAGCATGTCCGTTACCCCATGATTGCTCAGCGAGAATGTCCCGAAAGCAAACGGAGCTTCCCTGTAGCGTGTGTGCAGCGCGGCATCATTGATGGTGATGCTCTTCAGGGAAAGAGGCGGGGGGGCTACACCGCTGTCGGTAGCGGCGGCGGCACTTTCCAGCCCGAGACCGATCAGCAGGGCTGCTATTGTCAGGGAGTTGCGTCCTGTCCTGTTCATGATCCTCGCTCCTGCCATATGGCCTGGGAAAAGACAGGGCAATCATAAAGAAAAAAGCCCTTTCATATTCCTCAATGCTGCCATTTCCGATAAACTGTGCAGCAGGCGGGGTCAAGAAAGACCCTGCTCTGGTTGCTTTTCGGATTATGCCATGTACTGCCCTTTTTGCGGAAATCAGGAAACGCAGGTCAAGGATAGCCGCTCGGCAGAAGATGGTGCTGCCATCCGCCGTCGGCGTGTCTGCTGTGCCTGTGCGCAACGCTTCACCACCATTGAACGTGTGCAGCTGCGTGAACTGACCGTCATCAAGGCCGATGGTCGCCACATTCCTTTCGATCGTGACAAACTGGCCCGGTCCATCCGGATTGCCCTGCGGAAACGGCCTGTCGATGAGGTACAGCAGGAGCGCCTGCTGAATGGCCTTGTCAGACAGCTGGAAGCCTCCGGCGAACAGGAAATCCCATCCTACAGGATCGGAGAGCTCGTCATGGATGCGCTGCGTGAGATTGATGGCGTTGCCTATGTCCGCTTTGCCAGTGTCTATAAAGATTTTCGGGAGATTGAGGCGTTCTCCAAAATTCTTGTCGATATGAACAGCCCCGCCAATCCCCCCTCTCAGGAGACCCCATGACCGAACCGTCATCCACTACATCACGTAAACGCAGCCGGACAATTGCCCGCATGGCAGCCACGCAGGCCCTGTATCAGTGCGAACAGACAGGTGCCAATCCCGAGAGTGTCCTCATGGAGTTCATCCGGCACCGGCATGTTGCCTCTACGGCCTGTTTTGAAGATGGCCATATTCCTGATGCCGACCTGAACCTGCTGGAAGAGCTTGTCCGCAATGCCGTGCTGAAACAGGATGCCATCGACACGACTCTGACAGCACTGCTTCCTGAAAGCTGGCCGATGGACCGTCTTGACCCTGTCCTGCGTGCCCTGTTGCGCACGGCTATTGGAGAAATGATGACAGGGCTGCCAGCCCAGGTTGCCATCAATGAGTATCTGGATGTCGCCCATGGCTTTTTCAGTGGGGATGAACCGAAGATGGTCAATGGCATTCTGGACAGATTTGCCCGTCAGCTGGGCGGAGAGCAGGGCGCACGGTAAAGGACGGTACAGATGGGCGAGTTTGACTTCATAGCCCGGCATTTCCGTCCGCTTGCAGGGCCGGGCGCCATGGAGCTTCGCAATGATGGAGCAACCATGGCTCTCCCAGCAGGGGAAGAACTTGTTCTCTCCAGCGATACCATGGTTGAGGGGCTTCATTTCCTCCCAGATGATCCGGCAGGGACGATTGCCCGCAAGCTGCTACGCTGCAATCTCTCAGACCTGGCTGCCATGGGCAGTCGGCCACGCCATTACATGCTGAATGTCAGTGTTCCGCCAGGACGGCATTATGATGAAGCCTGGTTTACGGAATTTGCTGCCGGGCTGGCAGCGGATCAGAAACAGTATGACATTTCTCTTCTGGGAGGCGACACAACTGGCAGTCCTTCCCCGCTGATGCTGAATGTCACCATTCTGGGGTCAGTCCGGCGGGGACAGGTTTTACGCCGTGATGGTGCCAGAGCGGGAGATGGTGTCTGGATTACCGGCAGTCTCGGGCGGGCTGCGTTGGGATTGCAGATCCGACTGGGCAAACTGGCGACAGGGGACGCTTCTCTTGTAGAGGCCTATCGTATACCGACACCTCGTACCGGCCTTTCCCTGTATGGTATCGTCAGTGCCGCCATGGATATCTCGGACGGTCTGTTGCAGGATTCTGGCCATATTGCCGAAGAATCTGGTGTGGCCATCACCCTTTTTGAAGAAAAGCTGCCTCTTCTCCCTGAGGTTGCTGCCCATATGACGACTCACCGGGAGATAATCCTCCTCGGAGGGGATGATTACGAACTTCTACTGACCTGCCCCGCCGCCAGCGAGGACGCTTTGCAGGCCCATTGCAGACAGCACGGCGTGCCCCTCACCAAAGTGGGCATGGTGACAGAAGGCGAAGGCGTGACCATGCTGGACAGACAGCACGCCCCCATCAATTTCTCACGGACCGGCTGGCAGCATTTCTGATCCCTGCCAGACCATGATGGAGGAAGAAGGGCACTTCCTCCACCCAGCCTCATCAGGCAGAAAGATTTTTTTCGTAAAGACGATGTGTTTTATGTGGATGAGGCACGAGAGATTCCGCCAGATTCCTCATTCCGACATCACTCTCCAGAACCCAGCCAAGTTCAACCCATTTGTAAGGCAGCGTATGACCACGACGCATCAGTTCCACAATGGCGAGAGAAGGCAGAAGCGACCCAAGCATCGTTCCGCGCATTTTGCTGGAAACACCCAGCAGAATCACACGGGCCGACCGAAAACGGTGCGTTGCCAGCCGGTAGCCAAGCCGCATCCACCCAAGAGGTGATGGTGCTCCTCCCAGATCCCCCGCAATGTCGTAGAGATTGGGAAGAACCATGGCCATGGCAACCGGTTCGCCATTCTGATCAATCTGGACATAATGCTCAGGGCGCAGGAGCGGCTTGATCTGCTCGATCATGGCCGTCATTTCGTAATCCTGCATGGGCACAAAATTGTACTTATGTGACCAGGCATCATTATACAGCTTCCGCAGCACCTCTCCCTGGGTAGTGATTTCCTTCTTGGAAAGATTGCGGGTCGTAATCGTGCTGAGCCGCCCTTCACCGAGTCTCAGATTGCCTGGAACCTTGAAGCGCTCTTCCGTCGTTCCATCCAACTCCAGCCGGTAGCTCAGCAGGTCCTGCGCCTTCTCATATCCACATTGACGGATGAGGGCATCCAGACCTTTCGGGTGCCAGGGAATGGCAATCATGGGGGCGGAGCGCTGCCCTTCCACCATGGTCCCGGTCTCCGCATTTCCGCTCAGCGTGACTGGGCCGCGTATCTTGGAAATCTGCCGTTTTTTCAGCCAATCCTCAACAGCCTGTAGAAGGGCTGAGACAATCTCCCGTTCAGGAATGGCATCAAGCGCACCAAACTGCCCAATAACTTCCTGCCAGTGATCAATTGCCTTATGATCGACAATCGCAGCGATTCGTCCAACGGGGCGACCATCGCACCAAGCCAAGAAATACTGTATCTCCGCATGGCGGAAAACCGGGGATTCCTTGGGGCTGAGCAGGTGCCTCTGCTCCATGTCCAGCGGGGGGACGAAGCCGTCCATTCCTTTATAGATATGGCGCGGAAGTGTGATAAAACGACGTAAATCTCCCCGTGTGGTCACGGGACGAACATCGACCTTGGCAGATTGAGAGTTTGGCGCTTCACATTGCATAGCAATGGCTATACTCGTACACGAGCCTTCCCGCTAGAGGGCAAAAATGAAAGGGGCTTCATGTCCAGACCAGAAAAAAACTCAACGATGCCTCGGCATCACATCCTCATAACTGGCGCTTCCAGCGGCATCGGGGCGGCTCTGGCGGAGTATTATGCCCGTCCCGGCGTACATCTGACACTGTGGGGACGGAGTGAAGAGCGGCTGGGAAAAACGGCGTCCGCAGTGCGTGCAAAAGGTGCCAGCGTGGACATCTTCAGCATCGACCTGACACAGGCCGATGAGGCCCTGAAAGCCCTTGCCTATACCGATGACCAGCTGCCGATCGACATCCTGATCCTCTCAGCCGGGATGGCGGACATCCGGCCTCATGGCGCCCTTGCTGAATCAGCAGAGACAGCCCTCAGAATGTCCATGGTCAATTTTGCCACCCCTGTGGCCATGGCCACCGAAATGGCAAACCGCATGGCAGCCCGTCGTCATGGCCGCATCGCCCTGATGGGGTCTGTCGCTTCCTTCCATGATCTGCCGCTGGCCACAGTCTATAGTGGCTCCAAAGCAGGGTTGGGACGCTTCAGCACGGCCCTCCAGGCAGCCATGACACCTCATAATGTCCGTGTCTGCCTGATCGCTCCAGGTTTTGTGGATACCCCCATGAGCCAGCGGCTGGACGGTGAGCAGGCTTTCCTCGTTCCGGTGGAGAAAGCAGCCCGCAAAATCGCCCGCAGCATCAATCAGGGCAGGGGGGTTCTTGTATTCCCGTGGGTGTTCCAGCTGACCCGTCTGCTGGAGATGATCCTTCCCCGTCCTATCGCCCATCGCATCCTGCGGCGGCTGGATGTCATGCAGCATCCTGAACATGAAAAGACTGCCCACCAATAATTGAAGAAAACCTTACAGGTCAGGTGCTTGCAGACAGGAAGGGGGCATGGGAAAATGGGGCAGCACATCTCTCTGCGTATTGAAGGGATAAACGTATGAAAGAAATTGTTGCCGTTGATATCGGCGGAACCCATGCCCGCTTTGCCATCGCTGAAATCAAGGATGGTCGGGTGGTGTCTCTCGGGGAAGCAACGACACTCAAATGTGCCGAGCACGCTTCCCTGGCGCTGGCATGGGAGGCTTTTGGCCGGTCACTGGGGCGCCCCATTCCCCGGGAAGCGGGCATTGCCGTGGCCTGTCCGATCAATGGCGAAGTCCTCAAGATGACCAACAATCCGTGGATCATCCAGCCGGCCCAGCTTGGCAGCCGCCTGAAGCTGGATGATTTCGTTCTGGTGAACGACTTCGGAGCGATCGGTCATGCTGTGGCCCAGGTTGGCCCGGAATACATGAACCACCTGTGTGGTCCAGATGTTGATCTTCCCTCCGAGGGGACCATCACCATTCTTGGTCCGGGTACGGGGCTGGGGGTTGCAAGCCTTCTGCGTGGCGAAGATGGGTATCATGTGATCGCAACGGAAGGTGGGCACATGGACTTCTCGCCTCTGGATGCGGTGGAAGATCATATCCTTCAGGCGCTTCGTGAACGTTTCCGTCGTGTTTCTGTTGAGAGAATCGTCTCAGGGCCGGGCCTGACCAACCTGTATGAAGTCATTGCAGAACTCCAGGATCGTCCCATCACCATCAAGGACAACCGCACCCTGTGGACCACAGCGATGGAAGGAACGGACAATCTGGCCGCCGCAGCACTGGAGCGCTTCTTCCTGAGTCTCGGAGCTGTTGCCGGGGACCTGGCTCTTGCCCATGGGGCTCATGGTGTTGTTGTGGCCGGTGGGCTGGGCCAGCGCTTGGCAAATATTCTACCGCATTCCGGCTTTGCTGAGCGGTTCATCGCCAAGGGGCGTTTCGAAACCATGATGAGCGAAATGCCGGTGAAAATCATCACACATCCGCAGCCTGGCCTGTACGGTGCTGCCGCTGCTTATGCCAGCAAAACAGCCAGCAAACAGGCAGAAACTGCTTGATCTGAATGAGGGGAGGGGAGTCATCCAGAAAGAGGATGCTCCCTTCCTTCATCATGATATGATTTTCTGAAAAAATGCAGGTCTGATCGAGGGCCCTGTTCCATTCGCCCCATGTTTTACCAAGCCGCACCCTTTTTCGTCATGTTTCGGGAGAAACAGCTTGGACGAAGTAGAATCTGAAATTCCATGAAGCGCCTGTGTGGCCTGCGACCACACAAAAAACCGTCATCAAAAAGGGAAATTCCCCAGAAATATTACCCCCTTATATACCCCCAAAATTGTGGGATACACCGGGACTAATCGGAACAGTCGCTACCCCGAGAATGGCTGTTTCTCAAGGTGTCTGGGACGTATCGGGATAACACCATGGAGGTCTGGGCGGGAATCGAACCCACATACGCGGATTTGCAGTCCGATGCATAGCCATTCTGCCACCAGACCTCAGGTGTGTGTCCTTAATAAGGATTATTACTCACAGGTCAATAGGGAGAAAACGATACAGGGCATTTTTCGCTTATTTTCAGTGAGATTCTCCCTTATAGTCCCTCTTGCACATCTTTTCCGAAACAGACGACCAAACCGGCAGATTAACGAGCATGAAACTCCCGCCCCATTTTTTTTCAAAAATTAGAAAATCGATGAAGATGGGGCTGGGCCTATGTGTTGGAGCCGGGCTCCTGTGCCAGCATGGCCATGCCCAGACAGCGGTTACAAATCCCAATGGCAACCCGGAGTTCGTCCCTCATACCCTGAAAGATGCCTTGGCTCTGACCTATCTGACGAACCCCCAGCTTCGGGAAGCCCGGGCGCAGCTCCGCTCTGTTGATGAGCAGATGTCCGCAGCAGAGGCGGGGTGGCGACCAACCATTACGGCCAATGGGTCACTGACCTACTACAAGGGCAGCAGCCGCTACACACAGCAGACCGAGATCAATGGCCAGACTGTCAGGCTGCCCAACATCCAGCATTATAACAGTGGCGGTTACAACACGACCGTATCGCTGACCCAGCCCATCTATCAGGGCGGAAAAACGGTTGCGAGCATCCATATGGCCCGCAACCAGATTTTTGCCCAGAGAGCTCGGCTGATAGAAACGGAGCAGGAGGTCCTTTACGGGGCCATGAATGCCTATGTCCGTCTGGTCGCCAATCTTCAGCTCCTCCAGGTCAGCATCAATAATGAACGGGCTCTGCGGGCCCAGCTGGATGCAGCGAACAGGCGCTTCCGCCTCGGGGAACTGAGCCGGACAGACGTGGCGCAGGCGCAGGGTGCCCTCGCAACAGCCACGGCCGAACGTCATCAGACAGAAGGTGCCGTGCAGGCAGCCCAGGCCAGCTATCTCCAGGTCGTTGGTGTGCCGGCCCCACCAGACCTTGTTCCACCACAGCCTCTGGCCCTGCCTGTCCGTACGGAACAGGAAGCCGTAGCAGAGGCCGTGCGGAACAATCCGAACGTGATCGCCGCACTCTTCAATGAAGCACAGCAGAAAGACAACATCTCCCTCCAGATGTCGGCCATCATGCCCAAACTTTCTGCCGGAGTGGCTTATCAGCGTTCAAAAGATCAGGGGCAGGACCAGTCCCTGCAGGACAACAAATACGCCACGCTCAACCTCCAGATTCCCCTCTATCAGGGAGGGAGTGAATATGCAGCCGTCCGGCAGGCCCGCCAGACGGCCATCGCAGCCCGCAATGAGGTGGATGTCCAGCGCAGGTCTGCCCTGGAGCAGACATCAGAAAGCTGGCAGACCTACATGTCCATCAAGGACACGCTCCGAAGCCACCAGATTGCCGTTTCCTCCAATATGGCGGCCCTTGCCGGTGTCGAAAGGCAGGCTCTTGTCGGTACGGCAACAACCCTGTCCGTCCTCCAGCAGCAGGCCACATTGTTGCAGTCACAGCGTGCACTCATCCAGAGCGTGACATCCCTGGTCACCTCCTCCTACGACATTGCCCGTGCCATGGGCCATCTCACCGCTGTGGACCTGAAACTGAATGTCCCCCTGTATGATGAAAAAGCCTATTATCATGCCGTTAAAAACCGCCTCTGGGGCGTTGGGGATTATCAGGTGAACCAGCCAGGCCGATAAATGGGGGAGGGGTTTTTCGCCTCTGCCTATCGGCAAGTTTTCATGCCGGTGATATGAACATCACCCTCTGACACGCTACATCATGACCCGGGGAACCATGTCCGAACAGAATGCACACTCTTCTCTGATTCCTTCCGATCTGGAAAAGGCCTTCATCCCCGCCGATTACGAAACCACGCTTTACAGATTGTGGGAAAATGCCGGGACGTTCAGGGCGGACCCCGGGAAAGGTGGCTCACCTTATTCCATCATGTTTCCGCCCCCCAACGTCACGGGGACACTGCATCTCGGGCACGCCCTGACCTTCACTCTCCAGGATATTCTTATCCGCTGGCAGAGGGAGAAGGGGGCCAATGTTCTCTGGCAGCCCGGTACAGATCATGCCGGTATCGCCACGCAGATGGTTGTCGAACGGGCTCTGGACAAGGAAGGCATCAACAGGAAAGAGCTTGGTCGGCCCCGCTTCATTGAGCGTATCTGGGACTGGAAGAATGAATATGGCGGGACCATCATCCAGCAGCTTCGCCGCCTTGGTGCCTCGGCAGACTGGACCCGTGAACGGTTCACCATGGATGAAGGTCTGTCACGCGCCGTTCGCAAGGTATTCGTCCAGCTGCATGAAGAAGGGCTGATCTATCGGGACCGTCGTCTTGTCAACTGGGACCCTGTTTTCCGCTCGGCCATTTCTGATCTGGAGGTGGAGAACAGGGAAACAAGAGGCTCCATGTGGCATATCCGTTATCCTCTGGAAAACGGTGGAACCATCACGATTGCCACAACCCGACCGGAAACCATGCTGGGCGACGTGGCTGTGGCCGTCAATCCGGAAGATGACCGCTATACCAGCATGGTTGGCCAGACCATCATCCTTCCCCTGACGGGGCGGCGCATCCCTGTCGTGGCAGACGAACATTCAGACCCGGAAAAGGGAACAGGGGCTGTCAAAATCACACCAGCTCATGATTTCAATGACTTCGAAGTCGGAAAGCGTCATGACCTGCCAGCACCGACCATTCTGGATGAAAGCGCCTGCATCTGGCTGGATGAGATCCGTGCCGAACTGGCTGACCACGCTGGCATAAGCGACATCGAGTTCGTCCAGGCTCTGGAAGGTCTCCACCGTGATGAGGCCCGTAAGAAGATCGTTGAAAAGCTGGAAGAGATGGGCTGGCTGGAAAAAATCGAGCCCCATGTGCTTCAGGTACCCACAGCCGAACGTGGCGGTGCCATTGTGGAGCCGAGACTGACGCTGCAATGGTACTGCGATGCGCCCAGACTGGCACAGCCCGCCGTCGAGGCTGTCCAGTCCGGTGAAATGGTCTTTGAACCCCAACAATGGGAGAATACCTTCTTCGCCTGGATGAGGGACCTTCAGCCGTGGTGCATCAGCCGTCAGCTCTGGTGGGGGCACCAGATACCGGCCTGGTATGGGTCTGATGGAAAAACCTACGTTGCAGAGACGGAAGAAGAAGCCCAGAAGAAGGCTGGCCCTTCCATCACCCTGACGCAGGATGAAGACGTGCTGGACACATGGTTCAGCTCGGCTCTCTGGCCGTTCACGACACTGGGCTGGCCGGACAGGACGGAAGAGCTGGAGTTCTATTATCCAACCAGCACCCTGGTCACCGGCTTTGACATCATCTTTTTCTGGGTATCCCGGATGATGATGATGGGGCTTCACTTCATGGGGAAGGTTCCTTTCCGCAAAATACTGATCCATGGCCTTGTTCGGGATGAGAAGGGACAGAAAATGTCCAAGTCCCGAGGCAATGGTATTGATCCTCTGGATCTGATTGCCGATTACGGGGCGGACGCTACCCGCCTTGCCATTGCTGCGGGTGCTGGGCTGGGACGGGACATCAAGCTGGGCCGTACCCGTGTTGAAGAACATAGAGCCTTCATCACGAAGCTCTGGAACGCCTCCCGGTTCCTCCAGATGAATGGAGTGAAACCGAATCCCGGTTTCAATCCATCTGCTGTCCAGTCCACCATGGCCCGCTGGATTCTGGAGGAAGCCCGCAAGGCCGTGACACAAGCCGATGCGGCACTGGAAGCCTCCCGTTTTGATGAGTACACACGCTGCTGTTACAATTTTGTCTGGAATATTTTCTGTGACTGGTTCGTGGAATTCTCCAAACCGACCTTCCGGGCCGGTGGTGTGGAGGCAGAAGAGCTGAAGGCAGCTGGTGCGTATGTACTGGGTATTATTCTGCGCATGATGCACCCCGTCATTCCATTCGTGACCAGCACGCTCTGGGAGAAGCTGGGTTATTCTGGACCGTTTGGGACCGACAGCTGGCCTGAGATTCCCCAGATTGCCGGTGCTGAAGACGCTGCGGATGAAGTCAACTGGGTCATCCGGTTGATCAGTGATGTGCGGACTGTTCGGGCAGAAATGAATGTTCCGCCATCCCAGAAAGCCCCGCTGCTGCTGCGTGATGCTTCGGAAAAAACGCTCGAACGGGCCCGTAAATGGCAGGCTGCCATCGACCAGATGGCTCGTGCCTCCGAAGTTTCACCACTGGCAGGGGAGCCGCCGAAAATGGCTGCCCAGCTCATTCTGGATGAAGCAACCATCTTCCTGCCGCTGGAGGGTGTGATCGACCTTGAGGCGGAAAAAGCCCGTCTCCAGAAGGAAATCACACGGCTTGAGGGGGAAATCGGCAAGGTCGAAAAGAAGCTCGGCAATGAGAACTTTGTTGCCCGTGCCAAGCCTGAGGTTGTTCAGGAAAATCGTGACCGGCTGGAGACGTTCCAGCAGGAGCTTGCCAAGCAGAAAACAGCTCTGGGGCGTATAAGCTGATTTCCCGTTGCCATCAGAGTAAAAAAGCCTGCCCTGAAACGGCAGGCTTTTTTATTGTAAGGGATTTATCGAGAGGGACGGTACTGACAACCGTCCCTGATATTACAGCTTCTTGACGATGATCTGGGACAGATCCCGAACAGCCCCATGGGCTGCACTGGTCGTCATGGCCGCATAAGCCTTCAGAGCCGTGGAAACGACACGTTCACGCTGAGGCTGCCAGCCTGCAGAGCCCTTCCCATGCATGGCAGCACGGCGCGCTTCAAGCTCTGTCTCCGACACTTCCAGATGCAGACGCCTTTCAGGAATGTCGATGATAATGGTATCACCTTCTTCCACCAGGCCGATCAGACCGCCTTCAGCGGCTTCCGGAGACATGTGACCAACAGAAAGCCCAGAACTCCCGCCTGAAAAACGTCCATCAGTAATCAGTGCGCAGGTTTCTCCCAGCCCCATGGATTTAAGATAGCTGGTCGGGTAGAGCATTTCCTGCATTCCCGGTCCGCCTTTGGGCCCTTCATACCGGATGACCACGACATCACCCGGTATGATCTCCTTGCCCAGAATGGCATTCACAGCAGCATCCTGACTGTCAAAGACACGGGCACGCCCCTTGAACTTCAGAATATGTTCTGCAACCCCTGCCGTTTTGACGATGGCGCCATCCAGCGCCAGATTTCCATAAAGAACAGCCAGCCCGCCATCCTGCGAGAAGGCGTGGTTCCGGTCACGCAGAACACCGGTCCGACGGTCCCGGTCCAGCTCCCTGTACAGGCTGTTCTGGGAAAAAGCCTCAACCGTCCGCACGCCACCGGGCGCTGCCCGGAACAGCTCTTCCGCCTCATCCTGATTCTGCATGATGTCCCAACGCCTCAGGGACGCCGCCAGCGTAGGAGAGTGCACAGTCGGCGTTCCCGCATCAATCAGGCCGGCACGATCCAGCTCTCCAAGAATGGCCGGAATCCCGCCAGCCCGGTGGACATCCTCCATATGTACATCAGCAACGGAGGGCGACACCTTGCAGAGGTGAGGGACCTTCCGGGACAGGGCATCAATATCACTCATCGTGAAATCGACTCCGGCTTCCCGGGCTGCGGCCAACAGATGCAGCACCGTGTTGGTGGAGCCCCCCATGGCAATGTCCAGCGTCATGGCGTTGGTGAAAGCCGCCTTCGTAGCAATGCCACGGGGAAGAGCCGTTGCATCGCCTTCTTCATACCAGCGCTTTGCCAGCTCTACGCTCAGGCGACCAGCCCCAAGAAAAAGCTCCTTACGTTTGGCATGTGTCGCCAGAAGAGAGCCATTGCCCGGCAGGGAAAGACCAAGCGCCTCCGTCAGACAATTCATGGAATTGGCCGTGAACATGCCCGAGCATGACCCGCAGGTCGGACAGGCGGATCGTTCCACACGTTCGGAGATGTCATCACTGACACGTTCATCAGCTGCCGCCACCATGGAGGTCACAAGATCAACCGCCCGCTCAATGCCGTCCATGTCTGCCTTGCCAGCTTCCATTGGCCCGCCAGACACGAAAACGGTCGGGATGTTCAGCCGTAGCGAGGCCATGAGCATGCCCGGTGTAATCTTGTCACAGTTGCTGATACAGACCAGCGCATCGGCACAGTGGGCATTGACCATATATTCCACGGAATCCGCAATCAGTTCCCGTGAGGGCAGGGAATAGAGCATCCCGCCATGCCCCATGGCGATACCGTCATCCACGGCAATGGTGTTGAATTCCCTGGCCACACCACCGGCTTCCTCCACAGCCGAAGCCACCAGAGCTCCCATGTCCTTGAGATGGACATGACCGGGCACGAACTGGGTATAGGAATTGGCAATGGCAATGATGGGTTTGCTGAAGTCCCCATCCTTCATGCCTGTCGCTCTCCAGAGCGCACGGGCCCCTGCCATGTTGCGGCCACGGGTGCTTGTATGGGAACGATAGGCAGGCATTCAGGAAACCTCTTTCAAAAAAAATATTTCAGGGCGTTCTATAGTAAGAAACGGTAACATAAAACAAAAAAATTGAAAGATATGAAAAGCATGGTGATTGCCCCCTAGCGATACAGGCCGCTGAAGACCATATGCAGGGCACTCACGATTTTAGACAGACAGGAGCAACCATGACACAGACATCATCCATCATCCTTGGGGGCGGGTGCTTCTGGTGTGTCGAAGCCATCTTCAACGGTCTCAGGGGCATCATCTCTGCCAAACCGGGGTACGCGGGTGGTCATGTAGAGCATCCCAGCTACAAGGCTGTCTGTACCGGCAGGACCGGCCATGCCGAGGTAGTACGGGTGGTGTTCAATCCTGCTGAAATTGGTCTGGAAGATATTCTCCGGGTTTTCTTCACAACCCATGACCCGACCCAGCTGAACAGACAGGGCAATGACGTAGGCACGCAATACCGCTCCGTCATCTTTGGTGATGAAGCCCAACAGGCCGTTGCCCGGACAGTCCGGGACGACATTGCAGCCCAGAACATCTGGGAGGCACCGCTTGTCACCTCCATTGAGGGACCTGCCCACTTCTGGGAGGCGGAAGAAAGCCATCATGATTATTTTGCCCGCAACCCGGAAACAGCCTATTGCGCCGCTGTCGTGGCTCCCAAGGTTGCCAAGGCCCGCAAGCTCTACCGGGACCGGCTGAAATAATCAGTTCTCCATCATGACAACAGTGGAGGAACGGAAAAAGGTTCCTTCACTCGTCATATTCCAGCAGCACACGGTCCGTTTCTTCATCATAGCCAAACAGATTGGCATAACGGGCCCATGATATGGCTGTATTCATTGTCTGCCGGGCATAGGTTGTGGACATGGTATCTTCCAGCTTGCGGCGGAATATATCAGCATCCATGGCATGGTTGCTCCGCTCATCCAGCGTGCTGCGGATCAGCTTCAGCAGCGGGACGGAATGGAGCAGGGCCGTCCGCATGATGTCCCGGCGCGCATCGGCATCGCCTTCCACGAAGGTACGGCCCGTGCTGGTAAGCATGATGTCTCCATCCTCCAGCTCTGCAAAATCCAGCAATTGCAGGGTTTCACCCAGCGGGAAAAGGTCATCAAGAGTCATCTGGAGTTGATTGGCCAGCTCCGGCAGGTCTGCCCGACCAGAGAGGGGCGCATGTTCCAGCGATTCCATGAGGCCGACCAGAAGTTCAATGGAAATGTCGGGCAGCACGATGAAGGAATCACTTTCATCCTGAACCTCTCCCTGATCGGGCGTGGAAAGGTCAGCCTCCGAAACACTGGGCGCCCGAAGGGTCATCAATGTATATATCTGGTCCACAAAATGGCGAAAATCATCGTCCTGACGATTCCGGGGATGGGGGAAGGGCACAACAATCTCATGCGTGATACGCCCTGGCCCCGATGAGAACAGTAAAATCCTGTCACACATCAGCACGGCTTCTTCAATGGCATGAGTGGCCAGCACCATGGCTTTCAAAGGTCCCAGCCGATGTTCCTGCCACAGTTCTATCAGGTCTGTTCGCAGGTTTTCGGCACTCAGATGATCGATATTGAGAAAAGGCTCATCAAGCAGAAGGATTTCAGGCTGCCGTGCCAGAGCACGGATCAGCGAGGCCCGTTCTGCCAGAGCATCAGAAAGCTCTCTCGGATAGGCACCTTCATATCCGTCCATATCGAGGACCTCGATGATGGCATCCGCAATTTTTTCCCGCTCTTCCCGGGGCTGACGTCTGGCCTCCAGAGCAAGAAGAACATTTTCCCGTACTGTCAGCCATGGAAAGAGAACATCATCCTGAAGGATGATGGACACCGTTTCGAGCGCCTGGGCAGTAGCTCGTCCTTCCCGCCAGAACACTTTCCCCTTTCGGGGCTGTTCCAGGCCAGCCATGATCTTCAGAAGGCTAGATTTGCCCGAGCCGGAACGTCCGACAAGCCCCAGAATTTCCCCCTCCCGAACATCCATGTTGACCTGTTCAACAATGGGAACGTCCTGATGGCGGGATTTATGTGCAAACTGTGCACAGTCGGCCAAGCGTAAGATAGCACTCATGAGCTAGATCCTATAACGGTGCGCCATGCGCTCCTGCAATGGAATGCAGATACCCCATCGGACAGACACAGCCATCAGCGTCATCAGGCACAGCAGGATGCCCTGTACACTGTAGGCGTGAGCCTGAAGAATACGCAGATGGAGCGTTTTCCTTTCCAGCAGAGCGGCCAGATAGACATTGTCCCAGAAAAAAGGCAGCGCCACGACAGCTGCCTGCAGCAGAGGCGGGCAAAGCAGGGGCAGGCGGACATCCTTCCAGAATGACCACAGGGGCAAACGAAGATGATGCCCCATCACGATGAACTGACGCCCCGCAACGTCGGCTTCCCGAAGAAACGCCCAGCCAGTGATGCCCATGACCGCCAGAGCCGGCATGACATTCAGAGGGACGGGTACGGACAGTCCCAGCCAGACCATGAAAACAGGAAAAAGCGCTACCACCAGGCAGGCCTTCCGGATCCGCTTCTGCACCTGTACAGGTGCACCCAGCAGCAGGCCCCCCAGCCACCCCCAGACCCCACCAACCAGACAGACCGCTACCACAAGAGCTCCCAACGGCCCCGGTATGCCCCAGAACCCCCAGGAAAGGATCATGGTCAGCATGGTTCCGGCCCCTCCCAGCAGGCAGCGCCTCTTCCAGGAAGCGGAACGCTCCTCCAGCCTCTGTGTCTGCATCTGGTCACAGACGGCATAATGCCGACCGTATCCGCGCAGGGGCGCAATGAGACCATGCTGAACCAGCAGCACAGGCACCAGCATGAGAATCAGTACGCCACAGGCGGACAACTCTCCGCCTGTTTTCAGGGCCGAGAGAAGTGCTCCCCCCAACCCGGAAGGGGTATGGGAAAGAAACAGTGCAAGAACCAGCTCCCCTCCCAGAATACGGAGCCAGAAATCGGGCAGGTCCCTCAGAACGGACCGTACGAGTTCAGGGAAGGCAAACGGGATGTGAAGGCGCCAGAAACCCTGCCAGCGCCCCAGCCGCAAGGCTCTTGCCGTTTTCAGAAAACTGGACGGGATTCCTGTTTCCGCTTTCAGGGTGGCGTGGACACTCCTGACCAGCAGGCTGAAGCAGCCCACCGCCACGACATCCCAGAACGGCGTCATGACCATACAGAACAGCCCGACAAGGCAAAGGGAGGGAATTTCTCCCAGTATGGCCGTCACACCAGCCAGCGCCCGACGCAGGCCAGTCGAACAGGCCGCCAAGGAGAGGAGAACACAATGCCCCGCAGCCGCCAGAAGCAGCGCCACCACTCCCTTGCCCAGGGTCCAGAACATATCATCCCATGGAGACGGGAAGACAGGGAAGGGCACCAGACCACATGCCCGCAGAAGCCCATACAGTCCCCCCAGAATCAGGACACAGCAGGACAGACCACTTCCCTGATAAGCCAACAGCCAGTGCCTGCTTCTTTCCCCCAGTCTGGAAAGGTACGCAAAGGGCCAAGTATCCCGTCTCATGGCTGGCCCATGGCCGAATGAATCTTCATGACCGACCCCTCAAAAATCAGCCGCCGGGACTGGAAAACCGGTCAATGGCCGGTACTGCCGAAGCCCCCATGCCCTCGGTCTGTTGTATCAAGGCTGCTGCACTCCTGCCACTGCATTCTCACGACAGGCGCCAGAACCCCCTGGGCAATCCTCATCCCACGTTCGATGACAAAATCTTCCGCCCCGGCATTGATGAGGATGATGCGGATTTCTCCCCGGTAATCTTCATCAATGGTGCCGGGACTGTTGGGCACCATGATGCCGTGCTTCAGGGCCAACCCGGAGCGGGGACGTATCTGAAGCTCATGCCCCTCAGGCAGGGCAACACACAGCCCTGTCGGCACCAGTTTCCGCTCCCCCGGACGAAGTATCAGAGGCTCCTGCACCGCCGCCTGGAAGTCAACACCGGCAGCTCCGGCAGTTCCATAGGCAGGCAGCTCCAGCCCCTCGGAATGGGGGAGGCGAAGAATACGGACTTTCACGACATCGGACATGGCTTGATCCCCTCACAGCTAAAGCCAGAGGACTGTTAATCCTGTTTCTGGAAAAAAGCCACCACCCGCTCTGCAAGCTGTTCTGCCAGAGCGGGTTTGGTCATTTCTGGCCAGCTCTCCGTTCCATTCTCTGTCAGGAACAATACCTGATTTTTCTGCCCACCAAACGGATGCCGGCTCACATCATTGGCAAGAAGCCAATCACACCCCTTGCGGCGACGCTTCTGCTCCGCATGACTCTGAAGATCATCCGTCTCCGCCGCAAACCCGACAACCAGTGCCGGACGTTTTGCAACATGGGACAGCGTGGCCAGAATGTCAGGATTCTCTCTCAGGGAAAGAACAGGCGGAGCCTCTGCCGTTTTTTTCATCTTCCGGCTGCTGACAGTCTCAGGGCGCCAGTCACTGACAGCTGCCACACAGATGGCTGCATCAGCCGGAAGCTGTGCAAGGCAGGCAGCCTTCATCTCTTCTGCCGTCCTTACGTCAATCCGCTGGACAGACGGTGGAGTGGGCAGAAAGACAGGACCACTCACGAGCCGGACGTCGGCACCTCTGGCCGCCAGAGCGCCTGCAATGGCATAGCCCTGAAGCCCTGATGAATGGTTGGAAATGAAGCGGACAGGGTCAATCGGCTCTACCGTCGGGCCGGCCGTGACAATGATACGGCACCCCCTCAGGCCTGTTCCCCCCGACAGGGTTGAACGGACTGCCGCCAGAATCTCGTCCAGCTCTGCCAGACGTCCCATGCCGGTTTCACCACAGGCCACGGCACCATGCGCCGGACCAACGCATCGGACACCCCGCTGCTCCAACAGGGCAAGATTGGCCTGTGTGGCAGGATGGGACCACATGTGAGGATTCATGGCCGGTGCCAGAAGAATGGGAGCTGCCGTTGCCAGGAGAAGGGTCGTGGCCAGATCATCAGCCATGCCCTGTGCCATGCGAGCCATCAGATTGGCCGTGGCCGGGCAGACCAGCACCAGGTCGGCCGACCTGGCAAGAGCGATATGACCGATCTCACTTTCCTGCCCGGGGCGGAACAGCTCATCATGGACAGGAGCGCCACACAACACTTCCAGGGACAATGGCGTCACGAACTGCTTCGCCGCTTCCGTCATGACGGGCACGACCTCCATGCCCTCATGCCGGAGCTGCCGAGCGAGATCCAGCGCCCTGTAGGCAGCAATGCCACCTCCCAGAATGAGAATGACGCGGGCCATGCTCAAAGCCGCCAGCCAGAATGAATGGCCACGATCCCTCCCGAAAGATTCTGATAGGATACACGATCCATCCCCGCCGCCCGCATCATGCCTGCCAGTGTTTCCTGATCCGGGAACATGCGGATGCTTTCGGCAAGATACTGATAGCTCTCCGCATCACCAGCAATCATCTGCCCCATGCGGGGCAGCACCTGAAAGGACCAGAGATCATAAAGGGCCGAGAGGGCCGCCACATCCACTTTCGAAAATTCAAGGCAAAGAAAACGCCCGCCCGGCTTCAGCACACGACGGACCTCCCGCAGGACAGCATCCTTGTCCGTACAGTTGCGCAGTCCGAACGCCATGGAGACCCTGTCCATCGAAGCATCGGGAAAAGGCAGTGCCTCGGCATCGGCAACACAGACATCCATCTCCCCGATCAGCCCGGCCTTGATGGCCCGCTGACGGCCAACTTCCAGCATGGCCTCGTTGATGTCCGAAAGCACGGCATGGCCACCACCACGACGCAACCAGCCAAAAGTGATGTCTCCCGTACCGCCAGCAAGGTCGAGCAGCCTGTATCCCGGCTGCGGGGACAGCATGGTCACGAAGATGCGCTTCCAGACCCGATGGATACCGAGGGACATGGCGTCATTCATGACGTCGTATTTGCCAGCAACGCTTTCAAAAACCTGTCGGACCAGCGGTTTCTTTTCGCCCCGTGGCACATCACGGTAGCCGAAATCAATCGTATCAGCCTCAAAATCAGCTGACGAAGAAGAGGAGGTATGGGAAGAATGGTGTTCAGTCATATGCCACCGTTATCTCATTGCGGATATTTATGCCAGAACTCCCAGAAGTTGAAACCATTCTCCAGAGCATGAAGGCTTCGCTGAAGGGGCACAGCCTGTCCAGCGTGGAGGTCAACCGGCCTGACCTGCGTCTGCCTTTTCCGCCAGGTCTCTCCACAATCCTCCTCCATCAAACGATCATCCAGTTGAGACGTCGTGCCAAATATATTCTGATGGATTTCCAGCATGGCTGGACCCTTCTCATACATCTGGGCATGTCCGGCAGGCTGTTCATCGACCCTGCCCGCCAGAATCTGCCACCCCGCAAGCATGAGCATCTCGTCCTGTGGACCAGCAACGACCATCGTGTCGCCCTGGTGGATCCCAGACGTTTCGGCATGGTCTGTCTCTTCCAGACAGAACAGGAACACCAGCAGCCACAGCTTGCCCATCTGGGAGTGGAACCTCTTTCTGACCAGTTTACGGCAGAAGCCCTTGCGGCAACCCTGGTCACGACACGGATGCCTATCAAGAATGCCCTGCTGGACCAGCGCCGGATTGTCGGACTGGGGAACATCTATGTCTGCGAAGCCCTGTTTCGGGCCCGCATCCATCCCGCACGGGCCGCTGACAGTCTGAGCAAGGCGGAGACAAACCGTCTCTGCAGCCTCATTGTGGAGATACTCCAGACGGCTATTGCAGCCGGAGGCTCCACATTGCGGGACTATGTGCACACTGATGGCCAGCCAGGGACTTTCCAGACCCTGCATCTTGTCTATGGCAGGGAAGGGCAACCCTGCCCAGCATGCCTGGCAAAAGGGCATTCCATCCCCATACAGCGTATGACACAGAGCAGTCGGTCCACGTTTTTCTGTCCACACTGCCAGAAAAAGTTGCGTAAGTGACCCGTTATTGCCGCAGGATATGAAGACAGTGCTTGACGCCATGTCAGCGGAGCGGTAGAGGGGCAGACATTATTTTTTAGCGAACTATCCGCAGGAAACCTGAAGCCCATGGCAAACAACGCATCTGCCCGTAAACGCATCCGTCAGAACGAGCGCCGCCGTCTGCGCAACGCTTCCCGCCTGTCCCGTATGCGTACCTTCATCAAGAATGTTGAGAAGGCCATCCTGTCCGGCGACAAGAATGCAGCGGCAGAAGCACTTCGTGCGGCCCAGCCTGAGATGCAGCGTGCAGCTGGCAAGGGTGTGATTTCCCGCAACACGGTCAGCCGCAAGCTCTCCCGCCTCTCTGCCCGCATCAAGTCTCTTACCGCCGCTGCCTGATCGTCCGATCCAGGCAGAATGGCCCGTTTCATCAGGACCTGATGAAACGGCTTCGGGCGCGCCCACTGGGCGCGTTCTTTTTTTGCCCTCACGCAAGGCGGGGTCGTATCATGGCCCAAGCAGGCTTTCCCTTTCCTGAAGGTTAAGCTAGTGTGACAAGGCACCCAACGCCCCGGCAAAAACACTTGATTACCCCTTCTGGCGGGTTCTACCCTAGCCGAAGGCCTGCAAGACCATGAAGTACGGAGATCAGAAGTGGAAAAAGCTCAGTCCCAGGACGCTGCTATGGCCTCTTCTGAAAATTCTGCTCTCAAGGCATCTTGGCTGCGCATCTGCGATCGCCTGAAAGGTGAGGTCGGCGATGTGGAATACAGGATGTGGATCCAGCGCATTACGTTGGGCCCGCTGGATGATGATGAAATTACCCTCTACCTGCCGGAACGTTTTCTGAGAGACTGGGTCCGTGCCCAGTATGGCCAACGCCTTCAGTCCCTGTGGCGTGAAGAGAATCCAGCTGTCCAGCATGTCGAATTACGGATCGACAAGAAAGCACAGCGTGCCGCAAAAACCGGGGATGATGCTTCACAGGCTGAAGAGGGCGGGGGGGCTGCGAATCTCTCCATCAGCGCCATGGCCAATGAAGATGCAGCGGCCCTGGATCGTGAAGAGGCCGTTGCAGCCACTTCGCCCTCGATGAATGAAGTGCGGAATGATCTTGCCGTCCCGCTGGACCGCCGCTTCACGTTCGACAATTTCGTGGTCGGCAAGCCCAATGAATTCGCCTATGCCTGTGCAGGGCGTGTTGCGGATCATCCCGCCAGCCCCGGTTTCAACCCGCTCTTCCTGTACGGTGGCGTTGGTCTTGGCAAGACCCATCTCATGCACGCTATTGGCCTCAAGCTGATCAGCCGCGGGAACATCTCGGTCGCCTATATGTCTGCCGAGAAATTCATGTACCGTTTCATTGCGTCCATGCAGTCCAAATCCCAGATGGAGTTCAAGGAACAGCTCCGGTCGGTTGATGTGCTGATGATTGACGACCTCCAGTTCCTGATCGGGAAGAACAGCACGCAGGAAGAATTCTTCCATACATTCAATGCGCTGGTGGATGCAGGGCGGCAGATCATCGTCAGCGCTGACAAGAGCCCCTCTGATCTTTCCGGTCTGGAGGACAGGCTCCGCACACGGCTGGGCTGCGGTATGGTAGCGGATATTCACGCTACGACCTTCGAACTGCGCATTTCCATTCTGGAAGCCAAGGCCAAGGCCTCTGGCACGCCTGTCCCTCCCAAGGTGCTGGAATATCTGGCCCACAAGATCACCACCAACGTGCGGGAGCTGGAAGGTGCACTGAACCGCCTCATCGCCCATGCTGATCTGGTAGGCAGACCCGTCACGCTGGAATCGACACAGGATGTCCTCAAAGATATGCTCAAAGCTCATGAGCGCCGTGTCACGATCGATGAAATCCAGCGCAAGGTGGCCGAGCATTTCAATATCCGTCTGACCGACATGTCATCAGCCCGTCGTGCCCGGGCCGTGGCCCGCCCCCGGCAGATTGCCATGTATCTGGCCAAACAGCTTACAAGCCGCAGCCTCCCGGAAATCGGCCGGAAATTCGGCAATCGGGACCATACGACTGTCATGCATGCCGTGAACCGCATTTCGGAGCTCATGGAACAGGACCCCGGTCTGGCTGAAAGCGTCGAGCTGCTGCGCCACATGCTGGAAAGCTGAAGATGGCTTTTCAAGCATGTCCTTGTTTTGCTAGAGAGACATATTACTCTTCCCGATAAGGCTTTGGGGTTGTCATGAAGTTCACAGTTGATCGCGCGCCACTTCTGCGTGCACTGTCTCACATTCAGGGTGTCGCTGAAAAACGGAACACCATCCCCATTCTCGCCAATGTGCTAATGGAGCATGATGGCGAGGTTCTGCGCCTGACAGCGACGGACATGGAGATTGCCGTCGTCGAGGAAATTCCATCAGAGGCCACACATGCCGGGTCCGTCACTGTTCCGGCTGCCGTTCTCTTCGAGATCGTCCGCAAACTGACCGATGGTGCCCTGATCGAGTTCGAACAGAAGGATGCGGAAGGGCCCCTTCACCTCAAGGCCGGGCGGTACGAGACGAGCCTGAACGTTCTGCCAGTTGATGACTTTCCGGCCATGGTAGCAGGCGATCTGCCTCATCATTTTGCCATTCAGGCAGGTGATTTGCGTCGGCTGGTCGACCGTACCCGCTTTGCCATGTCCAACGAGGAGACCCGTTATTATCTCAACGGCATCTATCTCCATATCGTACTGGTGGACAAAAAGAACCATCTCCGGGCTGTGGCGACAGATGGACACCGGCTGGCCAAAGTCGACGTTCCAGCGCCTTTCGGCGTAAAAGAAATGCCGGGCATCATCATCCCCCGCAAGACCGTAACCGAAGTTCGGAAACTGCTGGATAATGATGGAGCCTCCGTAGAGGTGGCTCTTTCAGAGACGCGCATCCAGTTCCGTATCGGTTCCATCTTGTTGACCTCCAAGCTGGTGGATGGCACTTTTCCGGAATATACCCGTGTCATTCCCCAGTCCAATTCACGCATCCTGCGTGTTACCAAGCAGGATCTTGCGGCAGCCGTAGGTCGTGTGGCGGCCATCAGCCAGGAACGTTCCCGCCCGGTAAAGCTGACCATCACGAAGAACCATCTGACCCTCTCCGCAACCAGCCCCGATCAGGGCATTGCTCAGGAGGAGCTGGATGAAAACAGCGTCACCTACGACAATGACGACATGGAGATCGGCTTCCAGGCCCGTTACCTGACGGACATCACCGACCAGATTGACGCTGAAGCCGAGTTCGCCCTTGCCGACAGTTCATCTCCAACACTGATCCGCGATACGGCCGAACCTGCGGCTCTGTACGTTCTCATGCCCATCCGGGTCTGAACGATCTCCTTGAACCTGCACCGTCTGACATTAACGGATTTTCGTAATTACAGACGGTGCGTCTGGGAGCCGTCCGCCACCCTGTCCGTCCTGACAGGGGAGAATGGCAGCGGCAAAACCAATTTTCTGGAAGCCCTTTCCCTGCTTGCCCCGGGGCGGGGGCTTCTGGGCTCACCAGCTCATATGCTGCCCCGCCACGGAACAACCCAATGGGGCGTCGCCGCCCATCTGGAGCGGGAAGGACAACAGTTCCAACTGTCTACCGGCCTGACCGAGGGGCGGGGACGCCGCATCTTTCTCCTGGACGGAGAAAGAACACGGACCATGGCAGAAATTGCCCGACTTTATTCCTGCGTCTGGCTTACTCCGCAGATGGAACGTCTCTTTCTTGAAGGTGCTGGCAGCCGTAGACGGTTTCTGGACCGGCTGACCGTCGCTCTCCTGCCGGATCATACGCAGCAGCTCATGGCACATGAGCGGTCCGTCATGAGCCGGAACCGCATCCTGCTGGAACAGCCTGATGAAACGGCCTGGCTGACCTCCCTGGAAGAATCCATAAGCCGCCACGCAGTCGCCATAACGGCAGCCCGGCTGCATCTTCTCGAAACATTGGAAGAAACCCCTTTCGGCAATGAAGCTTTCCCCCAAACCCTTCTGGAGCTGCACTGCCCCATCGCCACAGCGCTGAAAGCCAGCCCGGCTCTGGAAGTGGAAGACCAGCTCCGCCACGCCCTGCACCAGTCCCGCCTTCAGGACAAAGCCCGCAAGAGCACCTCTATCGGAGCACACAGGGCTGACATGAGCCTGCGGGACGCCATGACAGGCCGTCAGGCAGCACACTCCAGCAGTGGACAGAAGAAAATCATGCTCCTGAGCGTCATCCTCTCCCATGCCCATGCCATCAGCAGGGTCTGGGGGCAGGCTCCCGTCATCCTTCTGGATGAACCTTTGACCCATCTTGATGAACGGCGGCGGATCATCCTGATGGACAGTCTCTCTGCTCTGAAAACGACCACCATCCTGACAGGAACCGAAGCTGAACCTTTTTCTTCCATCAGAAACATTGCAGCTTTCTTTCATGTTCAGAATGGCGCACTCCATCCGGCATGAGGCGGCCAGAATATGGCCTTTTCTCACGGTTATTTCGGGATAACCCCGGTGACAGCACTGGTCAGGAAAGGCTTCTGACAGTATATTCACTCATCAAAGCTCTCAGCCAACCGGAGTAATGCGCAGGCATGTCAGAATCCCATAACCAGCCGGAAATTCAGTCTTCCGATCATGAGGAATATGGCGCCTCTTCCATCTCCGTCCTGCGGGGGCTGGATGCTGTCCGCAAGCGGCCTGGCATGTATATCGGGGATACGGATGATGGCTCCGGCCTGCATCACATGGTCTTCGAGATCATTGATAATGCCGTTGATGAGGTACAGGCAGGTTTCGCCTCCTACTGCATTCTCACTCTGAATGGGGACGGCTCTGTCACAGTCCGGGATAACGGGCGTGGTATCCCGACAGACCTGCACGAGGAAGAGGGGATCAGTGCGGCTGAAGTCGTGCTGACCAAGCTGCATGCCGGGGGCAAATTCAATCAGAATTCCTACAAGGTTTCCGGCGGTCTGCACGGTGTGGGGGCTGCGGTTGTCAATGCTCTCTCCGAGACCATGGATGTACGCATCTGGCGACAGGGCAAGGAACATGCCATTCATTTCCGGCACGGTGAGCGTGTAGCTCCCTTGGCCGTCATCGGTGATTCGGACGAAGAAAACGGGACGGAAGTCACCTTCAAGCCGAGTGCGGAGACATTCTCCAAAACTGAATTCGAATTCAGTATCTTGGAGCGCCGTGTCCGTGAGCTGGCCTTCCTGAATTCGGGTATGAAGATCATCCTGCGTGATGAGCGTCACAGTGAGCCACGGGAGGTTGTCTTCCACTATGAAGGGGGGCTGACAGCGTTCGTCAAATGGCTCAACAGCTCCAAGACGCCACTGATCGACCCTCCCATCACCGGGGAGCTGCAGGATGAAACATCTGGCATCAAGGTGGAATTTGCTCTCTGCTGGAATGACAGCTTCCACGAGACCATGCTGTGCTTCACCAACAACATTCCCCAACGTGATGGCGGCACCCATCTGGCCGGTTTCAGGCAGGCCCTGACGAGGGCCGTCGGGAAATATGCCTCTCTGCTGGGCAACAAGAAAGAAACCAGCAATCTCACAGGTGAGGATATGCGGGAGGGGCTCTCCGCCGTTCTTTCCGTCAAGGTTCCCGATCCTAAATTCTCATCCCAGACAAAGGACAAGCTGGTTTCTTCCGAAGTTCAGCCTGTCGTGCACACCATCGCCGCCGACATGATCGGCCACTGGTTCGAGACGCATCCCAAGGAAGCCCGCATCATCATTGCCAAGATTGCTGATGCCGCCAGTGCGAGAGAGGCCGCCCGCCGTGCCCGGGAACTGACACGGCGCAAAGGCGTTCTGGATGTCTCATCCCTGCCGGGCAAACTGGCCGACTGCCAGGAACGCAACCCGGAAGGGGCAGAACTCTTCATTGTGGAGGGGGATTCTGCCGGCGGAACAGCAAAACAGGGACGGGACCGCCGTTTCCAGGCCATTCTGCCCTTGCGTGGCAAAATTCTCAACATTGAGCGTGCCCGCTTCGACCGGATGCTTGGCTCTGCCGAAATTGGCACCCTCATCACAGCCTTGGGCACGGGGATCGGTCATGGTCCAGCCGAGCAGGGGGGCTTCAATATTGACAAGCTCCGTTACCACAAGATTGTCATCATGACGGACGCTGACGTGGATGGCTCCCACATCCGCACCCTGCTTCTGACCTTCTTCTTCCGGCAGATGCCCCAACTCATCGAAAACGGCCATCTCTACATTGCCCAACCGCCGCTCTTCCGTGCCAAACGTGGACAAGAGGAACGCTACCTCAAGGATGAACCTGCACTGGACAGCTACCTGCTGGACAAGGCCCTGAGCAATGCATCCCTGACCTGCCATGACGGAACCGTACTGGACGGTGCGGAACTCCGTGACGTGATTGACCGTTGCAGCCGACTGGCACAGGACATGCGGGCACTTTCAGCCCGTGTCCCGCTCTGGATCATGGAGCAGGCGGCTGTCAGCGGGCTCATCAACCCTGATGCAGCGATCCGACAGAAAGCAGTCGATGGCTTCCTGGCCAGACTGGAAGCAGCATCTCCCGAAAATGAGCGGGGCTGGGAAGTTGAGGCCGACAGCCAAGGCGTCACCTGCCGTCGTTTTCTCCGTGGTGTGGGAGAACGCTACACGTTTGAAGCCACACTGCTTCGCTCCAGTGAAGCACGCCGTCTTCTCGCGCAGTCCCAGTGGCTTGCTGAATTCTTCAGCAGGCCCGTGACATTGCAGCTTGACCAGAAGAATTTCGAATTTTCTGGCCCAGGCATGATGATGGAACAGATACTGGCCCAGGGGCGCCGTGGTCTGGCCATCAACCGCTTCAAGGGCCTGGGCGAAATGAATGATGAGCAGCTCTGGCACACCACGCTGGACCCGGCCACCCGGACCCTCCTGCAAGTGCAGGTTGGCGATGTCGAAGAAGCGGGGCAGGTTTTCTCCACCCTCATGGGGGATGTTGTCGAACCCCGTCGTGAGTTCATCGTGGATAACGCACTGAAGGTTGCCAATCTTGACGTCTGACACGCTTTCAATCCGCCGCTCCATCACTGGCCGCCTGCTGGCGGGCCTGACACTGGCTTCTTCCTGTCTGCTGGCCCCGGGGGCTCTGGCAGAGCAGGCAGACGCGCCTGCACCGGCACCCTCACTGAAAAGCGCAGCCGACACCCTGCCTGCCGCACAGAACATACATCTCCGGTACGGTGTTTTCATTCATGGGTATCGTGCCTTGGGCGCTGATGCAGATTATGTCCTGCAACCTTGGGGCTACGGAGTGGAGACGCATCTTTATACCGTTGGTCTCGCCAGCTGGTTTTTGACACTGAATCTGCTGAGCAGTGCCCAGGGGCACTTCAACGGAGATAATGTTGCGCCGGTTTCCTTCAGCAACAGTGGATTTGCCCATGGCGAGGAAGAAAAAGCTCACATTGATTTTGATCTGACTGGCCCGCATGTGGCCGTCTTCCTGCCAGTAGACAAACAGCGGGAGCCATTGCCCGCTGCAGAGCTGAAGCAGTCTGTCGACATGCTCAGTTTTCTTGTTGCGCTGACACACCGGATGACGCTGAAACAGGACTGCACTTTCAGCAGACCTGTTTTCGACGGTATCCGTCTGTCCTATCTGGATGTTCATGGCCCCAGCCAGACGACCCTTCCCAAGGATCATGGGTCCTATTTTCGGGGGGACGCCCTGAAATGTGATTTCACGGGACGGCAGATTGGTGGTTTTTCCATCGGCACACGCTTCAAGGCCGCCCAGTCCAGTCCTCACAAAGGAACCGTCTGGTTTGTCCATGATCCTCAGGGCGGGTTCGTTCCAGCACGCATCGAATTCGATCACTACAAGATGGGGCAGATTCTTGTCGTTCTACAGGCAGCACCAAAAGTCTCTGCTGTCACACACACCCAGACCCGCTGAGCCTTCCCCTCATGCACCTGTCTTCATTCCATGGGAGGCCTGATCTATGAGTTCCATGACTACTGCCATCATTCTGGCTGCCGGTATGGGAACACGCATGAAGTCCCGGTATCCCAAGGCCATGCAGCGTCTGGGAAACCGCCCCATGATCTGGCATCTGATCGAAACAGCCCGGCAGGTCGTGGACCGCATTGTGGTCGTCATCGGCCCGGGAATGGATGATCTGGCCCGGCAGGTATCTCCCCACACAACTGTCATCCAGCATGAACGTCTGGGCACGGGACACGCCGCAAAAACAGGCGTGGATGGATTGGAAGAGGGACGGGCTGTCATACTTTATGCTGATAACCCACTCCTGACAGCCGATACCATGCAGCGCCTGCTGGATGCCCAGGGAGAACAGGAGAACGGACTGTCCCTGTTGGGAATGCGCCCTGCTGTGCCCGGGCATTATGGGCGGATTGTGACAGGCCCCGATGGGCAGGTGGAACGGATCGTCGAGTTCAAGGATGCTTCCGACGCCGAAAGGCGCATTACACTCTGCAATGCAGGCATGATGTGTGCTGAGGTTGCGCAGCTGAAAGACTGGTTGAGCCGCATCACCCCCGAAAATGCCCAGAACGAGTATTATCTGACGGATATCGTCGCTCTCGCAGCCCGGCAAGGACGAGTAAGCTGCGTCGAGGGGACGGAGGACGAGCTGGCCGGCATCAACTCCCGGGCCGAGCTGGCAGAGGCCGAAGCACGGCTCCAACAGCGTCTGCGCCAGAAAGCATTGCAACAGGGCGCCACCCTAATTGATCCATCCAGCGTCTTTTTCGACCCTGATACCATCATTTCTGCCGATGTGGTGATCGAACCCAACGTGTTCATTGGGCCTGGCGTCACTCTCGAAGAAGGTTGCGTAATCCGTGCCTTTTCACATCTGGAAGGATGTGTTGTGAAGCAGGGCGTCGTGATTGGCCCTTATGCCCGGCTGCGTCCTGGCACTGTCTGCCATGAAGGCAGCCACGTCGGCAATTTCGTGGAACTCAAAAACACGACTCTGGGGGCCGGAAGCAAGGCAAATCATCTCAGCTATCTGGGGGACAGCCAGATAGGTGCGGGGAGCAATGTTGGCGCTGGCAGCATAACCTGCAATTATGATGGCGTCTTCAAACACGGAACCGTTATTGGGGAAGGCTGCTTCATAGGGTCCAATACCATCATGGTGGCCCCCATCCAGATTGGCGATGATGCCATGACAGCGGCAGGCAGTGTCATCACGCAGGACGTTCCCGCCGAGGCCCTTGCATTCGGGCGGACACGGCAGGACAATAAGGCAGGCAAGGGGAAGGCTCTCCAGCAGGCACTGCGGAAGAAGAAGGAACAGGGCTGATGTGTGGTATTTGTGGCGTCGTCGGACACCGTCCTGCTACTCCGATCGTATTTGAAGGGCTCCGTCGGCTGGAATATCGCGGTTATGATTCTTCCGGCATTGCGACCGTGGAGCATGGTCGGCTCGCACGTTGCCGGGCTGCCGGAAAGCTGGATAATCTGGCCAAGGCTCTGGAGGAAACACCCCTTTCCGGTACCACAGGTATTGGCCATACCCGTTGGGCAACCCACGGAGCACCAACCACCAACAATGCCCACCCGCACAGGGTCGGAAAAGTGGCGATTGTTCATAACGGTATCATCGAGAATTTTTCAGACCTGAAGAAAACCCTTGAAGCCGGGGGGCGTACCTTCGAGACTGAAACGGATTCAGAAGCCGTTGCCCATCTGCTGGATGAGCATATCCAGAACGGTCTGCCTCCCAAGGAAGCTGCTTTTGCAACCATCCGTCAGCTCCAGGGTGCTTATGCCATTGCCATGATCTTTGAGGGATATGACAATCTCCTCATCGGGGCCCGTCATGGCGCTCCTCTGGCTATTGGCTACGGCGAAGGGGAGATGTTCCTCGGGTCGGACAGTCTCGCCCTGGCACCGCTCTCCAGCCAGATATCCTATCTTGAAGATGGGGACTGGTGCGTGCTGACACGGGAGCATGTCGAGATTCTGGACGGGCAGGGCAGGGCTGTTGAGCGGCCGATCCAGACAGCCTCCCTGACAACAGGGCAGATTGGCAAGGATGGGTACCGGCATTTCATGGAGAAGGAACTCCATGAACATCCCGTAGCCATTGGCCAGACGCTCCAGCGCATCATCGACCCTGTCACACGCCGCATTGCTCTGCCAGATATGCCATTTGATGCCAGTACGCTGTCCCGTGCTACGATCACGGCCTGCGGTTCAGCTTTTTATGCTGGCATGGTCGGCCGCTACTGGCTTGAAGAGCTGGCCCGGCTGCCGGTTGATATTGATGTGGCCTCCGAGCTGCGCTACCGGAACCCGCCACAGCCTGACAAGGGGCTGGCACTGCTCATATCCCAGTCCGGTGAAACAGCCGATACACTCGGGGTGCTGAGGGAGCTCAAGACGGCAGGGCAGAGCATCGTCTCCATCCTGAACGTGGAACATTCCACCATGGGCCGGGAGAGTGATCTGGTTCTGGGCATGGTAGCCGGACCAGAAATATCAGTTGCCTCTACCAAGGCATTTACGGCCCAGCTTGCCGTGCTTGCTGCCCTGACCATCGATTTTGCCCGCCAGCGCAACCTGCTGGATGAAAAACGGGAACGGGAGCTGACAGACAACCTGCTGGACCTTCCATCCCATGCCATGGAAGTTCTGGGCCTGTTCGACCAGATACGCACCATGGCACGGGTGATTGCCCAGGCCAGGGACGTCCTCTATCTGGGACGTGGAATCTGCATGCCTGTTGCCCAGGAAGGGGCGCTGAAGCTCAAGGAAATCAGCTACATCCATGCAGAAGCCTATGCCGCTGGAGAGTTGAAACATGGTCCCATCAGCCTGATCGACCCCAGTGTTCCTGTCGTGGCGATCGCACCTTCCACCATCCTGTTTGACAAGACACTTTCCAACCTTCAGGAAGCCCGGGCCCGTGGGGGACGCATTCTTGTCTTTACCGATGACAAGGGGGCTGAACGGCTGAAAGGCATTGCAGAACACATGGTCATCCTGCCGGATGTCAGTGCCTTCGTGGCGCCCATCCTCTACACCATTCCGGTACAGATTCTGGCCTACGAAGTTGCCCTGCTGAAAGGTACGGACGTGGACCAGCCCCGCAATCTGGCCAAGTCCGTTACCGTGGAGTAACGACGACGCCCCGTTAATGCTTCAGAAAGGTGGAAAGCAGGTAATAACCCCCTGCAAGGCTTGCCTGACAGGGGTTTTGCGCTTACTCTCCGGGCAGCGTGATCAGAGGGTGAAAAAAGGGGATATCAGATGGAAATAGGGCTGGCAGCTGTACTTCTGACCCTGGTTTTCCTCCTTTTTCTCATCAGCTTCATTCCGCCCCTGGCCAAGAAGATCAACCTGCCTGAAACGGTCATCATTGCCGTATTGGGGATAGGGCTGGGGGCAGCGTCCTCTCTCGTCAACAATTCCATGGGGCTGGACCTGCTGGAAGGACCGGCAGGGGCTCTCCTGTCATTCCCCATCAGCAGTGAGGGCTTCCTGCTCATCTTCCTGCCACTCCTGGTCTTTCAGGGGGCCATGGGGATCAATGTCCGCAGTCTGACCCATGAAATCGCCACGGTGCTGCTGCTGGCCATCGTGGCTGTCATTGTCTCCACAGCGACTATTGGCTTTGCCCTCTATCCCTTTGCACAGCAGAGCCTCGTTGCCTGCCTCCTGCTGGGGGCCATCGTGGCCACGACAGATCCCTCTGCCGTGGCCAGCATTTTCCGTGAGATCGGCGCAGCGGCCCGCCTAAGCCGCCTTGTGGAAGGGGAAGCCCTGCTGAACGATGCAGCGGCCATTGCCATTTTCACCATCCTGGTATCGGCCATCACCGCCCATCATCAGATCAGTTTCAGTGAAGCCTGCATAGATTTTCTGACCAACTTTGCCGGAGCCGTCATCATCGGTGTGTCAGTCGCCCGACTGGCCCTCATCATGATTACTGCCATCAGCGGATTCCCCGCAGCTGAGATCACACTCTCCCTCGTGCTGCCCTATGGGGTTTACATCCTCTGTGACGATATCCTCGGGTTTTCCGGTGTGGTCGCCACGGCCTCTGCCGGTCTGACCATTTCGGCTTTTGGTCCATCCACCTTCCGTCCCCAGACGTGGCGCTTTCTCCGGGAATTGTGGGAGCAGATCGAGTTCTGGGCCAGTACGCTCGTCTTCATGCTAGCGGCCATGCTTGTCCCCCGTATGATGATCGGCATGACGAAGTGGGACCTTCTGCTGATCTTCATTGCCAGTCTGGCAGGGCTGATCGCCAGAGCAGCCGTCATCTTCGGCCTCCTTCCTCTCCTGATCCTCACCAGACTGTCGCCACCTGTTCCATTACGCTTCAAGACCACCATGGCCTGGGGTGGCCTGCGTGGCGCCATCACGCTGGCGCTGGCACTTGCTGTCAATGAAAACCCGCACATCAACGATTCCATCACCCATTTTGTCGGGATCGTAGCTACCGGATTTGTACTGACCACGCTTCTCATCAATGGCACGACGCTACGCTCTCTGGTTCTTTTCCTGAAGCTCGACAGGCTGTCCCCCATTGATGAAGCCCTGCGAAACCAGATCATCGGTATCGGTCTCAGCCATGTGGCTCAGCGTGTGGCCCATGTGTCTGATGAACTCAGTTTTGGTGCCCGGACACGGGGCGGGGTCATCAGCCGGCTTGAACAGCGTGCCGAAAAGGAAAAAGCCAGCAACAATTTTGAGACAGCACTGACCGACAAAGATCGCGTCAACATGGCCCTGCTGACCATTGCCAACCAGGAGCGGACCCTGCTGCTGGACCTTTTCCGGGTTCAGGGAATGTCCAGCCGTCGGGTGATCGAGACCCTGCTGCGCGCTACAGAGGCCATCGTGGATGCCACCCAGCTGGAGGGACGGTATGGCTACGTCAAGACACGCCGCAAGAGTCTTCAGCCTTCCTGGCGTCTCCGCCTGGCACAGATGCTGCACAGGCGCTTTCATATTGATCGCCCGCTGACCGCCTGCATGATGGAGCGTTTTGAAACGCTGATCATTTCCCATCTGGTTTCCACATCCCTGATACGCTTTGTCCGGGAACGCATGGAACCCACTCTGGGACTCCGTATTACGGAAATCGTGTCTGAAGTGCTGGGACGGCAGCGCAAACTGCTGGATGATGCCCTGGCAACACTGAGGCTGCATTATTCCGGCTATTCAGAAGCGCTGGAGGGACGTCTGTTGCGCCAGATAGCCCTCCGTCTGGAAGATGAAGAATATGCCACTCTGGCAAAGGACAACCTCATCTCGCAGGAACTGCATCGGGAGCTTCATAAGTCGATCGAACGACAGAGGAATCGGCTGGACACGCCGTTACGCTTCAACCTGCGCAGTGGCATTGAGCAGCGTCTGAGGTCTTTCCCTGCCTTCAACGGGGTTCCAGATGCAGCCCTTCATGAACTGGCGGGCCGGGTCTTCATCTGTTTCCTCTCGCCAGGGGAGATACTGATCCGCAAAGGCGAGCGCATCCGCACGATCTATGCGCAGGTGGCAGGTCTTGTAGAAACATCCACCAGCACGGAAACCCAGGAAGTCATGCTGGGAGCAGGAGACCTGATTGGCGCCAACAGCCATATTCAGGGACAGAGAGCGCATAATACGGTCCGCTCCCTGCAATTTTCCCACATGCTGGCCATTCCAAAAGCTGATTTTGACAGGCTTCTGCAAACCTTTCCCATCGTGAAGCGTCAGATCATGAAGCGGCATGACATGAGGCTGAAGGGCTCTCTCGGAGCCAACGTGGTCATTACCAGAGAAGGCAACACCATCTCTCCAGCCCATGAAGCCGGTTTCATCATTTCGCCGATCGTGGAAAAACGCTGACTTTTTCAGCCGTGGGAAGAACCTGCCAGAAACAGGCGACTGCCAATCCTGCTGGAGGCCATCAGGCCGAGCGTAGACAGGAAAGCAGCGCCTGAATGAAGCGACCAGAAAAGCGCATCAGGGATATGGTGCAGCATCCCTGCCAGCTTGCCGACCATCAGGTTTCCCAGAAAAATATGCAATGTAAAGCAGGAAATCAGTGTCGTACTGTGCCGTGCAGGTGCATAACGGGAGAAGAGGGCCATTCCGATAGGAAAAGTCATCCCGCAGCCAATGTCATTGACGGTATGGAAGGCCACACCCCACCAGAGGCTGATCTGATGAGGGGCGGGGCAGACATATTCTCCTGCGATCAGGAATAACGGCCCAGCTGTCGCAATGGCGCTACCAATGATGATCTTTGTCATGTCATGTACGGGGCGGCCACGGCGGTGATCATACCAGCGCCAGAACCACAGGACCAGAAATCCCGTAATCATGCTGATGACGCTATCCAATGAAACCAGCGTACTGACGGGACACGTAATGCCCATGACAGTCAGGCGATAATGATCACTGCCCCAGAGAAGATAACCATCCATGATTTCCTGATTGGGAAGAACTCCAAGGGCAAACAGGCCTACCAGCCAGAGCAGAAAGACAATCCGTTTCTTTTCCACCACCGTGCAACCGACTGGCCGGATATCCTTGCCAACAGCAAAGGAGGCCGTTTCTTCTGGGAGATAGCGACACCCCATGAGATAACCAGCCAGCCCCATCATCATCGCACAAGCTGTTGCCATGAAAGCCCAACGCCAGGCAATGGTTCCCAGAAAGGCGCAGAGAAGGGGAGAGATGATGGCCATGATCTGTATGCTCTGGCTGTAAAGCTGATAAGCATCAGAACGTCTACGGTCTTCCAACGTATATAGCGCTCCAACCTGCGCCTTCAGGCTGCCGGACAAAGCAACACCTGCCAAAAAGAGCCACAGGGCCAGAACAAAACAGCTTTCCGCCATCATGAGGGTAAAACTGACTGTCAGCAGACTGATGCCAATGACAGCAGAACGCGTCCGGCCAAGGCCGTGATCTGCCATGAAACTTCCCACAAATGGAGCTGCAAATATGACCGCCATGATGAGGCCCGAAAGACTCCCAGCTGTGGCGTCCAGACCACTGGGAGCGTACAGGCTATCATTGATGGACAGAAGGGACGGTAGGCCCAGAATATGCCGGGCCCGGTCTGTGTGCTGCAGGATGTCCTTCAGATACACCACCAATATGGAAAGCATCCCGTATTGGGCAAAGGAGAGCCAGCCTTCCGTCCAGAACAGAACCCACAAACCTTTGGGATGCCCAAGAAATTCAGTCTCCGGGTTTTTATATCTGGCTGGAAGGATATCAAATGATCTGTCAGTCATGGGTTGTCTTATAGCAGCGACAGAAATCTTGTGGGAGTTCCCTCCACAAAAGAAAATCGCATAATAAAGATTATGCAAACTCATATATGTTAAAACCAACCAGATAATCTAACGGCCAGCCATACATACCAGCAAATTCAACGTATCAAACATCCATGATGCCACAATCATATGACCTCACAGAGCCCCATGGCAATGTGCATCCCATGCTGCGACCATATGGTGCATTGGGCTGATCCAGCCCATACCATTACCCAGTTCTGTTCTTGGCCATCAACAGATCAGAAACTGACAGACAATTACCGGCACGAACCATTATAAAAACGATCAAACCTGTAGCCCAGAGACGTCAGCACCTCATAACCGATCGTACCCACACATTCGGCCATCGTAGCAATATCCTGCTGCGGCCCGATGAGTGTCAGCCATACACCCTCCCGGGCAACCTCATCCGGCAACTCCGTAACATCAACGGAAAGACTATCCATGGAAATCCGTCCGAGAACAGGCAGACGTCTATCTCCCCACCACAAGGCACCATCCCGGGCAAAAGAACGGAAGATGCCATCGGCATAGCCAATACCAACAGTCGCCACACGCCTGGGCCGCTCTGCACGATAGGTCAGGCCATACCCGATACTCCCCCCTGCTTCGACAGTCCTGACCTGCAATATCTGAGCCTCAAGCCCAATGGCTGGCACGAGTGGGCAGCTCTCCCCATGCGGCGGAATGCCATAAAGCGCAATACCGGGGCGAACCATCTCGAAATGATAGTCAGCTCCCAGGAAAATGCCGGAAGAAGCCGCCAATGACCGAGGCACATCAGGAAAAACTGCACTCATGGCCAGAAAACGCTGAAGCTGCTCCCTGTTGGCAGGGTCATCCGGCTGGTCAGCACAGGCCAGATGGCTCATGACGAGAACCGGCTTCAACCCTCTCAGAACCTCGGCGCGAAGGTCATCTTTCGAAACCCCGAAACGGGACATGCCCGTGTCGAACTGAAGAGCCGCCGGATGATCCCGCCCCTCCCCATGACAGAAAGCCCGCCACTGCCTTACCTGCTCCAGACTGTTCAGAACCGGGATCAGACCATGCTCCACCATCGTTTCCGGCTGCCCTGTCAGGAAGCCATGCAGCACGAAAATCCTCTTGTCCGGCAGCAGTCTCCGCAGCTGGCATCCTTCCTCCGGCTGGGCCACAAAAAAGGTCTGGACCCTGTCAGCAAGACTGGAGGCAATCTCCCGCACACCCAGCCCATAAGCATCAGCCTTGACCACAGCAGCACATTCCGCACCCCGTACGCACTCCGCCAACCACGCATGGTTCCTCCTGATAGCGGCAAGATCCACCGTCAGACGGGCACTTGTCTGCTTGCAGAAATGCATCTCTCTGGCCTCTCATTCTCATGCTGTCCAAGATCAGGCGCCCTGATCTTACAGGAAATATCTTCCTTAGAAATTATTATTTAATGATAAAATCCCATACCGTTTTTTCCCTGTTTTCCGGGCTTTTCTCCCAGTTTTCAGGAAGGAAGACAAAGCCTCCCGCCAGAGGGCAGCAATTTTGTCGGTGAAAATCATGACATATGCTTGAGGCAGAGGGGTGTTCTGTATTAGAGACAGGGCACAGCATTACTGCTCTGCGGGCGCAGAGTGGTCTTTACCCTATGAACAGGGGTCAAGTTTTTTTGATTTCGCAGGGGCCTCAGGATGTTCAGTCCGATGGTCCAAACGGAGCTAGTCCAGGTTTGACCGAGGCCAATCAGAAACCCACTCCCACACTCTCCATCACCCCGAGCCGCTCCGGCATCGAGCGCCGCTATGGAGACTTCCCCAGCTTCCCCGCTGCCCTTGACTACGCAGCACAGGGGGCCAGTGGCTTCAATATCTATTCTGGACGGGGAACCCTGCTGGAAGTCCTCCCCTACAGCAAGCTGCGACAGCAGGCCCATGCCATGGCCCGCCGCCTGCTCGGCCTGGGACTGGAGCCGGGAGACAGGGTGGCCATTGTTGCGGAAAGTGACGGTGATTTCGCCCGCATTTTCTTCGGTTGCCAGTATGCCGGTCTCGTCCCCGCCCCCCTGCCCCTCCCTGTCGCTTTTGGTGGCAAGGAAGGGTACATCGAGACACTGCGTGGCATGATCACAAGTGCGGATGCCAGAGCCGTTGTCGTCCCCAAGGTCATCGGTGACTGGACAGCCGATATCGTCGCTGGTTTTTCCCTTCTCTTTGGCGGGTCCCCGGCTGAACTGACAGCCTGTGAAGAAAAGGATATTCCGCTGCCGGAAATCAGTGAGGAGGCTCTCTCCTACCTCCAGTTTTCATCGGGCAGCACTCGCTTTCCCATGGGCATCAGTGTGACGCAGAAAGCCGGAATGGCCAATGCTCACGCCATTGCCCGTCATGGTCTCCAAGTCTATCCCAGCTCTGATGAGCGGGATGACCGTTGCGTCTCATGGCTGCCGCTTTATCATGACATGGGGCTTGTCGGTTTTTTCCTGACGCCCATGACCTGCCAGCTTTCTGTCGATCTCCTGCCCACACGGGAGTTTGCACGCCGTCCGCATATCTGGCTGGAGCTGATTGCCCGCAACAAGGCAACCATGTCCTACAGTCCTTCCTTTGGCTACGAGCTCTGCGCCCGCCGTGGCGCCCGGGAGGATATTGATCTTTCCTCATGGCGTGTGGCCGGTATCGGCGGTGACATGATCCGCCCGCACATCATCCACAATTTCGCCGAGACTTTTGCCAAACGTGGCTTTGATGAAAAGGCCTTCGTCGCCAGCTATGGCATGGCCGAAACAACTCTGGCCATCAGCTTTGCCCCGCTCAACACCGGGCTGCGTACAGATACGGTCGACCTCTCCATCATGGAACGGGAAGATTATGCGCAGCCGGCTGAGAAAGGTACCGATACGGCACGTGACTTCGTGCTGTGTGGCGTCTGCCTGCCCGGACATCAGATCGAAGTGCGTGACGGTTCCGGCAAAGCACTGAAGGAACGTCAGGTTGGCACCGTCCATGTCCGCGGCCCCAGCCTGATGAAAGGCTATTTCAACCGCCCGGACGAAACGGCAAAGGCCTTCTCCGGGGATGGGTGGCTGAATACTGGCGATATCGGCTACATGCTTGATAACCAGATCGTCATTACCGGGCGTGCCAAGGATCTCATCATCATCAATGCCCGAAACATCTGGCCGCAGGACCTGGAATGGGCCGCAGAGCATGAAGTCGACTCTCTCCGTTCCCGTGATGTCGCCGTCTTCTCGGTTGAAGATGGCCAGGGAGAGCGGGTTGTGGCGCTGGTCCAGTGTCGCTACACGGAAGAAGAACCCCGTAGCAGACTGAAAGAAGAACTGGTTGCCCTGTTCCGCCGTCTACATGGTATTGATGTGGATGTGGTACTGGTGCCGCCACGGTCTCTGCCCCAGACCTCATCGGGGAAGTTGACCCGGGCTCGTGCGAGGGCCATGTACCTCAACAAGGAATTCGCCTGAGAGCTGAAGAGGCCATTCCCAAATATGAGAAGGAAGGTCATGCTGGTCTTCCTTCTTCGCTTGGTCACAAAGGGACAAGACATGACAGACAGTGTTGCTGATATCTCTCACATGATTCTCCAGAAACTTCTGGAAAACCCGAAAGTGCCACGCGACATTTCCGAAGACAGTCGGATCGTGGAAGACTTGGCCTTCGACAGTCTCGCCGTCATGAATTTTGTGATGGAGATTGAGGATATGCTTGATGTCTCCGTCCCTCTCGACAAGCTTGCAGACATCCGTACCATAAAAGATCTCGCTTCCTGTCTGCATACCATCAAGGCAGAACAGGCATGAGCGCTGGCATTTTTGACAAATACGCCACTCTGAAGGGAAATTACGACTCCCTCATGGCTGCAAGCCCGAGGAATCCTTTTGGCGTCGTGATAGAGCGCCCTCTTTCCGCTACGGTCGGTATCATCGAGGGGCGGGAAACCCTTCTCTTCGGTACCAACAATTACCTTGGTCTCAGCCAATCCACCGCAGCACGGGACGCAGCCATCCATACGGCCAAAACCATGGGCGTGGGCACTACAGGCTCCCGCATTGCCAATGGTACGTTCGGACTGCATCAGCAGTTGGAAAAGGCTCTGACGTCCGTTTTCAGAAAAAAACACGCCATGGTGTTCTCGACAGGATACCAGGCCAATCTGGGGACGATTTCGGCCCTCGTGAACAAGGATGACATCCTTTTTCTCGATGCTGACAGTCATGCTTCCATCTATGACGGAGCCCGCCTTTCTGGGGCACAGGTCATCCGCTTCCGGCACAATGATCCGGCGGACCTGGAGAAGCGTGTCGCCAGAACAGCCAAAACGACCGGGGCCCGCCTGATCATCGCTGAAGGCATCTACTCCATGACGGGGAACATCGCTCCCCTCAAGGAGTTCGTCGAGGTCAAGAAGCGCCACAACATTCCCCTGATGGTAGATGAGGCCCATTCTTTTGGTGTGCTGGGCGAGCATGGCCGTGGCGTTGCAGAAATGCAGGGCTGTGAGGACGATATCGACTTTATCGTCGGAACGTTCTCCAAATCTCTCGGGACGGTCGGGGGATATTGCGTAACGGATCATGATGAAATTGATCTCATGCGCCTCTGCTCCCGCCCCTACATGTTCACAGCCTCGCTGCCACCTGAAATCATCGCAGCAACCCTGGCGGCCCTCGAGGAAATCCAGAACCGTCCTGATCTGCGCCAGAAACTGCAAGATAATGCAGCCCGACTGCATCAGGGATTCAAGTCTGTCGGACTGAACACGAGCAGCTTCGTCTCCCCGGTCATTGCCGTCACGCTGGAAGATATTCCGCAGGCCATTACCTTCTGGAACGCACTCCTTGATGCCGGAGTCTATGTCAATCTCTCCCTGCCTCCGGCAACGCCGGACAACAGGCCGTTGCTGCGCTGCTCTGTCATGGCGGCACATTCTGCTGCCGAAATTGACCGGGCCGTAGAGACATTCGGCACCATCGCCAAGGAACTGAAGCTGGTCTGATCCCGCCCGACAGGCCGAAGCCCCCAAAGCAGGATCATGATTCCGCTTTGGGGGCTTTTCTTTTGATAAGCATCCCCATCAGGCCGTTGTCATGATCTCCCTGACCGGAGATGCCGGGCCCGCCAAAGAAAAAGCGGCAGGGTCCAAATAGGGTGCCTTTTCTCAAAAGCCGATACGTGGATCGTCTGTCCCGTGTGCCTCTGTATTTTCCACAGCAGGTAGCTCACCCCATCCCTGAACGTAAACGCTGCCTTGATGAGACGTGCCACGTTCAACGGCTTCCCAAAGGCTTTCACCCTTCCCCAGTCCCGTGTTGCCTTGTCTCTCGCTGAAGCCGTAAGCTGGGGAAGCAGAACGTCTCCCTGCGCAGCATAGCTCAGGGAGGCCTGCCTCCAGGCTGCTTTCAGCAGGATTTCGTATCGCTCTTCTCTTCCTGCCAGAAGGTTGTGACTGCGTCCCTTCTTTTCCACACGCAGCTCGGCAGCATAGGTATGGGCAAACAGATCGTGCCAGTATACGTCCGCCCTGCCCTGCTCAGGTCCCAGCAAGGCCGCCCAGCAGGATGCCGTAATCACACATTGGCTAATGGCCTGTAAAAGACGATCAGCACTTCCAGCATCACGTACCCAGACCAGACGCACCGGCTGGCAGAAGCGGGCCCATATGGTCGTATCCACTGTAAAAAGCGTACTGCGCCCGAGAAACTGCGCTATGGACAGAAAGGCAACTTTTGCCCGTATGGTCCGCCCCTCTACCTCATGTTCCATGTAATAGACATTGGGGGGAAGAAGACGATTGGCCATACGGGCCAAGGCATGTCCACCCAGACTTTCCGGCCGGTCTGTGATGACATAGAAATCAACGATCCCCTCGGGATCAACCTTGCGGAGAACCGATCCATAAAATAGGACACCGAGCGGCGGCCTGCGCAGCCGGCTGGCAACAGCCTCTGCAAACTGGGCGAGCTCTCCAGCTACGGGCGTTGTCAGCTCATTGATGAGCGTCTTCCTGATGATGTCAGACATGGACAAACCGAAAGGCCGGTCCTTCTTCCAGTTTCAGGCGGCCACCGGCAGAAACTGGAAAGACCTCACCATCCAGAACAAAATCACTGTCTGTTTCAAGCTGCATCGCCCGGGCAGTAGCGCTCGTGTAATCCTTGTGTGCCCGCAGCCATTCCGGTGCCCGCCCCCTCAGAAGGTTGAAACAGGCCTTCGGCAACGCCTCAGGAAACGCATGGACATCAAGAAAATGGAACCCGTCCCTACTGGTATCTTCATTCCAGAATGGCCAGATGCCATGAGACAGTTTTTCCAGCGCTGTCGTCATGAAAAGGAAGCTGCGCCCCTCCCTGCCTGGCACAGGCAATCCCGTTCCCTCTGCCGACCAGGAGAGCCTGTCCCCATTCATCCAGGAATGGCGGCTGCGACGGAAAAGAAGGCTCGCCATGCTGCTGAAGAGCGTAAAGAAAACAGCAAGATCATGCGGAGCAAATTTCAGGACATTCGGCGAATGAGCGATACGGACAGCTCTGGCATATCCCGTACAGCCACCAAACATGCCCAGTACCGAAGGCCGTTCTCCATCCGGCCAGGACAATCTTATGGGCGTCCTAATACAGCTTTTCAGCCCTTCAGGGCGCAACAGACGATCAATGGCGGCCTCGCCATGCAGGCCGAACCCGACATCACCGGCTATGAGATTGGTATTGCCGGAAGGCAGAATGGCCACGGACGGCAGGGGACAGTCATGATAGACAGAAGCAATCGCTGTCAGACAGGCACTGACCGTACCATCCCCCCCACTGATGGCAATCAGATCCACACCCCGGCTTTTCAGTTCAGTCAGATGCGCAGGGAGATGGCTGTCATTTAAAGCAGATACGCAGAAATCCCCCATTTTTTGCCGTGCCATTCGCACGAACTGCCCTTTGTCCTGAGCATTTTTGCGGCTGTTGGGGTTATGTATCAGGGCCGATTGTACGACATTCATCAATTTCTGCATCTATCCACCACGCATCCGCCCAGAAACATAAAAAAGCCAGGCTATTTCATACGCTGGCCGAACCCCTTTAACATGGCTATGCTAAGGGGGCCAGCAAGGAGTTTTTCTCCTGAGAGATCACCCGCCCCTTCATGGATATGGTGCAACAATGCTTTCCGACCCGTCCGCCACTGCATCTTCCCGGCGTGACCTTTCTGTCTGTCTGGCCCATATGTCAGACCCGCATCTGCCTCCCCCCACCATCGCATGGTCTGCCTTCCTCAACAAACGTCTGCTCAGCCGCATTCTCTGGGTCAGCAGACGGAAGCATGTCCTGCTGCCATCCGTCACAGCCGAGCTGCTCGAAAACATCGCCTCCCACAAGGAACTTTCTGCCCTGCTCATCAGCGGCGACATAACAAATTTCGGCACGAAGGAAGAATATCGTCAGGCGGCTGCCTGGCTGTCCACCTTGCCTCTCACTCCCGTCGTCGTGCCAGGCAACCATGACTTCATGGCGCCCATTTCTTACAGGAACAGCCTAGCACAGTGGGAAACGTGGTCCGACAGTGCCTTTCCTTTTGTCCGTTTTTTCGGAAGGGTCGCCGTCATCGGGCTCAACTCCGCCCTGCCAACCCCTCCTTTTACCGCCTACGGACGCATCGACAGGAAACAGCGCCAAAAACTGGCAAGCCTTCTTGCGAAATTGGGTGAAGAAGGATACTGCCGGGTTGTCATGCTTCATCATCCCCCTCGCAAAAAGCTGCTGCCTTTCAGGAAATCCCTGATCAACACGCCAGCCCTGTCCAGCCTCCTGCGTCGCCATGGAGCAGAACTGGTCCTGCACGGACACTCTCACGATGCAACCATAACCACCGTCGAGGGGACAGACATACCCCTTCTGGGGGTCGGCGCTGCGGCCATGAACAGCCAGAATCCCGAGCGCAGGGCCTCATGGAACCATCTTACCTTTACCCCGCATGAAGAAGGATGGCAGATCAGGCTCATCCGCCGAGACCACACGGGGCACCCCTTTTCCCACATGGAATGGTTCTCCAGCATTTCGGCAAGGCAGCCTGCATGTTGATACGAAGTACCCTGCCAACACTGGATCGCTACCTGCTGAAGCAGCTGATTCCCCCCTTCACGATTGCATTGGGGACGATGCTTGTTGCCCTGCTGCTGGAGCGACTGCTGACGCTGTTCAACCATCTGGCCAGCAGCGGCAGCTCCATTGCCACACTGATCACGCTTCTCAGCGATCTCCTGCCCCATTATATGGGACTGGCGCTACCGGCTGCCCTCTGCATCGCAATCTTCATGACCGTCAACCGGATGAGCGATCACAACGAGATTGACGTGCTGTGTGCCGGCCATATTTCCCTGCTGCGCATCAGCCAGCCTTACATCAAGGTCGGGGCCATATTGGCCACCCTCAGCCTGCTCCTGTACGGCTACATTCAACCGATTGCCCGATATGACTACCGGGAAGGATTCTATTTCGCCAAACATACGGGCTGGGCACCCCACCTTCAGTCTGGCATGTTCGCCTCAACATCTTCCACCACCATGCTGACAGCAGACCGTGTCGACCATGGTGGGGCCCGTCTGAAAAACATCTTCATCCGCAATCTGAAGGATAATGGGAAAGCTGAGCTCATCACGGCTCCCAGAGGGCTGCTGACCATTTCTGAGCGGGACCAGGCCACCCAGCTCGACCTCTGGGATGGGCAGGTCATTCACGTTAACACACCAGATGTGCCTGACGACCATGCTACCGTTACCCATTTTGAACATATAGCCCGTGTCATCGAACGCAGCAAAAGCCGAAAAGCTTTTCGATCCCGTGGTGATGATGAACGGGAAATGACCACACCCGAGCTGTTCCAGGCCCTCCGCCACGGCTCCCCACGCATTTCCTACATCGTGCTCCGCTCCGAAATGGATTTCCGTCTGGCACGGGCCATCAGCATCATGTTCATTCCACTGCTTGCCATCGCTTTCGCCATCGGGCGCAAGCGTCGCCGATCCGTGGTCGGGCAGATCATGCTCGCCATCATTCTGGTCGGCTTCAATGAGGTTCTCCTTTTTGGGCACAGCATGGCCACAAATGGAAAAGCCTCCGTCTGGCTGACGATCTGGGTTCCCGAATTCCTCTTCTGCATTGGCTGCACAGCAGCCCTGCTGGCACGCTCCCAGGTCTCCTGGCGTCACAGAAAACCGGTACTCCTGAACAGGACGTCACCATGAGAGTCCTGCCCTCCAATCCCACCCTGCTTCAGGTCTTTCTCAAGCCGCTTCTGACAAAGATTCTCCTATGCTGTGGCGTGCTGACAGCCCTGCTCGAGATTCTTGCCCTGCTGGATGATGCCTCCACCATTCTGGACAGGCATCTGGGGATTAGTGGCCTGTTCCGATACATAGGCCTGCACCTGCCAACACTCATCGTTGAAATCATGCCCCTCTCGGTCATGATCGGGGGCCTGTTCACGCTGCTTCAGATGGCACTCTCCAGCGAGATTGCCGTGCTGCGGGCAGCCGGGCTCTCTACCCTCAACATGTTCCGCTACCTTCTGCCCATTCCACTCCTGCTTGGCGTCATCTGCATGGCCGTGCAACTATGGGTCATTCCCCCCTGTGAGCAGGAACTCAACCGCTGGTGGAACGAAGGCGCAACGCAGGCCAATGCCACTGACGATCTACACAGCCTGTGGTTCCGCCTCGGAACAGACATCATCCATGTTGAAACCATCAGCCATGGTGGAAGAAACCTTTCCAAGGTCATCTTCTACCGTCGTCAGGCCGAGAACGGAAACCTGACCGCAGCCCAGTATTATGAAAATCTGGTCCATGAAGGAGGACACTGGGTCAACCATGGCATCGCCAGGCAGCTGACCGTTTCCAACGAACAGACACAGGTTCAGCTGAGCAGCGAACCGCCCCCTCCCACCCTGACGGCATCCCCGCAGGAGATCATCAACATGACATTGCAGGGCGTGTATTATACCCCGCATCAGTTCTGGAAAATTTTCTCGGGAAAAGTGCCATCCAATTTACCTAGGTCAAATTATCTGATGGCATTATATGCTACACTGATGCTGCCGGTGCAGATGGCAGTGATGCTTCTCATCACTCTGCCCATCACCTACATTCCGCCGCGTGCGGGATTGCGGAACCCGTTGCCGGTGTACGTGATGGCGGCTGGTCTGGGAGTGGTCATTCTACAGGGCATGATCTCGGCTCTGGGAAATTCAGGTTCCCTTCCCATATTAATCGCTATAAGTTCGGGCCAGATCGTGGCAGCCCTGTTTGGTCTGGCATGGATACTGCGGATGGAGGAAAAATGAGTACGTTCAAACAATTTTTCCAGGGCACGACTCTCATGCAGAAAGGCAGGAGTTATGATCTGGGAAAAATGAATCTTTCGCAGTTATGGGCGGCTTACCTTACCTATCCGACAATCCTGCTCTATTTTGCCCTGATTATCGGTACGGCCATACTTAGCCTGTATCTGCGTCACAGCTGGTGGGGAGTCCTCATCCCCATTCCCGTCATTGTCGCTGTCTATCCGACAGCCTGGTACATCATCCACCGTTACATCCTGCACGGACGCTGGTTCTACCGGAACCCCATCACAGCCTCCATGTGGAAGCGTATCCATTTTGACCACCACCAGGATCCCCATCTGCTCGAAGTCCTGTTCGGCTCTCCTCTGAACACAGTTCCGACCATGATGGTCATCACCATGCCCATAGGCTGGCTGATTGGCGGCTGGGGTGGAGCTTTTTCAGCACTCTCCACAGCGCTGGTCATGACCTGCATCTATGAATTTTTCCACTGCATCCAGCATCTGGCCTACAAACCCCGCTGGCAGTGGGTGGTGTACATCAAGCAGCTCCATGTCCTGCACCATTTTCACGATGAAGATGGCAATTACGGCATCACCAACTATCTGCCAGATCGCCTGATGGGTACCTTTTACCGGGCCGCCAAGGAACGCCCCCGCAGCCCGTATGTCTTCAATCTGGGCTACACGGTCGAAGAGGCAGAGCGTTATCCTTGGGTCATGCGGCGGACAGGTGCCCCTCCCCGTGACCGGCCGGACCCTGCCCGTGCTCCCAAGAACGAAGAACTTTCCAAGAGCGCATGAACATTCCAGTCCTGATACTGGCCGGGTCGCGTGACGGCGAGCGTGACCCTCTGGCCCGCATGGGGCAGGTATCTCACAAGGCATTGCTGCCCATTGCAAACAGCCCCATGATTGAGCGTGTTCTCCATACGCTTGAACAGGTTCCTGAAATCGGGCCAATATGGGTCAGTATCGAACAGCCCGGTCTATTGAGCCATTTGGGGGATCGCATCACTCTTTTGCGGTCTGCCCCCTCTCCAAGCGAAAGTGTTGCCCAGGCACTCGACGCCATCGGCACGCCCTGCCTCGTCACGACGGCAGACCATGCTCTGCTCCGCCCGGAGTGGGTCAGGGAATTCATCGAAAAGAGTCGGACAGCCAATGTCGACCTGACGGCCGGTGTCGCCTTGAAGGAGACAATCCTGCGGGACGTACCCCAGACCAAGCGGACCTACATCCGCTTGGCAGATATTCAGTTTTCAGGCTGCAATCTCTTCTGGCTGGCTACTCCACAGGCGAAAGCCGTAGTTGCGCTCTGGCAGCGTCTTCAGCGTTACCGGAAACAGCCTCTGCGCATGGCCATGATTCTGGGGCTGCCGACCATTCTGCGTACCCTTACGCGCACGCTCAGTTCCCACAGGCTTGAAGAACGCATACATGCCCTCACGGGCGCCAGAATACGACTTATCCCTCTCTCTGACGGCCGGGCTGCTGTCGATGTTGACAAACCCGCTGACGCAGCTCTCGCAGAGCAGTTGCTGAGTCATCCCTGACATTTCCCTTCATGTCGCCCCATTCTGACAACGGCATGAAGAGAAACACGATCTTACTTCAAAATCTGTCTCTTGATATTGAAGAGAAGAGGTCCCAGTCCGCGGCGTATTTTCTTGAAATCCGCCAGCGTTACATCTCCAGCGGCAGAAAGAGTATGCATGCCGTCTGGATAGTCCCTGATTTCCGGCAGATGCACTGGGACAGAATCTCCCCCGCAAATTGACGGCCTCCCCTTACCAAAGCCACTGATCCGAAGCAGACGGATGCCACCGCCATATGTCTCCGAACAATCCTGCACTGGCAGGAACACTTCATCGCCCTCAACAAACGGCGTCCCTCCCGGACGGGCACCGCTGCGGTCAATCAGAAAATGCCCCATATCGCACCATGGGCCTGTCAGCTCTTCTGCAAGAGCAATGTGCAATGTGCTCTGCCGTGCCTGTTTAGGGGCAGGTGGTGTCCAGAACAGCCACCAGCGTCCAGCATAATGAAGTGGGGTGGCGTCAATCGCTCCAATGGGGAAGTCGAACATGGGCACACGCTGCCACTCATAGGGAAAGGATGTTGCCTTGTAGAGTGTCAGACGCCCGGACTTGTAGGCCTCCGGCAGCATGTAGGTCACTCCCTCGTGCCGGAACACATAGGGATAAGAGAGATGCCAATCCTCACTCAGGACACAGCGACGCTCCTGCAGGGCGAAGGACTCATCGTAAATGAGAACCTCAATGACACCCTTGGCCTGGCTGTAATCATAATACTCAGCAAAAACATGCAAGCGTCCCCCGTCCCACAGACCAAAAGGATCTGCAAGAAACCCATCCTTTCCACAGGACGGCAGGAACGTCATGTCTATGTCGTCCAGACTGTTCTGCCGGATAACCTGCTCAAAAGGAGCATGAAGAATGGCCGAACGCCAATAGTCCATTTTAAACAGCTTCATCTCTTATCATCCTACGGATACATGCTCATAAAATCATCTTCCACCATACAGAGCTGCCCTCTCCAGTGGAAGAGCTACTGTTCCTCTGGAATGGCTGACAGCCGGAGCATCTTCCTGTACTTTTCTGCCCCGGACACGTCGCAGCTGCCATATTCAAGGATTCATGAATGCCCATCACATACGATACGGATACCGCCATCGACATCCGCTTTCATGCGGCCTGTTCCATCATCAAGGAAGCTGCGGCCCTTGCCCTGAACATGCAGCCTGCCCCCGGTAAGCCAGCCGCTGATCTCAAGGGCCATCAGGACTACGTGACTGAAGCAGACAGGACCGTGGAACAGTTTGTCACGGCCCGTCTGGGAGCCCTCTTCCCCGAGGATGCCTTTCTGGGAGAAGAGCATGGCGGCAGCTCATCCGGGCTCTTCCGATGGGTCATAGACCCTATTGATGGCACATCCAATTATGCCAGAGGCCGTAATCGCTGGTGCATTTCTCTAGGCCTCATGCACCGGAATGTCCCGGTGGCAGGTATCATAGAAGCTCCAGCCATCCGGGAAAGCTTTACGGCAAGAAAGGGAAAAGGCGCCTTCCTCAATGGAGCCCCCATCAAGGCATCAACAACCGACAAGATGAATGAAGCCATGGTGGAAATTGGCTGGTCACCCTACGTCCCCGAAGGCTGGTACCCCGAAAAGATGCAGGCCCTTTTGCACAAGGGGGTCATGCCACGGTCGCTGGGGTCTGGCGCCCTCGCTCTGGCTGACGTTGCCTGTGGTCGCTCGGATGGTTATCACGAATACGTCATCTTCCTCTGGGATGTTGCTGCGGCCCTGGTCCTTCTTGATGAAGCTGGAGCCCACGTGTCACCTTTCCTGAAAATGGGCGGCCTGACGCAGCGTACGACCATCCTCGCCTGTGCCCCGCTGGTTGCGGCAACCCTCTCGAAGACACTAGGCGTTACACTAGATTAAGTTTATAGTTCCAACGTGCATCCGTTTTCAGCCTACAGAGAGGTTTCCGATGTCCAAGTCATTTTCCTACATCTCACGGACTGTTTCCATTGCTGCGGGTGTTGGCATGCTCGCCATGAGCGCCTGCGCCGGTGACGCAGCCGCTGCCAAGATTTCCAAACAGCAGGTTCTCGTAAACAAGGCTACATTCGCCGTGCAGTCCGCTCTGCTTGACTCCAAAGTCAAGGAAAAGACGGCCCATGTACTTGGCGAGACAAAAGCCGTCGTGATCTGTCCCGACGTCACGAAGATGTCTCTCATCGTTGGTGGTACCGGTGGGCGTTGCGTCCTGCTGGCCCGTGGTGCCAACAATTCCTGGTCTGACCCGGCTTTCTATAACCTGAGCGCAGGCTCCTTTGGTCTTCAGGCTGGTTATCAGCACAGCCAGCTTTTCTTCTTCATCACGTCCCAGAAAGCACTCCTGAACCTGATGGATCACGAGTTCAGCTTTGACGCCAGTGCCGATGCTGCTTTTGGCAATGACAGCAGCAGCACGCAGAACACCCCCAAGGAAGTCTATGCCATGCAGAAGATGAAGGGGGTTTTTGCTGGTGTGTCCCTCGGCAGCAGCAAGCTGAAACCCGATAGTGAGGCGAACCGTTCCTATTACCATCAGGTCGTCGGGCCGGAAGACATCGTCGTGCGGATGCAGGTCAACAACAAGTCAGCCGATGCGCTGCGTCGTGTCGTCATGAAGGCCTTCAACCAGTAAGATTGAGGCAGATCATACGGTCTTCTCACAGATGGGGGCATTATCCAGAAGTGGATAATGCCCCTTCTTCTTTTCAGGTATCCCGCTGCACAGGAAAAATTACTGGGCTGCCGCTTTTTTCATACGGCGATAGGCACGGACGTTATCCGTCTGTTCGGCAAGGGTATGGGCAAAATTATGCCCCCCATGTCCTGTTGCGACAAAATACAGCGCATTACCCGAAGCGGGATGAGCTGCTGCCTCCAACGACTCACGACCGGGCGAACAGATAGGCCCCGGAGGCAGACCCGGATGAAGATAACTGTTGTAGGGGCTTTCTGTCTGCAGGTCCTCATGCGTCAAGGGGCGAGGCAGCACCCCATCTCCATCGCTCAACCCATAAATGACAGTCGGATCTGTCTGAAGCTTCATTCCCTGTTTCAGACGGTTCAGGAAGACCCGGGCGATCTGTGGTCTCTCCTCTGCCAAAGACGTCTCCCTTTCCACAAGCGAAGCCAGAATCAGAAGCTGTTCTGGTGTGGTTATGACACCCTGCAAGGCTGCTTGATCCCGCTGATCCCAGATCGCCTGAAGCGTCTTACCCATCAATTCTGTCATGTGATGCAGAAGTGCCTGTCGCTCCATGCCCCAGACATAAAAGAACGTCTGAGGTGCCACCTGCCCCTCCCCTATGGTGGGAAGGTCTCCTTGCAACGCAGGTGCCTGCATCAGTAATGTCCTGATGCGCTTTGCTGTCAGGCCCTCCGCTACGGTCAAACTGTGCGTGACAGGATGCCCATGACGGAGAATCTCAAGACTGTGAGCCATGGACACCCGCTCTGGAAACTTCAGTTCCGCTGCGTGAATCGCTCCCTGTGAGCGGGTGGCATACATGGCTACCTTGAAGAACAGGGAAGACACACCACCCCGTGCCAGAATCCCATTTTCCTGAAGGGCTTCAATGACCCGACCAGTGCCCCCCCTTGGGATGACAACCACACGCTCTGTCTGTAAAGGCCCCGGGTCTGTGTAATGGCCATACCCGGCGAAAACGGTTCCACCAGCAGCGGCCAGCAGCAAAGCAAAGACCCGTCCTTTTGTCAGGAGACGGAAACGCTTCCTGGCCCTGCTTCCACTCTCTTCTTCAGGCCCCTGTTTTCTGGAAGTGTCTGATGCAGGTTCCTGTGCCATCGTTTCAGTCTCCAGCGTCGAAAATCTGCATCAGACAGTCAGATCAGCCCCTGAACCGCTTCAGAACAAGGCTGGCGTTGGTCCCACCAAAGCCAAAGCTGTTGGAAAGAGCAACATCCACCTGCTGCTCTTTCGCCTTGTGAGGGATACGGTCCATGGCGCTCTCACTGGACGGTTCATCCAGATTGAGCGTAGGAGGCAGGATACCATCACGCATGGCCTGAAGGCAGAAAATGGCCTCCACGGCGCCAGCGGCACCCAGCAGATGCCCGATCGCCGACTTTGTGGACGACATGCTCGTACCAGCAGCTGCATCACCAAACAGGCGCTCTACAGCCCCGAGTTCCAGATCATCCGCCATTGTGGAGGTCCCATGAGCATTGACATAGCCAATCTCGGCAGGGCTGACCCGGGCATCCTTCAGGGCAGCCTGCATGGCACGGAAGGCCCCTTCATGATTCTCCGCCGGAGCGGTGATGTGATAGGCATCCCCCGAAAGACCATACCCAACGACTTCGCCATAAATCTTGGCACCACGACGCTTTGCATGTTCGTACTCTTCCAGCACTACCACGCCGGCACCCTCACCCATGACAAACCCGTCACGCTGCCTGTCCCACGGGCGGGATGCTGTTGTCGGACTGTCATTGAAACTGGTCGAAAGGGCGCGGGCTGAACAGAAACCGGCAATACCGAGCTCGCAGATGGCCGACTCTGCGCCACCAGCAACCATTACCTTCGCATCGCCATGCTGGATCAGACGGGACGCATCACCGATCGCATGGGTACCGGACGCACAAGCGGTCACCACGGCATGATTCGGCCCCTTGAAACCATAACGGATGGACAAATGCCCCGCCGTGAGATTGATCAGCGATGAAGGAATAAAGAAAGGAGAAAGACGACGTGCCTTGCCTGCTGCCACAGCCAGCGAGTTGTCGTAGATCGTTTTCAGGCCGCCAATGCCAGAACCGATCATGACACCTGTTGCACAACGATCTTCCTCTGATTCCGGCTTCCAGCCTGAATCTTCCACAGCCTGGATACCCGCTGCCAGACCAAGATGGATGAACCGGTCCATCTTTTTCTGTTCCTTGACAGGCACCCAGTCGGAAAGGGTAAGTCCACCCTCTTCCGTTGGTCCGGCTGGGACTTCGCCTGCAATTCTCGCCGGAAGATCAGAAGCATCAAACTGTGTGATCGGACCAATGCCGGATTGAGAGTTGATAAGGCGCTTCCATGTCAGTTCTGCACCAACAGCCAACGGGCTGACTACGCCTATTCCCGTAACGACCACACGTTTTCTGTCCGTTCCAGAGCCGCTCATCGCCGCCTTACCTCACAATTCGTAAATACGCATAAAGCGAAACGGACTTGCTCCGCTTCGCTCTTTCAGAACGGAGCGGACTGATCCCCGACCAGCCCGTCCCGTCATCCAATCCCTACACCGGGAATCAGGCAGCTTTCTGCTTGGTGATATACTCGATGGCATCATTCACAGTAGCAATCTTCTCGGCTGCATCTTCCGGAATCTCGACGGAGAATGCTTCCTCGAAAGCCATGACCAGCTCGACCGTGTCCAGACTGTCAGCGCCCAGATCGTCGATGAAGGAAGCATCCGGCTTCACCTGGCTTTCTTCGACGCCCAAATGCTCGACGACGATCTTCTTCACCTTGTCAGCGATTTCGTTGCTCATCTGCCTTAAATCCTTGCTACCCCTACCGGGTGTTTCTAAGAAAAAAACCTGCCTGCCTGTCAGCTTCGGGACATCGGAATGCCCGGCAATGAAGCCATACTCTGAGCCTTTGCCAGGCCAAGCAGGCCGCGCTTAGCATGTTTTCCTGCAAACGCCAACTTTTTCAGACCATGGCCATCCCACCATTAACATGAAGCGTCGTGCCCGTCACCCATGCGGCCTCGTCCGAAGCAAGATAGACAACGGCTGCAGCAACATCCTCCGGGCGCCCCATACGGCCAAGCGGAATGTTACCCAGCAGCTTCTCCCGTACAGCTTCCGGCAGAACATCGGTCATCGCAGTCTCCACGAAGCCCGGTGCCACAACATTGACCGTCACACCACGGCGGCCTGCTTCCTGGGCCAGAGACTTGCTCATGCCCACCAGACCGGCCTTTGCAGCTGCATAATTGGCCTGCCCCGGATTGCCCGTTGTCCCCACAATGGAAGAAATGGAGATGATACGCCCAGTACGGCGCCGCTGCATCCCTTTCAGCGCAGCACGGGCCAGACGGAACGGACTTTCCAGATCGACTTTGAGCACCTGTGCCCAATCATCATCCTTCATCCGCACGGCCAACGTATCCCGTGTCAGCCCCGCATTGTTGACAAGAATATCCAGAGGCTGCCCTGCCACTTCCTCTGCACGGGCCACCAGAGCATCGGCCTGTGCATCATCCGACAGATTGGCCGTGACGACATGCACACGCTCACCACCCAGAGCCGCTGCCACATCCTGGAGGGCTCCCTCCCGTGTTCCGCTCAGCACGACAGTCGCACCACACTCATGCAGCTGACGGGCAATGGCCGCACCAATACCACCAGAAGCGCCAGTCACCAGAGCCAGCTTACCAGAAAGAGAAAACATCAGGACTACCCCCTTACAGGCTTTTCAGCATTGTTTCGATCTCTGCCGGAGTTCCAGCATGATCAGCCGCCAGATCAGGCACGATGCGACGCGCCAGCCCTGTCAGCACCTTCCCGGCACCCAGCTCATGCTGGCAGGTAACATCCTTGCCCGGCATGGAAAGTACAGTCTCCCGCCAGCGCACACGCCCGGTGATCTGCTGGCCCAGCAAGGTACGGATGTCATCAGGCTGAGAGACTGGTTCTGCCGTCACGTTGGCAATGACAGGAATGGCGGCAGGCCGGAACGCTGCCCCTGCCAGAGCCTCTTCCATCTCGGCGGCAGCCGGTGCCATCAGAGAAGAATGGAACGGGGCTGATACGGGCAGCTTCACCACACGGCGGATGCCTCTGTCCTTTGCCGCTGCCATGGCACGGTCCACCGCTGCCATATGCCCCGAAATGACGATCTGCCCACCACCATTGTCATTGGCGATTTCCAGAACATCACCTTCCGCACAGTCTGCACAGATCTCCTGCGCCACATCCGGCTCAACACCCAGAATGGCCGCCATGCCTCCCTGCCCTGCAGGCACGGCACGCTGCATCGCCTGGCCCCGCAGGCGGAGAAGGCGGGCACCCTCGGCAATCCCCATGACACCAGCTGCTGTCAGGGCAGCATATTCTCCCAGGGAATGGCCTGCCAGAAGCGTGGCTTTCTCTTTCAGGGCAAAGCCCCCTTCATGTTCCAGCACCCGCACGGTCGCCATGGAAACTGCAAAAAGAGCCGGCTGGGTGTTCTCCGTTGCCGTCAGCTCGGCGGGATCCCCCTCAAAAATCAGCCGGGAAAGATTGGCCCCAAGAGCTTCATCCACCTCTTCAAACACGGCACGGGCAACAGGGAATGCCTTGTACAACTCCAGCCCCATCCCGACAGACTGGCTGCCCTGACCAGGAAACACAAACGCATGACGAGCCATGCAAACACCTCCAGCTTTCAGTTTATCAACGGTGATGACAAAAGAACGTCAGCGGGGAATCAACCGCCCGCGCTGCCATGATTCCGCAGCGTCTCCGGGGCCCATTCCATCAATGCTTACGGCGTAGTCAAGAGCGCTCATGACCTTGTTGCTCAGCATCATGATGGACAGCTCATCCAGCATGTCTTCATCCACCTCCGCACGAAGCCCCTTGCGCAGAACAAGCCGGGCCGTCTGCACCTCGCCAGCAAGCAGGTCTCCATCAGGAAGACCCTCCAGCATCTCGACATGGAAAACGGCATGAGGCTGCCAGACAGCGACCAGAGGACAATCCCCTGCCTCTTCCGCCTGCTTCAACCGCGGGAAGACCTCTTCCGGCGCAACAACTTCAAGAGGGAGCTCCTTGAGGGCAGGACGCTGCTCAAAAGCTTTCTCCACAAACGGGCGTGCCTCGGCCGTGGTGAGAAGGGAGGTAAAGTCTGCAGCCTTCCAGCCAGCACCCTTCCCTGATTTTTTAAGGGCGGAAAACTGAAGTTCAGGATGATACAGGCTACCAATGGCTTCATGCCCATGAGACAGAATGACCTCATCCTGCGGGAACCATGCCGACACGAGAATATCGACCTCGCCATCGTCCAAAGCCTGTAAACGTTCATCCCGGCTCAGATCAGCATAGGCGACTTCCTCACCATTCGCCTCGATGACACGGGCCACGCCACTGGCACAGGCGGCATGCAACGCCGTGTAAAGATGACCAATAGTGAGATATGACATGAAACAGCCCCGCATGATGAAGAAACAGACCCGGGATAGCCATAGCCCGGCCGTTTGTGAAGCCCCGCCCCCATTTTTCCCTCAGGCAGGGGCTGGCTTCGCAGGACGATGGTCTGCTCCTGTTACCATATCTTGACCCGCTGCTCCGGCGGCAGATACAGCCTGTCTCCCGCTTTCACACCGAACACCTGATACCAGAGATCGATATTGTGAACCGGCATGTTCACCCGGCTGGCAGCTGGAGCATGCTCGTTGGAAAGAACCTGCCGTTTCAGGGCATCTGGCCTGTCCTTCTCACGCCAGACCTGCGCCCAGCCGAGAAACACTCTCTGGTCTCCCGTCCAGCCATGAAGAGGTGCCTCCGTCCGACCATGAAGGCTGTCATGATAGGCCTGCACCGCCAGATTCAGCCCCCCAAGGTCAGCAATATTTTCCCCCATGGTCATCCTGCCATTCACATGCAGGCCGGGAAAAACTTCCTCGGCATCATACTGGGCACCGAGTCTTTTCGCTCTTTCCTCAAAAGCCTGGGAAGACCGGCTGCTCCACCAGTCATGCAGGCGACCATGCTCATCATAATGACGGCCCTGATCATCAAAACCATGGCTCATCTCATGACCAATGACCCCGCCAATGCCGCCATAATTAACGGCCATATCACCCGTGGGGTCAAAGAATGGCGGCTGGAGAATGGCCGCAGGGAAAACGATCTCGTTCTTTACCGGGTCATTATAGGCATTCACTGTCTGAGGCGTCATGTCCCATTCGTCCCGGTCCACGGGACGGTCGAGCTGGTCCAGACGATGATGCCAGTTGAAAGCGATGCCACGTGAGGCATTGCCATAGACATCGCCCGGGCGAATATCCAGTGCGGAGTAATCCCACCATTTGTGGGGATAGCCCACCTGCATGGCAAAATGATCCAGCTTGACGAGCGCCGCCTGACGGGTCGGAGCATCCATCCATTCATTATGCTCCAGCCGCCAGCGGAAGGCCTTCTTCAGCTCCTGGACCAGCCCGGTGATCCGATCCTTCGCCTCAGGCGGGAAATAATGTTCTACATAGAGGCGCCCCAGCGCCCAGCCCATGGCCGTATTCGTAGCACGGACAGCACGCTTCCAGCGGTCGGGCTGGCGCTTCATGCCCATCAGAACCCGACCATTGAAATCAAAAGACGCATCTGAAAACTCACGAGAGAGATATGGCGCTGCATTGTCGGCCAGATGAAAAGACAGCCAAGCCTTGACCGTCCTCCTGTCAGCCCCGGCAATGATCCGGGCCATCTCCGCAATGGATTCCGGTTCACGCACATCGATCACACGCTCCATCAGACCTGCCTCTGGCACCCCCATGGTCCGCAGGTAAGTGACCCAATCCACATCGGGCGCCAGACCAACCAGCTCTTTTACCATCATCGGATTGAACATCTTCACGGGGTCCCGTGTCTGATCACGGGGTGTTTCCACCTTCGCCAGTGCCGTTTCCAGAGCCACAACAGCTGAGGCGTCATTGTCCGGATCAGGCCAGTCCAGCAGTTCCAACATTCTGGCAACATGAGCCCGGTAGGCATTTTTCTGCGGGGCCAGGGCAGGATTGCTGTAATAGCTGATGTCAGGCAGCCCAAGACCGCCACTGATGCCAATACTCATGCCCTGATCCAGCATCAGCATGTACTGTATCGGATCCTTCTGGTTCTGTTCAATATCCAGAGCAAAAGGGCTGTACATGAGGGAGCTGGCCGAAAGACCGAACAGACGGGCCAAGGATGCCCTGTCATTCATCTCCCGTATCTGGCCCAGCTCCACCTCAAGCGGATCGCCACCTTTGGCATCAACAGTCTTCTGATCGAGAAAGCTGCTATAAAAGGTTGCCAGCTTGCTGCGTTCGTCTCCCACCTCCGCATACGGTAGCAAGGCCTCCAGAAGCGCTTTCTGCCTTACCTGAGACAGTTCAGCGAGAATATGGAAAGGCCCGTAACTGCTCATGTCGTCAGGAATCTTCAGCTGACCGATATAATGGCCGTTGGCATAGGTAAAGAAATCCTGCCCTGGCGGAGTGGCCGGATCCATTCCTGCCTGATCAAACCCCCAGCCATTCCTGTAGGCCTGAGGCGTCTGGGTCTGTGCGTGGCCAGCTGCCCCTGCGGCAAGCCCGGCCCCGATCACCATGAGCATGCTGCACTGTTTCAGGACGGTACGGAATGATGGAATTTTCATGAAAACATCCATTGTTGAAAAAAAGGTATGAAACAGCTCAGGCCTGCTGAAGCTGACGGGCGAACGACCTCTGCTTCCAAGAGATCAGGGCATGCATCCCCTTCGCAAGCCACCGCTGCATGCGGGAATGGGGTGTCAGGCCCGATGTCTTCAAAATCATGGCCGTGACACGGTCCAGATGCTTCTGCTGGTAGAAGGACAGGGCCCGGGCCATGTAGGCAGCAATACAGTTCTTGTGATCATAAAAACGGAATTTCTCACTGTTCGTGATGTAAAAGGCTGTTGCAAGTTCGTCATCCTCACTTTCCATCACACGGCTCAGGGCAATCCGCAGACGGAACCAGCGCCCCAGCTTCTCACGTTCCAGATAACGATGCATGTTGTCATAAAACAGTTTGAAATGACGGTATTCATCAGCAGCGATCTGCTTGCAGACTGCCTTCAGAACGGGCTCATCCGTAGCGTCAGCCAGTGCCGTATAGAAAGAGGATGTTCCCGTTTCAACCATGCAGCGGGCAATCAGCTCCCCCGTACGAGACCCCCTGATGGATGAGGACACGTCCGTATCTATCCTGTAAGCGTCCCGATATCGCTCAAAAGCTTTGGCGTAATCCCAGTCCGGGTCTGCCAGCATGGCCCATTTCCCAAGGGCATCTCCATGCTGGACCTCTTCTTCCGCCCAGTTCTGTGCGGCATCCCGGAAACCGGAATCGTCATGGAAAACATTCCTGAGGTAACAGGTATAGTCCCGTGCATTCCGCTCCACCACAGAAGCTGCCTTCACGAGGGCAAGGATATCAGGGTTCACCTTCGTCGCGTCAAAGGCGGCCCAGTCCATCTGATCAATCTGCCAATGTTTCATAAAGACACCCTGAATTTTCCGAAATGACGTTAACCCTTCATGCATCTATCATACTTTTCGGATGGCATAGCGTCCATCTTTTGGGTAGGTGTATGCAGCCAACTCTGGAGACAAAAGCTAGATGACTGAACAGACCTGCCCCTCGCCTCAGAAGGTCACGCTCCGGCACGACTGGGCTCGCGAAGAAGCAGAAGCCCTTCTTGCGCTGCCCTTCCCGGAGCTGATCTTTCAGGCACAGCTGGCACACCGGCAATTTTTTGACCCCACAAAGGTACAGATATCAACCCTGCTCTCCATAAAGAGCGGCGGTTGCCCGGAAGACTGCTCCTACTGTCCGCAGAGCGCCCACCACGACAAGCGCATGGCCGCTGAAAAGCTCATGCCGCTGGAGCGTGTCATCGCCGATGCCAGACGCTCGAAGGAAGCCGGTGCCGGGCGGTTCTGCATGGGCGCTGCATGGCGTGCCCCGAAGGACCGTGACCTGGATGCTGTCTGCCGCATGGTTGAGGAGGTCAAGGCTCTCGGACTGGAGACCTGCCTGACCATAGGGATGCTCACGCCCAGCCAGTCTGCCCGCCTGAAAGAGGCCGGTCTGGACTATTACAATCATAATCTTGATACGTCAGAAGATTTCTACGGCAAGATCATCACCACACGGACCTATCAGGAACGTCTGGATACTCTGGCCAATGTGCGTGATGCCGGCATCAAGGTCTGCTGCGGCGGGATCATCGGCATGGGTGAAGACACGCAGGACCGTGCCGGCCTGCTGACGACACTGGCCAATCTGCCGACCCACCCGGAAAGTGTTCCCATCAACCTGCTCGTCCGCGTGGAGGGCACTCCGCTGGCTGATGAAGAGGCCGTGGATCCGATCACCTTCGCCCGCGTGATTGCAACAGCCCGCATCATGATGCCAGCCAGTCATGTCCGTCTGGCAGCGGGACGTGAAAACATGTCCGAATCAACACATGCGCTCTGTTTTCTGGCAGGAGCCAACTCCATTTTCTGGGGGGAAAAGCTGCTCACGACGCCCAATCCGGCACAGAACAGGGACACAGAGCTTCTGACCATGCTGGGCATGAGCCCCATGATGCAGAAAACGGTAACAGCCTGATCTGACCCCACCATGGATGCGCTCCAGAACGGTTTCTGGCGCGCATCCACCTGACCAGACAGGCAGCGAGCTTACAGGCTGCTCTGCTGCTTCCGGGCACTATCCCTGAAACGCTGCATGACACGCCCAGCAGCCTGCTCCTTCCCCATGGCACGAAGAGCTTTGGCCTCCAGCAGCAGAGCCCGACGCATGGCTTCGTAATCCATGTCTTCCCTGCGTATTTTCACCAGCCCCTCGGCAGACTCTGCCGCTGGCTGCCAATCCCTGTTCAGGATCAGACGCAGGGTAAGAAGTTCTTTCAGGTTGGCCTGGTCCTTGTCATTCCTGCTGGGAGCAAGAGCGGTGATGGCCTCCTCTAGCCCAGCCCGATCAAACTGCGCAGCTGCTGCCAGACCACCCAACGCATAAGCGCTGAAACGTATCCGATCATCCGGACTGGTCCTGGCCAGCTTCGCCTCATCACCCGCATGCTGCCAATATGTCTGGGCATAAAAGACAGATGCCCGTACGAGATGCAGATCAGCCTGCCGTCCGCCAGTCCAGCCCCTCACCATCAATGCTTCAGACACCCGGCGTAATGTCTCCAGACTCGCCTGATAGTCTTTCAGACGCAGCTCGCTGGTAGCCAGGTTGAAACCGGCATCATGGATGGCCTGAACATCATCAATCAGAAACGCCCGCTCCAGAGCATCTGCGTAATGCTGCCTCGCCTGTTGGATATAGCCAAGACTGAACACACTGTCGGCAGCATCCATTCTTGTGGCGTAGCGCTGGTCTTCCCACTCACCGGGACCGCTGGAACAACCTGAGAGAAGCCCGGCGGAGAGGGAAAGAGAAATGATGAAATTGCAAAATTTCATGGTCTCACCTCACGGGCCGGGAGCCTGCGGTCAGGCCGGTGCCTGTTTTTGCCGCCACTACCGCCCAGCAACCACAAACCCCGCAGCTGATCACTCAGCTTGCGCAGGCTGTCTGCCGTAGCCTCAGCTTCAGCCAGAACGGCGGGAAGCTGCTCCGTGGCATCAGCCACATTACGGACGCTCCGCTGCACTTCCGGGCCGGAATCTTTCAACCCCTTGGTCAGGCCGTGCACATTCTGCATCACGCCATTGGCTTCATTCAGCGTAATCTGCAACTTCTGTTCCAGTGGCTGCACAGCCTCAATGGCCTTGTTCAATGAAACCAGGATCGTATTTACACGCTGGGCCGTTTCCTCATTGGTCAGCAGGGCACCAGCTGTCCCCTTACCTGCATGAAGGTCCACCATGATGTCCTTGGCCTGCTTCGTGATCTCTTCCACATTATCCATGGCAGGAAGCAATCTGGCCCGCAGATCTATCAGGGTCTGGACAATCATGTCCGCAGGGTTGGGTTCCACGCTGGTATTCAACACGGCATAATCCCAGTTGAGCGGCTCTCCCTGCCCACGGGTGATTTCAATATATCCCGCACCCGCCACGACAAGGCGACGTTTGATGGTAGCAATGCTGTCACTGCGAATATAGCGCTCGAAATGGGGTTCGATCGTTCCTTCCGCATACATACGGCCTGATTCATTGAGGTCCAGCCGCCGGATTTCCCCTACACGGACCCCCATGACTTCAATGTCATTATTGACAGCCAACCCCGCCACACCACTTTCCGGCAGCACGAAATGGAGACGCCCTGCCGGTGTCAGCCACTGCTTGAGAAAACCGGCCTCGACCAGAACAGCTGTCAGGATGACAAGAGCCAGCAGAACAAGAAGCCCGACCCACTCATCCACGAAAGAGCTCCTGAACAGAGGAGCTGCCAGACCGGAACGCCGACGTAAACGTAAAGGACGCATCACATATCTCTCACTTTACGAGACCATTACTACCGAGGCGAAAACGCTGCATGCCGGGCCCGGCATAACCAGCCCAGGCGGAACGCTCCGAACCGATCCACACGACCGCACAGCCCCGCTCCCGTGCAGCTGTCAGTTCTGTCAGAAAAGCGTTGTACAGCTCGACCGGTCCCCCAAGACTGATAGGATTTTCCAACAGAAGCAAGGACGGCCTGTTCATGAAGGTTCGCACATATTCCGAGCGTTTCCTGTCCAGCGGGGAGAGTTTTTCAGGCAGCTGCGTTGGCAGGCCGGGCATGCCGAATGACTGGGCCAGCTGGACGGCCTCCACCACCAGTCTGTCATAAGAGGCACGACTGTGATGCAGGCTAGGCCAGAGAATGTTCATATGCATCTCGTACAGGTCAATCCAGCCACTGTCCTCGGTAATGCGACCGATACGCCCCCGCAGTGCCTGCGCCCGTCTTTCATCCAGCTCCGCCCAGTTCAGCCCCATGCAGCTGACCGTTCCCTGTCCCCTGCCTGTCCTCGCATCCTGCCTGACGGGCAGAAGCCCTGCGCAGAAATCCGTAAACTGCGACGCCCTGAAACTGTCACGACACTCCACGAACACACATTCACCGGGTGCCAGTGCCAGATTGTATTTTACTGAAGGCAACCCTGTGGAATCAGACACCGGAACAGCATCATCCAGCTTCAGGACAAAACCATAATCCCCTTCTGAAAGAGTTGTGCCTTCCACCGTCAGAAGCTCCCCAGAATGACGTCGATCACCACATTGATGACCAGAATGGACATGATGCCACGCGCAAAGCCCCGTGGCATGAAGGTTGTCAGATTGTCCTCTGCCGTCACATCCATGCCAGACAGACAGCAGCACAGACCGACACAGGCCCCGCTCAGAAGAAATTTCAGAGGAATCCCGATATAATCACCCGGCTGCATGCTGTTGATCACATCGAAAATGAAAGACCAGATGGATGACGTGACGATCCCTTTCATCCAGCAGGCCACATACCCCATGCCCAAAGCGATGACGCTGAAAAAGGTACCCAGCGTGACCCCGCCCACCGTCGTCGCAATGGTTCGTGGCACGACAAGTGCCAGAAACGGATCAATACCCATGCCATTCAGGGTCTTGAGCCGCCCGCTGGTTGTCAGAGTGCCCATTTCCGTCAGCATCAACATGCCAGAACGTCCCAGAAGAATGACGCCGACGAGAATGGGCGCAATTTCCCGCAGCAGGACGCTGGAGAGAAGGCTTCCGGTCATCTGCGACATGCCAGCAAAACCTAGCCAGTAAACAGCCTGCGAAACCAGCCCCAACCCCGTGATGACGGCCACCACCACTACGCTGAAAAAACCGCTACCTACCAGCTGACGCAGATTGCGACGAAACTCGATGATGACCGTCCGACGCCATGAGCTGGGGTGCAGCATCTCATAGACGACCCCCCATGCAGCCCCGATCATGATGAGAAAGAACCGGGGCTGGGACCGGGCAAAACGGCCCAGCATGGCCAGGCCACTATTAATGACGGCAAAGCGCTCGGAGAAATTCATGATCCCCCTGCCGCCGTGTTCTCACTCCTGCCTGCCAGAATGTAGCTGTTGGAGATCCCATTGTTGGGCAGGAAAAACTCTCCCCTCAGACGGAACAGGAAAATGCCCTGCAGGGCCTGATAGGCTCGCTCTGAGACCTGTATCTGCCCCCCATCAGGAGCATTGTGGGCCAAGGCTTCTGCCATGGTGAGCCCCTCTCCCCACAGATTGAAGATGTCCCGTCTCTCCCCAAAATAGGCAACAAGGACAGGCCCGACGTCGATCCCGATACGGAACATGAGCTGCGTGTTCATCTGGGCAATGACCATCAGGCAGGCTTCCCTGATTCCGATGGCTGCCTCTGCAAGATGGACGGCCCCCTCCGCATCAACATTCTGGGAACAGCTGCCCAGGAAAATGAACCGATTCCCCGCCACCTGGGCCGAAAACAGACCACGCTCCCTGGCAATGCCTTCGATCTTCCCGCCAAGTTCGGCCACCAGTTCCAGCATGGCCTGGGCAGCATCGCGGTTGGAAGAATAAGCCTCGGAAAATTCCAGAACCATGATGGGCACCGTCGGATACAGGCCGGGCATGGGCGGTGTCCTGTCGGTTTCCTCTTCCGGATGAATGAGAAAGCCCTCGACAATACGCATCTGGGGTCTGGGGGACCGGCCAGCAGAATCGGCCATGGTGACAGGCCCGCCCTGAGCCTGCGCCGCCTTTTTCTCTTCCTCCTGAACATGACCGAAACGGACAGCCAGAATCGAAGCGATCAGACCAATAACACGGTCCGCCTCACCAAGCTGGTAGGGGTCCTCCAGCATGATGGCGCCCACCGGCCGGTGCTCTTCCATCACAGGCATGAAGAAGAGATGTCTGGCTCCGATCATCCGCATGACCACACGCTGAAGGCTCTGGAAACGCTGATCCTCCTCCGCATCTGGCAGATCAACGGCATGGCCGCTTTCCAGACATTCAAAGACGCCAGAGTGACCGTTTCTGGTCAGCTCCATGCCCGAACCGTGAGCATCCCTGCCACGGTCGAACATGTCCTCACACAGCAGCCTGTCCCCATCAGCCAGCAGCCGCCAGATGCTGGCCCGGCGTGCTACGGCACGTTCGGCCAGAGCCTCGCAGAAATAAGGCTGTTCCTGCTCTGGATCGAGCAGACCTTCCATGTTGGTGATCTTCAGAAGGACCGCATTGTCTTCCTTCTTTTTTTCATCAAGCACATTCAGGCCGGTCTGCAACCGTTCAACCCGCCGTCCCTGATAGATCAGCCCCATGGCGAGAATCAGCGCCAGCCCGACAATCACAACAGAAAAATAAACCGCCTGTTTCTGCACGGCATGTGTAAAACTGGCAAAGTCACTTTCAGGCGCATTCAGCAGCAGCACCCACGACCTCTTGGCCAGCGGCATGGCAGAGGCAATGGTAACATAGTTCTGTCCCCTGGCATGGACCATGCCCGTACCATCTCCCATGACACGAAACACATTGAGCGCCCGGACGAACACCGGCTGTGTCTTGGGGTCCAGATGGACATTCTCCGCATCGAAACCTGGCTTGCCGACATCCAGCATGTTATGGCCCGCAATCACATGACCACTCAGATCCACGATCACAGCCTGTCCGCTCTTGCCGACCTTGAGGCTGTTCACGAAGCGTGTCAGCTGATTCAATGAAATGCTGATGGCAAAAACGACGTGCCGTCCATCCAGTGTCCTGAAGGCCATGGAGGCCGTGACGATGAACTGATGCGTCGAGAGATAAGGATAAGGGTCGGTCCAGAACAGGCGCCGGTCCGGCGTCCTGTCCTCAAACCGGAGGGCCCCCTTGTACCAGGGACGCAGCCGTGGATCATACCCTTCGGCAGAAAGCCTGTCCGTAGAGATGAAGCGGCCATCCTTGTCGGTGACCCTATGGCGGTAATAGGGGGCCCCGTCTTCTTCCTGAAGAGTCGTTTCCTCGTACTGCCCTTCCCGCCGGGCAGACATCCAGAAATGCCCCTGATCATCAGCCAGATAGAAACTGTCCACATGCGGAATGCCCCGCAGGACAGAGCGCCCCAACGACATGAAGGCACTGGCATTCGCCTTCATGTCATCACTGGCCAGCATTCCACTGGCCATGAAGGAAATACCCGTCGCCGGAGAGAGATAATGGCTGACTTCTTCCGTAATATAACGCTGCTGGCTTTTGAGCAGATTCCGCGAAAGGGTGATCGCCCCCTCCCGCATGGTCCTGTACGTGTAGAGCGTGACAACTCCGATGGTCATGATGACCAGGATCACGCCAAGGATTGGCCCTATGAACTGAAAAAGCTGCCAGCGCCGCCCTGTCGTATCAATGGCGGGATCTATGATCTCATCTGTCGGCAAGGCTCTAGAATCCCCCTCGGTCATCCGGTATCCCGAAATGATACCTTTTATGCCATGCTGGAATAGGGCGAAGGTCCCTTTTCTTTTGCCACCACTATCATGCGGACACTGATGAAGCGCAACCATCTTTCACGCCGTTCTGTCATTTCACTCACAGGAAATGAACGGACCAGCTTTCTGAACGGCCTCATAACCAATGATGTACAGGCCCTTTCACAAAACGGGACCGCATGGGCCGCCATGCTCAATGCTCAGGGACGCATACAGACGCTCTTCTTCCTATGGAAAACTGAAGAGGCTCTCCTTCTCGACCTCCCGGAGACTGAAACGGACTCCCTCCTGAAAACCCTGCGTCGCTTCAGACTGAGAGCAGACGTACACATGGAACGGATGGACGCCACCATCCTGACAGGAGCGCCGGAAACCCCACGGCCGGACGGGGCACTCATCCATGCTGCAGACCCCCGGCATCCAGCACTGGGCTGGCGGGCCATCATTCCAGGCTCTCCCGCCAATGATGAAGCCGTCCAGCAGAGAGAAGCCGACGCCCTGCTTGCCCGGCGCCTTCAAACCGGTATTCCGGGAGATGAGGATATCGTCCCCGGCCAGACACTGGTGCTGGAGGCCAACATGGACCACCTCCATGGCGTATCATGGACCAAAGGCTGCTACCTGGGGCAGGAGGTCACCGCTCGGACCCATTATCGGGGGCTCATCAAGAAACGGCTGCTGCCGGTACGGTCTACCGATGGCCAGCCCCTACCCGATGAGAGCACTGTGACACTGGACGGACAGGAGGTCGGTGAGCTCAGGTCACATGCCGGTCAGCACGGGCTCGCCCTGCTGCACCGTCGGGCCTGGAACACCAGCGGGCTACAGCTGGACGACCACCCCATCACGCTGGACTGGCCTGACTGGCTCCCCAGAGATACGGAACAGACCCAAGAAAAGGACTCCTGACATGCCTTGGCAGCCTATCACCGATCCTACCCTGACAACCCTGCTGGATGAAGTTCATTTCAACAGCCAGGGCCTCATCAGCGCCATCGCACAGGATGAAAACGGCGAAGTTCTCATGCTGGCCTGGATGAACCGGGAGGCCCTGGCCGAAACATTGGCAACAGGGCGGGTCTGCTACTATTCCCGCAGCCGGAACACACTCTGGCGCAAAGGAGAAAGCTCCGGGCAGGAACAGCACCTTCTTGCCGCCGCTCTGGACTGTGATGCGGACTGTCTGCTCCTGACCGTCCAGCAGAAAGGCGTTGCCTGCCATACGGGTCGCCGCAGCTGCTTTTATCAGTCCCTCACCCCTGCCGGCTGTGTAGAGCTGACCAGCCCGGCCATTGCTCCTGAAGAACTTTACAGCACGAAAAAATCATCCTGATACAGAAAAGCCCTTTCCGACCCGAAGGTGGAAAGGGCTTCAGCCACGCCATAATCATGAATGATCAGAGCAGGCCCTCGGCATGATGTTTGAGATGGTCCTGTATGAAACTCTGCACGAACCAGTAAGAATGGTCATACCCCTCATGCCGCCGCAGTGTCAGGGACTGCCCAGCCGCCTTTGCCGCCTGTTCCAGCCGCTCCGGCTGCAAACGGGACAGGAATTCGTCATCCAGTCCCTGATCGACCAGCAGCGTGCCCGGATGGGTCATGCCGGCCTCCAGAAGAAGGCAAGGATCGTACTGCGCCCACTCGGCCTCGTGCCCGCCAAAATAGGCATCCGTCACCTTATGCCCCCAATCCACCTGCGAGGGTGAAGAAATGGGAGCAAAAGCTGACACAGTCTGCCACGCTCCAGCATCACCAAGCGCCACAGCCAGAGCCCCCATGCCTCCCATGGAATGACCCATGATTCCACGGCGTCCGGCCATGATGGGAAAATGCTCTTCCACCAGAGCAGGCAGCTCCCGGCGCACATAGGAGCCCATGCGATAATGGGCCGCCCATGGGTCTGTCGTGGCATCGACATAATAGCCGGCACCCGTGCCCAGATCATAGGCATCATCTTCCCCGGCCACGTCTGCACCCCGTGGGGATGTATCCGGCGCCACCAGGGCAAGGCCATGGTCCGCCGCATGACGGATGGCGTTGCTCTTGATGAGGAACGTCTCCTGCGTGCAGGTCAGGCCCGCCAGAACATGAATGGCAGGCACACGATCACCAGCAAGCGCCTTTGCCGGAAGGAAAATGCTGACACGGGCCGGTAACCCAAGTTCCTGCGACTGGTGGGAGAGGAAGTGTACCTCCCCTCCACAGCAGGCATGACGCTCAATCAGTGTGAATGGATTCCTGCCCATCATAGCCCGTAATTCACAATGTTGCGGATGCCTTCGCCACGCTCCATCATCTCGAAGCCCTGGTTGATGTCATCCAGTTTCATCTCATGGGTGATGAGATCATCAATGTTGATGCGCCCTTCCATGTACCAGTCCACGATCTTCGGAACGTCAGTCCGGCCACGGGCCCCCCCGAAGGCAGAGCCGATCCAGCGGCGACCTGTCACGAGCTGGAAAGGCCGCGTGCTGATTTCCTGCCCTGCACCGGCCACGCCAATCACGCAGGACACACCCCAGCCGCGATGGGCACTTTCCAGCGCCTGACGCATCAGGCTGACATTACCCACACACTCGAACGTATAGTCGGCGCCGCCCCCCGTCAGTTCGATGAGATGACCAACAAGATCACCATTCTCTCCCAGATCCTTGGGATTGACGAAATCCGTCATGCCGAATTTACGGGCAATGGCCTCACGCTCGGGGTTGATGTCGACGCCGATGATGCGGTTTGCCCCGACCATTTTGGCTCCCTGAATGACATTCAGGCCGATTCCGCCCAGACCGAACACCGCCACGGTGGAGCCGGCCTCGACCTTGGCCGTGAACAGCACGGCACCAATGCCGGTCGTCACGCCGCAGCCGATGTAGCAGACCTTGTCGAACGGAGCATCAGAACGGATCTTTGCCAGGGCAATTTCCGGCATGACCGTGAAATTGGCGAATGTGGAACAGCCCATATAATGGTGGACCGGCTTTCCCTTGTAAGAGAACCGTGTCGTGCCATCCGGCATCAGGCCTCTGCCCTGCGTACTGCGGATGGACGTGCACAGGTTGGTCTTGCGGGAAAGGCATGACGGACACTCACGACATTCCGGGGTGTAAAGGGGAATGACATGATCACCAGGCTTGAGGTGCTTCACCCCAGCACCGACCTCACGGACAATCCCGGCCCCCTCATGCCCCAGAATGGACGGAAACAGACCTTCAGGATCCTTGCCGGAGAGCGTGTATTTATCCGTATGGCACAGCCCCGTGGCCATGATCTCCACCAGCACTTCCCCATCCCGGGGCCCTTCCAGCTGGACGGTATCAACAACCAGCGGTTTGCCTGCTTCAAGAGCGATTGCGGCGCGAACGTCCATTTTCATTACCCCTTATTAATTCTGTCTGTCGCTGTTTCTGCGGCCCGAATTGTGCCACAGAATGAGCGGGCTTCAAGCCCTGACATATTCACCACTCGCCATGTGAGGAATCTGCCACCTTGATCATCAAACGCCGCTACGGACTTTCCATACTCTTCCGGGAGATACTCCCCCCTCTGGTCATCCTCACAGGATGGGACTGCGTGGTGGTCATCCTGTTCCAGATATTCCATCAGGAATGGATGGAACAGCCCGCCCTTCCCTTTTCTCTCATGGGATCAGCCCTGGCCATTTTTCTGGGAATCCGCAACAACGCCGCCTATGCCCGCTGGTGGGAAGCCCGCACCCTGTGGGGCGCCATCACCAACAACTGCCGCTCTTTCGGGCGAGAACTGGAGTCCCTGCTCGGAGGGCAGCCCAGCCTGGCCCGGGCCATGGCAGCCTATCCCTATATCCTGAAATCCTCACTGAGCGGCAACGAGCCGGACAGCGCCATCCAGGGCCTGCTGGATGCGGACACCTACCGATTTGTCTTCTCCTGCACAAATCCGGCCAATGCCCTGCTTTACAGAATCGGCCAGAAGGTCCGTACCCTAGTTGAGGAACGGCACATAGACGGAGCCGTACATGGTACGGTGGACCGTATCCTCTCCGACCTCGCCAATGCCCAGGGCGGACTGGAACGCATCCGCAACACGCCCCTGCCCGTGCAGTACTCACTTCTGCCAAAAGTCATCACGCATCTCTTCTGCATCCTGCTGCCCCTGTCCGCCGTGCAGACCCTGGGCTGGATCACCCCGCTGGGCTCCAGCATCATTGGCGTGCTCTTCCAGATGCTGGACCGGAGCGGGCAGAACCTTCAGGAGCCTTTCAAGGTCAGCCCCCATTCCCTGCCCATGCTGACAATGAGCCGCACGATCGAGCGGGACCTGCTCCAGCCACTGGGCATGGAATATCATCCATTGCCACAGCCCCGCTTCGGGCAGATGCCATGACAGACAACCATGGAAGACCAGTTTCAGGTTCTGCAAGACATATTCCCGTTTTTCTGCTATCCTCCCCGCCATGAACAACAGCTTCAGAATGTCCCAGAAGGGTGGTGTTACTGACGAGATGGCCCGCGCCGCCGCCGAGCACACTGCCCGTCAGAAAGACCCAGAGCAGGAAAAGAATCCTTTCCGCGAGGGTGATGCCATCGTTTACGCCGCCCACGGCGTAGGCCGGGTTGACCGTATCGGTGAAGAAGAGATCGCCGACACGAAGATCGAAATGATCCAGATTTCTTTCCCCGGCAACCAGATGACACTGCGTATCCCGCTTGCCAAGGCCCGCAAATCCGGCCTGCGCAAGATCGCCACGCGCGAGATCGTGGACAAGGCCATGTCCGTCATCAAGGGCAAGCCGCATGTCAGCCGTGGCATGTGGGCCCGCCGCGCCGTGGCCTACCAGGAAAAGATCAACTCCGGTGATCTTGTCCAGATTGCGGAGGTTCTGCGTGACCTGCGCCGCAATGTGGACAGCCTTGACGGCAGCTTTTCCGAACGTAAACTTTTCGAAGCCGCTCAGGAACGTTTCGTCGCCGAGCTGGCTGTACTTGAGAACAAGGATCCGGCCAAGGTTCTTGAAGATCTGACCCAGACCATGAAGAACGCCTGATCCCTCATCCCCTCCCTCAGACCTGTCTCTCCGGGAGGGGTGCTTCCTCCAGAACCCTGACGGGAAAGGTTAGAGGTTTATGTCCACAACTTCATCAAAGCGTTTTGCAGGGCAGAAGGTCCTGATTACCGGCGCCTCCCAGGGAATCGGTGAGGCTGCCGCGCAGTATTTCGCCAGACACGGGGCACAGGTAGCCATTAACGGACGCAAGGAAGATAAGCTGCGGACCGTTCTGGAAACCCTCCCAAAAGTGGCTGGCGGCGAGCATGTCATCGCTGCCGGTGACATCTCCAGTGAAGAAGCTGTCGAAGGCGTGTTCCAAAAGAGCATTGAAGGCATGGGGGGCCTTGATATCCTCATCTGCAATGCAGGCTATCAGATTCCCTCTCCCTCCGAAGACGTAAAACTGGCCGATTTTGAAGGTGTCATGGCCGTGAACGTGACAGGCGTCATGCTCTGTTGCCGTGCGGCCCTGCGCTATTGGCTGAAAACCGGCGTGAAGGGGCGAACCGTTGTTAACTCCTCCGTTCACCAGCTGATCCCCAAGCCTCATTATCTGGGCTATTCAGCTTCCAAAGGTGCCGTGGGCAACATCGTCCGTACCCTGGCTCTGGAATATGCCTCCCGTGGAATACGGTTCAACATCGTCGCACCCGGCGCCATCGTTACGCCGATCAACGATGCCTGGGTGAACGATCCCAAGCAGTATGAAGCAGTTGCCAGCCACATCCCTATGAAACGTCCCGGCAACAGCGACGAAATCGCTACGGCCATGGGCTTCCTTGCCTCTGAGGAAAGCAGCTACATCACGGGCCAGACACTCTATGTCGATGGTGGCCTGACCCTTTATGGAGATTTTGAACACAACTGGTCATCATAAGACCAGAGACGGCTCCGGCGCAGATGTTCCGCCGGGGCCGTCTGCCTTTCACCTGTCATCCGATCCTGCTGGAACGGCCACGTCCTGCCGTTCAAAAGCGGCAGCGATCCTCAACTCAACTTCATCGCTGACATACGGAATGAACATCCTGACGCCAAAATCGCTGCGTCTGATGGTCGCTGTCGCATCAAAACCGACCGTATATTTCTTGTCGAGCATATTGACGCCCGCCCCAAGGAAATGAACACGCAGCGTCTCAGGATGCGTGATGCCGTGCAGTGTCAGGTTGCCCGATACGAGGGCGTCATTCGGTCCCGTCTGTTTGACACTGACAGAAACAAACTCAGCCTTGGGAAACTGGCCCGCCGCCAGCCATTCGCTCCCTTTCAGCTCCTCCATCAGTTTGCTGTTTGTCGTCAGGACGGAAGACACCGGCACGGAAACGGAAAGGCTGGAGGCTTCCGGCTGGCGGGGATCCAGCCGAAGCACACCAGAAGCCCCGGAGAAAAGCCCTTCAAACACGGAAAAACCGAAATGCAGCACGGTAAAGCTGACCTGCGTATGCTGGGGCTCGACCCTGTAATATCCCGGCTGGATCTGGGATGCATCCGTCACGACCTGTGCAGACGCCACTGCCGGAACCGAGCAGGAAAGAGCAATGGCCGTAAAAACAGACCGTAATGAGAAACGCATGGCAGGTCCTTCCCCTGTAAAAACGTGTGGCAGACTGAAGCCTCTGCCTCTTTTCTCTACAGGAGCAGGCTCTAATAATCTATCCCATAGGAGAGCCCGACGCTGGAGCCCGGATCATTCTCCGGAGTTGTAAAGCCTGTCACCTGTCCACCAGTGCCGACTGTCGTGTTCAGCTGCAACCGTTTTGTCAGATCAACCTTGACCTGCGCCTGCGCCCCCTTGCCGGACAGACCTTCCTTGGCACCGACATAGACACCCTTCATCACATATTTGCCTGCCTCCACACTGGCAGCCCCCTTGCCCACGCTGTTGCCCCCACCAATGGCCAGATGGTCCAGCCCCAGCGTGCTGCGGACCTTGCCCATCGGGTCAAAAGCAGAGCCACCACCAATCTGCACGATCGCCAACCCCAGAGATGCCAGCTGAGTTGAAGAAAGAGAGTTTCTGTCCGTCCCGAAAAGCAGGATGGAGAGGACCTCATCACGCGGACGGCTCGGATTAGAGACAAAATCAATCTTCGGATCACTCGCATAACCACGCACGAGCAGGCTTGCCAGAGTCCCATTGGCGTTGCGGTCCGCTCTGAAATCGATTGTCGGATCAAGCCGGTGGGCCGCACCACCGCCAGTAAAGCCAACCTGCCCATGTGTGAAATTGAGATTGATCCCCGCCAGGTTGAAATTGCCCCTCTTCAGATTGATCCCGCCTGTCAGCAGGGGTGCCGTACTCACACCACCTATGTGCAGCTTGCCCTGCATCTCGGCAAACAGGCCATGCCCCCTGACGAACAGTCTGCCAGGAGAGATGAAATCAATATTCAGCCCCACGACCAGTTTCGGCTCCGGTCGGGGAGCCTCCCTGGCCTCTTCCGGCGTGATGATCTCCAGTTGCGGCACCGAAGCCGGCATGGAATCAGGCAGGGTGATCGAAGCCTCCGGCACCGTGATGTCACCCTCGACATCAAGCCTGGTCGTAGCCTGACCATGAATATGCAGATGACTGTTGATAAGCTCCGTCAACATGTCACTCTGTATCGGCTGGGCCTTCTCCATGAGGAACTCCAGGTCAACCGGCAGACCAGGCCGCAGGACACCCACCTGCCCCTTCATCCCCAATGTTCCCCGCCCCGCCCGGGCCGTGACATGATCCAGAACCAGCGTATCCCCATGAGCCATGAGCACGGCATCAATGGCCTGAAGATGCACCCCCTGAGCATAATGGTCGAACGAACCACCATGCAGCTGCACACTCCCATTGATACTGGGCTGCTTCATGGGACCTCTGATGCCAAGGTCGAGGCTCATCTGCCCACCGGCCGCCATGCCATCCGTCCCCAGAAACGCATTGGCAACCGACAGGACCAGCCGCCCTTTTGCAGCAAGGTCCATATCCCCTGCTGGCGACAGCGGCACACGGCCTGTCACCAGCAGGGCCATCGGCTCACCGGCACGCAGCTCCGTCCGCAGCTGGGCCTGTTTCCCATTCAGATCAGCCTGAACATGCAGTCGTCCCGCCGGGAAGGACGCCGTCGGCTCACTCATCAGGCGCAGGTCTGTCCCATCCAGCGTAATCCGGCCCGCTGGAGCTGCCAGACTGCCCTTCAATCTCGCTGAAGCAGCAAATTCACCTGCGGCATGAAGAGACGGAACAAATGGCTCTGCCAGGGCAGGCGTGACATGCTCCAGGCTGGCTTCAAGAGCCATCTCTGGCTTGAGACTACCATTCAGCGTTAGCCGTGCGGCAACACCATGAGGAGGCTGGACTTCAAGAGTCAGGTGGTCAACCGCCATGGCTGGCCCGTAATGCACAGTCACCGGCCGCAGGAGACGAAGGGTTTCACCTTTCAGAACAGCAGACAGTCTGCCCAGCTTCACGGCCTGCCCCGGAATGTCAGCCTGCGCCAGAAGCCCAAAACGGGCCGGAGCTTGCATGACATGCTCAAAAAGACCATCAGCCTGAATCCCCAAGGCTGTCTGTGGTCCTTTCACCCGCATCTTCAGGCTACCCGTCATGTCATTGACCTGCAGACCAGAAAGCTGGAAAGACATGTCCGCCACCGGGTCTTCCTGAAGATGCTGAAGCTCACCCTTCAGGCTCGCCATTTTCACGGCATAGCCATTCGTATGAAACTGGCCATCCAGCGCCAGAGTCAGGCGGTCAGGCGCTGGAGCTCCCGCAAGCCCTTTCTCCACCCCCGGTACCGTATGCAGACCCAGCTGGAGATGCCCGGCCATTGGCCGCCCCAGAAGACGGCTGAAACCATCCAGCCGGGCGATCCTCAACTCCACATCACCCCACGGGATGCGCTGCCCGGTCGGCAGAGCCAGGGCGGCCCGCCCCTGAAGATCCTTCCACGCCAGAGTATCAAGGTCGGCCACGACCTCGCCATCATCCTTGCGGGCAAACGTCATGTGCAGCTTCAGGGGCGCACGGTCCAGCGTGCCCTGCATCTGCACTGTCCCCTGCGGCCGGGAGGGAAGATGGGCCAGGTCCAGATGGAGATCCACCGGCGCCATGGGCAGGGAAACACCAGGATGCACAACCCCCAGCATTCCTGCCAGATGGGCCTGTGTGGCAAGGTCCGTCACCGATCCTTCCACTCTGGTCTCCAGCGTGGCCTGCCCCCGCAGGGCCTCATGCAATGCGGACAGATCAGACAGGGCCAACCTGAGCGAGGCAGACACTACCTGCTGTGGGTCCAGCTGGCCTTTCCCTTCCAGCCGGAACGCTTTCCCTCCCAGAAAGAGCTGGTCCAGCTGGAGCAGACCCGCCCTGTCCCGCTTCGCCTGAAGACGCAAGGCTCCCTGATCTCCGACCAGGGCTACTGCCTGTGCCGGGCCTTCCTTCAGGCCAAAATGCCCCTCCAGACGGGCCGTCATGTTGCCCGGTGCCCCCAGAGGAACGCTGAAGGCCCCACCAGCATGGAACGATCCGGCCATCTTCTGGCCGAGCAGAGCAGCAAGTTCCGGCAACCGACCCACATCCAGCTGCATGTGTCCGTCCAGAACCGAAGTCATCGTTCCCGTAACATTCAGCCGTACCGCATCATGTTCCAGATGCACCTCATAGGGCCTGTCCACCCGATAGGGCTGCACTGTTGCTGCAAGAACCAGCGGAGCCTCCGCCAGCATGGCCGGGGCTTTTCCAGGTACCCGGACACCATCAAAACGTGCGGACAGGGAAAGCCTGCTTTCCCTGTTCTGCCCTCTGATGACCTTCCTGAACGTCATGGCATCCCGTGCCAGAAGGGCCTGCAGGCCACCTCCCTGCCCATCAAGCTGGAGATGCAGATGCCCTGCCCCGGCCCCTGCTGCCATCAGATTCACGCCATCAAGCCGGATAGTGCCATGAGGGTCCAGCATGGCGCCATCCAGAGCGGCAGCCAGATCAAGCTTCTCCCACCCCATACCGGGCAGAACCGTCATGGGCGGCGCATGGACATCCAATGTCAGGTCATTCTTCAGATGGACAAGGTCGAGACGACCTTTCAGCAGGGCCGTCAGGGGGCTATCCTGCTGGGTAGCAGCCCGGACATCCAGCTTTACGGCCAGTGCCCTGTAAGGCCCATGCAGGGAGAGATCGACCGAAAGAGGATCAAACACGGCCAGCCCGCCCGGCGAGGCTGCAAATCCCTGAGCATCTTCATCATAATGCAGCTGGCCATGTGTCCTGTACCGCCAGGTTTGCAGATCAACCAGAAGATGGGCCGGCCTGTCGAGACGCTCTGCCTTCACCCAGAGCCGTAGGGCCGGCATTTTCTTGAATGAAGGCATACGGGTCAGCGCACTGAGGCTTTCCAGCCGGACCTTGCCTTCAATCTTCAGACTGGCCGCCTGCCCGAACACAGTCGGCCCGACTGTCAGCAGGGAAAGGCCCAGATGATCGACCCGCACCCCCCAGTCTGGCAGACCAGTTAAAGGTTTTTCCTGCGCCTTCGGGTCCGGTGGGAAAGCAGGATTGCGGACATAGGCCAGCTGCTCCGCAGAAAGGTGCCGCACATGGACCTGTTTGTGCAGCAGGGACAACAGGCCGAGCCGGAGGTCCGCATTCCGCCCTTCCAGCCATATGCCCTGCGGGTCCCGCAGAACCACATGAGACAGCGCCAGATGCCAGGGCAGAATCCCTTCCATCCCCTCGACCTGAACCATGCCGCCTGACCACTCTGGCAATTTCTGCTCCACGAACCGTTTTGCCGGTGGCAGATTGATACCCACCAGCAGCACGGCCACCAGCAGGCACACACATCCCAGAAAGACGACGACGTAACGGAGAATCCTGCGTCCCAGCGCCAGCATCAGAAAGTCTCCCCAAGGCCCAGATAGAGTTCCCACTTGTCACCACGGTTCGGCCGGTTGATCGGCATGGCCACATCCACACGAACAGGGCCGATCGGCGTGAAGTACCGGACACCCCCGCCACAACCGACACGCAGTCTCCCATGACCAGGCATGGAATTGCCACTGACCTGGCCTGCATCCACAAAGGCCGCCAGACCGAAATTCTTTGGCAGACGCTGCCGGAACTCCACTGTCCCGGCATCCATGCTCGTCCCGCCTATGGCATATTTGGTCGTTCCATACTGAGGCCCGACCCCCTGATAGCGGAAACCACGGATGGACCCCGGCCCTCCCGCATACAGACGCTGATCCGGCGGAAGATTCCAGGTGGAAGCCCCCTGGATCGACCCTATCATGACACGCATGGCAATGACGCTGGAGCCGGGCCTGGTCAGCCCCAGACGGGCCAGATCGAAATAGGTGGAAGCCTGCATGTTCATGGGAATGAAGAACGAGGTCTTGTGCTCCAGGGAAACAGATGGCGTCACACCCAGCGAAACACGGAAACCATGCGTCGCCGGTTCAATGGGGCTTGAGCGATGCGTCCCGTCATAATCCAGCTTGATGGGAACAGAAGCAATGAAATACTCCGCCTTCCTACCAAACTGGCGGATATGTTCCTGCTCCAGCGTCATGCCTACACTGCCAGAAAAATCCTTCCACAAGGGGCGTTCCACACGCCCCTGAACCAGAAAAGCCGTCTGCCGGTAGGAATAAAGAAGCTGACGTATGGCTTCGATCCGGAGGTCAAGCGACTGGCTGCGCTGAAGGAAATCCGGCTTCATGAAATCCACATACCCGTCATAGCCAAGGCCCTGCTGGGCTGTTCCACCCAGCCCCGTGGCCATGGCAGCAACACGCAGCTGCTCACCACGGCCCAGCAGGTTCCTGTGCAGCCATGAAACGCCGGCACGCCCGCCAAGATCGGTCGAATAACCGACATCACCTGTCAGACGGTGTCGTTTGCCTTCGCTGAAATCAAAATCGATTGGCAGCGCCCCCTCCACTCCAGGAGGCAGAGGCTGTTCCGCCATTTTCTTCCCAGCCGACTTTTTCCCACCGGGGGCAGGTTTCTGACTGGGTAGGGGCAATACCTTGTCCCCATTCTTCTGTATGACCGAAGCAAACAGCCCCGTACTCCCCAGATCGAGACGTGCCTGCTCCAGCACGGACGGTTGATACAGCTGCCCCTCCCTGAGCAACATGCGGCGTCGGACATAATCCGGCTTCACACGCTCCAGCCCCTTCAGCGTCATGGGGCCAATGACCAGTTTGGGGCCCCGCTTCATCCTGATCTGCACATCGATCTGCTTCCGCTCCGGATGCAGGATGGCCTGAGGCGCCTGCACGTCGGAAAGCCCGTAGCCTTCTTCCTGAAGATATGTCAGCAGGCGGCCCTGTACGGCCAGCACATCCTCTGCAACAGCAGGGGCTCCCTCCTTCAGCCCCAGGCTGCTGCGCTCCCCCTCCGAGAGAGAAAGAACCTGCCGTACGGAAGGCTGGTCCGCCTTTCCCTGTTTCCCATCCGCAGCCTTGCCAGCCGCCCCCTGGCCATCACCATCTTCCCCGACAATGATGATCCGCCCAACCGTGAACTGCTCTCCCAATACAGCTCCCAGATGGATCGTGACCGCCTCTCCCGGCTGCACGGACGCCAGAAAACCAGCCAGATCCGGCGCACGGCCATCCACGGTCCTGCCTCCTCCGGCCTCCACACTGATCCTCACATGCCCGCCATAATAACCACGCGACTGCAACGCCCCCTGCACCCGCTCATAATCAGCCCTTATCCGGCCAGCGAGAGCATATGGACCAACACTGCGTGTAGCCTGAAGACTGACCAGCTGGGACGCTGCCGCCATGCCATCCGTGACGGCCTTGTCATCAACCGGTTCAATCTTTGTCGTGTAAGGCAGGGCGTGCCGCACCAGTTCGTGCACGACAGGCATGCTGTCCTCACCCCATACCGGCATGGTCTCCCACCCCAGCACCACCACACACAACAGTAGCGTTGCAATACGCTCCGACCGTTTCCCCATCCTGCCTGCCAAATGATGACTCGTCATTTTTCCCGCTGATTCAACCAGTTCCGGCATATATTCCAGAACACTGGCTGTTCCGGCCCCTTATGACAGACAGTTCTGTTCTAAAAAAGTTTCTGTTCTGTCATATGAAGCATTCTTCACTGTCACGACAGGAAGATCGCCCTATCCTGCTGATAAAGATTGTCTCTCTTCCATAAAATGCCTATCTAGACGACTATGTCTGTTGCAGAGCCTCACCCAACAAAAAAACGAAAGAGCCATCGGCCGGTTTTCGACCCGGACCGTCTTTTTGCCGAGCAGAACCGTGCCTTGCAGGATACATTCACGGACCGTCTGCGGGCCCGCCTGCGGGCTGGCGCCCTGCTGGCCTGGGCTGCTGCCGGGTGCGTCGGGCAGGGGTCGTGCCTGCTCATGCCCGGCAAAATGTTCCGCCGGTTCCCTCTCTTTTTCTGGAGCGTGGCCTGCCGCATCCTCAACCTGAAAGTCCGCACGATCGGAGAGCGGGCGGGGTCCCTCACGCCACGGGCTGATGGACGACGGGTCATCTACGTGGCCAACCACTGCTCATGGCTGGACGTGCTGGTGTTGGGGAAAGTTCTTCCGGCCTTCTTCATCGCCAAACAGGAAGTCCGCCACTGGCCCGTCATCGGCTATCTGACCTTCCTTGGCCGGACAATTTACATCAACCGCAACCGGCAGGAAGCCGGACAGGATGTCGAAAACGTCATCAACCAACTGCGCAAAGGGTATGACATCGCCTTTTTCCCGGAGGGTACGACCTCCAAAGGCAATGGTCTGCTGCCTTTCATGTCGTCACTCTTTGCCATTGCGAAACCAGTCCGCCGCCCCAGTGACCCGGCCACTGACGATCACCCCTCCTGCATCATCCAGCCCGTCACGGTGGCTTATGACCAGCTGGAGGGCCTGCCCGTAGGGCGGCACAGACGGTCTTTCGTCTTTTCGTGGTTCGGAGACATGGATTTTGGCCCCCATCTGATGGGCCTTGGCAAGTGGCGCTCCATGCGGGCCACTGTCGTGTTCCACCCTCCCATCAAGCCGGAGGATTACCCGTCCCGCAAGGCCCTCTCCAATGCTGCACGGGCCGCCATCGAACAGGGCAGCGAAGACCTGCGGCAGAACCGTCTGCGGGATATCACCCCTTCCACCCGCTCATGACCTGCTTCTTTCTTTCATAGCCCGCTGATTCACGGACAGACTGCGATCATCATGCAAGAACAGATTTCCACCTCCCCATCACGGGGCCTGCACATCATCACATGGGGCTGCCAGATGAACGTCTATGACAGCGCCCGTATGGCGGATGTTCTGCGTCCGTTGGGTTACAGCCCGGTGGACCTGCCCGACAATGCGGACATGATCATCCTCAATACCTGCCATATCCGTGAGCGGGCGGCCGAGAAGGTCTTCTCGGAACTGGGGCGGCTGCGCCAGATCCGTGAGGCCCGCAAGCTGGAGGGGAAAGAGACCCTCATCGCTGTCGCAGGATGCGTGGCACAGGCAGAAGGCAAGGAGATTCTGGCCCGGGCCCCCTATGTGGACCTCGTGCTTGGCCCGCAGACATACCATCGCCTCCCGGAGATGGTCGCCCGCATCACCCGTGCCGGTGGCAGCGTGATTGATACGGATTTCCCCGTTGAATCCAAATTCGACCTCCTTCCGGAGGAAGCCGCCCCGCAGAATGAAGGCAACCTGACCGCTTTTCTCACAATCCAGGAAGGCTGTGACAAATTCTGCTCCTTCTGCGTGGTCCCCTACACCCGCGGGGCCGAGACAAGCCGCCCTGTCGCCTCCATCCTGGCCGAAGCCGAACGGCTCGTCGCCAGTGGTGTCAAGGAAATCACCCTGCTGGGACAGAACGTGAATGCCTTCCATGGCGACTGGAACGGCGGCACGGCCTCCCTGCCGGAACTGGCCGCCCTCCTGCATGAAAAGATTCCAGCGCTCAAACGTCTGCGTTACATAACGTCCCATCCCAGGGATATGGAGCAGGCACTGATAGATGCCCACCGGAGCAATCCCATTTTCATGCCGTACCTCCACCTGCCAGTCCAGAGCGGGTCCGACAAGGTGCTGAAAGCCATGAACCGTGGCCATACGGCTGATGAATACCGGGAGATCATCAGACGTCTGAGAGAGGCCCGTCCTGACATAGCCCTGACATCCGACTTCATCGTCGGTCACCCCGGCGAAACAGATGAGGATTTTGAAGCCACCATGCAGCTGGTGCGAGATGTACGATTCGCCAGTGCCTACAGCTTCAAATACTCCCAGCGCCCCGGCACGCCTGCTGCTGGACAGCCTTTCCAGGTGGCTGAAAATGTGAAGGAAAAACGGCTTGCAGCCCTTCAGGCTCTTCTGCGAGAACAGCAGGATGCATTCAATGCTTCCCTTGTCGGTACGGTTCAGGATGTTCTCGTCACAGGCCACGGTCGCAAGCCGGGGCAACTCAACGGACGATCACCCTATCTTCAGCCTGTCCATTTTGAGGGCTCCCCCTCCCTGATCGGCGAGATCGTCAAGGTTCGCATTACAGCGCCCTTCACCAATTCCCTTGGTGGCCACCTTCATGAACAGGAAAGCACAGCCATTTGAGCCGCTCCGCCCCAGCGTCCTTTTCCTCCGGTCAGGAAGGACACCGCACGACGACACTCCGCTTCGAGGACAATCATCGCCTGCAGAAAGTCCTCGGGGACCATGACCGTCACCTCATCCGGCTGGAACAGGGAACCGGCACGAGACTGGTCTGCCGCGGCAACCGTGTGGCCATTTCCGGAGAGACGGATGCCGTCAATCGGGCGCAGGCCGTCCTCCAGGCGCTCTACCAGCAGGCTGGCAAAGGCGTGACACTGGATGGAGACCAGGTTGATGGCGTCATCAGGCTGACAGCCCTGCCATCCCATCGCCGTAGCCCACGCCGCCCCACAGCTGAAGAAACTGCTCCACCCATGGATGCTTCCTCACTGGACAATCTCCCGCATATCCAGACAAAACGCGGAGCCATTGCTCCCCGCTCCCCCGGACAGAGCGCCTACATGAAGGCTCTGGCCAGCAAAGAGCTTGTCTTCGGCCTTGGGCCTGCGGGTACAGGCAAGACCTATCTGGCCGTGGCACAGGCCGTTGCCATGTTCCAGGCAGGACAGGTGGATCGCATCATCCTCTCCCGCCCTGCCGTTGAAGCCGGAGAAAGACTTGGGTTCCTGCCCGGCGACATGCGGGAAAAGATCGACCCCTATCTGCGCCCCCTTTACGATGCCCTCCACGACATGATGCCCGGTGACCAGGTCTCACGCCGCATGGCCAGTGGAGAAATCGAAGTGGCGCCACTGGCCTTCATGCGGGGACGGACACTGGCCCATGCCTATGTCATTCTTGACGAGGCCCAGAACACCACCCCTGCCCAGATGAAAATGTTCCTGACCCGCATGGGGGCTGGTACCCGCATGGCCATTACGGGCGACCTGAGCCAGATAGACCTGCCGCGTGGTGTGACATCCGGCCTGCGGGACGCCGTGGCCACGCTGGAAGGGGTCAAAGGCATTGCTGTCTGCCCGCTCACGGCAGCCGATGTTGTCCGCCACCCCCTTGTCGCCCGCATCGTCGAAGCCTACGATCAGAAGGGTGTCGATGCAGCGGCCAACCCCTACCACTCCTACCGGACAGATGATGAAACGCCCCGTTACTCCCCACGCTGAGGTTCTGGTTTCTGATCCACGCTGGCGGGCTGCATTGGGAGATGTGGAGCGGCTTGTCCGACAATCCTGCCAGATGGCCCAGCGCTATGGGAATGTCTTCCCTCAAGGCAGGCCGGGCCCTTCATTCGTCTTTACGGACGACCGCCACATCCAGCGGCTCAATGCGCAGTTCCGCAGCAAGAACAAGCCAACGAATGTCCTGACATTCGAGCCCCCTGCTCCCATGCTGGGTGGAGACATCATCCTTGCTTACCAGACCATGCACCGGGAGGCGTTACAGGCCCGCAAGAGCCTCCGGGCCCATACGGCACATCTGATCGTTCATGGCCTGCTCCATCTGGCCGGACATGACCATCATCATCCCGGTGAAGCCCGGCAGATGGAAGGGCTGGAAACTTTCATTCTCTGCCGGATGGGGTTCGGCGACCCATGGAGGCCACGCCCTCACTCCCGCCGCTGATCCCTGAAAAACCGTCACATTTTTCTTCCGCCCGCAAACAGGAACGTTCCGCACCCGATGAAACTTTTCCACCGCAAGGCACGCACAAAGACCATAAGGCAGCATATTGCTGACCTCGTCCGGGAAGCCGCCAGTCTGGGGAAGACCAATCCTGACTCTCCCGAGCTAGACAGACAGGAACGGGCGCTCATCATGAACGTACTGCGCCTGCGTACCATCACCGCTGATGACGTCATGATCCCCCGGGCCGACATCATCGCCATGTCGGATGATCTCTCCTTTGATGAGGCTCTGGGGCTGATGCGGGAGGAAAACCACTCCCGAATGCCCGTCTACCATGATGAGCTGGATGACATCGTCGGGATGATCCACGTCAAGGACCTTGTCGCCCATATCGGTACGAAAGAACCTTTCAACCTGCGTTCCCTTCTCCGCCAGCCTCTGCTCGTCGCACCCAGCATCCCGGTGCTGGACCTCCAGCTCCAGATGCGTCAGCGCCGTACCCACATGGCGCTTGTCATTGATGAATATGGCAGCATCGATGGCCTTGTGACTATTGAAGACCTCATCGAAACCATTGTTGGCGACATCTCTGATGAACATGACGAGCCGGTCACCACACCATGGTTCAACCGTCCCGATGGCACGATCGACCTTGATGCCCGGCTACCCGTCAAGGAGCTGGAAGAGCGCCTTGGCCCTGTTCTGACACGGGAGGAACGGGAGGCAGAAATCGAAACTGTCGGTGGTCTTGTCTTCCATCTGGCCGAGCATGTCCCGGCCCGTGATGAAGTGCTGGTTCATCCCAGCGGGCTGGAGTTCCGGGTGATCGATTCCGATGCCCGGCATATCCTGACCTTGCGGATGCGTGTCCCTGCCCACCTGCGGCGGCAGCCGGAAACGGCGGACGGGCAGACACCCTCCACCGGCCCATCCTCTTGACGGTACCACCTCTCTTGCCGTTCATGGCAGGATGAACCGTTGACCGATACCGCACCGTAGCCTTTCCCCCAGAACAAAGGAGCCGTCATGACCTCCCACCACCCATTTTCACGCCGTCATTTTCTGACCAGTGGTTCTGCCCTGCTGGCAACCGGGCTGACTGCCGGCACCCTCCTTGCCCAGAGTCCCGCTCTGGCACAGACACAGGCTGCCGCACCGAAAGACCCCCGCCTCTCTCCCCGCATCATCGGTGATGCCAAGGCTCCCGTGCTCGTTCAGGAATGGTTCTCCCTGACCTGCACCCACTGCGCCCATTTTGCGACGGACATCTTCCCCCAGGTCAAGGAACAGTTCATCGATACCGGGAAGATCCGTTATCAGTTCCACGATTTCCCACTGGATCAGGTTGCCATGATTGCTGCCATGGTGGCACGCTCCCTGCCTGAAGAACGTTACCTACCCTTCATCGGCTCCCTCTTCTCCCGCCAGATGCAGTGGGCCTTCTCTGGTGGAGACCCCGTTGCCCACCTCAAGCAGGAGGCTGCCCTGGCCGGAATTGCCCCGGATGAATTCGACAGGATCAGCAAGGACATGACCTTCGGGCAGGAACTGTATCAGCTGACCCAGCAGGACGGACAGACCTACGACATCAAGGGAACACCCTACTTCCGCTTCAACAGCACACCATTCGCTCAGGACCCTGAGACCGTGGAGAAATTTGCCGAGCTCGTCAGCAAGGCCTGATCCCCTCTTCCGCTTTCCTCCATCGCCACAGTCCACACGGGGTTCAATGACACAGCACAAGGCGATCACGACCCGCCTCGATATTGTCGGCTTCAAAAGCTTTGCTGATGAGGTCCATCTGGACATCCTGCCGGGCCTGACCGGCATTGTCGGCCCCAATGGCTGCGGCAAATCCAACATTGTCGAGGCCCTGCGCTGGACGATGGGGGAAAGCTCCGCCCGTGCCCTACGTGGTGGAGAGAGCGATGACCTCATCTTTGCCGGGACAGGCAGCCGCCCGGCCCGCAATCTGGCCCGTGTCACCCTCCATCTTGGTGCGGCTGCCGGTCTTGCGCCGCCGCCCTTCCAGCAATCGGAAGAGCTGGAAGTCTCCCGTCAGGCAGAACGTGGTGCGGGCAGCACCTACCGTATCAACAATCGTGTCATGCGGGCCAAAGACGTACAGACCATCTTTGCGGACCTGTCCTCCGGTGCCCGCAGCTCATCCATCATCAGCCAGAACCGTGTCAGCCAGCTCATCGCTGCCAAACCGGAAGAGCGTCGCCTCCTGCTGGAGGAAGCCGCCGGGATCACCGGCCTGCATGTCCGCCGCCGGGACGCTGAGCTGAAACTGCGTCAGGCTGAAAGCAATCTGGAACGGGCCGAAGAGCATCGCAGAACGCTGGACCAGCAGCTCAGCAGCCTCTCCACCCAGTCCGAACAGGCCCGACGCTACCGGCAGGCATCAGAGGATATACGCCAGCATGAACGGTCCCTGCTCATCCTTCAACATGCCAGAGCCGAAGAGCTCGTCCAGAGCCGCCGGACCGCTCTGGAAAAAGCCAAAGAAGCCCTGGCCAGAAATGAGCAGGCTCTTCTGGATGCCAAAAAGCATGTTGAACTACAGGCAGAAAAACGCCAGCAGGAAAGCGAAGCCCTGGCCACGCTCCGCCAGCGGCTGGAGCAGTACCGCATCCATGTCGGCGTAGCAGAAGCTGCCCTCCAGCACCTGCAGCAGGCCTCGGCCGACCATGCCAGACAGCGGGCCCAGCTGGAAGATGATCTGGCCCGACAGAAAAAAGAGCTGAGCCAGCTGGAAGAACAGCAGGCTCAGACCCGGCTGGCACTGGAACAGATCATGGACCAGCAACGGGCCACCGCCACGAAGCTCCCTGCGCTGGAAGAGACGATCACAGCCCTGCAACAGACAGAAGCCACCCAGCGGGCCGACCATGCTGCGCTGTCATCCCGTTATCAGGATGGAACACTCCAGCATGAACGGCTCCAGAGCCGCCAGCAGGAGCTGGCACGTCAGATTGCTGATGACAGGGAAAACCTCAGCCATCTGGAAATCGAACTTCAGGCCATCGAACAGGACTGCACCCGGGAAGCAATTGCTGATCAGCTGCGCCAGCAGGTCTCCGCCAGCATGGAGGAAGCCAGCAGCTGCGAACGCAACGCCCGGGAGGCCGAAGCTCATTTTCAGGAACAGAGACTTCTCACCGACCGCACACAGCGTGATCTGCATGAAGCCAGAACCCGGCTTGAACAGCTGCAACAGCGTGAAAAAGAACTGACCCAGGCAGTGACCAGGCAGCAGTCCCGTCTGGAAACGGAACGAACCCAGAAGCAGGAAACCAGACACGGCCTGCTTGACAAGACCGCAGAAGAGCGACTTCAGGCAGCCTGTCAGACCACACGGACACTGGCAGAACAGACCGCCCTTGCTGAAAAAGGTCTGATACAGAAGCGTGAACAGGCAGAGCAGCTCTGGCTCAGCGAGCAGGCTGCGCTGGAAAAATGCCAGCAACGCCGCGAATTTCTGCAACAGGACGTCAAACGCCTGACCGAACAGCTGGCAGACCAGCAGGCACGCTCCACAGCAGCGCAGGCCGCTCTGAAGGACGCCCTTGACCGTGCGATCAGCATCGAAGAGCTCGATGCCGCACGGACCCGTCTCAACATGCTGGCAAAGCAGATCAACTCCCGCCTCGAAGCCATCACCCAGACCGAAGAACAGCACAATGCTCTTCTGGAACAGGAAAAAGAGGCACGGCAGGCCCTGCAACAGATCGAAACGGACCGGCTGCGTTACCAGAGCGAGCATGAAGGGCTGCAACGCACCCTGCAAGGCAGTCTCCTCGCCATCCCCCATCCCGTACTGGAACAGCTGGAAATCCCGGACGCCCTCATCAGGGCCGTTGCAAGCGCCCTGACAGATGGGCTGGAAGCGTCTCTCCCCCCTGAGGGAGAACCCCTGACTGATACGCCACGGCAATGGCGCCCTCTGCCCCCGCTTGGGAAACAGACACCCGCAGTCAAGGCACTGGCGGCCCTGCCCAGTCTGGCATCCCTTATCAATATACCGGCTCCACTTGAGCGGGCTTTCCGGGCCATTTTCCTGCTGGAAAAGATTGAAGACGGCCCTGCCCTCCACCACTATCTTCAGCCTGGTCAGGCCCTCGTCACAAAAGAAGGGGGCCTCTGGCGCTGGGATGGTTTCATCCGCCAGCCCAACACGCCCACGGCAGAAATGGTACGCCTCCAGCAGGCACAGGCCCTCAAGAAGACCGCTGCCGCCATTCAGACACTCGACCAGCAGCACGCTGTCCAGAAAGCTGCCGCCGACACACTGCACACACAGTGTGAAACACTGGCACAGGCACTGGCAGAACAGCGCCAGTCTGCCCAAAACGAACGTGACGAACAGGCACGGCAGAAGCACCAGCTGGAAGGGCTTACGGAACGCCATGCCTTCCAGCAGGAGCAGATCTCCCTTCTCCAACAGGAAGCCTCCGGCCATGAGGCACAGCAGAACCGGACAAAGTCACAGCTTGCTGCGGTACAGTCAGAGCTGAAGGCCCTTCCCGTTTCAGACAAGGCCGTCTCCGACGCTGCGGCAGTACTCCAGACCATCCGGGATGAAGAACAGTCAGCCCGACTGGCCTCTGAAGAGGCCCGCTCCCAACACCAGAAAGCTGAAAACGAGCGACAACAGGCCCTGTTCAGGAACGATGCCCTGAAGAAACAGCTCGCTGAACGGACACAGACCATCGACCAGCTGGAGCAGGACATCAGGGAGCTGAGCGGACAGAAACAGACCGTACTGGACACACAGGCAAAGATCGACCTTCCAGCTCTTCAGTCGGCTCTGAAAACAGCAGAAGACGCACTCCATCATGCCCGACAGGCCGCAGCAGAGGCCATACAAAAGGCCGAAACAGTCCGCAAAGAGGCCACACGACAGGAACAGGCCCTTCAGGAGCGAAGCCGCCTTCTGGCTGGCCTGCAAGCCCGGCGGGAAAGCCTCCAGCAGCAGATCCAGACCCTGAAGACCACTCTGGAAAAACGCCTGACTGATGAGGCAGCCTGCCAGAAAAATCAGTCCGATCTGCCGGACATCGCCATTCTGAAAAAAGAACTCGACCGGACGAAGGCCGGGCTGACCAGCACCACGGATGCCCTTCAGCAGCACCGGGCAGACCATAACACCCTGTCGCAGACTCTTTCCCTGCTAAAAGAACGACACGGGCATCTGCTGACGGACAGCCAGAAACAGGCCGACCGGCATGCCCAGCTCCAGACCCTCATCAAGGACCTGACGGACCGCCACGCAGCCCTGATGACGGCCACCCCGGAGCAGGCGGAAGACTGCAGCCTTGCCCGCCATGAAGAGCAGCTCCAGCAGAATATGGAAACGCTCAGAACGCTGGAAGAAGAAGAGAAGGTCTTCACCAGCCACCTGGCCCAGACCGAAGCCACCCTGCATGACCAGCAGGCCCTGCTGGACCACCACAAGGATGGCAGCAGCCGCTACCGTGAAGACACCATCCGGCTTGGTGAACGGGCCGAACAGGCAGAAGAGGCTCTGGCTCTCCTGCGCCATGATTCCCCCCTGCCAGACAATGCCGAAGCCCCGGACACTGTTTCAGCCGATGCTGAACAGGCCCTGCGGCAGGCCCTGAAACGGGCCCTGAAGCGCCGTGATGATCTGGGCCCGGTCAATCTCTGTGCCGAAGACGAGTTCCAGACAGCCCAGAAAGAATCCGAACGAATCGCCCGGGAGCATCAGGACCTCTCAACCGCCATTGCCCGCCTGCGTGGCGGGGTCGGGGCGATCAACCGGGAAGGCCGACAGCGCCTCATGGCCGTCTTTGCGGACATCAATGAGCATTTCCAGAAGCTCTTCACCCGCATGTTTGGTGGAGGCAAGGCACATCTCCAGATGGTTGGCAGCGACGATCCGCTGGAGGCCGGGCTGGAAATATTTGCCCAGCCCCCCGGAAAGAAACTCTCAACCCTGTCTCTTCTCTCCGGCGGAGAGCAGGCTCTCACAGCCCTCTCGCTCATTTTTGCAGCCTTTCACTGCACGCCAGCTCCCATCTGCGTTCTGGATGAGGTTGATGCCCCCCTTGATGATGCCAATGTGGAGCGCTTCTGCACGCTCATCCGTGACATCACCAAAGAAACGGGCACCCGTTTTCTGGTCATCACCCATCACCAGCTGACCATGGCCCATATGGACCGTCTCTATGGGATCACCATGCAGGAACGGGGCGTGAGCCGCCTGCTCTCTGTCAATCTGGATGAAAGCATCCGCATGGTAAATGGTTGACCTTCTCCCATTATCATCAGACAATTAGTGCCCTTTAAGGCAACTGGAGGCTGAGTTTACAAAACCGTGAGCGATCGACCTATCTTTTCAGAACCACGGCTTGACGAATCGGTTTTATCCCGCATTCGCGAGCATGGTCTTCGCATTGTGGGAGACGTGCACGGTGATCTCAACGCTTTCCGCCATGCCATAGCCACAAAGCGCTTCATCATCCAGCTGGGAGATCTCGTCGATCACGGGCCGGACAGTGCTGGCGTGCTGGAAACCATGCTGGACCTGCTGGAGACGCACAGGGGCATGTTCGTTCTCGGCAATCACGACCGCAAGTTGGGCCGAGCGTTGGAGGGGCGGCGGCTGCGCCGTGACCTCCCGCTGGAAACCACCCTGAAACAGATTCAGACCTCCACAGCCGAAGACCTCGCTAACCGTTCCCTCAAAGCCGTCGCTCAGGCACCGGCATGGCAGAGGCTGGGCAACATGCTCTTCGTTCATGGTGGGTTCCACACGGCCATGCTCTCCGGCCCCCCGCCACAGACAGGGCTTGCCGACATGTCCGCCCCTCTTTCACGGGCACTCTTCGGAGAAACGACAAGCCGCCTCCAGCCGGACGGGTATCCAGAACGACGCCTGAGCTGGATCAACCGTATTCCAGAAGGTATAACCGTTTATGTCGGGCATGACAGACGGTCCCTTGATGGCCGCCCACTGCACCGAACTGGCCGGCTGGGAGGAAAAGCCATTTTCATGGATCTCGGCGCCGGCAAAGGCGGCCATCTCGCATGGATTGACCTCAATGACCTCTAAAAATGACACATTGCCTGATCCAACCCGTCGGCTGACCGCTCTCCGCCAGCGTATCGACAATATCGACGCTGCCCTCATCTATATGCTGGCAGAACGTTTCCGCTGCACAGCCGATGTCGGGGCTCTAAAAGCCTCCTCCCACCTCCCTGCCTGCGACCCGGCCCGGGAGAAAGAGCAGCTGACCCGCCTGCATGCTCTGGCCCAGGATGCCGGATTGGACATTGACTTCACAAAAAAGTTCTTTGCCTTTCTTGTTGGGGAGGTCATTGCCAATCATAAAGCTATTGCTGCACAGTTTCAGGATACGCCACAAAATCCCGACCTGAATAAAGAATAGATTGATCCATTTTACCTATCATAAATATAAATTAACTTTATTTATCTATTTTTCTCCCATCCTAGATGGCCTCATAGTTACGACATGGTTTCTGCTAGACTGGAGATAATGTCGTGTCACCATCATCGTCCTCCAGACCGAAGCAAGGATTGGCAAGCTTGGCGACTTACGCACTGGCGCTTCTGATCCTGCTTTTCGGCCTTTATTTTGTCATTTTCGGTTCATGGCTCATTCTGCTGGGTGGGTCTTGGTATTACACCCCCTGCGGACTCCTTCTCTGCATTTCCGGCATCTATCTCTTCCGCCAGAGCCCCACAGGAGCATGGAGTTATCTTCTCGCCTGGGCCCTGACAATTCCCTGGACGATCTATGAGGTCGGTTTCAATTTCTGGGGATGGTTGCCGCGCCTCTTCGGGCCCACCCTGCTGGCGGTTGCCGTTGTTGCCTGCCTGCCTCACCTTCTCCGCAACCAGAAGGAACACTACAATGCGTAACCAGGCTTACCTTCTCGGTATTCTTCTGGGTGGCACCATCCTTGGCACCTCGCTCCCGGTCCATGTGGCCCATGCCCAGATTCCTCCCTCGCTGGAAACCCCCGGCCCGGACAATGACAGCGAAGCGCAGACGAGCTCCAGCATCTACCACGACCCTGAGCCGGGTACCCCCCAGCCAACAGGCGTCAATGCCGCCAACCTGCCGGATATTGATGAGCTCCCCATCGACCAGCTCCCCCAGGCCGTCCCTCAGGAGAGTGCCAATCCCAAAGCTGAGGACTGGCCTGCCTATGGGCGTGATGACCAGGCGACACGCTATTCCCCGCTGACACAGATCACGCCGGAAAATGTCAGCAGACTGCAACGGGCGTTCGTCTACCATACCGGCAGCCTCCCTCCCAAAGGGAAGGCCAACAAGTGGGCTGCAGAAACCACGCCGATCAAGGTGGGTGATTCCCTGTATCTCTGCTCCGCCACGAATGACATGATGCGTGTCGATGCCGCTACGGGGCAGGAGAAATGGCACTTCCATGCCCATGAAAGCTACGATGCCATTCCCTATACGGCGGCCTGCAAATCCGTCACCTACTACACATCATCCACCGCAGCGGATGGGCAGCCCTGCCATCACCGCATCATTGAATCGACACTGGACAACAGGCTGATTGCTGTTGATGCCGAAGATGGCAAGCTCTGCGAGACTTTTGGCCATGGCGGGCAGGTCAATCTCATGCAGGGCATGGGCTGGTCCGTGCCCGGTTTCGTGGCCATGACAACAGCTCCGCCCATCGTCAATGGCGTGATCGTTGTCAATCATGAAGTGCTTGATGGCCAGCGCCGCTGGGCACCATCAGGCGTCATCCGGGGATATGATGCCGAAAGTGGGAAGTTCCTCTGGGCTTGGGATGTCAATAATCCGGACAACCACCACCAGCCGGACAAGGACCATTATTACAGCCGTGGAACACCCAATTCTTGGGCGGCCATGACGGGCGACAATGCCCTGGGGCTGGTCTATGTGCCCACAGGCAACTCTGCGGTTGACTATTACAGCGCCATGCGCAGCGATGCGGAAAACAAGGTGTCATCCGCCGTGGTGGCGCTTGATGTCCGCACGGGCGAACCCCGTTGGGTCTTCCAGACCGTCCACAAGGATGTCTGGGATTACGACATTGGTTCCCAGGCAACGCTGTTCGACTATCATGCCGATGACGGAAGCATCATCCCGGCCCTCATCATGCCTACAAAACGGGGCCAGACCTTCATCCTCGACCGTCGGACAGGCAAGCCGCTGCCAGACTTCCCCGTCGTGGAAAAACCGGCTCCCAGCCCGGGCTTCGTCCAGGGTGATCCACGGGCTCCAACGCAGCCGTGGTCTGTCGGGGTTCCCCGTCTTGGCTTCCCGGAGCTGACAGAAGCCGCCACATGGGGCATCTCACCACTGGACCAGCTGGCCTGCCGCATCAAATTCCGTCGGGCCCATTATGTCGGCGAGTTCACACCGCCTACCATCAAGCAGCCGTGGCTGGAATACCCCGGCTATAATGGGGGCAGTGACTGGGGCAGCATCTCCTATAACCCGCAGACGGGCATCCTGCTGGCCAACTGGAGCAGCCTGCCCATGTATGACCAGCTTGTGAACCGCAAGAAAGCTGACAAAATGGGGCTGATTCCCATTGATTCACCCCAGTTCAAAGCTGGCGCTGGTGGGGCTGAAGGTAACGGGGCACAGGCGCAGACTCCCTATGGAATTGTCGTCACCCCGTACTGGAACAGCTTCACCCAGATGATGTGCAATGTGCCGCCCTATGGGATGGTCACCGCCATTGACCTCAAAGCGCACAAGGTCCTGTGGCAGAAGCCGCTTGGTTCGGCCCGTGCCAATGGCCCGTGGGGCATCGCCTCGCACCTGCCGCTGACAATCGGTACGCCCAACAATGGCGGTCCTGTCATGACGGCTGGCGGTGTCGCCTTCATCGGAGCATCGACCGATAACCAGATCCACGCCATTGACCTCAAGACAGGCAAGACGCTCTGGACTGACGTGCTGCCCGGTGGGGGACAGGCCAACGCCATGACCTATGCCGTCAATGGTCGGCAATATGTCGCCATCATGGCCGGGGGGCACCACTTCATGCGCAGCCCGGTGTCTGATGCGCTGGTTGTCTATGCTCTGCCAGAGGCAGACAGCAAGTAACCCCGGGATCGTGCCGGTTGCATGAAAAAATCATGTAACCGGCATGTCCAGTGTATCAACCTGAGTTCCCTGACCAAATATATGGGTTGATCTTGTCAATCCGTTTTTATCCGAAGCGTGTATCCCCATGGTTTCCTGATATTTTCTGGTCAACTGGAGATGGAACTGTGTCTTTTCTCTCTTATCCCAATGAAAAACCCAAAGGCGCAGATATAGCCATCTGGGCATTTGCCCTGCTGATTCTGCTTTTCGGGCTTTATTTCGTCATTTTCGGCTCATGGCTCATTCTGCTGGGTGGGTCCTGGTATTACACCCTCTGCGGACTGCTCCTCTGCCTATCAGGCATCTATCTTTTCCGCCAGAGCCCTGTGGGTGCCTGGACCTATCTTCTCGCCTGGGCCCTGACAATTCCCTGGACGATCTACGAGGTCGGTTTCAATTTCTGGGGATGGCTGCCGCGCCTCTTCGGGCCCACCCTGCTGGCCATCGTGGTCGCTGCTTTTCTTCCCCGTCTCCTCCGCAACCAGAAAGTCACTCCCGATGCGTAATCAAGTCCGTCTTCTTGGTCTCCTTCTGGGAGGTACCATCCTCGGCACATCACTATCCGCCGTAAAAGCCCAGGAGGCCGCCTCCCCCAGCACGTCTCACGAGACGGCACCTGCGGAGGAAACGGTTTCCACCATCTATCATCCCCCTGCTCCCAACACACCCCAGGCCACAGGCGTCAATGCCGCCAACCTGCCGGATATTGATGAGCTCCCCATCGACCAGCTTCCCCAGGCCGTCCCTCAGGAGAGTGCCAATCCCAAAGCTGAGGACTGGCCTGCCTATGGGCGGGACGACCGGGCCACACGCTATTCCCCGCTGACCCAGATCACACCGGAGAATGTCAGCAGGCTGCAACGGGCGTTCGTCTACCATACCGGAGTCCTGCAACCAAAAGGCAAACTGAATCGACTGGCGCCGGAAACGGCCCCCATCAAGGTGGGTGATTCCCTGTATCTCTGCTCCGCCACGAATGACATGATGCGTGTCGATGCCGCTACGGGGCAGGAAAAATGGCACTTCCATGCCCATGAAAGCTACGATGCCATTCCCTTCACCTCTGCCTGCAAATCCGTCACCTACTACACGTCATCCACCGCAGCGGATGGGCAGACCTGCCATAACCGCATCATTGAGGCCACGCTGGACAACCGGATGATCGCCGTTGATGCCGAAGATGGCAAACCGTGCGAGGCCTTTGGCCATGGCGGGCAGGTCAATCTCATGCAGGGCATGGGCTGGTCCGTGCCCCGTTTTGTTGGGGTGACCAGTCCGGTTCCCATCATCAATGGCGTGATCGTGGTCAATCATGAAGTGCTGGACGGTCAGCGCCGCTGGGCACCATCAGGCGTCATCCGGGGATATGATGCTGAAAGTGGGAAGTTCCTCTGGGCTTGGGATGTCAATAATCCTGACAACCACCACCAGCCGGACAAGGACCATTATTACAGCCGTGGAACACCCAATTCATGGACGGCCATGACGGGCGACAATGCCCTGGGGCTGGTCTATGTCCCCATGGGCAATTCCTCGGCTGACTATTACAGCGCCATGCGCAGCGATGCGGAAAACAAGGTGTCATCCGCCGTAGTGGCGCTTGATGTCCGCACGGGTGAACCCCGGTGGGTCTTCCAGACCGTCCACAAGGATGTCTGGGATTACGACATTGGTTCCCAGGCAACGCTGTTCGACTATCATGCCGATGACGGAAGCATCATCCCGGCCCTCATCATGCCTACAAAACGGGGCCAGACCTTCATCCTCGACCGTCGGACAGGCAAGCCGCTGCCAGACTTCCCCGTCGTGGAAAAACCGGCCCCCGCCGGTGTCATGAAGGATGATCCCCGTACGCCAACGCAGCCGTGGTCTGTCGGGGTTCCCCGCCTCGGTTTTCCAGACCTGAAGGAATCGGACATGTGGGGCGTCTCGCCGCTGGACCAGCTGGCCTGCCGCATCAAGTTCCGTCGGGCCAGTTATGTTGGCGAGTTCACACCCCCTTCCCTCAAAAAGCCATGGATTGAATCCCCCGGCTATAATGGGGGCAGTGACTGGGGCAGCATCTCCTATAACCCGCAGACGGGCATCATGCTGGCCAACTGGAACAATGTTCCCATGTACAACCAGCTTGTGAACCGCAAAACGGCGGACCAGCTGCGACTGATCCCTGTGGATGTTCCCGAATACACGCCACGCCATGGCATGACAGCCGGCAATGCCGCCCAGGCTGAGACGCCGTATGGCACTCTGGTTGGTCCCTTCTGGAACGAATTCACGAGGGTAATGTGCAACGCACCTCCCTACGGCATGCTCACCGCCATTGATCTCAAGGCACACAAGGTTCTGTGGCAGCGGCCCTTCGGCTCGGCCCGTGCCAATGGTCCATGGGGACTGCCGACAGGTCTGCCCATCGAAATCGGCACGCCAAACAATGGCGGGTCTGTCATGACGGCTGGCGGTGTGGCCTTCATCGGGGCGTCAACCGACAACCAGATCCACGCCGTCGACCTCAAGACAGGCAAGACACTCTGGACTGACGTGCTGCCCGGTGGAGGACAGGCCAACGCCATGACCTATGCCGTCAATGGTCGGCAATATGTCGCCATCATGGCCGGGGGGCACCACCTCATGGGGACACCTGTTTCCGATCAGCTGGTTGTCTATACCCTGCCAGAGCAGGCAACAAAATGATCTGCTCCCTCTGGCTGTCTGCTTCTCCGGACAGCCAGAGGGCCTGAGAGATTTGATCAAAACTGAAAATATCAAAAAAGCGGAGAGCCATCCGGCACCCCGCTTCATCATGTGTCTCTGGCCCAAAAAGCGAAGGACAGCATCAGGCCATGTTGTGGCTTCAATGTGGCCTGGTTGGAGGGCAGTTACAACCACGCGTAGGCGCAGCCGAACGCCGGACGATGTGATGATCTATCCACTCCGAGACGAGCAGCCGGGCTTCTGGCAGGGACGATTCTGGATGATGGATGCGATACAGGGTTGTGCAGGCAGCAAAAATACTCATCTCGCTTTGCCCCATATCATGCAGCTCCTGATAAGCTGTAATTACGGCGCGTTCGCATTTGCGACCAATGTGCCCGGTGTCGATTTTCATATCCCATAACCCCTACGATACCCTGTTTTCCCCAGGAAAAACCTCCATCAGGAAAGGCGGGCCACTATCATCAGCCCTACCAATAACAGAATAAAGCGTCACCAATAAGAGAATGGGCAAAAAAGACATCTTTGCCCTACCCCTCCTTCCTTCTAACGGGTAGATGTCTCCAAAGGAACCATTTTTCGAGATTACGGAGAGAATAATGCCTGCATCTGGCACAGCATCAAATCTGGGCATCCGCCCCACACAGTGGGACCGTGATGCTGCGCTGACAACGGCGCGCATTCTTCTGGAAATCAAAGCCATCAACTTCCGGCCCAGCGAGCCTTACACGCTGACATCCGGCTGGAAATCCCCCGTCTATATCGACTGCCGCAAGATCATCTTCTTCCCCCGCGCCCGCAAGAAACTGATGGAACTGGCCGTTGAAAAAATTGGCCGCCACATCGGCTATGAAAGCATTGATGCTGTCGTGGGCGGTGAGACGGCAGGTATTCCCTTCTCCGCCTGGATTGCTGACCGGCTGATGACACCAATGGCCTATGTCCGCAAGAAGCCTAAAGGCTTTGGCCGCAATGCACAGATTGAAGGTGACGTGCCAGAGGGCATGCGCACCCTGCTGGTAGAGGACCTGACAACAGACGGCGCCTCCAAGATCCGTTTTGCCAATGCCCTGCGTGAAGCAGGTGCCATCGTGGATCACACCTTTGTCGTCTTCTTCTACGGCGTCTTCCCCGGCGCCCAGAAAACCCTTCAGGACATGGGCATCAGCCTGCATGCACTCTGCACCTGGTGGGATGTACTGGAAGCCTGCGCCGATGGCCAATATTTCTCTGCCGAAGACAGCGCAGAAGTTCGCCGCTTCCTTGAGGACCCATGCAGCTGGTCCAAAGCCCATGGCGGTGTCGGCAGCGCAGAAGAAGCACTTGCCTTCAAACGGGGCTGACCGTTTCACACCCAGCCTGAAAAGGACGATGAAAAGAGGGCAACCTTTCTCTCCTTTTCAGGCCCCACCATCACGTCTCAGCGGATACGCCCATGCCTGCACCATCCTCTCCCCGCATTCTGGTCTTTGATTCAGGCATCGGCGGGCTGGGTGTTGTTCAGGCGCTGCGCAGTCTGGCCCCTTCCCTGACAATAGACTACCTCGCCGATACGGCCCTGTTTCCCTATGGGGAACAGCCGGATGATATCCTGCGGGAGCGCATTGCCGACCTCGTCTGCAAGGCTTGCGATACACTGGAACCGGCTCTGGCCATCATTGCCTGCAACACGGCCAGCACCCTGGCACTGCCCATATTACGGGAGCGGCTCGATCTGCCTGTCGTAGGCTGTGTCCCGCCCATCCGCTGGGCCGGACGGGTCTCTGCCAACCGCACCATCGGTCTGCTGGCTACAAGCGCCACGGCACGACGCCCCTATCTCAAACAGCTTCATGACGAATTTGCTGCCGATTGCCGACTGCTCATACATGGCTCCCGCCATCTGGCCAATCTGGCCGAGCGGGCTTTTCGGGGCGAGCAGCTGGATCCGGCTGAAGTGCAGCAGGAACTCGCATGCCTCTTTCAGCAGCCCGGTGGAAATGACATTGACGCTGTTGGGCTGGGCTGCACGCACTATACGTTTCTGCTACCCTACTTCCAGCGCCTCGGCCCTGCGGGCATCATGTGGCTGGACCCCGCCCCCGCCGTCGCCCAGCAGGCCCTCCGGCGGTTATGTGATGTAACGGAAGCCTCGCTTCCCGCCAGCCCGTCCAGCCCGGCGGACCGCTTCTTCCTGACAGCTCATCCACAGAACGGAGAGGAGCTTGCCAGAAACATCGCCTGGCTGGGATTCGCCAATGGCTGGGACGTTTTTTCTTAACGGGCCCGCTCGACCGTATAAAGCACCGTCTCACGCAACAGATTTTTCAACCCGCTCTCCGGGAAACAGGACAACGCCTCCACGGCCTGCGCCGCATAATCCCGGGCCTTTTCAATCGTCTTACGGATGGCATCCCTCCGGGCAATGATCTCCAGAGCATGAGGCAGATCAGCCTCTGTCTGCTCATTATCCTCGATCACACGTTTCCAGAACTGGCGTTCTTCCTCCGTACCCTGCTCATAAGCAGCCAGCACCGGGAGCGTGATCTTCCCTTCACGGAAATCATCCCCGACCGTCTTCCCCAGCACCTGCTGATCCGCTGCATAATCCAGCGCATCATCCACAAGCTGGAAGGCCATACCCAGGCTGGTTCCGTACTGCTCCAGCGCCAGCTCAGCCTCACGACCATGCCCGGCCACGACGGCGCCTACCCGACAGGCCGCCGCAAACAGGGCCGCCGTCTTGCCATGGATGACCTCCAGATAACGCTCTATCGGGGTAGAAAGATCATTCTGGGTGGACATCTGGAGAACTTCACCTTCAGCAATCGTTGCCGAAGCAGCTGAAAGAATGGCCATGACCTCCAGCGATCCATCCGCCGTCATGAGCTGAAACGAGCGGGCAAACAGGAAGTCCCCCACCAGCACGGAAGCCTTGTTGCCAAAAAGGGCATTGGCAGAGGCCATGCCACGCCGCAGCGTGCTTTCATCCACCACATCATCATGCAGCAGCGTTGCTGTATGGATGAACTCCACACAGGCCGCCAGGCCGATATGGCGTGTTTCCCCCTCCTTCTCCCCATAACCACAAAGACGGGCAGAAGCGAGCGTCAGCAATGGACGCAGCCTCTTTCCACCAGCCGCCACGAGATGCGCTCCCAGCTGGGGAATCAACGGAACAGAGCTCTGCATCCTGTCAATGATGGCCTGATTGCAGGCTGTCATGTCATCGGCCAGATAGGCGGAAAGGGCCTTCAGGGCATCTTCCCCTTTGACCTCTCTACCCGCAGCCTCACCGCCAGATACAGTGTTGGGCTCTGATGAGGAAGAAACCAAAACGCACAACTCCAGTTCTCCCTGCTCCAGCACGCTGGAGCAGACAGTCTCGGGCGGCTGCCTTTCCTCCGGGATACGTCTTTTCAGAACGTATGGCCGGGCAGAACGCAGCCCATACCCCTATTAGAAAATACTTCCGTCCATATGAGCAGCAAAGCAGGCCCGGTCAAGACAGCCCTGTCATAAAAACCATTCAGATAACGGGTAATTTCCCTGCTTTCCTCTCAGGAGAACACACCACTTTCGAAGGCATCTTCCCATGTCCCCTGCGTGGAAGCACGGGAATATTCAGTCGCACGATTCTCGAAGAAATTCGTATGTTCCACCGCATTGAGCATGTCATCCACCCATGGCAGCGGATTTTCCTCGATGCCATAGATCGGGTCCAGACCAAGCTGGATCAGCCGGCGATCAGCAATGAAGCGGATGTAGCGCTCCACCTGCCCGGCAGACAGGCCCTCCACAGGCCCCATTTCGAAGGCCAGTTCGATGAAGGCATCCTCGTGGGCGACTGTCTGACGGCAGATTTCCACCAGTTCAGCCCGGAATTCTTCCGTCCAGAGTTCCGGATTTTCCCGAATGAAGGTGCGGAAAAGCCGGATCATGGAGAGGCAGTGCAGCGTTTCATCACGCACGGACCATGAAACGATCTGTCCCATCCCCTTCAGCTTGTTGAAGCGGGGGAAATTCAGCAGGATGGCAAAAGACGCAAACAGCTGGAGACCCTCCATGAAGGCTCCGAAGGCTGCCATCGTCTTGGCAACATCCCGCTTGCTGTTGATGTTGAAGGACTGCATGAAATCATACTTGTCCTTCATTTCCTTGTATTTCAGGAAGGCGGAATACTCCGTCTCCGGCATCCCGATCGTATCCAGCAGGTGGGAATAGGCCGCAATATGGATGGTCTCGATGTTCGAGAAACAGGAGAGCATCATCAGGACTTCGGTCGGCTTGAAAACCTGACTGTAATACTTCATGTAGGCGGAGTTCACTTCCACGTCCGCCTGCGTGAAAAAGCGGAAAATCTGCGTGACGAGATTCTGCTCGGCCTCTGAAAGTTTACGGTGCCAGTCCTTCACATCCTCGGCCAGCGGAACTTCCTCCGGCAGCCAGTGCAGACGCTGCTGGGTCAACCAGGCATCATAGGCCCAAGGGTAGCGGAATGGCTTGTAAACCGGGTTTTCAACCAGAAGATTGGCCTGCTCGGCCGCTTCCGGGGCCGGCGGCAATGGAGTGCCATCTGTCATCTCGCGAAACCTTTTTCCCTTGAGACACAGCCCTTCCAGGCTGAATCCCTCCAATATCCAAAGATGAGGCCATGCCGGGCAGGCCCCACCTCACACCCTCCGCCTTACTGGCAGGAGAGACATTCCTCATAACTCCCGGCACCACTCTCCGCATGGCGTGGCGTAGCCTGCGGAAGATGATCGTCATCCCCCTCCATGATGTCACGCTTCACGGCAACATTGGACACCGTATCGGCCCTCTGGATGGAAAGGGAGCGGCAATAATACAGCGATTTGACGCCCTTCTTCCATGCCTCGTAATGGATGCGGACAAGGTCACGCTTGTGCACATCCGCCGGCAGGAACAGATTGACCGACTGCGACTGGCAGATGAACGGAGCACGGTCGGCAGCATGCTCAATCACCCAGCGCTGGTCAATCTCGAAGGCCGTTCTGAAAACATCTTTCTCATCCTGTGTCAGGAAATCGAGATGCTGTACGGACCCCTTGCTCAATGTGATGGAAGACCAGACCTCATCCGTATCCCGCCCATACTTCTGGAGCAGCTTCGCCAGATGGCGGTTCCGCACCGTGAAGGAGCCGGACAGTGTCTTCTGGAGAAACACGTTGGCACTGATGGGATCAATCCCCGGGCTGGCATTGCCCGCAATGATGGAAATGGACGCTGTCGGCGCCACGGCCATCCTGTTGGAGAACCGTTCCTGAAAACCATATTCTTCAGCATCCGGACACGGGCCCCGTGTCTTTGCCAGCTCGCGGGATGCCTCAGCCGTCTGCTTCGAGATATGCTCAAAGAACTTCTTGTTCCACACCTTCGCCATGACACTACCAAAGGGCACCATCCTGGACTGAAGGAAGGAATGGAAACCCATCACACCCAACCCGACCGACCGCTCCCGCATGGCGGCATAACGGGCATGGGCCATGTCATCCGGCGCATTGTCGATGAAGTCCTGCAACACATTGTCGAGGAACAGCATCACATCCTTGATGAAGTGCGGGTCATCTTTCCATTCATCCCAATATTCCAGATTCAGGGATGAAAGACAGCAGACAGCCGTACGGGTCTTGCCATGATGGTCAATCCCCGTCGGCAGGGTGATCTCGGCACAGAGGTTGGAGGTCTTCACCTCCAGCCCTGCCAGCCTGTGATGTTCCGGCCGGGCACGGTTCACCGTGTCCGAAAACACGATGTAGGGCTCGCCCTGTTCCATGCGTGCTGTCAGAAGGCGTATCCACAGGCCACGGGCCGACACCTTGCGAATGACGCTATGATCCTTGGGGGAAACGAGTGGCCATTCCTCATCACCCGCCACGGCCCGCATGAAATCGTCCGTCAGCAGCACACCATGATGCAGATTGAGGGCCTTGCGGTTGGGATCACCACCAGTGGGACGGCGCATCTCGATGAATTCTTCAATCTCGGGATGCCAGATAGGCAGATAAACTGCAGCGGAACCACGCCGCAGGCTGCCCTGGCTGATGGCGAGCGTCAGGCTGTCCATCACCCGAATGAAGGGGATCACACCGGATGTTTTACCATTCCGGCCGATATTCTCCCCGATAGACCGCAGATTGCCCCAATAGGAACCAATCCCCCCTCCTTTGGCAGCCAGCCAGACATTCTCATTCCAGAGCCCGACAATCCCCTCGAGACTGTCCTCCGATTCATTGAGAAAACAGGAAATCGGAAGACCACGATTCGTCCCGCCGTTGGAAAGAACAGGTGTGGCTGGCATAAACCAGTGCTGGGACATGTAATCGTAAATACGCTGTGCATGCCCCTCATCAGCTCCATACCGGGATGCCACGCGCGCAAACAGCCCCTGATATGTCTCACCTTCCAGCAGGTAGCGGTCATCCAGAGTGGCACGACCGAAGTCTGTCAGGCGCTCGTCACGTTCCGGCGTCGTCCGCACAGGCGGATGCCCCGGCAGCTGAACAACATTGGGGAAGAGCTCGGGTTCTTCTGTCCCACCCAGCGGGTGAGCGAACGTCTGCGCATCATGCATGGTCATGAATCGAGCCCCTCATTTCAGCATCATTTTCGGCTTAAACAGTCCTCCCATCTCCCATGGATGAAGGGCATATTTCAAGGCTTGTTTTTCGTCAGGTTTTATGCATTTTCGCATATATAGGGTTAACCCGTTCACAATGAACACTATATATTGTAACGAGCTCTCACCCTTCCTGCTGAATAACAACAGTTTTCAGAGCCACCCACATTGGGCATGGTTACGCAGCAACTGGTCCGCCAGGATGCAGGCCATCATGGCCTCGGCCACCGGTACGGCCCGGATGCCGATGCAGGGGTCATGCCGCCCCTTTGTCCGGACATCCACCGCCTCACCATCCCGCGTGATGCTCGGTACGGGCAGCAATATGGAGCTGGTTGGTTTGATCGCCATGCGGGCCACGATAGGCTGCCCCGTGGAGATACCCCCCAGAATACCCCCGGCGTGATTGCTGAGAAATACAGGCTCCATCGGATTATCGGAGGGACGGATGGGATCCGCATTTTCCTCGCCATGGAGGGCGGCAACCCCCATGCCATCACCAATCTCGACCGCTTTCACACCATTGATACCCATGAGGCCGCCAGCCAGTTCGGAGTCCAGCTTGCCATAAACAGGCGCCCCCAGCCCGGCAGGAACGCCTTCCGCCACGACCTCCAGCGTCGCACCGATGGAGGATCCGGACTTTCTCACCTCTTCCAGCTGCTCGCTCCACGCCGGAACGATTCCCGCATCTGGAGAGAAGAACGGATTCCGTTCCACCTCATCCCAATCCCAGCGTTCCCTGTTCACGGACTGCCCACCAATACCCGTAAGGGCACCACGGATGAGCAGCTGCGGCCCGACAAGCTCCCGCAGGATGACCCGTGCCACGGCTCCCGCTGCGACACGCATGGCCGTCTCCCGTGCGGAAGACCGCCCGCCACCACGATAGTCACGGATGCCGTACTTCAGATCATAGGCAATATCTGCATGGCCAGGCCGATACTGCCGGGCAATCTCCCCATAATCCCGGGACCGCTGATCCGTATTCTCAATCATCAGGGAAATGGGGGTGCCCGTCGTCTGCCCCTCAAACACCCCGGAGAGAATCCGCACCTCATCCGGTTCACGCCGCTGCGTCGTGTAACGGGACTGGCCCGGCCGCCTTTTCTCCAGCCAGGGCTGAATGTCATCCTCCGACAGTTTCAGGCGTGGCGGACAGCCATCAATCACGCAGCCAATCGCTGGACCGTGGCTCTCTCCCCATGTCGTAACACGCAGCAGACGCCCAAAACTGTTTTCAGACATTATTCTTATTCCCCAGAGGAGAGGCTCATGTCGGGAGCTTCCGGGTTCTTCATGCCAATGATGTTGTAACCGCAATCCACGTGATGCACCTCACCCGTCACACCGCTGGAAAGATCTGACAGCAGATACAGGCCGGAACCACCGACATCCTTCAGGGACACATTGCGCTCCATCGGAGCATTGACCTGATTCCAGCGCAGAATGTAGCGGAAGTCCCCGATGCCATTGGCTGCCAGTGTCATGATCGGTCCGGCAGAAATGCCGTTCACACGGATATCATCACGACCCAGATCCACCGCCATGTAACGGACGGAGGCTTCAAGTGCTGCCTTGGCAACACCCATCACATTATAATGCGGCATGACACGCTCTGCCCCCAGATAGGTCAGGGTCAGCAGGGAGCCACCGGCATTCATCATGGCCGCAGCCCGACGGGCCACTGCCGTGAAAGAGAAGCAGGAAATATCCAGCGCCTGAAGGAAAGCCTCACGGGGGGTATCCACATAGCGCCCGCGCAGATACTGCTTGTCAGCCCAGCCAATGGCATGAACGACAAAGTCGATCTTGCCCCAGGCCTTCTCGACCTCATCGAACGTGGCATTGATAGCAGCGTCATCACTCACATCACAGGGCAGGACCATGGTGGACCCCACACTTTCTGCCAGCGGACGTACACGCTTGCCCAGAGCCTCACCCTGATAGGTGAAGGCGATTTCAGCCCCCTGGTCCGCACAGGCCTTGGCAATGGCCCAGGCAATGGAGTTCTTGTTTGCCACACCCATGACAACACCACGCTTGCCAGCCATGAGTGTTCCCTTGGCTGTTTCCTGCTGCGTGTGCGCTTCCGTTTCTGACATGGTCAGCCCCCTTGAGGATAATCCTGGATATATAATAAGTGGGTCATCTCGTCGCACAAGGCTGGCCACTCGGCAAGGCCCTCCCGTCACGAGGAAAACGTTTTTACGCTTCCCTCTGCGTTGTGCTGGGGAGATGATGCGAAAATGCACCACCCGTGCCGCATGGAACACGCAATGGGCCGTTACCCTTCCTTCACGCCTCTGGCCGCCCCCCTTCTCACAATATGGTCGCTGATCGGCCATGCCGCCATGCCATGGCTCCGCCGTCATGCCCGCAAAAGGCTGCAGCAGGGCAGGGAAAACAGAACCCGCCTGCCGGAACGTTTCGCCCGGGCAGGAATGCCCCGCCCCTCCCATGACGGACCGCTCCTTTGGGTTCATGCTGCCAGTGTGGGAGAAAGCCGGTGCATCCTGCCTGTTGTCAGTCAGCTTCTGGCAGACAGCCCAAAGCTGACCATCCTCATGACAACAGCCACCCTGACCGGTGGAGAAACGGTCGCCGCCCATCCGGCCAGTCACACGGGGCGGCTGATCCATCAGCTCATCCCCTATGATGCCCCGCATCTCCTTGAGCGTTTCATGGCATACTGGCAACCGATCGGGCTGGTTCTTACGGAAAGTGAACTCTGGCCGGGCCTGCTCTGCCTGAGCCGACAAAAAAAACTGCCTGTCATGCTGCTCAATGCACGTCTCTCGCCCCGTTCTGCCGCACGCTGGCGGTGGGCATCACCCCTGCTGCGCCACCTCCTGGAAGCCTGCCACTGGATCATGCCCCGAAGCATGGATGATGCGCAGGCTTTTGCCCGATTCGGAATCGGGCCACTCCTGCCCCCGGCGGATCTGAAAGAAGATTCGCCCCCTCTGCCCTTTGATGCATCCGAGGCTGTCACCCTGCGCAGGCAACTTGAGGAACGCTCCATTTTTGTGGCGGCTTCCACGCATCCGGGCGAAGAAGAGATCATCATTGCAGCCGCCCGGCAGGCCAAAAAAGAACGCCCTGACCTGCTCACCGTCATCATCCCCCGTCATCCTGAAAGAGGCAAAGAACTGGCCCAGACCCATCAGGCTCCCTGCCGTTCCAAGGGACAGGTTCCTGGAGGTGGGGATGATGTATGGATCATCGACACGCTGGGAGAAGTCGGCCTCTTCTTTCAGCTTGCCGAGCGGGTCTTCATCGGCAATTCCCTTGTCCCACCCGGAGGAGGCCACAACCCTCTGGAATCCCTCCATTTCCGCCGCCCTACGGCCATCGGTCCATACATGCAGAACTGGACAGCACTCTGCGCCCGTCATGCAGGCTCACTCCATCCTGTTGAGCATCAGGAGGCACTCGCACGCTGGCTGAAAGCCCGCCATCTTCCCAGCCCCAGGCCCCCTCAGCAGAATCAGGCAGGCAGGCAGGCAATTCGCCTTATTAAGGACACAATTTTGACTAAAAAGGCATTTTGATGAAACTGACGGCCCCTTCTTTCTGGCAGACCCCTGCCCCGACCATGCTTTCCAATCTTCTTTTGCCTTTCAGTAAAGTGACGGGGTTCGTCGCCAGGCAACGTCAGACCCAGCCTTCACTCAGGCTGCCCGTTCCTGTTCTCTGCTGTGGAAACATCACCGTAGGCGGAACTGGCAAAACGCCCATGAGCCTCCATCTGCTCCAAAAGCTGATCCAGAGAGGACGGACTCCCCATGCCCTAACCCGTGGTCACGGTGGCCGGTCCAAAAAGACAGGACTGATCTCCCCCACACTGGACAGGGCCGTTGATGTCGGCGATGAAACCATCCTGCTGGCCCGCCTTGCCCCCACATGGCGAGGACCGGACCGCAGAGCCAATGCCCTGCGGGCCATCGAAGCAGGGGCAGACTGCCTGGTCATGGATGACGGTCTACAGGACCCTTCCCTCCACAAAGACCTCTCCCTGCTGGTCATTGACGGTCCGGCGGGGCTGGGCAACCAGCGCCTGCTTCCTGCCGGGCCATTGCGGGAATCACTTCCTGATCTCCTGCCCCGGCTACACGCCACTGTCATCCTCGGTGACGACCGCCAGCATATCGCCGGGCAGCTGCCTCCGTCCCTTCCTGTCCTGAAAGGAACCCTCTCCCCTGGCGCCGCCATCCAGAAGCTGCGGGGCTATCAGCTCATTGCCTTTGCCGGGATCGGTCGCCCCCAGAAATTCTTCTCCACCCTTCAGGATGCAGGCCTTACCCTGTTGCGGACTCTCACATTCCCTGACCATCACATCTACTCGGCCCGTGAACTGAAGAAACTGGCCCAGCTGGCCCATATGCCAGAGACCGTTCTGGTCACGACGGAAAAAGATTTTGTAAAACTGCCCCCACTCTTCCAGAATTTCGTGGTTAGCCTTGATGTTGAACCCCGATGGAGCAACCCTAGGCTGATGGATGAACTTCTTGACCACTTTCTGGCAGAGTAACTGCCCCTCTCATGTCCCGGCCCCGCACCCATGAAACATTATCTTGAGGCATGGGGCCTGAAGGGGCTTCTCTGGTTTGCCAGCAAGCTGCCTGCGGGTCTGTCTTCCCGTTTGGGAGGAACCGTGGCAGCTCTTGTCGGGCCGTGCCTTCCCTCATCCCGCATTGCCGACATCAACCTGCACCGTGCCTTTCCCACGATGGACCGAAAGACACGCCGGAGGCTCGTCAGAGGCTGCTGGTGGAACATTGGCAGCACATTGGGAGAACTCCCCCACCTTCCTGACCTGCCGGAAGGGGCTGCTACAGGTCCCGGCTGGCGTGTCCTGAATGATGAACTCCTGCACCAGGCCCGCAAAAGCGGGCGCCCTGTCATTTTCTTTTCAGGCCATCTCGGCAACTGGGAACTCATGCCCCTGATTGTTGCCCGTTATGGCATGGCTTTTTCCCCTTTCTACCGTGCCCCCAACAACCCTCTGGTTGACCAGCTGCTCTGTCGGCTGCGACGCCACATTGTCGGCACACCCGTTTCATTCTTCCCAAAAGGGAAGCAGGGGGCACGGGATGCTGTCCGCCATCTCGCCAGAGGTGGATATCTTGGCGTGCTGGGGGACCAGAAAATGAACGATGGGATTGAGGTTTCCTTCTTCGGCCATCCTACCATGACAGCCCCGGCTGCTGCGGCACTGGCCCTCAGATTCGATGCTCTGATCATTACAGGGCATGTCTGGCGGGAAGGCCCGGCCCGTCTGGTTCTGGAGGTGGGGTCCTGCCTTGACCCGAAAGATCATGCCAGCACAGCCCGTTCCCGCCATGACATGATTCGTCACCTGACCCAGCTCCTGAATGATGAGCTGGAACAATGGATTACGAAACGCCCGGAAAACTGGCTCTGGTTGCATCGGCGATGGGCAAAATCCTGTTACCGGAATAAGAAAAAGTAAATTTTACCTAGCCATGCGTCCGAAACATGGTAGGATTGCAAAATGAGAGCAAGATCATAGCAGCCAAGCCTTCCTGTTCAGTTTTCAGATAGCGCGCTTCGGCACCATGGGTTGTTCTGATTGTGATGCAGCAGGGGTTTCCCTGTTCCCATGAAGGAGATGCTGACATGGCTCAGAAAGCATTCCGCGTGGCAGAACACGCCACGGCCCCCTCCTCCAGCGCCCGGAAACATGCGGGCGGTGTTGTCGTCCCGTTCCGCCAGAAGCTCCTTTCCCATCATCGCCACTACCTGGCCACATGGCTCATTGCCAGCGAGAAAATGGGCATTCTTGATGCCTCCATTGAATCATCTCCGGACCAGCAGACAGCCGATCCCAGCCTGGTGGTCATCTGGGTTCGGGAAAATGCCGACCCTGCCTACCTCATCAGCCTGCGTGGTCCCTACTGGGTTCTCACGGACTGCCTGAGAGACAACGAGCTTGGCCGTTACCGGACCTTCTCCGAAGCACTTCATACCATCCGTCCCGTTCTGCCCCTGCATGCATCAGCCTGACATGACGTCCTGCTGAAACGATTCTTCGTCCTACAGAAAAACCCCCGTCTGGCATGCAGACGGGGGTTTTTCCATGGAAGCAGGTAAAAAGCCAAAACCTGTCAGGGTGTTGAGGACGTGCCGCTCCCAGCACCCGCATGACGGGATGGCGACCAGACCGCCACATCAGGAGCGGCCGGTTTCTTCCCAGCCTGAACCTGTGCCGGTACTGCTCCAGCTGTCTGCTTCGCAGGTGACCATACGGCCATATCAGCCGATGCCGAGGCAGTCCCCCGCCCCGGCACGGCCGGCCCTACGGAAAGAGATGATGGCGATGTCAGATCACGGGAGGCTGGGACGATCAGCTGGCTGCCCCCACCCGGAGCAATCTGATAGATGCCCAGCGCCCGAATCATCCGGCCATCCGGACGCAGATGGAAGAGACCATTCACGCCCAGATAGCCTTCACGCTGGGTCAGTGTTGCCACATTCAGCTTGTTCTGGCGGATCAGGGCGCCAGCCAGAGCGGCCGCATCGTAGGCAAAATCTGCGACAGGAGAAGGCTTCTGCTGATAGGCATTCTGATAACTCTGCACATAGCCACTGCGCTGTTTCTCATCAAACGCCACATACCAGGCACCGCGCAGGTCCCCCAGTTTGGCGTCAAAGGAACGCCAGAGCATCGGACCAAGAATACGAACCTGAGGAACCAGAAGCTGGTTGTTCTTCAGCGCATCGATCACACGGGCCAAATCCAGCCCGGTATCACCCAGAAGCAGGGCATCAAATGGCGGCGGGCTGACCTCCGAAGGGGCCGAAGCGGTCTGATCCTTCTGGGCTGGCCGGGAGGAAGAAACCGTCATTTCATCACCCTCATTCAGAGGGTCAATGGCAGAAGGTCCGCTCTCCGCCGTGGCCGCTCCCTGTGCAGTACCGGCAGATGCAACCGGCCGACGGCTCAGCTGCGCCATTTTCTGCGTGATGTCATTGATGTCACTGCTGTGGAACGTAATCTGCGGGACATCCAGCCCAGCCTCTTGGCAGGCCAGGGTCAGCCCTTCCCCCATGGCGTGCCCCAGCGCCGTATCTGGCAGAAACGCAGCAAAACGCTTCCGTCCTTCTACCCGGGCAGCGTCAACAAGACGACGAACCTGCTGCTCTGGCGTCAGTCCCATGACCCAGACACCCGGTCTGGCCTGAGCCACATCACTGGTGAAAGCCAGCTCCGGCACATTCACTGGCTGCAGGACAGAGGACACGGCCTGCGTATCACCTGCCGTAAGCGGCCCCAGAACAATACTGTCTCCGGCCTCCAGAGCCTGCTGGGCGGCATGGGCAGGCCCTGCTGGCTGGGCACTGTCAAATACATCCATGGGAGGAGGCTGGTTGTCCGGCAGAGCCAGCCGGGCCGCATCCCTCAGGCGCAGGCCGATGGCAGCATGAGGGCCACTCAACGGTACGATCAGCCCGACACGGGCTGGTTTTTCCACTGGCTGCGGAGCGGCTGCCACCGGGGCCAGTTTCCTTTCATGACCATTTTCCCCGGAGCAGGCTCCCAGAAACATGAAAATACCAACGGCCAATGCTGCCTGGCCGTTTCCTCTCTTGCCGCGCCCCCGCCCACCACGGCTATAAAGGCCAGAGCGGCTCATTGAGGATAACGATGTCTGAGAAACCATATACTCCCCCCGATCACGGAACATTTCCTTCTTCTACCGGGCAGCTCGTGCTGGTGGCAACGCCTGTCGGCAACCTCGCCGACATAAGCCAGCGTGCCCTTGATGCTTTAAGGACCGCTGATGCCATCCTGTGTGAAGATACCCGCGTTACCACAAAACTGCTGCGGCATTATGGCATAAGCAACCAGCTCTTCCCTCTCCACGACCATAATGAACAGGACCGCATCCCCGCCCTCATTGAGCGCCTCCAGCAGGGAGAATGTCTGGCCCTGGTCTCTGATGCCGGTACACCCATTGTTTCGGACCCCGGATACCGCCTCGTCCGGGCCGCACAGGCAGAAAATATCGCCATCACGTCCCTGCCCGGTGCCAATGCTGCCGTCACGGCTCTGACACTCTCCGGCCTGCCTCCCATTCCCTTCATGTTTCTGGGCTTTCCTCCCCGGGGAGAGGCCCGCCGACACAGCTTTACCGCCCTGCGTGCTGCCGAACAGGCTGGTCTGGCTGCCACGCTCATCTGGTATGAATCACCGCACCGACTTCTGGAAACACTGAAAACACAGCAGCAGGTATTCGGCTCAGACCGCCCTGCGGCCGTAGGGCGTGAACTGACAAAACATTTTGAAGAAATGATCCGGGGCAGTCTTGCCGAACTCATTGCCCATTTTGAAGAAACAGCCCCACGGGGAGAGATCACCCTGCTTCTTGGTCCACCAGCCGCAGACGATACGGGAGCACAGGAGCTCGACCAGGCCTTGCAGGATGCCCTGAAAACCCACTCCGTCAAGGATGCCGCAGCGCTGATAGCAGGGATCGTCAACCTGCCCAAGCGCACCGTCTATAACCGGGCACTTGAGCTGGCCAGACAGAAAAAGGGCGGTTAGTCCTCATCCTTTGGCAGGACAAAACTTGAAGCCGGAACGCTGATGCCGGTCTGCACGCTGGAAAAATGCACGACCGTCCTGTGCCCTTGGGCATCCAGCACTGTCCAGCCTTTCAGACTGAGCGGACGGGTGGAGAAAAAGAGCGTCATCTCGCCTTCACCCGGATTTTCCGTCCGTGTCACCCGCAACTGGATCTCGCTATTCTGCTGTTCGTACCCCAGAATGGATACATCCCCCGAGAAACGGGGATCCGGCCGCAGAAGAAGACCCAATGGCGTATGATCCAGAGGGATTGTCGTGATCTGACCGATGCTGCGATCCTGAAACACGACCTTGCCTTCATTGGCCACAAGCAGAAGCGGGCTGGGAGGGTCGTAAGAAAACCGCATCTTTCCCGGCCGCTCCAGCAGAACTGTCCCGGTGGATGTCCCGTCATGCTCGGTCACCTGCTCAAACCGGGCCTGAAATGTCTTCGTCGCCGCAAGGCTGGACTCAATTCTGTGAACCCACCCCTGCTGGGCCTGGGTCAGGGGAACTCCTGCCGCCAGTGCCGGATTCCCCAGCAGACCCATCCCCCCCACAGCAAAAGCCACGCCGCAGGCCATGACAAGACGCCGCACCACCATCACCACGCTTCCTTTCCTCACAAGGAAATATCCGCTTCCCGGAAAATGTGCCGGACATCACCCTGCCAGACATCATGGTACCGCTCCAGCCACCGCTCCGCCTGTGTTTTGGCACCATCAGCAATCTCATAGAGCGGAGCAAGATAATACTCCTCCCCATGGCCCCGTTTCTGAAGTCCCTGCTCGGCCAGTGTCAGAATACGCTTTGCCAGATGACGCAGCCCGCCCGGGAAAGGAGCATCCATGGCCTGTTCGACAACAAGCTCCGCCAGAGACTGATAATGCAGCCAAGACTGCTCCTTCACCACCCGTTCGGCTTCAGCCAGCACGTCTTCGTCATATAGCAGCCCCACCCAGAACGCAGACTGGGCCACCATCATGTCTGGCCGTCCAGCATCGGCACCACGCATCTCAAGAAACTGCTTGAGCCGGACATCAGGGAACAGTGTCGTCAGATGGTCTTCAAAATCCCCGACCGTTGGGCGCAGGCCTGCCAACGGCTCCTGCTCGACACCATCGAGCCATTTACGGAACGAACAGCCTGCGGCATCAATATTCCGCCCTTCACGATTGACGAAATACATCGGAACATCCAGCGCCCAGTCCACGTAGCGCTCAAACCCGAAGCCTTCCTCAAAAAAGAACGTCGGCTGACCACTGCGCTGATTGTCCGTATCCAGCCAGATATAGGCCCGGTTGGACAGACGCCCCGTCGGCCTGCCATCAGCAAACGGCGAATTGGCCATCAGGGCCGTGATGAGAGGCTGGAGAGCGAGCGACACCCGCATTTTGCGGGCCATGTCTGCCTCGCTGGAAAAATCCAGATTCACCTGCACAGTGCAGGTCCGTGTCATCATGTCCAGCCCACGACGCCCGACCTCTGGCATGTAGCGGCGCATGATGGCATACCGGCTCTTGGGCATCCACGGCATGGCCTCCCGGGGCCAGAGAGGCTGAAAACCAAGAGGCGCAAAACCAAGGCCCAGCTCCTGCGCAGGCCCGGTGATCTGCCTGAAATGGGCAATCATCTCCTGTTCGGTTTCCTGCACCGTCCTGACAGGCGCACCGGAGAGCTCAAACTGTCCCGCAGGTTCCAGAGAGATGGACCGCCCCTTGTGCGGGCCCGCACCTTTCAGGCCTATCAAATGGCCATCATCACGGATGGCCTGCCAGTTCGGCCCTTCCAGAGCGCCAAGCAGGGCACCGATGCCATCCGGCTCATACGCTGGTGGCGCAAACGGCTTCAGCTCTCCTCTGGCCCGTTCTGGCAGACGGAACCCGAACTTTTCATGTTCTGTCCCAATACGCCATTCAGCCTTCGGCTTGCAGCCACGAGCCAGAACCTCGACAAGCTGCGCCCTGCTCTCGATCAGTGTCGTATTGCTTTCACCTGGATTGGACATGCACAAACCCTTATCGGCTAAAATTCACCACGCTATGCCGCAGGACGCTCAGACTGTCCGTAAGCCAGATACCCCCTATACTAGGGGGCATATTTACCTTCATTCAAGAGAACCGACACATATTCGAGCAGCCTCGGGCCGTTCATGCCTGCCGGTTGGCTGCTCCGATCTGGGCCAAGGCAGCACAGGCTGCCGTATCTGCCCGCAATATCCGGGGGCCGAGCGAAAAAGACTGTATGGCCTCATGCCGGGAAAGCCGTTGGACCTCTTCCTCCGCAAAGCCTCCTTCTGGCCCGATGAGCAATGCATCACAGCCAGCGGGAGGCCCTCCCTGCCCATGGCGCTCCAGCGCCACGGCAAGCCTGCGCCGAACCGGCCAGCGGGCCAGAACAGCCGCCAGAGGCTCCAGCGGCATGAGGGTCGGGACATCCAGCCGCTCACACTGTTCGGCAGCTTCCTGTGCGATCAGCCCCAACCGCTCAAGATTCAGGCGATGTGTGTTTGTCCGGGCTGTCAGGACGGGGCGAAAGCGTGTCACACCCAGCTCTGTCCCCATGCGGATGAGCAGCTCCGTCGCATCCCTCTTGAGTGGCGCAAAAAGAAGCTCCACCCCTTCTGTATCCTGCTGGGGCCGCAGACAGGACGTAACGCGCACCGTGGCCTGATTTTTTTTCAGCCCCTCGACAGTCGCCTGCCACTCGCCATCCCGGCCATTGAACAGCACCACACCATCGCCCGGCTGAAGACGCATGACCTTGCCCAGATAATGGGCCTGACCGGCAGACAGGGACACCGTCTCCCCTTCCTGCCAGGGAGACTCTGCATCAACAATAAAAAGGCGTGGATCAGTACGGCTCATGTTTCGGGCATACCGCTTTCCCCACTCACTTTCCAGCATCTGCGATAAAATATTGACCTCATCCTGTTTCTGGCCAATCACTCATCCCATGTCCCAGACCCATCTTCATACCGATATCCGCAGCAATGGCCTGATCGGCCGCCTGCCAGACCCTTGGCGATCCTATGCACTGCTTGCCCGGCTGGACCGTCCCGTTGGCACATGGCTGCTGCTGCTGCCCGGCGTGTTCGGCATCTTTCTTGCCCCACAAGGGCCCCCTCTGGAACGCCGGCTCTTCTATACGGCGCTCTTCGCCATCGGATCGCTGCTCATGCGTTCGGCGGGCTGTGTCATCAACGACATCTGGGATCGCAAAATTGATGCCCAGGTTTCACGCACGGCAGGCAGGCCCCTGGCCAGCGGCGCACTCAACCTGACACAGGGGCTGGCTCTGCTGGCCGTGTTGCTACTCGGAGGGCTGGCCGTATTGCTCGCCCTGCCGCCCATCTGCTGGATGCTGGCACCTCTGGCGCTGATCCTTGTCGCCTTCTACCCGGCCGCAAAAAGGCTGACATGGTGGCCCCAGCTTGTCATGGGATTCACCTTCGGCTTCGGCGCCCCCATGGGCTATGCGGCCAGCCAGAACACTCTGGACCTGCCGGGCCTGCTGCTCTACGGCGGCGTCATCATCTGGCAGCTGGGATTCGATACCATCTATGGTTTTCAGGATATGGAGGATGATGCCCGTATCGGGGTCAAATCCACCTCCCGCCTGATGCTGAACCATGCCCGCCTCTTCGTAGGCAGCTGTTACGCCCTAGCCCTCTGCCTGTTTGCACTCTCGGCTCTACAGGCCGGGTTGCACCCACTCTTCTGGCTGCCTTTCCTGCTGGCCTGCCTCCTGCTGGGCCGTCAGACTGTCCGGCTTTCGCCCTATGATGCTCCTCTCTGTCTGCACTTCTTCCGGCAGAACGTCGCAATAGGCTTCGTCCTGGCAGCCGCCTTCATCCTGGGGGCCAGCCCGACATTCTGGCACTAAACCTGATCTGCTCCATGAGCGTGAGAGGGCCGACATGAAAAATCCCCGGGGCAGAACCAGCACCCCGGGGATTTTTCATACAACAGACTGACCTGTATCGAGCGACCTGCTCAGGTCGTACGCCTTCTGAAAAGCGTCCGCCCTGCACTCAATGCTGCTCCACAGAAAGCCACGGCAGCGGCGGCTCCGAGACAGATGAACGCAGGATGAGGAAACAGGGTGAACAGCCCGGCGACCAGCAATGCCCCTGTCGTCTGCCCTGAAAGACGGGCCACGGAAAGCATCCCGCTTGCACCGCCCTCCCGGCCGGGAGGGGCTGTCACCATGATGGCCCGGTTGTTCGGTGGCTGGAAAAAGCCAAACCCCATGCCAGCCAGAAGCGTCCGCCAAGCAATGGCCGTGTTATCGGCATCCAGCGGCAGGGTACAGAGAAGCACAAAGCCAAGACATGTCACCAGCAGCCCAATGGAAGACAGCAGAGCTGCCGGAAAACGGTCTGCAATCTTTCCGACAATAAAAGACATCACCGCCACGCCCACAGCCCACGGTGCAATCAACAGACCGACTGTGGCCGGATTTTTATGAAAAGCCACTGCCAGCGTGAAAGGCATGGCCACAATATACAGATTCGAAGCCACAAACCCACAGAAACTGACCAGACAGGCCAGCAGAAAGGGCACACGCTTCAGCAGGTCCAGCGGCACGATAGGCTCCTGCCGCTTTTTCTGCCAGCGCAGGAGAAGCCACCAGCTGACAAGGCTCCAGCCCGTCAACCCGGCACCCCAGCCCAGATCACCATGCATGAGGCTGTCCAGCCCGATCCCCAGCAGCGCGAAAGAGGCCACCGTGAGCAAGGAACCAGGGATATCGACCTTCACGTCGCTCCGCGGCGTTTTGGGCAGAGCCTTGCTGGCTAGAAGGATGGCAATGCCACCCAGCGGCAGATTCACCCAGAAAATCCAGGGCCAGGAGGCAATGGAGAGGATGAAGGAGCCGATGGTCGGCCCCAGAGCCACACCCAGGCCGATGAACAGCCCGTTGAGCGCAATCCCCTTGCCTATGAGCTTGTGCGGATAAATGAAGCGCACAAGCGCAATATTCACACTCATGATGCAGGAGCTGCCAACACCCTGAAGAGCCCGGGCAAGCGTCAGCTCCAGCATGTTCTGCGACATGGCACAGGCCACAGACGCAATGAGAAACAGGACAATTCCCAGCTGGCTCATCCGCCCGAAACCAACCCTGGCCCCAATGGCGGCCAATGGCAGGAGACAGGCCAGATTGGCCAGCTGGTAGGCATTGATGACCCAGATCGCCTGCGAAGCAGAAGAGTGGAGATCCGTTGCGATGGTGGGCAGGGCCACATTCGCAACGGAATAATCCAGGATCGAAAGCATCAATGCCAGAATGACAGATGACATCGCCTTGAAGCGTTGCATCCCGTAAAGGCCTGCGTGCCTCTCCGGGTCGTATTCTCCCTCAAGGCTAGGATCTGCCATCTTACTGCCCATTACCCTCTGGTTCTCCCAATTTACGCAGGGGCACCCCTGCAAAAAGATTCGCTTCGATCCGCTCCAGCGAAGCACCCTTCGTCTCCGGGACAAAACCCAGAGTAATCAGCACGAACAGGCCATTGAACGCTGCAAACAGGATGAAGGTCCAAGACGCACCCATCGCCAGCATCATCAGCGGGAAAATGCTGGAAACAACCCAGTTGGCCACCCAGTTTGTCACCGTGGAACAGCCGATACCAAAGTCACGGCCACGTGTCGGCTGAACCTCGGAGCACAGGGCCCAGACAAGCGGTCCCTCACCAATGGCAAAACCGGCCACAAAGACAAGGATCAGAGCACAGAGCAGGATGGAAGCGGCCAGGCTGCCACCACCAAAAGCCAGCACTGCACCGACACCAACCAGCGAAGCACCGACGATGACACAGCTCGTCAACAGCAGCGGACGACGGCCCCACCTGTCGGCGTATCGGATGGCCACACCTGTGAAAACCATGTTGGTCAGCCCGACCAGTGTCGTGGCCCACACGGCAGCATTGGTCCCGAAATGGGCAGCTTCGAACACGCGCGGTGCGTAGTAAAGCAGGGCGTTGATTCCGCTCAGCTGCTGCATGATCTGGAGGGTGATACCCAGAAACACGGAACGACGGAAGTTCGGATTGCTGCGAAACAGCCCATATCCGGCATCACTGCTCTTGGAGAGGCGGTCGTTGATATCGGCCAGCTCTGCTTCCGCCACTTCCTCGTCAGAACGCAGCATACGCAGCACCTTGCGGGCACGCTCCGTATCACCACGCATCATCAGCCAGCGGGGGCTGTGCGGCAGAATCAGCACTACACCGAGGAACAGGGCCGCCGGAACGCCCATGATCCCGAGCATCCAGCGCCAGTGCCCACCTTCGGACAGGATGCTATCGGACACGAATGCCAGAAAAATCCCGAGCGTAACCATCAGCTGGTAGAAGGAAATCATGGCACCACGGGCCGATTCGACCGTGATCTCAGAAATGTAGAGCGGAGCTGCAAATGCTGCCACGCCAACAGCCAGACCAAGCAGGACACGCCCTGTGATGAGCAGGGCCACCCCGGGAGCAAACGCACAGAAAAGCGTACCAACCAGAAAAAGGATCCCAGCGCCCAGCATGGCACCCGGGCGACCAAAAGAAACGGAAATGCGACCAGCAAATGTAGCACCAACAGCAGCACCAGCCATCATGGACGACACGATCCACCCCTGCATGGCAGCACCAGCATGGAAATCAGTCGCAATGAACGGCAAAGCACCAGCGACAACGCCTGTATCCAACCCAAACATCAACCCAGAAAGGGCCGCAAGAATGCCAAGAAACGTAGCACGCCCTGTCGTCTTTTGAGACGAAGAGGCACCGCCCCCACTCCTGGCTGCCGGCGTTACTCCTACCATGATAACTCCTCATTCATAAAGGTCACACACCCCTCCGGCATCGGGGCGTGCGGCGATTATGGACGTTATTGCTCCAAATTCAATAAATTATCGCTCATCCTGCTTCACGAATGGATTACGGCTCCCCCGCAGCAGAAGCCGGATCGGCGTGCCGGGAAGATGGAAGGTCTCCCGCAACCCATTTATGAGGTATCTTTTGTAACTGTCCGGCAGCTGCTCCGCCCTTGTGCCAAACAGCACAAAGGTTGGCGGGCGGCTTTTGGCCTGTGTCATGTAGCGTAACTTCAGTCGGCGCCCATCCACCAGCGGCGGCTGATGACGTTCCACCGCCTCCTCAAACCAGCGGTTAAGATCGCTCGTGCCCACACGGGCGTTCCAGACCTCGCTGGCCCTTCGGACGGCCGGCAGAAGGCGGTGCAGCCCCTCGCCTGTCAGAGCCGAGAATGTCACAACCTCGATCCCACGCATCTGCGCCAGTGAAATTTCGATACGATCAGAAATCGCCTTGCGTGTTGCCTGACGCTCCTTGACGGCATCCCACTTGTTGAGAGCAAGAACACAGGCTCTCCCCTCCCGCTCAATCAGACGGGCAATCTGGAGGTCCTGCTCATCAACACCACGATCTGCATCCAGAACCAGCACAACCACTTCAGCCATTTTCATGGCCTCAATAGAGGCTGAAACAGAGACACGCTCCAGCCCTTCCTGAACACGGGCACGCTTCCGCATTCCAGCCGTGTCAACGATTTCGATCGGCCCGGCCTCGTCCTCGAGCATGACACTGACAGCATCACGTGTCAGGCCAGCTTCCGGCCCCGTGATCATCCTCTCCTCGCCCAGAAGGCTGTTCAGAAGCGTTGATTTTCCAGCATTCGGACGGCCAATGATGGCAAGGCGCAGCGGTTTCTCTCCATCCTGCTCGGCGAGTGTCTCCTCATCCGGCAGAAGGCTGACGATCTCGCTCATCAGGTCGGCCAGTCCCTCACCATGTTCAGCAGACATGGCAAGCGGGGTTCCCAGCCCAAGAGAGAAGGCCTCCATGGCTGCTTCTGCACCGGCCCGGCCTTCGGCCTTGTTGGCAACGAGGAGGACAGGCCGGTTCTGCCGCCGCAACCAGTTGGCAAAATGTGCATCAGCAGGTGTGATGCCAGACCGTGCATCCACGCAGAAAACAACCAGATCAGCCTGTGCGATCCCCTGCTCGGACGAAGCCCGCATACGGCCAAACAACGTCTCGGGAGCTGCTTCCTCCAGCCCTGCCGTATCCACGAGCCGCACACGGCGACCACGCAGCATGGCCACGCCGTCCTTGCGATCCCGCGTCACACCGGGCTCGTCCGACACGATCGCCTGACGCCTCCCGACAAGCCGGTTGAAGATGGTAGACTTCCCCACATTGGGGCGCCCTGCGATAACGACGACAGGCAGCCTGCCTGTCCCAGCGGGATCAACCATAAGCGCGCAGAACACCATCTTCACTCAGAACGAGCAGCTGTCCATCACAGACAATCGGCTGTACCTGGCAGGATGACGGTGTTTCTATCTTTCCTTCTTCCTGGCCCGTCCTGGCATTCACGATCACCATGCCACCACGGTTCATGCTGGAAAGACAGACAAGCCTGTTGTTCAGCATGATCGGTCCCATCCACTGGATGGGACCCTTCTCATGCTCCGGTTTTTTGAAACGGGGCAACTGTTTGACCCACCGTACCTGTCCCGTCACACGGTCCAGGCAGGCCAGCTGCTGGTCCAGGGAGATGAGATACAGCCATTCGCCACAAACACAGAGCGGCGACTGACCACTGACCTCCCGCTCCCACAGACGACGCCCCGAGCGCATGTCGATGGCCACAAGCACACGAGACAAAGATATGGCATAAGCTGTCCCGCCAACAACGACAGGCCCCCCACGCACGCAGGCGAAATCCAACATGGCGCCCAGCCCGTTGCCTCCGCCAAGGCTGTCACTCCAGACAACCTCGCCAGAAGCTGCACGCAGGGCCACCAGATCACCACTGCCGAAACCAGCCACCACAATGTCATTGACAATGGCCGGAGCCCCAGCCCCGAAGAGGGTCGTGCTGACATCGGTCGCCTGATAGGTCCAGCGCTGCTGGCCCGTTACCGCATCCAGAGCGTACAGGCGGGCATCAATGGTCGTGAAAACCATCAGACCACCGACAACAGTCGGGGCGGAGCGCCCCGGCGTCCCGATATCCACGGCCCATTTCTGTCGACCCGTGGCAGCATCCAGCGCCAGGGCCTGCGCCACGCCATCAACGACATAAAGCGTATTCCCCACCAGGGCGAGGCCACCGCCAATATTGGTAGAACGGGTCTTGCGGGCTGGCTGGAGGTGCCAGAGCTGCCTGCGCTCCGGCCAGCTCCAGGCCCGGATGACGCCCTGGGCATCCACCGTGAACATGCGACCATCGCCAATCACGGGCGGGGACTGCAAGGCCCCTTTGCGATTGGGGACAAACGCCACCATGGAAAGCCAGCCAACCCGATTGACACCGGAGCCAACCGACTCACTCCATAGCTGTCGCGTACCATTCCAGACTGCATTGACCGCTTCATGCGACGCTGTCCGCCCTTCCTGCATCCATGCAGTGACGGGCTGTACGGCAGGCAGGGTGATGGGGGCTGTATCATGCGTGTCCACGGCCAGACCTGCCCCGGTTGACAGAACGTCAATCCGTCTGCCCGGCAGAACCGTTTTCTTCGGATCGTCCGAGAAGGCACCACAACCCGCCAGCCCCGTCATGGCAGCAAATGAACAGGCGCCCTTGAGAAGAGAACGACGGGAAGCCTTTACGCCCCCCATCCCCGGCAGTGAAGAAAAATGGCGGTTCATCCAGCCTCTCCCAAAGTCTGCAACAATAATCCGGCCCGACGCCGTAAATCATCCGTGCTGTCCGCTGATGTCTGAACCTCCAGCAGCAGGCGGCGTGCCTCTGCCCGTTCCTCCGGTTTGGCATCGTCCCTCAGGTCCAGCACGGCCAACCCTTCCTTCGCCAGAGGGACCCAGCTTCCCCCTGTCTGAACGAGCGCCTGATAACCACGCCTCAGCTCATCCCTGGGAGCGATACCCATCCGGGCATTCAGGAGGCGATACTGCGCCATCAACGCCAGAGACCTTTCGGAAGCTCGATCATCCACCACCTGCTGCCACAGCTTCAACGCTGTGGAACGGTCATGATCCTGCTCTTTCAGCTCGGCCAGATACATGGCGGCATAGCTGCGTACACCCTGCGGGGCGGACTGGGCCAGATCCGAGAAAATGCCTTCGGCCTTCTGTCGTGCATCACTTTCAGCAGACGGCAGAGCATTCAGATCACCAAGAAGCTTCATGGCCTCGAAATAGCGGTCCGACGCCACGGCCTGAGCCGTATGGAGCCGGTGCTGCTGCCATCCCCATACACCACCGGCAACACCAGCCAGCACCAGAAGAACCACCAGCACGCCGCCCACACGGAGGGCCATGGATCTGAGCCGCAGGAGACGCTGCTCTTCTTCCACTTCCTTAATCAAATCGTCTGACACGCCATATCCTTGCTGGACCAATCATGATAATTCTGACACTCCTATAGCATGACGGACCAGCGGCAAACATCCTCCCCGACAAAAATTACCGCTCCAACCCGCCCCCCCATCGTCAAGGTCATGATGATGCAGAAGGATGAGGGGCCCCGCCTTGCCCGCTGGCTGACCCATTATGCCTGCCTCTTCGGCATGGAAAATCTTCTCATCTTTGATAACGGATCGGAAGAGGTCACCACTCTGGCCCTGCTGGATGAAGCCGAACGATGCGGCGCCCATGTCCGGCGGGATCTGGATACGGCGTTTGATTTCCAGAACAAGGGCGGGCATTTCACGAACGTCATACGCTCCCTGAATCAGGATGCAGAGTATGATTTCGCCCTGCCGGTAGATTGCGATGAACTGCTCTGCGTTTTTACGGAGACCGGGCTTTCTCTAGGAAAGGCAGACATTCTGGCCGAGTTTGCACGCCTGAAGCCTTGGGGCTGCCCCTTCCGCATCGAGCTGAGCCTGTTCAACCTGCCTGGGGACGGACATGAAGGCTGGTACGCCCCCAACCGTCATTTTCACAAAGGCTTCGTGCCCGCCTACCACGACGCCACCATCGACAATGGGCACCATGCCCCTGCTCTGGCCAACACCACGGATGTGAAAATGACACGTTTTGTCTATCTCCACAGCCACAACCGGCCCTATCAGGAAATGATCGACCTCTCCCGGGCGAAACTGATGCCCGAAATGGAGAGCCCTGACGATGTATTTGACCGGCAGAAGATTCTTGCTCACCTCTCCAGACCACACTGCCCGGGCAGTCATCTCTGCCACATGCTTCTCCGCTCCCATGACGAGTATGAGACTCTCTACCGGGATGAGGTTCACATCTATTTTCGTGAGGGCCTGCCCCTGATCCGTTCCCGGTCTGGCAGGATTCATGTCTGGAACAGCCACGCCTATCTGGCCCGTCACCCTGATGTGGCAGGCTATGAATCAGGACCACTGGCCCATTATCTGATGTATGGCTTTCCCGAAGGACGCAGCCTCCACTAACCGGAAAGGGGCCCCTCCCGCCGGAAGAGCCCCTCTTTTCTCCCCTCAGGGCTGGAAGCTGATGGGACGCCCCACATTGCTGGTGACGATCTCATCATCCTGCATCACGACCTGCCCCCGGACGATGGTCCCCACGGGCCAGCCCGTGACGGTCTTTCCGTCATAAGGTGTCCAGCCTGCGGGAGAGGCGATCCAGTCATTGGTGATGGTCCGCTGCTTCTTCATGTCCACAAGGGTGATGTCACCATCGAACCCGACGGCCAGACGGCCCTTGTTCGGCAGCCCATAGACCCGGGCCGGACCAGCGGCCATAACGTCCACGAGCCGGGTCAGGCTCAGACGCCCTGCATTGACGTGATCCAGCATCAGCGGAACGATCGTCTGCACGCCCGTCAGGCCGGACGGACATTCCAGCCACGGCAGTTCCTTGGCCTCTTTGGGGTGCGGCGCATGGTCGGAAGACACCACATCCACCCGTCCATCCCGCAGGGCGGCCCAGCCTGCCTCAAAATGACGCCGCTCATTCCGCAGCGGAGGGTTCATCACGGCCTTGCCGCCCAGACGCTCATAACAGCCCGGCCCTTCGTTGGTCAGATGATTGACCAGAACCTCCACCGTGGCATGACGGCGGTTTTCGCCCAGAAGAATGAACTCTTCTTCCGTTGAGACATGCAGGATATGGATGGGCCGCCCCGTCTTGCGGGACAGGGCCAGGATACGCTGCGTACCCCGAATGGCACATTCCGCATCCCGCCACTCGGCATGACAGTGGTAGGGCTGCCCCGGCTCGAAGAGCTTCCGCCGCTCCCGCAGGCGGTATTCATCCTCCGAGTGGAAGGACACACGGCGATGACCGGAGCGCAGGACCGCCTCGATCCCCTCATCATCCTCGATCATGAGATCGCCGGTCGAAGACCCCGCAAAAACCTTGACGCCACAGACACCCTCTTCCTGCTCGAACTCGGCCAGAAGGGGCGTGTTCTCCCGGGTGGCACCAATATACATGGCGACGTCAATATTCGCCGTCTCCACGATATGCTGACGCTTCCAGTCCAGCATCTTCCTGTCCGTGATGGTCGGATTGGTGTTCGGCATGTCAAACACAGCCGTGATGCCACCCAGAGCCGCCGCCCGGGTGCCTGTCTCCAGCGTTTCAGCTTCCGGCTTGCCGGGATCACGCAGATGCACGTGAGAGTCGATCAGCCCGGGCAGGACATGCAGGCCCGTGGCATCAATGACACGGTCAGCCTCATCACTGGCGGAAACGGACAGGGAAGCGATCCGCTGATCACGGATGCCGATGTCGGCCTGTGCCTCACCCCATGGAAATACGCACCGTCCATTACGGATTATGAGATCAAAATGCATGATGTCTCCCTGAAAAATCTGTCATCGTTTCATCACAGTGATGACCGGTTCTTACCCCTCTCCGGACCATTCATAAAGGGAAAGGGCGGCCTGACAGACATCTTCAGCCTTCAGGCCCTCCATGTTTCCGGCACCGGGCGGGCCGGGAGCCTCAACCACAGCCGTCCAGCGGCCAGAAGGCGCATATTCTGCGGCACGGCTGGGACCGAACAGGCCCAGCGTTGGCACGTCCAGAGCTGCTGACAGGTGCATCAGCCCTGAATCACTCCCGACAAACAGGCAGCAGCGGACCAGCAGGGCTGCAACCTGCGCCAGTGAATATCTCCCGCCAAGGTCCAGAGCCTCCGGCATGGCAGCCCGGGCCGGAGCGGCCAGCCTCGCCTCCCGCTCTCCCGGACCGTAGAACAGGACAGGACGCATCCCCTCTGCCCCCAGCCGGTCTGCAAGAGCCGCAAAAGATGAGGCAGGCCAGAGTTTCGTCTCCGTTCCTGCTGTCGGAGCCAGAGCCAGCCAGCGGATATCACCGGGCAGGAGGCGGGCGGCCATGTCCTGCTCCTCCGGTCCCAGCCAGACATGCGGACGGAAGGGCTGCCTGAAGCCCAGCGACCGGGCCTGCTGCTCCAGCTTCAGCCCTGTCCGCCTGCCCCCCCTGACGACATGACGGGAACGGCTCCATACTCCATAGGCCAGAGGCGATGAACGGAGATCCACCACCACTTCCCAGCGATGGCGCACAACCTGCCACCACAGGGCCAGCCAGTGCCTGTTATGAGGCTTCTTCTCCACCACGATGATCCGCTCGCAACGGGGCATGTACCGGAACAGGTCCTGCACGGCCGGACCGCAGGCGATGGTGAATCGGGCCTGAGGATGACGCTCCATCATCCCGGCCAGCGCCCCCATGGCAATCACGGCATCACCAAGACGATGCGCCGTGATGAAGAGGATGCGTTTCACTCCTGCAACCAGATCGGGTCTGACAGGGTTGCGAGAAATTCGGCATGACGGGCCAGAGTGGCCTCATCCGGTGATGGCATGGGGCGGGCCTTGCGACCCGTCACGGCCCTGCGCTTTCCCGCCCCACCCGGGCCGGCAGCCTGCTGCCGGTCACTGCCCAGACCAAGGCCACGCTGCCGCCCCCCGATCAGCTCCACATACACGTCGGCCAGCAGGCGGCAGTCCAGCAGGGCATTGTGGGTGCCACGCTCGGAGAGGTCGATCCCGAAACGGCGGCAGAGGGCGTCCAGATTGGCAGGCATCCCGGGGAATTTCTTCCGGGCCATGATGACGGTATCAATGGCCCGACTGTCATAATCCAGCACGGGACGTCCGGCCCGCTTCAGCTCCGCATTGATGAACTTGAAGTCGAACGGTGCATTATGGGCGATCATCTTCCCGTCACCGATGAACTCCAGGAACTCATCAGCAATGTCAGCGAAAAGAGGTTTCCCTTCCAGGTCCGCCAGCGTGAAACCATGCACCTTCGTGGCCTCGGGGGGAATGTCCCGTTCGGGATTCACCAGCACATGGAAATAATTCCCCGTCCGCAGGTCATTCACCAGCTCCAGGGCGGCAATTTCGATCACCCTGTCCCCGGTATCCGGGTCCAGCCCTGTCGTCTCGGTATCAAAAAGAATGGAACGGGTCATGTCATCGTCTTTCACGCATCTGCCACAGGGAGGCCAGAATGGCACGGACCTGACGGGCCGCACAGGCACGGGAGAGGCCCGTCCTTATCACGATATCGGCCCGGCGTCGCCGCTCCCTGTCCGGCATCTGCCGGGCCAGCAGGGCTTTCGCATCCGCCTCGCTCATCTGCCCACCCCTCCTGTAACGCCGCCGGATGCGGGACAGACGGACAGACAGCGGAGCCGACACCACCATGACGAGCGTACAGTCCCGATCCGCCCCCGTTTCCCACAGAAGGGGAATGTCCAGAACACAGAACGGCACCTGACGGGACCGGCAACGCCTCAGAAAAGCCTGTCTCTCCTGCCGGACCATCGGATGGATGATGGCTTCCAGCCGGGGCAGGACGGTTGGATCCGCCGCTATGAGACGGCGCAGGGCTGCCCTGTCCAGCACGCCATCATGCACGATGCCGGGAAACGCCTTCTGCAGGGCAGGAACCGCCCGCCCATGAGGGGCCTGAAGATGACGGACGCAGGCATCAGCATCAAAAACAGGCACACCCGCCCTGCGGAAGAGAGATGCCACCGTACTCTTCCCGGCGGCCATGCCACCCGTCAGCCCCAGAACCTTCACGAACAGGCCCCGACCATCACCATGTCAGGAAAGGCCATGCCGGGCGAGGTCCTGCGCCAGAAGGTCAAAACTGGCTTCATCGGCTTCTGGCAGCACACCGAACCATTCCTGAAACCCGGCCCGTGCCTGACAGATCAGCATGCCCAACCCGTCCACGGTGCGGAAGCCACGCTCCTGCGCTGCCTTCAGCAGAGGTGTCTGCCGAGGCGTATAGACGATGTCCGTCACACTCAGCCCCTCCTGCCCCTTCTGCAGCAGGCTGGACCATGCCGTGTCATCACGTCCTCCCATGCCCAGTGATGTCGCATTGACGAGCAGATTCATCTCTCCCAGCCTGTTGGGCCAGTCTGTCCAGTCCAGCACGATTCCGCCCCCCAGGGCCTGCACCAGAGCCTCGGCCCGGGAAGCTGTACGGTTGGAAATGAAGACCTCACAGCCACGATCCTGCAACGCTGCCGCTACGGCCCGGGCGGCTCCCCCCGCCCCGAGGATGAGAGCACGCCCTTCCAGCCTCACGCCATGAGCCAGAAGATTGTCGCAGAAGCCGGTGCCATCGGTGCAGTCGCCAATGACCCGCCCCTCCACAAAACGCAGCGTATTGGCTGCCCCGGCCCGGCGGGCCGTTTCTGTCAGTTCGTCACAGAGGCGGAAAGCCTCCTCCTTGTGTGGAATCGTGACATTCACCCCACGGAACCCCGCTGCCGCCAGCCCCTTCAGAGCCATTTCCAGCTGTCCCGGCTTGACCGGCAGCGGCACATAGGCCCCGTTGACCTGATGCACCCGGCACCAGTGGTTATGCAGCATGGGAGACCGGGAATGATCGACCGGCCAGCCTATCACGCCAGCCAGTCTGGTCCTGCCATCAATCGTCACGCCATCTCCTTCCGTCTTTCCCAGAAGCGGGGCAGCAGACGGGCCAGACGCTCCGCCCATAGCTTCTGCCCCACTTCATCACTGATGAGGTCCTGCCTTATCTCAATCTCAAGGGCTGGCAGATTCCGCCGTCCGGCGTGATAGGGCACGCTGTATTCATTCTGGCTGTTCAGCACATAGGGCTGGTTGTCCCCCACATGGAGGCCGCCTTCCTCCTCCAGCAATGTCCGCATCAGGCGGGCGGAGTGAGGGTCATGATCGTGCAGCAGCCCGATGTCCCACGGGCGTCTCCGCCCATCCTGCATGGCAGGAGTGAAACTGTGCAGGGACACGAACAGCGTCGTTTCCGGCTTCCGCCGGGACAGATGGCGTTCTATCTCATCGTGATAGGCATGGAGAATGGCCTCTTCCCGCTGCCGTCTCTCCACGGCTGACAGGCCCTGATTCCCCGGCACGGGCGCACCGTCACTGACGGGAGGAATGGAGGTCGGATGCCCGGCGGCCCGGTTGCAGTCGATCACGAGGCGGGAATAGACCTGCTCCACAAGCAGGCAACCGAGAGCCTGCTGGAGGTGCCTCCCCACTTCCCGGATGCCAATATCATAGGCGATGTGCCTGTCCCATTCATCCACGGGCAGGCCAAGATCACCCAGCCTTTCTGGCACGGCACGGCCCGCATGGTCGCTGATCATGACAAAAGGACTGTCCGTCACCGCTGCATGGACATGATAAGGGCGGGCCTCACTCTCCCCCAGAAGGGGCATGGCCTCAGTCTGCCTGTTCATCACGCCCAGCCTCACTCAACCTGATGAAGAAGGGAGCGGACCGTGCTGGCCGCAGCGGCGTCCTTCCACTCCACGCCGCCATCAGAAATGGCCCGCACCTGCCCCTGGGCATCAATCAGTAGCGTCATGGGCAGCCCGGGCTCCCGAAGACTCTTCAGGAACGGATCCACAGCCTGACGCTCCGCCGTCCAGACGGGCAGGCCCTCGGCATGAAGACGGGGCAGGGCTGCCTGAACACGCTCCGGTGAACCACTGTCCAGAGCAACGGGGATCACGGGCAGATCGGGATTTCTGTCCAGGAAAGCGGCCAGCTGGGGCAGCTCTTCCCGACAGGGTGTGCACCATGTGGCCCAGAGATGCAGCATGTACGGCTTCCCCGCCTTCATGGGCAGGCTTGCCTTCGTGCCGCCCAGCCCCGCAATGGCCAGCGTGACCGGGGCTGACAGGGCCGGTTCCGGCTCCAGCTCCTGCAAACTCTGCAACGCTTCAGCCCGCACACAATTGTGCCACAGGCCCGCAGCCGCTACACTCAGCCAGCCCGCCAGAACGGCGCATGTACGAATCTTTTTCCAGTTTCTGATCATATCGGTCCTCATGACGCACAATAATACCAGCAACGCCTCCCCTGCAAACAGACCCGCCAGCACGGACGCTGCCAACCCCCAGTGGGGTGGCCGTTTCGCCAGCGGTCCGGCAGCCATCATGGAGGAGATCAACGCCTCCATCGGGTTCGACAGAATTCTCTGGCGGCAGGATATCCGTGGCTCCCTCGCCCATGCTGCCATGCTCCGCAAGGTTGGCCTGCTGACAGAACAGGAAGAAGCCGAAATCCAGCAGGGTCTGGCCGATATTGCCACGGAAATCGAAGAAGGCCGCTTCGCTTTCTCCCCGGCACTGGAAGATATTCACATGAATATCGAGTCCCGCCTGTCCGAGCGGATCGGGGAAGCCGGAAAGCGGCTGCACACCGCCCGTTCCCGCAATGACCAGATTGCCACGGACTTCCGCCTCTGGGTCCGGGATTCCATCGACGGCATCGTGGAACAGACGGAAGCCCTGATGCGCACCCTCGCCCGCCGTGCACTGGAATATCATGACACCCCCATGCCGGGTTTCACCCATCTTCAGGTCGCCCAGCCCGTCACCTTCGGTCATCATCTGCTGGCTTATGTGGAAATGCTGGCCCGTGATGCCTCCCGCCTGCGTGATGCCCGCCGCCGAATGAATGAATGCCCGCTGGGGTCTGCCGCCCTGGCAGGCACGTCCTTCCCCATCGACCGGGACATGACGGCGCAGGCCCTCGGTTTCGACCGCCCGACGTCAAACTCGCTGGACGCCGTGTCCGACCGCGACTTTGCGCTGGAATATCTGTCTGTCCTCTCCATGGAGGCCATGCATCTCTCCCGCCTTTCGGAAGAGATCGTGCAGTGGGCCTCTGCGGCCTTCAATTTCGTCCATCTGTCCGACGCCTTCACCACCGGCTCCTCCATCATGCCACAGAAGCGCAACCCGGATGCTGCCGAGCTGGTCCGTGCCAAGGTGGGCCGCATCACCGGCGATCTGATCGGGCTGCTGACGGTCATGAAAGGTCTGCCACTGGCCTATGCGAAGGACACGCAGGAAGACAAGGAACCCGTCTTTGACGCCACGACGGCCATCACCCTGTCCTTGGCCGCCATGGAAGGGATGATCCGGGACCTCAAACCAAACAAGGAACGGATGCGGGAGCTGGCAGGTGCAGGCTTCTCCACCGCCACGGACCTTGCCGACTGGCTGGTGCGGGAGCTGCGTCTGCCCTTCCGCACGGCCCATCATGTCACAGGGCGTCTTGTCAGTCTGGCCGAGCAGAAAGGCTGCGATCTGGCCGACCTTTCACTCGAAGACATGCAGGCCGTGGAATCAGGCATCAACAGGTCCATCTATGACGTCCTGACCGTGGACTCCTCCCTCGCCTCCCGCACCAGCCACGGCGGCACGGCACCAGCCAATGTGCAGGCACAGGCCAAGGGGTGGCTGGAACGGCTTGGACAGGCCTGAACGGAGAGATGATCATGCATCGGCTTCAATCCTCTTTCATGACGAAGGCCGTTCTGGCCCTCATGGGTGGCGTTTTCCTGCTGGGACTGAGCGCCTGCGGCCGACCGGGGGCTCCCAAGCCTCCCGGCCCGTCTGAGAAAGTGACGTATCCGCAGATATATCCGCCAGAATGAAATGATGTGATTCTTCAGAAATCATGCGAGAGATTATCAAGAAAGGTGAAAGTGGGAGTTCCTGCTTTCACCTTTTCTCATGATTACAGGGCATTGACCGCAAAAACTGGCTATTTACCAATAAGAATGACTGATAACAGATAAAAGATTCTCCTTTCTTCACGCTTTATCAAGATGACCTTCCTAGAGTGACCCTGCAATCTGCCTTGTTCAGGATGGAGTGGTCATGATGGTAACGCTGACAGAAATCATTCTGAAGGATCCAGCCCGTTATGAGTACATGCGGGCTGGCAACACGACTCCCTTCTGGGTCTCTCCTGCCATGAAAACAGAACTTCGCCTGCTCGGCCCGACAGGCAACGTCATACCCTGCCAACACCACCACAGGGGATGGTTCAACTTCCTTCTCCCCGCTGAAACACCTCATGTCTTCCTGGACATGACGGCCACTACCCTGCTGGATCAGACCATCAGAGACGTGATCCTGTTCATGGGGGCTCAGGAATGGTCTCTACCCGTTCCTTCTGCTCTCACCCGTTCTCCCAGACAGAGCAACCAGGCCAGAACTGCCTGGGTCGGCCTCCCACCCATGCCCCGCTGGGTACGGGGGCTCTTCTGCGTGCATCTTGAACCTGTGGTTCTTGAACGGGACAGATTAAACGCTGCCTGAACAGGCAGTCTCCCCCAGTCAGAGGGTCAGGACCAGGCCATCCCGGGCTGGGCGGACGTCTTCGGGCAGGCTTTCGCAGAGCTGGCCGTAATCCATGTCCGGCCCCATGTGGGTCAGGACCGTATGCCGGGGCCGGAACTGCTGCCGCCATTCCATGACACGCCCCAACCAGCCATGAGATGGATGTGCCTCCCGCTGGAAGCACCCGACGACCCAGCAGGACAGGCCATGCAGAACGGCCTGTGATTCTGTGGGGAAACTCTCAACATCCGTACAATAGGCAAACGACCCGAGACGCAGGCCGAGACTTGTCGTCCAGCCATGCTTCTGCGGGAAGATGCAGCCTTCCAGCGGGCCGACCTTCAGCGGGCCATGGGTGGGAATTTCCTGCACGTCAAAAGCAGGACGATAGAAGGTGCCTCCCTCCCACGGCCGGAAAGCGTAGTCGAAACGCTGCCGCAGCTCGGCCAGAACCTCTGCCGTGGCCAGAAGCTGGATCGGCCGACCGATCACACGATTGACAGCCCTCAATTCATCCAGCCCACCGATATGGTCACTGTGAGCGTGCGTATAGAACACGGCATCAATATGGGTCAGCCCGTTTGCCAGCATCTGCTGCCGCAGGTCTGGCCCACTGTCGACCAGAAGACGGAACCCCTCATGCTCGATCACGATGGATGAACGCAGACGGCGATTCCGTCTGTCTGTCGGATCGCACGCACCCCATAGGCCCGTTCCGGCCCCTTCCTCACCCCCGATCATGGGGACGCCAGCAGAGCCACCACAACCGAGAATCGTGATCTTCATACGGCTACCCGTGTGAAGAGACGCCGTGTGTTGGCTTGCGTAATCTCCACCAGCCGCTCACCCGTCAGACCACGTTCTTCGGCCAGACGAGCCGCCGTATGCACGACATAGCCCGGCGTGTTCGGCTTGCCCCGCTTGGGAACGGGGGCCAGAAAAGGACTGTCTGTTTCCACGAGGATACGGTCCTCCGGCGCATGACGGGCCACGTCCCGGATTTCTTCACACTTCTTGAAGGTCAGAAGCCCGGAAAAGCTCAGGTACCCCCCCAGCTCCAGAGCGGCTCCGGCCAGCTTCGGACCGGAGGCAAAGCAATGGATCAGAAAAGGGAAAGCCCCCTTCTCATGCTCGTCCCGCAGAATGGCGATGGTGTCATCATCCGCCTGTCTCGTATGGATGACCAGCGGCAGACCCGTCACACGGGCTGCCTCGATATGACGGCGGAAGGATGCATGCTGGACTGGTTTCACCTCCTCCGTGCCATGAAAATAATCAAGGCCAGACTCTCCGATGGCCGCTACCTGCGGAGCCTCAAGCTCTGCCAGCATGTCATCAAGACTGGGAAGAGCCTCCTCATGGGCATGATCGGGATGTGTGCCCAACGCACACCAGATACGCAGGTCCGGACTGTCATGCTCCGTCAGGGCCTTCTGCCTGGCCCGTTCTGACCAGCGTGTCCCGATCGTGACCATTCCCGCCAGACCAGCCTGCCGGGCAAAATCCAGACTGGCAGGGAGGTCTTCCAGACGGTCCAGATGGCAGTGCGTGTCAATCAGCCCCTTCATGCGTCCTTCTCTTCCTCCACGAAACGGGGGAACAGACCTTGTGGCTTGGGCAGGGTACGCCCACCGGGCAGTGGTGTTTCCAGCGCAGCGATATGACGCTCGCCCTTCTCCACACCCAGCTGGTCCAGCATCTTCTCCATCGTATCTGGCATATAGGGCTGGAGGAGCGTCGCCACGGTGCGGATCACATCCACCAGAACCCGCAGCACATCCGCCATGCGGGCCGGATTTTCCTTCTTCAGCACCCAGGGGGCCTGCCGGTCGATATAGGCATTGGCCTCCCGGATGAGCTTCCAGATATCTTCCAGCGCATCACTGATGGCCAGACGCTCGATATGCGTGCGTGTGAGAGACGGCAGCAGGGTGGCCTGGGCCAGAATCTTCTCATCATCCTCTGTCAGGGCACCACGTTCCGGCAGGACACCCTGAAGATTGCGGGCCACCTGACTGAGCGTCCGCTGGGCAAGATTGCCAAGGTCGTTGGCCAGTTCGACATTCATCCGTGTGATGAGGGAACGGCGACTGAAATTGGAATCCCCACCAAAGGGCACTTCCCGCATCAGGAAGAAGCGCAGCTGGTCCAGCCCGAACTCATCGGCCAGAGCCTTGGGGTCCAGCACGTTGCCGAGAGACTTGCTCATCTTCTCACCCTCGACCGTCCACCAGCCATGAGCGAAAACCCGTTTCGGCAGCGGCAGACCAGCAGCCATAAGGAAGGCCGGCCAGTAGATGCAGTGGAAGCGTATGATCTCCTTGCCCACCACATGCACGTCGGCGGGCCAGTGAACATGCCGGGGATCCTTCATGTCCGGGTAACCAACGGCTGTCAGATAATTCGCCAGCGCATCGAACCAGACATACATGACATGGTCCGGGTCACCCGGCACCTCCACGCCCCAGCGGAAGCTGGTCCGGCTGATGGAGAGGTCCCGCAGCCCCTGCTTCACGAAGCTGACCACCTCCCGTTTCGGACCATGCGGGCCGATGAAATCGGGATTTTCTTCATACAGCTTCAGCAGCCTGTCCTGAAAATCGGAAAGGCGGAAAAAGTAGGATGGTTCCCGCACCCACTCCAGCGGCGCACCGGAAGGTGCCGTCCGGCTGCCATCGGGATGCCGGGTGATCTCATCCTCACCGACAAACATCTCATCCCGGGTGGAGTACCAGCCTTCATAGGCATCGAGATAGATATGACCATTTTCGGCAACCTTCTCCCAAAGGGTCTGGGCTGCCTTCTTGTGTCGGGCTTCTGTCGTGCGGATGAACTCATCCGTCTGGACCGCCATGTCCTTCTGCATCTGGCGGAAGCTCTGGGAGATGCGGTCCGCAAAATCCTGCGGAGGAACATTCTGCGCCTTTGCGCTCTGCTCCACCTTCTGTCCATGCTCGTCCGTCCCGCTGACGAACAGAACATCGTTGCCATCCAGCCGATGGAAACGGGCGATCACATCACAGGCGATGGAGGTATAAGCGTGGCCGATATGCGGCGCACCATTCACATAGAAAATGGGAGTCGTGATGGTGAAATGCCGCTTCATGATCTATCTGTCCTGTCGTCCAAATTTTACCAAAACCCACAACCGGGCCTGCTACCCTTGGCGGGCCAGAGCAAGGACTTCCCGAATGGCCTCGGCCCTGTCAAGGCTGAAGCGCTCACTCTGCATCCGCATCTGCCCCAACCGCCCGGCCCGATCCGCCATGAGAGCTGCCCGGGGCAGATCTCCCGCAAAGGCGGCATCCCGTGCCTGACCGGCCAGTGCCTCGCCTAGCAGATCGCACACTAACGCAAAACCCTCTGCTTCACGAGCGATCTGGCTGACGATCACCCAATTTTCATGATCCAGCTCTTCACCAGCCAGTGCCCGCTCCACCAGCCCGGCACAGATGCCGTCCCGGTCCTGTGCCAGAAACAGGGCACGACCGGGAGACCCATGGGCACGGTGCAGGACATCATCCGGCACGTCAGGCAGAACGGCCTTCATGTCAGCCTCATCCAGCCCGGCCAGGGCCAGCACACGGCAACGGCTCCGCAATGTCGGCAGCAATGTGCCCGGTGAAGAAGTCGTCAGGAAGAGAGCGGTCTTCGGCGGAGGTTCCTCAAGAATCTTCAGCAGCGCATTGGCGGCAAAACGGTTCAGACTTTCCAGCCCGTCCACGACCACGACCCGCCAGCCACCCTCCGTGGCCGTGTGATGCAGAAAATTCTGGATGGGCTGGACATCAGCAACCGTGATCTCCCCCTTCAGCTGTCCCTTGCGGGGGTCCATCTTCCGGGCAATCGTCAACAGATCTCCATGCGTCCCCGCAGAGATGCGCCGTCCAGCAGGACTTTCCAGATCGCTGCCCCCCAGCAGCCTGCGGGCCAGATGGAACGCCAATGTCACCTTGCCTACACCGGACGGGCCAGAAATCAGCCACGCATGATGCAGCCTGCCAGACGCAAAAGACTCTTCAAACTGCTGTATGGCTGCCTGATGCCCATACACATGGGCTGCCAGACGTGGTTCAGGCGGGGTCCCCCTCACGCAGCGCCCTCTCCAGCCATATGCTGCCGCACGAGAGCGTATAGGTGCGCCTGCACCTCTTCCAGCGACTGGCTGGCATCAACCCGCCGGATGCGGGCAGGATCCTTCTCGGCAATATCCTGAAAACCAGCCCGCACACGCTGATGAAACTGCATCTGCTGTCCCTCGTACCGGTCCAGCTTTCCACCCCGCCGGGAAATACGCTGACGGGCCACTTCGCAGGGCAGGTCCAGCCATAACGTTACATCAGGCTCTCCTCCCACGACCTGGCGCAAGGAGCGGATATACTCCAGAACTTCTGCCCGGCCCTCTCCGATTCCATACCCTTGATAGGCCCATGTAGAATCATGGAATCGATCACAGAGGACGATTTTCCCTTCTGCCAGAGCCGGTCGGATTGCCTTGGCGAGGTGATCCGCCCGGGCCGCCATATGAAGCATGATCTCCGCCTGCCAGCAGAAACTCTCCTCCCCAAAAAGGAGCAGGTTCCGCAACGCTTCGGCTGCTGGCGTCCCACCGGGCTCTCTCGTCTGGAAAACCGGGAAACCTGCGCCTTCCAGCTGCTCGGAAAGGCGGGCCAGCTGCGTGCTTTTGCCCGCACCTTCCCCCCCTTCCAATGTAATGAACACTCCCCCGGTCTTACTGCGGAGCATGACCGAACCGTGACAGGATCCGCCCTGCAAAGCCAAGCTCACCGACCGGAGACACCGTATAAAGTGGTGAATAGACCCTGGGCTGACCTGGCAGGCCAACGGAAACATGGCCAGACTTCTGCCCTGCTGCCACCGGTGCCGGAATGGGAGACGGATAATCCACGCTGATCTGCACTTTCGAGGACCAGCCGACAGGGATGGTCAGGCTGACATCCTCCGCAACAGCCAGACCAACCGTGCGATGCTCCCCATTCCACACGGCAGCGGCCGGCTCCACAACCTGCCCCTTGTGCAGCAGCTGAACCGTCTCAAAACTGGAGAATGCCCAGCTCATCAGCCGCTCACCCTCATGAGCACGCTCATTGGTCGAGGCAGTCCCATTGATGACGACAATGACACGGTTGCCGTTCCGTTCTGAACTGGCACACAGGCCAAACCCCCCTGCATCGGTATGGCCAGTCTTCAGACCATCAGCCAGCCCCTTGTCGACCAGCACATTGCGGTTCCCCTGACGGATATGGTTGAAGGTGAATTCCTTCTCCCCGAAGAACCCGTAATAACGGGGGAAATCACGAATGAGATGCTGCGCCAGCATGGCCACATCCTGAGCGCACATGTAATGGCTGGCATCCGGCAGACCGGTCACGTTCATGAAATGAGAGTTGCGTAAGCCAATGCGCTGGGCTGCCTCGTTCATCAAGGCCACGAAACGCTCTTCAGACCCCGCAATCCCCTCCGCCAGCACGACACAGGCATCATTGCCGGACTGGATGAGCATGCCACGGATCAGATTCTCCACGCTGACAGAACTGCCAAGCGGGACAAACATGCGGGAACCTTCCATCTTCCAGGCCCTGGAGCTGACAGGGAATTCCTGCTCCAGCCGGATACGCCCGGAGGCCAGAAAAGCAAAAACGACATAGGCCGTCATCATCTTGGTAAGGGATGATGGCGGCATCCGCTCTTCCGCATTGCGACTCAGCAACACCGTCCCCGTCGTGCTGTCGAGAATATAGGCCCAACGGGCAGAGGTCGGCATGGGGCCCATTGGAGTCACGGCATCCCCCACGACCGAATCGGTGGCCGGACCTGCTTCCTTCACCTGCCCTGCCGGACGCCCCCGCCCCTGCCTGTGCAGCCCGGCGGCCTGCCCGGCCCGTGATGATGCCAGCAGGGAACATGCCGTAAAACCGGCAACTCCCCCCATGAGAGAACGTCTTGTCTGCACGTCAATCCCCGCACTGCATGCCCGCCATACCGGCGGGGCCTTCATGAAAAAACCTGCGATGCCCGCCATGCGGGCCACCCGGCACCATGCCGGACGGCGTGATTATCGGGTCATCCTATCGCCCAGAATCCCGACCGCCAATGCATAATAATCGGAAGGATTGTAGGCCCGTATCGCACGGAAATTATGATAAACGAGGAAGGCCTGTCCACCAGGTCCATCCGGCTGGAGCAGGCTGCCCGTAGCCTGCGGTGCCAGGAACCCGGAAGACTGGACCGGCCTCACCCCCATAGCCTGCCACGTGCTGACAGGATGCACGGGGGCATGGCGGGATTTCGTGGCAGCCAGAGCCGTGAACTGCCCATTGCTCCCCAGCGGGACCACAACCTCTTCTCCCCAGGGTTCACCACGCCGCCAGCCCGACCGTCCCAGGTAATTGGCAATGGAGGCAAAAACATCCGCTTCGGAACTCCAGATATTCGCCTTTCCATCACCATCACCATCCGCCGCAAAACGCAGATAGGCACTCGGCATGAACTGAGGCTGCCCCATGGCACCGGCATAGCTGCCCAGCATGCTGGCCGGACTGATGGCCCCTTGAGCCAATATCTGCATGGCCTTGATCAGCTCGCTACGGAAAAAGGCAGCCCGCCTGCCATCAAAGGCCAGAGTGGCCAAGGCCTCGATGACATTAAAACGGCCCTGATGCTCTCCAAACCCTGATTCCAGCCCCCATATGCCCATGATGACGTTGTCATCACAGCCCAGCGTCTGCCCCAAAGGCGACAGTGTCCCCCGCACCCTCTGCCAGGCCTGCCGCCCTTTTTCTTCCCGGGCAGACGAGATCACGCGTGCACGGTACTGCGCCCATGTCAGGGTAAATTCCGGCTGGTGCCGGTCCAGCCGCAAAACCTCCTGATTGGGGGCCTGAGCCAGCGCAAGGGACTGCTCCACAATAGCCGACGGCACACCAGCCGACAGGGCCTGCTGCCGCACACCTCCCAGGAACGCTGCATAATCGGCCATCCCCCGAGAGGCCACCGCCCGACCACCTGCCCAGGCAGGCAGACCGCCCATCATCAACCCTCCCGCCATGGCAGCCAGAAAATGACGCCTCTTCATCATTCCACTTCCCATCACGCCTGATCTCCCCTTCATCATCCAAAGGAACGCCCCGATATACCCGGCACTGCCGATTGCGGACAGACGCATTTCATGGCACAGTCCCGCCAACCACAGCCAGGACCGTTCTTTGTGATCCGTATCAGCGCTATCATGGCGTCCCAGCCTGTCTGGCTGAAAGCCTTTTCTGTCATCCTTGGTACCTTTATCCTGGAAGATGTTGCAACCGTCCTGGCGGCCATTGCGTCCAAAGGAAACCAGATTTCCATCCCTCTGGCACTTGGCAGCCTTTATGCCGGGGTGGCCCTGGGTGACATGGGCCTTTATGCCCTCGGTCTGGCAGGAAGCCGATGGACGTTCCTGCGCCGTTTCCTGACCCTCCCCAGCGAGGAGCAGGCAAAACGGTGGTTCTCCCGCAACATCATAGGGGTTGTGGCCATTTCCCGCTTTGTTCCAGGCAGCCGCCTGCCGCTCTATACGGCCTGCGGTTTCTTCCGTGCGCCCTTTCTGGCCTTCGCCCTGACGGCCATCGGCGCAACGCTGGTCTGGACAAGCCTGCTCTTCCTGCTGGCACTGCATGTTGGCGGGTGGCTTCTGGCGCATCAGGGTGGCTGGCGCTGGGCGGGAATCATCGGCTTCATCCTCTGCATTTTCCTGATGGGACGTTTCATCAGCCACCTGCAACGTAGGAACACATAGTCCATGACAGCACCTTCTTCCCATCACAAGACGCTGTCCCTCTTCGAGTTCTGGCCCGACAGCATTTTCTATACCCCCATCGTCATCTACTGGATTCTCATGGGGTTACGTCATGGAGACCTCAGCATCTCCACGGCTGCCAATCCCCGTATCGAAACAGGTGGCCTCTGTGGCGAGAGCAAAAGCTCCATTCTGGACATGGTCGGCCCCACGGCCCGAGAGGCCATTGCCCCGTATCGGATCATTCATAACGGAGCTGATGCAGCCCGGGATGTGCTGGCCGCCATGAAGGAAATGGGGATCGACTTCCCGGTCGTGCTCAAGCCTGACATCGGCTGTAACGGTACGGGAGTGAGGCTGATCACCTCCCTGGCCATGCTCCACGAGGTGCTGCCACTCTTCCCGGCGGGTGTGGCCCTGATGGTGCAGCAGCTCATCACCTACCCGATGGAAGCAGGCATCTTCTATATCCGTCATCCTGATGAGCCTGTCGGCCGCATCACCTCCCTCACTTACAAGGAGGCCCCTGTCCTGACCGGCAATGGTCGCTCCACACTCAAAGAGCTCATCATGGCCGACCCCCGGATGCGACAGGTGCCACAGCTCTATCTGCCCCGTATCAGTGGCCGTGAAACCGAGATTCTGCCCGCCGGAGAAACGCTGTCACTGGTTTTTGCCGGAAATCACTGCAAGGGGTCCATCTTCCGGAATGGGAGGCCGGACATCACTCCGGCACTCACGGAACGCATCAACGCCATCATGTTGGACATACCGGACTTCCATTTCGGCCGGATCGACCTCAAGATGACCTCACCAGAAGCTCTGAAGCGTGGGGAAGACTTTCAGATCATCGAGATCAATGGGGTCGGGTCAGAGGCCATCCATATCTGGGACCGGCGCACGACTCTGATAGAAGCCTACCGCACCCAGATCTACCATTACCGGCAGGCCTTCCTCATCGGTGCTGCAAAAAAGAAAGAAGGCTGGAAAAGTTCCGGCATTCTGGGGATGCTCCGCTCCTGGCTGAAGCAGCGGCGCCTGCTGGCATCCTACCCGACCAACGACTGAGGCAGGCAACAACCGGGACAGACCCCGCCGGTCCTTTACCGCCCGGCGGGAAAACACAGCCTAAAGCCTGCCCGCACCAAATATGTAATTGCTGATCTGCTGCTCCAGAGACAGCAGGGGGTGGGCATCCAGAATGGTGGCACCAGCCGGCAATGTCTGCCCTGCCTTGCCGGGCAGCAGCTGAAGGGCATTGTCCCCGCCAATGGTCGGTGCCGCAATGGCCACAGCCGTATCCTGCGGGAGCTTCAGATCATCCCGTACGGCAAACTGCACGTCCACGATGGCGGTTTCCGGATTCAGCGTGATGGAACGCACCCGCCCCACGGTTACACCGCCAAGGTCCACGTCAGCCCCCTCATCCAGACCGTTCGCGGAACTGAATGTCGCATGATAGCCTGTCATGTGGCGATCCGGCCCCTCCAGCAGGCCCAGCCCATAGGCAACGAACCCGCCGGCTGCCAGAAGAACACAGCTGCTGGCAATGAATGCTCCGCCACGCCCTTTAAGGATCGCCCACATAGATACCTCGAAATTCACGCCCCAGTCTGCTAGCCTTGCGACCGGAGAAGCTGATTTCATGAAAAACAACAGAACGTTACCGCTACCATAGATGGGACTTTCCCACCAGCATCCGTCACGGCTTTTCCTCAATCTCCCCCACCTCCAGACAGACCATGGTTCCGCATGACAGATCTCCAGGCCTTCATCCTCGCCATCATCCAGGGCATCACGGAACCCTTCCCTGTCAGCAGCCTTGGCCATGCGGTCCTTCTGCCCGGAATCCTTCACTGGTCGCTGGATGAACACAGCCCGACCTTCCTGCCCTTTCTGACCATGCTGCATGTCGGCACGCTGGTGGCTCTGGCGCATGTCTTCTGGGGGGACTGGCGGGCTATCCTGCTCGGCCTCTTCTCCCCCCGCAGGACAGCCAGAACCCGCAACAAGGCGATCCACCTGTGCAGCCTGCTTGTCGTGGCCACAATACCAGCCGTCATCATGGGCGGACTGTTTGAGCATCACCTGCGGCTCGTTTTTGCCAATCCGCTCATGGTGGCAGGATTCCTGACCCTCAACGGCCTGCTGCTCATCCTGACGGAGATCATGCGCCGCCGGGCCCTCCGGCATGAACAGGACAATGCCTACCAGACACAGGAACTCTCCTGGAAAGATGCCCTCATCATCGGCCTCTGGCAATGTCTGGCCCTGTTCCCCGGGCTATCACGCTCCGGTGCCACCATTAATGGTGGGCTGATGCGGGGACTGGACCATCTGACAGCGACACGCTTTTCCCTGCTCATGGCCCAGCCGATCATTCTGGCAGCCACGGCCAAAGAGGCCTGGCAGCTCCGCCATGTCCATCTCTCCAGCAGCATGATCACGCAGTCCCTCATTGGCGCTGTCGTGGCTGGCGTAACGGCCCTCATCTGCTCCCGGCTCCTGCTGCGCTTCTTCCATGATGACAACCGGCACACCCTGACAGGATTCGGCATTTACTGCATCCTTGCCGGCCTTGGCAGCGCCTGCCTTCTCCATTTTCACCCCTGAGCACAGAAAAACTCCGCAAGCATAATTTACAAAGGCTTTCCAAGGAGTCATGAATAAAAACATTCCGGTATCATACCGTTCCAGCCCCGTTATGCAGGAATCGTGACACTCATGCCCCAGCTGACCACGCCATGAACAAGGCGCGCCGCAAGACCCTCTCCCAGATACAGTCCGCTGGTGAACAGCATAACTTCAAGCGCAGCCTTGGCGCCACGCAGCTCCTGCTCATGGGCGTGGGGACCGCCATTGGAGCGGGCGTGTACGTCATCACGGGGACGGCGGCAGCAGAGTATGCCGGGCCTTCCGTCCTTCTCTCTTTCCTGATTGCCGCTGCGGCGTGCCTGTTCACGGCACTCTGTTATGGGGAGCTGGCCTCCACCTTCCCTGTCTCCGGGTCAGCCTATGCTTATGCCTATCTCTCCATGGGCGAGAAAATGGCATGGGTGACCGGCTGGCTGCTCATACTGGAATATGGCATTGCCGGTACCGCCGTGGCGGCCGGCTTTTCGGGCTACCTGACATCCCTGCTCAGTGGGTTCGGCATCCATCTTCCGGCTGTCATTTCCCAGACAACCTTTCAGTCCATCCCTCATTCAAGTACCGGCCTGCTGGCCTTTCATCCCAGCTTCAACCTGATCGGCCTGGTTGTCATGCTGTTCATCAGCCTGGTCCTGACCCGTGGGATTGAGGTCGCAGCACGGTTCAACACGGCCTTCGTCAGCATCAAGATCGGCGTGCTGGCACTGTTTGTCGGAGTGGGCCTGTTCTATCTCCATCCTGCCTACTGGCACCCATTCATCCCGCCTTCGGAAGGGAATTTCCATTTCGGCGTGGCTGGCATCTTCCGGGCTGCCTCGATCATCTTCTTTGCCTATGGTGGTTTCGAAACCGTCTCCACCGCAGCGGCAGAAGCCCGCAACCCCACCAGGGATGTGCCCATAGGCATCATCGGCAGTCTCATCATCTGTACGTTGGTTTATGTCACCGTGGCGGCCGTACTGCTGGGCATTGCGCCCTATCAGATGCTGGATGTGCCAGACCCTCTGGCCATCGCAACGGGCCTCATGAATCAGCCGTGGATGGCCTTTCTCATCAATGCAGGGGCCACGGTCGGGCTGTTCTCCGTTCTTATCGGTCTGCTTTATGCAATTTCCCGCATGGTCCACGCCATCAGCCATGACGGACTTCTGCCGGGCATCTTCAGCGTCGTGCATCCACGCTTCAGGACACCATGGCTGGCCACGCTGCTGCTGGGCCTCATCCTGGGGCTGATGAGCGCCACCATGCCCATCGCACTGCTGGGGGATCTGCTCTGCATTGGCACCACACTGGCCTTCAGCATCGTCTGCTTCACTGTCATCTGGCAACGCAACAGGGCACCGGAGACACACCGGCCCTTCCAGGTGCCACTCGGGGGAATCCGCATCCGGGGGGTCTGGCTGGGCATCACGCCCATGCTGGGCATTTTCTTCTGCCTCTGCATGATTGTTCCCCTGGGGCTGAACATACTGCACGTCACCCTGCAGGGTAACATCATCCCGCTGGCCTTCTTCATCCTCTATACAGGGCTGGGTTTTGCGACCTATCTGTTCTATGGACGGCATAACTCGACCATGAAGCAGCCTCCATCCTGAAGGGCGCAGGCTGCTGCATGGTTTCCATTTCCGATTACGAGGCGAGGATGGCCGCAGGGGCAACCTGCCCATCCATCAAGTCCGCTGTCTATTTCTGGATGATCCACCCTCTTTATGCGTAAACGTTCCTCCTCCTCCGCCAGGCGTCGTGATCCACGGCGCAAGACCATGAGCCAGATCACGGCAGAAAATGATTCCGTCACGCTCAAAAGAAGTCTGACAGCCACGCAGCTTCTGCTCATGGGGGTCGGAACGACCGTTGGGGCGGGCGTCTATGTCATGACGGGTACGGCGGCGGCTGAATATGCCGGACCTGCCGTGCTGCTCTCCTTCCTTGTAGCGGCGGCAGCCTGTCTCTTCACGGCTTTCTGTTATGGGGAGCTCTCTTCCACCTTCCCGGTATCCGGCTCCTCCTACTCCTATGCCTACATCTCCATGGGGGAACGGGCAGCATGGAATGTCAGCTGGCTGATGCTGCTTGAATACGGCATATCCTGCACCGCTGTGGCGGCTGGTCTTTCGGGCTACATGAACTCCCTGCTGGGCATTTTCAACATCCATCTGCCAGTCTGGCTGACACAGACAAGCCTTCAGCCGGTGCCCGGCTCCGAAGGAACAGCGCTGACAGCCGGATTCCGGCTGGACCTGATCGGCTTCATCTCCGTGTTGCTGGTAACCGCCCTGCTGGCCCGTGGTGTTGAAGAATCCGCCCGTTTCAACTCTCTCGTTGTCGCCCTGAAAATTGGTGTCCTGTTCCTCTTCCTCATCATCGGTGTCAGTTACATCACCCCGGCCAACTGGTTCCCCTTCATTCCACCGGCCCAGGCCCATTTCCACTTTGGTGTGGCTGGCATCTTCCGGGCAGCCTCCATCATATTCTTTGCCTATGGAGGGTTCGAAGCCGTTTCCACTGCTTCATCAGAGGCCCGCAATCCAACACGTGACATTCCCATCGGCATCATTGGCAGCCTGCTGATCTGCACGCTGATCTATGTTGCCGTAGCAGCCGTACTGCTGGGAATCGTGCCCTACAGCAAGCTGAATGTGGCTGACCCCCTGGCCGTTGCCACACAGGCCATGGGCAAACCGTGGCTGGCCCTACTGGTGAATGGCGGCGCCACCATCGGCCTTTCTTCCGTCCTGCTGGGCCTGATGTATGGTCAGTCCCGCATCCTGCTGACCACCGGGCGGGACGGGCTCATCCCGTCCGTCTTTAGCAGGATCCACAAACGCTACCGCACGCCAGCCCGTGGGACATTCATCATGGGGGCCATCATTGCCCTGATGACAGCCACCCTGCCCATCGACATCATCAGCGATCTCGTTTCCCTCGGGACGGCACTGGCCTTCGCCATGGTCTGCTTTACGGTCATCTGGCAGCGCAATTATGCTGCCGATACCCGGCGCCCCTTCAGCGTGCCACTGGGAGGAATCCGTATCCGGGGATTCTGGATTGGCCTTACGCCTGTTCTGGGGATCATTTTCTGCCTGATCATGATCCTGCCACTGATCTTCAACATGATCCACGCCCTGCTGGGCGGCAATCCTGTTCCCGTCATTCTGCTGGTCACCTACTTCCTGATCGGTGCGCTGACCTATCGCTTCTACGGGTATCACAACTCCCGCATGGCCAATCCGTCAGCCTCAGCAGAATAATACCGCCCCCATCAGTCCTGACTTGCCCGAGACTGATGGGGGACCCTCCTTCGCCACACTATCTGCGCCCATCGGCCCTGCTACCGGGCCCCATGTAACTGCCCGGTGGCGGGCGATGTACTGGAGGAGACAAAAGGGTATCCGGGTCTGTCACATCCAGTTTTGCCCCTGTTTCCGGCGAAACGAACGCAACACGCCGCCGTGGCAACGCCTGCGGGAACTCCGCCCGGATGCGGGCAATGGCTTTTTCCCGAATGTCACAACGCAGATCCCAGCTCTGCATGGCATTGCGGGCACTGGCAATGACACGGACCGACATGGCCTGATCTGTGCAGTCCGACACTTGGGCATCGAACACCTTGCCATCCCAGAGCGGGCAGCTTCGCACGATCTCCCTCAGCATATCCCGGATTTCATCCATTGGGGCATCATAATCAAGCCAGAGAAACACGACGCCGGTTATGGCGGCCGAGTTGTGCGTCCAATTTTCAAAGCGATTTTCAAGAAAATAGGAAATGGGCACGATATGGCGTCGCCAGTCCCAGACACGCAGCACGACATACGTTGCCGTGATTTCCTCCACCCAACACCAGTCACCATTGATGACGACCAGATCCTCCATCCGGATGGGCTGGGTGATGGCGATCTGCACCCCCGCTATCAGGTTCGTCAGAAGTCCCCGCGCCGAGAGACCGACAATCAGCGAGGCCGCTCCGGCAGAAGCAAAAAGGGACACACCATACTGTTTGACAGACGGAAAAAGCATCAGGGCCGAAGCAACCGTCACAAGGCCAATGAGAATCTCTCCAAGCCGCCGCAGCACCTTGATCTGTGTCTGATGAGCACGGGCCATGATGTCATCCGCATAATCCAACCGTGCCAGACGATTCAGATATGCCTCTGACATCAGGCGGAACATGCTGATGAGAGAAAAGCCGAAAACCAGAATCAGCAGAAAGAAAAAGAACAGCCTGAGATTCTGCTCCTCCTCATATGAAAAGCCCGTGGCCGCTGGCAGCGCTGCCAGAAGGACCAGCAATGTAACCATGACCTGCATGGGCCGACGCAACACGCTGACGGTGTTTCGGATCATCGCCCCGCTGCGTGTACCAGGAATACGCAGGATCAGCGCACTCGCCCCGTGTCCGGCATAAAACGCTGTCAGACCAACGATCACGAGCATCAGGATCGATACGATCGCAGGTGGCAACCAGGAAAGCGCATTGCTGAACGCAAAGAGGATGTTTGTGAAATGCTGGGACAAAAGGAAAAGCCCTCTGACTGAAGGTGTAACAGGCTGTCAGCGAAAAATGACAGCCTCTCCTCAGGAAGTGAATAGAAAAGAACAAAAAAACATGAAGATGGCCCACCTCCCTGTTGACTTCCTCATCTGCCTGCCATAAAAGCACCTTCGTCGGAAGGCAGATGCCTCCTGAAGGACATGATGGCGGCGTAGCTCAGCGGTAGAGCAGGGGAATCATAATCCCTTGGTCGGCGGTTCAAATCCGTCCGCCGCTACCATCTTCCCTTCTTCCATCCCCTGAAAATTTGTTGAATGAGCCGTTGCGGATGCCGTGCATCTGGCGCTGGCAGATATCTTCCCCATAATTTCAGAACACTGACAGCCCATAAAAAGAAAGCAGGTTGACCTGAGCCAACCCGCCCTCTCTTGGTGCCGTACGGTCGGGAAAGTGGCCTCAGTCCTCGCTGTCCTGCTCGGCCTCTTCATCACGCTTTTCAGCACGACGACGACGCTCGGACGGACGACGCTCACTCGCCGGGGCCGGAGCTGCCGCCTCGTCCTCATGCTCCTGACGTTCCCGGCGCTCCTGACGTGTCTGCTCATAATTGCGCTGCCGTTCGGCACGCTCCTGCTGGGCCGCCTGAGCTGCCTGATTCATGGCATTGAGCATACGGAAATAATGCTCGGCATGCTGGAAATAGGCCTCCGCCTGCACCCGGTCCCCGGTACCGGTGGCATCACGACCCAGCTGAAGATATTTTTCGAACAGCTGCTGGGCAGTGCCACGAATGCGCAGATCAGGCCCGTTGCTCTCAAAAACATGGTTCCGGTTCAGAGGAATCTGACCATTATTGCCACGGGATGCTCCTCCACCGCCGCCTGAACGATGATGACGGTTCCTCATTCGCTTCATATTTTCAAACCTGCAATCTTGTCACAATGGCGCCTTCAGCAGCCAATCTGCCGTTTCTTCCCATATTGTCCGAAGAAACATCACTCCCAGAGGAAACGACACTTTACCGCCTGACCGACAGCCATCACCGTAACGCTGTCCATCCCCTGTATCTTCCTGCGGCAATCTATCAGGCATCAGCCCATAAGCCAACTGCTTTCCTAAGAAAAGGCAAGCACCAGGGCACGCTCCACACCTCCCAGGTCCTTCCGGCACTCCAGCACCGCAAGTCCTTCCGCCTCGGCCAGTTCTGTGACAGCATCTGCCTGTCCCATCCCCAGCTCCAGCACGGCACACCCGTTCGGCATAAGCAGATGTGGCAGGCTCCGGCACAGGATGCGATAGGCCACCAAGCCATCATCTCCCCCATCCAGAGCCCGATGCGGTTCATATGCCGCAACATCAGGCATCAGATGGGCCATGTCCGCATGTTCAATATAGGGAGGATTGGACAACACGACATCAAAACGCCCTCCCACCGCAGCAGCCCAGTCTCCCACCATAAAAGCCACCCGGTCCGACAGGCCATTGCGGCCTGCATTCCGTCGGGCAAGGGCGGCGGCGGCGGGAGCAATATCCACACCCATCCCCCAGGCTCGTGGATATTCACTCAGAGCAGACAGAAGCAGGCAGCCTGTGCCCGTTCCAAGGTCCAGAATGGATCTGACAGACTGACGATCCGGCTTATGGTCCAGCAGCGCTTCCAGCAGGGTCTCACTATCGCCCCGGGGGATCAATGTCTCCGGTGAAACGTGAAAATCCAGTGTCCAGAAGCCCTGCTCCCCGGTAATGAAGGCAACCGGCTCCCGCTGGCTGCGGCGCTGAATGGCACGCTGGAAGCGGTCCACACCCTCGGCCGGAATCCCGTCATGCTGCATCAGCTCCATCCGGGTCCACCCGCAGGCCCAGCAGAGCAGCAAGCGAGCCTCGAATGCTGCCTCTTCAATCCCGGCCTGAAAAAGCCTCTCCCCGGCCTGCTGCAAAAGGTCTATTTTACGCATGAATTTCATTCCCTGACCTGTCGCCTCCCATCATCCAGGAAAACCAGACGATGACCATAGCCCGTTTCCTGCGCTCCCTGCCTGTTTCACTCTGCCTCGGCATCCTGATGCTGCCAGCCGCAAAGGGTGAAACTGTCGGGCCCATGCCGGATGGACCAACGGGGGGCAGTTTCACCGTTCATGACGGACGTGCGCCCGATGAGGTGTCAGAGTCGACACGCCTCTATCTCAATGGTCATCTGGCAGCGATATTCCACCTTGACCTCGCCCATGCTGATGATAGTGCCGTGATCCCTCTGCCTCTGGGCCGTGTTGATATTCCCTATACTCTTTGCGGCACCGTTACCGTCATGCATGATGGCAAGGCCGAAACACGGGACGTGAGCGGAGATGGTGTCCTCCATAATCCGGACGGCCATTATTTCGAAGCCGTGGGTAGCGAAAATTTCCGAGATTTCTTCCTGATGGATGAAAACGATCCGGCTGCTACCGATCACCACAACGGCAACTCCTCCCGCTGCCTCTCCTCCAACAGCTGATCACCCTGCCCAGGGGACTTGTCAGGAACTGCCGATTTCCGCCGCCAGCAGGGCCATCTGCTCATGGTGGGTCAGGGCGCTGACAATCTCGTCAAACTCGCCACCCATGACCTGATCAATCTTGTACAGAGTAAGATTGATGCGGTGATCCGTCACCCGCCCCTGGGGGAAGTTGTAGGTTCTTATCCGTTCAGACCGGTCTCCTGTACCAACCTGGGATCTACGGTCGGCCGCCCTGCTGTCATGCGCCTTCTGCCGTTCCGCCTCATACAGGCGGGCCCGCAGAATCTGCATGGCCTTGGCCTTGTTGCGGTGCTGACTTTTTTCTTCCTGCATGGCCACGACAACACCTGTCGGCAGATGCGTGATACGGACAGCACTCTCCGTCTTGTTCACATGCTGTCCCCCTGCACCGGAGGCCCGGAACACATCAATCCGCAGGTCTTCTTCATTCACCTGCACATCAACCTCTTCCGCTTCCGGCAGCACAGCAACGGTAACGGTAGATGTATGGATGCGTCCCTGGCTTTCTGTCGCCGGGACACGCTGGACACGATGCACGCCGGACTCATATTTGAAACGGGCAAACACGCCTCGCCCTGTAATGGTGGCCATGCCTTCCCGGATGCCAGAAAGCTCACTTTCCGTCAGGGACATGACCTCGAAACGCCAGCCATTGCTCTCGGCAAACCGACGATAGGCCTCGAAGAGTTCTGCCGCAAACAGCGCTGCTTCATCCCCACCGGCAGCGGGGCGGACCTCCAGAATGGCGCTCCGTTCATCAGCATCATCCCGAGGCAGAAGCGCCAGCTGCATGGCCTGCTCCAGAGCGGGCATCACGGCCTCGACCTCTTCCAGCTCAAGCTGGGCAAGCTCCTTCATCTCCGGGTCCTGCACCAGAGCCTGCGCCTCTTTCTGACGCTTCTGAGCAGCCTGCCACGCCCGGATGGCTGCCACAGGTTTTTCCATGGCAGCATAGTCCCGGGAAAGACGGGCAAACTCGTCTCCACTGGCCTCACCAGAGGCCATCATTGCCTGCATTTCCTCAAAGCGGGCAATGATCTGCTCCAGCTTATGCTCCATAGCCGCACTCATGAGGCTCGGGCACGCTCCAGGATAACAAGGATGTCCGTCACGGGCACTTCTTCCTGTTCCCGTGATGCCAGATGACGCAGCTGCACGACATCCCGTGCCAGATCATCATCCCCCAGGAAGAGCGCATGTGTCGCCCCGGACTGCACAACACGGTCCATGCGTTTCTTCATGTTGCCCCGTGTCTCGATCGAGACAGCCAGACCACCATCCCGCAACGCCCGGGAAATGGAAGCGGCCTTGAGCAGGGCAGCTTCCCCCATCGGCAGGATGGCCACATCACTGACCTCCTCAGCCGGAGCATCAATCAGAGCGGCGAGACGTTCAACACCAGCGGCCCAGCCGATGCAGGGCACGGCAGGGCCGCCCATTTCTTCAACCAGCCCCTCATACCGGCCACCGGCCAGAACGGTCCCCTGCGCACCAAGCTTGTCCGTAACAAACTCGAATACGGTATGGCTGTAATAATCCAGCCCACGAACAATTCGGGGATTCTCCACGAAAGAGACGCCGAAAGCCTTCAGACCAGCCTTCAGCTCCTCCCAGAATGTACGGGATTCCTCATTGAGATAGTCATCAAAAGCTGGTGCATCGGCCAGAAGGGCCCTGTCCTGCTCTGCCTTGCTGTCCAGAATCCGCAGCGGGTTGATTTCAAGCCGTGACCGGCTGTCCTCGGAAAGGCGATCCTCATGCTGGCGGAAATAGGCCACCAGAGCCTCCCGCCATGCCATGCGGCTGGCCTTGTCACCCAGCGTGTTCAGCTCCAGACGCAGATCATCCGCCAGACCAAGCGAGACCAGAAAGTCCCGGGCCATGGCGATGATCTCGGCATCACGGAAGGCACTTTCCGCACCGATCAGCTCCGCACCGATCTGATGGAACTGGCGGAAGCGCCCTTTCTGCGGCCGTTCATAGCGGAACATTGGGCCCGTATAGAAAATCTTCTGTGGCAGGGCCTGTGTCAGCGCATTGGAAACCAGCGCACGAGCCACACCCGCCGTTCCCTCCGGACGCAGGGTCAGACTCTCCCCTCCCCGATCCTCGAACGTATACATTTCCTTGGAAACAACATCCGAGCTTTCCCCCAGAGAGCGGGCAAAAACATGGGTGTCCTCAAAAATGGGGGTGGCCCACTGGCTGAAACCATAACGGCGGAAGACCGTCCTGCCCGTACCAACAACATGCTGGTGGCGACGCATCTCCTCGCCCAGCAGATCCCTCGTCCCCCGTGGCGGCTGAAACCGTGCCATCAGTGCGCTGCCTTCTCGGCCGTTCCGGCCTCAATGGCAGCCACACGGGCTTCCACCAGCTCCACGATATGGTCGATCATGTTCTCAGCCGGCATGGTATGGTCCTGCTTGCCCGCTGCATAGACCATGTGCCGACCAGACCCGCCACCTGTCACACCGATGTCCGTCATCAGCGCCTCACCAGGCCCGTTAACCACACAACCGATGATGGAAAGTGTCAGCGGTGTCTTGATGTGCTGAAGACGGTCCTCCAGCGTCTGGACCGTATCCACCACATTGAAACCCTGACGGGCACAGGACGGACAGGAAATGATCTTCACACCACGGTGACGCAGGCCGAGCGATTTGAGAATGTCCCAGCCCACCAGCACCTCTTCTTCTGGAGGAGCAGAGAGGGAAACGCGCATCGTGTCACCCACACCAGCCCAGAGCAGATTGCCCAGCCCGAGGGCAGACTTCACCGTCCCCGCCCGCTTGGAGCCAGCCTCCGTAATGCCGATATGCAGCGGATGGTCACAGCATTCTGCCAGCTGCTTGTAGGCCGCCACGGCCATGAAAACGTCAGAAGCCTTCACGCTGATCTTGAATTCATGGAAGTCATGATCTTCCAGAATCTTCGCATGTTCCAGCGCACTTTCCACCAGTGCTTCCGGCTTCGGCTCGCCATATTTCTCCAGCAGATGCCGCTCCAGAGACCCAGCATTGACGCCAATACGGATGGAGCAGCCATGATCACGCGCTGCCTTGACGACCTCACGCACACGATCGGCACTGCCAATGTTACCCGGATTGATGCGCAGGCAGGCCGCACCGGCCGCCGCTGCCTCGATAGCCCGTTTGTAATGGAAGTGAATGTCCGCCACGATCGGCGCATTGACTTCTTCCACAATGGTTTTCAGGGCCTTCGTGCTGGCCTCATCGGGACAGGATACACGGACGATATCCACACCGGCCATTTCGGCCTTGCGGATCTGAGCAATCGTTCCTTCGATATCCGTTGTCAGCGTGTTGGTCATGGTCTGCACCGAAACAGGTGCATCGCCACCAACGGCAACATTACCAACATAGATCTTCCGTGATTTACGGCGTTCAATATGCTGATAGGGACGTAAACTGCTCATCAATAACCTCTCCGGGTCCTGACTGGACTGACCCATGATAAACGTGACCGCCTCATGGACGGTCACAGAATTTTATTGGCTGCGCTTGTCCGCCGGTCCCGGCACCTCACCGGCCCCGGTGGCCAGGGAACCGTAACCATAATGGCCCTGCTCCACAGATGCTGCATCGACCGTCACGTTACGGACAACCCTGCCACGCAGCCCTAGGGGAGCGCTTACAACATTCCCCGCCTGAAAAACAACACCCCCGGCATTGCCGCTCGTCACACGATAGGTTTCACCAGCAGTCCCCTGCCAGCTCTCTCCCTTCTTCAGCACACGAACCAGCAGAACCTTGCCAGAGGCATCCGTAACCTGCACCCAGCTGTCTTCCCGGGCCAGTATTGCAACTCTGTCAGCTGCTTCCTGACTCGGAGCAGGAGCCTGCTGCGCTGGCGTCGGCTGCGGGGACTGGGCCTTCGATGTCTCCATGGCAGACGGGGCATTCCCCGTCACACTGTCACCAGAAGACGAACCGGCCGGGTGATCACCCTCATTGCGGGGCACCTCATTACCCGCTGCATCAACAGTAGAAGGCATGGCCGTAGCAGCAGGAGAAACAGCCTCCGGCGCTGGCGGCAGATCAGGCGTATCTTTCGGAGTATCCCCTGCCCCCGTGGCCGCCCCCTGGGCACCAGAAGACAGAACCGGTGCTGTGGGCTGCGCCGTGGCAGACTGCCCGGCTGCTGGAGACGGAACAGTCGGCTGTGTGGCAACAGGCGGTACCGCAGCCGCTGGCGTTTCACCAGTCTCTGCCAGATGGGACGGCAGAACGGACGAAGCCAGCTGCCCATGGGAAGAGAAGTGATACCACCCGGCATATCCCCCGGCGATCACCACCAGACCAACAGCCAACAACACCCAGAGACCGGCTGAACGTCCTTCCTGAGGGCCGGGAAGAACCAGATGGACGCTCTGACGTGGCGGCGCAAGAGACGACAGCTCCTGCCTGGCCTGCTGCATGAACTCCTCGCTCTCCATCCCCAGGAGACGGGCATAGCTCTTGATGAAACCAAGGGCATAGACCTTGTCTGGCAGCTCGGCATAACGCCCGCCTTCAATGGCCTGAAGTGTTGCAAGTCTTACCTTCAGGTAAGCCTCGACATCCTCAAGCCTCCAGCCCAACTCCTTGCGTCGGGCCATCAGGCGAGCTCCCAGAGTGGCCGATGACTGACCGGCCATATTCTGCCCTGCTTTATCGTCCATCACGTCACCCCTCTTCCTCATCTGACCAGAGCTCCAGTCCGAACACAGCGCTGTCTGTCCAGTATCCTGCCGTTACCGTGCAACCGCCGCATGGAGGCGTTTCTCACGCTTCTGGAGGGCTTCTACAGCCTGATCCACCAGCGTGGTGATGATATCCGCTACCGGGCGGATCTCCTTGACCATGCCGACAGACTGCCCGGCCATCATGGATCCGTTTTCCACGTCACCTTCAATGACGGCCCGGCGCAGAGCCCCAGCCCAGAAATGTTCGATTTCCAGCTGGGCAGCTTCCCGCTCGATCTCTCCTTTGCGGAAACGCTCGATCACATCCGCCTGATGGGTCATGAAATGACGCGTAGCTGCATTGGCCAAGCCACGCACGGGAATGACAGGAAAGCGCTCATCCAGCTGCACGGACATCACGGCATCACGGGCATTACCCCGACGGAAGGCCTCCTTGAAACGCTCATGGGCGATGCTTTCCCGGGAGGCTGCAAACACTGTCCCGAACTGGCCACCGGCTGCCCCCTGCTCCAGATAGGACAGGACGGCATCACCACGGCCAAGGCCACCCGCAACGAAAACGGGCACTTCCGTGATGTTGGGCAGGATTTCCTGCGCCAGAACATTCAGGGAAACCGGGCCGACATGACCGCCCGCCTCGGATCCCTCAATGACCAGAGCCTCAATCCCCAGCTTCACGAGCCGCTTGCCCAGAGCCAGCGCCGGAGCAAACCCCATGACCCTGGCGCCGCCATCCCGCACCCGGCGGATGGTCGCACCGGTCGGAACACCACCAGCCAGCACGACGTGGGTCACCTTGTGGGCCAGACAGACATCCACCAGCGCATCCAGCTTCGGATGCATGGTGATGAGATTGACGCCAAAAGGCTTGTCTGTCAGCGCCTGCGTGGCAACGATCTCTTCCTCAAGCCGCTCTGGCTCCATCGCACCGCAGGCAATCACACCAAAGCCGCCTGCGTTGGAAATGGCCGATACCAGATTCCGTTCACTGACCCAGGACATGGCCCCGCCCAGAATGGCATACCGACTGCCCAGGAAATCACATCCCGGTTTCCAGAGCTGGTCCAGCGTCTCGCGTGCGTTTACTTCCCCGCTCATGCCTGTGCTCCCTCGGAGGCATCAAGCCCATAGGCGGTGTGCAGCGCCCGCATGGCCAGCTCCATATATTCTGCATCGATCAGAACGGAAATCTTGATCTCGCTGGTGGAAATGACCTGAATGTTGATCCCTTTCTCGGCGAGTGTCCGGAACATGGTGGTGGCCACGCCCGTATTGGACCGCATCCCCACGCCGACCACGCTGATCTTCACGACATTCTGGGATGTGCTCAACCCGCCAAAACCGATCTCGGCACGCATTGCCTCCAAAATCTGGCAGGCCCGGCTCTCATCCCCCTTGCTGACCGTGAAAGTCATGTTCGTGCTGCGATCCGCACCGATGCTCTGGACGATCATGTCCACATTCAGCCCTGCAGCGGAAAGAGGTTCGAAGATTCTTGCCGCAATGCCCGGCTCGTCAGGTACCTGTCGGATGGTGATCTTCGCATCATCCATGGAATACGCAATACCGGTCACCAGCTTCTTTTCCACGCTTTCGTCCTCATCCACTACAATGGTTCCGCTGCTGTCATCCGTCTCCACAAAAGAGGACAGGACACGCACATGCACCTTTTCCCGCATGGCCAGCCCCACGCTGCGGGTCTGGAGAACCTTGGCACCTACGGATGCCAGCTCCAGCATTTCCTCATAAGTGATCCGCTCGAGACGGCGGGCCTGCTTAACAATCCTTGGGTCGGTCGTGTAAATGCCATCCACATCCGTATAGATGTCACACTGGTCCGCCCTGATGGCAGCCGCCAGCGCAACGGCGGACGTATCGGAGCCACCACGGCCCAGTGTTGCAATACGGCCTCTGGCATCCACTCCCTGGAACCCGGCGATCACGGGCACGATACCTTCATCCATGCATTCCCGCAGGGCACGCCCATCTACATCCTCGATGGCGGCGCAGCCATGGGCTTCATCCGTCAGCAAGGGAATCTGCCACCCCTGGAAAGAACGGGCCGGCACACCCAGCGCCCCCAAAGCAATGGCAAGCAGACCGCTCGTCACCTGCTCGCCAGACGCCACAACAGCGTCATATTCCGCCGGATCAGCCTGTGCATCCAGCGAGCGGCAATAATCCACCATCTGGTTGGTCACGCCCGACATGGCAGAGACGACAACCGCAATGCGCTGTCCTCTGGCTCTCTCCTTCCGGACCTTCTCAGCCACGATGCGGATGCGCTCCAGATCCTTGACGGACGTCCCGCCAAATTTCATCACGACCGTGCGGGGCGCAGATCGTGTTACATCATCCGAACAGTCGTGTATGGACATCGGGGAGAAAGCTCCAACAATAAGGCTAGCATCACATAAATATCCGTTCCACATAGCTCTCCTGCCCTTTCGCGTCTAGCCACAACATGGCAGAAAAGCACCATGAAAGCCGGGAGGACCGCCAAGAATGTCTGTTTCATCACCATCATCATCCAACGGAGCAGGTAACGGAACATCATCTGTTATCAATGATGAAATAATTCAGTTCAGTGCACTGGCCAAAGACTGGTGGAACCCGAAAGGACCCATGGCCCCGCTCCATGCCATGAACCCTCTGCGCACCTCCTGGATTGTCCGGCATCTGCCTGCCTCGCTTTTCCATCTCCCCGAACTGCCAACCCTGCTGGATATTGGCTGCGGTGCCGGACTGGCGAGTGAGCGCTTCGCCACGCTTGGTTTTGATACTCTGGGCGTTGATGCCAGCGAAGACGGCATACAGGCCGCCCGGGCACACGTCGCCCTTCACCCCCTGCCGCCGCAGGCCGCCCCCCTGCACTATCTATGCAGCAGTGCCGAAACCCTTCTTGAGGAAGGTCGGCAATTTGACGTGATCTCTGCCCTGGAGATCATTGAACATGTACGGGACCCGCAAGTCTTTCTCTCCCTGCTATCAGGCCTGGCAAAGCCGGGCGGGTATGTCGCCATTTCCACCATGGACCGCAGTCTGCGCTCATTCCTCATGGCCAAGCTGGGGGCGGAATATGTGCTGCGCCTTCTCCCTGTCGGTACCCATGACTGGAAAAAATTCATCCGTCCGACAGAACTGGACAGCATGGCCAGGCAGGTCGGGCTACGCCTGCTGGACCTCAAGGGGCTGTCCTTCCGGCCGCCACACTGGCAGGAGAGCCACGATACCAGCATCAATTACATCGCCCTCTTCCAGAAAGACTGACACTACCAAAAGAAAAGGCGCCACAAACGGGCGCCTTTTCTACTTCACGAGGGAAGAGACCTCTCAGGAATCCGCCACCATGAAGGCAAACGTCGTCGGGCTGCCAACGGCGGTAAAGTGGTTCATGAAGACAGGCTTGCCGGTCTCACGATCCACACGGAAAGCCGTGACGGAGTCAGAGCGCTGGTTGGCACAGAACAGGAATGAGCCGCTCGGGTCGAACATCATGGCACGGCCATAGTCGGCATGCATCCAGACCTCATCCTCCAGCGTCAGCGTGCCATCCATGCCAACGGAGAAGACCGCCAGGGAGTCACCCAGACGGTTGGAAACATAGACAAACCGCCCGCTCTCAGCGATCAGGATTTCCGCAGCCAGCGTGGACCCGCGGAAGTGGGAGGTCACGGTGCTGACGGACTGAATCTGCGTGATGGCGCCTGTCTGCGGATCAAACTTGGACACCACGACCTTGGAGTTCTGCTCACAGAGGTTGTACAGCACACGACCCGAATGATCGAACACGAAGTGACGGGGAGCAGAACCCGGTTCCATGTCGTAGAACGGCTTCTGTGCCGGGATGAGCTTGCCTGTGGCCAGGTCCAGCTTCCAGACATAGACACGGTCCAGCCCGGCATCATCCACCAGAACGAACGCACCGCTCGGATCGGTCGCAATCATGTGCGGATGGGCACTGGAATGATCGGAAACGGCAAAATTGCCTTCCGGATTGTCTGCCGCCCGTTCCGGCTGCTTCGGCCCGCTGTTGTGGACCACATCCGTGGCCTTGCCCAGTGACCCATCAGCATGGATGGGCAGGACAGCCACACTGCCACCCATGTAATTGGCAACGAGCAGATACTTCCCGGATGGATGGACACTCAGATGGGCCGGGACAGCACCACCGGAGCTGACAGTGTTGATCTTGGCCAGTGTCCCATTGCGGGTATCCACGGAGAATGCCGTCACAGAGCCACTGCCAGCCTTGTCGTAATCATTGATCTCGCTGAGAGCGTACAGGAACTTCCGGTTGCGGCTCAACGTAATGAAGGATGGGCTGGGAATGTCCATGAACGTGGCAACCGGTGTCAGAAACCCGGTATCACGGTCCATCTCGAAGACAGAGATTCCCTTGCCGTTACCAGCTCCCCCCGGAGGACCATGCTCCGTATAACCACCAACAAAGCACAGGATACGGGGCAACGGCCCCTTCTGGGCCTGGGCTGCCCGCAGAGGCGACAGGGCCGTGGCGGCCCCTAATCCAGCAAGCGCCAGAGTAAACCGGCGCCGGGAAAGACTCTGTGACATAACGTATTACTCTCCTTCAACTTTGCCCCTACGGGAAGAACGGGCCAACGCTACCAAAAAAGGCCTCTCTCCATAAGAGCCATTCATCATAGGAAGAAAAATGACTGGAAAATCAATCAGTTTATCTTCATGCGGCACTGCCTGCCGATCACCGGGGCCGCAATGCGGCTCCATGTCTGCGTTTCACCAAACAGACTCAGCCCTACATAGCCACGCAGCTTGAGAGTATCTCCCTTCCCCTGCCACATGATCGCCTGGTAGGTCCGCCCGCTCCTCGGGTCCAGAATCGTCCCATGCCACTGTCCATTCTTGCGGCGCTTCATGTTGCTGATGATCTCGAGCCCACATTCCGAACGTCCCCAGACATCCTTTTCCGGCTCGGCCTCCGTATAATCCATGCCCACCAGCCAGCCGCAGAGACGGCTGGCATCCGACGGACAGGGCGCAATACTGAAAATGCCGTCTTTTTCCTCTACCAGCCATGTCCCGACCAGACTGGATGCCGCCTGAGCCTGCGCACGGGATACCGTGACCATCACACCCCCAGCAAGAACAAGAACAGCGGCGAACAACGCCCTAGCCGCGGCCCAGCAAGGCATCAAGCTGTCCATCCTGCTCCAGCTGCATGAGCTCACTGCACCCTCCTACCGCTTTGCCGCCAATGAAAATCTGCGGCACTGTCGTCCCTCCTCCTGAACGTTCCCGGGCTGTTTCCCGCTCCGCAGAACCACGAGGGGCATGGATTTCCTCAAAGGGAACATCCTTGGACTGAAGCAGGCTGATGGCCCGGACACAGTAAGGGCACCCTGGCTGCGTGTAGATTTCAACTTTTGGCATGTAACAATCCTTTCTGGTCTCAAAGCCGGATGTCATGCCAGTGTCACCCGGGCTGCCACAAGAATATCCACGGAAAGGCAGCCATGCTCAAGCAATGCTTTTACACAGACCTCTGCCGTAGCCCCTGTTGTCAGGATATCATCAACCAGCACGACCCGGCGCCCACGCAGCAAACTCCAGTAACGGGGCCGCAGCGTGACAGCTCCCGCCATCTGCCTCCGCCGCCCCTGCCGGGAGAGCCCTGCGAGAGATGCAGTCCTGAACCGCCGTTGCATCGCATCTGGATAACAGGCAAGCCCTTCCCGTCGGGCAAGGGCCATGGCCATCAGGGCCGCCTGATTATATCCACGCTGCCACAAACGCCCACGATGCACAGGAACAGGCACAAGCACCACATCCGGTCCTATCAGGTCCCCCCCTGCCCGGGCCATGAAATGGGCCAGAGCTGCAGCATGTTCTGTCCGGCTTCCATATTTCAGTCCCATGACAAGGCTGCGGGCCTGTCCTTCATACAGAAAAGCCGCCCGTGCCCTGTGCCATGGCCGTGGAGACCTTTCACAGTCTGCACAAAGCATCCCACGCTCGGCCATCTCCTCCTGCGTGATGGGCAGGGCACAGGCATCACAGAAGGGAGAATGGACAAACCGGAGCCCAGCAAAACAGCGCCCACACAGAAAGCCACCACCCGACGCCACTTCCTCCCCGCATGAAACGCAATTGGGCGGAATGAGCCAGTCCAGCACATTCCGCCCAAGCCATTTACTTCTGCAAAGCCAGTCCACCTTTTCTCAGAGCACCGCCATCCTCAGAAACGAGATGGCGGTGCTTCCCCCGAGGTCTCAGTGTCCGGCAGCGGCAGCGTCAAAATCCGGCGCCTGAAGCCCAGAGGCCTCCAGCTGACTGACAAACGCCTTCTTCAGGCGAGCCAGCCCCTCATGAGACTGCGCCTCAATACGCCCGACAAGAACCGCCTGCGTATTGGAAGCACGAAGCAGCCACCAGCCATCAGGCGTATTCACACGCACGCCATCCACGGAAGACACATCAGCCCCTTCCTTCTTCAGGCGCTCAGCCACTTCCTTGATGACATCAAACTTGCGGGTGTCATCACAAGGGAAGCGCAGCTCCGGCGTGTTGACCATCTGTGGCAGGGCCTCCCGCATGTCTGCCAGAGTGCCGGGCAGACGGGCGACGATCCCAAGAACACGGATCGCCCCATAGAGGGCATCATCGAATCCATACCACTTATCGGCAAAGAAGATATGCCCGGACATCTCACCCGCCAGAGGGGACGACGTCTCGGCCATCTTGCTCTTGATGAGGGAGTGCCCGGTCCGCCACATCAGAGGCTCACCACCAGCCTTGCCGACTTCATCAAACAGCACCTGACTGGCCTTGACGTCTGCAATAATGGTCGCTCCCGGGTGTTTCTTCAGCACGTCACGGGCCAGCAGAACGAGAATCTGATCCCCCCAGAGAATCTCTCCCTTGCCATCCACGACGCCAACCCGGTCGGCATCGCCATCAAAGGCCACGCCAATATCCGCTTTTTTCTCACGGACGGTCCTGATCAGATCCTGCAGGTTCCCCTCGACGGTCGGGTCTGGATGATGATTCGGAAAGGTCCCATCAATTTCAGGGTACAGGACCGTATGCTCACCAGGCAGCTTCTTCACCAGGCGGGTCAGCACCTCACCAGCAGCGGAGTTGCCATTGTCCCACACGACCTTCAGCGGCCGCTCCCCGTCATAATCCTTGAGAAGACGCTCAATATAGGCTTCAGAAGGATCAATCGTCTCGACCTTCCCTTCTGCCTTGGGCACGACGTCACCCGCTGCGGCCAGACGGCCAACCTCACGGATCTGCTCGCCAAAAAACGGCTTGCCCTTCAGCATCATCTTGAAGCCGTTATGATCCGGTGGATTGTGGCTGCCCGTCACCATGATGGCACCGTCAGACTCCCCCGTGACAGCCGCATAATACAGCATCGGGGTCGGCCCACGCCCGACACGGCGCACCGTCACACCGGAATCCACGGCACCACGGACCAGTGCCTCCTCCAGTTCCGGCGATGACAGGCGGCCATCATAGCCCACCGTCACCACGCTCCCACCGTCCCGGCGGATCATGCTCGCAAAAACACGGCCCAGCGCATAGGCATCCTCGGCATGAAGGGTTTTCCCCACAATGCCGCGAATGTCGTATTCCCGCAGGCTGGTCGGCTCAAAATGATGCTTGAATCCCGTCATGAGCTCACATCCTCTCAGGCATATTTCTTCAGGAAGGCACGCACGTCATCTTCCAGGTCTTCACGCTGGAGCGCCAGAGCAACCTGAGCCTCGAGGAAGCCCAGCTTGCTGCCACAGTCAAACCGCGTGCCTTCATAACGCAGACCATGGAACGGCACCTTGCCGATCATCTCGGCCATGGCATCCGTCAGCTGCACTTCACCACCCACGCCGGTTTTCAGAGCGGACAGTGGCTTGAGCACGTCAGCTGTCAGGACATACCGGCCAATGATGGCAAGATTGGAAGGAGCATCTGCCGGAGCGGGCTTTTCAACCAGTCCCTTGACCTCCACCTTGCGCCCATCATCCTCGCCAATTTTCAGAATACCGTAGCGGTCCGTCCACTCCCGGGGGACCTCATCCACAGCAACCACATTTCCCCCTGTCTGATGGTAGACATCAGCCAGCTGGGCCACACAGCTGCGCCCACCCTGGACGATGTCATCCGGCAGAAGAATGGCGAATGGGTCATTCCCGATGAAGTTGCGGGCGCACCAGATGGCATGACCAAGCCCCAGAGGATTCTGCTGGCGCACAGCCACCAGTGAACCAGCCTCCACACTGCTGCTTTCCAGAGCCTTGATGGCAGATATCTTCTTCCGCTCCCTCAGAGTGCTCTCAAGTTCGTAGGCAATATCAAAATAATCAATCAGATTGTCCTTGCCACGGGCCGTAACCAGACAGAACTCCTCAATGCCGGCAGCACGGGCCTCATCGATGGCATACTGGATAAGCGGCTTGTCCACGACGGGCAGCATCTCTTTCGGCATGGCCTTCGTCGCCGGCAGGAAGCGTGTTCCCAGACCTGCGACAGGCAGAACGGCTTTTTTCAATGGCTTGATCATCTCGGCTCTCTCTCGGTCTGTCTGCCCTGCCTTCCATCATCCGACAGAGCACTCATCCATCAATCTCGGCACAAGGCGGCTGTTCACAGGTAAACAGACCACCATCCAAGATGTAACCTAAAGTACATCTTCGATACAGGGGCCATCCCGATGCCAACAATCAGTTTTTCATGAAAAAGACGTAACACGGTGGAACCCATGTTACAGACCATATCCTCAAATTGCAGAAGAAATATGGTGCGGCCGAGAAGACTCGAACTTCCACGGGGTTTCCCCCACAAGCACCTCAAGCTTGCGCGTCTACCATTCCGCCACGGCCGCTCCGTGATCAGCAGTCCCGTTTTCCCTCGTCTGAGGCGTGACCGCTTCGGTAAAATGGCCTATAGCCCATCAGAACAGGGAGGGCAATGGTCATGACACGGTTTTATAAAGAAATTATCTGGCAGGCGGATAAAAAAATCTGCCCATATCCCGAAGCCCTGTCCTTCATGCGCCAGCAGGTGGAGGCCATCCACCATCAGCAGGCCCCCCAACGTATCTGGCTGACAGAACACCCCCCCCTCTATACCGCCGGAACCTCTGCCAGGGCTGAAGACCTCATCAACTCTCAGGGCTATCCAACGTTCGAAGCCGGACGGGGTGGCCAGTGGACCTATCACGGTCCCGGACAACGCATCGCCTATGTCATGCTGGACCTCACGCAGCCGCACGGCCCCCTCCCCGCACGGGACATACGGGCCTTCGTCCAGCTGCTGGAACGCTGGCTCATCATGAGCCTTCAGGAGCTGGGAATTGACGCCTTCACCCGGGAAGGCCGTATCGGCGTCTGGTGTTTCGATAGGGAAAGCGGGCTGGAAACCAAGATCGCCGCTCTGGGAATCCGTGTCACACGCTGGGTCAGCTGGCACGGAATTTCACTGAATGTCTCGCCACGACTCAGTGACTTTGACGGGATCATCCCCTGCGGCATCCGGGACTATGGCGTGACCAGCCTGCAACGCTTCAACCCAGCCCTACAGATGGAAGATGCCGACAGGGCCCTGCTGAAAAGCTGGACGGCCCTGTTCGGCCCTGTGATCCATCCAGCTGCTACTCCGGCAGACTGAAGCTGCTTTCGGAAACAGGCTGGTTCTCCTGCACGTCGAACAGGGAGAGACCAAAATGATGGTGACGGGCATCCACCCCCTGTATGCCAACAAGGGTCAGATGGCCACGCACGTCAGAAAACTGGAGGGTCAGCAGCCCCTGGGAAGGATTGTCAGCCTCTGCCACGGAAAGCTGGAGCGATTCTGTCCCACGGGAGACATTCGTCACCTGAACATCCCTGTCAAAACTGACAGGATGACGGAGCAGAAGTCCGAGCGGATTCCGCTTGAGAGAGAGGTGCGTCACGGCACCATTATCAGCATTCCGGAGGACAAACCGACCATCACGGGCCACGGCCCTCATGGCATGAGGAACCTCATACACCATCTCGAACCGTCCGGGCACATAGGTGAAATGTCCATCCCCCTGCTGCTGGGCCGGACCATCCTGCACAAATGACGCCTGAAGGGACGACAACCCGTTGAGATAGGTCTCCACCCGACGGATATCGTGCCTGTCATTCGTGACAAGATGATCATAGCCTGATGTGGCACACCCCGTGAGACCAGAAACAGCCAACGGAGCCGCCACCATGCCGGCCCAGAACAGCAGGCTGCCTGCCATCATGCGCTTCATGGCTGGCTCTCCCCTTCCAGAGACAGGGAGAGGGCATGAAGGCCCGTCTGGAACTCCCCGGCCAGCAGGTCATTCACAAGCCTGTGTCGGGCTAGGGTCTTCATCCCGTCAAACCGGCGGCTGACGACATGCAGATGATAATGCGTCTCGCCCACCTGCTCCGGCCCCCGGCTTTCCTGGGCCTGGGTACGCATGGCTGCATGATGCCGGTGGCGTGCACTGTCATCCCGTATCTCCAGTATGGACGGGCTCAGGGCCTCCTCCAGTACTGCCCTCATGCGGTCGACTCTTTTCATCGGTTTTCTTCCACGCTCATCCACGGAGTTACAGGTTCCATCTGTCCTGCCCATAACAGGAATCTTTCCCCACCAGGAAAAGGATGCTTGCATCCATGCCAGACCTCTCCCCATATCGTCCATCATGCAATGCAAACCATCCAGACACAAAGCCTTCGCACCGGACCCGGACGCCCCCCAGCAATGCTGCGACCACCCGGACTGTGACAGGCCGGCAGGGTACCGGGCCCCCCGGGGACGGGACAACCTGCGCAGCTATTACTGGTTCTGCCTGGAGCATGTCCGCCAGTACAATGCCAGCTGGGACTATTACCGGGGCATGACGCCGGGGCAGATCGAACGCCACCTGCGGGAAGATACCTCCTGGCAGCGCCCTTCATGGAAGATGGGCACGCCAGGCAACGATTCGGCACGGGCTTCCTTCACACTGGATGATCTGCATGATCCTCTGGACATCCTGAACCGGCACCGTCGCCCTTCCCGGGCAACCGAAACAAGACGGCAGGCCCCGCCAGCCCTACGTGAGCCCCTGGCCCAGCTTGATCTTGAATGGCCGACCACGCTTGAAATCATCAAGACCCGCTACCGTGTCCTGGCACGCCGTTATCACCCTGATGCCAACAGGGACGACCCAAGAGCGGAAGAACGCTTCAAGGTCATCGGAACGGCCTACGCCACATTGCGGGACCATTTTGCCAACAGCACTGAGCAGGCAACAGCCGGAGCCGGATAGCTGCCTTGCCTTCCCTGCATCTTTTCATGACCGGGTGATTGTGTAATCGTACCTGTAGAGTCCTTAATAGGATAGACACTCATTCGGTCTTCCATGTACCACCCTACTTAGTGACAGGAATCATGTCATGGCTCTCCCTTCAGCACAGTCCCTCTCCGAGACACTGCCCCAGACACCTGACAGCCTGAAATCCGCCCGGGAGCTGTTTGGGCTCGACCTTGATCTCGAAGTCCCTGTCTGGTCACAGAAGACGGACCATGTCCCCGAGATCGACTCCGCCTACCAGTTCGACCGGGATACGACCCGGGCCATTCTGGCCGGTTTCATGCATAACCGCCGTGTTCTGGTGCAGGGCTTTCACGGGACCGGAAAATCCTCCCATATCGACCAGATCGCCGCACGGCTGAACTGGCCCTGCGTCCGCATCAATCTCGACAGTCACATCTCCCGCATCGACCTCATCGGCAAGGACGCCATCACGCTGGAAGATGGCAAGCAGGTCACGGAATTCCGTGAAGGTCTGCTGCCATGGTGTCTCCAGAATCCATGCAGCCTGATCTTTGACGAATATGATGCCGGACGGCCCGACGTGATGTTCGTCATCCAGCGCGTGCTGGAAGCCAACGGGGCCCTGACCCTGCTGGACCAGAACCGCGTCATCCACCCACATCCGTCTTTCCGCCTCTTCGCCACGGCCAACACGGTCGGGCTGGGCGATACAACAGGGCTGTATCACGGCACCCAGCAGATCAACCAGGGCCAGATGGACCGCTGGAACATTGTCACCTCCCTGAATTACCTGCCCAAGGAACAGGAAATCCGCATCATCAAGGCCAAGATGGGCGATGCTCTGGAGGAGACCCTCATCGGCCAGATGGTGGAACTGGCCGACCTGAGCCGTGCCGGTTTCATGAACGGGGACATCTCCACCGTCATCTCCCCCCGGACGGTCCTCTCCTGGGCAGAAAACATCACGATCTTCAATGATGTTCCCTTCGCGTTCCGCCTGAGTTTCCTCAACAAATGTGATGAAGCCGAACGCAGCATCGTGGCTGAATATTATCAGCGCTGCTTCAACGCCTCGCCGCTGGGTTAAGTCTCATGTCCGATCCGCACGAACTCTTCCGCAAGGCAACTTTTGCCACGCAGCGCGCCCTGAGTGGTCATCAGGATGTTCCCATGACACCCGCTCTGGCTTCTCTGGAGCGTGCGGCTCTCACTCCCGAGGACAAGACCTATATCCGGGGGGCCACCGATGCCGTGGCCCTGCGCCAGCGTCACCACGACCCGGAAAAACGCATCACCATCCCCGATGCCCAGACCCAGACCATCACCGATGGCATGGAGCAGGCCCGTTGTGAGGTCTATGGGGCCCGCCACATGGCCGGGGTGCAGGCCAATCTGGAAGACTATCTGGGGCGGCGGCTTCATGCCCTCAACAGCGCAAAAATGATTGTGCAGGACGACATGCCCATGCCGCTCGCACTGGAACTGCTGACACGGGAGGCCCTCTCTGGCCGCAAACTGCCGGAAAGCATGACCGGGCCGGCATTGGCCGCATGGCGCCAGTCCCTTACCCCCAGGGCCCGTGAGGCTCTGGCCCGTCTGGCTGACGTGCAGAACGACCAGACACTCTTCAATGAAGCCTCCCAGCGTTTCGTGCATGTTCTTACCTTGAAGGAGACAGGCGAAGCCGAAGAAGAGCCGGACCCTTCAAAATCCCGTGGGCAGAGCCAGGACGACCAGACAGAAAGTGGCGAATCCTCTGCCCCTGACCCGGACGGGCAGGAAGAAGAAGACAGCACGGCTGAAGATGCCCAGGCAGCCCTGAGCGACGATTCCGACGAATCAGCAAACCCGGAAGGTCTGTCCTCTGATGAGATGGAAACCATCCTGACAGAGGGTGAAAATGGATACGAACAGCCAGCAGGTCCTTCTGCCCAGCCGGAAGAGGAACGGCCCTGTCCCGTAAAGGGGCTTGGGGGCTATCAGGCCTATACGCAGGAATTTGACGAAGAGGTCCATGCGAGCGATCTCTGCGACCCGGCCGAGCTGGACCTGCTCCGTGAAAGACTGGATGAGCAGCTCCAGCAGACGCAAGGTTTTGTTTCCCGTCTGGCCCATCGGCTACAACGAAAGCTGCTGGCCCAGCAGCAGCGTCGCTGGCATTTCGATCAGGAAGACGGCATTCTTGATGCAGCCCGTCTGCCCCGCATCATCAGCAACCCCTCCCTGCCACTCTCCTACAAGCAGGAAGGCAAGATCGACTTCCGGGACACGACCGTCACACTGCTGATCGACAATTCAGGCTCCATGCGGGGCCGTCCCATCACGACAGCGGCCATCTGTGGGGACATTCTGGCCCGCACGCTGGAACGTTGCGGCATCAAGGTCGAGGTTCTCGGGTTCACCACACGGACATGGAAGGGCGGAGAAAGCCGTGTGAAATGGACACAGGACGGCAGGCCACCAAAACCGGGACGGTTGAATGATCTACGCCATATCATCTACAAATCGGCAGACACGCCATGGCGGCGGGCACGCCGCAACATCGGCCTCATGCTGCGGGAAGGCCTGCTGAAAGAGAACATCGATGGCGAGGCCCTTCTCTGGGCATGGAAACGCCTGAGACACCGTCCGGAACATCGTCGCATCCTCATGGTGATTTCCGATGGCGCACCAGTCGATGACAGTACCTCCTCCGCCAATGGGCCAGAATATCTGGACCTGCATCTGCACCGTGTCATCCATCAGCTGGAAAATGATCCATCCGGGGAACTGCTGGCCATTGGCATCGGTCATGACGTCACACGATATTACGCCAACAGCGTAACCATCAGTTCAGCCGAAGACCTGGGGGACACCATGGTAGCCCAGCTGACAGCCCTTTTTGCCCCACGCTCTGCCCGGCAGGGACGGAGAGGATAATTTTCCTCTCCCCCATTGTCAGGCGCCCCGGACTCCGCCACTCTCAAAAACATCATGCGACATCATCCTGCCCGTCCTTTCCGCACGCTGGCCGCTGCAGCCAGCCTCTCCCTGCTGGCATTGAGCAGCCAGTCCCTCCTGCCCACGGCAGCGGCCGATACGCTGCCGCACCTTTCGGCGGACTGTTTTACCTACTCTCCCGGCCAGGTCATCAGGACCGGCCATGGCGTAACCATCCAGGGCATGAAAGCCGAGCTGACAGGCACGCAGCACCGCATCTCGGTCGTCTCCGCCACGGCTGTTGATCATAAGCAGAAAATGGATGAGGCCGCCCTGACCCGCCTCAATGCGGCGGTCGCCTATGCTGCCCTGACAGCCTATCACCGTGGCATGACGGATGTCTGCTCCACACAGCCTCTGCCCGAAGTGGAAGAGGTGAAAAACACCCTGCCGGAACTGCACTGGAGCGGCATCACCATGACCCGGCCAGACCGGGTCTCCACCGCCAGCTCGGCACATGTGAATGTCCTCAGCACCACACCGACCATTCATGTCGTGTTTGATGCCAGTGGTCTTCATTCCCCCGGCGCCATCCTGCTGCCACCGACCCTGTCTGGCGATGTCAGCTTCACACCAGCAGCCCAGCCCCCCTATCATCTGACCATCAACAGGTTCCAGACCGTCATCAACGGCAGCGATGTGACTGGAACGGGCACGGTCGTGGCAGGTGAAGGAACAAAAAACCTCAAGGCGGATGTTCACCTTTCCATTGGGCGGATCGGCGAAATGATCGATCGGGTCAACAGGGTAGCCCCGACAGAACTCAAAGCCGCCCTGCTCATTGCCCGCTTCATGAGCGCCAGAGAGCCCGACCACCATGTTGGCTGGCACATCGTCGTGAAGAATGGCACCGTCAAGGTCAATGGTGTCGAACTTCCCGTCCCCTTCTGATGCCACAGCGCCCCGCCCTGACAGGCGGGGCTTTCTGTTTCAGGCCTGTTCCAGCTTTCTGATTCCTTCCAGTGTGTGCATCTGCTCCGCCAGACGGGGTGTGACACGATAGAAACCCGGCAGCCTGATCTCAATCGCCTGCGTCTCCTCAAGAGTAGGCAACAGCACGACACGCCCCCGCCCGCCCCTGACCTCTGCCAGCATGTCATGAAGGGGGGCCAGAGCTGCCTCATCATCAATCCAGATACGCAGCTCTCCCTGCTCATTGGCTGCGGCTGTTTCCAGGTCCTGCACGCTATTGGCCGTGATACGCAGGGCATCTCCATCCAATTTCAGCTCCGCCTGCACCAGGACAGCCTGCCCAGCCACAAGCATGTCCCGGCAACTCTGCAATGTTTCCGAAAATAACGTGACTTCGCAGCCACCGCTGGCATCCGTCAGGGTGACCCATGCCATCTTCTTGCCGGTCTTGGTGGGACGCTCCTTCTTGTCCACCACACAGCCCGCAATGGAAACACGTGATACACCCTGATGCGCCCTGCTCTCCAGCTGGAGAGCAGGCGTGATCCCCAGTCGGCGCAGCACCTGCCTGTAAGCATCCAGCGGATGGGCACTCATATGGAACCCGATTACCCCGGCCTCATGAGAGAGACGCTCAAAATCCGGCCAGGGACGGACCTTCTTCAACCGCAGGACCTCCCGCAGGCTGCTATCGACACCCCCACCGAACAGACCGGCCTGTCCCACTTCCTTCTCCTGCGCCCGGGACTGCGCCCGCCGCAGGATGATCTCCGCACTGGCAAACACGGTGTGACGGTCTGGCTCCAGACTGTCGAACGCACCTGCCTTGGCCAGACTCTCCATCTGTATCTTGTTGATGTGCCGGGAATCACACCGTTCGGCAAAATCGGTGAGATCGCAGAACGGCTTTTCTCCACGGTCCTGCACCAGCCCTTCCATAGCCACGAAACCAACCCGCTTGACCGCTGCCAGGGCGTAACGGATGCCCAGCTGCCCGTCCTCCATCCTCTCGATGGAAAAATCGGCCTGGGATTTATTGATGTCCACCGGCAGGACAGGGATCCCCATGCGTCTGGCTTCCTGGCAGAGAGCCGCCAGCTTTTCCGTCTTTTCCCGTGCCAGAGACATGCAGCCTGCCAGGAAGGGAACAGGATGGTTCGCCTTCATCCAGGCCGTCTGATAGGACACGAAGGCATAAGCGGCAGCATGAGACTTGTTGAAGCCATAATTGGCGAATTTGGCCATGAGGTCGAACACCTCTTCGGCTTTCTCGGCAGGGATGCCCCTCTTCGTAGCCCCTTCGCAGAAAATGGCCCGCTGTTTCTCCATCTCCGAGGCGATCTTCTTGCCCATGGCCCGCCGCAGCAGGTCGGCCCCGCCAAGGCTGTAGCCCGCCATCTTCTGGGCAATCTGCATCACCTGTTCCTGATAGACCATGATGCCGTAGGTCTCTTCCAGAATCGGGCGGATTTCCTCGTGAGGCGGCTCCCACGGTGCCCCATGCTTGCGGCGGCAATATTCAGGAATGTTTTCCATCGGGCCGGGGCGGTAGAGCGACACGCCGGCAATCAGGTCTTCCAGACGGCTGGCAGCCATCTGCTTGAGCATGTCCCTCATGCCCGCCCCTTCGAACTGGAACACACCCGCCGTGTCTCCCCGGGCCATCATCTCGAAGGTTTTCTTGTCATCCAGCGGAATATGAGAGAGGTCCACCTCTTCCCCCAGCTCCCGCAGGAAATCGACCCCCCGCTTGAGAATGGTCAGGGTCGTCAGCCCCAGAAAGTCGAACTTGACCAGCCCGGCCTGCTCCACAAACTTCATGTTGTACTGGGTGACCAGCATCTCACTTCGTGGATCGCGGTAGAGAGGCACAAGCTCCACAAGATCACGGTCCCCGATCACCACACCGGCCGCATGGGTCGAGGCGTGGCGGTACAATCCCTCCAGCTGAAGGGCGATCTCCAGCAGGCGGCGGATCATCTCATCCGTGTCCCGCATCTCCTGAAGCCGGGGTTCTTCCTCAATGGCCTGGGCCAGTGGTGTCGGTTTGGCCGGATTGTTGGGAATCAGCTCCGCCACACGGTTGACCATGCCATAAGGCAGACCCAGCACACGCCCTACGTCCCGCACGGCCGCCTTGGCCTGGAGTTTCCCGAAGGTGATGATCTGCGCCACACGCTCGTGGCCATATTCATTCCGCACGTAGCGGATGACCTCATCCCGCCGGTCCTGACAGAAATCGATATCAAAGTCCGGCATGGATACACGTTCGGGATTCAGGAACCGCTCGAAAAGCAGCCCGAACGGAATGGGATCAATATCCGTGATGGTCAGCGCATAGGCTACCAGTGATCCAGCACCGGACCCACGCCCCGGACCCACCGGAATGTCATGCGCCTTGGCCCACTGGATGAAGTCCGCCACGATGAGGAAGTAACCGGGGAAGCCCATATCGGCTATGATTTTCAGCTCGGTCTCCAGCCGCTCCTCGTACTCGGCCCGACGGTTCTCCCCATCCTTCATGACAGCCAGACGTTTCTCCAGCCCTTCCTGCGCCATGGCCCGCAGGGTTTCCTCTTCCGTGCTGCCTTCACGAACTTTCGGACAGACAGGCAGGAGCGGCTTGCGGGTATTCACCGCCACGGCACAGTGACGGGCGATCACCAGCGTATTGTCGCAGGCCTCCGGCAGGTCATGGAAGAGCTTCCGCATTTCATCCGGAGTCTTGAACCATGCCTGACGGGAAACACGCCAGCGGTCTTCCTCCGCCATGGTACGCCCCTGGGCGATGCAGAGCAGCGCATCGTGCGCCTCATGCAGTTCCGGTCGGGGAAAGAAACATTCATTGGTCGCCACAAGCGGGAGGTCCAGCTCATCGGCCAGAGCGATCAGCTGCGGCTCCGTGATCTCCTCACCAGCTTCATCCAGCCGGTTGATCTCGACGGCCACATACCCCCCAAAGGCCTCCCTGAGACGCTCGAGCATCTGCTTCGCCGCAGCCCTCTGCTCCCCCAGCAGGAGCCGGTTGATCGGCCCCCGGTTGCCACCCGTCAACAGGAACAGCCCACCGGCACGGCTGCACAGCACGTCCAGCGGCATGGACGGGTCTGCCGAATCCCCATTCAGGAAGCCCTGCGTGGAAAGATACTGAAGATTCTCCAGCCCTTCTTCCGTCCGGGCCAGAACGACCAGCGGTTCCGCCGGAACGCCGGGCCTGCCCGAAGCTGACGGCAGGGCCAGCTGGCACCCGATGATGGGCTGCACACCGGCCTTGCGACAGCTCTGGGAAAATTCCAGCCCGCCAAACATGTTGCCGCTGTCCGTCAGGGCGACGGCGGGCATGGCATTCTTTTTGGCCAGCTCCACAAGCTCGGAGACACGAATCGCCCCCTGGCTGAGGGAATAGGCGGAGTGATTACGGAGATGGACAAAGCTGGCATAGGACATGCCGCCCATTTACCACGCCCCCGCACCGGGGCGGAACAGAAAACGCCCTACCCCTGAAAAGGAACGATCCGCCCTTCATCCAGCGTGACGGTACGGTCCATCGCCGCCGCCAGAGCCTCATTATGGGTGGCGATCAAAGCCGCCACACCCTCTTCCCGCACCACACGCATCAGCTCGGCGAAGACGAGATCGGCGGTTTTCGTATCCAGATTGCCCGTCGGCTCATCAGCCAGCAGCAGGCTGGGCCGGTTCGCCAGCGCACGGGCGATGGCCGTACGCTGCTGCTCCCCACCGGACATGCGTCCCGGCAGAGCCTCCAGCCGATGGGACAGCCCAAAACGGACCAGCAGGTCTTCTGCCCGCTTCCGGGCCTCGGCAGGTTTCACGCCTGCCGCAAGCTGGGGCAGCATGACATTCTCCACGGCCGTGAATTCCCGCAGCAGATGATGGAACTGATACACGAAGCCGATTTCATCCCGCCGCAAGGCCGTCCGTCCCGCCTCGCCCAGTCTGGATGTGGCCTTCTCCCTGATAAGAACCTCTCCCCTGTCGGGGCGTTCCAGAAGGCCAGCCAGATGCAGCAGCGTGGACTTGCCCGTGCCGCTCGGGGCCACGAGGGCAACCAGCTCACCACTTTTCAGGGAAAGATCAGCCTCCCGGAGAATGTGCAGTTCTTCATCCCCGGAACGGAAGGACCGCCCCAGCTTCTCAAGCGTCAGAACCGTGGTCTGTTTCGTGTCACTCATGACGCAGGGCCTCCACCGGGTCGGTCTTCGCCGCACGCCATGAGGGATACAGCGTGGCCAGCAGGGACAGGGCCAGCGACAGCACGGCGACTTCCACAACCTGCGACCAGACCAGACGGGCCGGCAGCCGGGCCAGGAAATAGACCTCAGGATTGAACAGGTCCGTGCCCGTCAGGGATTCCAGAACGTGACGGATCCGCTCGATGTTCAGGGCGAAGCAGATGCCCAGCCCCGTCCCCACCACGGTCCCCACGACGCCAACAGACGCTCCGCACATGAGGAAAATGCGCATCACGCTGCCCCGGCTGGCTCCGAAAGTCCGCAGGACGGCGATGTCCCGTGTCTTGTCCTTGACCATCATGATGAGCGAGGAGATCACGTTGAAGGCCGCCACCAGAATGATGAGCGTAAGGATGAGGAACATCACGTTCTGTTCTACCGTCACGGCATCCAGAAAACCGTTGGCACTCTGTGTCCAGTCCAGCACCTGAAGACGGGGATCATTCAAGGCCTCCGTGATCTGGCGGCTGACCGGCCTGACATTCAGCGGGTCGGAGGTGCTGACCTGCATCAGCGAGACCCCGTCTCCCATCATCAGGAATTTCTGGGAGGCTGCCAGCGGCATGAGAATGATGTTGCTGTTGTAATCATTCCAGTTGGCATCAAAGACCAGGGCCACGTGCAGTTTCCGCACCCGTGGCATCGTGCCGAATGGCGTGGCCTGCCCGTTGGGCGAGAGAATGGTCAGCGACGAACCGACATGCAGCCCGGCCCGCTCGGCCAGCGTGACCCCCACGGCAACGGCGGAATCCCCTTGGAAGTCATCCAGACTGCCTTCCATGATTCCATCGCTGAGAGCCTTCCAGTTCCGCAGGTCCTCCTGTGCCAGCCCTTCCAGCATCGCCCCGGTGGAATAACGCCCCGCCTCCGCAAGGACCGTGCCTTGCGTCATGGGCAGGACCTGCGTCACGCTGGGCACCCTGCGGATCAATGCGGCATCATCCTTGTAGTCCCGGATGACCTGCCCATAGGCATAGACATTCAGGTCTCCATGCAGGCCGAGAATCCGGCCCATGAGGTCGGCCTTGAAGCCGTTCATCACGGCCATGACGATGATGAGCGTCGCCACCCCCAGAGAGATGCCGACAAGGGAGAACAGCGCAATGACCGACGCAAAACGCTCCCCCTTGCGGGCCCTCAGATAACGCAGGGCAACCGTTCGCTCAAACCGCCCGAACATGCTCAGCCAAGCCCCAGTTTCGCCAGAGCTTCATCAAGAGGCAGTTCACTGCGTTCGCCGGAGGCACGGTGCTTCAGCTCCACCATGCCCGCCTTGGCCCCACGGGGACCGACGATGATCTGCCACGGATGACCCATCAGGTCGGCATCATTGAATTTCACCCCGGCACGGTCGGACCGGTCATCATAGAGCAGCCCTTCCGGGTCACGGCTATAGATGGATTCACAGAGCTGGTCACACAGTTCGTCACCGGGGCGGAGGTTGAGCAGAACTGCCCGATAGGGAGCCACCTCTTCCGGCCAGATGATCCCGGCCTCATCATGAGACGCCTCGATGATGGCCCCGACCAGACGGGACACCCCGATGCCATAGGACCCCATGTGCGGATGCAGGGGCGCACCATCGGCACCGCTCACTTCCACACCCATGGATTCGGTATATTTCGTGCCGAAATAGAAGATGTGGCCAACCTCGATGCCCCGGCCACCACGACGGCGGTCTTCCGGCACAGCCTCCCAAGCGGAAAGGTCATGTTTTTCATCCGTGGCGGAATAGGTCGTCTTCACGATCTCACGGAGTTTCTGAAGGTCTTCCTCCTTCTGCGGGTCCAGGCCGATGCTGTCCCAGTCAATCTCGTCCCAGCCAGCATCATAGAAGACCTCACTCTCCCCTGTCGGAGCAAGAACGAGGAACTCATGGCTCAGCTCGCCACCAATCGGCCCCGTATCGGCCGCCATCGGCACGGCCTGCACACCAAGACGGCGGAAAATCTTCAGGTAGGACAGCATAATGCGATAATAGCTGCTCACCGCATCCTCATAGGACAGGTCGAAACTGTAACCGTCCTTCATGTAGAACTCACGGCCACGCATCACGCCGAAGCGGGGGCGGACCTCGTCCCTGAACTTCCACTGGATGTGGTAGAGCATCTTCGGCAGCTCACGGTAGGATTTCACCGTGCTGCCGAAAAGGTCCGTCACCATTTCCTCATTGGTCGGGCCGTAAAGCATCTCACGCCCGTGCCGGTCCTCAAGACGCAGCATCTCCGGTCCGTACGCATCATAACGGCCGGAACGCCGCCACAGATCGGCGGACTGAACGGTCGGCATCAGGATTTCCTGTCCGCCAATCCGGTCCTGCTCCTGCCGCACGATGGTGGCGATGTTCCGCAGGACACGCAGCCCGGCGGGCAGCCATGTATAGATGCCCGAGGATGTCTGCCGCACAAGCCCCGCCCGCAGCATCAGCCGGTGTGAGGCAATCTGCGCCTCGGCGGGGACTTCTTTCAGAGTAGGCTGGAATGCCTGACTTAACCGCATGTTCTTTTTCCCTCAGACGCGCAGGAGATGGACATCAACCAGCGGACGCTTCCGCAGCTTGCGGCCGAGTGCCCGCCGCAGGGCTGTGCGTGCCACATCCCGGAAGGCCTGATCGTCCTGACGGAATTCATCAGGAATCTCATCAATGGCATAGGCGAATTCTTCACGGATGCGAGTGCTTTCAGGGTCATCCCGCTCCAGAAGACCTGGTGCACTGATGCGTGGTTCGCCAATGACATAGCCCTCATCATCCACGGCAAAGCTGGCCAGCACCACGCCATTGAAAAGCATCCGGCGACGGGCCGCCAGCACACCGCCCGTCATGGGCAGAAGGCGGTCACCATCCAGAGCTAGAAGGCCCGTCGGAGCCGTATCGACCACCTCGACCGGCCCCGGCCCCAGATTGAGGATGTCACCATCCTCCAGCAGCACGGCCTCAGCACCGGCCTCACGGGCCAAAGCCCCGTGGGCTGTCAGATGGCGCCATTCCCCATGGGTGGGAATGCTGTAACGGGGGCGAACAAGGCTGTAGAGATGGCGGATATCCCCACCCGTTGCATGGCCGGATGTATGCACCATGCCATCCTTGTCCGTCAGCACGGTCACGCCACGGCGTGTCAGATTGTCCTGCACCGTCATGACGGCCTGCTCATTCCCCGGAATGACACGGGAGCTGTAAATCACCGTGTCCCCTTCCCCCAGGGAAATGGTGGAATGGGTATCACAGGCGATACGAGACAGGGCGGAGCGGGCCTCACCCTGGCTCCCCGTAATGATCATCAGCAGGTTTTCATCAGGAACATCCTTGATGTCATATTCCGTCAGGAAAGGCGGCAGATCGGCAAAGTAGCCACATTCCCGGGCGGCGGCCTCCAGATTGCGCAGGGAGCGTCCCACCACCATCACCTCACGGCCAGAAGCGAGCGCAGCCTTGGCGATGCTCTCCACACGGGCCACGTTGCTGGCGAAGCACGTCACGGCCACACGTCCTTCCAGCCCGGCGATCATTTCCGTCAGGCCGACACGGACATCCGCCTCAGACTGGGACCGCCCCTCCTTCATGACATTGGTGCTGTCACCCACCATGGCCAGCACGCCTTCATCACCCAATGCACGGAAGGCATCCTCGTCCGTCACGGGGCCGACAAGCGGAGTCGGGTCCAGCTTCCAGTCCCCGGTATGAATGACAATGCCATACGGACTGCGAATGGCGACGGACTGGGCTTCCACAATGGAGTGGGTTACCGGGATGAACTGGAGATCGAACGGCCCGACCTCAAACCGGGAACCCGGCATGATGATGTGGATGACGACCTGGTTCTGAAGGTTCGCCTCGCTCAGCTTGCGCCGCAGCACGGCTGCCGTGAACGGCGTGGCGTAGACAGGACAGCGCATCTGCCGCCAGAGGTGGGCTACAGCCCCCACATGGTCCTCATGGGCGTGGGTAATGACCAGCCCGTGCAGACTGTCTTTCCGTTCTGCGATGAAGGTCGGATCGGACATCAGCACGTCGGCTTCCGGCGTATCATTGCCGGAGAAGCCGATGCCACAATCGATGGCCAGCCAGTGTTCCTCACCATTTTCGCGCAGGCGGTAGAGATTGAAATTCATGCCGATCTCGCCCGTCCCTCCCAAGGGAAGGAAGGCAAAATCACTCTTCTGGTCTGTCATAAACGCATCAGTTCCTGTTCAAGAATTATCAGGGTGCCCGAAGGCGGTATGGGCCTGTTGCCCGGAAAAATCGGTGATGAAACGGTCCCTGTTCTGCCCGGCCAGGAGGCGCAGTCCCTCCAGCGTCAGGTCGGGTGCCACTTCATCAAATAACGTTGTCCCCTCGGAGAAGAGCGGAGCCAGACCGCCCGTCGCCACAACCCGGGGACGTCCATCCATCTCACCGGCAATGCGGTGAACAATCCCTTCGACCAGACCTACATACCCCCAGAAGAGGCCTGATCGCATCGCAACACTTGTGCTGCGGCCTATTGCTTCCACCGGCCGGCCAACACTGACACGGGGCAGACGGGCCGCTGCCTGATGCAGGGCATCCATCGAGAGATTGACCCCCGGTGCAATCGCTCCACCGCAATAGCGGCCCCGAGCATCGACAACATCGAAGGTTGTCGCCGTACCAAAATCCACAACCACCAGCGGGCCCCCGCCGTAAAGCTGCCGGGCGGCAAGGCCGTTCAGCAGGCGGTCAGCCCCAAGCTCTGCCGGCGTATCCACCAGCACATCCATGTTCCAGTCCAGCTCATGATTGGCCACAAGAGGCTCCACATGCAGCCAGCTACGGCACAGGCGCCGCAGATCATACAACGCAGCCGGAACCACCGTCCCGATAATGGCCTGCGTTACACAATCCGGACCCAGACCTGCCCGTTCCATCAAGGCCAGCAGCCAGACGGCATATTCATCCGCCGTTCTGCGATCATCCGTCGAGATGCGCCAGCGTCCTACCCATGCTTCGCCATCATGAACGGCAAAAACCACATTTGTATTGCCAGCATCAATGACGAGCAGCACATCCCCTCCCTTACTCACAGATCACATCACCCGTCACAACCGAGGTCATGCCACCATCGTCCAGTGCGAGCAGAAGATGTCCCTGCGCATCAAGCCCGGCGAATTGTCCTGCTACTTCCCTACCATGTCTTCGAAGGATCAGTCGAGTACCCAGAGGATGAGCACGCTCCATCCAGCTCTCCCAGATCACACCGTTGCCCTCACGCTGCCAGCGTTCCATCCATCCATCGAACGCTCGCACGATGGCCTGGGCGCAGGCCTGGGCATCCGGCGGAGAGCAGACCTCGGAAAGGGCTGCGAGTGTCCGGCCTTCCATGATCGGAGCCTGCCGCAGATTGGCCCCCATGCCTATGACCGCCCAACAGGGCAGCCCCTTTGCCCCGGCTGCCAAAAAACCGGTTTCAATCAGAATACCTGCCATTTTCCGGCCTGAAAGCAGAAGATCGTTCGGCCATTTCAGCCATAGCGAGGCTGAAGCCTCCCCCGACAGATCCGCTGCGGCCACGAGCCCATCACGAAGGGCCAGAGCCACCATATAGGGCAGAACCGCCCGCATGGCCTGATTTTCGGAAAAACGGAAAAGAAAGGAAAATGCCAGATTTCCCTCGCCACTCTGCCAGCTACGCCCCCGGCTTCCCCGGGCTGCGCTCTGTCGCTCTGCCACAACGGCCAGCCTGTTTTCTTCGCCGGCTTCAGCCCGTTTCCGACAGAGATCGGAAGTGGATGCCAGCGTTTCATGATATTCGAAACGCCAGGTCATAAAAAAACTTGAATGTAAGATGGTGGGCAATGACGGGATCGAACCGCCGACCCTCTCGGTGTAAACGAGACGCTCTACCGCTGAGCTAATTGCCCGCCCCGGTTTATAGGCAAAAGCCTCACGGAGCGCAACGGGGAATTCTCATTTTTTTTCAGAAAATTATCTTCCCCGTTTCCACGATGCCAGCTTACTTGCTGACGGCATCCTTCAGGCCCTTGCCCGGCTTGAAACGCACGGACGTGGAAGCCGGAATGTCGATCTCTTCACCCGTACGCGGGTTGCGGCCCTTGGCAGCCTTGCGGGTGGCTGTCACGAAGCTGCCAAAGCCTACCAGGCGAACTTCCTGCCCCTTGGCCAGGGTCTTCTCGATGGTGCCGAACACGGCATCCACGACATCACCAGCCTTCGCCTTGGGAAGATCAGCGGCCTCGGCAACGGAAGCAATGAGTTCCTGCTTGTTCAGAGGTTTCTCCATGGTAAGCCTTTCAACGTTTGGTGAGACAGCCTCGCAAAGAGGCCAGAATCACATATTGCGATTTACACCTGCACTATGAAGCGGTTTTCGTCCGCGTCAACAGCCTGAAGCCAAGAATACCCTTACTTAATGTTGAATTGAGCGAGAAATTCCTTCCCCGTTCACTTTCTTGGCACTCCTGCCCGCCATCTGCCCCGCTGCCAAAGCCTTCGGCGGCTCTGTCAAGGCAATATTCAGCACTTCATCCATATGCTGGACGGGAATGATCTGTAACCCTTCTTTCACATTTTCAGGAATCTCAGCCAGGTCCTTGACATTCATTTCCGGGATGAGAACCGTCTTGATGCCAGCCCGCAGAGCTGCGAGCAGCTTCTCCTTCAACCCACCAATCTCCAGAACACGGCCACGCAGGGTCACCTCCCCCGTCATGGCAACATCATGCCGGACCGGGATGCGTGTCAGCACACTGACGAGAGACGTGGTCAGCGCTGAGCCCGCAGAAGGGCCATCCTTCGGCACGGCCCCCTCTGGCAGGTGCACGTGAATGTCCGTTTTCTCAAGCACGGCCGGGTCGATACCGAATGTCTCGGCACGGGACTTCACATAGGAGAAAGCCGCAGACACGCTCTCCTTCATCACATCACCAAGCTTGCCGGTATGACGGATCGTGCCCTTGCCCGGCATGGTCAGGCTCTCGATGGTCAGTATCTCTCCGCCAACCTGTGTCCAGGCCAGGCCCGTCACGATACCGATCTGATCCTCCTGATCAGCCTCACCATGACGGTAACGTGGGACACCGGCATAAACCTCCAGCGTCTCTGGCGTCACCTCGATCTTTTTCACCTTGCCAGACAGAATCTCACGCACGGCCTTACGCGCCAGACGGGCGATCATCCTCTCCAGACTGCGCACCCCGGCTTCCCGTGTATAAGACCGGATAAGCGCCAAAAGAGCCTCATCTGTCACGTGCCATTCACCAGGCTTCAGATTATGCTCTTTCGCCTGCTTGGCCAGCAGATGCCTCTTGGCGATCTCCAGCTTCTCCTGTTCCGTATATCCAGAAAGGCGGATGATCTCCATGCGGTCCAGCAACGGCTGGGGCATGTCGAGAGAATTGGCCGTGGCGATGAACATGATGTCAGAAAGATCATATTCCACCTCGAGGTAATGGTCCCCGAACGTGTTGTTCTGTTCCGGGTCCAGCACCTCCAGCAGGGCGGAAGACGGATCCCCCCGCCAGTCCGACCCCAGCTTGTCCACCTCATCCAGCAGGAAGAGTGGATTGCTCACCCCGGCCTTCTTGATACCCTGGACAATCTTGCCCGGCATGGCACCGATATAGGTCCGTCTGTGACCACGTATCTCGGATTCATCCTTCATCCCCCCAAGGGAAATGCGGACATATTTCCGCCCTGTCGCCCTGGCGATGGACCGCGCCAGAGAGGTCTTGCCAACACCCGGAGGGCCAACCAGACAGAGGATCGGCCCCTTCAGCTTCTTCGCACGGCTCTGGACGGCCAGATACTCGAGGACACGTTCCTTGATCTTCTCCAACCCATAGTGATCAGCCTCAAGAACGTCTTCCGCCTTCTGGAGGGATTTTGCCAGTTTGGAGCGTTTCTTCCATGGCAGGCTGACCAGCCAGTCCAGATAACTGCGGACCACTGTGCCCTCGGCAGACATGGGGCTCATGCTCCGCAGCTTTTTCAGCTCGCCACGGGCCTTCTCCCTAGCTTCCTGGCTTAGCCCCTGCGTTTCGATCTTCTCTTCGATCTCGGCAAGTTCGTCACGGCCATCCTCGCCTTCACCCAGTTCTTTCTGAATGGCCTTCATCTGCTCATTCAGATAATACTCCCGCTGGGTTTTCTCCATCTGCTTCTTCACACGGCTGCGGATACGCTTCTCCACCTGAAGAACGTCTATTTCCGCTTCCATCCCCGCAAAGACACGCTCCAGCCTCTCCTCCACGGAGAGGGTTTCCAGCAGCTCCTGCCGTTCCGGAATCCGCAGGTTGAGGTGGCTGGCAATCGTATCCGCCAGACGGGACGGATCCTCCAGATGGCTGACCGAGGCCAGTACCTCCGGCGCCACCTTCTTGTTCAGCCGGGCATAATCCTCAAACCGTTTTACGGCAGAACGGGCCAGAGCTTCACGTTCCCCACCACGGGCACCCAGCTCATCAGGAAGGTCTTCCACAGAGCTCTGAAAATAGCCATCCTGCTCCTTCAGGCCAACAAGACGGACGCGGCGCAGCCCTTCCACCAGAACCTTCACCGTTCCATCGGGCAATTTCAGAAGCTGGAGGACGCTGGCAACCGTCCCGATGCGGAACACATCATCAACAGTCGGCTCATCTTTGCCCACATCTTTCTGGGACACGAGAATGATCTCACGGACATCCTCCGGCATCTGCTCCAGAGCATGGATTGATTTCTCACGTCCCACAAAGAGTGGAACAATCATGTGTGGGAAGACGACAATATTCCGCAGGGGCAGCACCGGCATGACAGGCGCTTCCTTCCGGGGCGACTGAGCGGCCACTGTAGCCTTGCCGCTTTCAGCCTTGGAGGACGCAGCCTTCCTGCGAGGAACCGCAGAAGCCTTGGCCTCTCCATCTTTACGGGTAGCAGACGTGGAAGCCGTACGCCGCGTCCGGGCGACGCTACCCTTGTCGGCATCCTTGGCAGCAGTCTTGCGGCGGGCTGTCTTTGGTTTCTTTTCGTCACTCATGCTTCAGGATCTCCATAACGGACGATCAAACCCCCGCCGCCCTGAAAAAGTGGCACGGCAAGGGGCTCTTTCATTCTGTATCTCTATGTGGGGTATCAAGGCACAAGGGACAATACCCCTGGCGCTGCGAAGCGCTGGCAGATGATGGAAATCTGCCAGCGTCCGCCTCTTTCAGTCCGCCTGTTTTTCTTCCTCAGCCTGCTGGCCGTGAACATAGACAGGCTCTGCACGGCCTTCCGCCACATCCCGGGTGACGACAACCTTGTCGACATTCTTCCGGCCTGGAAGGTCAAACATCGTTTCCATCAGGATTTTTTCCATGATGGAACGCAGACCCCGGGCCCCGGTCTGCCGCTCGATGGCACGGGCAGCAATCCCCTTGATGGCCTCTTCCTCAAACTCCAGCTCCACCCCTTCCATCTGGAAGAGACGCTGATACTGCTTGACCAGAGCATTTTTCGGCTCTGTCAGAATCTGGACGAGAGCGGCCTCATCAAGGTCATTCAGCGTGGCGATGACCGGCAGACGACCAATGAATTCCGGAATCAGGCCGTATTTCATGAGGTCTTCCGGCTCGATATCCTTGAGGATATCTCCCAGCTTGCGGTCATCCTCGGAGCGCACATCCGCCCCAAAACCAATGCCACTGCCCTTGCCACGGGCACTGATGACCTTGTCCAGCCCGGCAAAGGCCCCGCCACAGATGAAGAGCATGTTGGTCGTATCGACCTGCACGAACTCCTGCTGCGGATGCTTGCGCCCTCCCTGCGGAGGAACGGAGGCCACCGTACCTTCCATCAGCTTCAGCAGAGCCTGCTGCACGCCTTCACCAGAGACATCCCGGGTGATGGACGGATTCTCCGCCTTGCGGGAAATCTTGTCGATCTCATCAATATAGACAATGCCACGCTGGGCACGTTCAACATTATAGTCACAGGCCTGAAGCAGCTTGAGGATGATGTTCTCAACATCCTCTCCCACATAGCCAGCTTCTGTCAGTGTCGTGGCATCGGCCATGGTGAAGGGAACGTCCAGAATGCGGGCCAGTGTCTGGGCCAGCAGGGTCTTCCCCGTTCCCGTTGGACCGATCAGCATGATGTTGGCCTTGCCGATCTCGACATCACCAGCCTTTTCGGACTGCTCCAGCCGCTTGTAATGATTATGCACCGCCACCGAAAGCACCTTCTTGGCTTCACTCTGGCCAATGACATAATCATTGAGTATCTGGCAGATTTCCCGTGGAGTTGGCACCCCTTCACCACTGGTCACAGGGCCTGTGTTCCGCTCCTCACGGATGATGTCCGTGCACAGTTCAACACATTCATTACAGATGAATACGGTTGGCCCGGCAATGAGTTTCTTCACCTCATGCTGGGATTTCCCACAGAATGAACAATAAAGCGTATTCTTTGAATCGCTATCTTTTCCGCTCATTACAGCTCCTCAAACCCGTATGGGAGACGGGTATGTTCAGACCCCTGAATGCCCTGTTCAACAATCAGATCAGGCCCTTTTCTTCTCCGCGGGATGACGTGTCACAACCTCATCCACCAGCCCGAACTCCTTGGCCTCCGCAGCAGAGAGATAACGGTCACGCTCCAGCGCCTCCTCGATTTCCTCCAGCGCACGCCCTGTATGCTCACGGTAGATCTCATTCAGCCGGCGACGGATATGCAGGATTTCACGGGCCTGAATTTCGATGTCCGACGCCTGCCCCTGCGCTCCACCGGAAGGCTGGTGGACCATGACACGGGCATTGGGCAGGCAGAAACGGCGGCCCGCCTCACCGGCAGCCAACAGCAGTGACCCCATGGACGCTGCCTGACCGATACAGACCGTGCTGACCGGTGAACGGATATACTGCATGGTGTCGTACATCGCCAGACCGGCAGAGACGACCCCACCAGGGCTGTTGATATAGAAAGAAATTTCCTTGGTCGGGCTGACACTCTCAAGATAGAGCAGCTGCGCACAGATCAGAGACGAGACCTGGTCATAGACCGGGCCTGTCAGAAAAATGATACGCTCCTGCAAAAGCCGGGAATAGATGTCGAAAGAGCGCTCACCCCTTGAGGTCTGCTCCACCACCATTGGAACAAGAGTGTTATTGAACACGTCCAGAGGATTACGGTCTTCAATGCCCATAGGTATTTTCCTTTACAACTCCCCCTAGCCTAGCACACCCTCTTTGCCCGTGTCTTCGCACAGAATGGACTAATATCAGAGGAATCTTCCTGCCAAGAGCAAAAAAAAGGGGCAGCGGCTGCTGCCCCTTCCTTCCTCAGATGCAGCAATCAGTCAGCATCCGGAATGTTGGCCAGTTCCTCTGCCGTCACTTCCTTGTCGGTCACTTCAGCCAGCTCGATCAGATAATCGACGACCTTATCCTCAAGGATTGGCCCGCGCAGGTTATCGATGGCCTGAGGATTCTTCGTAAAGAACTCGAACACGGCCTGCTCCTGCCCCGGGTACCGGCGAGCCTCCTGCTGCATGGCAGAGAGCAGCTCTTCCTGCGAGACCTGGATGTCCTGCTTGCGGCCAAGCTCGGCCAGAAGCAGACCCAGCTTCACACGGCGCTCGGCAATCCTGCGATAGTCGGCCCGCAGGGTTTCCTCATCCTTGGCAGCATCCTTCTCATCAAGGCTGCCATTCTTGCGCTCAGCCTCGATACGGCTCCAGATCTGGCCAAACTCGGCATCCACCATGCTCTGCGGTGCCTCAAAGTCAACCTTCTCGGACAGGATGTCCAGCAGGTCCCGCTTGATGCGCATACGGGAAAGCTGCTTGTACTCGCCCTCTGCCTGCTCGGCAATCAGCTTGCGCATCTGCTCGACGCCCTCCAGCCCCAGAGACTTGGCAAACTCATCATCAATCGTCGGATCGACCGGCTTCTTCAGCGCATTGGCCTTGATCTCGAATGTAGCTTCCTGACCGGCGAGCTCCTTGGCCTGGTAATTCTCCGGGAAGGTCACCGTGATCGTGCGTTCCTCACCCGGCTTCATGCCTTCCATCTGCTCGGCAAAACCGGGGATGAAACCAGCACCGCCAATCTCGACATTGACATCCTCGGCCGTGCCACCATCAAACGGCACGCCATCCTTCTTGCCAACGAAATTGACGTTCAGCACATCACCCTTGCCAGCCGGACGGTTCTCATCCACCGTCTCGAACTTGCGGTTGCGCTGGGCAACCTCGGCCAGAGCCTTGTCCACAACCTCATCAGCAACCTTGGCACTGTAGCGGGTCAGCTTCGTGCCTGCCATGTCCGGGGTCGGGATTTCCGGCAGGATTTCCATCTCCAGCGTGAATTCGAAGGGCTTGCCCTCAGTTCCACCAGAAACGATCTCAACCTTCGGCTGCATGGCCGGGCGGATGTCACGCTCTTCCAGCAGGGACTTCACGCTCTCCTGCACCAGCTTTTCCGTCACTTCCGCCTGGACGGATTCACCAAAGCGCTGCTTGACGACGGAGGCCGGAACCTTGCCCGGGCGGAAGCCGGGAAGCTTCACATCACAAGCCACTTCAGCCAGACGGGCATCGCAACGGCCCTGCAGGTCAGCAGCGGGAATAACTACGGTGAAGGACCGCTTCAGGCCTTCGGTGAGTGTGGGCGTAACCTGCATGAAACCGCTATTCCTTCTCTATGACAAGGGGATCATCGACATTGTTGTACTCAGGAGGAGACTGCCTTGGTGCGGGCGGAGGGACTTGAACCCCCACAGCTTGCGCCACCAGAACCTAAATCTGGCGTGTCTACCAATTTCACCACGCCCGCATGAACCATACGACCTGTTCTCCAGCATCCGCACCTCCCTGACAGGCAGGCACGGACCCTTCATCAGTCTGCGGATTTAGCGCATGAGACAGGCATCGGCAAGGGTTTCTCTTTGCAAAGATGTCATTTCTGCCATGGGCGGTCCTGTTATTCTGCCCTCACGCACACACTGTCCCCTTCAGGCCTCTTGGAAGCCGCATGCCGGGCCGCCCCCAGCTCTCCAAAAAGGTCTTCCGGTACGATCCAGCCTGCTTTCCTGCGGGCAGCACGCCGTCCTGCCTCACCATGAACCCAGACAGCCGCCGCAGCAGCCTCCCAGGCGGGCAGCCCTGCGGCGAGAAAGGCCCCAACAAGCCCACTCAGCACATCCCCTGCCCCGGCAATGGCCAGAGCTGGCGTGGCGTGGACGTTGATGGACAAACGGCCATCCGGAGCCGCAATGACCGTATCGGCTCCCTTCAGAACAACCACGACACCCAACTGGGCTGCAGCGCGCCGTGCGGCCTCCAGACGGCTCCCCTCCACCTGCCCGAAAAGGCGGGAAAACTCACCCATGTGCGGCGTCATGACGGAAACCCCCTTCAGTCGCTCGGGGTGCCCGGCCGCCCATGACAGCGCACCGGCATCAGCCACGATTGTTCGACCAGACTTCTGAAGGCATGGCAGTGTCCGCTCCACCTCCTCCAGACACAGGCCGGGGCCACAGACCCAGACGTGCCGACGCTCATCCTCCAGCGCCTGCTCCATGGGCTGTGCATCCACAATAGCAGCCGGTGAAGCGAGTCGGTACAGCGTGGCAGCCTCGGCTGGCACCGTAAGGCGGACAAGCCCGGCACCGACATGCCGGGCTGCCTCGAACGCAAACAAGGCGGCACCGTGCATGGCAGCACCACCACAGATGCTTACCACGCCCCGTCTGTATTTGTGGTCCCCAGGCCTCTGCGCCGGGAGCCGCCATAAACCCGGTGCATTCTCCCACAGCCGGACACTCTCCATCTGGATCATGGCAGCGGCAGGCGCCGCCAGATCGACGCAGACAACCTCACCACAGAGCGACCGCCCTGGTTCCAGCAGATGGCCCGGCCTTTTGCGGATCAGGGCAATGGTCATCCGGCAGGCTGCCACACGCCCCGAACACGCCCCTGTAGCACCGTCCAGACCAGATGGAACGTCAATGGCAATGATCTGCCGTGCCGCAGCAAAGAAATCTTCGACACATTCCGGCAGGGACCGGTTCATGCCAGCACCGAATACGGCATCAATCACCAGATCAGCCCGTCGGGCCTCCTCCTGCGTGAAAGCCACCACCGGCCCATGCCAGCGCTTTGCCATCCTGTCAGCCAGACTGCCAGGCTCAGGCGGATGCAGCACCGCCACGGACACAGGCCAGCCACGCTCGGCCAGATGACGGGCCAGCACATGGCCATCGCCCCCATTGTTCCCTGGCCCACAGGCCACCAGAGCCCGGCAGGGCCGGACATGCTGGCAGACAGCCCGGGCAGCCATCATGCCAGCTCTCTCCATGATTACAGGCAGAGTCGATGCCATGGCATGATCCATCCGCCGTGTATCCTCAGGAGCCAGAAGAGCCTGCGACAGGGCTTCCTGATACGGAAAACAGGACATAATGGAATCTTCCCTCTATAAGACGTGGCCAATCACTCAGTTACACGTTACGGATTGACCATGACCAGTTCCATTCTCTGGGGGCTCATCCTCGCCCTGCATCTCCTCTGCATCACCTACTGGGTCGGTGGCGCCATCTTCTGCCTCCAGTCCCGCCGCAGCGTCCGCCTGCTGGAAGCACAGCAGGCCAACACGGTTCTGCTTCAGACCTATGGCCGTTATCTCAAGGCGCTCTGCCACGTCGTCCCTGTGGCTGTCCTCAGCGGAATCGCCCTCATCATCCATGCAGGCGCCTATCTGCCTTGGCCGTTCCACCTCATGGCCTTCTGCGGGCTGGTGATGATCGTTATTTTCCTGAGCATGCTTTTCGGCCCACTGCGGGCAGCACGGCGTGCCATCCGCCCTCAGCCGCAGCTTTTCAGCTCCCTGCATCGGCGGGCAGCCCTCATGGCGCTGGCAGGCATCATCGCCATCATCGCCGGTGCTCTTGGTGGCGGCGCCTGACATCCAGCTCTCTTCACCGTGAGCGACCGCCTATTACCTTGCCAAAAACGGCATTTGACGATAACGGATATTAACGAACCGGAGAGGCTGATACCCTTCCTCTCCGGTTGCCTTTCATCTGCCCGACAGGCTGCCGGGCAGCCTGCCCTGTAACAGAAACATTCCGAGAGTCATTTGAGCAGTAAACCATCCTCTGGTCCGTCCAAGACCCGCAGCAGCACCAGCCGCGTGCGGAAAACGTCCACTCCCCGCACGAAGACACCCCGCACCGGGACAGAAACCGGGACGGAACACCCAGCGGACGATACTGTGCAGGATGACACCACCACTGCCGCCCGCAAGCCAGCCACGCGACGCCGCAGCACGACAGCCGGTACCAGGAAGAAAGCCACGACTCCAGCCGCCACGGCTGCTGATGAGACAGCCCCGGCTGCTGAAGCTGCGGAGCCTGCCGAGAAACCCAAGCGCACGACGCGCCGCCGCAGCGTGAAACCCACGCCAGAAGATGCTCCCTCCCCAGATGAGGCGACAGAAAGCAGCGCCTCCACTCCGGCAAAGAAAACGGTAAAGCGCACCCGCCTCAAGGCTGCCACTGCTGAGGAAGCATCTGCCCCGGCAGACCCCACAGCAGATACCGGGAGTGAGGAAGCTCCCCCCGCACGCAAACGCAGGGCGACTACCCGCACCAGAAAAACAGCCGAAACAGAAACTGCCAAAGCCGACGTCCCGGAAAAAAAACCGGCAACGCCTCGCACACGCCGCAAAAAGACGGCCGAAGCCACACCGGCCACGGAAACCGTGGACGGCCACGAAGAGTCGGCTACCCCTCCAACACGCCGCCCTTCCACCCGTCGGAAAGCTGCTGAAGAAACGGTCGAAACCACGGCAGGCAGCGCCGCACCAGCCGGAACGGAAGACAAGGCATCCGCCACACCAGCCAAGCCTCGCCGGAAAAGAGCGAAGAAGGCTGAAGCAGAAACGGCTGAGCCGCAGACAGAAAAACCAGCTGAGGGAACACCCACCGAGACCGGCTCGGAAAGCCGTATCCTCTTCAGCGATCTTGGTCTTTCCGAACCGATCCTCCGGGCCGTGGAGGAAATGGGCTATACTCATCCCACGCCCATCCAGGCACAGGCCGTGCCAGAGATTCTGACCGGGCGTGACGTCCTTGGCGTGGCGCAGACTGGCACCGGCAAGACGGCCTCCTTCACCCTGCCGATGCTGGAGAAGCTCTCCAAATCCCGAGCCCGGGCCAGGATGCCCCGTTCGCTCATTCTGGAACCCACCCGTGAGCTTGCCCTCCAGGTTGCCGAGAACTTCAAGCAGTACGGGGCGCATCTGCGCCTCACCCACGCTCTGCTGATCGGTGGCGGCAAGATGAACGAGCAGAAGGAACTGCTCAACCGTGGCGTGGACGTCCTCATCGCCACCCCGGGGCGGCTGCTCGACATGTTCGAACGGGGCGGACTGCTGATGACGCAGACTGACCTTCTCGTCATTGATGAGGCCGACCGTATGCTGGACATGGGCTTCATTCCCGATATTGAGCGCATCGTGAGCCTGCTGCCCAGACGGCGCCAGACCCTTTTCTTCTCCGCCACCATGGCTCCGGAGATCCGCCGTCTGGCCGACAATTTCCTGAACAGTCCCAAGGAAATCACCGTCGCCCGCCAGTCCTCCGTTGCCAGCACCATTACCGAGGGCCTGCTGGTCGTGGAGAAGAAGGACAAGAGCCGTGCCCTCTGCGCCCTGCTGCGGCAGGATGACGTGCAGAACGCCATCATCTTCTGCAACCGCAAGCGTGACGTGGACACACTGGAACGCCATCTGACACGGCAGAAATTCTCTGTCGGCCACCTGCATGGCGACCTGACGCAGGACCTGCGTTTCGAAACCCTTGAGCGCTTCCGCACAGGTGATCTCCAGATTCTCGTCTGCTCCGACGTGGCGGCCCGTGGCATTGACATTGGCGGGCTGTCCCATGTCTTCAACTATGACCTGCCTTTCAATGCGGAAGATTACGTCCACCGTATTGGCCGCACGGGCCGTGCCGGCAAGGAAGGCAAGGCCTACAGTCTGGCCACACCTGATGAGCAGAAGCTGCTCGAGGCCGTCGAGAGCCTGACAGGCAAGACGATCGAGCCACTGACTGTAAAAGGCTTCCGCCATCTTGAATGGCGTGGAGAGGAGGATGCCTCCCCTGCCTCCGCCAAGGATGAGAGCAAGGGTCAGCAGCGGAATGGCAGAAACAGGAAAACTGCCGAACCGAAGCAGGAAGACCGTCCGGCCCGCAAGAAGCAGCCGGAGCGTGATCCTCTGCCGGAAGCCCGCAAGCATGACCACAAGCGGTCCGGCCGAGCCGAACTGCTGCCACCCGTACCGGAAAAGAACGGGATGCAGGATGGCTTTGGCGAGAATGTACCTGCTTTCATGAAGGTCAGCTTCCTGCCGGAACCACGTGATCCGTCCGACTCATGATGGAAACGTCCACGCAGATTCACGCCACTGTCGAACAGCTCGGCCGTTCGGGAGACGGGATGGTGCGTCATGAGGGGCGGGCCTGGTACATTCCCGGAACCCTGCCGGGCGAGCAACTGCATCTGCGATTCCATGACGGCGAAGCGGAACTTCTGGAGCGGGAAAGCACATCCCCCCATCGGGTAGAAGCGCCCTGCTCCCTGTCCGACTTCTGCGGCGGCTGTGCCCTCCAGCACATGGACCAGACCGCCCTGCTGGAGTGGAAAAAGGATCAGGTCCAGCGTGCCCTGAACAGAAGCGGCTTTACGGACCTGCCAGAACCTGCCCTGTACCAGACGCCCCCTCACAGCCGCCAGCGGCTGGACGTAGCCCTGCAAAGGGTACCGGGGGGCATCATTCTCGGGCTGCATCAACGGGGTGGTGACCCGGTGGACATGACGGAATGTCCCCTCATCCGCCCGGAACTGCTGAAGCTGCTTCCTCCACTCCGTGAGTGCCTCTCCTCCCTTGGTGCCCTGACAGGGCGTGGCAATCTGGCCATCAACCTTCTGGACAGCGGCCCGGACCTGACGCTGGAGACACCCGCTCCCCTGAGTGGTTCTGACAGGGAAAAACTGGCCGCTTTTGCACGGGACCATGGGATTCCACGCATCACATGGCGTCCGGCTCCCGGCAGGGTGATGGAAACGGCTGCACAGACGGGGCCGGTCTTCCATCATTTTGGCGGTGTCAGGGTCTCACCCCCACCAGCCAGTTTTCTTCAGGCCAGTCAGGAAGGTGAGCAGGCCATCCGTGAAGCCGTTCTTGCCGGTCTGCCGCCGCTGAACCGGAAGGACCGGATCATCGAGCTGTATGCTGGATGCGGAACCCTGACCTTCCCGCTGGCCCAGCACGGTTTCGTGCAGGCCTATGAGGGCGACAGGGCGGCTATCGCCTCCCTCCGTGCCGCTACCCACGGCAGCCGTGCAGAAGGCTCCGAGCGGGACCTGAATCGCCAGCCCCTCCTGCCGCCTGAACTGAATCAGGCCCGTGTTGTCGTGCTGGACCCGCCCCATGCTGGCTCAGGCAAGCAGCTGGCCTCCCTTCTGCGCTCCAAAGTGCAGGATGTGGTCTATGTCAGCTGCAATCCAGCTGCGCTGGAAAAAGAACTCCCCGCCCTGAAGCAGGCCGGTTTTGCCGTGCTGTCATGGACCGTGATCGACCAGTTTCTCTGGTCCACGGATGTCGAGACCGTGCTGGTTCTTTCCAGAGATCCGAAACGCATCCGCAAAGCCGAAAAAAAGCGGAAGGGATAACCTCCCTCCCGCTTCATCACGTTGCGCTTGCTTCCACCATCAGACGTGGAAACTCTCCCCGCAGCCACAGCGGCCCTTCTCATTGGGGTTGGTGAAGGTGAATCCTGATTCCAGCTCCTTCACCTCATAATCCATGACCGTGCCGATCAGGAAGAGCGTCGCCTTGCTGTCCACCAGCAGGGTCAGCCCGTGATCCTCGATCCGCTCATCCCCTTTCTGGACTTCCGGCACGAAATTCATCTCGTAAGACATGCCGGAACAGCCACGCTTGCCCACGCTGATGCGCAGGAACTTTCCCTTCTCGGCTCCCTCATACAGGGTCTTCAGGCGGGCGGCAGCCCGGTCTGTCATGGTCATCAGGGGTGGCAGGCTGCGTTTGGGGGCAGTATCTGTCATGAGGGTACCCTCCCGATCTTCAGTTTCCAGCGTGTTCATTCAGGATCAGAACATGTTCAGGGCAAGACGGGCATTGTCGCTCATCCGGCTCATGTCCCACGGCGGATCCCAGACCACCTTGACGGTCACTTCCCGCACGGTCGGAACGGACAGCACGGCATAGCGCACCATCTGGGGCAGCTCCTGCGCACTCGGGCAGTTCGGGGCCGTGAGGGACATCTCAATATCCACACGCCCGTCATCATGCAGGTCAATGGCGTAGATCAACCCCAGCTCGTAGACGTTGACCGGAATCTCCGGGTCAAAGACGGTCTCGATGGCGGCGATGACCTCATCCTGCTGTGGCGGCGCATCCACGGGGGGTGGAACAAGCTCCTCCTGCCCCGCATAGGCCTGCTCCCGTGTCGGAACAGACGGCCCGGCGGGAACGTTCTCTTCCACAGCGGAAGAAACCGCCTCATCTCTGCTCTTCAGCTCGTCTGTTTCTGTCATGACATCCTCACGCAAGTAAGGCACGCGCACGCTCAATGCCGTGGGCCAGAGCGTCTATCTCGTCACGTGTCGTATAAATGGCAAAACTGGCTCTGGCGGTTGCCTGCACGCCCAGCTCCTGCATCAGCGGTTCAGCACAATGCTGCCCGGCCCGGATGGCAATGCCCTGCTGATCCAGCAGTACGGCAAGATCATGCGGGTGTGCCCCCTCCACCTGAAATGAGAAGACACCGCCCCGCTCCACCGGGTTTCCCATGATGCTCACACCATCCGTCTTTTCAAGCACCTTCTGGGCATAAGAGACCAGATCACGCTCATGTGCTTCAATCACGTCTGCCCCCAGCTCCTCCACGAAACGGATGGCGGCTCCCAGACCCAGCACTTCCAGAATGGCGGGCGTGCCAGCCTCGAATTTGTGCGGCGCATCGGCCCAGCTTGCCTTCTCGAACGAGACGGAGCGGATCATGTCCCCTCCCCCCAGAAAAGGCGGCATCTCCTCCAGCAGGGGCAGCCTGCCCCAGAGGATGCCGACACCCGTAGGCCCATAAAGCTTGTGGCCGGTAAAGACGAAGAAATCCGCCCCCAGAGCCTGCACGTCCACCCTGCGGTGGACGATGGACTGGGAGCCATCCACGATGACTTTCGCCCCGTGCCTGTGGGCCAGCTCCGCCAGCTTTTTCACGGGCGTGATGGTCCCCAGCACGTTGGACATGTGCGTGACGGAAACCAGCGCAACACGGCCATCACCCAGCAGCTCTTCATAAGCGGCAAGATCGATGTCCCCATCCGCATTGATGGGGGCCACACGCAGCTCGATGCCCAGCCTGTCCCGCAGCATGAGCCACGGCACGATGTTGGCATGGTGCTCCAGAGCGGAGATCAGCACGGCCTGCCCGGGCCTAAGCTGGCTGCCCAGCGAATGGGCCAGCAGATTGAGGCCCTCCGTGCTGTTCTTGGTAAACACGATCTCCCGCCGGTCCGCCGCATTGAGGAACCGGGCCACATCATCACGCACGGCTTCATAAGCCTGCGTGGTCCGCTCGCTCATGTCATACAGACCACGATGGATATTGGCGTAACAGTGCCGTGCCGCTTCGCTCATCGCCTCGATGACACAGTCCGGCTTCTGGGCAGAGGCTGCGCTGTCCAGAAAGACCAGCGGACGGCCATGAGCCGTTTCGGACAGGATGGGGAAGCGGGCACGCACGTTATCAGACATGGCCGGGCAACGCTTTCAGCAAATAGTCCCGCAGGCTTTCATGCTCCACCAGTTCCACCGTTTCCAGAAGGAAGGCCTGAACCAGCATGTCACGGGCCTGCTCCTCCTGGACCCCACGGGAGCGGAGATAGAAAAGCTGGTCTTCATCCAGCGCACCAACGGTCGCACCGTGGCTGCACTTGACGTCATCAGCGTAAATCTCAAGCTCCGGCTTGCTGTTCATCTGTGCCTTTTCGGACAGGAGCAGGGCCTGGTTCATCTGGTAGCCATCAGTCTTCTGGGCGATCTGGTCCACCAGAATCTTCCCCTGGAAGACACCCTGTCCGTTTTCCGACAGCACGCTCCGCACCGTCTGGCGGGACGTGCAGTCCGGTGACGCATGATGGATCATGGAAGACAGGTCGTTCAGCCGGGCACCATCGACAAGCTGGATCGCATTGACGTTCGTGTTGCTGAACGGGCCAGACAGCTGGGTGACGACTTCCTGACGGGCCAGCACGCCCCCCTGATTGAGCGTGAAGCTGTCATAATTGCCACGCTCACCCACACGGGCCCCGACAATGGCCAGACGGGCGGCCTCATGGCTTTCAGCCTGCTGCGTGATGTGGCTGAGATGCGCCTTGTCCGCACAATGGACATCCACCTGCGGATTGGTCAGATACTGCCCCGTGCCAAGCTGGACATCCAGCAGGGTCAGCTGCGCCCCCTCATCCAGCGTGACACTGTGATGGAGATGGGTGGACACGCCATCCCCTTCCGTCAGGCTGACCATGACGATCAGCCCGGCATCCGTCCCGGCCGGAACATGAAGCCGTGCCCCCGGCTGACGGAGGGCCGCATTCAGACCGGCAGAGAAACGCCCCGCCAGCAGCGGCTGCACGGCAGAACCGTCACCATATTCCTGCACGTCCATGCAGTCTGGCAAGTGGGACAGCTCCTTGCAGAACCGGCCATTGGCAAAGACCAGCAGGCCATCATGCTCTGGCAGGTTCAGGGCTTCCACACGCTGCTTCACGGTGGCGGCTTCAAGGGCTGGAGCCTCCTGCCAGGCAATCCCGTTCAGGGACTGGAGTGGCGTGTAATGCCATGCCTCCACCCGACGTGTTGGCAGCCCTTCCGCTCCCAGCAGGGCTGCACGCTCTCCGGCACGCCCCGTCAGGGCCTGCCAGGCTGCTGCACTGTTCTCACTCACGCTGCCGCCTCAAGAAACTGTTTGTAGCCCTGTTTTTCCAGCAGTGTTGCCACTTCCGGGCCGCCACTATGGATGATGCGTCCGTGCGCCATGACATGCACACGGTCCGGCACGATATATTCCAGCAGACGCTGGTGATGGGTAATCACCAGTGATGAGAAGTCCGGCCCACGCAGGGAGTTCACACCCTCCGCCACGATACGCAGCGCATCGATGTCCAGCCCGCTGTCCGTCTCGTCCAGAATGGCCAGAGAAGGCTTGAGCAGGCGCATCTGGAGCACCTCGTTGCGCTTCTTCTCACCACCGGAGAAGCCGACATTCACGGCCCGCTTGAGCATCTCGCCGGACATGGAAAGGCGGCTGGTTTCCTCCCGTGCCAGCTTGAGGAAGGACACGGCATCCAGCTCCTCCTCACCACGGGCCTTGCGCACGGCGTTTACTGCCGTCCGCAGGAAGTTGGCGTTGTTGACACCGGGCAGTTCCACCGGGGACTGGAAGGCCAGAAACACACCCAGTGCCGCACGTTCTTCCGGCTCCAGCTCCAGCAGGTCCTGCCCCTTGAAATGGGCGGAACCACCTGTCACCTCGTAATCCTCACGCCCCGCCAGAACATAGGAGAGCGTGGACTTGCCAGAGCCGTTCGGCCCCATGATGGCGTGAACCTCTCCCTTGGGGATCGTGAGGTCCAGACCCTTCAGAATTTCCTTGGGGGTGCCGTCAGCATCGATCTGGGCCTTCAGCCCCTCAATCTTCAGAAAATCACTCATAGCTCAACCAACGCTCCCTTCCAGGCTGATCTGAAGCAGCTTCTGTGCTTCCACAGCAAATTCCATCGGAAGTTCCTTGAGGACTTCCCGGCAGAAACCGTTCACGATCAGGCCAACGGCTTCTTCTTCTGAAAAACCACGGGACCGGCAGTAGAAGAGCTGGTCCTCGGAAATCTTGGATGTCGTCGCCTCATGCTCGATGCGCGCACTCATGTTGCGGCTCTCAATGTAAGGCACCGTATGGGCACCGCACTGGTCACCGATCAGCAGGCTGTCACACTGCGTGAAGTTCCGACCGTTGCGAGCCTTGGGCTGCATCCGGACAAGCCCACGATAGGTGCTGTCCGACTGTCCAGCGGATATGGTCTTCGCCACGATGGTGGACCGTGTATCCGGGGCGAGATGGATCATCTTCGTACCCGTATCGGCCTGCTGATGTCCATTCGTCACCGCAACGGAATAGAACTCACCGACAGAACCCTTCCCCGCCAGAATGCAGGACGGATACTTCCACGTGATGGCAGAACCGGTTTCGACCTGTGTCCATGAGATGCGGGCACGATCACCTTTGCAGATGCCCCGCTTGGTCACGAAGTTGTAGATGCCGCCCTTGCCGTTCTCATCCCCCGGGTACCAGTTCTGCACCGTGGAATATTTGATGAAGGCATCTTCCATCGCCACCAGCTCGACCACGGCGGCATGAAGCTGGTTCTCATCACGCTGCGGGGCCGTGCAGCCTTCCAGATAGGAAACAGTGGCCTGGTCCTCGGCAATGATCAGCGTCCGCTCAAACTGCCCCGTATTGCGGGCATTGATGCGGAAATAGGTGGACAGCTCCATCGGGCAACGCACCCCCTTGGGCACGTACACGAAGGAACCATCGGTAAAGACGGCCGAGTTCAGGGCCGAGAAGAAATTGTCCGCCACTGGCACGACCGTGCCCAGGTATTTCTTCACCAGCTCGGGATGCTCGATGATGGCTTCGGAAATCGGGCAGAAAATCACCCCGGCCTCGGCCAGGGTCTTGCGGAAGGTCGTGGCCACGGACACGCTGTCAAACACCGCATCAACAGCAACGGGTGTCTTCTGCCCTGCCCCTTCCACGCCGGCCAGCATTTCCTGCTCATGCAGGGGGATGCCGAGCTTCTCATATGTCCTGAGCAGTTCGGGATCGACCTCATCAAGGCTCTTCGGGCCTGATTTCTTCTTCGGCTGGGCGAAGTAATGGGCGTCCTGATAGTCGATCGGCGGATGCTTGATCTTCGCCCAGTCCGGTTCGCTCATGTCCTGCCAGGCACGGAAGGCCTTCAGCCGCCAGTCCAGCATCCACTGCGGCTCTTTCTTGCGGGCAGAAATCAGCCGGACGATGTCCTCATTCAGCCCCTTCGGGGCGAGGTCCATCTCCACATTGGTCTCAAAGCCCCATTCGTAATTGGACTTTGCCAGTTTCTCGACCGCTTCACGGGTTTCTGACACAGCCGGCATGACATTCTCCCTGTTCCTCAGGCCTATGCATTGTCGCTTCCACCGATGTGGCAGAGGACGGATCGAATTTCAGATCGGGGTTGGCCATATCGGCCAGAGTGATGGTCTCCAGGGCCTGCCGGACCGCTGCATTGACCATATCCCACTGCCCTGACAGACCGCAGGTCTCACCATGTGCACATTCCTTGCCATCACAGCAGGCTGTCACGCAGATGGGACCATCCACCACGCTGATGACCCGGGCCACGGAGATGTCGGCCAGCTCCTCGGCCAAGCGATAGCCGCCCCGGGCACCACGGAAAGAGACAACCAGCCCACCTGCTGCCAGCCCTTTCAACAGTTTGGCAACTGTTGGCTCTGGCACCCCCGTCTCCTGCGCCAAAGACGCTGCCGTGGCCAGATCACCACGCACACCAAGACGCACGAGAACAACGGTCGCATAATCAGCCAGTTTGGACAGTCTCAGCACAATGAAAAACCTACATCCTATATCAATGATTCTCTATTTAAGACCCAACAGGTCCCCATTCAAGGGAGTGACCCATATTTTCCCGATGGTCAAGCCTTATGTGCCGCCAGGATAAAGCGTTTTTCATATTTTGTTAAAAAATACCCAATCACGGAACAAGACAGACAAGCAGCCCCTCCAGCACGGCACCTATCACAAAGCCGACGACAGTGCCATTGACACGAATATAGGCCAGATCTTTCCCGATACCAGCCTCCAGCCGGGCTGACAGGCTCTTGGCATCCCAGCGTCCGATAACACGGGCAATCATCCCCGCTACATTCTTCCGCATCTGCGGCAGGGATTTCACGATAGCCTGCCGGACCGCCCTGTCCAGCTGGCTGGCCAGGTCTGTCCTTTGCAGGAGCGTCCCCGTCAGCTGCTGGTAGGCAGTCCGCAGTGCCTGCGTACTCAACCCATCATCCCGCCGACTATCTTCCTCCACCATCAGGCAGAGCCGCCGCCACAAACCGCCACCCCATTCCTTCACACTCTCGTGTGCGAAAAAAGACGTGATGCTGCCCATGAGCTGACGGGCGCTCTCCGGGTCATCGTCCAGATCCTGGATTTTCCGTTTTACCCAGCGTGTAAACCCATGCCGGATATCGGAATCCATGGGGTCCACCCGGCCCAGCTCCGCCTTCAGGGCTGTCAGCACCTGCGTGGCCACCGAGGCCCCGATGGCCCAGCCAACCAGCCGCCCCCCCTGCTCACGCACCCGCCTCTCCACAAACCGGTGCAGGTCATCCTCCTTCGTGCTGACCAACTCCTTGAACTGCGCCAGAAAGAAAGAAAAGACTTCCTGATGGATATCCTCATCCACCATGGCTCTCAGGGCACGGATGACAAGTGCCGTAACGTCATCCCTTTTCATTAGGGTCGGAAAAAGGGTGACCAGAAAAGAGCCTCCCCGTCCATCTCCGATGCGCTCCAGCACCGCCGGGGCCAGACCACGAAGGTGACGCAGCAGAACCTCTTCCGTCTCCTTTTTCTGAAGAAGACGGGCCAAGGCCGCTGGCAGATCGGCACCTTCCAGCAGGCGCAGCATTTCTTCTTCTGTCAGGAAATGCTCAGCCATGAAACGGCCCAGCGCATCCCCCAGCTGGGCCTTTCTCTGTGGCAGGATGGCCGTATGCGGTATGGGAAGCCCAAGAGGATGCCGGAACAGGGCCGTAACGGCAAACCAGTCTGCAAGCCCCCCCACGACACCCGCCTGGCTGCCAGCCCGCAGCATTTCCAGCCAGAGTGAGGGGCCAAACAGCTTCTGCCAGACGCTCAGACGGCTGATGACAGCCAGCACGGACGTCCCCACCAGCAACAGGCCTGCCCAGAGAGAGGCCCCGTTTTTCCTCACCGGAAGAAACATGACGATGGACTGCCCTCCTGCATGACCGTTGGTTGCCGCCCTCCTGCCAACTTCAGGCAGGCCGAACAGAAAGCACTTCTTATTAACAAGACTTGGCGCTTTATCACAATTGAGCCTATACAGGAACGATCACGCCGGCGATGGAGCCACACCGTTCCCGGCCCATATGAGACCAAGACAAGCGAGACTGTTCCCCATGCCAGATTGCGCCTCCCAGACTGACGCATCGCCTGCTGAACTGATTGAATCCTGCACCACTGCGCTGACATACTCTCCGCATGATTTTTCCAGCCTGATCATTTCCCTTGCGAAAAAGGCAGGTACGGAAAATGGTCTGGAAGCAATCGGTCAGACCGTACGTCTGTTACGGGACCGCAACTTCATGACCCGGGCCGACGCCCTGCGCCGGTATGTGGGGCTGGAGCATGACGGAGCCGAATGCCCGCCGGAGCCCCGGCTGCGCAAGGTCGCCGAGCAGCTTGTCGCACAGGCACGGACACCGGATGACCTCTCCGTCACCGGTTTTGCTGCTGTCTTCACCGCTCATCCCACCTTCGCTCTGGCCAATGATGTGTACGAACTTCTGGCCCGTCGGGCGGAGGATCCGTCCTGCCCTGTTCCCACCCTGCCAACGCATCGCCGCAGTGCGCCTCCAACACTGGATGAAGAACAGTCTCTTGCCCTGGCTGCCATCACCCGTGGGCGGGATGCGCTGGACAGCCTTACCATGGAGATCCTCCAGACAGCCCGTCGCCGCTGGCCTGAAGCCAACGAGATGACCCCTGCCCCTGTCCGGCTGGCCAGCTGGGTCGGGTTTGATACGGATGGCCGCAATGACATTGGCTGGTGGGACACCATCCGCATCCGTCTTGGCCTCAAGATTGCCCAGCTGGAACGTCTGCTTGAAGGACTGGAACAGATCGGGCTGAAAGAAGGTGTGCTGAGCCGGCGTGTGGCCGAAGCCCTTGCCGCCACGCAAAAGCAGCGTGACATCTGCCCCCGCTCTGTCCCCGGCCAGACCATGAAACCGGAAGACATCGCCCGCTTCGCCCATGTCCTCATCGACCTGCGGGAAACGGCCCTGCTCAATGCTGATGAGCTACGCCCTCTCTTCCGTGAGGAGGCAGCCCGGCTGGATGGTGAAAAAGCCCATCGGCTGGATGTCATGCGTACGGGGTTCCTCAATCACGGGCTTGGACTGTCCCACATCCATACCCGCCTCAATGCAGCCCAGATTTACAACGTGGCCCGTACAAGGCTGGGCCTGACAGATGATCCGACCCTGCCTTTCCATCGTCGGGCGCTTCTCTCCCATATTGATGCCGCCATGGATGACCTCAAGCCGCTGGCCATCGATTTCGGGGCCCTGCTGGTAGAGCCCAGTGCCGCCTCACGCCTGATGATGACGATGGCGCAGATCCTCAAACATGTGGATTCCGGCTCCCCCATCCGCTTCCTGATTGCCGAGACGGAAAGCGGCTACACCCTGCTGGCCACACTATGGCTGGCCCGGCTCTTTGGCATCCGTGATGACCAGATCGAGATTTCCCCACTCTTCGAAACGGAAACGGCTCTGGAGAACGGTGCCGAGATTCTGGAGGAAGCCTTCCGCTCACCACACTGGCGGGCCTATCTCCGGGCCAATGGGCGCCTGTCCCTCCAGTTCGGTTATTCGGATTCCGGGCGTTATGTCGGCCAGCTGGCGGCCGGCCCCATGGTGGAACGCCTGCGCCTGCGGACACTGGAGCTGATGAAAGAACATGGGCTGGAAGACATCGCCCTGACCATGTTCGATACCCATGGTGAAAGCATTGGCCGCGGTGCCCATCCTTTCAGCCTGAAAGAGCGTCTGGAATATTTCTCTCCGGCCAACACAAGGCAGGCGCTGCACAAGGCGGGCATTACAAGCCGGGTTGAAGCTGCGTTTCAGGGAGGGGACGGCTACCTCGCCTTCGGTACGGACAGGCTGGCGGCCTCCACCATTGCAACACTGGCTGAATTCGTGGCAGCCCAGGGCGAGCCCATTGCGGCTGACAAGCTGAATGATCCACTTTTCAACAAACCCGATTTCGCCATGGACTTCTTCTCCACCATCGCCCTGAAGATGGGTGACCTGGTGAACGACCCGGGCTATACCGCCCTCCTCAGCGCCTTCGGCCCGGCACTGGTGGACAAGACCGGCTCCCGCCCCTCTGCACGTCAGTCCGATACAGCACGGGTAACACGCATAACCCATCCAAGCCAGATCCGGGCCATCCCCAACAATGCCATTCTCCAGCAGCTGGGCTGGTGGGCCAATGTCCTGCATGGTCTCGGCAGTGCTGCCCGCCGCCATACAGAGCAGTTTGAACGGTTGCGTCACAGCTCGCCCCGCTTCCGCCAGCTTATGGATTTTGCCTCCCAGGCTCTGAACCATTCAGACCTTGATGTCCTCCGGGCCACCATCCATCAGCTGGACCCCGGTACATGGCTGAACCGGGCTGCGGACTGCGACAATGCTGATGATCGGGTCCATTTCCTCAACATTGCCCGTGACCTTGAGGAGCTGGAATTCTGGAAGAGCGTCCCGGCCCTGTTCCGGCGCATCCAGAGGGAAGATATCGCCCTGCGCTCTGCATGGCCTGAAGCCCCTCGCATGGATGTGGATGAAAAGCTCCTGCACGTCATCCGCTTTGCTCTGATGGACCGCATCTGGACCCTGGGAACACACATCCCCTATTTCGGTCCCCGTGGTACTCTGACACGGGAAGCCATCACGACACTCATCCTGTGTCTTGATGTGCCACGGGCTCTCCGCCTGCTGGATGACCTCTTCCCCATCACGGCCCCCAGCATTGCCGATCTCGATTTCGGTGAACCGGGTGGCGCTGCTGTGGCACAGGGCTTTGCCCGTGAGCATCGGGAGATATTCCAGCCACTGCAAAACGCCTTCGACCTGCTCCGGGAGGTCGGCGTGGCCATCATGCACGCCAATCACTGCTTCGGCTGACATTCCTCCATCAGGCGAAACACGACCATGAAAAAGGGCCTCCTTCCCAGTGGAAAGAGGCCCTTTTTCTATCCTCACAGACTTGCAAAACGGAGACGATCCACACTCTTCCCACGTTCCTCTCCATCCATTCTGGAGACGTTCAGTCTTCTGTCCAGATACCTTCCCTCGTACGGCGCAGCGCTATACCAGGGACAAAATCAGGTCGCCATATTTTGGGCACCCCCACTTTCTGGGACAGGTAAATCCCCGTATGCCCTGAGCAGAGATAGGCGATGAAACAGCCCGTGGCGTAATAGACAATGTTCGTCCCACCAAACAGCTCCACCCCCATGACCGTACAGGCCAGAGGCGTATTGACGGCTCCACCGAACACGGCCACCATCCCCACACCGGCCAGAAGATCACCAGGCACACCGAGCACCGGTGCAAGGGCATTTCCCAGTCCAGCTCCTACAAAGAACAGAGGCGTAACCTCTCCTCCCTTGTAGCCTGTGGCAAGAGCCAGGACTGTGAAAACCAGCTTCAGCAGCCAGCTCCACTCATAATGGGTCGTGCTGAAAAAATTGACGATGGACGCTCCGCCCGCCTCCGGTGCCACGACACCAAGGCCCAGATAATCCCGTGTTCCCAGCAGCCAGACCAGCAGAATGGTCACGACACCGCCAATGGCTGGCTGCAACCAGGGTGTCGGACAGATTTTCTTGATGACCGGACCAAGCCTGTACACACCCTCCGCAAAGGCACGGCTGGCAAACCCGAAAGCCACAGCCGCCACAGCAACCTTTACCCACAGCAGGGCATCAACATGGAAAGGCGTCTGCCCTGGGGCTGCCAATCCCCTGAATGTAACGGAATAGACCGCATGATGTATCCCCCATTGATGGCATGTCCAGTCCGCAATGATGGACGTAACAGCCACAGGCAGCAGGGCAGAATAATCCAACGTACCAAGGGTCAGGACTTCCAGGCCAAAGACCGCCCCCGTGATGGGCGTGCCATACACGGCGCCAAGGCCGGAGGCTACACCAGCTGTCAGCAGAATGCTCGTGTTGCGGCTGTCCAGCCGGAACAGTCGGGCAAAACTGCTGGCCAGACTTCCACCCATCTGCACGGCAGTGCCTTCACGCCCCACGGATGCCCCAAAAAGGTGACTGACCACTGTCCCGATGAACACAAGCGGGGCCATGCGCAGCGGTACCCCTTCCGAAGGTTTGTGGATTTCATCAAGGATGAGATTATTACCGCCTCCTGCACGACCGCCCCACCAGTAATAGGACAGGGCCACGGCCACACCGGCGAGAGGCAATCCATAGAGAATGTCAGGATGGTCAAACCGGTATTGCGTCACCCATTCCAGCATCCAGAGGAAAAGAGCGCAAAAACTGCCCACCACAACTGCCAGCGGTACCAGTACACAGAACCACTGAAACAGACGGGACAAAAAAGAAACGCTTTTCTGGAAAAACAACATGACAAATTCCCCCTAACGCACCCTCACCGATCACTGCGAGGGATTCTGTTGGCAGGAATCATCAGCCTTCCCCGGCAACCGGGTGGCGGTTCGGCCCACAAGGAACCCGGTGGCAATCCATCACCGTTCCCTCTCAAAAACACGATCCCATAATACCTGTCAAGCAGACGCAAAAAGAAAACCCCCCGCCAGCACGCTGGCGGAGGGCCTCCCTCACAGAACAGTCAGCAGGGAACGTATCAGCTACGCTCTGCGATGATCTCATCCTGCACGTTACGAGGCACCGGCTCGTAGTGGTGGAACTGCATGGTGAAGGACGCACGGCCCTTCGTGGCAGAACGCAGATGGGAAATGTACCCGAACATTTCCTTCAGCGGCACCTGGGAGCGGATCAGAACCGTGGAACCCGAGGTCTCCTGGTTCTGGATGATACCACGACGACGGTTGAGGTCACCCACCACGTCACCGACGTGATCGTTCGGCGTGGTGATCTCCACATCCATGATCGGCTCCAGAATGACCGGACCGGCCTTCTTCATACCTTCACGGAAGCAGGCCTTGGCAGCGATTTCGAAGGCCAGGGCCGAAGAGTCAACGTCGTGGTACTTACCGTCTTCCAGAGTGAACTTGAAGCCCACCGTATCGAAGCCAGCCAGTACACCCGTCGTGGACTGCATGCGCACGCCCTTTTCGACAGCCGGGATATATTCCTTCGGCACGGCACCACCGACGATCTTGTTCTCGAACAGAATCTCCTCGGCACCCTTCTCCGTCAGCGGCTCGAAGGTGATCTTCACCTCAGCGAACTGACCGGAACCACCGGACTGCTTCTTGTGGGTGTAGGTCTCGGTGTGAGACTGGGTAATCGTCTCACGGTAAGCAACCTGCGGGGCACCGATGTTGGCATCAACGCCATATTCACGGCGCAGACGGTCCACGATGATGTCCAGATGCAGCTCACCCATACCGGAAAGAATGGTCTGACCCGTTTCCTGGTCTGTCCGCAGATGCAGGGACGGATCTTCGGCTGTCAGCTTCTGGAGAGCCAGCGTCATCTTCTCGACGGCGTCCTTGGTCTTCGGCTCGACAGAAATGTCGATCACCGGAACCGGGAACTGCATGCGCTCCAGAATGACCGGATCAGCTGCATCGGCCAGCGTGTCACCTGTCACGGTATCTTTCAGACCAACGAAGGCAGCAATGTCACCAGCACCAACAGACTTCACTTCCTGACGCTTGTCAGCGTGCATCTGGAACATGCGGCCAACGCGTTCCTTCGTGCCCTTGGTGGTATTCAATACGGTGTCACCCGTGTTCAGCACGCCACGATAGACACGGACGAAGGTCAGTGTACCGTACTTGTCGGAGATGATCTTGAAGGCCAGACCAGCAAATTTACCTTCCGGGTCCACCGGGATGATCGGCAGGAAGCTCTCGTCAACTTCCTTGTCTTCCGGCGGAGCAATACGGATGCCCTCGACTTCGTCCGGTGCTGGCAGATAATCCACCACGGCATCCAGAAGCGGCTGCACACCCTTGTTCTTGAAGGCCGTACCGCACAGCACAGGACGGAACTCACCAGCGATGGTGCCCTTCTTGATGCAGCGTTTCAGGGTTGCGACATCCACCTCACCCTTCTCGAAATACTCTTCCATGGCGGCGGTATCGACGCTCAGGGCGGTATCGAGCAGGTTCTGGCGGGCTTCCTCGGCACGCTCCTTCATGTCGGCCGGAATCTCTTCATAGTGGAACTTGGCGCCCAGCTCACCGCCTTCCCAGACGATGGCACGCATTTCCACCAGGTCCACCACACCGACCATGTTCTCTTCAGAGCCGATCGGCAGCTGAAGCGGAATGGCCACGATGTCCAGCTTCTCCTTCAGTGTGCTGAAGGCGTAGTCGAAGTCGGCACCGGTACGGTCCAGCTTGTTGATGAAGATGATGCGGGGCACGTTGTAGCGGTCAGCCAGACGCCAGTTGGTCTCGGACTGCGGCTGCACGCCAGCCACACCTTCAATCACGAAGATGGCGCCATCGAGCACACGGAGGGAACGGTTCACCTCGATGTTGAAGTCGATATGGCCAGGGGTGTCGATGATGTTGATGCGGTGGCCGTCCCACTCGCAGGTCACGGCAGCAGACGTGATGGTGATGCCGCGCTCACGCTCCTGCTCCATGTAGTCGGTTGTGGTGTTCCCGTCATGCACTTCACCGATACGATGGGACATACCGGTGTAATAGAGCATACGCTCTGTTGTTGTCGTCTTACCGGCATCAATGTGAGCGGTAATACCGATGTTGCGAATCTTTGAGAGAGCGGACTTCGCGCCCTGAACGCTGTCGTCGGTCACGGGAAACCTCCAAAATGCAAGGAAAGGTGCCACCGCCTGCGCCGGGGCACCCTCATCAGGCCCTGTATGAATACCAGAAAAACAGACTACCCCGGCAGAGCCACCCCGGAACAGCCGCCCGTCCTGCGGAGAGAACGGGCTTCAGCTGCCTGATCAGGCAGCTGACTGGGCAGCCTTGCGCTCCTGCACACGCAGGATGCGACGCTTGATGACCAGAGCTTCTGGCGTCAGTTTCCGGTTCGGTGTGCCCAGCAGGAAGGAATCAAGCCCTCCATTATGCTCGACCGTACGGATCCCCTTGGCGGAAAGGCGCATACGCACCGGAGCCTCGAGAATATCGGACAGGAGCGTGGCTTCCTGAAGGTTCGGCAGGAAACGGCGACGGGACTTGTTGTTGGCGTGGCTGACGTTATTGCCCGTCAGTACCCCTTTGCCCGTGACATGGCAACGGCGAGACATAGAACTTCCTCGATACTGTGATACGCAGGGCCGCAAGGCAGACCTGCATGTTCCGTAAATAAGGCGGGCTTATGACTTACTGACGCTGATACGTCAAGTCTTTCCTGCCTTTCATACCGACAGAAGCAGCCCGCTACCCCTCTACATCCGAATGACTTTCAACGGAACCCCTTCTTGCCTGCAATCTCCACATTCCTGCATAAATGCCACCTTTTTCCAACAGCTGGCGATGGGTTCCCTCTTCCACCACCTCTCCGTTCTCCATCACAAGGATATGGTCTGCCCTCTGTATCGTGGAGAGACGATGGGCGATCACGAGCGTTGTCCTGCCAGAGGAAAGGCTCTCCAGCTCTTTCTGGATGGCCTCTTCCGTCCGACTGTCCAGGGCACTGGTGGCTTCATCCAGCACAAGCAGGCGGGGATTGCGCAGGATGACACGGGCAATCGCCATTCTCTGCCTCTCCCCGCCCGACAGCCGCACCCCCCGCTCACCGACCAGTGTATCGAACCCGTCCGGCAGACTGTCCACAAAAGGACCAAGCTGGGCCGCCTCGGCTGCCTGCCTGACCTCCGCCATGCTGGCCCCTGCCCGCCCGTAAGCAATATTCTCGGCAATCGTGGCATTGAAGAGTGAGGTCTCCTGCGCCACCACGCCGATCTGCCCCCGCAGGGCATCAAGCGACAGTGCCGGAAGTGGCACACCTTCCATTCGCACGGTTCCTTCCAGCGGGTCATACAGCCGGCTGACGAGCTTCGCCACTGTGGACTTTCCGGACCCGCTCCGCCCGACAATGGCGAGCATTTTCCCTGCCGCCAGCGTGAAACTGACATGACGCAGGATCAGCCGCTCCGGGTCATATCCGAAAGAAACATGCTGCATGTCCAGCGTCACGCCATGTGCCTGTCCGGCAGGCAGGGGGACAGGCGCTGGCGGAGACTGTATCTCTGGTACCAGCCCCATCAGCTCCAGATAGGCTTCCATGTCGACACGGGCATTGCGCCAGCCTGCACCGACATAATTCAACGCCCCGACCGAGGCATAAACACTCCGGAGATACGTGCCCATCAACACGAATTGTGCAACACCGAGTCGATGCGCATGAATATCCCGTATGGCCATCCCCAGCAATACAGCCGTGGCGAGGGCAATCAGACTGTTGCGAATGGCCTGGGAACCTCCAACAAGCCCCTGCAAACGGGCCTCGGCCGTGCGCAGCGCCTGCCAGGCCCCCTCCTGCCGTCTGCATTCATGGGCGGCATTGCCGAACATGCGGACAATGTCCGCATTGAGCAGACTGTCCACCAGATGCCGATGTGCATGGTTGTTCGCCTGATTGCGCTCCCGTCTGGCCTGCATCCGCCAGCGGGTAAACAGGAAAGAAACAGCGGAATAGAGGATCAGCGTGGCACACAGCAGCACCAGGTACCAGCCATCAAAAACGCGCAAGACGACCAGAAAAGTCAGGGCCAGCCCCAGAAGGTTCGGCATGACGTTGGAGAAGGTCATGTCAACGATCATGCTGGCAGCATCAGCGCCACGATCGATGATACGGGTCAGCGCACCTGTCTGCCGCTGCTGATGGAACCGGGCCCCCAGCTGATGGACATGCTCCAGCCCCAGCAGGCTGATCCGCTCCCGCAGGGCCGTCCTCACCGGCACCATGAGCAGGCTGCGCAACGGCCCGGCCAGAGCACCTGCCATGCGCAGGACCGTATAGGACGCCAGCAGGGCCATGACCGCCGCCATGACCGCTTCCTTCCCCGAAAGCCGGGCCACCATGTCGCTGAACAGCCAGGGTGTGGCAACGGCCGTCACACTCTCTACGACCAGCAGAACACAGGAACAGAAGAAGCGCAGAAACCAGCTCCTCAGGGAAGCCGGGCGAACCAGCCGCCAGAAAGCCCGCAAAGGCAGATGTCCGATCTTTGTTGATGCCATAAAAACCTGATAGATGATCTGCTGCCATGTCTGGCATTGTTGCCGGAGGAGCTTTTACACGGTCCTTCCCATCCTGCCAGCCTTTGCCAATTGAATGATGCCCCAGAGACAGGCAGGCTCTCCGCTGCTGTCCGTCCTCCGTGCCATCATGAATGAACATCAGAGAGAACCCATGCTGTCCTCCGCTGCCTCTCCCTTTCTCCGCCATATTGAGCGGTGCCGCAATGTCACCCTCCCGGCGGGGCGCATCCCCCTGCTGCATGACGGCCTGTCCATCGGTCTGGTCGACCCTGCCTGCCTTGGCTGGCTGGCCGCTCCTGCCGAGATGGGCCTGCTGGAAATAGGGGACGGGCACATCACCCTGCCCGATGGACAGGGGCTGTCCCAGATAAGCCACATGCTGGCCGAGCAGGAACGCTATGTGCCCTTCCATGAATGGTTTGATGTCCGCTCACCTGATGGAACAATCATCGGGCAGATTGACCGGGCTCTGATCCCGGTTTTTGGTGTGGAAGCTTCTGGTGTCCACATGAATGGCCTTGTCCAGAAAAAAACGGGGCTGCACCTCTGGGTTGCCCGCCGCAGCCCACAGAAACGGCTGGACCCAGGCAAACTCGACCATCTGGTTGCCGGCGGGATGAGCAGCGGCCTCACCCCAGAGGAAACACTCGTCAAGGAAGCCGGAGAAGAAGCCTCCATCCCCACCGCCCTTGCCCGGCAGGCCCGCCACGCCAGCACGCTCCATTACGCCATGACACGTCCGGAGGGGCTGCGACGCGACCGGCTTTACTGTTACGATCTCATGCTCCCGGAAGATTTCGTTCCCCAGGCCAATGATGGTGAAGTGGAATCCTTCCATCTCATGCCTGTCGAAAACGTCTTCCAGCTGGTCCGGGACACAGACGATTTCAAATTTAACGTTAATCTTGTCCTTCTGGACCTTTTCCTTCGACTTGGGATGTTCGATAAGCAGGATAGTCTGATTCTGGCAGAAACTTTACACGGGTGACCCCACATGACCACCCTTTCCAGACCAGCCCACTGATGTGGCTGCTTCATTCCATTCTGGCACGCTGACCGAGACACCACGCACCATGACCCATCCACACCACAGAACCACCCAACCGCTGCGGCTCTCTCCGCCCTCCAAGACCCTACAGAAACGGGCCCGTGGTTTTCTGGCACTGTTTTTCGTGCTGGCAGCCCTCTGGACACTCAGACACATGCTGCCAGCTCTCCTCTGGGGCGGCATCTTCGCCATTGCCCTCTGGCCGCTATACAAACGCTCGACAAGGCGGTTCGGCCACACGATATGGCTTCCCCTGCTCTTTACCGGTGTACTGGCGCTGATCTTCCTCGTCCCTGTTTCCTTCATCAGCATCAAGACGGCTGACGAAATCCATTCGGCTTTCCTGTGGCTTGATACGATCCGCCATCAGGGGCTGCCGGCCCCCGCCTGGCTGGACCGCCTGCCAGTGGCTTCCGGACCGGCCACCGCCCTCTGGACCGAGCATCTCAGCAATCCTGATGCCCTGAACGATTTGTTCCATTCCCTGAATCTGGGACATGGCATGGCCGTGGGCAAACAGTTCGGTTCGGAAGTCCTGCACCGGGGAATCCTGTTCGGCTTCTCCATGCTGACACTTTTCTTCCTGCTGAAAGATGGCGACAGCATCATCCGGAAATGCATGATCGGCTCGCAGCGTCTCTTCGGAGCGCAGGGAGAAAGCCTTGCACGACAGATTGTTGCTTCCATTCATGGCACGGTTTCCGGCCTGGTTCTGGTCGGGCTGGGTGAAGGGGCCATCATGGGCGTGTGCTACGTGGTTGCCGGGGCCCCACAGCCGCTCATCTTCGGGCTGGCGACAGCCATTGCGGCCATGGTCCCTCTGCTCGGCTGGATCGCCGTGACAGGCGTATGCCTGCTGATCGCCTTCAAAGGTAGCATGCTGGCCGCCGCCATCGTCTGGCTGATTGGTGCGGTCGTGCTGTTCGTGGCAGACCACTTCATTCGCCCTGTCCTGATAGGCGGCAGCACGAAAGTCCCATTCCTCTGGGTGTTGATGGGTATTCTGGGCGGTGCGGAAACATGGCAGCTGATGGGCCTGTTCATCGGACCAGCCATCATGGCAGCCCTGCACCTGCTCTGGACACTCTGGACCAGCAACAAGGTTTCTGGCCAGCGTACGGGACATATTGTGAGGGAGTGAACCGCAGGAGATGGTCGGGCAGGCGGGATTCGAACCCACGACCCCCAGTCCCCCAGACTGATGCGCTACCAGACTGCGCTACTGCCCGTCGTCCTGCGGTGAGGAAGCTCTAGCAGCCCCGGCCCATTCCTGCAATGGCCCGGGGCTTTTTTTTAATATTTTTTCAGAGGGTAAGGGTTTTTTTCATCTCGGCCAGCTCGCCAAGAAGATCATGCAGCAGCCTGTCCAGCTCATCCTTCCGCCGGACCTGGAGACGGTTTTCCATATCCTGGGCTGTCAGCTTCTGTTGCAGGACAACGCCTTCCCCCTCAAGGGTACGGATACGTTCCACTGCCTCGGCATGGCGTTCACGCTCACCGGCAAACCCGGCCTGCGCCTGCTTCAGCTCGCCATTTTCCGCTTCAAGATGCTCCACCCTGCCAACGATGACAGCCTGTGCTGCCAATTTTTCCTCACTCTCTTTCAGGGAACGCTTGAGACGGACATTTTCATCCTCAAGGGACTGCATGATCAGAACAGACTGTTCCAGCTTCCGCACAAGCTCCTGCCGCTCTGCCCCTACAGCCTCCAGACGACTGGCAAGCTGTTTCTGCTGGGCAGCGCCTTCCGACTGCAAGGTCTGCACCTGCTCATGCTCTGCCTGCAGGGTTTTCAACTGCCCCTGAAGAGCCTGCACCTCATTCCGCCTGGCTTCTTCTGCCAGCACCTGTTTTCTGGCGTCAGCTTTCAGCCGATCAACAGTTTCCCGCAAAGACGCAGCCTGCTTTTCCAGTTCCTGCTGTCTGGCCTGACCCGCTGTCTGTCGCTCCATGGCAGCCCTGTGCAGTGTCTCGATTTCAGCTTCCAGCCCCCGGCACCGTTCTGCCTCAGCACGGGCTTCTTCCAGCTCCCTGCTCAGGGTCTGTATCCGCCCATGTTCGACCTGCATGTCGGCCAGCTTGACCCGCAGCCCTTCCAGCTGGCTCAAACGTTCCTTCCGGGATTCTGCCTCTTTCTGATGCTCTCTGGCTTCAGCCATCAGGCGATCAACAGTTTTCTGCAACTCGGCGTTACGCTCTTCCAGAACACGTCCCTGAGTGGCTTCCGTTTCACGCTGCTTCTGCCCAGCCGCACGCAGCGCCCCGTTCTCGGTTTCAAGACGCCTGATGTCCGCCCGTACGGCCTCAAGCTCCTCATGCAGGACCGACGCCCTGTCACGCTCCGCCCGCAACCCGGCAAGCTCTGATCGCAGCGTCTCCAGCTGGAGCCGCTGCTCCTTCCCATCGGCAACCGCCTGCTGATACGTGGCCGTCTCCGCCGTCAGACGCTCAACCGTTTCCTGCAAAGCCAGATTCTCTTCTTCCAGCTCTGCAACATAACCACCCTTTGCGTCCTTCTGAGGCTGCGGGGCAGACCGGGACTGCTCCAGCGCTTCCTTCAGGGAAGCATTCTCATCTTCCAGTGTCTTGAGGGAGAGCGCAATCTGACCAAACTCCTCAAGACGATCGCTGAGCGTTCTGTTTTCCTTCTGCAACTCCTTCAGCTGGTCAGGTGAAGAGGTTTCGCCGTGACCAGCTGTCTCCGCCCCGCCCGAGACGGAAAGCGGCGTGCCATCACTGATAATCCCCTCACGCTTCAGCAATGGAACAACCTCATGGCTTCTGGCACCATCCTGATAAAGGAGCCGGGCGATATTGCGCACGACCGTGACAGCCTGCTCATCGTAATAACTCTGCCCGTCTTCACCCTGCTTTACCCTGAAAACAGGATAAAGACTTTCCCATGAATGCAGACGGTACAGAGGCAGCCCCAGCTCCCCTGCAACGCTGATGGCTGTCCTCAAGCCCCCATGCTGAGGCTGAGATGAATCAGTGGACATCATTGATGGGCATCCTGAGCTGATGGTCTGCCATTGACGCTGTCCCGCAGAAGACGGGATGGCCGGAAGAACGGCACACGCCGGGCCGAGATGATGGCCTCTTTCCCTGTCAGGGGATTCCGCCCCAGACGGGTTGCTTTATCCCGTACAGCGAACGTACCGAAGCCGCTGATCTTCAGCGACTTGCCCTGCTCAAGAGTCTGGATGAACAACTCAAACATTTTCTCCAGAAACAGGGTAGCCTGCTGCCGGGAAAAGCCATGCTCCTCCTGGAGGAGCTCTATCAGATCAGCGCGTGCAATTGTCTCCATAATGGGAAAAGGTATCACGAGCCATCTGATTAGCACACTGAAAAAACGAACTCCCCTGCATATAAATCAGGGGAGTTTCAGAAGCGCTGTTTCCGCCTGGAAAGGCCTTACATTCTCACCAGAGCAGACCCCCATGTAAGGCCACCACCAAGGGCCTCCATGAGGATCAGATCGCCCTGCCTGATCCGCCCATCCCGGACCGCTTCATCCAGAGCAAGGGGGATTGATGCCGCCGACGTGTTGGCGTGCCTGTCTACCGTCACCACGACACGATCCGACGGCAGGGCAAGCTTCTTGGCCATGCCATCAATGATCCGCAGATTCGCCTGATGCGGCACCAGCCACTGGATGTCCGTGCCCTTGAGACCGTTTGTCTCCAGCGCTTCATCAACAGCAGCAGCAAGGTTGACGACAGCATGACGGAACACCTCCCGCCCATGCATTTTCAACGCCACCTTGCCAGACGCACAGCCAACGGCACCATCAACATAGAGCAGATCACCCAAGCGGCCATCTGCGTGAAGATGCGTGGACAGGATACCCTCTCCCTCACCTGCGCCTGCCTCGAGCAGGACCGCACCAGCGCCATCCCCGAACAGCACACAGGTGGAACGGTCTTCCCAGTCCAGAAGACGGGAAAATACCTCCACACCGATCACCATGGCACGCCTGACCTGACCGGAGCGGATCATGGAATCAGCCACTGTCAACGCATACACGAAACCAGAGCAGGCTGCGCTGACGTCAAACCCGAAACCACGTTCCATGCCCAGAGCCGCCTGAACACGTACGGCAACGGAAGGGAATACCTGATCCGGCGTTGATGTTGCCACGATGACGGCATCCACATCATCTGCTGTTCTGCCAGCATGTTCCAGCGCCCGCTGGGCTGCCAGATGCGCAAGGGATACGGCGGATTCATCGCCAGACACAATATGCCGCTGACGGATTCCGGTCCTGGTCCTGATCCACTCATCCGACGTATCAAGTCTGAATTCGGCAGCCAGCTCCTCATTGCTGAAAGCACGCTGCGGAAGGGCACTGCCGACACCTGTCAGACGGGCACCCGCTGCCGCTCCCCGGACCTGTTTATCCTGCGCCATGGAAGACGTCACTCCTGCTCTCTGCTTTCTCCAGACTGCCCCAACATGCCGAGCTGATCCAGACGATGGCGGATCTTGTCATTCAGCCTGTTTTCCACCGCATCCACGGCAACATCCACCGCAGAGGCGAAACCCTCGGCATCTGCCCCACCATGTGACTTCACCACGATGCCATTCAGCCCCACAAAAACGGCGCCATTATAGCGGCTGGGATCGATCCATTCCTTCATGCGGCGCAGACCGGGGCGGACCAGAAGGTAGCCGATCCGGGTCAACCAGCTACTCATGAACACGCTCCTGAGCAACCCGAAAGCCAGCTTCAGCGCCCCTTCACCAGTCTTCAGTGCCACATTGCCCGTAAAACCATCCGTCACGACAACATCGGTCACACCGGCGGTAATGTCATGCCCCTCCACAAAACCGTGGAAACGGTCAGACAACACACTGTCCCGAAGGCGCTCGGCAGCCTGCTTCAGGCGTTCGTCGCCCTTCAGCTCTTCCGAACCAACATTGAGCAGCCCGATGCTGGGCGCCTTGAGGGACAGGGCCGCCTGTGCGAAGGCCTCCCCCATGATGGCGAATTCGACCAGATTGCGGGCATCGCATACGATATTCGCACCCAGATCGAGCATGACGACATCACCACGGGCGGATGGCTGGACAGCCGCCATGGCCGGGCGAGAAATACCGGGCAGGGCTTTTACGATGATCTTTGCCAATGCAAGCATCGCACCACTGTTCCCGGCGGACACGACGCCACGAGCCTCACCAGAGGCAACAGCCTCCATGGCGACCCGCATGGAGGATCCCCGCACGCGAAGCGCCGCAGTGGGTTTCATCTCCATGGGAATGCTTTCCGGCGCATGGCGCACGGTGCAGATTCCAGAAAGTTTGGGATAATTTACGAGTGATGCGTTCAGGACCTTCTCATCACCTATGAGAAGAATCCGGATGTCCGGGTGACGGATGGCCGTCATCTCCAGTCCCGCAAGAACGATCTCGGGGGCGTTATCTCCCCCCATGGCATCAACGGCCAGAGTAAAAGGAGCCGGGGATTGTGCAGCCTGCTTTTCGACTCCACCCTCAGCTCTGACGCCAGACGCCTCCGTCATGAGTGCAGCCCCCAGAAATTCCTTGTTTTTCCTGCTCAGGCAGGATGCACGAAAATGCAACCCCGGACCGGAAGCCCGGGGCGGCAGTATCCCTCAGGATACGGGCAATCAGGCGCGAACGGCTGTCTTCAGCGCACGGCCCTCTGCACTGACAACCTCACGGCCATCATAATGGCCACAATGGCTGCACACATGATGCGGACGCTTCATCTCGCCACAGTTGGCGCATTCAGCATGCGCCTCAACACGAAGAGCCTGATGGCTGCGACGCATGCCACGACGGGACGGCGTAGTCTTTCTCTTAGGGACGGCCATGGGTATCTGCCTCTCACTGGGTTGCGTATCCGGCTTCTGCTACCGCACGGCGCGGCCTCAAGCCAGAGAAATCTCATTAGGTCTTCACCACCGCCATAAGCCACGGTGCTCAGGCGTGGGGCTCTAGCAGAGAGAGCATCTCTCTGCAAGCATCAATGCCACTACGGCATCGCTCCTTACTCCCTGCCTTTACCAGAAAGGCGGAAAGATTACCACTCCTTCACGGCTCCTTCCTGAGTTTTTTCAGCACGTCAAAAGGATTTTCCCGGGCTGCGCCGGGCCGTGCATCCAGCTCATCATCAGACGGTGTGACCTCCACGAACTGCTCCAGCCCTGCTCCTGCCCGCCGCGGATAAGGAGTCAGGCAGAGGGCCAGCTGTTCTGCTGCAGCCTCGCCCAGATCAATCATGCGGCCATCATAAGGAACATCATCGGCATCTTCCTGAAGAAGAGCCTCAATATCGATATCCTCTTCATCAGGCATCTCGGAAACCGGGACGAAACGTAGACTGAACGGCTCGTCGATCACCTCTTTCACCGGTTCACCCGTGATGATGCAGGCCTGCTCCACCTCCGCCCGGATATGACCTTCCGCCAGTACGATATTCTCCGCCCCCCGCCTCAGCGCAAAAGTGCAGGACAGCTCCTTCAAAGACAGAAGACCAAAGCGCTTCCGCAGACCTTCCCTCTCCTCAGCATTGGCCTCCACATGCTCTTCAAGAGGGCGGCCCGTCTTTGCCAGTGGAATGCGGCGCGAGAACTCTGGCGCAATCCTTTCTTCTGGCTGTGTTCCGGCGTCTGCTCTGCCTCCAGATGACATCATGACCTCACGATAATTTACCAGGGTGCCTCTTTCAGAAGGGGCTGACGCCATGAAGTCAAGCCTAAACTGCTGCCGGACAGCCACAGCCCGACAATCCACGAAAAAGATTGACATGCTGCCCTCTCTGAGGCACCGGAAAGAGCACGTATGGCTTGCCCGCATATCATCAGGACAGTTTGCCCTTCATGACCAGCTTCTCTACTGCCTCCACCCCGGACAAGAGCTCCCCCTTCCCCCGTCTGGCCCGCTTCATGGCACTGCGACGCCGTTGCTGGACAGGCCTTCTGGCCGGTGGGGTGCTGATGCTCAGCGGCTGTGAGGCCATCAGCCCGCCGCCCATCCCGCGCGGGGCGCTGATCGAGAAACTGGATTATGACCAGCTGGTCCTCAACTCCAGCACCCAGAATGATGCCCTGAGCATACTGGGCTCTCCGACAGCCCATGCAACCTTCAATGACAATACATGGATCTACATTTCCATGACGAAGGACCTCGTGCCGCTGGCTCATCCGGTTGTGGACAAGCAGCAGGTCCTGGTCCTGAATTTCGACAATGCTGGCGTTCTCCGCAAGATGAACGTGCTGGACAGGCATGATGCCATCCGTGTCTCCATGGCAGGCGGAGCTACACCGACACCGGGCACGCATATTTCTGTTCTGCGGGAGCTGCTGGGCAATGTGGGCCGCTACAACCCGATGAGCAGCATGGGCAGCACCTTCGGCGGACTGGGAAATGGTGGCATGGGTGCCGGCCCGATGAGTGGCCAGGGCACCGGCAATGGGGGCGTCGGCAACTCGATGCCCTGATCCATCCAGCAGCCTGGTGACGGGCTAACGGGCTGAAAAATCCTTTCCATGAAGGGGAAGAGTCTTTGTCCGGCTCTTCCCCTTTTCTTATCCCCCCTCCGAGAGCGGCCCGCCATATTCGGCAACATGCAAGACCCTGCGGAACCCATCAACAGCGGCTCCGTCAACCTGCCTGTATGCCCGTGTCAGGACAGTGCGAATGGCAGCAAAAAGTTCTGCCTCAAGCTGTCTGCCCTCATCTGTCAGAAAAACGGGCCGCTTCCTCCGGTCCCCTTCATCCTGTTTCTGCTCGACCAGTTTTTTCGCTTTCAGCTCGCCAAGAGCCCGGCCCAGCGACTGTTTGGTAATGCCAAGCCGCCTGCACAGCTCACTGGGCAGCAATCCGCCATGGCTGCCCAGAAAAAACATGATCCGGTAATGGGCAGGCCCCAGACCGTGAGAGTCGAGCCCTCCTTCACAAGCAGCGGACAGGGACCGCCAGAGGGCCAGGAGCCCCTCAAAGGACTGCCTGATGGAATTTTCACGCAGATACAGGTGCGCATCCACCATGGTACGCCTGTCATTCTGTACCCCCATCCCGTCCTCCTCCTGTTCACCACACACTCATCCACATGCACCATACGCCCACCAGCCATGAGGAACCATCAGACAGGCGAAATAATCCACAGATAAAGAGGGCCTCCACCCTTTATGCCCATCAGAAACTATTGTCTGTCGTTTTGGAGTATGATAGGCCACTTCACACTGTAATCGGATCCGCGTCCTTCAATGGGTGATGCTACAGACACCGCTCGGGAAGGATCAGAACCCCAAAGGAGATGACGACACCGTGCAGGTTCTCGTTCGTGATAATAATGTTGACCAGGCGCTGAAAGCCCTCAAGAAGAAAATGCAGCGCGAAGGCGTCTTCCGTGAGATGAAGCTCCGTCGCCACTTTGAAAAGCCATCCGAGCGCCGCGCCCGCGAGGTTGCCGAGGCCGTGCGTCGCGCCCGCAAGATGGAGCGCAAGCGCCTGGAGCGCGAGGGCTTCTGAAGTCAGCCTGTTCGTATTTGTACGAATGAGAAAGCCATCCATGTTCGGATGGCTTTTTTCATGTCTGCCTTCATGCCGCCCATCAAGGCCGCTGCACGATCCAGCCGGAAAGGTCGTGCCGTTTTTCCAGCAGATAGACCCTTACAGGCCGCTTCCTGTCCTTCCGCCATACGGCCCAGCCGCCTGCGGGCACCGGTCCATACCGACCATCCTTCAGATACAGGACCGTCCTGACCGTCTCATGAGGAAGCCCTGCCACATAGCCCCATCGGGAATCCTTTCCCAGCACCGCAAGACCTTGCGGTTTCTGAAACGCCAGAATTGAGGCCAGGGCATAATCGTCCGTTGCCAGACATGAAATCCCTGCCTTTTCGGCCTCTTCTGCGACCGCTGCTGCCAGATCACTCCAACCTGCCCCCAACCTTGCGATGGGATCCATATGCGGGGGCAGTGGCAACCATCCCGTCAGACACTGAGCATAGACCAGAACCGTGCAGATGCCCCCCGTCATACAGGCTCCCCTGAGCCGACCCGCATAAGCGGCCCCGGCCAGGATAAGGGCTGGATACAGCACCCAGACCCAATTGGGCTGGACACGCTCTCCCGTCACATTCACCAGAAACAGCAGCAGCGCAGGAGCGGACAGCCACAACAGCACATGCTGCCCATGGCGGGCACGCCATAGCCCCATGAAACACAGGACAGCAACCCAAGGGGTCAACAGGGCCAGCTGCCCCGCCAGCAGTTCCCCCAGAAACTGCCCGGCCCGTTCAGGATGCCAGTACGAAGCCCGTCCGCCCTGTTTCAGCAAACCCGCCCAGCCATGCCTTTCATTCCAGACCAGGGTTGGCAGCACCATGAGGGCTGCTGCCCCTCCCCCCAACCAGGGGCCGGCCATACGCCAAGCCCCCCGGCCGCCAAACAGAACAAACCCCAGCAGACCGAGCCCCGGCAGAAGAGCCGTGTATTTGGAATCGGCTGCCAGACCAAGACCAATACCGCACAGCACCCACCAGCCACAGGCTGCCGCCCCATGGGACTGCAGGGCTCCAGACAAAGCCCATAACATCAGACAAAGGAAAACAAACAGAGGGACATCTGGCGTGGCCGGAACAAGCCCCACAGACGCCATCAGGGTCACATTCAACAGTAGAATCGCCCGAACTCCCACCCTGTCACGAGAAGGGAAAAAACGACGGGCGGCCAGAAAAAGCCATATGTTGGCACAGACAAAACCGACCAGACCACAGAACCGTACGCCAAACGGCGTATCCCCCCACAAGAGGGTTCCCAGCCGAATCCACAACGCCACCATGAAGGGATGGTCCAGATACCCTGCCTGCATATGGCGGGACCAGAGCCAGTAATAGGCCTCATCAGGTATGAGAGGTACTTCAGCAGCCAGAAAAAGCCGCACCATGAACCCCAGAGCCGCACAGCAGAACAGGATATGCAATGGCTTCCAGCGCCTGAAAAAGCGGACAGGTTTCAGCATGATCCGCTCCTAGAGCGGAACGCCGGCTCTCTCACAGCTTGTCCTGATGACCTGGAAAGTCTGTACCCGTACGACGTGCGTTACCTCGATCAGGTCCCGTGTCAGACGATTCTGATGTTCCGCATCCCGGGCCATGAGACGGAGGAGGAAATCCTCCCCTCCCCGGATCATGTGGCATTCCTGCGTTTCCGGCCATTCTGCGACCAGGGCCTCGAACTCTGCCAGCACGGCACCTTTCTGGCTGTCCAGCCCGACCAGAACAAAAAATGTGATGGACCAACCCAGCATCGCCGGAGCCAGCGTCGCATGATAGCCTTGGATGAGCCCCATCTCCTCCAGCCGCCTGACACGACGCAGACAGGGCGGCGCAGAAATTCCCACCCGTCGGGCCAGCTCCACATTGGTAACACGGCCATCCTGCTGGAGCTCCGCCAGGATACTGCGGTCAATCTCATCAAGGTCTGCAATGCTCATATGGTTTCCAGCAACTCTGCTCACAGAACCCCCATGCGGCCCGGATGGGGAACGGGCTCATCCGCAGGGGGTTATCCCCGCCTGTATAGACTGATCTTTCTTATGTGAAAACTCTTCCCATGGAAAAGAGAAATAATATTTCGTTTCTTCGCAAGATAATTATTTTTACCGAAATCTTTCATATACTATATCTGTTATCCTCCAGCCCGTAGCGGACCTAAGATCACCCCGCCCCTTCGAAACCATTCCTCTCATCCCCCTAGCCGGGAAGATGATCCCTTTACCACGGAGCTTTCAATGGCAGAGACACATCATACCGACATGCTGATCGTCGGGGCCGGACCGGCAGGCTATACAGCAGCCATCTATGCCGCCCGGGCTGGCATGCAGCCTCTTCTGGTTACCGGCATGCAGCCCGGTGGCCAGCTGACCATCACGGATGAAATCGAAAATTTTCCCGGTTTTGCACAACCTGTCCAGGGGCCATGGCTCATGGAACAGATGCGGGAACAGGCTGAACATGTCGGGACGAAGCTGCTCTATGACCTCATCACGGAAGCCTCCCTCAAGCAGGGCCCTGATGCAGAAGGCTATTTCCACCTGAAAGGGGATTCTGGCGACCTGTTCCTGGCACGTACAGTCGTCATTGCCACGGGCGCCCAGGCCAAGTGGCTTGGTCTCGATTCTGAAAAGAAATATCAGGGTGCTGGCGTGTCTGCCTGTGCAACCTGCGACGGCTTCTTCTACCGCGGCAAGGACGTTGCCGTCATAGGCGGGGGTAATACGGCCGTGGAAGAAGCCCTCTATCTGACCCACCACGCCTCTACCGTGCATCTCATCCACCGGCGTGACAGCCTGAAAGCCGAACGCATCCTCCAGAAGCGCCTGCATGACAATCCCAAGATCAAAGTTCACTGGAACCGGTCTGTCCGCGAAATCATCGGTGAAGGTTCACCCGCCGTCGTGACGGCCCTTGAGCTGACAGACACGCAGGATAACACGAAAACGGAGCGTCTCGCCGTGGATGGCGTGTTTGTGGCCATCGGCCACAGCCCCAGCACAGGCCCCTTCCGGCATGAAGTCCTCTGTGATGAAGAAGGCTACATCACAACCCAGCCGGGAACTGCCTCAACGTCCATTCCCGGCATCTTCGCAGCCGGCGACATTCAGGACAAGACATACCGTCAGGCTGTCACGGCTGCCGGTACGGGCTGCATGGCCGCTCTGGAAGCGGAACGTTACCTTGCCGAAAAAAAATATGGTGCCTGACAGACCTGCACAGGGGCAGACCATCTCTCATTTTCGCCTTGCTGAAAGATGATCTGCCCTCTATCAGTCAACACTAGCTAAAATGGACTAAACTCTAGCCTTTTCATGGCCTTTCATCTTCATTTAACGAAAATATAACCAACTTTAGAGGCATTCTGCCCTTGACCGATCGTTTCTTTTCGGGAATTTTTCATGAAATAGATAGACGGTTAAGGTTACGATGCGGGGCGTTATGAGCAGAGCTGGCCATGATTATTGCGAAGGGGCGTACGGGAATCAGAAAATGGACTGGGACAAACTCCGTATCTTTCATACCGTGGCGGAAGCCGGCTCCTTCACTCATGCCGGTGATCGTCTCAACCTGAGCCAGTCTGCTGTCTCCCGGCAGATTTCTGCACTGGAAGACGTACTGGGCGTGCCTCTCTTCCATCGCCACGCCCGTGGGCTTATCCTGACCGAGCAGGGCGAGGTGCTCCACCGCACGGCCCGGGAGGTCTTCTCCAAACTAGCCCTGACCCAGGCTTTCCTGAGTGAAAACAGGGAGAAAGCGGCCGGGAAGATCAAGGTCACGACCACATCAGGCTTTGGCCTCTCTTGGCTGACACCCCGTCTCCATCATTTCATGGAACGTCATCCCCATGTGGAAGTCACGCTCCTGCTTGAGGATTCCGATCTTGACCTGAGCATGCGGGAAGCTGATGTCGCCATCCGTCTCCATCCTCCCACCCAGCCCGACCTCATCCAGCGTCACCTGGCCAGTTTTCACATGCCCATCTATGCCAGCCGGGAATATCTGGAAGAACACGGTACCCCCACCACACTGAAGGATCTGGCCGACCACAATCTGATCGGCTTTGCTGGCTGGCACCTTCCCCTACCCCATGTAAACTGGCTGATTGAACGGCTCGTGAAGGACAAAATCATCCTCCACCCCAAGGTCCGCCTTGCCGTCAACAACATTGCGGCGGTCGGCATGGCCATTGCGCAAGGCAACGGCATCGGAACCCTGCCTTTCTACACGGCTTCCGCCCATCCTAACCTTGTCCGTATTCTCCCAGATGTGCATGGCCCGCTGGCAGAGGCGTTCTTTGTCTATCCGGAAGAGCTGAGAAGCTCCAAAAGGATTTCAGTCTTCCGGGACTTCCTGCTGGAAGAACTCAATACGGCCCGTACGGGGAAAGAAACCCCCTCACATAGCGCAGAGCCGTTCATTTCTTCGGCTGATTGACCCTCTCGCGCAGGTCTTTTCCAGCCCGGAAAAAAGGAACACGCTTCGCCCTGACAGCCACTGACTGACCCGTTCTCGGGTTCCGTCCCTGATGGGCAGTGTGCTGGCGTGTTCCAAAACTGCCTATGCCACGCAGTTCGGCCCTGTTCCCTGCTGCAAGGCCAGAAGCGATACGGGAAAATATCCCATCAACAGCCTGATCAACCTTATCTCTGGAAACACCCTCCAGGCGGGAGGTCAGTAAAGCGACAAATTCCGAGCGTGTCATCCAAACTCTCCGTCACTGATCATTCTTCCGAAGAGTGACAATAGGACGCCAGAAACGTCAAGAAAAAATGCTCTACTATGAAAAAAGCCGGGTTTACGCCCGGCTTTTTTCAGATTGATGTTAATAAACGGTTTCAGTTTTTACTGCCATTATCCCGTTTATTCTCGGCTGAGACACCAATATTACGCCCGAGCCCAATCGTTCTGGCCAGCTCGGACCGCCGTGCAGCATAGGCTGGCGCCACCATCGGGTAATCCGCAGGCAGACCCCACTTCTCCCGATACTGGTCCGGCGTCATGTCATACGTGCTCTTCAGGTGCCGCTTCAGCATCTTCAGCTTCTTTCCGTCTTCCAGACAGACGATATAATCAGGGTAGACGGACTTGCGCACGGGCACGGCCGGCTGCTGCCGGGTCTGCTCCACTACGTCACCGCTTTCTCCCCCCTGCCCGGCAAGTGCCTCATAAACCTGGCGGATCAGTCCCGGCAGGCTGTCAGCAGAGACATCAGAACCAGTCAACTTTGCGACGACAATATCAGTCGTCAGCTCCAGCAGCTTTCTGCGCTCTTCATTCGGGGCCGTCTGAGTTCCTTCAGCCTGAGTATTGTCCGTCATTGAATAACCTTTGCAGCTACAAGTCTTCAGCAGAATTTTCAGAAAAGTTTTACTATTTTTCCTTTAAACAAAAAAGAGAAATATTCCACGATAATGAAAAAAATATTCCCTCTGAAATCATTCCGATATTTTTGTTCAATTATAAGTGTGACCCCTCGCATCCATGCGTAAAGGGCAGTAATCTCCCGTCCTGAAAGCCACTGGATGCGCAATGATCACCCGTTTTCTGAACTTCAGGACCCCGTCCTTTTTCTACTGGATCTTCACCCCGTCTCTGGATGGATTTCTCTTCGCCCTGCGGACTACCATTGCAGCCTGTCTGTCTCTGGGGATCGCTCTCTGGCTGGAGCTGGACAGTCCCATCTGGGCCCCCATGACGGTCTGGTCCGTAGCGCAGCTGACACGAGGAGAAAGCCTCTCCAAAGCCCGTTGGCGCATCATAGGAACATTGGCTGGCGGTGTGGCGGCCCTGATCTTCGTCGGCATATATCCGCAGGCTCCCTGGCTGTTTTTCCCGATCATTGCCCTGTGGATTGGCCTCTGCAGCGGGCTGGCCACCTTTGTCAGCAACTTCCGCTCCTATGCGCTGGTTCTCTCCGGCTACACCTGCGCCATCATCTGCATGGATGTCGTCCCGCATACGGGCAGCATCTTCATGTTTGCCGTATCCCGTGCCAGTTACATCATCCTCGGCGTGCTGTGTGAGGCCTTCATCGGGCTTCTCTTCGCCTTCAACCAGGACCGTGTAGCCCATCTCAAGATACGGCAGAAACTGGAATCGGCCCTAACACTGGTGGCCGACACCCTCCACCATATTCTCCAGAGGGACACCGGCGCCCTGACAGAAGCCCGCAAGCTGTTCGGCACCATCCTCTCCATCAACGACCAGATCGAATTTGCGGAACTGGAAATGGGTGCGCATGGTCATGAAGGCGACCATGCCCGTGCCGCCCTGGCCGCCGTATCCGCCCTGCTCTCCCGCAGTTTCGGTATGGCTACACGGTTAGAGCTGCTCTCCTCCAACCATCAGGATTTTGACACAGTAGCACGGGCGTTCCGGCATTTTCTGAAGGACTTCTCCAGCCGCCTTCCCCAGGAAGCCGAAATCTCGGAACTTCTCGCCGAGCTCCAGCACCTCCGGGACATCTGCCGCCGTTATGCAACCCCGCACCGGCAAAAGATCATCTCCACCTCTGGCCCACTAACCCCTCTACGGGACAAGACCACCATCATTACTGATTCCGCACTGGATGAACGTATTCTGTTCTCATCCCTTGGGGATCTGATCGGTGATCTGGAAGAAGCCATCACGGAATATCACGCCAGCACGCACAGTGTGCGTGGTGACCATTTCCAGTTCCAGCGCCATACGCACCGGGACGGGCGACTTGCCTTCAATAACGGGTTCCGTGCGGCGCTGACCATTCTGGTCACATCCTTCATTTATGAAATCACGGCATGGTCCAATGGCAACACACTCATCAGCATCACGGCCCTGATCTGCGGCCTTTTCGCCACAAAGGAAGACCCCGTACTGGGAACAATCAAATTCCTCAAAGGGCTTGCGGTAGGCTGGTGCGTGGCCTGGCTGCTCTGCTTCATCTTCATTCCCATGGTCACGACATATGAACCTCTGGTGCTCATCCTGTCCTGCGTGATGATGATCGGAGGGTTAGCCCGGGCCAACCCCGCCACAGCCCCGGCAGCCTCGGCCTTCAACCTGCTGATGCCCCTGATGCTGGGCATCCAGAATCATCATGTCATTGACGAGACGAAATTCTACAACACCAACCTCGCCATCATCCTTGCAGGTGTAACGGCCGTGCTGATCTTCCGCAGCATCCTGCCTTTCAACCGCAAGGCCGAAGAATTCCGGCTGCGCCGTGCCACACTGCGGGAGCTGCGCAATCTTGCCAGCCTGAGCAGCACACCGCAGATCAGCGCATGGATTGGCCACAGTACGGACCGCTTCTCTCGCCTTCTCAGCCACGCCACCACCCTGTCCCCCCTTGTGGAGGCCGGTATTCAGGGTACGCTGGCTACCCTGACACTCGGGCTGAACATCATCCGCCTGCGAGGGCTGCTCAACCGTGAGTATCTGCCGGAAAGCGCCCGCCGCCCCATCACGCTGGTTCTCTATTACATTGAACACTCATCCCGCCGGCATGACCGGGCAGCCCGCCTGACCCGGGCCGCCATACGCCGCCTGCGTGAGCTGGACACACAGGACCATGAGGCCATCATCCGGCTGGAAATAACCCGTGCCCTGGCCCATCTTGTGGTGATCGAACACACCTTGCGGACAAACGAGAATTTTCTGGATGCCAGCAAGCCCTTCCGTGGTGAAGGCCCCATCCCCCTGCCCCATGATGAGGATTCATACGCAGGCCACCCGCAAAGGGCTTGATCTCCTGCCTGTGGGCAGCCAGACTTCTGCCTCCCTGCCCTTGTCCGAGGTTCTGCCGTCTCCATGAAGATCCATTATGTTGTCACAAGCCTGGAAACGGGTGGGGCTGAATTTGCCATCCCGGATATCGTAAAAACCCTCGAACAGTTCGGCCATCAGGTGGATGTCACCGCCTGCGAGCCTCGGGACATGGGGGCAGCTCCCCATCTGGAACAGGCCGGAATCCCCTACCATCTTCTGGACAGCCGGCGCCGCAGTTTCTTCCTCACGCTGATCCGTCTCCTGCGCCTGCTCCGCCGGAACCGGCCCGACATCATCTGGACCTCCCTGAGCCGGGCCACACTGCTGGGCCAGCTGGCCGGAGCACTCCTCAATATTCCCGTTGTCAGCTGGAAGAACAGTGCCAGCATCCGTTTCACCACCACGGCAGGCCGTCGCATTACCCGGCTATGGGTTGCAGATTCCGCTTATGTGGCCCGTTTCCTTCGGGAAAAAATGAGCATTCCGCCGGAGAAAATCACGTCCTGGCCTCTTTATGTGGCCGCCCCCGAAAACCACCCGGCCCCGGACTGGAATGGCGGGACACCTCTGCACATCGGCAGCACGGGGCGACTGCATGAGGTGAAAAACTATCCCCTGCTCATCGAAGGTCTGGCCCTGTTCCGCGCACGTCATCCCCAGTGGGCAGACCTCGTGCACCTGTCCTTTGCAGGCGATGGCCCCCAGCGGGCGGAGCTTGAAACCCTCATCCGGCAGCACGGGCTGGAAAACCACGTCTCACTGAAAGGTTTCCAGACGGATGTTCCGGCCTTTCTCCGCACGCTCCAGCTTTACGCACAGCCCTCACGTTATGAGGGCATGTGTCTGGCTGCCCATGAGGCCATGAACATGGGCCTGCCTGTCATGGCGACACCTGTCGGGGAAATGCGCAACAGCGTCCAGCCCGGTCAGACAGGATTCCTGCTGCAACCTGACAGGATTCCTGAAACCTTCTGCGACACGCTGGCAGAAATTTTTCAGAACCCGGCCCTGCTGAACGACTACGGCAAAGCTGCAAAACGTTACATCGAACAGCATTACAGCCGGGAAGCCTTCACGCAACGATGCGGAAAAATCGTTGAGAAACTGGAGCGGATGACCACCCCGCACCCCTCAGGAAAAACCCCGTCATGACAAAACTCTGCCGCTATGGCCGCCCCGGCTCTGAAAAGCCCGGACTGATCGACAGTTCCGGTACACTGCGTGACCTTTCGGGACTCTGGAGTGACCTGACGCCGGAGCGCCTCTCCCCACAATCCCTTGCTCAGGTGGCAGCCATTGATGCAGCGACCCTGCCAGCCGTGGAAGGCTCTCCCCGGTTCGGCGTACCCATCAGCCATGTCTCCAAATGCGTCTGCATTGGCCTGAACTATGCCGATCATGCCGAAGAAGCCGGTCTTCCCATCCCGCAGGAACCAATCGTCTTTCTGAAAGCTCCTTCCGCCCTCTGCGGTGCCCATGACGACATCCCCATCCCGCCCCATGCTTCACAAGTGGACTGGGAAGTCGAGCTGGGCATCGTCATCGGCAGCACAGCCCGCCATGTGACGGAAGCGAAGGCTCTGGAGCATGTGGCAGGCTACTGCATCGTCAATGATGTGTCAGAACGCAGTTTCCAGATGCAGTCCTCACAATGGGACAAGGGCAAGGGCTGCGACAATTTCGGACCTGTCGGCCCCTTCCTTGTCACGGCTGATGAGATCGCTGATCCGCAGAACCTGCGCCTCTGGCTGGACGTGAACGGAACCCGTCGTCAGGACGGCTCGACAGCCACCATGATCTTCTCTGTCCGTGAGATCATCGCCTATCTCAGCCGGTACATGACGCTCCTGCCCGGCGACATCATTGCCACCGGAACACCGCCCGGTGTCGGGATGGGACACAAGCCGCCCCTGTGGTTGCAGGAAGGTGACGAAATGCGGCTGGGCATTGAAAGGCTGGGGGAACAGAAGCAGACACTCGTGCGATGGACACGATGAAAAAACAGAACAACCCCATGAAAGACAGAATGACAGAAACAGATACTTACAGAACTGTCCTCTGAATCCACCGCCTGCCCGCGCCATTTTCACCTGCCACCAGCTGGATGGCCATTGTTCTCGTGGACATGGAGCACTGGTTTCACAATACCGGACCGGAAGAAACCCATGTCATCCTGACGGTCCTTGGCTCATGAAGTTGAGATGCACATATGCCATTTTCACGACATGTCGCCATGAAATCCATCTCATATAATTAAAACATTACTCATATTGCTCTATTATAAACAATCAGCTCTCAACATGATGAATCTTAATGGCGCTCTAATGTGACTTTCATAAAACAAGTGAAGAACCATTTTTCATTCAAAATTTAAGAAGCTTGTAAAATTTTCGTGTTTCCTTGCATCCGCCAGCAGATGTCCGTTGGTTCCGCTTAATGAACTGGGAGAAAGGGCCATGAGTCTTTCCATCAACACCAACCAGTCTTCCTTGGCTGCCCTGGAAACACTGAACACGACACAGACGGATCTGGCCCACACGGAAAACGCTGTTTCCACTGGCAAGAAAGTAGCGAATGCCTCCGACAATCCAGCCGCTTTCGGCATTGCCTCCCAGATTGGCGGGGACATTGCAGGACAAAGTGCTGTCAATGACGGGCTAAGCTATGCCTCCCAGGTTCTCAGCGCTACCAACTCTGCGGCCAACAGCATCATCAAGGTTCTTCAGAATGTCCAGAATGCCGTGACAACCGTTGGCAACAACATCGGCAATGAATCATCTCTCGGCCAGCTCAACAAAGAGCTGACAGGTTACATGAAGAGCATCGACACCATCGCCCGAAACGCCACGGTGAAAGGCGTCAATCTTCTTTCCGGCGGCACGCTGAGCGGCACGGGGGACGGAATGGGCATTACCTCCAACAGCCTGACCTTTGTCACCAGCCTCCAGGGAGACACGCAGACACTGAACAGCTACGGTTACATGATCGGCCTCACGACCGGTTACGGGATCGGCCACATCATGACGGAACTGTTCGGCATGACACCTGGCAGCGCAATGCCTGGGGAAGACCCCACCGTGAACAACTTCCTGACGGCCACTCCTGACGGTGCCCGCATCAGCGACGGTTTCAATGCGGCGGCCACGGCACAGCGTCTTCCCAGAATGATCCAGATCACGCAGAACGCCATCCAGGCGATGACCAACGTCACATCCGACCTTGGCGCCAACATGCAGCTCATCAGCTCCATGAGTGCCTATGGGCAGAAATCGTCCGATTCCCTCACGGCGGCATCCGGTGCGCTGACGGATGCTGACATGTCTGCCGAGTCTGCCAAACTGACATCTCTCCAGACCAAACAGTCCCTCGGCATCAAGTCCCTGTCCATCGCCAATGGCCAGTCACAGAACATCCTGTCCCTCTTCCAGTAAGGGCGGCGTGTTCAGGGACCGGTCACTGGTACCGGCTGTCCGGTATCATCTTCCACTGGCTCCACTATCAGGCCCAGACGTTCCGTTTCAAAATCCATATGAGCCGCCTCCAGCCGGGGCAGATTTTTGCTGACCTTGGCTGAAAGCTGCCTGAAACGGTCCACCCGGCCATACAGCCCCTGCTGCCCGGCCAAGGCCCTGACGGCACTGTTGTAATGGTTACTTGCCGTGTTCAGACTTCCACCCAGCTTATTCAACCTTTCGGCCACAAGGCATACCGAATTGTAGATGTCCCCCGCCCTCTCGCTGATCTCACGGGCTTCCCGGTGGCTCCGTTCGATCATCCACAGATTGGCGACCGTCCGCAGGATGGGAATGAGTGTCGTGTGGGACACCAGCACGATGCCCTTCCTGTACCCATAGTCAAACAGGTCCCGGTCTGCTTTCAGGGCACTGATGTAGGCCGGCTCGATCGGCATGAACATGAGGACAAAACCGGGACTGCGCATCCCGATCAGGTTCGTGTAATCCTTGGAGGCCAGATCATCCATGTGCCGGCGGACGGATTTCACATGCTCCCTGAGAGCGGCCTCGTGCTCCGTCTGGCTCTCCGCCGCCACAGCCCGGTCATAGGCATTCAGTGACACCTTGCTGTCGATGATGATGTGTTTGCCTTCGGGCAGCCGGATCAGATAGTCCGTCTGCTTCTGCCGCCCCTCCGCATCCCGGAAGGAACTCTGGACCTCATAATGGGCTTCTTCCACAAGACCGCTCATCTCTAGGGTCCGGCGAAGCTGCGCCTCCCCCCAGGCACCACGCTGCTGGGAATCCCCCTTCAGGGCTGATGTCAGGTTGGTGGCCTCCTGACTCATCTTCAGGCCGATCTCCAGAACCTTCCTGATCTCCGCATTGAGGGTGCTGTTCCCCTGGAGGGACGCATCATGCACCTCATTGACCCGCTTCTGAAACCCTTCGATCTGCTCCCGGAACGGCTTCAGCATGGACAACAGACTGACCTGACTGGCATCAGCGAAGCTCTTACCTTTTTCCTCGAATATCCTGTTGGCCAGATTTTCGAACTCTTTCCCCAGCGACTGCCTGGCCTCGCCAAGCTGCTGCATCTGCTCCCGAAAATGTTCCTCTTTCCGCTCCAGCGTTGTTCTGATTTCCACATGCTCTTTTTCCAGCATGCCATATTTCTGGAGGAGGGCCTCATACTGTCCGCCCCGTTCCGTCAAGGCCGCATCCAGCCGCTGGACCGTCTCATGGGCATTGCGCAGCTGCGTGCGGGCTGTATTCTCCGCAAGCTCCGTGTCATGAAGCCTGTTCCTGAGCTGGACAAGCTCCGCTCCGTCCCTGTCATTCCGGTCACTGGCCTGCTGGAAAGCCACCTCCATCTGCCGGACCTGCATGGCAAGATCAGATATCTTCAACCCGGCCCGCCTCATGGCCAGCAGATACCCCAACCCGGCCGCCAGAAACGCCACGATGACAATGATGACGGTGCCGACCATCAGTTCGGACATCTGCATGTTGTTCTCTCCCAAAGGCCCCGGTTTGGGACCATGACCTCCGTAAACCAGTCTGAAGGAGGCAGTCCATATCTTACGGGGTATCAAACTAACGGGCTATCAGGCCACAGGCCAGCCTGCCGGTGAACAACGCCCGGCACCGAAAGTTTACATGCAAAGGGAACAATCATCATGGCGGAGAGAGAGGGATTCGAACCCTCGGAACGCTTGCACGCTCAACGGTTTTCGAGACCGCCCCAATCGACCACTCTGGCACCTCTCCGGGGAACTGGAATGGAACAGGGGCAGCGCCCACCATCACCAGCTGATGGCCGGTGTTATGGCGGGATTTTACAGGATTGGCAAGAGGCAGCCCTCTTCCATCCCGCCTGCCCGCCACAAATCCTGCTTTTTTATTGACGGTGCAGGAGAAAAGCAGTACAGAACCCCTCTGTTCCTACGGTTTTCCGCTGCTGGCGGGGCACTGTCTGAACCAATGACAAAAAGCGAGCAGGCCATCCTCCCTTCGCAGAAAGGAAGGAATACGGCCAGAGGCTTCGGTAACATAAAGAGAGTTTTGCATGTTTGCAGTCATCCGCACGGGCGGGAAACAGTACCGCGTCGCCAAGGACGCCATCCTGAAGGTTGAGAAGCTGGATGCCGAGGCTGGCAGCACAGTCACCTTCTCCGACGTTCTGATGGTCGGTGGTGAGGCTGGCACGAAGATCGGTGCCCCTCTGGTCGAGGGTGCCAGCGTGACCGCCGAGGTCGTCGCACAGGACCGTCTGCCGACCGTCATCATCTTCAAGAAACGCCGCCGTCAGAACAGCCGTCGCAAGAACGGCCATCGTCAGCCGGTCACCGTTCTGCGCATTACCGCAATCAACGCTGCGTAATTTCGCCCGTTCCTAAGGAGACACAGTCATGGCACAAAAAAAAGCAGGTGGTTCCAGCCGTAACGGACGCGACAGTGCGGGCCGCCGTCTTGGTGTGAAGAAGTTCGGTGGCCAGAGCGTCATCGCCGGCAACATCATCATCCGTCAGCGTGGCACCAAGGTGCACCCGGGTGAGAACGTTGGCATGGGGCGTGACCACACCCTCTTCTCACTGGTTGATGGCCGCGTGCGCTTCCAGCGTCGTGCTGGTGGCAAGGTGCACGTTTCCGTTGCCCTGGCAGAAGCTGCCGAATAACGCACTCTGCCTGCCCTGACGGGCACAGAGCATGAAGAAGGGTCGGCTACCATCAATGGTGCCGGCCTTTTTTCTTCCTGTCCCTTTCCCCTCCCCCTTGCTGTGGCGGCCTTCCCATGAAGTTTCTTGACCAAGCCAAAATCTATGTCCGCTCCGGTGATGGAGGAGATGGCGTTGTCGCCTTCCGCCGGGAAAAATACATCGAATTCGGTGGGCCGGATGGCGGTGACGGTGGCCGGGGTGGCCACATCTATTTCCGTGCCGTGCCGAGCCTCAACACGCTGATCGACTTCCGCTATACGCAGCACTTCCGTGCCCGCAAGGGTGGCAACGGGGCTGGCTCCAACAGAACCGGGGCGGGTGCTGAGGACGTCATTATTGATGTTCCCATCGGCACGCAGATCTTCGATGAAGACCGTGAGACCCTGCTGGCGGACCTTGATGAGGAAAACAAGACCGTCCTGCTCTGTCAGGGTGGCGATGGTGGCCTGGGCAACGCCCATTACAAGAGCAGCACCAACCGTGCCCCACGCCGGGCCGACAAGGGCTTCCCCGGGGAGGAACGCTGGGTCTGGCTCCGGCTGAAGCTGATTGCCGATGTCGGGCTTGTCGGCCTGCCCAATGCGGGCAAGTCCACCCTGCTCTCGGTGGCCTCCCGTGCCCGCCCCAAGATTGCGGACTATCCCTTCACGACCCTGCATCCACAGCTTGGCGTCGTGCGCCTCAATGCCGTGGAAGAATTCGTCATTGCCGACATTCCCGGCCTCATTGAAGGTGCCAGCGAAGGAACGGGTCTGGGTGACCGCTTCCTCGGCCATGTGGAACGCTGTGCCGTTCTGATCCATCTGGTTGATGGGACGGATGAAAACTTCGTCCAGAACTGGAAGCTGATCCGTAAGGAACTGAAGGCCTATGATGAGGGGCTGGCAGCCAAGCCGGAGGTTCTCGTCCTGAACAAATGTGACGCCCTGCTGCCGGAAGAAATCGAGGAGCGAAAGGCTGCTCTAGAAGCTGCTTCTGGTGCAGAAGTTCACCTACTTTCAGGCGTCAGCCGGGACGGCCTGCCGGAACTGCTGCGCCATCTTCAGGACCGTGTAACGGCCTCCCGCAACGAAGGTCTCTAAGTCCCCCCAATAAAAAGGGCCGTGCGACATAGTATCGCACGGCCTTTTCTGTATCCTGTTCCCGGAAGCCGTCAGGCCCAGATGACAGACAGGCTCCTCACACCCTGCGCCCCACGGATCAGGACGCCTTGAATGTCCGCCGTGGCGGAAGGGCCGCTCATCAGCACGCCATAGCCTGCCGTCCGAAACTCGGAACGTTGCTGATAGGCATTGTGCATGTTGCCCACCAGCTCATTCTTCGAGAGCAGAACGATCAGATGCTGCGCCAGGTGGACATCGGCCAGATGGTCTTTCAGCTCCACCTCGCTCAGGAAGACGCCACCAGTTTCCGCCACACCAAAAGCAGCCCGCACGACCATGACATCAACCTTGTCGGCCTGTTCGTGCGTTTCCAGGTCTTCAATCCGCAGCGTCCCTTCTACCTCTGGCACGGCAGTGCAGAGGTTGCGCAGTTCCGGGAAAGCCCGCTTGATCGCCTGCTCAATCCCTTCTCCATCCTGCAAAGGCAGCATCCTGCCGCCCATCAGGGCCAGACTGGCCTCGAACCGTTCCGGGCTGGCGTCCTGATCCCCCAATGTCACGACAGGCGGCAGCGGATAGGCCCCTTCCTGCGGAGACTTTTTTTCCTTCAGACGCTGCATGATGACATCACGGGCACTCATCGTCTCGTCACTCATGCCTGTGTCTCCTCATGCTGTGCCTTGGTCCTGTTCAGACGGTTTCTCTTGTACCAGCTGTGGAATGTCTCCTTCACCGGATGAGGCAGCTCCCGATGTTTGCCCCACGGATTCAGATAATTGTACAGCACGAAACGGGGCATGGTCTTCAGGGCAACCTCCGTCCCGCTGATGGCCAGACGGTACATGGCCGGCTGGGCCAGCAGCCGCCCCGCCATCTTCATGATCTCCCGTTTGACGAACGGAATTTCATGCCGTTCTGCCAGAACACGCCGCCATTTATAGAGCTGCTCGTGGATGTCGATCTTGACCGGACAGACATTGGTACAGCTTCCATTCATCGTGGAGGCGAAGGGCAGCGTGCTGAATTTTCTGGCGTTGAAGGTCGGGTCAATGATCGCCCCGATCGGCCCGGAATAGACGGACCCGTAAGACTGCCCACCAGACCGGCGATAGACCGGGCAGGTATTCATGCAAGCCCCACAGCGGATGCACTTCAGAGAGGTCCAGAAATCATCCATCCCCAGCCGTTCGGACCGACCATTATCCACGAGGATGACATGCATCTCCCCGCCCTTCTTCGGCCTGCGGAAATGGGTCGTGTACTGGGTGATCGGTGAGCCGAGCGCACTGCGGGACAGAAGGCGGATGAACACGCCAAGGTCCGCCATGCGGGGGACCAGACGTTCAATCCCCAGCGTAGCAATATGCAGGTTGGGCAGATTGGCACTGAGGTCCGCATTCCCCTCATTGGTGCAGACGACAAAGCTGCCCGTCTCCGCCACAAGGAAGTTGCCTCCCGTCATGCCCGTATCGCCACTCAGCAGGACCGGACGGGCCGCATTGCGCTGCGCCTCCGCCAGAGCGTGCGGGTCATCAATGTTCGGGTCGGTATTGTAATATTTGGCAAAGGTCTTTGCCACATCCGTTGTCAGCTTCTGGACAGCCGGAACGACCACATGGCTGGGCAGCTGGTTGTCCAGCTGCTGGATACGTTCGCCAAGGTCCGTCTCCGTCACGCTGACGCCCTTTGGCTCCAGATACTCCCGCATCTCGCACTCATCGGTAATCATCGACTTGCTCTTGATGATGGATGAGTGGCCGTGATCCTTGAGAATCTTCTCCACGATGCGATTATGTTCCGCACCATCCCTGGCCCAGTGGACATGGATGCCATTGCGGCGGGCATTCTCCTCAAACTGCTCCAGATACTGGGGCAGATGGGCCAGCGTATGTTCCTTCAGCCGGGATGCCTGCTCCCGCAGCTCCTGCCATTCCGGCATGATGTGCATCTGCTCGTCACGCTTCTGGCGCATGTCCCACAAGCGTTCATCATGAAAGTGACGATGCGGCTCATCCTCCAGAAACTCCGCCGCCAGTTTGGCGTGAGGGACCGGTCTGTTGCTCATGCCCTCGCTCCATTCAGAATTTCAGCAATATGGATGAAGCGGATGGGCACGCCATTGCGCTCGGCGCAGCCCTGCTGGTGCATCATGCAGGACGTGTCGGCAGAGACGATATACTCCGCACCGGCATCATGATGATCCGTCACCTTGTCCAACCCCATGCGGGCAGAGACGGCCTCTTCCGTCACGGAATAGGTGCCACCGAAGCCACAACATTCATCCGGGCGTCGTGGTGCAGCAAAGGAAATGCCCTTCACGGCGGAAAGAAGGGTCTTGGGTTTGGAGAAAAAAGGCTCGCCCAGCTCGGACATGCTGGCCGTCCGCAGGGACCGCAATGTGGCGCAGCTGTTATGCAGCCCAACCTTGTGAGGGAACTCCGCCCACGGGAATTCACGCACCTTCAGAACATCATGAATGAACTCGACAAGCTCATATGTGTTCTTGCGCACATGCCGGACCTCATCCGTCTGCTCAATGGCATCAAAATTGTCCCGGATATGATGCACGCAACTCCCTGAGGGGGAGACAATCACATCATATTTCGAGAAATTACGGATAAAGAGAGCTTCCGTCTCTTTGGCATCACGGTTGCACCCGGAATTCGCCATGGGCTGACCACAACAGGTCTGGTCCATGGGATACTCAACTTCCTGCCCCAGCTTTTCCAGCAATTCCAGCGTGGCAATACCCGTCTGGGGATAGAAGGCATCCATGTAACAGGGAATGAATAAACCTATCTTCATAATGGGTGATTATAAAAAAATATCACCCACTCAACAATAAAACAAAACGTGACTGACAATCTCTACTGCAAAAAATCTCATTTAAATAGAAGAAATACAATTTTTTAAATGATACTTATTATCAATTAATTGGATAACCCTCAGAAAAAAGGGGCGTCCATGACGCCCCTCTCCTCATCCACCCTTCTGCTTCAGCAGAAGTGCGAGCTATCTTATTTGCTCAGCTCCGGCAGAGGGTTCATCAGGGCCGGGTTGTCGGCATAATCAACCGGCACGGCGATGACCACCGGTCCCTGCGTTTCCATTCCTTCACGCAGGGCAGCCCTCAGGCTGTCCACACTATTGACGTTGATGCCCTTGGCGCCAAAAGAACGGGCAAAAGCAGCAAAGTCGATCGGGCCGAAGGCCACGGCAGCATCACGCCCGTACTTCTTCTCTTCCTGAATACGGACCATGTTGAAGTGCTGGTCCACCCAGATGATGTGGATCAGGTTGCTCTTCAGGCGAACGGCGGTCTCAAGGTCCATGGAGGACATCATGAAGCTGCCGTCACCGGAGACGGAAATGACCTTCTGGGCCGGGTTCACGATGCTGGCAGACATGGCCCATGGGAGAGCCACGCCCATCGTCTGCTGGCCATTGCTGATCAGCATCTGGCGGGCACGGAAGACCTCAAGGAAACGGGCATGCCAGATGTGGAAGGACCCCATGTCCAGACAGATCGTGATGTCCTGCGCCACGAAATCTTCCATCACCTTGATGATCTCAAGCGGATGGAGCATCCCCTGCTGGGTGCTCTTGGCCTTGGCAAAGGCAGATTTCTGGGAGGCACGATAAACCTCCAGAATCTTGTCCAGCGCAGCGCCGGATGTCAGGGCGCCTGTCTCCCTGGTCAGGTGCTGCACGCTCAGGGCGATGGAGCCGATCAGCTCGATCTCGGGATTGAAAGCATTGTCCAGCTGGGCCGGAACAACATCGATATTGATGATCGGGCGGGCTGATTTCCTGTTCCACAGGCACGGATCATATTCGATCGGGTTGTAACCGATGGCCACGACCAGATCAGCCTCATCCAGCAGGTAATCACCATACTGGTTGTGGAAGAGACCGACACGGCCACCGAAACGGGAGACCAGATCCTTGGAAACAGCGCCAGCAGCCTGATAGGTACCAACAACCGGAAGGTTCGTCTGCTTGACGAAAGCACGGATGGCCTCGGCATTCTCCGGCTTGCTGGCCTTCATGCCCAGCAGGACGACCGGCTTCTTGGCCTTCTTCAGGGCAGCGGCAGCCTCCTTGATGACGTCTTCCGGTGCAGGACCGGCCTTGACGGCATTACGGTTGCCCATCACCGGATAATCTTCCGTGATCTCGGAATTCAGGACATCCATCGGTACGCTGACAAACACGCCACCCTGCCGGGGGCTCTCAGCCGCACGGAACGCATTGCCGATGACCTCCGACGTGGCCGCTGGAGCACCGATCTCGGCGCTGTACTTCGTCACCGGGCGCAGCATGCTGACCGTATCCATGCTCTGATGGGTCAGCTTCAGCAGGTCGGCACGACCGACAGCTCCACCGATCGTCAGTACCGGGTCACCTTCGGACGTTGCCGTGGCCAGACCCGTTGCCAGATTGGACACACCCGGGCCTGATGTGGCAATGGCCACACCAGCCCGCCCCGTGATGCGGCCGATACCTCCGGCCATGAAGACGGCATTCTGCTCATGCCGGGCAACGATCGTACGAATGGGAGAGTCTTCCAGCGCCTCGAAAAGACGGTCGATCTTGGCACCCGGGATGCCAACAATGTGATCAACGCCATGAGCCTCAAGATTGCGGACGATCAGATCGGCGGCTGTCTGTGCTGCCTTGTGAGATTTTTTCTGTGTCATGATGTTTTTTCCTGATCATGCCCGCCCTGAAAATACCAGACGGGCCGTGTAATCATAATGTGACCGAAGAGAGCGACCGGCCCCTCAGCCACCCTCTGCCGTGCGGATGGCCTCATGCAGGCCAGCGGGCTGAAGGTCTGCCTTGGCAAATTCTTCCGTCTTCGGCAGAGAAATCTCCAGATCGGACATGCGGGCAACTTCCAGCTTGCCGGATTTCACACGATAATTCGTCACATGGCCGCCATGCTTGCGGTCATCGCTGAGAACATGGAGGTGATACCCTGCCACATTGATCCCCTGCATGTAGGGCGGCGTACGGAAACCCAGCATCACCCCGCTAATCTCTCCCATGCTGAAGGTAGGCTGCTTGGCCACCACTTCCAGCATCCCCGGATAGGGCTTGTGCTGGCAGAAAACGGTCCGGGTATCGACCTTCTCGAACTCACCCGTAAAACGGACAGCCCCGAAAAGATTGGGATTGTCGATCAGCCCGTCGACAAGCTCCTCGAACTCCTCTTTACCCATCGGCCGGTCGATGGTGACCGTCTTTTCCGGCTCGAAATAGGTCACACAGGCGAAAGGCGTTTTCATATCCGCTGTCGTACCGGAGGCAATCCCCTCGGAGCGGAACTGGCGGACCTCACCTTCCGTCACAATCATTTCGCCATCCAGGGCATCGAACGTCCCCAGGCCGAAATCACCATGCTGGACCAGCTCACCCAACGTCATTTCACCATCGTAAACAGCGTCCAGCAGAGCTGCCATCGTGGATGTCTGGAAAAGACGGTTTGGCTTTACACCTGAAGGTCGAGTCATATTGCCCCCTGTGTTGTGAATGGTCCTTTCTGTAAGGCAGGAGATGAATTCAGACAAATATATAGTTCCCATTGTCTCCATACATTTTATATATGGGTCATGGATATCCGACATTTCCGCTATTTCGTCACCATCGCCGAAACCGGCAACATCACCAAAGCGGCTGAAAAACTGGGCATGGAACAGCCACCACTCAGCCAGCAGATCCGTCGCCTGGAGAGCTCTCTGGGCGTGTCACTCTTTCGCCGCCAGCCTCGTGGGGTAAGCCTGACAGAAGCCGGGCTGACCCTCCTGCCCCATGCACGGCTGATCCTCGACCTGCGCCGCCAGTTCATTGAAGATGCCCACGGGCTGGCCCAGGGCAAGAAAGGCCACCTCCGCATCGGGCTGGCCGGAGCCGTACCGCTGCTGCCCAGCATCCCCTTTGCCATCCGGCAGTTCAGCACAATTGCACCGGGCGTGACCCTGTCCCTGGAAGAAAGCAATACTCCCGCCCTCTGCGAAGCCCTGCTCTCCTATCGCATGGACATCACGATCCTGCGCCCTCCCGTGCCAGATCAGGCCAACGTGAAGGTCATCCCCCTGCTGGATGAGCCAACATTGATCGCCCTGCCCAAAGGCCACCCCTTCACCAGCCTGCCGGAAATACATCTCAGCCGTCTGGCGGCGGAACCACTCATCATCTTCCCCCGTGAGCTGGGGCCAGGCTTCTTTGATGCCATCCTGGCGGCCTACCGGGACGCCGGTGTTACCCCATCCCTCGGGCAACAGGCCCCCCAGATTGCCGGGACCATCCCACTTGTGGCTGCCGGGCTGGGGGTCTCCATCGTTCCCCAGTCGCTCCACCAGCTCCATACAGGCGGCGTGACCTTCCACAGGATCGCCCGCCCCGCCCCTCATGCCACGCTGGCCATCGGCATACGGACGGGGGAGCAGCCACCGCTCATCCATCACTTCATCACAGTCCTCCAGCAGGCCTGCAAAACCCATCTGACGCTCCCCGACTGACCATCAGACACGCAAAAAAGCCTTCCCCCTCTGGCCGCAGGAACCAGAAGGGAAAGGCTCTCTTTTCTCCATACGTCAGAGACGTGATCTGCTTACATGCCCAGCGCACGGCGGTAGATGTCCAGCAGGGTCTCCTGCTCCTCCACCTCGGCAGGCTCCTGCTTGCGCAGCTTGATCAGCTGTTTGATGACCTTGACATCAAACCCGGCCGATTTTGCCTCCGTGAACACATCGCGGATGTCAGACCCAAGTGCCTTGCGCTCTTCTTCCAGACGTTCGACACGGTCAATAATGGACCGCAGACGATCAACCGCAATGCCGCCTGTCACGGCACCTTCATCACCATTTCCCATATCCATACACCATACTCCTCAAATCTGCCCGGATGCCGGTTCTTCTGGGCGGCTTATCGCTCCCTCATGGCCGTGGTCAATACCATCCAGCGGAAAGGCACTTCCCCTTCCCGCCCATATGAATGACAGACAGCCCATATTCACTGCCAGAAAAGCCACAAAGACGGAAAAACGCAAATGTGAACATGCCATTACATAAGGCCCAATCCTCTGCCGTCACGTCCTTCCGCAGCATCCTGCCACCTGCCGCCCTACCTGCATGACCTGAAGCACGCCCCCGCTCCCGGCCGCTCTTCCATCCATCCTGTTATGGCTTGAACGGGACATCGGACAGGCTCTAAAAGGAGGTCAGAAACAAGACCGGAGGCAGACTGATGCCTCACCCGAGTTTCCAGACAGAAAAGGTACGCCTCACCATGGCCCACTCTCAGCAGACCGCACCGTTTGACTACGTCATCTTCGGCGCCACGGGCGATCTGACGATGCGCAAACTGCTTCCAGCTCTCTACAACCAGCTCCGCATCGGACATGTTCCAGAAGAAGCCCGCATCATCGGGACTGCCCGCTCCTCACTGTCCCGCGAGGACTACATCACCCGTGCCCGTGAGGCTCTGGAAACCTTCCTCCCCGCCCAGCACAGGGATGAGGCGCTGATCGAGCGTTTCCTCAAGAAAATTCATTACGTCACGCTGGACGGCACGAAAAGCGACCATAACTGGGATGAGCTGAAGGCTGTTCTGGACCAGTCACCGGCCGACCGCATCCGTGTCTTCTATTATTCCACAGCCCCGCAGCTCTTCGAGGCCATCAGCGAAAACCTCCACCGTTTCGGTTTCATCACCCCGCACTCCCGTGTCGTGCTGGAAAAACCAATCGGTACAGACAGTGCCTCCGCCAGAGCCATCAATGACGGTGTGAGCCGCTTCTTCGAAGAAGGGCAGATTTTCCGCATCGACCATTATCTGGGCAAGGAAACCGTGCAGGACATCATCGCCCTGCGCTTTGCCAATCCGCTCTTCAGCGCCGTCTGGTCTGCCGAGCACATCCAGAGCATCCAGATCACCGCCGCCGAAACCGTGGGCGTGGAAGGCCGTGCTGCCTATTACGACACATCCGGGGCCCTGCGGGACATGATCCAGAACCATCTGCTCCAGGTCCTCAGCCTCTGCGCCATGGAAGCCCCGGCTAACCTTGAGGCAGATACTGTCCGTGATGCCAAGGTGAACGTTCTGAAGGCCCTGCGTCCCATCCCGGAGGACAAGGTGGCCAGCGAGACGGTCCGTGCCCAGTACGTCAAAGGGGACATGAACGGCAAACCCGTTCCGGGCTATCTGGAAGAGCTGGGCGAAGACAGCCACACCGAGACCTACGCCGTCATGCGGGCCTATGTCGATACACCACGCTGGAAGGATGTTCCTTTCTACATCCGCACAGCCAAGCGTTCGACCAAAAAGGTGAGCGAAGTCGTGGTGACGTTCCGGAAGTCTGCTTCCGCCCTGTTTGGCACCTCTGCCGCCACCAACCGCCTGGTCATCCGCCTCCAGCCGGATGAAGGTTTCGGGCTGGCCCTGAACATCAAGAACCCTTCTGCCGCCGGGTTTGAGCTTCAGCACGGCACCATGTCCGGCAAATTCGCTCCGGCCGACGGCTCCCTCATTCCGGATTCCTACGAGCGCCTCATGCTGGATGCCGTCCGTGGCTATCCGGCCCTCTTCATCCGTCGTGATGAAGTGGAAGCCGCATGGGCATGGGTCGAACCGACACTGAAAACATGGGCCGCCAACAAGGTTCCGATGGCCCATTACGCCGCCGGGTCCTACGGGCCGGAAGAAGCACGCCGCTTCATCGCCACGACGGGCGATGCCTGGCACGAGGACATGGCAGACTGATCCTACCCGGATCAGGACCGGCCTATCCGCATACGGCTTCACAGACCGCCCTGCCCCTGCCGGCAGGGCGGTTTTGCCTGTTCAGGCATCGCAGTCTCCACCATGACCACGGGGCAGACCCATCATGACCGAACCAACCACCCCTCCCCGTCTCGGCCGCCGCCGCCCGAGGCCACCCCGCTCCCTGAAGCAGCACATCATCCGACGGCTTGTCGTGCTGGTCCCGACCTTCCTGCTCATGTTCCTGTTCGTCAGGACTGGTGTGCTGGACAACCTCTATGACCAGTTCACCTTCAGCAAGCTGAGCTGGTTCGATAATACCGCCCTTGTCGAACATCTGCGGACCATCATCACCCGCAAGAGGCTGACCCCTCTGCCCCGACGCTGCCTTGTCATGGTCGTCAATGGTGATGGCAGTGTGAACACCCCCACGATCGACGTCCTGGGACGGCATGGGAATGGCTGCCCCGGCGACACGCCATCAGCAGAGCTTCTCTTCCATGTCCGGGTAGACCGTGCTGGCCAGAGCATCATGACCGACGCCGGTTCACCTGACATGTATCATCCCCTCACCCCCTGAACGGGCCTCCCTGCCACCGCCGCTTGACCCGCCACACGGCAAGCGGCATAACGCCCCCAGCCAGATGGTCGGGCGATCGCTGTGTCCCCTGCGGGACATGGAGGAAAGTCCGGGCTCCACAGGAAGACGGTGCCGGCTAACGGCCGGCGGGGGTGACCCCAGGGACAGTGCCACAGAAACAGTACCGTCCGCCGGTTTTCTCCCCGTCATGGTGGGAAAATGCGGACAAGGGTGAAACGGTGCGGTAAGAGCGCACCGCGCGGCTGGCAACAGCGGCGGTCATGGTAAACCCCACCGGGAGCAAGACCGAATAGGAATGACGGGCCACATCCGTGGCTGAGGGGTCCTGCCCTGTCATTCGGGTTGGTTGCGTGAGGTGTGTTGCAAAACACATCCCAGAGGAATGATCGCCCCGCCTCACCATGTATGAGGCAGGACAGAACCCGGCTTACAGACCATCTGGCCCCTTACATTACTGCAAGCCCCCCAGAAAACGGCATCTGGATACTGCAACCAGAGCCTTCATGACGCTCCGACACACAAGGCTGACGTACAGGGCCAGGCCTCTTCACTGCCATCCTCTTCCAGCCATTCTGCCCACCTGCCCCGCTTCCATGGTGGCAATGAAGAATATACCAATTATTTACTTTATTAACAAAAAGACACCCCTGCCCATATCTACACAATAAAACCGCATCCCTGTGCCATTTTTTATAATAAAACTTTGACGTCCCATAAAATCCCATGATACCCCATGAAATCCCACTATGAAGGTGCGGACATGTGTCCACCATGGCAGGCAGGGAAGGAGGGACATTGCAGACCATGACCATGTTTCTCGGTACCCATGCCAGCCGTGTTGATGCCAAAGGACGCATTTCCATTCCCTCACCATTCCGGAATGCCCTGCGGGAACAGGCCCGCCCCGGAGAGGCCCTGATGATCATCAGGCCATCCCACCTTCATGACTGCCTGGAATGCTGGTCCGCCTCTGCCTTTTTCGCTTTTTCCGGCGCTCTTGATGAGTATGATCCCTTCTCGGCCGACCATGATGACCTGGCGACCAGCCTCTATGCCGATGCCTACCCGCTGGACTGCGACAGGGAAGGCCGTGTCAGCCTCCCCCGCTCCCTGAAAGACCATGCCGGACTGGAAGATGATGTCAGCTTCATGGGGCTGGGGCGTGTGTTCCAGATATGGAATCCCAGCCTTGCCGAAGAACGCCGCAGGCAGGCTCGCAGCCGCACACGGGAACTCGGCCAGCGTAAACGCTCCGAAAACAGGGAGAAGACCGCACCGTGACCCACGCCCATCAGATTGCTGAGGACATGCAGCGGGAGGGACACTTCCCTGTCATGCTGCCAGAAGTGCTGGACACACTGGCCCCGCAGGATGGAGGCGTGTATCTGGATGGCACCTTCGGCGGGGGTGGCTACAGCCGGGCCCTGCTCCGCTCGGCCTCCTGCACTGTCCATGCGATTGACCGTGACCCCGATGCCATAAAACGCGGGCAGCCTCTCGTGGCAGCCTCGGAGGGGCGGCTGCATCTCCACCAGGGAACCTTCAGCGCCATGAAAGAGCTGGCCGGTCATCATGGTCCCTTCAATGGGATCGTGCTGGATCTCGGCGTGTCCTCCTTCCAGCTGGATCAGGAAGAGCGGGGATTTTCCTTCCGTCATGATGGCCCGCTGGACATGCGCATGAGCACCGATGGCCTGAGTGCGGCGGATATCGTCAATGGTGAGAAAGAGCAGGCTCTCGCCGACATCCTCTACCATTATGGAGAAGAACGCCGCTCCCGCCGTGTCGCCCGGGCCATCATCGAGGCCCGCCAGAGCGGCCCGATCCAGACGACGGGGCAGCTGGCCGACATCATCCGCAAAGCCGTCCCGAAAGAACGTCCCAATTTCGACCCTGCTACCCGCAGTTTCCAGGCGATCCGCATTGCCGTGAATGATGAGCTGGGCGAACTGGAACGTACGCTGGAAACCGCACCGGGCCTCCTCGCACCGGGCGGCATCTTCTGCATCGTGACCTTCCATTCGCTGGAGGACCGCATGACGAAACGGGCCCTCGCCCGGCTGGCTGGCCGCATGGCTGGTCCATCCCGTCATACCCCTCTTGCCATGCAGCAGACAGAAGCCCCGTCTTTTGAACTCCTGCATACACGGCCCCGTACACCGTCCGATCAGGAACTGAATCTCAACCCCCGCTCCCGCAGCGCACGCCTGCGTGCCCTGCGACGCCTTCCCGCTCATGGAGCTTCCGCATGATCCGTTTTGTCACCCTGCTCTGTGCCGTCATGGCGGCTGGTTCCGGCCTCTTCCTCTACACGAAGAAGCATGAAACCCTCGTACTAAACCAGGATATCAGGAAAACCATTGAAGATACCCGCCGCATCCAGCAGCAGACAGCCATTCTGCGCACCCAGTGGGCCCTGCTGAACCAGCCGGACCGGCTCAGCGCCCTGGCGCAGCGGGTTCTGCCGGAGATGAGCCAGGTCGACCCCACGCAGTTCGTGCAGCTGGTAGACCTGCGGAAGCGTCTTCCCGCCATTGATCATCGCATCATCCCCATGGCCCCGGGCCGGGGACAGGCCCAGAGAGAGCTGGCATCCCTCACGGCCCCGGCACATCAGGCCACGGCGGCGCCTGCCACAACGCCCCGGCCAGTACGTGATGTCGTGGCCAGTACCGACCACGCAGAACGCAGACCCTCCCATCCTCGCATCCACAAGGATGACACGGGTGAAGCAGACCGCCAGCTTGAGCGAAGCCTGGCACTCCTGAGCGGGTCGGATGGAGACGCCATGCCCCGGCATCGTCTCCATGCCCCGGCGGATAGTACGACGGGCCAGACCCGCAGGAAGGCCCATGCCGTGCCCGACCATTCCCGCAGCGAACCCACGGAGGATGTGGCCTGGCACCCTGTCCACCAGTCTGCCAAGCACGGCCACATGGGCGGAATCCACACAGTCTCGGCCCCGGCAGACGAGCCTGCCCCCCTTCCGCCCCCTGTTCCTCTGACAGACTGACCCTCTGGCGGCTTCCGCCTGTGTTCCTTCCTTTCCTATGCCGAGCCCGTGCCCCATGGCCTCCAGACCGTCCCGCAAGACCAACCAGCCTGGATCAGACCATAAGGACGGGCCACCCGGAAAGCCGTCCCTGTTGAGACGTCTGTGGGCCCGGTGGGACGAACGCAGACGAAACCCCATGAGCTGGCTGGAAAAAAGCCGCAACAGGCTGGTCTATCTCGGCATGGGTTTCCTGTTCCTTTATGGTGGCGTGGCCATAAAGGCGCTGTTTGCAACCATTCTGGCCCCCATGGCCCCTCTGCCCAACCAGGTCGGCAGCACCATACCGGACATCCCCCATCCGGACCCCAAAGCCATGGCAGGCAATGGGTTCGTCCTGCCCAACATCAGACGGGCCAGCATCGTGGACCGGAATGGGCAGCCTCTGGCACTGTCGCTGCCTGTCGTGCAGGTCTATGCCAATCCCATGGAAATCATCGAGCCTGAAGATGTTGCCCGAAGCCTCCATACGATCCTGCCCAACCTCAACATGGCAGAGACCATCCGCCGCCTGAAACAGAAAAAACAGTTCGTCTACCTCGCCCGCAACATCGCCCCGACAGACGAGCTGGCCATCAACAATCTTGGCATCCCCGGCATCTATTTCGAAAATGGCGAGCAGCGCCATTATCCTCTGGGGAACGTGGCAGCGCAGATCCTTGGTAGCGTTGACATTGACAATCATGGCATTGCCGGGGTGGAAAAATTCTTCAACCAGCGCCTTCTGGGAGACCATGCACCGCTCCGTCTTTCCATCGATGCCCGCGTGCAGGCTGCCGTGCGGGACGAGCTGAATGACGCCAAGCTGCGTTTCCGGGCCATAGGGGCTTCCGCCATCCTGATGGACGTCCATACCGGGGAAATCCTGGCCATGGTCAGTCTCCCCGATTATGACGCCAACGATTTTGCCCATGCGGCAGACGATGCCCGATTCAACCGGGCCGTTACCGGCATGTATGAACCAGGGTCCACCTTCAAACTTCAGACAGCCGCCATGGCGTTGGAGCTTGGCGTGGCCCACCCCTGGGACCAGTTCTCCACCATTCCCATCCATGTCGGCCGCTTCAAGATTTCCGACCTCAAGACGGACCACTTCGCCCCATGGCTGGCGCTGCCCTCTGTCATGGCCTATTCCTCCAACCCGGCCTCAGCCCATATCGCCTTGGATGTCGGGCGGGACCGCCAGCATGAATGGCTGAAAAACATGGGATTTCTGGACCGTGTTCCCGTTGAGCTGCCCGAGGCAGGACGCCCGCTGGTCCCGTCCCTCAAGAATTGGGGCGAAACCACGGTCATGACGGTCGGCTTTGGCCATGGCGTGGCAGAATCGCCGCTGGCCATTGTCCGCGGGACCGCCTGTACCGGCAACGGGGGGTATCTTGTCACACCCACCCTGCTGGCCCGTGAGCATCTCAATGATGATGTCGTCATGGCGGAAGAGCAGAAGGGGCCGCATCTGATCTCCACCAAGAATTCAGAGCTGCTCCGCCGAATCCTGCGCCTCGTCGTTACCAAGGGCATCGGGAAAAAAGCGGAAAGCCCCGGCTACATCGTTGGTGGAAAGACCGGGACAGCAGAAAAGATCGGCGCCCACGGGGGGTATCTGAAACATGTCAACATCACGGCCTTTACAGGCATGTTCCCTATGAATGATCCCAAATATGCCCTTTATGTCATGCTGGATGCCCCACAAGGGACGGCAGAAACACATGGCTGGACGACTGCTGGCTGGATTGCTGCTCCGACATTTTCCAGAATCGTGACACGCACCGCCCCCATGCTGGGCCTCTTCCCGCTGGAGCCGACCAAAGCCCAGCAGGTTGACGACCAGCTCGCCCTGTCTCTCTCTCCGCCCGTCCCCCCCGGTGTCCGCCATCCACTCGGCCCGGGCAATGACCCCGGGGCTGTCACCGTCAACCGACTGGCCACCAAACACGGGGCCCATCACAGCCACTGAACCCTCACCGCCCCTTCTCAAAGGTCTCCGTCATGAAACTGTCCTCCCTGCTCCGCCATCATGGTCTTGCCAGAGACCTCACCAGAGACCCGGACATTTCCAGCATCACCGCCGATAGCCGGGAAGCTCGCCCCGGCTGCCTCTTCGTGGCGCTGAAGGGCACGAAACAGGACGGACGGACCTTCATTCCTCTGGCCATCGCAGAAGGGGCCGCCGCAATCGTCCTCGCCGCTTCCCCAGGCCAGCATCATCTGCCAGAGCAGACGGAAAACGGCCACACGGCCCTCATCATCACCCTGCCCGACCCGGCCCGTTTCCTGGCCCGGTCTGCTGCACTGCTGGCAGGGGCCCAGCCTGACCATATTGCCGCCATCACGGGAACAAACGGCAAAAGCAGCACGGCAGATTTCTTCCGCCAGCTCTGCCAGCTGCGTCACCAGAAGGCTGCAAGCCTCGGTACTCTGGGGCTCATCAGTGACGTGGCATTGCCATCACTCCCCCCCCTGACCACACCGGATGCCGTCACCCTTGCCAACACTCTGGCAGCCCTGCAGGTGCATGGCATCACCCATGTAGCGCTGGAGGCCTCATCCCATGGCCTCCAGCAGCACCGGCTGGACGGCGTTGCCATCACGGCCGCCGCTTTTTCCAACCTGACCCGAGACCATCTGGACTATCACCACACGCTGGAAGCCTACCGGCAGGCCAAGCTGCATCTCTTTGAAACGCTGCTGCCCGAAGGGGGCCGGGCCGTCATCAACAGCGACATGGATGCCGAAAGCAGAGAGGCCCTCCGTGACATTGCCACCCGCCGGAAACTGGACCTCCGCACGATTGGCACAACAGGCGAGACCATCCGAATTCTTGAGGCCACACCCACCCCGCAGGGCATGGACCTGACACTCCAGCTGCATGGCCGTACCCTGCCCGCACTCCACTTTCCACTCCCGGGACGTTTTCAGGCAGAAAATGCCCTGCTGGCTGCCGCCCTCTGCTGGGAACGGGATGAAGAAGCTGAATCCATCATTGCCCTCCTGCCGCACCTGAAGGACGTGCCCGGCCGTTGTGAGCCGGTCGCCCACCTGCCAAATGGAGCCTGCGCCTACGTGGATTATGCTCACACGCCGGATGCGCTGGAGCACGTCCTGCTCAGCCTGCGTCCCCACACCAGCGGGCGGCTGGTCGTGGTCTTCGGTGCGGGCGGGGACCGTGACAGGGGCAAGCGCCCTCTCATGGGACAGATCGCCGCCCATCTGGCCGATGAAGTCATCATCACGGATGACAACCCCCGCAGCGAGGACCCGGCCACCATCCGGGCCGAAATTCTCGCCACAGCCCCGCAGGCACAAGAAATTGGCGACCGTCGGCAGGCCATCCGTACCGCTCTGGAAGGTCTGAAGAAAGGCGATGTCCTACTCATCGCCGGGAAAGGGCATGAAACAGGCCAGATCATCAAGGGGGAAATACATCCGTTCGATGACCGTACCATCACGGCCGCACTCGCCAGGGAGCTTGCCTGATGCCCGATACAACCATCCTCTGGACCCGCAAGGACCTTCAGGCCGCCACGGGAGGGCAGCTTGCCGGTGACGTGAAGGTCCACGGCGTCTGCATCGATACCCGCACCCTGAAACACGGTGACCTCTTCATCGCCCTGATCGGCCATAATTCAGACGGACACCGCTATCTGAGGCAGGCCCTGGAGGCTGGAGCCAGCTGCGTGATGGCCCATGATGAGGCCGCCATCAGCACGGCCGGTCTGACGGATGATCCCCGCCTGTTGAAGGTCGATGACACCATGCAAGGGCTGGAAGCTCTGGGCCGCTACAGGCGGGCACAGTTCAGCGGCAGGGTCATCGCCGTTACAGGCAGCGTGGGAAAAACAACCACCAAGAACATGCTGGCCACGGCTCTTGCACCTTACGGGCAGGTCCATGCTTCCGTGGCGTCCTTCAACAACCACTGGGGCGTGCCTCTGACACTCGCCCGCCTGCCAGAAGAAGCCGCCTTCTGCATCAGCGAGGTGGGCATGAACCACCCCGGCGAGATCGCCCCGCTCGCCGCCCAGATACGCCCGGATATTGGCCTCATAACCACCATTGGCAGCGCCCATCTGGGGCATATGGGCAGCATCGACGCCATTGCGGACGAAAAGGCGGCCCTCTTTGCCGCCCTTCCGTCATCCGGCACGGCCCTCTGCCCGGAGGCCTCACAGGGACTTGCCCGCCTGAAACAGGCCCTGCCGACAGGTGTTTCGCTCTGGCAGGCAGGCGTGACAACCAGCGCCACCATCCGGATAACAGACCTCACCTGCACGGCAGACGGCAGCCAGTTCCATCTGACCACACCACGGGGCGACACCGACGTGAGGCTGGCGGCCCCCGGCCCCCATCTGGCCCGCAATGCCGCATTGGCTCTTGGGGCCATCGCTGCGCTGGGGCTGGACCCGAAAGCCGGAGCCGAGGCCCTGCGCCATTTCCAGCCGGAAGCCGGACGGGGCCAGCAGCGCCTGTTGCCCGGCGGCATCACCCTGCTGGATGAGAGCTACAATGCCTCCGGCCCCAGTGTCCGTGCAGCCCTGGACACGCTCGCCCTCATGCCCGCCAGACGCCATCTGGCCGCCCTGGGCGACATCAGGGAGCTGGGCCAGTTTGCCGAAGCCGAACACCGGGCTCTGGCTGAACCATTAATGAAGCATGACATTCTGACATTCTGTTGCGGCCCGCACATGAAATCCCTTTACGAGGCCCTTCCTCCTTCCCTACAGGGAGGATATGCTGAAAATTCAGTCCAGCTTGCCTCCCTGCTGCACCCTGCCCTGCAAAAAGGGGATGTGCTGCTCGTGAAGGGAAGCCTGGGCAGTAACATGCGTGCCCTCATTGCGCTGCTGGAGCAGCCCATGTCCACCACCACACACGCCCCAGAGTCCGCCTGATGCTCTTCAACCTTCTTGCTGCACCTTCTTCCTCCCATGGCGGCCTTCTCAACCTGCTGCATTACATGACCTTCCGGGCCGGATGCGCCTGCCTGACAGCGCTGGTGATCTCCCTGCTGCTCGGCAAGCCCTTCATTGCCCAGCTCAAACGCATCCAGCGGCAAGGGCAGCCCATACGGACCCTCGGGCCGGAACGGCATATACTGGAGAAAGCCGGTACCCCCACCATGGGCGGTGGTCTCATCCTGTTTTCCCTGACCTGCTCCACCCTCCTCTGGGCGGACCTGTTTGACGGGTTTGTCTGGGCTGTTCTCCTCACGACCCTGGGGTTTGGCGCCATAGGCTTTGCGGATGACTATCTCAAACTGGCCAAGGGCAACAGCAAAGGGGTTTCCAAAAAAATACGGCTGGGCGGGGAATTCCTGATCTCATGCCTTGCCGGGATTGCCATGGAAGCCCTGACACCACCGGACCTGCGCAATGCCGTGGCCTTTCCTTTCGCCAAGACCTTCGTGCTGCATCTGGGCTACATTTTCCCGCTCTTCGCCATGGTGACGATCACGGGTTTCGGCAATGCCGTGAACCTGACGGACGGGCTGGACGGGCTGGCCACGGTGCCCTCCATCATCGCCGCCCTCGTCTTCGCCCTGATCGCCTATCTGGTCGGCAACCATGTCTTTGCCGACTATCTCCAGCTCCATCATGTTCCCGGCACGGGGGAGCTGAGCATCTTCTGCGCCGCCCTGATCGGAGCCGGACTGGGTTTTCTCTGGTTCAATGCTCCACCGGCAGAGGTCTTCATGGGAGACACCGGGTCTCTGGCACTGGGCGGTGCCCTGGGGGCCGTGGCCGTGGCTGTGAAGCATGAGCTGGTGCTCTGCCTCGTGGGGGGCCTGTTCGTGGTGGAAACGATCTCCGTCATCATCCAGGTCTTCTGGTTCCGCCGCACGGGGAAACGCATCTTCCTCATGGCACCGCTGCACCATCATTTTGAAAAGAAAGGCTGGCAGGAGCCGAAAATTGTCGTCCGTTTCTGGATCATTGCCATCATTCTGGGGCTGTGTGGTCTGGCCACACTGAAGCTGCGCTGATGACTGTCCTGCCCTTTCCTCCCCCCCAGAAATGGCCTGCAACGCTCCTGACCGGTCAGCATCATGCTGTCTGCGGGCTGGGCCGCAACGGTGCTGCCGTCGTGCAGGCCCTGCTGGACATGGGAGCAACCGTACAGGCCTGGGATGACAGCAGGCCGGAGCTCCCAGCTCCCCTGTCCTCACATCCCCGCCTGACACTGGCGCCCCTGACTGACCTCACCGGCATGGATGCCCTGATCCTCTCGCCGGGCATCCCGCACCATCTGCCCCGGCCACACCCTGCTGCCCTGCTGGCACGGGAGCAGCATGTGCCGATCCTCTCCGATGCAGAACTGCTCTGGCAGGTGGCTCGCAAGGCAGGATCACGCGCGCGGTTCGTCTCCATCACGGGTACAAATGGCAAATCCACGACCACGGCCCTGCTGACCCACATTCTCACACAGGCCGGCATCCCGGCCTGCTGTGGCGGCAATTTTGGCACGGCCTCTCTCGCCCTGCCCGCTCTGGGGGATGACGGCGTCTATGTCATTGAAATGTCGTCCTACATGCTGGAACGGCTGAAGGACTATCACGCCTGTGCCGCTGCCCTGCTCAACCTGACACCGGACCATCTGGACAGGCACGGCTCCATGCAGGGCTATCTGGATGCCAAGGCGCATGTCTTTGACAACATGACCGCAGGCGACCTTGCCATTCTGGGCGAAAAGGCCTCCTGGGCGGACGGACTGCACCAGCGGCTTGAGCGGCAGGGCGTGACGGTACGGACACTCTCGATCACCCAGCCTGTTCCAGAAACAGACGCCCCCTTTCTGCCTGGACAGCACAATGCCCAGAACATAGAGACCTGCCGGGCCATCGCCCGCCATCTTGGCCTCTCCGAGGAACAGATTGCCGAGGGCATCAGAAGCTTCACCGGGCTGGACCACCGCCTCCAGCTCGTGGCGCAGGCTGATGGAATCAGCTTCATCAACGACAGCAAGGCCACAAATGCGGAAGCCAGCTACCATGCACTAAAAGCCTTCCCCAAAAGCCTCTGGATTGCCGGAGGCATGGCCAAAGAAGGAGGAATCGACAGTCTGGCACCACTGTTCGGCCATGTGCGCCGTGCCTTCCTCATCGGGCAGGATGCCCCATTGCTGGCCAGAACCCTGACAGCCCATGATGTTCCTTTCGAGATCAGCGGAACGCTGGAGCAGGCAACACGGGCCGCCTGGGACCATGCCCGGACACACGAGGCCATGCCCATACTCCTGTCCCCGGCCTGTGCCAGTTTTGACCAGTTCCGCAATTTCGAGGAACGGGGAACGGCCTTTGCCACACTGGCCCGCAGCCTCTGCGGGGAGGACTGAAACATCATGGCACTCTCCGACAGGTCAGACAGCTCCCGGAAGGCCCAGTGGTGGCGCAGCCTTGACCATGTCAGCCTGAGCTGCGTCGGAATACTGGTCGCCCTAGGGTACATCCTCATGCTGGCTGCCAGCCCCGCCGTGGCTCACCGCATCGGGGCCTCCCGGAACATGTTCATCCTCAAGCAGGTGGTCTTTCTGGCCCTTGCCAGTGCCGTCGTCGTCGTGACATCCCGGCTGACCCCCCGCACGATCGGGCGGATTGCCGTCATGGGGGGGATCGTGGCGCTGGGCGCCACATTCATGACGCTTGTTCACGGCATGGAGATCAAGGGGGCCAGACGCTGGATCGCCCTGCCCCTCATGTCCGTCCAGCCTTCTGAATTCCTGAAACCCTGCTTTGCCGTCGTGACCGGCCTGCTGCTGAGCCTCCGTCATACGCTGAGACTTTCCAATGGCTGGCGGTTCCCGGGGCGACTGGTGGCATGCGGGGTCTATCTCGTCATTGCAGCCCTGCTTCAGGCCCAGCCGGATATCGGGATGCTCTCGGTCATCAGCATGGTCTTCATCACCCAGCTCTTCATCGACGGCCTGCCCATCATCGTATTCGGCATGCTGGTCTCGGCAGCGCTTGGAGCGTTCGGGATAGCCTATATGGTGTTCGAGCACGTCCATTCCCGCGTGCAGCGCTTCCTGCATCCTGATGTGGGGGACCATTACCAGATCGATACCTCCATGCGGGCTTTTGGCAATGGGGGACTGCTGGGCCGGGGACCGGGTGAAGGCCGGGTGAAGGACCTGCTGCCCGATGCCCATGCCGACTTCGTCTTCTCCGTTGCCGGAGAGGAATATGGCTTCGTGATGTGCCTGTTCATCATTGCCGTTTTCACCATGCTGGTTTTCTCCACTCTCAACCGCCTGCTGGAAGAAAAGAAACCCTACATCATTCTCTCTGCCAGCGGCCTGATCACCGGCTTCGGCCTTCAGGCCTTCGTCAACATGGGCTCCTCCCTGCATCTGATCCCCACAAAGGGCATGACACTGCCTTTCATCTCCTACGGGGGCAGCTCGGCCCTTTCCGTTGCCCTGACCATCGGCATGGCCCTGGCACTGACCCGCCACCGTGTAGAGGAAGGCCCCTTTACGCCGCCGCCATCCCCTGCTGAAACAGCCCCACGTCTGACCATGTCATCCCGGAAGGATCACATCTGATGAAACAAGCACCAATTCTCATTGCCGCCGGCGGTACCGGGGGGCACTTCTTCCCGGCTGAGGCACTGGGGGCAGAACTCCAGCGCCGTGGTCACCAGACCATCCTCGTAACGGATGCCCGCAACAGCAGGGCCGGACTGAGCGTATTTGCGGACAGCCCCCGCCATGTCCTCAAAAGCAGTGGCGTGGCTGGTAAAAAGCCCATCGACAAACTCAGGGGGATCGGCCAGCTTCTCTGGAGCTGCCTTGGCGGGCGTCAGATTGTTGCCAGATACCGGCCCGCCGCCGTAGTCGGCTTTGGCGGCTATCCTTCCATTCCTCCCCTTCTCGGCAGTCGCCTGCGTCTGGGTAAACGCCCTGCCCTCATCATCCATGAAGGCAATGCCATCCTCGGGCAGGCCAATGCCCTCCTCGCCCGGTTCAGCGATGCCATTGCCACATCCTACCCCCGGGTGGCCCGTCTGCCCGCAGGCCGGAAGGTCATGCAGACAGGGATGCCAGTCCGCCCTGCCATCGAAGCTCTGGCTGATGAACCCTATGTCAGCCCAAGCCTGTTCAGCGAGGAGCCGATCCATCTGCTTGTCTGGGGTGGATCACTGGGGGCGCAGATTTTCAGCTCCATCGTGCCGCAGGCCCTGTGCAACCTGCCCCCTGGGCTGCGGACCCGGCTGCATGTGACCCAGCAGGCCCATGAGGAGATGGTCCCTGCCCTGTCCGGCATCTATGCGCAGGTCGGCATAAAGGCCACGGTCACGCCTTTCATCGAGGATGTGGCAGCTGAACTGAAGAAAGCCCATCTCGTCATCGGGCGGGCCGGTGGTTCATCCATTGCGGAGCTGGCCATGGCAGGCCGCCCTTCCATCCTTGTCCCGCTGCCCATTGCCGCCTCTGATGAGCAGGGTGTCAACGCACAGGCAATGGAACGGGCCGGTGGTGGCTGGATGGTCCGGCAGCGTGACTTTTCCTCATCAGCACTCTGCACGCATCTGACCCACCTCTTCAGCCATCCTGACGAGCTGGCACGGGCTGCGGAAGGCGCCCGCAATCTCCAGCAGCGCCGTGCTGCCGAAAAACTGGCTGATCTGGTTGAAACGACCATCAAAGCCTGATTATCTGCCCTCCCTTCATCCCACCCCCGCCGGAGTTCCCCTGATGCGTGCATTACCTCTCAACCTTGGTCTGATCCACTTCGTTGGCATTGGCGGCATCGGCATGTCCGGCATTGCCGAGGTGCTGCACATGCTCGGCTACAAGGTTCAGGGGTCCGACATTGCCGAGAATGCCAACGTGAAGCGTCTGCGGAAATCAGGCATCCACGTTCATATCGGCCATGATGAGGCCAATCTGGGGGAAGCACGGGTCGTCGTCATCTCCACCGCCGTAAAACGGGACAATCCGGAGGTCATGGCCGCCCGTGCCCGGCTCATCCCCGTCGTCCGGCGGGCGGAGATGCTGGCAGAGCTGATGCGCCTGCGCTGGGCCGTGGCCATCGGGGGGACACACGGCAAGACCACCACGACCAGCCTCGTGGCCTGCGTGCTGGAACAGGCCAAGCTGGACCCGACCGTCATCAATGGTGGCATCATCGAGGCCTACGGCACGAATACCCGCATGGGGTCCGGCGACTGGATGGTCGTGGAAGCGGATGAGAGCGATGGCTCCTTCCTCCGTCTCCCTGCCATCATTGCCGTTGTCACCAACATGGACCCCGAGCATCTGGATCACTGGGGCTCCGATGAGGCGATGGAGGCCGGATACCGGCAGTTCGTCTCCAACATTCCCTTCTACGGCTTCGCCGTCCTTTGCGTGGATCATCCCCGGGTGCAGCAGATGATCCCCCAGCTCTCCGATCACCGCGTCGTCACCTATGGTTTCAGCCCGCAGGCAGATGTCCGGGCGGAAGTCACCGGCACGGACAGCCAGGGCGTGACCTTCAACGTCACCATCACGGACCGGACGACCAGCAGCCAGCGTCTGGCCGGACCGTTCCATCTGCCCATGTTCGGGCACCACAATGTCCTCAATGCCGTGGCGGCCATCGCCGTGGCGCAGGAAATGGAAATCCCCGATCATGTCATCGCCGATGCGCTTGGCGGCTTCCGGGGCGTGCAGCGTCGCTTCACCCTGACCGGCACATGGAATGACGTGAAGATCATTGATGATTACGGCCATCATCCCGTCGAGATCGCTGCCGTGCTGAAAGCGGCCCGGCAGGCCGGTGCAGGGCATGTCATTGCCGTCATCCAGCCGCACCGCTATTCCCGCCTCAGTGCACTGTTCAATGATTTCTGCACCTGCATGAATGATGCGGACACCGTCATCGTGGCGGACGTCTATGCCGCCGGAGAAAACCCGATCGAGGGCATCGGACGGGATCAGCTCGTCGAAGGGCTGCGGGACCGTGGGCACCGCCATGTCCTGTCCCTCGCCTCGCCGGATGATCTGGCCAGCGTCGTCGCCGACGTGGCCGTGCCGGGTGACTATGTCCTCTGTCTGGGGGCAGGGTCCATCACCCACTGGGCACAGGCTCTCCCCGAGCAGCTGGACAGCCTCAGAAAGGACGCACCATGACCACGGCTGCACCTTTCCAGCAGGCACGGGGACGGCTGAAGGAACAGGCCCCGCTGGCCGCCCGCAGCTGGTTCCGCACGGGCGGGGCCGCCGACTGGCTCTTCGTGCCGCAGGATGCCGAAGACCTCGCCACGGCCCTGCGCCAGTGCCCGCCCGACCTGCCCATGACGGTCCTTGGAGCCTGCTCAAACGTCATCATCCGTGATGGAGGGCTGCCCGGGCTGACCATCCGTCTGGCCGGTGGTTTTGCCAACATTGAAACGGATGGAGACGGGCTGATCGCCGGAGCCGCCGCACTGGACAGCAGCGTGGCGGAAACGGCGGCGCAGGCAGGCATGGCCGGCTTCGCCTTCCTCTCCACCATTCCCGGCTCCATTGGTGGAGCCGTCTGCATGAATGCCGGAGCCTATGGGGGTGACCTCTCCACCCTGCTCGACTGGGTGGAAATCCTCACCCGTGAGGGCACCATCCAGCGTCTGCCCGCCCCGGCACTGGAGATGCGGTACCGTCACAGCTCCCTGCCGGAAGGCAGCATCGTGCTGCGTGCCCGCCTGAAAGCCCACGGTGCGGAAGACCCCGCCACCATCCAGCAGACAATGCAGGAAATGCGGGCCAGCCGTGAGGCCAGCCAGCCCCTGCGGGCCCGGACAGGCGGCTCCACCTTCCGCAACCCCGAAGGACACAGGGCCTGGGAGCTGATCGATGCCGCCGGATGCCGGGGGCTGCGGCACGGTGGCGCACAGATCAGCGAGAAGCACTGCAATTTCATGCTCAATACGGGCGACGCCACCAGCACGGAGCTGGAAGAGCTGGGCGAGATGGTCCGTGCCCGTGTGCTGGACAGCAGCGGCATCACCCTGCACTGGGAGATCAGACGGCTGGGCCGTCCCCTTTCTCCCGCCTCCCCTTCCTGACAAGGAAACATCCGGGCATGACAGACAAGACCATTCTTCCCACACCCACACCTCTTTCCATCGCCGTTCTGATGGGAGGAACCTCCAGCGAGCGCAGCGTCAGCCTGTCCAGCGGCAGGGCCGTCATGGAGGCCCTGAAGCAGGCCGGGCACCATGTCCATGCCATTGATGCCGGGCCGGACATCACCGCCACCATCGAGGCCCTGAAAGCCTGCAAACCGGATGCCGTCTTCAATGCCCTGCACGGTCCTGGCGGGGAGGACGGGGCCATTCAGGGCGTTCTGGAATGGCTGGGCCTGCCCTATACCCATTCCGGGATTCTGGCTTCTGCCATCGCCATGAACAAGGCCAGCACCCGCATGGCCCTTCAGGCCGCCGGTCTCCCCGTTGCAGAAGGCTGCCTCATCACGCCAGACGAACTGAAGGAACGGGCCCCCCTGCCGGCCCCCTACGTTCTGAAGCCCGTGGCGGAAGGCTCATCCGTCGGTGTCCATATTCTCCATGAAGATGATGCCGCAAAACGCCATGCCATTGCCGGGTCATGGACCTTCGGCCCCCAGATTCTGGCCGAGCGTTTCATCCCCGGGCGTGAGCTGACCGTTGCGGTACTGGGCGACGAGGCCCTCGCCGTTACGGAAATCCTCACGCCAGAGAGCGGTGGTTTCTACGATTTTGCAGCCAAATATCAGGCCAATGGCTCCCGCCATGTCATCCCCGCTCCCCTGCCAGCAGACATCACGGACCAGGCCCTCACACTGGCCCGGAGGGCCCATCAGGCACTGGGATGCCGGGGCGCCAGCCGGACCGACTACCGCTATGATGGTGATAAGGGCGAACTCGTCATTCTGGAGGTCAACACCCAGCCGGGCATGACGGCCACATCCCTGCTGCCAGAACAGGCCGCCGCCCGTGGCGTAAGCTATCCCCTGCTCTGCCACTGGCTGGTGATGGATGCCCTAGGGCGGGCAGAGTCCCTCTCCCTCCATCCGGTGCCCCAGCCTGAGCCCGCTGACGGCCCATGATGTCCTTCTTCAGGAAACGCCCCCAGGCCCCCGTGGACCCTTACGGGGACCGCCCCTCCAGCATGTCCCTCTTCTGGCAGCGGCAGAAGGCCATCCTGCGGCGGCTCAGCATTCTGGGGCTCGTCTGTTTCCTGATGGCTGGAGCTGGCTGGCTGGCCTGGAGCAGCCAGGGGGGACACAGGCTGGCAGACAGCCTGCGCACCCGCCTGTCTGCGCTGGACCCGCTGAAGATCCAGCACATCGTCATCACGGGGCGGCGCCTGACGGATGAGAGCGACATCATGGAGGCGCTGGGGACAGGCCTGAACCACTCGCTTTTCAGCTTCTCCGTGGAGGCGGCACGCCAGCGCATTGATGAGCTGCCTTTCATCGAGCATTCCACGGTCGAGCGCCACCTGCCGGACACGATCAACATCACCGTGGAGGAAAAAAATCCCATCGCCATCTGGCAGATGGAAGGCCATTTCGTCCTTATCAACCAGAAAGGAGACACTGTCTCACGTCAGGAACTGACAGCCAAAAACAGTTCGGTCTTCCGCAAGCTTCCCCTTGTTGTCGGCGCAGGTGCCAACCTGGAGGCAAATGCCATCATCACCCTGCTCGACCAGTTTCCCGATATCAACAGCCATACGCTGGCCCTCATCCGCATCGGGCAGCGGCGCTGGAACATCCTCATGCAGAACGGTACGACCCTCATGCTCCCGGAGGGAGCAGAAAGCGCCGCTCTCTCCCGTCTGCATGATTACCAGAACGATTACCAGCTCCTGGACCGCCCCCTGAAAACCATTGACATGCGGCTATCCGACCGTATGGTCATTCACCCTGCCACGCCTCAGGGAGCCGATCAGGAGGCTCCGCCTGCAACGCCGCTATCTGAAAACTGATCCCTATGTCCCGTTCCGTTTCACCGTCCCGGCATTATCCGCCCGCTCCCCAGCAGAAGCGGGCCGTTCTTCCCATTCTCCCGTCAGAAGAACAGCAGGGCTTTGTCTGGACGCCGGGGCTCAAGGCCGTTCTGGACATTGGCTCCACCAAAACCACCTGCCTGATTGGCCAGGGACTGAAAAATGGTGGTCTGCGTGTCCTGAGCTGGGGCTGGCGACGCTCCGAAGGAGTGAATTCCGGGGCCATCGTGGACACCATCCAGCTGGAGCGTGTCATCCGGGCGACAGTGGGCGATGCCGAACGGAAAATCAGCCGCCGCATCAGGGATGTGACCGTCAATCTCGCCTGCGGAACCCCCCGCAGCTATCACGTGGATACCTTTCTGGCCTCCAACGGGCGTGAGGTGACCGAGGACGACATTCTCCACCTCTACGGGCAGGCCCGCCACGAGGCAACCGAGCATGACCGCAGGATCGTCCAGGCCATGCCGCTGGGTTTCAATATCGATGAGACCCTCACGGTCCTCAACCCCTGCGGGCAGCGCTGCGAGAGACTGGTGGGCAAGTTCCACATCGTGGATGCCCAGACGAGTGCCCTCCACACGCTGGATGCTGTCCTGCGCAAGGCCGAGCTGCGGGCCGTGGACCTGCTGTCCAACCCCATTGCCTCCGGCCTTGCTGTGCTGGACCATGATGAGCGTGACCTCGGGGTGACCGTCGTTGACATGGGAGCGGGCACGACAACCCTTGCCGTCTTCGCCCGTGGGCGGGTGCTCTATACACGGCATATCAGGGTCGGCGGCGATCACATCACCCGGGACATTGCTCAATCCCTGTCCATCCAGCTTGAAACAGCAGAACGGCTCAAAACCCTTTACGGGGTCGCCTATGCCTCGGCTGATGACACATCCATTCCCATCGCCCTGCCTGTCTCACATCGCAACATTGTCCGGCAGATCACCCGGGCCGATCTGGTCCGGGCCATCGCCCCCCGTGTCGAGGAAACGCTGGAAATGCTCCGCTACGAGCTGGACGGTGCCGGCCTCGGGCGCCCGGCGGAAGGACGTGTCATCCTGACGGGCGGCGGCGCCCTGCTGAACGGCATTGATGCCGTGGCTGCCGAGATCCTGAACCGGCCTGTGCAGGTCCGGTCTCCAGCCACCATACGGGGACTGCCGGAATCGGATCATCCCTCCATATGGGCGGGATTCTCCACCGCCGCCGGTCTTCTCGCCTGGGCAGCCGGGGCCAGAGACCGCTTCTGCCTTGCGGAACATGAAGCAGCCCCACGAGGCATTGCCTGGCGCTTTGCCAATTTCCTGCGCCGGAAGTCATAAACGGGCACAATACCCGATATTTAGCATTACATATTTCTCTCCAGATGCTACTCTGCCCGTAAATCTGTCTTCCAAAGACCCATCTATAATGTCCACCCTGGCCGAAGCGAGACCGTTATGTCACTGAACCTGACCCCAACGACCCCTGGTGTTAGTGCTGTCAGTCCCCCGCGCATCACTGTCATCGGGGTTGGTGGTGGCGGGGTCAACGCCGTCAACAACATGATCGACGGCAAGCTGCGTGGCGTGACTTTCATCGCCGCCAACACCGATGCCCAGCAGCTGGCTCTCTCCAAGGCTGAGACGCGCCTCCAGCTCGGCCCAACCCTCACGCGTGGTCTGGGGGCCGGAGCCAAGCCGGAAGTCGGCCGCCAGTCAGCCGAAGAAGTAGAAGATGAAATCCGCCAGCATCTGGAAGGGGTTGATCTCGTATTCGTCACGGCCGGAATGGGTGGCGGCACCGGCACGGGAGCAGCCCCCGTCGTGGCACGGATCGCCCATGAAGTCGGTGCCCTGACAATCGGCGTCGTCTCCAAACCCTTCGATTTTGAAGGCTCCCGCCGTAGCCGGGCTGCCGCAGCCGGTATTGCCGAGCTGGAAAAATACGTGGACACGCTGCTGGTCATCCCCAACCAGAACCTCTTCGGCAGCGCCTCGCTGACAACCTCGCTGGTCGAAGCCTTCGCCATGGCGGATGACGTCCTGTACAGTGGTGTCCGCAGCGTGACGGACCTGATGGTGGAAGCCGGGTATCAGAATCTTGACTTTGCCGATGTCCGTACCGTCATGAGTGGCATGGGCAAGGCCATGATGGGCATTGGCATGGCATCGGCCGAGGAAGATGGTGAAGACTGGGCCATCACCGCCGCCGAGCGGGCCATTTCCAACCCGCTGCTGGAGGAAACCACCATTGCCGGGGCACGGGCACTTCTTGTCAACGTCACGCTCGGTCCGGACATGAGCCTGCTGGCCTATAACCAGATCATGAATCTCATCCGTGAGACGGCAAACTGCGAAGACGAAGAAATCAACAGCGGTTTCGTCGTCAATGAGAACATGAAAGGCAAGGTGCAGGTTTCCGTGATCGCCACGGGGCTGAATGGCCGGAGACGCCATGAAGCCTCCGAGGAGGAACCGGTCGAAGTCCAGACTCATGCCCCCGCTGAAACCGTGGCTCACACACCGGACACGGACCAGGCAACGGAGCATCCAACTGCCTCCGCGGGAGACACCGGGCAGAACGAAGAAGCCCCGGAACACGACCCTGCCCCCGAAGGAGCAGGCCAGCCAGCCGAGGAGGCATCGCCTCTTCCCAATTACGACCCTCATCTCGGCCCGAACCAGCAGGCTTCTGCCCCCACGGTATCGGAGCCGATCCGCCCACGGGAGGAGACCGGGCAAACGGGCGGGGGGCTGTTCAGCCGCTTCTTCCGTACCCGTCCTTCGCCAGAACAGGAGCGCCGGGATACACACGCTGCGACTGATGAGCGGAAACCGCAGCATGACAGCGTCACCCCACCTGCCGAGGATGACGAGCTGAGCATTCCCACCTATCTGCGCCGTGGCCCGAAGTAACCGGGTCTGATTAAAGCCCCCGGTTCCCCTGTGGGCAGGGGGCTTCATCCACCTCCCCCATGGGGGAAAGCGTCCTGCCTCACCGGGTAAGGTCGCCCATGCCCGAGCACCTGCCCTCATGCCAGAGACCACATGCTGTCGGCCTCATCAGCCGCCCCTCCAGAATACAGCCCACCTACAGCAGGCACAGACCACACTGGAGCAGGCCGTCCATTGCCAGGGGTGGGGCCTCCACAGTGGCAGGCCTGCCACGGTCCGCCTTGTCCCGGCAGCGCCGGATACAGGCATCAGGCTCCAGCGGCTGGATATGGCAGACACCCCCGCCTTCCGCCTGACGCATGACTGCATCATTTCCAGCCCTCTGGCCACGGTGGCCGCTTCTCCCCTTACACCGGGGCTGACAGTCGCTACCATAGAGCATCTCATGGCTGCTCTTCATGCCTGCGAAGTGGACAACCTTCTGATCCAGCTGGATGGGCCGGAACTACCCATTCTGGATGGATGCTCCAGAAGATTCATGTTTCTTCTTGAGGAAGCTGGCCGCAGCGGCCAGGCGGCCCCCCGCCGCAGCATTGAAGTGCTTCGCCCAGTTCATGTGAAAGGGCGACACGGTGCTCATGCCAGCCTTTTCCCCGCCCATCAGCCCGACACACTCGACCTCTCCGTCGACATCGACTTCCCCGCCCCTGCCATCGGGCAGCAGTCGTTCCAGATGGTCTTGTCCCAAGAGACATTCGCCCAAGAAATCGCCCCCTGCCGGACCTTCGTGAACCATCAGGATATTGACGCCCTCCAGGCGCAGGGACTGGCATTAGGCGGATCACTCGACAATGCGCTGGTCATCCAGCATGATCGTGTCCTGAACCCCGGCGGACTACGGTTCGATAATGAATGTGTCCGCCACAAGATGCTGGATACGGTAGGCGACCTGTACTGTACCGGGTTCCGGCTTTCAGCCCGTTTTGAAGGACACAGGACAGGCCATGCGCTGAACAGCCAGCTTCTGCATGCTCTTTTTGCGTCCACCGAAAACTGGCGGTTCTCCGATGGCAGCCCGCCTGTCATGCCCTCTCCCGGCTGAGAATATCAGACCAGAGAGCAAGAACCCCCTTTCCCCTGAACACTCCCATGCTATAAGAAAATCATGGTCAGCAGCATCCTGAAATTCCACATGATCCCATCCCGTTTCCGTCTCCCCGCCCTTGGGGCCCCGGCATTGCTCGGACTTGCCCTTCTTTCGGGCTGCTCCAGCTCCGACGCCGACATACAGGCAAAGCTGCCACGCACGGCGGATGCCGAGACCCTCTACAACTACGGGATCGACGCTCTTCATGGCGGGCATTACAAGCTGGCCAGCAGTGAATTCGAGCTTCTCCAGCAGAATTTCCCCTATTCCGGCTATACGGGCAGTGCCGAACTGATGGAAGGCTACGCTTACTACCTTCAGGGTGAGTATGCGCTGTCCGTCCAGCAGCTGGAGCGCTATCTCCAGCTCCACCCTACAAGCCCGGATGCTGCCTACGCCTACTATCTGCGGGGCCTGTGCTATTATGAGCAGATCGGTGATGTGTCCCGTGACCAGCTCGGCACGCTGGAAGCCATGGATGCTCTTCAGGAAGTCATCACCCGCTTCCCCCAGACCTCTTACGCCCGGGATGCCCAGCTGAAGATCGACCTCTGCCGTGACCATCTGGCCGGCAAGGAGATGTATGTGGGCCGTTACTATCAGCGGGAAAAAGACTATCAGGCAGCTTATGGCCGTTACCAGCGGGTCATCCAGGACTTCCAGACCACCAACCATGTGCCGGAAGCGCTGGAACGTCTGGTTGAGGTCAATCTGGCCTTGGGATTGCCTGATGAAGCCCGTCAGGCAGCAGCTGTCCTCGGCTATAATGCGCCTGACAGCCGCTGGTACCGCCTCGCCTACAACAAGCTGAAATACAACCATCAGCTCACGCCGCAGCTGCCCAAGCCGTCCCATGCCCAGAAAAAGCATGAGAGGCGCTCAAGAAAACACCGTGACGGTGCGGCACCGCCTGTGCAGGCCAAGGCACCTGTCTCCCCGGATTCCGTCATCGTGCAGCCTGTGTCCACAACACAGTCGGCGCCGGTGGCCTCCGTCGAGATTCCCCCGGTACCATCAACGGCAGCCCCAGGCGCCAACCAGCAGGCTGGCGGAAAGAAAACACGGTAGCCCCCTCTGGGATATTGTGACCTGCATGCCGTAACCATTACTGAAAAGCAGCATGTGGAGCCGGAATCTTCCGACTTCACATCGTTTGCCCTTGTCCGGCCCGTGCAGCCTCTTGCACTGGGCCTGTTTCTTTCTGACTATCGGACACCGCATTTTCTGCAAACCACAACAGAAGCCCAATCCGACTGCTTCTGCCGGTTCTGGAGGCTGCACCCATGCTGACACATCTCTCCATCCGTGATGTCGTTCTGATAGAAAAACTGGACCTCCCCTTCCATGGTGGTCTGACAGCCCTGACGGGAGAAACCGGGGCTGGCAAGTCCATCCTGCTGGACAGTCTCGGCCTCGCCCTGGGGGAGCGGACCAGCAGCCGCATCATCCGCGCTGGAGCGACCCAGAGCAGCGTGACGGCCGTTTTCGAGCTGCACAAGGGGCATCCCGTCTATGGCCTGCTTCACAACAAGGACATCGCCTCCATCGAAGAAGGCGAACCTCTGGTATTGCGGCGGATCGTCACGAAAGAGGGGCGCTCCCGTGCCTATATCTGCGACCAGCCCATCGGCATCAGTGTCCTGCGGGAAGTGGCCTCGCTGCTCGTGGAGATACAGGGCCAGCATGAGCAGATGGGACTGGCGAACCAAAGTGCCCACCAGACCCTTCTGGATGCTTTTGGTGTGCCACAGCAGCTCCGCCAGCAGGTCGCCCGCTGCTGGGATGACTGGCAGAACGCCCTGCGCAGCCTGAACAAGGCCCGGAAGGATGTTGAAGAGGCCAGCAAGGAAGAAGACTGGCTGCGGCAGATCACGGAAGACCTTACTGCCCTTGCTCCCCGAGAAGGCGAGGAGGACGAGCTTGCCGCCCTGCGGGTCCGGCTCCAGCAGGATGAACGCCGGGGCGAGGCCGTTGCTGCCGCCCTTGCCGAACTGACCCCCCGGGACCGCCGGACGTCCACACCGGCCAATGCCCTCCGTTCGGCCAACCGTGCCCTTTCCCGGCTGCTTCCCTCCCCACTGGACCGGGCACAGAGCGAGGAGCAGGAAACACCCTCCGCCCAGCAGGAACAGGCACAGGAAGCCCTTACGGCCCTGGAAAAGGCCGAGGAATATCTGGCCGAGGCCGAAACCCTGCTCTCCCGTCTGGCCGTCGATACCACGGTAGATTTCCGCCTGCTGGAAGAGACGGAAGAACGGCTTTTCACCCTGAGGGCCGAAGCCCGCAAGCACAAGATCAGCGTCAGTGAACTGCCCTCCTTCCTCGAGACGCTGAACCAGCGGCTGGCCAGCATTGATTCCAGCGCAGAGGCCCTGGCCCGGCTAGAAGATCAGGTCCGTGAGAGCCGGGCCGCCTATGAAGCCGCTGCGCAGGAGCTGGGTGCGGCCCGCAGCAAGGCCGCCCGTCAGATCGAGAAACGGGTCATGGCCGAGCTGGTCCCCCTCAAGCTGGAGCGGGCACGTTTCATCGTCGAGCTGGCCCCTCTGCCTGCCGAGCAGTGGAACCGCCATGGCATGGAACAAGTGGCCTTCCTCATCGCCGCCAATCCCGGCCAGCCACCGGGACCGCTCGGCAAGGTGGCATCCGGCGGGGAACTCTCCCGCCTCATGCTGGCCCTCAAGGTCGTGCTGGCGGGCCGCTCCTCCCTCACGACGCTGGTCTTCGACGAGGTGGATTCCGGTGTCGGCGGAGCCACGGCCTCGGCCATTGGCGAACGTCTGAACCGTGTGGCACGGGATGTCCAGGTGCTGGCCATCACCCACAGCCCGCAGGTGGCGGCCTATGGAGACCATCAGCTCCGCATTGCCAAGCAGGTCGTCAACAACCAGACACAGACCAGTGCCACCCCGCTGACAGATGAGGAACGCCGTGAGGAGCTGGCCCGCATGCTCGCTGGCGACACCGTAACCGATGCCGCCCGTGCTGCGGCAGACAGCCTTCTTGGACCTGCAGAAAAATGACCGGAACCCCCACCCCCGCCCAGCGTCATGCCGAACTGGAAGAAAAGATCGCCCGCTGGAACGAGGCCTATCATGGACAGGACAACCCCGAAGTCTCCGATGCCGAGTATGACAATGCCCGGCTGGAGCTGGTCATGCTGGAGGCCCGCCATCCGGAACTGAAGCGCAGGGATGGTGTCTCCTCACAGGTCGGAGCTGCTCCCAATCCGGCCTTTGGCAAAGTGAAGCACCGTGCCCCCATGCTCTCGCTGGACAACGTCTTCAGCGAGGAGGAGTTCACCCAGTTCGTCAGCCGGATCGGCCGGTTTCTCGGGCTTGACGAGGCCCAGACGGACGGGCTGAAATTTGTAGCCGAACCCAAGATTGACGGCCTTTCCATCAGCCTGACCTACGAAAAAGGCCAGCTGACGGTTGCCACGACCCGGGGCGATGGCACGACGGGTGAGGATGTCACCGCCAACGTGCGGACCATCAGCTCCATTCCCCAGACCCTGCCCGCTCCTTTTCCTGACCTGCTGGAAATCCGGGGCGAAATCTTCATGAGCCGGGCCGACTTCCTGGCTCTCAACAGACAGCAGGAAGAGCGGGGCGAAAAGCCCTTTGCCAATCCACGCAATGCCGCAGCCGGGTCGCTCCGCCAGCTGGACGCCTCTGTCACAGCCCGCCGCCCTCTGGGGCTGTTCGCCTACGGGCTGGGTTACAATACCGGCATAACCGTCAAGACCCATTCGGACTGGCTGGACCAGCTGAAAACATGGGGATTCACTGTCAATCCACTCTCCCGGGCCATAAACCATGCCAGTGACGTGCCTGCCTATGTGGAGACCCTGGCCAGGGAACGGCCTGACCTTGATTATGACATTGATGGCATCGTCTTCAAGATTGACGCCATAGACCTTCAGACACGCCTTGGTTTTGTAGGCCGTGCCCCTCGTTGGGCCATTGCATGGAAGTTCCCGGCGGAACAGGCCATCACCCGACTGAATGAGATTGAAATTCAGGTGGGGCGGACCGGTGCCCTCACCCCCGTGGCGCATCTGGAACCCATCAATGTCGGCGGTGTCATCGTATCCCGGGCCACCCTGCATAATGAAGATGAAATCCGCCGTCTGGATGTCCGCCCCGGCGACCTCGTGCGCATCCAGCGGGCCGGGGATGTCATCCCGCAGGTACTGGGCGTCGTGGATGCAGACCGGCAGGACCGGGCCGCCCCCTTCCATTTTCCCGATCACTGCCCCGTCTGCCACGCCCATGCCGAACGCATCGGCGATGAAGCGGTCCGCCGCTGCTCCGGGGGCCTGACCTGCCCGGCCCAGACGGTCGAAAGGCTCATCCATTTCGTCTCCCGCAAAGCGTTTGACATTGACGGGCTGGGAGAGCGCAGCATCCGCAGTTTTCATGACCTCGGGCTTGTCCAGCGGCCGGGAGACATTTTCCGCCTGCATGAGCATCGGGACCGCCTCCAGAAACTGGAAGGCTGGGGGACACAGTCGGTCGACAACCTGCTTCAGGCCATTGAGGACCGCCGGACCATCAGCCTCCCCCGCTTCATCTACGCGCTCGGCATCCGGCGCATTGGCGAGCGCAATGCCCAGCTTCTGGCCCGCCACTACCAGAGCTTTCCCGTCTGGCATGCGGCGATGCTGGCAGCCATCAGGCCCGAAAGCGAAGAACGGACCGCCCTGAGTGCCATCATGGGCATCGGCCCTGCCATTGCTGAAGAAGTTGCCGCCTTCTTTGATGAGGAACATAACCGGGCTGCGCTGGATGATCTCACCCCCTCCCTGACCATCAGCGAGGAGACCGGTCCTGATGCTGATGACGAGGGTCCAGCGCCTCTGGCTGGTCAGGTCATGGTGTTCACGGGGTCTCTCACCACCATGTCCCGAGCCGAAGCCAAGGCCATTGCCGAACGTCTGGGCGCACAGGTGACAGACAGCGTCTCCCGTCGCACGACACTGGTCGTACTGGGAGAAAAAGCTGGCTCCAAAGCCAAAAAAGCCCACGAGCTGAACATTCGCACGCTTGATGAAATGGGGTGGCGCGGCATGGTCGGGCTGGCCGAGACAGACTGAAGCAGACATCAAGTGGCAGGCTTGCAAAGTACAATAAAAATAAATCCTGCCACAACGGCGAAATATGAAGTGAAAAAAGTTAAAATTTTTATTAAACTATTAATTATTTTATTATAAATCTATTTCATTTTCATCAAATTGCGAAAAATGCCTTACATGACAATTTCTTGTATTTTATTTACTCAAGAAAAAGTTATTTTCTTATTTATGATTTATGCCTAATACTTATTTAAAATAACATCAAATGGATAGACTTTCCTACAGGTCCCTTCTATACGGAATTTCGCCAAGAGTTTCCGGAGGTTAACACAGTGGGTGAAAAAAGGTATTTTCTAACATGGGATTTCCAGATCGTTCGACAGGATGCCACAAGTAAAGCCCTTTATTGCTCCAAACTGGAGGACCACTTCCCTACCGACGCTTTCGCTCTTGAACTTCACGAAGATGATGTCGGCGCAAATTATACATTCATCCCACAGGGCGAAGAGATTGCCCCCTATCATGTCGACGATATCGAAATAACCTTCAATTCTGACGTCCGTGTCTGGAACCTGCGGGACAAGAACGGGCTTTTCCTGTGCTTTGACTGTCATACACTTTCTTTTTCCAGGGAACATCCCTCCTTCTGGGAAGGCTTCCTGCTGCTTTCGCAGAGAGAAATTGACATACTGAGGCACCTCCTCACCAACAGGTGGGTCATTCCCAAAACACAGACAATCATTGATGGGAAAGACATCGAGGCCGTTGACGTCTTCAAACTGAAGATCAACCATTTTGATGTCGACATGCGATATCAGCTTTTCAGATACTGGAACAAATACAACATCACGCTCTATTTTGACGGATGGAAGCGTGAAACGCTCTATTTCTACAATCCTGCCGTCTATATCACGGCTTACAATAAAGAATCCGTCATGCAACAATGCAAGATGTGCGTTGTCTCACTGCGGAAAATGGGGAAATTCACCGGGCCGATCATCCTCATGACAGACAAGGACCAAGCCTACATAGACAATCTTTTTGAAGGGAAAAAAGAATATACGGATAACCTCATCATTCACAACCTGTACCCACAGGACTTCCTTTCCTTTGTCTGCTCCAAATACGAAATAACGGACAAAGAAACTTTTGCAGGTTATCAGCCGCTCCTGTATCTGGACCCGGACATCATCATAGACAATCCTCTGGAACCCCTGCTGATCCGTGGTCTTTCAAGCGGCAAGATATGTTCGCCGGCTGAAGAGTTCCATCCGATACAATCCCACATTCCAGTGGGATCCTCCCTGTTCTCGATGGATGATATTCCGGGGCGCTTCACACCAGGCATCAACGGGGGAACAATCCTTTTCCCCAATACGGAAAGTGATACAATCCGCCGTTTCATCAATGAGATCCGCCATCTGGTTACCAATCTGGTCTTCAAATTCGGGCGCTCATTCAATGGCTGGGCCGACCAGGAGGCCTATAACTATCTGGCCATCAAGACGAACGGGGTCAATTCCAATGCCCTGACGTCATTCACCGCCTATCAGGGCCCTGCACATAACAGGCGTCTGGGCCTCGTTCATTTCTGGGGCTTCTCTTCAGAAGAGAAAGTAGAACGGATGAAAGAATACATGGATACGCTAGGCTGCCAGCCCTGAATAAAATCGTGTCCCGCCCCCCCTGAGGGGCGGGACACTGACAGATACCTGCGGACCGGACCGCCCCAATTTTCCCCTTCACATAAGCCCCGGATTCATCCGTCAGGCTCTGTCGACCCTGTTCCACATGACGCCACAGATGGTCCTGGGCAAGATATTCCTGATTTCATCCTTCACCGCCGCCACCAGGGCACGATATTCCAGCCTGTATTTATCAGTCGTGTCAGGAGCCGGATGATCCCAGGGCTTGGTATCAGCGACATAATGGATAATTGACGCATCCTCCTGCGCCTTCTTCACCTGCTCCTGCATACTATATTCAAACTCAAGATAATTTGTATGAAGATATTCTGCATACAGGTTCCAGCTCTGGCTGAAATGATGAAGAGAATCTTTAAAGACATGATTGAGTATTGACTCATCATAAAAAAGCCATTTCTTCTTGATGCACTCTATGCAGTAGGCTGCATCTGCATCTGTTATGGCGTCCATATTGAAAAGAATGAGACCGCTATTTACATAAAAATAAGGGTTGTTTATTCCCAGCATGTTACGGCTGAATTTATTGAAATCTCCAAAATCTTCATATTTTCTATGATTACGGATCAGACAGCGAACCCCTCCCAATTTTTTATTCTGAGGGATCTCGTTGATGATTTTCAACACATCATCCCGCACCAGCATGTCAACATCAATGCTCAGAACCTTCTCATATCCCTTGAAAATCGTCGGGATGAATAAAGGAACATAAGTCTCCAGTGGCCGATTTTCATTATTGGCAAAATTCAGGCTTTCCATGAAAGACGAACAGTCAATGAATGATATGACGCTTCCAAAAGAGGCAACAACCTGTTCTGTGAGCCGTATGAGTGTCGTATCGAGATTCCGATATAAAACAAAAAACTCGATCCTGCTGGTATCTGAGCAATGGTCAAGTATGGACTTGATTGTGACAAGAGCCGGTATCAAATATTTTTTGTCAAATGAAACAACTATTGGAAAGGTACTCATCACAACCTCATTGAATCAAACCTTCGATCTTATAAAGGGTTTCGTAATAATTTCCAAGATGCTTCCTCAAAATGGTCTGCCCCCTGCAGAAGAGACAGGATTTTTGAACGTTACTACCCCGGCATGATAAATTTATTTTCCATCCTCCTCACACAAAGCAATTGAAACCTGCCCCAACTGCATTATCATGCCGCCGATAATTGCCGCCTTGGCCCTGGCGGGGTGGCCATAGAGAGAACGCATGCCCACCACATCATCCAGTCATCATCCCTTCATCATGCTGATTGTCGGCCTCCTCGTTACGGTCGTACTCATCGGTGTCTCCATTCTCATCTCCCTGTCTGAAATCTCATTCGCCGCAGCACGGGAAACCCGCATGCGTGCCCTGGCTGAAGAAGGCGACAAAAGGGCCCGCGCTTTTCTGCGCCTCCGACGCAATAGCGGGCAGGTCATGACAGCCATACAGATCTGCCTCAATGCCGTCGGTATTCTGGGCGGTGTGGTGGGAGATGCCCTGCTGAGTGAACCTTTCGCCGAGGGCCTGCACTATCTGGGCCTGTCGGCACCTCTGGCAGACAAGGTCGGCTCTTTCAGCTCCTTCATCCTTGTCACCGGGCTGTTCGTTCTCTTTGCTGACCTTCTGCCAAAGCGCACGGCCATGAACGCACCGGACAGGATTGCTCTGGCCGTAGGCTGGTTCCCTGCCCTCATCCTCAAGCTCCTCTATCCAGCCGTATGGCTTTTCTCCCATATTGCCGACCTGATCCTGAGGTTGCTGCGCATCCCGGCCACGGCCACGGTAGAGGCCGTCACGCCAGAAGATCTCCGGGCCATTCTTGCCGCAGGCACGGCCTCCGGCGTTCTTCTGGAGCAGGAACATCAGATGATCCAGAATGTCATGGCCCTGCAAAACCGTTCCGTGACATCTGCAATGACACCTCGGGACGAAATCGTTTATCTGGATGTCAATGAAAGTCTGGAGAGCCAGCGCGACAAGGTGCGGGTCCGCCCCTATTCCCGTTACCCGTTCTGCGATGGATCGCTGGACAGGGTTGTCGGCTCCATCCGTGCGGAAGATGTGTTGGTCGCTGTTGTTGATGAACCCACCACACTGACCGACCCGCAGAAGGCCCCTCCCAAACAGATATTCAACATGCGCCGGGATGTCCTCTCCCTGCCCGATACGCTGAACCTGTGGGAGACACTGGCCCAATTTGATACGCATGGCGCCGGTTTTGCGCTCATCTTCAATGAATATGGGCTGGTTGTCGGACTGATCACGTACAAAGACATCATGGGTGCCCTGATGGATGGACTGGCCAATCCTTTTGAAGAGCAGGCCATCGTCCGCCGTGATGCTGATTCATGGCTCATCGACGGAGCCGCTCCCATTCTGGATGTTATCCGGGAGCTGGATATCCCCCTCTTCCATGACAATTCCGAGTTTGACACCATTGCCGGTTTCATCACCCATCGTCTGCGCCGTATGGCCCGCAAGGCAGACCGTGTCGAGGTGGCCGGTTTCCGTTTTGAGGTGGTGGATGTCGAACGTTTCCGCATCAACCAGCTTCTGGTCACCCGTATGAAACCCTCTGGCAAAGCATGAACAGCCACATCCTGCTGCCTCATGGCATAAGCGCCCAAGATGCACTGCTGATCATCGACATGCAGAATGACTTCATGCCCGGCGGCGCCCTCCCCGTTCCCGGCGGGCATGACCTTCTGCACGCCATCAATGGCCTCAGCCATCTGAATTTCAGGGCCGTCGTCGCTTCCCAGGATTGGCACCCCATGGGCCATTGTTCCTTCAAAGAGCAGAACGGCCCATGGCCTGCCCATTGCATTGCCGGGACAGACGGCGCTGCTCTGGTAGGGGGGCTGGACCAGCGACGCATTACCCATATCATCCGCAAAGGAACAGCAACCGATGCGGACTCAAACTCTGCTTTTCATGACGATAGCGGACGCAGCACTGGCCTGACAGACCTGCTGAACGGCCTTGGCGCCACACGGGTTTTTCTGTGCGGCGTGGCGCTGGATGTCTGCGTTCTGGCCTCAGCCCGTCATGCTGTACGGGCTGGATTTGAGACCTTCATCATACAGCAGGCCTCAGCAGGGATCAGGCCACTATCAGCCTCCTCCCTGCTGGAAGAGTCCATAAAACTCGTCTGACAGGGCGGACTAACGTTTTTCAAATCCTGCCTGCTGAAGTCCCCTTTGCAGGAACGGGTTCTTCTTCATGACATTCCAGACCAGCCCGCTACGAAGGTTTTCGGTCATCAGCAGGATGGGCCCCTGGTCAATCCCCAGCTGCTGGCCATCAACCCAGAAACCGTCCTTCCCATCAGAAAAACTGGGATTGAATGCATCAAGAAAACCGTACTGGTTATAAACCCGACTGCCGTATCGGGCCTTCATGGCCTGAAGTGCCGGCAAGGCAATTTCTGGCGCAAAAGCTACAGACCCACCTGCTGCCGTAGGCGCAATCGTGCCGTCATCCAACACATAATCCCGTCCGGCCCCACGGGCGCTGTACGCCAGAAAATGACGCCGCTGACCATCAACATCCCTGTAGGCATCCCCCGGTCCATCCGAAGCCGTCAACCCCCAGATGTCTGAACCATAATCCTTCCAATGTCCCGGATTCTGGCGGGCATACTCTCGCTGTGCGTAGACCGCTCTCTGGCTGTTCTGGAAGTAGTTATAACCACGCTGCCGACTTGCCTTATCCAGAATATTGCGGAAATCTACCCAACATTCACTATACTGATGCCCGAACAGGGGAGCAAAATTGAGCAGGTCACGCCCATAAAAACTCCCCTGCTGCCCCTTGTGAGTTTCCGTCCAGCGGTCCCATGTTTCAGCAGGCAGGGCATGTGTCGGAGACCCAAGAGCCAGCAGGTACAGCATCAGCCCTTCATTATATCCTGTCCACTGTGAAGACAGGAAATGACCCGGCGGCATCCACCCCATGCTCAGCCAAGGGCTTTTGCCACCGGTCATCCACTGCCAGTCCACCCGACCGTATAATGTCTCGGCCAGTGTCCGGATTTCAGCTTCCTGCCTGTCGGACCTGTCATAATAGGACTGTGCAAACAGAACACCGCCCATCAGCAGTGCCGTATCTATGCTGGATAGCTCCGACCAGTCTGCCACCCGCAGCCCCGTCTCCGGGTCCAGAAAATGATAGAAGAAGCCGTGGGTTCCTGCCGTACCCTTGGCCTCATCACCCTGTGGCAACGCCACCAGAAACCGCAAGGTCAGGAGGGTCCGCTCCACGGCCTGCTGCCGTGTGATATAACCCCGTTCCACCCCGATACCATAAGCTGTCAGACCAAATCCTACACTGGCAATACTGGCAGCCCCATGTGGCAGGGGAGCACGGTCCGGCACCAGACCATTCCTGGGATTGGCCGTCTCCCAGAACCAGTTGAAGGTTCGATGCTCCAGATCACTCAAGAAAATGCTGTCCTGAGATGACAGGGAGTAATCATCGGCTCTGGCGCCCGTCACGCCACCGCAAAATGAAAGAGAAAGGCCAATCCCGGCCAGCAGCATCCGCAGGCCTCTGGAAATACGGCCCACAGGTTGAATCATCGTCACGGGCACCATCTCCTCTACATCACATCGTCACACAGGGATCAGATCAGCATCTCGGAGTTGATGATGTTCGACTCCCTCCGGCTGTAATGCGTATCCTTCCCCACATGTTCATGATGGGCCATGTTATCATCAAAGATGGTATATTCGATCCCGTTGGAGAAACTGTGAATCTGCCTCACAATATCTTCATACCGGTCACGGTATTCATGCACGATCATTGAATAAAGCAGAGGCCCTGTAACCCGCAGGATGCCATAAGCCCCTGTCCCATGAATGGGACGTTTGTAGAGGGCAATACTGCACAGGACCTGCTGTATGATACGGCGCATCAGCGGATGACCCGCGGCACAGATGATGTAATACTGTTCGTACTCGCCATACGGGATGTGCTCGATTTCCGTATGCGGACGGGCACCATGGCACCAGAATGACAGCAGAAACCGGTCTTCCGGCCTCACGACCAAGTCCAAAGGATATGACATGGCGGTTTTTAGATCGAGATACACGCCACCGATGGCGTACAGGCACAGGTAGCGGAAAAAGTCAGCTCTGGCAGCCAGATAATCAGGACTTATCGCCCTGTAATATTTCAGTATTTCCTCACCATAGTGCTTCTGTATGAATTCCTCGATGTCATAATAGCCACCTTCCGACCAGAAATAGAATGTATAATTCTGATTCAGGGCGACAATGTTATTTCTGTTCTCTATGAATGCTTCCGGATAGACGCCCGGTTCTTTGGGGAAAATGCCGATCTGGTGGATTTTGTGAGCAATGTGGGCTTCTTCTGGCATTTCCGGCACAGGAGGTGGCAGGATTGAAGGATCAATCAGGCGAAACGTCTCACGATCCTGCATGACATTGCTGTACCCGTTGGACAGATCCGGTCTGGCAGAAAGGTAGCCCTGCCCCTTCCTGTAAAATCCAACGCGCGTAACAACCTGCCGATGAACCTCAAACCCCGCAGCCTCAATATCGTCTTCTGTTGCAGCCGGTGGGGCATCATCCTCGTAATAGGTGCATAAAAATTTCTGTACGATCTCACGATCGATAACGGCCAGATAAGTATTGTAGCGGGAAACAAACATGATGCCCCTCAGAACGCTATCTCTTTAAGGCGCGTGATGCGCATGGTGTACTCTTTCCCGGATATAAATCCCCTGAAAAGGAACTTTGCAGTCTCTCCCTTTTTCAGGCGACCTATTCTCGCAAATGTAGAAAGGTTCTCCAGAAAACCAATGCGTTTTCTATCAAAACTGGCAACAAACGGCTTATTGTCACCCGGCCCCAGAAAATAAAGCCCCGAAACCTCCCGTTCGTCATTTTCACAGAAAATCTCGGCCATGCCGGGGTCCGTAACAACGAGCAGCCCCACATAAACATCGTACTGAAGAGGGCAGAACAGCTCCCAGTCGGCGATAACCGGAGAAAAAGCGGTCTTGTTGTTCGACGGATTTATGCTGAGGTAATGACCTGTCTTTTCATTATGTAAGGCTACCAGCCCCCCATCCTGTGGGCATATCCTGAACGGAGACAACTCAACCAGGCTGTTAAAAATATTACGCCACTGCGGTATGAAATTATTAGGAAAAGGACAGGGACCTGACACGAACCCACTCAGAAAAGAACCCTGTAACGGAACCCGCGCCAGCACCTTACGATACGGCGCATAGCACAAAACGTGCCCGAAACAGTCCATGAACCAGACTTTATCAAATGAGTAAGGCAAAACGTCCCCGGACATCACTCATTTCCCCAAAAACAGCATCAAATCCACTTGAAATTTCTTCGCCTGAAACTCTCTGGCTCGCAAATGACAGTTCTGTCTAACGTAAAAAATCCCATCCCTCGCAGGAGGGATGGGACGAAATTTCTTACAGTTCTTTCTCTGAACGAACAATGGACAGCTTGGCAATATCACCATGCGGGCTGACCAGGGTCACATCCACAGATTTACCCGGCGCAGTCGCACCAATCTTGGCCAGATTCTCCAGATTGCGCGTGATGGAGAATGCAAACCCACCCAGCCAGGCGAAATTGCCGATATTCTCAGCAACGGAAGGCCATACCAGAGCAGGAACCGGATGCCCGCTCATCTGCACCTCACCATAAGAACGATCCTGGAGGACGGCAAAGCCATCCAGCATCTCCTTGGTCAGAAGGATGAAGCGCTCCCAGTCATAAACAGCCGGAGAATTCCAGTGTGTATCGTTATTGCGCGGATTGATCGAGAAGAACGTGCCGGAATCCTGGTCTTCAAGAGCGACCAGATTCTCACCTGCAGCCACAAACTGGGCATCCGGCAGGTTCTGGGCAACGCTCGACGTATGGCGGAACATGACACGGGCCGGCGTTTTCAGCGGCCAGGAAGACAATACAAACGTGTCCGGATAAGCCCCCGGAGAAAGATAATCGCGGATCAGTGGACCACCCTCTGAAGGCTGATCGATCACATGACCGAACCAGTCCATGACCCAAAGACGCTGCAAACGATTCTCACTCATGGTAACACCTCATTACATCAGGTTATGAAGCAAGTTATAACAGGGCAGAAAAAATGTAAACATCCCCTTTCATGAAAGAAATTTGTTAACAAAAAACAGTAAAGAATAATGTACTAAATAAAAAAAACATAATGATAATAGACCACCACGTCCCTGCTTCAACCTTCCCTCGCACCTCCATCTCTTCTCCAGATAACAATATGCTTACGCACCATCACGTCCCGCTTCCTCTTCAGGGCAGCCAGAAGCACATTATGGACAGATTTTACTATGTAACGCACATCCACCACCCGCACCTGCATGCAGGCGACAGGCCAGAACTACATGAGCCCAACGGATATTTTATAGGGAGACTACTCTGCAACGGAGCGACACTACAAGGCGGCATAATGGTGCGCCCTGCTGGATTCGAACCAGCGACCCACAGCTTAGAAGGCTGTTGCTCTATCCAGCTGAGCTAAGGGCGCTCCTGCCTTGCTGCATGACGTGGTCGGGGCGCCCGGACTCGAACCGGGGGCCTCCTGTACCCAAAACAGGCGCGCTACCAGGCTGCGCCACGCCCCGACGACGTGATGCCTTCTTAAAGGGACTTCACCGTACAGGCAAGGGACTTTCTTGCATGAAAAAAGTGTTTTTTCAAAAAATTACGCCTTGTGACTGCGGTTCAATGGCGCAACAAACTGCGGCGCCATGTCCCATGGGAAGAGAACCCACGTATCCTGCGGCACTTCTGTCACGAAATGATCGGTACAGGGCCGCCCATCCGGCTTGGCATACAAACAGGCAAAAACAGCTTTGGGCAGCATCTCCCGCACATAACGGGCCGTTACCCCCGAATCCACAAGATCATCCACGATCAGGAACCCTTCCCCATCACCTGCGGCTTCCGGGGCTTTCAGCAGCTTTGGTTCCTGCTGGGTTCCTTCCTCACCTGCATAACTGACGACAGACACGCTCTCGATCAGACGGCATCCCAGCTCCCGCCCCAGAATGGCCGCTGGAATCAGCCCTCCCCTCGTGATGGCCACAATGCCACGAAACGGACGATATTTGCGCATCAGCTCCGTGGCCAGAAGGCGGGCATCCCGATGCAGCTGGTCCCACGTCACCGTCGCATAATTGATGCTCTGCGAACCCTGCGTCTGTACGGTGCCTGTCATGCTCTGTTCGTGCCCTTCAATCATGCATTATTCCACACCCTTATCATACGATAAGACAGAAACTGGCAGAACCACAACATGCTGTTTTATTTTATGGGAAGCATGAAAAAGGCCCGCAGCCATACGGCCCGGACCTGAATGAAAGGCTGGCTCCCGAAGTAGGACTCGAACCTACGACCCAGCGATTAACAGTCGCTTGCTCTACCAACTGAGCTATTCGGGATCAGCTGGAGCCTATCTAGCCAATCTCCTCCGGCAGGTAAAGCCCCTTTTTTCAGCAAATTAGAAAATAATTTCACCCGTATCCGCTCCGGATACAGAAAAGGCCCGCAGCCATATGGCCCGGACCTGAATGAAAGGCTGGCTCCCGAAGTAGGACTCGAACCTACGACCCAGCGATTAACAGTCGCTTGCTCTACCAACTGAGCTATTCGGGATCAGCTGGAGCCTGTCTAGCCAATCTCCCCCGGCAGGTAAAGCCCCAGAAAAGATTTCTCGGCAAGAATCTTCCGAATACCGTCAATCCCCGGCAGCAGAACCGGCTTCCAGCTCTTCCCGCCCTTCAGTCGCCAGCTGATCGACCAGATCATTTTCTGCATGCCCGGAATGACCTTTTACCCAGTGCCAGCCCACCTGATGCCGCTTGGCTGCCTCCAGGATACGCCGCCACAAATCCATGTTGGCCACAGGGTCTCCCGATGCATTGCGCCAGTTGCGCCGTACCCAGCCCGTATGCCACCGGGTGATGCCATTCCGCAGATACTCACTGTCCGTGTAAAGATTGACCACACAGGGGCGTGTCAGCGTTTCCAGAGCAACGGCAGCCGCCGTAAGCTCCATGCGGTTGTTGGTCGTTTCCGCCGCCCCGCCTTTCATGGTGCGCTCATGACCCTGACAACGGAACAGGATACCCCAGCCACCTGGTCCAGGATTGGGCTTGCAGCCTCCATCCGTCCAGATATCCACCTGCGTGCTGGGAGCTGCGTCCCCTTTCTCCGCCCTGTCAGACATGGCCTGCCTTCCGGAAATGATGCAGCCGTCTCTGATAGGCCCAAGGGTCTTTTTTGGTTACCAAAGCCCCCTCTGGCGTGTGCACCCAATCATACAGACGTGTAAGCAGAAACCGCATGGCCGCTCCCTGGCACAGAATCGGCAGAGCCTGATGTTCGGCAACATTCAGCGGGCGAACCTGTTCATACCCGCGCAAAAGTGCCTCAGCCCTGTCCTCCCGGTAATGACGTTCGTCCTCAAAACACCAGGCATTCAGACAGATGGCCAGGTCATAAGCAAGAAAGTCCGTACAGGCGAAATAGAAATCAATGATGCCAGAGAGATGACCATTCTGGAAAAAGACATTATCCATGAACAGGTCAGCATGAATCTGCCCACGAGGCAGGGACCCGGCCTCCGGCCACGCTGCCACAAGCGCTGAAAGAGCTGTGCGGACCTCCGCCATCAGGGCTTTCACCGCCTCATCACCACCATCCGTACACCGGGAAAACAGCTCAACCCAACCTTCCGGTGCCAGAGCATTGGCCCTCTCGGCCCTGTACCCCAGCCCGGCTTCATGCAGACGTGCCAGACTCCGCCCGACCTGCTCACAGGCCTGCGGGGTTACCACCTCCAGAGACTGCCCCTCCAGAAAACTGACCAGAATGGCAGGCCGACCTGCCAGCTGGCGCAGAGCCACCCCGTCTTTCGCCACGACAGGCTGTGGACAGGCTATCCCCTCTCCCGCCAGGTGCGCCATCAGCCCAAGAAACCACGGGAGCTCCTCCGGTTTCATGCGTTTTTCAAACAACGTCAGGATGAAGCGCCCCTGAGTGGTTTTCACCAGAAAATTGCTGTTCTCTATTCCTTCCGCAATCCCGATGAAAGAGCGAAGCTCCCCTATGTCATAAAGTGACAGGAAGCCCCGCAAGTCCCCTTCATGGAGGTCCGTATAAACCGCCATGAGCGATCAGACCGCATCCGAAAGCGGATGGGGAAGGCGGAAATTGATGTTTTCCTCCTTCACGATACGCTCCTCGATTGTCACGTCATAACGGACAGAAAGCTGCTCTATCATTTCCTGCACAAGGCTCTCCGGAGCGGACGCACCGGCACTCATGCCCAGCGTCCTGACACCCTCCAGCTCATTCCAGTCCATGTCGGAAACCTTTGGCACCAGCAGGGCCCGCTTGGCCAGAGACCGCTCGGCCACCTCCCGCAGACGCTGCGAGTTGGAAGAATTCGGTGAGCCGATGACGATGACCAGATCACACTCCGCAGCCAGTTCCTTCACGGCCATCTGACGGTTTGTCGTGGCGTAGCAGATGTCCTCCCGGCGGGGCCCCACGATGTTGGGAAAACGGGACCGCAGGATGTCCACGATTTCTGCCGTGTCATCGACGGACAGGGTCGTCTGCGTGATGAAGGCCAGACGGTCCACGTCCTTCGGCTGGACCTCGGCCGCTTCTTTCGCATCATTGATCAGCGTAACAGCCCCTGGCGGCAGCTGCCCCATGGTGCCGACCACCTCAGGATGCCCGGCATGACCGATCATCAGGATATGGCGCTGCTCCGGGCCACCCCCGGCGAAATGACGCTCAGCCTCACGATGCACTTTGGAGACAAGCGGGCATGTCGCATCCAGGTACAGCAGATTGCGGCGCTGTGCCTCTGCCGGAACGGATTTGGGCACGCCGTGGGCTGAAAACACGACGTGACCATCCTCTGGCACCTCATCCAGCTCCTCGACAAAGATGGCACCTTTGGCTTCCAGCCCTTCCACGACAGTGCGATTATGCACGATCTCATGGCGGACATAGACGGGTGCCCCATAACGGCGCAGAGCCTCCTCGACCACCCGAATGGCACGATCCACCCCGGCACAGAAACCGCGTGGTCCAGCCAGCAGAATCTTCAGTGGCGGCTTGCCAGTGGCCGAATCTGCTCCGGGGACGGCAGAGTTGGAGGTTACAGGCGTCGTCTGTTCTGACATAATCTTCCCCAGGCAGGCGATGAACGATACGATATTGAACGGTCCGGTGGTGCTCCATGCAAGGTCATGGGCTATCCTGCACCACCATTCTGGGCCTCTATATCGTCCGTATTGCCGTCTGCTGCAATGTCCTGCGCCATTTTCTTGTGGAGTTTTCTGAGTCCGATGCCTGCATTCTCCCCCTCATCCCGCATCTTTCCCCGCCTTGCAGCGGGCCTCGGCTCCCTCATGCTGGCTGGTTTTCTCAGCGGGTGCGAGGAGGCGGATACCACCCATACCTTCGCTCCGGCCTGCCCCAGGTTCGATGTTCCCGGCCAGGTGGCGGACCGCATCACTTATGATGGAAAAGGGCTTGATGCCGCCCACCGCCTGACCTCCACCCACATTCTGGGTGTTCAGGGAGACTGCCGTACTGGCCCGCAGGATGCACAGAAACGGCCCATGACCCGTGTTCGTGTCAGCCTGAACCTCCAGCTGGAGCGTGGCCCTGCCACCAGCAGCGACAGTGTGACGGTTCCCTATTTCGTGGCCATCCTTCAGGATGGGGCCATCGTGGACAAAAAAGTCTTTACCGAAACAGTGAAGCTGCCTCCAACCGTCTCTGTCAGCCACAGCAGCACGCCACTGCGATTCATTGATGTGCCGACAGGCAACAATCCGCAGATCAGCCCCTACTCCATGGAGATCGGCCTTCAGCTGAATCACAGCGAACTGGACTATAACCGCAGCCACCTGCGTGCAGCGCAATTCCACGAACATGTGCAGTAACTGGCACCAGACAGGCAGCCACCTGCACGCCCCATGAACAAAGGGCCCTCCAAGTCCTGGAGGGCCCTTCCCTGTTACACCTGATGCAGCGGAATGCTGCCAAGCCGCTCCTCCGCCAGAGGATCAAGGACATAACGCCACTCCTCCTTCAGGCGGGAGGCCACGTCAGCTTCCTCCACCATGTCCAGCAGGGCCAAGAGCCGCTCCTGCCAGGTTTCGCGCACGATGTTCTCGGCCTGTGCAATGGCGGTGATGCTCCGCAGCTTCACCATTTCTTCCAGCAGTCCATCAGCACGGTTCAGGACATTTTCATTCTGCCCCTCATGCGGGTCATTCATCTGGCAGATGAAGGCATTGGCCCAATAGTCGGCGTACCGCTCCACACCGAAGGACATGGCACCGTCCAGCCCGCTGTTCCGGGCATATTTCCAGACCCATTCAATGATCGACTTGTAGTAGTAATGGGAGATGTAAATATCTTCATAATGACCGCCGTCAGCAAAAGCAGGGTCCGCCCCGATGCCGGGTGGTGGATTGCGGTAACTGTGAATGGACCCATCTGACAGCCTGTATGTGAATCTGTCTGCCTGCAGCCAGACCGGATGATGCGGCCGGGACTGTATGGCCCGACCGGGCCGCACGGCAGATTTGACCAGCCGCCAGCCCTCACCGATCCCACCACGGGAGACAATGTCACGATTCCGCTGTGTCAACGGCCGGACCAGGTCCGCCAGCCCATCCCGGTTGACCTCGGAAGCCACGAACTTCCAGTTCAGGGCGATGGCATCACTCTCCCAGCGGGAGAAGCCCTGAAGATACTCACCCACCGTCCGGTAGGATGGTGCCAGCGTGATGAACTCATCTCCATCCAGAATGAAGCACCACTCATAATCCAGAATGTTCGGCAGCACGTTCAACCCGTGCCCGTAAGCCTTCGTCTGGGCGGACATCCCTGGCTGGACGGGATTCTCGATGAAGGTGATGACCCCCTCATCATGCAGGGCCTTCAGAAGCAGGTCCGAGCGATCATTGTTGTCGTTGCTGTAAATGAAGAAATGCTCGACCCCTATGCTCCGATGATAGGCGATCCATTCCAGAACATAGATGCCTTCATTACGGATCGTAGACATCATGCAGACCCGCTTGCGTGGCTTCACGCTGGCCCGGGCCGCATGCAGGGTTGCATGGATGAAGCCAGCCGGTGCATCCGCCTGCCCCCATGTCAGCACGTCATCCCCCAGCGGGCAGCCCCGTTCGGCTGCAGGATAACTCTCCCTGTCCTCAAGCCAACGGGCAAGACACTGCCAACCATCCCTCCACGGACTGCTCCCCGCCTGACGGAGCAGGGCCTCACGCAGGGAAGGCCGCTCCAGCAGCCTCTGCCCCACCTCACGGACAGCAGACCAGGCCGCCACCGGCATCATGGCATCCAGCAGCCAGACCAGATGGCTCCCCTCATATGTGTCTATCAACTGCTCCAGATCATCCGCTGAAGGGAACATCCTGAAATGGGCAGCCATGTCCTCGCCCAGGCGTTGCAGTTCCTCTGTTGCCGCAACCTCATGCAGCTGGAACTGCTCCCAGCCCATCAGATGGCTGCAGTCCCCAAGAAACTCATTGACACCTCCCTGGCTGTTCCAGGGCTGGGCTGTACAGCACAGGCTGGACCGCAGGAGGTTCCGCAGTCCTATGCGCCCCTCATGCCCCACGATATCGACACGGCGGAAGGGCAGCACGGCCCCCCTGTAAGAGAAATGCCTGATCCAGAGGAGCGGAGGCTCCCCACCTTCCGGGCCCATGACAAGAAAGACGTAATCTGGCTGGTCGGAGAGCGTCATCGCCAGCAGGGGAACATAAAGAGGTTCACCATCCTCATCCCGGCGTGTCATCTCGTCGGAACGGACATGGCAGATTCCATGATCCTTGCGCCGGACAGCCAGCCAACCCTGATGTGCTGTCTCCAGATAATGAAAAGCCACCTTTACCACCCCATGCCCTTCCAGCATCATGTTGCCTACCCTTCAGGATGCTCCTATTATCTACAGGAGTCTGTTAAATAATCTGGCCTGTTTATGCAAACCGTTCTTCCACCACCTGCAGAATTCATTCCTGTCGCTTTGCCTCTGACAGAGCACAGTGCACCCAATGCGTATGCTACCATCCTCTCCGGGATCAACAACCTTCTGCCAGGAGTGAGGCTTGCCCTCTACATGCTGCATGAGGGCCTGCCGGAGGAAACCATGACAGCAGGCCGGCGTCTTTTTGATGGCAGACGCTCCCAGATCCACTTCGTGGATGTCTCCGAATGGATGCAGACATACAACCCGGCCTATCTCGACACGACAGACCGCACGACATTCTACAGCCTTGCTGTGCCAACCCTGTTCGCCAATTTTTCCCGCATTGTCTATCTGAGCGATGACATACTGCTGCGGGCCTGCCCCAGCCTGCTTTATTACAGCATCCCCGCCACGGCGCAGATCGGTGCAACGCGGGACCTGCTCCTCATCCCGGCCCAGACCAACGGTTTCCGCCTGCCGCAGGCCATTGCTGGGGGCCCCCCGCTGGTAGACTATCACTGCGGGGCCCTTGGTGTGCTGGACTCGAACAATTACTTCCAGAATGGCGTTCTTGTCTTCAACATTGCCGAGATCAGCCAGGCGCAGGCGGAAGAATGTGGCCACCTGTGCAGCACTCTGTTCTGGATGAGCGACCAGGACATCCTCAACCGCATCTTCTATGGCAAGGTCCATTTCATTCACCAGAACTGGAATGTCTGCTGGGGGCCGGGCTGTGTCGAGGCCAGTGAGACCCTCCCGGCAGAGTGGAAGAAAATTTACGATGACGGGCTGGCCAATCCCTTTGCCGTGCATTTCTCCGGCTTCCCCAAACCATGGACAGGATGGGATGGCCCATACGCAGAAGATTTCCGGCGGCTGCTCGGGGATGTGCTGAGGGCCTTTCCCTAGGGCCCCGGTACCCGGTACAGCAGGTTTCATCTTCTCTTTCACTCAATGACAGACTGGCGAGGCATTTCATGGCCGGGAAACTGGGCATCGGCATCATTACCTATAACCGCAAGGACATCCTGCAGGAGGTCATCGCCAGCATCCGCCGTCATACCCGCACGACATTCGAATTTGTCGTTGCGGATGATGGCTCCACCGATGGTACGCCCGACATGCTGAAGGAGCTGAATGTTCCCTGTGTCACCGGGCGCAACAAGGGCATCTCGTGGAACCGCAACCGTGTCCTCTGGTACCTCAAGGAAGAAAAACGGTGCGACTGGATCCTTATCCTGGAGGATGACTGCTTCCCTACCGTCTTCGGCTGGGAGCTGCCCTGGATTGAAGCCATTGAACGCTATGGCCACATCAATTTCATGCCGGAAATCACCATAGAGATCGACAATGACATTTCCTCCGGCAGCGGCACGCCAGAGGATCCTTTCATTGCCCCCATGCATCAGGCCTTCTGCGTTGGCTATCACGCAAAAGCCCTGTCCCACGTTGGGTATCTGGATGTCCGGTTCGAGAAATACGGGGAAGAGCATGTTGAACACACCCAGCGTTTTCTCCGGGCAGGCTATGGCGGCCTGGCACAGCACCTCAGCCCGGAACGTGGCCAGCTCTTCTATCTGAGAGGCGGGTTGAACACCCTTCCCTCCCACAGCCACGGCAATCATGAGCTGGCCATGAGGAACCAGGCCATCCATGATGCCATCCGCCATGAACCGCTCTACCGCCACCCTTGGCGGACCGACGAGCAGATGTTCGAGTTCCGTGAAGAAATCGCCGCAGCCCTTTCACGCCCCTCTCCCGAACCGGGCGGAGAAAGCCTGCAGTTTGACAGCATCATCTCTCTGGGTGGGGATGAGACAGTCAATCAGGCCCTCAACAGATACTTCGGCCGCCCTGGCCCTGGTCTTTTCGACCAGTTTCTTGTGCCATTCCACACTCTGGTCTCACTCTTCCAGAACAGTTTTGCCGGGCTGCTTTCCACCAACTGCCTCTATGGCCATCACAAGGCCCTGCGCTGCCGGGACACGCTGATCACCTACCACAACTGTTTGGACAAGCCGGAAGAAGAACCGGCCAGCGTAGAAAAATTCCATGAGCAGCTGCCTCTTTTACGGCACCGTTTCCATGGCATGATCCAGGAAATTGACACGCTCTGCCGGCAGTCCCGGCGTGTGCTGTTCATCCGCAGCTGGCGGGATGGTCATCTTTATGGCGGACAGCATCGTCCTGCCCATACAGCCACTGCCAATTTCACAGCTCTGGTAGAGGCCTTGGCTACCCGCTATCCTGCGCTGGACTTCAAGGTCATGTTCGTCAATTTCGGTGATGCTGCCACCGCCGATCAGCGCATGATCTTCGCCAACACAAAAACACCGGACACCTGCTCAAAAGAAGAAGAGCTGGCCGGATGGACAACCCTGTTCTCCGATTTCAGGATCACACAAAGTTCTTGAAACCGGAATCCTCTCCCTCACAGGTTGGTCAAATGACGCCACGCATGGGCTTCTTCCGGCAGAGTGCCCAGCGTCTGGCCGATGATATAATCGGCCACGGCGCACTCATTGAAAAGGGCATGATAGCGCTGCCATCCCGCCCGGGCGGCATCCTTACGAAGGGTCGGCGCCTTGTGGTACTGGCTGACAAGCTCCACCAGTTCATCAAGACTGCTGAAGAAGGCCATCTCCTGATCAGAGAAGATACGGTCGAAACCTGTCTGCCGCTCCATGAAGACAAGCTGGCCGTTGCCGATCATCTGTGCAAGACGGTCTGAACTGTAGAGATAATAATCTGCCCTGCGGCTGATATTCAGCCCCATCGCTGTCTGCTCCAGCAAAAGGGAATAAGCAGCTCCACTGACATAAGGCTGCCGACGGACCCCCGCATAGGCAAAACGCACCGATGGGGGCAGCCGCTCCTCCAGCGTCTCGCAAAATTCCTCCATATTCCAGTCCCGTCCACAAATGGTCCGCAACCGGGCTGGATTCCCGCAGGAATAGAAAACATCCGCTTCCGGATATGACAGCGCAAAAGCCTGTCCCCGTTCGACACTGCGATCCACCGGGTTGGGAAGATACCCAACATGCCCCCTCTCCCCTACCACCTGCCGGACAACCGGCCCCGCCGTGGAGATGAAACTGGCATCCACCACCTGATGCCGGGCCGCAAAGTCTTTGGCATTGCTCTCCACGAACAGGGCATCAACATTCCACTGCACCACTGTCATGCCGGGCTGCTGCTGACGCAGCTCCTCAATGACGAAAGGGGGAATCATGTACCCATGCCCCAGCAGAAGAATGTCAGGCGCACTGAACGCCACGAATTCCTTCAGCGCCCGGAAAAGATGATGGCGGCCCATCTTGCGGCTGCCAAACCAGCCACCGGAGCGTGCAACATCCCTGTAAGGAAAATTGATAACGTGATGGCCATTCCGTATCAGGCCATTGGAGAGTTTCCCCCCCACACTGAACTGGGTCGGCGCCTTTTTCTTCAGGCTGAAAAAAAAGTCCCCAACATGAACGATCTTGAGGGGATGTGCCGTCTGCCATTCCCCCCCGTGCCATATCCTGTCGACCATCGCTGCCCCCATTCCGGCTGCCGGAAACCCAGCCATGGCAGAAGAACGTGCAGTCATCATGGCATGGTTGATCAGTCCGCCCACCATTGCACAGGTTTCTGGCCCTCGTCATCCACCTCCGCAGGGGCGGCTGGCTTTGCCCTGGTCGGGCTGGCAGCACGACGTGCCTGATGCTCCCGGGCCTGATGCAGCTCGGCCCGCAGGCGCAAGATGCTCTCATCACGCTGCTGGAGAGCCTTCCTGCCTTCCTCCACCTGGAGGCGCAGATGTGTCATCTGGGTATTCACGGCCTGAATCCGCTTGTTCAACGTAGCAAGCTCAGCCTCTACATCATGAACCCGACGCCTTTCCCTTTGCAGGCTCTGCTTCAGCCTTTCCTGCTCCTGCCCGGCCTCTGAGGCAGCCATCACACGATTCGCAGCCCTCTTCTGCGTAGGGCGCCCCAGTGACTGATGCTCCACAACAACCGTATCATCCCCGGAAAAACGACGGCGGCGCCCCACCTGCTGAGCAGATCGGCTACGGGGCACAGAATGGCCCCTGTAACCATGGCCCGGTGCCCCATCTCCGGCCTCTACGGCAGCTGGCCCGCCCCCCATTTTTTCCAGAGCCTTGCGAAGAGAATTCTCAGTCAAAGGCGAATCGTTCTGCATGTCCTGGTTCGTCGATCCTGATGATATGTCACAACAGAAAAACCTCTTCCTTTTTCCTGTACATCAGGAGCATCACCTGCTCTCAGGAAGACAAGAACCGGTACGGCATTTGTACAGAAAGATATCAGGACAGGTCTTCTACTCTCAATACTAGCCCTTTAACACACCATCAATAAAACGTCAAAAATATGACAAATTTCTGCCATATTATAGGAGGGCGCATCAGCCCCCATGACGCCAAAGTGCATCACCGGCGAATCAGACCCAGGCCCTGTTCCTGGCTGCGGTTTAGAAGGTCCAGCGCTGTTCCTGCCAGACTTTTCATGTCTGCCGTGCTGCCACTTTTTTTAGCCTGTGCCAGCGCAGCCCTCTCCCGTGCCGTGGAAGCATGGGTCAACGCATAAAGCAGAGCCCTGTCAAAAGGCCGCCCGTATGACCGGCCCAGCGTGGCCAGACGCTTCTGCTGTATGCCAGACTGCGTCTCGACCAATAAAAGCGTATGGGCTGTTGCCACCTTCTGGGCATCAGCATGCAGTTTGTCGTAATCCTTGGACTGTTGGGCCGCAAACCCCTTGATGAGCTCATCACCACTATGCAACGCAGCCAGATCGGTCGCAGCCTTCATATAGGCAGCACGCAGGTTGATCTGCTGCAACAGCACGGCATCATCGGCAGCCAGCTTCGGTACGGGCGTGACAGGCCCCTTTGGCAAAGGCGGAACCCGCGGAGCTGAAGGCGGCGTGAGACCACACCCCCCCAGAGACAGCAGCCCTGCACAAACCACAAAACGAAATTTCATACGACGTTCCCCCTTCTCATCCTCTCGGGCAGCTGAGACAATGCCCGCATCTCCTTTTCAGCCGGGTTATAATCAATATGCAGAATCATGACAGGGCAATTTCTTCCCGAACTGCCTTCCTGCTGAGAGGCCTGTTCAGTCTCGGAGCCCTCTATGCCAGTCTGGCCGTTGCCTGTCAGGCTGCGGCCACGCATCTGCCAGATACGGTCTTTCCTGTCCCCAATGGCAGAAGCATGATGCACATGGCTGCTGATATTGCCCTCTGGCACGGCATCGCCCTCTGTGCCCTGACACCGGCCAGCCGCTACCTCCACCCGCAACGCCTCGCCTTCGGCTGCACGGGGCTGGCACTGGGGACCAGCCTGTTCAGCATCCCTGTCACGCTGCATGGCTTCGGGATCCTGTTCCCGGCACGGCTGGCTCCGACAGGGGGGACGCTACTTATCCTCTCGTGGCTCTGCGTCGCTTCGGCCGCCTTCATCCGTTCCCCACTGAAAGGCTCCTAACGGCGGCGGACCCAATTCATGAGCCACAGGGCCAGAAGCTGTATCAGCAGGGCAAGCAGGAAACAGGAAAGGACGATTCCGATCAGGATCAGCTGCTCACGCCCCAAGGCCGTTTCGACATGAAACAGACCATAAAGACGCTGCCACAATGCCGTGCTGACAGCATGTTGCATGAGACGGGTTGCAGGCTGGTAGAACCTGACCACCAGCAGCAGGCCACAGGTAAGCCCAAGCAGAACGACCATCCGCCCCAATGTCGAAAGGACTGAAACCTCCTTGCGGGAAGCAGTATAAAAAATTGGCCGTTTCCGTCTCACCACAAGCACACCATCGCCTTATCAAACCCAAGATTCTACCCTAATTCATGACCTCATGGCTTATCAAGAAAAGCTCGGCGTCCGCCCCCTGTTTAACGTCCTGTTGTTACCTTGCCGCTAACAATAGGGAACGAATTCTTCACAAACCCACTGTCTCAGGAGAGATCATGCGTTTTTACCACTCCGCCCTGGCTCTTGCCGGTATGGGCCTTCTCCTCTCCTCCGGTGTTGCGCAGGGTACCAGCCCAGCCCCAACAGCACCCGCTCCCCTGCCAGACATCAGCAGAATGACCACCATCACTCCCGCCCATGAGCCTTACCCGCCAGCTGACCTGGCTGCCAGACAGGTTCATGAAGCCTTCCTGACCGCCGCCAGAACCAACCGGCGTGTCCTTCTGGATTTCGGAGGGAACTGGTGCCCGGACTGCCGCATTCTTGCAGGCATCTTTGCCGTTCCCTCCGTCAGCCAGTGGCTGGACGAGCATTTCGTGATCGTCCCCGTCAATGTCGGGCATCTTGATACCAACATGGAGCTGGCCCAGCAGTATGGCGTGACCATCAAGGCCGTCCCGACGGTCCTGATCCTCACACCCCAGGGCCGCCTGCTGAACCCTGACGGCACCCTCGCCCTCGGTTCGGCCCGCCAGATGGCTCCGCAATCCGTCATCACCCTCCTGAATGAGTGGAACCAGCGTCCCTGAAAACGGAGGGGGGGGGGCCATTCTTTGCCAGCAGCAGACATGGCCCCCGTCTCTGTCAGTCCGTGATTCCCTGCACGAAGCCCGCCAGCCGCCGGCAGGCTTCTTCCAGTTCCTCGTCAGACGCCGCAAAGGACAGGCGCAGATGCGGCCCATAGCCGAAGGCTGAACCCGGCACGGTTGCCACGTGAGCCTCCTCCAGCAGGGCCTCCGCAAAGGCCACGTCATCACTCAGCAGACGCCCCCCGGCAGATTTCCGCCCGATCAGGGCAGACAGCCCCGGATAGGCATAAAAAGCACCCTGCGGCAGGGCACAGCTCAGCCCCTCGATTCGCCGCAAGGCATCAATCACAAGCCCACGCCGCCGTTCGTAGGTCTCACGCATGGCCTGAACCCCGGCAATATCCTCTTTCAGGGCTGCCACGGAACCACCCTGTGCCAGCGTGCAGATGCCTGATGTCGTATTGCCCTGCACCTTGATCATCGCCCTGATGAGAGGCACCGGGCCGCAGGCAAACCCGACCCGCCAGCCTGTCATGGCATAAGCCTTGCTCATGCCATTGATGATGAGGATACGGTCGGCAAGGTCCGGAGCGACATTGAGCAGGGAGAGATGATGCCTGCCATCAAAGGTCAGGTGCTCATAAATCTCGTCGCTCATTACCATGACATGCGGAGCTTCCCGCAGGACGGCGGCAATGGCCTCCAGATCGTCCCGCTCCAGAATGGCACCGGTCGGATTGTTGGGGAAATTCAGCACGAGCCAGCGGGTCCGGGGCGTGATGGCCTTGCGGATGGCCTCGGCCTGGGGCCGGAAACCGTCTTCCTCCCGGCAGGCAATCTCCACCGGCACGCCACCGAACATCCGGGCAATGAGCGGATAGCTGACCCAGTATGGTGCTGGAACGATGACCTCATCCCCATCATCAAGCGAGGCCATGAACGCATTGAAAATGGCCTGCTTGCCACCATTGCAGACCATGAGCTGGTCCAGCGAGACGTCCAGCCCGTTATCCCGCCGGAACTTCCCGGCAACGGCCTCCAGCAGCGGCTTCTGCCCCGGAATGGGCGGATAGCCGGTATGGCCAGCCTTCACTTCCGCCACGGCTCCATCAAGAGCTGCCGCAGGAGATGGAAAATCAGGCTGCCCCAGAGCCAGAGAAATGACCGGTTTGCCCTGCGCTTTCAGTTCACGGGCACGGGCCGCCATGGCGATCGTCGCTGGCGTGGGCAATGTGGCGAGACGCCGGGACGGTCTGAACATCAGGCCAGCCCTCCACAGAAACGGGCAATGCGGCGGCAGGCTTCTTCCAGAAGCTCCGTGCTGGTGGCGTAGGACACCCGGAAATAACCCGGCAACAGGAAGGCCGTGCCATGAACGGCGGCCACCCCGACCTCCTCCAGCATGGCCTTGACGAAATCTTCGTCACTTTCCAGCACATGCCCGCCTGCCGTGCGCCTGCCCAGAAGCTGCTGTACGGACACGAACACATAAAAAGCCCCTTCCGGCCGGGCACAGGAGAGACCCGGAACCGCAGAAAGGGCATCCACCACAAGATCACGCCGCTTCTGATAAACAGCCACCATCTCGCCAATGAAATCCTGCGGACCGGACACGGCAGCCAGAGCGGCGGCCTGGGCGATGGAGCAGGCATTGCTTGTACTCTGCCCCTGCAGCTTGATCAGCTCCTTTGTCAGGGATACGGGGGCGGCAGAAAAGCCGATGCGCCAGCCCGTCATGGCATAGGCCTTGCTGACGCCATTCATCGTCAGGGTCCGTTCCCGCAGGCGGGGTTCCACCTGCACGACCGTGCAGGCTTCCCGCCCCTCATAGGTCAGCTTCGCATAAATGTCGTCCGTCAGAATCCAGACCTGCGGATGCTCCAGCAGGACATCCGTCAGGGCCTTCAGCTCATCCCGGGAATAGGCACTGCCTGTCGGATTGCAGGGAGAATTCAGCACCAGCCAACGGGTCCGGGGCGTGATGGCCCTGCTGAGCTGTTCGGCTGTCAGGCGGAAGCCCGTCTCGGGCGTGGTCGGCACGATGACCGGCTTGCCATCCGCCAGCTGCACGATGTCCGGGTAGGACACCCAGGCCGGAGCGGGGATGACAACCTCGTCCCCCGCATTCAGCGTTGCCACCATCGCATTATAGATGACCTGCTTGCCCCCCGTGGACACGCAGATTTCCTCCGGCCGGTAATCCAGACCGAAATCAGCATTCAGCCGTTCTGCCACGGCCTTGCGGAGAGCCGGCGTGCCGGCAACGTCGGTATATTTCGTCTCGCCACGCTGGAGGGCCTCGATCGCTGCCTTCTTGATGAAATCAGGCGTATCAAAATCCGGCTCACCAGCAGACAGGCTGATGACATCCCGCCCTTCCGCTTTCAGGGCTCTGGCCTTCTGCGTGATGGCGATGGTCTGGCTTGGCAGGATACGCCCCATCCGTTCGGCAGCGAGTGACATGTCGTTCCTCTTACATCTCAAAAAAACGCCCGCCCGTGATACACAGGCGGGCGCATGGCAGTTCATAGCACAATCACCCGGAGATCAGGCGAGTTTCTGAAGTTCCTTCAGCACGGCTTCTCCCATCTCCGCCGTGCTGACACGGCTCTCACCAGCAGCAGCGATGTCCGCCGTCCGCAGCCCGGAAGCCAGAACGTTGGAAACGGCCTGCTCGATCAGCTCGGAATCCGCACCACGATCCAGCGAGTAACGCAGCATCATGGCCAGAGACAGGATCTGCGCCAGCGGATTGGCAATGCCCTTCCCGGCAATATCCGGCGCACTGCCATGAATCGGCTCATACAGGGCGGCCTGCCTGTCCGACCCTTCCGGCGTGCCCAGCGTGGCAGAAGGCAGCATCCCCAGAGACCCGGTCAGCATGGAGGCGAGGTCTGACAGAAGATCGCCAAAGAGGTTGCCCGTGACCATCACGTCAAACTGGCGAGGATCACGCACGAGCTGCATGGCGCAGTTATCCGCCAGCATGTGCGTCAGCGTCACATCGGAATACTCACGCTTGTGCAGGTCCGTGACCACCTCACGCCAGAGCAGGCCGCTCTCCATGACGTTGCCTTTCTCCACGGAGCAGACACGGCCACTGCGCAGACGGGCGAGGTCGAAAGCCACACGGGCCACACGTTCGATCTCGGCGGTCGTATAGACTTCCGTATTCACGCCACGCTTCGTGCCATCCGGCAGGGTCTCGATTCCACGAGGCTCCCCGAAATAGACGCCACCGACCGTCTCCCGTACGATCATCAGGTCCAGCCCACGCACGACGTCCGGCTTCAGCGCAGAGGCGGAAAGCAGCGGGTCGAACAGCTTGGCCGGACGCAGGTTGGCGTACAGGTTCAGCTCCTTGCGGAGGCGCAGGATGGCCACCTCCGGCCGACGGTCAAACGGCACGTCCTTCCACGCAGGATCACCGACAGAGCCGAACAGTACGGCATCAGCAGCCTTGGCCTTGGCGATCACCTCATCCCGGATGGGTACATCATGCTTCGCCAATGAGGCCCCACCGACGAGGTCTTCCGACAGGTCAACATCGAGACCACGTTCGGCCTTCAGCCAGTCGATGATCCTGACGGCCTGCTCCATGATCTCCGGGCCGATGCCGTCACCCGGCAGCAGCAGGATTTTCTGTCTTGCGCTCATGCCTGCTCTCCCTTGCTACCAATGACACTCTGCGGGCGACCCGGCTGTTTCGTGGACGGCACCCAGGCACGGGATGGACGGGCCTCGAACTCACGGATGGCCTGCTCATGGTTCTTCAGTGTCTGGGCCACATCATCCAGCCCTTCCAGAAGAACCTGGCGACGGAACGGGTCCATCTCGAAAGACACGACCTCACCATCCGGGCGATGGATTTCCTGCTTTTCCAGATCAACCGTCAGGCGGGCATTCTCGCCGTGGCTGGCATCCTCCATCAGGGCAAGACACTGCTCACGGGGAAGACGGATCGGCAGGATGCCGTTCTTGAAACAGTTGTTGTAAAAAATGTCCGCAAAGCTGGGAGCGATCACGCAGCGTATGCCGAAATCCAGCAAGGCCCAGGGGGCGTGCTCACGGGATGACCCGCAGCCAAGATTATCCAGCGTGATCAGGATGCCGGCCTTGCGATAGGCCGGCTTGTTGAGCACGAAGTCCGGATTTTCCCGGCCATCAGCATCGTAACGCTGGCCTGCAAAAAGATGCTCGCCCAAGCCTGTTCGGCGGATGGTCTTGAGGAAACGGGCCGGGATGATCTGGTCCGTATCCACGTTCTCCTGTGGCAGGGCGGCAGCAACGCTTGTCAGACGGGTGAATTTTTCCATGATCAGGCGGCTCCTTCTGCCATTGTCGGCTCCAGCAGGTCCCGTGCATCGCACAGTGTCCCCGTCACGGCAGCCGCAGCAGCCATTGTCGGAGAACAGAGATGGGTGCGGCCATCCGGCCCCTGACGCCCCTCAAAATTACGGTTGGAAGTGGAAGCAGAACGCTGCCCGGCACTCAACCTGTCGGGATTCATGCCCAGACACATGGAGCAGCCCGCCTCACGCCATTCAAAACCGGCATCACGGAAAATCCTGTCCAGCCCTTCCTGCTCCGCCGCATGGCGGACCAGACCGGAACCCGGCACGACCATGGCCCGTACGCCGTCTGCCACCTTGCGGCCTTTCAGCACGGCCGCAGCAGCCCGGAGGTCCTCAATGCGGCTGTTCGTGCAGGACCCGATGAAAACGACATCCACCGGCGTACCGGCAATCTTCTGACCCGCTTCCAGCCCCATATAGGCCAGTGTGCGGCGGATGCGCTCGGCCTTGGCCGGGTCGGCAAAATCTTCGGGACGAGGCACGGTGCCGGTAATGGGCAGGACATCCTCGGGGCTGGTGCCCCATGTGACGGACGGGCTGATCTCGGCAGCATCCAGCACCACTTCCTCATCAAAATGGGCACCTTCATCCGTGGCGAGGGTCTTCCAGTACGCCACGGCCTGCTCGAAAGCCTCACCCTGCGGCGCAAAAGGACGCCCCCTGACATACTCAAACGTCGTCTCATCAGGGGCCACCATACCAGCACGGGCACCAGCCTCGATGGACATGTTGCAGAGCGTCATGCGTCCGGCCATGTCCAGCTTGCGAATGGCCGAGCCGGCAAACTCGATCACATGACCGGTGCCGCCTGCCGTACCGATACGGCCGATGATGCTGAGCATGATGTCCTTGGCTGTCACGCCGGGAGCAATCTCACCCTCGACTCGCACGCGCATGTTCTTGCTGCGCTTCTGGAGCAGGGTCTGGGTGGCCAGGACATGTTCCACCTCGGACGTGCCAATGCCGAACGCCAGCGAGCCAAAGGCCCCATGCGTGGAAGTATGACTGTCTCCACAGACGATCGTCATGCCCGGCAGGGAGACGCCCTGCTCCGGTCCGACAACATGCACGATGCCCTGCTGGCGGGACCGCAATGGGAAATAGGGAACGCCGAACTCCTTGACGTTCGCTTCCAGCGTTTCGATCTGGAGGCGGCTCTGCGGGTCTTCCACCGGCTGGGAGCGGTCGGAGGTCGGGACGTTGTGGTCTGCCACGGCCATCGTGGCATCAGGACGCCGCACCGGGCGCCCTGCGGCCCGCAGACTCTCGAAGGCCTGCGGGCTGGTCACCTCATGGAGGAGGTGGCGGTCGATGTAGAGAAGGCTCGTTCCGTCCTCAAGGGCTTTCACCACATGATCGTCCCAGATCTTGTCATACAAAGTTCTAGGGGTAACCGGATTCTGCATTCTCTCTCATCTCCTTATGAGAGCTGAAAATCAGCCCTCCTTTTTGACATCACGCGGACGCTCGGCAATACGGGCGGACTTACCGGAGCGGCCACGGAGGTAGTATAGCTTCGCACGACGGACCTTACCACGGCGAACAACCGTAATATCAGCAATCGTCGGGGAGAAAAGCGGGAAAACACGCTCCACACCCTCACCGTTGGAGACCTTGCGCACCGTGAAGCTGCTGCCCAGACCACGGTTTGAGCGGGCAATCACCACACCCTCGAAGACCTGTACACGTTCGCGTGTACCTTCAACAACGCGCACGCCAACACGCACGGTATCACCGGCGGCGAATTCAGGAACGCTGCGAATGGCGGAAAGACGCTCCATTTCGCGCGCCTCGTACTGCTGAATGATGTTCATGCTTCAAACTCCCGAAAAAAAACTCAACTCTGTTGCTGCTGTTCATACATGGCCCAGAGGTCCGGGCGACGTGTACGGGTCACAGCGATGGATTTCTCATCTCGCCAGCGGGCGATCTCCCCATGATTGCCAGAAAGCAGGACGGGCGGGACATCCCTCCCCTCCCATGTGGCAGGCCGCGTGTACTGGGGGTATTCCAGCAGTCCGGCAGAGAAGCTTTCCTCCTCCCCGCTCAGGGCTGACCCCATCACACCCGGCAGAAGTCTCACACAGCCATCAAGGAGTGCCAGTGCCGGTATTTCTCCCCCGGAAAGGACAAAATCCCCCATGCAGACCTGTTCGACCGCATGTTTCTCCAGCACCCGCTCATCAACCCCTTCAAACCGTCCACAGAGAATGACAACGCCCTCTCCCTGAACGTACCGTGCAATGTCCTTCTGCTCCAGACGATGGCCCCGTGGTGTCGGATAGATCACCGGGCGGCCATCATCTGTCTGCCTCACGCTGGTCAGGGCGTCATCCAGCACGTCCGGCCGCATGACCATCCCTGCGCCCCCGCCAAATGGCGCATCATCCAGGGCCTTGTGCACACCCCGCCCGAACGGACGGAGGTCATGCGTTCTACAGGCCCACAGGTTCCGCTCCAGGGCACGCCCTGCAAGGGAGCAGCCCAGCGGACCGGGGAACATCTCCGGGAAGAGGGTCAGGATGTCAGCCTGCCATGTCATGAGCGGACTTCCACCTCACCAGCCAGATCCCCTTCCACTTCCACGGCTTCCGGCGGGACGACCACGAGGCGTTTCGCCTTCATGTCCACCTCCGGCACGCAGGCCATGGTGAAAGGAATCAGCTGCCCCGCTTCCAGCTCCAGACTGGTGCCAGCCCCATAGTCATGGACACTGACAACACGCCCCACAGTCTCCCCGGAAGCAAGGACGGCTTCCATACCGATCAGGTCGATATGATAGAACTCGTCCTCTTCCACCTCCGGCAGAGCCTCACGGGCAACATAGAGCTTACGGTTCACCAGCTTTTCTGCCGCCGTCCGGTCCGGCAGGGGCTGTCCGTCCTGTCCCAGGACAGCAGCAATGCCCGGTGCCTTCCAGCGTATCTGCCACACGCTGCCCGTCTCATCATGAAGAGGCCCGAGTTCCTCGAGCGTCTCGGGATGCTCCGTTGCCGGGTGCAGGCGCACGAGCCCCCGCACGCCATGCGGACGCCCTATCGTGGCGACCAGAACATCCTGATGTGAAGGACGGTGTGACAAGAAGAAATCTCCCGCTCAGGCCTGATCAGGCCTCGGCTGCCTTGGCGGCTTCAGCAGCCTTGGCAGCACGCTCCTGGGCCTTCTTCTTCGGAGCGGACTTCTTGGGCTGCTCACGGAAGGCCGGCTTCGGTGCCAGACCGGCATGGCCGAGGAAACGGGCCACACGGTCGGTTGCCTGGGCACCCTGCTCCAGCCAGTGCTTGATGCGCTCGTCATTCAGGCGCACGCGGTCGGCGTGGTCGGACGGCAGCATCGGGTTGTAGGCACCCACCTTCTCAACAAAACGGCCATCGCGCGGGCTGCGGCTGTCGGCAACCACGATGTGGTAATACGGACGCTTCTTCGCACCTGCGCGGGACAGACGGATCTTCAGGCTCATAACAACTCCTGCATCATCAGAACATTACAAAAAGACAGACAGCCAAGAGGACACTCAGCCAAAAGGTGGACGGCCTCCCGGACCTCCCATCCCCTTGAACATATCGCCCAGACCACCGGCACCCCCCATGCCACGCATCAGACCAGACAGGCCGCCCATCTTGTTGAGCCGCTTCATCATGGTGGACATCTCACTGAACTGCTTGAGCAGCCGGTTGACCTCCGGAACGCTCGTGCCGGACCCAAGGGCGATACGCTTCTTGCGTGACGCCTTGATGATCTCCGGTCCGCTGCGCTCCTGCGCTGTCATGGAGGAAATGATCGCCTTGTGACGGTTGAAGATGGACGTGTCCAGATCCTTCCCCGCCAGCTTATCCTTCAGCTTGCCCATGCCCGGCAGCATGCCAAGAATGCCGGAAATGGAGCCAAGGCGATTGATCTGATTGATCTGCGAGACATAGTCATTCAGATCAAACTTGCCGGCGAGCATCCGCTTGGCAACACGCTCACCTTCTTCCTGATCGAGCTGCTCGGACGCCTTTTCCACCAGCCCGGCGACATCGCCCAGCCCCAGAATGCGCCCGGCAACACGCTCGGGATGAAACTCTTCGAGAGCCTCCATCTTCTCACCGGACCCGGTGAACTTGATGGGCTCTCCTGTCACGGCCTTCATGGAGAGGGCGGCACCACCACGGGCATCACCATCCATGCGGCTCATGATGACGCCGGTCAGGCCGATCTGGTCCTTGAAGGACTGTGCGGTATTGACGGCGTCCTGCCCGGTCATGGCATCGACGACCAGCAGTGTCTCCACAGGCTTCGCCACGTCACGAACCTGACGGACCTCATCCATCAGGGCCTCGTCAATGGCCAGACGCCCTGCGGTGTCGAGAATGACGATGTCGAAGCCTTCACGGCGCCCTGCATCCAGCGCACGGCGGGCGATCTCGACAGGCCCCTGCCCCTGTTCGATCGGCAGGGAGGTGACCAGCCCATTCGTGCGTCCGCCCACCTGCTCGGCGATCTGCTGGAGCTGGAGCTGGGCCGCCGGACGCTGCACGTCCAGACTGGCGAGCAGCACCTTCTTCCGCTCACGGCTGGCGAGACGGAGGGCCAGCTTGCCGGCAGTCGTGGTCTTGCCCGCCCCCTGAAGGCCGACCAGAAGATAAGGAATTGGAGCCGGAGCCGACAGGTTCAGCGGCACCGCACCAGCACCACCCAGAGCCTCGATCAGCGCATCATTGACGATCTTCGCCACGGCCTGACCGGGCGAGACGCCATCCAGCACCTCACCGCCGACAGCACGCTCCTTCACCTTGCTGACGAAGCTACGCACCACCGGCAGGGCCACGTCGGCCTCCAGCATGGCCAGACGGACCTCGCGCATGGCCTCGGTGACGTCACCCTCCGAAAGCCTCTCCCCGCGGGAAAGACCTTCGAAAACTTTCGACATTCTGCCAGAGAGCTGCTCGAACACGGGCTATCCTTAATTCCATGACAAACGCGCCACTGCGCGAACCCTCGCGGAGTGACGTGTCCGTAAACTTCCTACGCCTTTACGGCCTCTCTGGAGTTCCGTCAAGCTTTTCCCGTCTCGGCAGAAGGCAGGATAACTGCCCTCAGCTCACTTTTTTACCCTACCGTTTCTATCTGCCTCCTTTTATCCATAAAATAACAAGATAGCTGATCAATTTATAAGGAATCTCTTGTCATCCAGCAAAATTAGATTACAAACAATCCAATCCTCGCCCTTGCGGGGATGAACCGATAGCCGATCACCTTATTGGTTCCATTAAAAATGTGTTCCCCGCCCTTGCGGGGATCAAGCAAGGCCACTCCGTAATGAGCCGGCCTGCTTCCCTTCTCTCCAACTATCAGAAAACTGTCTCCCAACTACCTTCCACAATCCTGAAAGAGTTTCCATCATGACCACACACGACATCACCTGCCCCCACTGCCATAAATCATTTTCACTCGACAATGCAGGCTATGCCGACATCGTCAAACAGGTGCGGGACAAGGAGTTTGCCCGGCAGGTACAGGAAAAACTGGAAGCGGCGGCACAGGAAGAGCAGCTTGCCGCAGAACGGGCAAAATTTGCCCATGAGCAGGAAATGCATCAGGCCCTCCATGCCCGTGATGCTGAAATACAGGCCCTGAAAAGTCAGATTGAGCGACACGAAACGGACCAGCAGACGGCCGCCCGTCTTGCTGAAGCTGAAAGGAAAGCCCAGCTGCAGGAAGCCGTGCAGGCCAGGGAGACGGAGATCCATCAGCTTCAGGCCCGACTGGCTGCCGGTACGGCGGAAAAGGAACTGGCCGTCACGAAAGCGGTTGAGGCTGTCCAGAAGGAGCGGGACACCCTGCAAAACACACTGAAAGAGCTGGAGCTGAAAAATACTCTCGCCGCCTCCCAGCTGAAGGAGCATTACGAACTTCAGCTGAAGGACCGTGATGACCACATCGAACGGCTGAAAGACATGAAGGCCCGCCTCTCTACCAAGATGGTCGGTGAGACGCTGGAGCAGCATTGCGAGGTGGAGTTCAACCGGGCACGGGCGATGGCTTTCCCACGGGCCTATTTCGAGAAGGACAATGACGCCCGCTCCGGCAGCAAGGGGGACTACATCTTCCGGGATGCGGATGAAGGCGGAACGGAAATCATCTCCATCATGTTCGAGATGAAGAACGAGGCTGACAGCACCGCCACCAAAAAGAAGAATGAAGACTTCCTGAAAGAACTGGACAAGGACCGCACGGAGAAGAAATGCGAATATGCCGTGCTTGTCTCCCTGCTGGAACCCGAGAGCGAACTGTACAATACGGGCATCGTGGACGTGTCCCACCGCTACCCGAAGATGTACGTCATCCGCCCGCAGTTCTTCCTTCAGATCATCTCCCTGCTCCGCAATGCCTCCACCAATGCGCTGACCTACAAGCGGGAGCTGGAACTGACACGCCAGCAGAATATCGACGTGACCAACTTTGAGGAGAAGCTGGAGACGTTCAAGACCGGCTTCGCCCGCAACTATGACCTCGCACACAAACAGTTCAACACAGCCGTTGAAGAGATAGACAAATCCATCTCCCATCTTCAGAAGATCAAGGACAATCTCCTGAAGTCAGACAACAACCTGCGTCTGGCCAACGACAAGGCGCAGGACGTCACGATCAAGCGGCTCACACGGGGGAATGCGACCATGAAGGCGAAATTCGCAACACTGAGAGAAGATGGAGAGTAATGTCTGGCCCCATCCTTTTGAAACGGGCGCAGCTTCACAGCTTGACGCCCAACGGGTGAATCAGTATCAGGGGCCGTGCCTGCCTTCTCCATGGGAAGGCAGAACGGATGGGTGTCCGAGCGGTTTAAGGAACTGGTCTTGAAAACCAGCGTGCGTGGAAGCGTACCGTGGGTTCGAATCCCACCCCATCCGCCATAAGGCAGACTTCTCACAAGATCATCTTTCAACGCCTGATGGAAACCGGTCCGTTGGGGCGTGTCTTTCGTGCTGACCTCCTCTTTGAGGCCGGTCAGGCAGGCACTACGGGGGCTCAGCCGGGGGCCTCGACTGCCCCTTGAAAGCATCAAAAAAAGCCTGCCCTCCCTCAGGGAATGGCAGGCCTGCGGCAGTCTTCACGCATGGAACCGATCAGCCTCGGTGATCGTGTTCAGCACGCTTGCCGAGCGCCGTGATGTGAGAGGCTTCCAGCCCTTCGGGATTGTGGTGAGCCTTCCGGGCGATGTCACGTTCTGCGTCCGTGGCGTGCTCACCACTCTTCAGAACATGATCTGCCAGTCGGATGACCTCATCCTTTGTCAGCAGCTTCGGTGTATGGATGGCCTTGCGGGCCAGCTCATGCAGAGAGCTGCTGGCATGAGGTGCCTTGTGCTCATGAGATGCTGTTGTCGGCATGTTCCCAGCCTTTCATTATGAAGACCCTGCCGGGACAGGGTCTGTTATCCCCTGTTGGAGAGGGGCATCACCGCCCCGTCTTCACGGTGAAAGTTTGCCAACCGGACAACAAGTGCACTTCATGCAGGGCTGGCCTGCTGATGGTGTGACACGGCTTACCGGGGCAGACGGTGCAGCAGGATCAGAGCACCCGTCGTCCGGTCTTCCCTGGAGAGCTGTTCCCCCAGACGATCCTTATCAATACTACCAACGGACGAACCATTACGGTCACGCAGGGTACCGTCCCTGTCGATACTCCCCACGTAAGACCCGTTCCGGTCCCGCACGGTTCCATCATCATCCAGACTGCCGACAGACGAGCCATTCCGGTCACGCACGGTTCCATCATCCTCCATACTGCCGAAAGACGCACCGTTCCGGTCACGGATGAGGCCATCCTGCTCAAGGCTGCCAATGGAAGAACCATTACGGTCCCGCAGGGTTCCGTCCCCGTCGATGCTCCCCACGTAAGACCCGTTCCGGTCCCGCACATCACTGATCTGCTGCACATGGCCGGAAAACATCTGCGCCCCGGCAGAACTCACCGGGCCAACAACCCCCAGCCATCCCATGACCAGCAAAATACCCACACGTTTCATTCCATGTCTCCCTGAACAGATCACCCGTTCCCCGTCATTACACTACGCCGCATGTGGCCCATGTTGCTGCCCCATGAAGACTGCGTAATGACCATACAGCCTCCGGCAGCCCCATCTCACTTCAGAAGGGCCACCCATTCCTCGACGGACTGCCCGCTCTGAAAACGGTCATCCACCTTTCCATCCAGCATGACAGTTGGTGAAACATGAATGCCGTGCTGCCGTGCGTAGCGGGCATGGGCTTTCATGGCATCCGTCACGCTGGGAAGGCGAAAAGGCACTGCCAGATTGAGACGGGTATGACCCTCAAGCCGGCTGATCAGATCGTCGGGCGTGGTCTGCATGTTCGGCCCTTCACAATGATGGGAAAACTCGAACTCCTCCCTGTGATCACCGATCGTCCGCACTGTCTGCCAGGCCGTATCCCGGCCATCAGGCAGGGTCGCCGCAGCAAGAATGCACCGGACCAGAATACCCGAAAACAGATGCCACGGCTGGGAATGAAGATGCACCTGAAGCGTCAGCCTGTCCTCCCCCACATGCTCCAGAAACGACATGAGCTTTCTGGAAGCACGAACACAGAAAGGACAGGTTGGTTCCAGAAAGACCTCAATCTTCCGGGCTCCATGGCCCCAGACCAGATCAACCGGCTTTCCTGTTTTTTCAACCATCATGACGTCTCCTTCTGCCGGACTGATGAATAGGTCTGCCCTGCACTTTATCCTGCACTCCATACAGAAACAGCCCCGCATGACACGGGGCTGTTTCTCATCTGGAACATGACTGACAGAAGAATCAGGAGGAGCGCCGCCTTCTGGCTCCGGGGGCTGCCCGCCCACCAGCAGCAGGGCGGGAGGACGTCTGCGGCCGTGAGGAACGACCACGTCCACCGCCGCTACCGCCACGCCCTCCCCGGCCGCCACGTCCACCACCCAGCACAGGCGGTGGCAGGGTCGAGTTCTGGGCCTCTGTGGAATGGTATGGGTGATCCGTAATCACCGGCACGTTCTTGCCGATACGCTTCTCAATATCCCGCAACCAGGCACGCTGTTCAGCATCACAAAGGGACACGGCCCAGCCCTCCCGACCAGCACGGGCCGTCCGACCGATACGGTGGACGTAAGCTTCCGGCACATTTGGCAGGTCATAATTGAAGACGTGAGAGACCTCATCCACATCAATGCCACGGGCGGCAATGTCCGTAGCGACCAGCACGCGGACACTGCCATCGCGGAAGCCCTGCATGGCACGCTCCCGGGCCCCCTGCGACTTGTTCCCATGAATGGCGGCTGCCGGGATCCCATTCTTGCTGAGATATTCCGCCACCTTGTTGGCTTCATGCTTCATCAGCGTAAAAACAACGGCCCGCACGACACGGTCATTATTGACCAGCATCATCAAGGCTTCTTTCTTCGCTGTGGAATCCACGAACAGGACAGCCTGCCGGATGCGATCCACCGTACTGGATTCCGGCGTGACCTGAACAGTTTCAGGGTCATTCAGCAGGGAATGGGCCAGCTCACGGATGGATGGCGGCATGGTCGCCGAGAACAGCAATGTCTGTCGCTTCTCCGGGAGACGGGCCACAATGCGACGGATGTCATGAACAAACCCCATGTCCAGCATGCGGTCTGCCTCATCCAGCACGACAATCTCCAGCGTGGAAAGATCAATATGCCCCTGCCCGACGAGGTCCAGCAGACGGCCGGGGGCCGCCACCATGACATCAACGCCACGCTTCATGGCTTCCACCTGCCGGTTCTGCCCCACGCCACCGAAGATCACCGCATGGGAGAATTTCATGTGCCGGGCATAGGCGGCAAAATTGTCGGCAATCTGCGCCACAAGCTCCCGCGTCGGGGCCAGCACCAGAACACGCGCACTACGAGGGGCCGCCTTGTGGGGATGTTCCAGAAGATAATGGAGGATGGGCAGAGCAAATGCTGCTGTTTTGCCCGTTCCTGTCTGCGCCAGACCGAGAAGATCCCGTCCCTCCATGAGATGGGGAATTGCCCCAGCCTGAATGGGGGTTGGCGTGGTGTAGCCCTCTCCGTCCAGCGCCTGCAAAATTGGGACCGCCAGACCGAGCGCTTTGAAACTGCTCATGATTCTTCCTCAAAACCGGCGTTACTCCAGCACTCTGATCTGGCAACACCGCATAAAATAAACGCCTGAACCCCTCTTTCCTGAGGCGTTCCGCTCGTCTCGCCCAAAAATAGGACTCTATTTGTCTTATAACAAGAGGAAAAAGACGATGTCTTTTTATGACCTTATTTCGCAAAAAAGGCAGGCCACCTCTGTTTCCATAAAAAACAATGAAAACAGATCGTTAGGGCCTACAAACTGCCTTATAACGTCTCCGTGAATTCTATTTCTGTTCACTTTTGCGGCGAAGAAGAAACAGTCCCTGCTCCCCGAACAGATTGGCCAGATGGGGCGAACACCCTGCCAGACGGGACTGACGGTTTCCGTTCACGACCATCCACTGACAGACCTCGTACCCGTCTTCCTCACACAATGCAAAGAAATCATAGATCGTACAGGGATGGATGTTCGGCGTTTCATACCAAGGGGTAGGCCAGACGGATGTCATCGGCATCCGCCCCGTCCGCAACAGATGCCAGCGCAGCCGCCAATGTCCAAAATTGGGAAAAGAGACCAGCGCCAGCCGACCTATCCTCAGCATGTGCCTCAGGACATCCCGTGGACAGTCCACTGCCTGAAGCGTCCTTTGCAGAACGACGTAATCAAACGTTCCATCAGGATAATCAGCCAGCACCACATCGGCATCACCATGCATGACGGGCAGACCATGGGCTACCGACTGCGTGACCGCTTTCATGTCCAGCTCCAGCCCTTGGGCGTCGCAATTCTTCTCCCTGGACAGGTGGCCAATCAGGCTTCCGTCGCCACACCCGATATCCAGCACCCGGCTATGGGGAGCCACCATGGCGGCAATCAACTCCTGATCAAAGCGCATGATGATGGTCTCCCTCAGCCAGACCGGCCTGACGGGCCATTCCATTCAGAAACCCACGAACCGTTCTGTCAAAATCCGGCTCTTCCAGAAGAAACGCATCATGCCCCCGGTCACTGTCTATTTCTACGAAAGACACATGCCCTCCTGCCTGGGTGATGGCCCGAACCAGTGTCCGGGAACGGGATGTCGGAAACAGCCAGTCAGAACTGAAAGACACAACACAGAAACGGGTTTTCACGCCTCGGAACGCCTCCGAAAGACTGCCTCCATGCTCGCTGCCCAGATCGAAAAAATCCATGGCCCTCGAAATACTCAGATACGAATGAGCATCAAAGCGGCGCGTAAAGTTGGACCCTTGGTAGCGCAGGTAACTTTCCACCTGGAACATGCCCCCAAAAGGGAGGGCAGCCAGTGGATCATGGGGGGCCGGCATGGTGCCGGGACGGATTTCCCGCCCGAACTTCCTGGTCAGGGCTTCTTCCGAAAGATAGGTGATATGGCCAACCATTCTGGCCACGGCCAGACCACGGGCCGGGATGACGCCATGGGCCTGATAATCCCCCCCGTGCCAGTCCGGATCACCATAAATGGCCTGACGGCTGACCTCGTTGAACGCAATGTTCTGGGCTGACTGAAACGGCGATGTTGCAATCGGCATGGCAGCAAAGACGCGATCTGGATAATCCGTGGCCCATGTCAATGTCTGCATCCCACCCATGGAGCCACCAATGACAGCAAAAAGCCTGTCAATGCCAAAATGGTCCACCAGCTTTACCTGAGCGGCCACAATATCGTGCATGGTGATTGGAGGAAAATCCTTCCCCCATGGCCGCTCTGTCCCGGCCCGTACCGTTGTGGGGCCGGTGGTCCCCATACAGCCACCCAGCACGTTGGCACAGATGACAAAGAAACGGTCCGTATCGATAGGCAAACCGGGACCGACCATACGGAACCACCAGCCCGGCTTCCCCGTAACGGGATGCGGGCTGGCCACATACTGGTCGCCGGTAAAAGCATGACATATGACGATGGCATTATCCCTTGTGGGAGAAAGCTCACCATATGTCTGATAGGCAATATCCAGCGAAGCGATCTTCTCCCCACACTGAAGGGTCATCCCCTCAGGGAAAGTGATAGACTGTACTTCCAACATCGGCTCCGGCTGTCTGTAACGAGAAACCCGTATAAAAACACTGCCATACTCATGGTTTCAAGACAGAATAAGCACGGAGCCCACGGCATCGTTCCGAAAACTGCTTATTCCGCTGCTTCCAGCATTTCCGGATAGTTATCCTGAGCCAAGGCCGGCATTGGCATCCTCTCGGCCACAGACTGCATCCTCTTGCGCACGGGGAGCCAGTACCCATAAGCAGCCAGAGCCTGCCCAAGATGCATCAGCGCTTCGCCCAGCTCAGAATGTAGAGTCTGCTCCTCCGGAGCATTCTGCATATCTGACAGAATGTTCAGAAGATGTTCCTCCGTGGCCGAATATTCCAAGGCTGCGGTTGCACAGACAGCATGAAGAAAAAGCGCCTTGAACCGCTCCTGAAGGCGCTCTGCCTCCTGCCCCAGGAGCCCAGACAGAGACATGGAGCGCCGCCAGCAGCTCGGCCCCAGCAGATACCGCAGGGCCCACAGGGCCGTCTGCTCCTCCCGCGCCAGTGTCTTCATGGAAGCGTCATGGATGGTGTCACGCCGTTCGGCAATCTGAATGATGTTCATGAGGCCTCTCCCTCTCTCTGCGAGTTGCTTCACGAATGACGTTAGATGAGAACTCTTCTCACTTTCAACAGAAAGATGCGACCTGAATCCCCTCTCTCCCGGCAAAAATACGCAAAGAGCTACAAAAACAGCCAGTTATTGACGTTATTAAAGTTTTCTATAAGCCAGAGAATCAGGTTTTAGAAACACAAGATGCTGTGGTTCTTTGCATCCACAGCACACAAGATATCGATTCTCACATGAGGATGGTCATATCCCCTCGTGGAGTCTGTTCCCTCTATTCATGACAGATGGTTGGGGAACGTGTGGACCCACGGGAGGACCATGGCTATCTGGCGGTATCTGATTTTGTGGGTATGGATGCGGGGGTAGGATTTGAACCTACGACCTTCAGGTTATGAGCCTGACGAGCTACCGGGCTGCTCCACCCCGCGTTGGTGGGTGGTTTTTATGGGGGTGGGTGAGCGAGGGGACCTGGCGGCGA